>OY787458.1:0-1395000 GCA_963678915.1 Prolixibacteraceae bacterium
GTTACTATTATTTCCTGGCTAACGTGATTACAATCGGTCAGATGTACGTATTCCGCTTCATGATTGACGAAGAAAAGATCAGGGCTCAGATCCAGTTGAATAAAAAGAAACCGGTTGTGAAATCGAAGTTTCAGCAAAAACTGGAAGAGATGTCGAAACAACAAGGAATGAAACCTCGAAAATAATTTCTGAAAAAGCTGCTTACGGGCAGCTTTTTTTGTAACTTGTTGTTTGTAAACTGAAAAGCTCAAGTTATGTATCAATACAATGCAATTGTTCGGAAAGTAGTTGATGGCGATACTCTTGAAATCGACATCGATTTAGGCCTTTCTTCTTGGATTCACAGTGAAAAGATAAGGCTTTACGGAATTGACACCCCCGAGGTATTTGGCGTTAAAAAAGGCTCATCAGAGTGGGAGAAGGGTAATGTAGCATCCGAATTCGTTAAAGAACATTTGAAGGAAAACGATGCCGTAATAATTGAAACCATTAAGGACAAGCGTGAAAAGTACGGACGATACCTTGCAATGGTTTACGTTAAAATTGATCAAAGTCTGCTCGCTGGATTAAACGATATCAGAACGATTAGTGATTTTTATTGTCTGAATGATATTCTGATTGCAAAAGGACTGGCAAAGAAATATATTCTGTAAATAGCACCTAAAATTATTATTCCAGGCATATCCAGATATTTTAGGCTGGGCTAAAAACAGAAAAGCCGCTCATCAAACTTGAGCGGCTTTTCTGTTTTATAGTTTGGGTTGAAAATGCTATTTTCAGGCCTTTGGAAGGATTTTTAATATCTGGCCAACCTTTAGGCTTGTTGCTTTAGTAATGTTATTGAGCCTCATGATATCGCTGTTGGTAACGCCGGGGAATTTTTTAGCAATGGTCCAAAAGTTATCGCCTTTTAACACTTTATAATACACGAATTCAGCTTTTTCAGTTGATTCTGCTTTCTTCTCAGTGGTAATTGTATCTTTCTTGTCAGCCGGAGGTGTAGAAGTTACTGCCTGAGCTATTTTTGTTTCTGTAGTTTGCTTCTTGACAGTACTTGCAAGGTTTTGTGTAGAACTAACTACTGGTTTTTCTTTAAGCGACCGTTGTTTTTCGGCAAAACTTTTCTTGTTGAGCTTGCTGTAATGTTCGCCTTGACCCTCAGGAACATAAATAACTAATTTCTGACCCGCTTTCAGGAAGTTTTTCCGAATATCATTCCAGTATTTCAAGTCGGCACTTCTGACTCTGAACCAGGCAGAAATCAGTCCCAGGTTATCGCCCGACTTTACCGTGTAGGTAACTTTGTCTCGTCCCTTTATATCGCTTGGACTATGACTGGCAATATATCCTTGTGGGTTAACAATCTGGTTGTTCGGGAAGAATTCAGTTCTGCGGTGATCGTGAATGGTTGACTCGTTTTCGAGGTACGCCGAAACTTCATCCTGCGGCAAAACCAGGCTGTAGGCTTTTTCCTTGCTGGCCGGAATAATATCGCGGCGATACTGTGGGTTCAGGCTGCGGATTTGCTCAACCGGAATGCCAATTATTTCTGATATCTGGTTAAAATGAAGGTAATCGTTTACCATCAGAGTATCAGTAATGATTGGGAAATCTGGAGTTTTTGGTAAAATATTGTGGCTCTGATAAAAATTCATGACATAGTTGGCCGCTATAAATGCCGGTACATATCCACGGGTTTCTTTGGGTAAGCGATAGTAAATTTTCCAGTAGTCTTTTACGTCGCCACAGCGTTTTATCGCTTTGTTCACGTTACCAGGACCGCAGTTATAGGCCGCAATTACAAGGTGCCAGTCTTTATAAATATTGTACAAATCGCGAAGATATCGAACCGCGGCGTCAGTAGCCTTTTGCGGATCGCGGCGTTCATCAACAAACGTGCTGATTTCAAGTTTATACATTTTTCCGGTCGAATACATGAATTGCCATAACCCGATAGCGCTGGCAACTGAGTTGGCTCCCGGATTTAGTGCGGATTCGATAATAGGAAGATATTTCAATTCCATCGGAAGTCCGTATTTCGCCAAAGCTTCTTCAAACATGGGGAAATAATAGTTTGCCAAACCTAGCATTACAGCCACCTGCTTGGGTTTCCTAACGGTGTACATCGTAATGAACCCTTTTACCGTATTGTTGTACGAAAGGCTTACGGCAGATTGTAACGATTGCAGCCGTTGAATATAAATTGAATCGGGGAGTGTTTGTTTAAGTGTATCGGCTTCTGCCAGTTCCGTACTATCAAGAAGAAAAGCATTTTGTACATACCAGCTGCTCAACATACTGTCGAGCTTATCCGAAAAGAACTTATTCATTGTTTCGTCAGGAATCGAATAATATTTTTCGTATCCGCTGATGGTGTCGAGTGAACCAACATTTATTGTACATGCTTTTCGAATGCTTTCTTTTTTCAAACTGAACGCAAATGAATTGAGTCCGGCAATGGTTAGTAAGACTACTGTCAGCTTTAATATCCTCATAAGCTCTCGTTAAAATGTGAATCTGCAATGCAAGCCAATCAATTTCTGATCGGCACAAATCATTGGGCCAGGGACCCAGTTAATAGTTAAATCGTCGCCGATGTCGAAATTAAAAAAGTGAGCATCAACGCTGGCATCAATAATGTTTAACGCATAAAAAACAGCCGTACTGATCACCACTAAATCTCTGTTTCTTCTTGATCCATCCTTTGCAATCCTTAGGGCTTGAGTATAATCAGCCTTATTCTCTGGTTTTAATAATGATGGATTAACCTTTAGATATAAATGAGAATTTGTGGTCGGATCATTATCTATAATGTCAGAATACGCCTGCCTATATGTGATATATTGATCGTTGTTAAAGTTAATAAAGTATCCGAAAGTTACAAAGCCTCCGTAAATGAGCGGAACTTTCCAGTATTTACGGTTGTAAATCTGCCCCAAACCGGGCAAAACAGCCGAATATATGGTGGCTCTGCGAGGCGAATGTATCACCTCTGATTTCTTTGTTTGCGTCGAATCAGACTCCGTCTTCTGGCTATAGGCAGAAAATCCTGTTGTAAAAAACAGGATCAACAGCAGCCATCCAAAAGGCCGGTTATAAGGTATGTTTTTACTTGTTCTATGCATCTAGTTGATCAAGGATTCCTAATATGCGCTCAAGGTCTTTAGTCGATCCAAAAGGTATGATAATCTTGCCTTTACCGGTTTTGTCCATCCTGAAATCGACTTTTGATTGAAAGTGTTTGCTGAGGTGATGATGAAGGTCCTGATACTCGGATGGGAATTTCGGCTTTTTAACTTTTTCAGCTGGCTGGAAACTTTCGCTGTTTTCGTTATAGTTCCTGACAATTTCTTCCACTCTGCGAACCGAAAATTCATTTTTAATGATTTCATCAAAAATCATCAGCTGCATTTCCGAATCCTGAATGTTCACCAGTGCCCTGGCATGGCCCATCGAAATGTTTTTTTCAACAATTCCCTTTTGTATTCGGGCAGGAAGTTTCAGCAAACGGAGGTAATTGGTCACAGTCGATCTTTTTTTGCCAACTCTGTCGCTCAAATTTTCCTGAGTTAGTTTGCATTCGTCAATCAGTCGCTGGTAGCTAAGCGCAATTTCTATGGCATCAAGATCTTCCCTCTGGATGTTCTCAACAAGGGCCATCTCAAGCATTCCTTCGTCATCGGCAGTTCGCACATATGCCGGAATGGTTGTCAGTCCGGCTAGTTTTGAAGCTCTGAACCTCCTTTCTCCTGCAATGATCTGGTATTGATCTTCGTCGATTTTACGAAGGGTTATTGGCTGAATAATCCCGATTTCTTTAATCGAGGCAGCCAATTCATTTAATGCGTCTTCGTCGAATTTGGTTCGTGGTTGATAGGGATTGGCAACAATTTTCGAGATCTCAATTTCATTAATTGAGGAACTTGCTTCAACCACTGGTGCATCGTTTGCTCCATCAATTAAAGCACCTAAACCTCTTCCCAATGCGCTTTTTTTTGCCATGATTTACGGGTCTTATTCAATAATTTTTTCTGAATTCTTTATTTTAGTCATTCCATTGTTCTGCAAGAGTTCGCGGGCCAGATTCATGTAGCTGGCTGCACCCTTCGATGTTGCATCGTACAAAATAGCTGGCTGACCATAGCTTGGCGCTTCACTTAGCTTAATATTTCTCGAGATAACTGATTCGAATACCATCTCCTGAAAATGTTTCTTCACTTCTTCCTGAACCTGGTTCGACAGATTTAAACGTGAATCGTACATTGTGAGCAGGAATCCTTCTATTTCGAGTTCAGGATGCAGTTTGGTCTGGATAATTTTGATGGTATTTAAAAGTTTTCCAAGTCCTTCCAATGCAAAATACTCACATTGAACCGGAATGATTACTGAGTCGGCAGCAGTAAGCGAATTCACAGTGATTAAACCTAACGAAGGAGAGCAATCGATAAAAATAAAATCATAATCTGCCCTTATTTTCTCAATTACATGTCTTAGTACTTTTTCCCTGTTGGGTAAGTTAAGCATCTCGATTTCAGCACCAACTAAGTCAATGTGCGATGGAATTAAATCTAATCCTGGAATTTCTGTGTTTAATATGATTTTTCTGGGATCGAGTTCATCAACAATACATTCGTAAATGCTGGTTTTTACATTTTTCACATCAAAACCCACGCCTGAAGTGGCATTGGCCTGAGGATCAGCATCTATAATTAAGACCTTATATTCTAAAACAGCTAAACTTGCGGCCAGATTTATCGCGGTTGTGGTTTTTCCAACTCCTCCTTTTTGGTTTGCAAGTGCAATTACTTTTCCCATACAAAAAACTACTTATTTGGTAAGTTCCAAAGTTAATATTTAAAAGTATAAACGAGTCGAATTAATTTATTAATTAAACTTAATTTGAGTGTATGTGTTTGTGAAATAGTTGATTAAGTGAGTGTAAAAAATGTCCAAGGAATTAACAGGTTTAATTTACGCTACATATCCACATTTAACTGAATTGATTTTCAATCAGTCCACATTTCCGGTGTTTTATCATTTGCAAAAGACCGAATTAATAAACCTGAATTTTTTTTGCTTCTTTTTTCAGCTGCTTCAAGTCTATTGGCACAACACCAAGTTTCTCGCACACAAGTCCTCCTGCCAGGTTAGAGAGCTGTGCCATAAACGGAATTGGCAATCCTGCGGCCAGGCATAAACTCGCGGCAGCAACTACAGTATCGCCTGCGCCCGAAACATCAGCTATATCCCGAATTTCTGCAGGGTAGTAGTTTTGCTTGACCCCGTTGGTCAAAAAGACTCCCAATTCAGATAGTGTAATAAAAAGCAATCCTATTTGTTTCTCTTTTTTGAAAGCTTCAGAAATAAGCTTTAATTCCTGCATGTCAGTTTTCTCAATCTCCAGCTTCAGCCCTTCTTTAAATTCTTTAAAGTTTGGCTTAAAAAGGTCAACACGCTCGTAATTGTTAAAATTCCGGTTTTTTGGATCTGCTACCGTAAAGATGTCTTTAGTTTTTGCCAGATCAATAACATTCTTTATCAGGCCGGGGGTAATAACACCTTTGTCGTAGTCGACGAAAATGATAATGTTAATCTGATTTTGCTCGATGATTTCAGAAATCTTTTCAAATAATTTTTGCTCGAGTTCAGGTTTTATAAGAGTTGAAATTTCCTGATCAACCCTCGAAATTTGTTGTCCTCCACTTATTATCCGGGTTTTTATGGTGGTCATGCGCGACTCTTCAACGAAAATGCCTTCGCTTGTCAAGTGGTTTTCTTCCATCAATTCAGAGAAAACACGACCTTTTTCATCGTTGCCAATAACTGATACAAGAAAAGGAGTGGCTCCAAGTGCCTGAATATTCAGAGATACATTTCCAGCTCCTCCCAGTCTGTTCTCCTGTTTGGTAACTGTTACAATTGGAATGGGCGCTTCAGGAGAAACACGGTCAACTTTTCCCCATAAATAATTGTCAACCATGGCATCGCCCAGAACCAGCACATTTAGTTCTGTAAATTTTCTGAAAACCTGTTCTATATTGTCTTTTTCCACCCTTGTTTTTTTTCGATGCGACAAAAGTAGTAAAATTATGTGCGAAAAAAATGATATAAATTTTCAAATGAAGGCCGGACTAAAAACACGAATGGGAACAATCCTCGCCGGAATGTTCCCATCCACTTTAGTCCACCTTGCGGTTTTCCTAGGTGCCAGACTACGGTTATTAAAGCTGGCTGCTCCATCCGGTTTCTTCAACCATTTTTTGCAACCTCGAGCTTTCCTGTAAAGCTTACTACAGCATTACATTCCAGCTGTTCGTTCGGCTCTTCCGAAGAATTGCCTTCCCGAACGAAGTTCCTTTTTGCCACTCATGTCAAGTTTTTCAACTTTTTATCAGTGAAAAGCTAAATTGAACCAGTAGATTCTTTCGCTTTTAGCTGAACATTGCGATGACTGAAGTCATCGGTATTCTGCCGCTGTAAGGATCAACATTTTTGTGAACGTTTTACGGATCATCCATTTGTTGATAGGCCTGACATAAACTGTTTCGACCCGAACTTCAGCTTCTCAATGAATGCGAACCCGCAGATTCGGCTGATCAGATCAGAAGTACAACTAAGTACCTCTCACTTCTCCATTCTTTCAAAGCAGCTTTTTATGGCTTGTCTGATAGTATAAAGTTAATACATCTGACCCCCTAAAGTCAAGTAAAAATTCAATTTTGATTGAAAAGATTGTCATCTGAAGTTATTAACAATTGTTGATAACTTTTAAGTGGTTGTTTGAAAGTTATATGCAATGTATTTTCTGTCTTTTTCAGATAGTTATGAACATTTTTATTCTGAAATTTTTATTCAAATTGAGATCGTATTGAATGATTAGTTTCCTGAATATCAGAATGATGGTTGAGCATTTTTTAAAACAATGCGAAGTCCTTCTTCCAGCCTGAACTCAGCAGTTTCAATGCCATGTTCTTTCAATGCAGCCCTGAAACCTTCATTGAGCATTCTTCCGGCACGTAACGGGAACTCAATCAGGGCAGGGAAATTGGATTCGTTTTCAGGATGATTGTAAAACTCAAGGCAGGTATCCAGTTTTGTTGACAGGTATATTCTGCAGGCCATTGGTCGTGCCGAATAAATTGAACAAGCTCCTTCAACGAGTAATGGACATGGAAATTTGTATTTGAGAATCTGCTCCTCGGTCAATTTTGAAGTGATAGAACTTTTTTCTTCGGTTTTATTTAATATTTCAGCAAGCTCATTTGCGCTGAATTTATCTTTAATCTTTTCTGACAAAAAGTGAAGTTCATACGAGTTGGCAAAAACAGCTTGGTGGCAACACCAATGGCAGCCTTTGAAACAGGCAACCTTTATGTTTTGTCTTTCGGCCAGTGCAATGATTGAATCATTTAACCCATCAATGGCCTGGTAAAGCGATTCAATTGCCAAAAACAATGTGTCATTTGATAGTCCTTTTTCTATGGCTGCCAGAGCCAGGCGATAGCCGTCAGAATAAAAAATCCGGTCATTTTCACTGAAATGTTTATCTCCGTTTGTCATCGGCGTAAATTTTTCGACAAATGTAATTTAGTTTTCAGGAATGGGTTAATTTGCACTTTTAATTTTTAACGGCTAAATATCTGATCTGTGAAATTCTTATCCGCTTTATTATTGATGATTATCAGTGCCTCCGGGATTGCCCGATCTACTGATTTTATTCCCATGCCTGCTAAAGATATTGTTAGACATACGTATTACGTACTCTCGTATAACGAAAAATTTGAGCAAGCGAACTGGGTATATTATACTTTGACCGATAGTATGGTTGTTAAAGGAGGACAGGAGAGAAGTAATAAGTTTAAGGTGGACAAGATGGTTCCAACGGGCTCGGCAAAATCGGCTGATTACACGAAAAGTGGTTTTGATCGGGGGCATCTTTGCCCGGCCGCCGATATGGATTTTGATCCGGTTGCCATGGAAGAGAGTTTTTTAATGTCAAATATAAGTCCTCAGGCTCCTGAGTTTAATCGTGGCATTTGGAAAGACCTTGAAACTGATGTTCGGAAATGGGCTGAAAAAGAGCATAAAATACAGATAGTTACCGGACCTGTATTTGCCGATAGCAAGGGTGTTATAGGTGCAGATAAAGTTCTGGTTCCGGGATATTTCTTTAAAATTATTTATGACGAGACCGATAAACCCAAAATAATTGCTTTTTTGTTGCCAAACAGTAAAACCGACCGGCCATTAACCGATTTTGCCGTAACGGTTGACGAGGTGGAGAAAGCTACCGGGTTTGATTTCTTTTCGCAGCTTCCTGATGAATTTGAAAACAAGCTTGAGAATCGGGTCGATCTTTCCGGTTGGTTTGAAGGTTATGCCACAGCACAGCCAATAGTGTCTGCTTCATCAGCTACACCTGCAAAATCTTCGGAATCTGATACCCGGTTTTATTTGATTTTGATCTCGGTTATAGTCTTGGTGGTGATTTTCGTAATGATTAAAGGTCGCAAACGCCGGTAATTATTCCTCATTGCTTTTTATAAGGTATGGTAAAGAAGAAGTTCGAATACTGCTCTGGAACCGATTCAACCCAAATGTTTCCGCCGAGTAGTTCTGCCAGATTCTTCGAAATGGATAATCCCAAGCCATTTCCACCATAACGGCGGGTTTTTGCAAGGTCGATTTGCCGAAAGCGTTCAAAAATCGATTGGTGATATTCCGGAGCAATTCCAATTCCGGTATCTTTTACGTGAAAAGTCACTTCATGCTCATTTACCTCATATCCAACTTCGATGCGACCACCTTCTTTGGTAAATTTAAGTGAGTTCCCAATCAGATTATTAAAAATCTGTTTGATTCGATATAAGTCGCTTGTCAATGTAATATCTTCATTGTATGGATGTTGAGTTAATTTTAATTCAATTCCTTTTTGAACTGCCTTTTTACTGAAATCGTTTCGCAAATCATTAAGCAACTTTTTCGTCGAGAAGTTTTCTTTTCGTACTTTCATTTGATGTGCTTCAAGCATCGAGAAGTCCATAATGTCGCTAATGATTGATAATAAGCTATTTCCGTTTTCAACAATAGTTCTGATAAATTCGTTTTTTTGCTCCTGATCAAAATCAGCATCACCAAGCAATTCGGAAAATCCTATTATACTGTTAAGAGGGGTGCGAATTTCGTGCGACATGTTTGCCAGGAATGCCGATTTGAGCCGGTCGCTTTCTTCCGCTTTTTCCTTGGCTTGTATCAGTTCGGCTTCCATTAACTTGCGTTCCGACACATTTTCCTTCAGCGCTATATAGTTTGTGATACTGCCCTTGTCATTCTTGATTGAGGTAAGGGTTACGGATTCCCAAAAAGTTTCGCCGTTTTTTTTCCGGTTGAGAAGTTCCCGTTTCCAGATACCGCCCGCCCCAATTGTTTCCCATAAATCCTGATAGGTTTCAGCAGGCATTTTATCCGACCGCAGTATCCGGGCATGCTCCCCAATAATTTCATCGAACGAATATCCGGTGGTTTCACAAAAGCATGGATTTACATACTCAATAATTCCGTTTACATCAGTAATTTCTATTGAGACAGGACTCTGTTCAATGGCTTTCGAAAGTTTAAGGATTTGCTCTTGTGCCAGTTTTTGTTCAGTAATATCGCGCCCAATACCTACCAGACCGCTTATTTTGCCATTTTCGTCGGTCAACGGAATCTTTGAGGTAAGCAGCCAGCGCAGGTTTCCATTTATATCGTAGAAATCTTCTTCGCTGTTAAGAATAGCTTCGCCAGTCTCGATAACTTTCCTGTCATCCAGATAACCTCGTAAACCTATTTCATTGTTGTAGCACTCGATATCTGTTTTTCCGAAGACCTCGGCTTCCGATTTTGCTCCGGCAATGTCCAGATCGGCGCGATTGGCAATTATTTTGCGGCATTCAGCATCCTTAATATAAATAGTTGCCGGCAAATTATCAATGAGTATGCGAAGTAGTTTGCGTTCCCGGATAAGTTTCTCCTCAGCTTCTTTCCTGGCAGTCAGGTCAACATCAATGCAAAAGAGTTCTTTTTCTTTACCCGGAATCTGAATAATTGAATGATTGGAATAAACAGGTACTTCTGATCCATCTTTTTTTTGCAGAATCAGTTCTTCCGCCGGATTACCCTGGCCCTGATCAATCATTTGCTGTATTGCATTTTTCACTCCATCGCGCATATCGTCAGGAATGATAAGGTCCAGAAGATTTTTGCCCATGGCCTCATCCCTGGTGTACTGGTAAAGTGTTTCACTGGCTTTGTTCCAGTATTTTACGGTGCCATCGGGACTATAACCCTGAACCGAGATATTTGAAACATTATCGAGTAAGGTGCGGAATCGCTCTTCGCTTGCACGGAGGGCTGCTTCCGATTTTTTGCGTTCAGTAATATCGTTGATTAGTACGTGTCTGGCGTTTTTTTGGTTAAAAATGATGGCATGCGATAAAGTCTCGACTGAAATTACATCACCATTCTTTTTTTTGTGAGTAAACTCGTTGGCTTTATTTGATTTATGTCCGGAGGCGTGCAGTTTTTCAATTTGATTACAGTCATCTTCATCGGTGAGAATTTCTTTAAGGTTCATCGAAAGAAATTCTTTTTGGGTGTATCCATAGTGCCTGATGGCGGCTTCGTTAACTTCAAGAAAATCAAGTGTGTCAACATCGTATATCCACATTGGCTGTGGATTATTGTGAAACATGTACCTGTATTTGGCTTCGTTGAGTTTGATGGTTTCAAATGCTTCCAAACGCTCTTTCCTGATTTGGCTTTGCTCGAGAGCGTTAACTACCGAAGAACCTAATCTTTTAAGCGAGTCTTTAAGTACATAGTCAGAAGCCCCGGATTTCATGCATTCAACCGCTGTATCTTCATTTATCGATCCGGTAACCATGATGAAAGGTACATGCGGACACACTTCCTGTGCAATTTTCAATGCTGAAAGTCCGTCAAACGATGGCATATTAAAGTCAGAAATAATGATATCCGGGATAAATGTTTCGATTTGCCCCAGGTAATCAATTTTGTTGTCAACGATTTCGAATGTGCTGAAAGGTAGCGCTTTTCTTATTTCCCGTTTATTGAGTTCAGCGTCGATTGCTTCATCTTCAACAAGTAAAATCCGATAAAATTGGTTCATGATAATGAAGTGATTTTATTGTCAAAATTCTAGTTTCTAGGAGGTTGGTTTACCAAAAGCCAGTAAAGCCCGGTTTGCGACATGGCATTTAAAAAATCCTCAAAATTTACAGGTTTTACCACATAACTGTTTACGCCAAGTTCATATGCTTTCCTGATATCCGGGTCTTCACGCGATGATGTTACCATAACAACAGGAAGCGATTTGGTACGTTGGTCTGATTTTATCTCCTGAAGTACTTCAAGTCCACTGATCTTTGGCAATTTTAGATCAAGGAAAATGACCTTTGGAGGGTTCGAGAAATTTCGGCTGGCATATTTTCCTCTGCAAAAGATGAAATCCAAAGCTTCTTCTCCATCCTCGACAACATAAAATTTGTTGGCCAGGTTATTTTTCCGGATTGCCCTTAGAGTCAATTCAGCATCCTGAGGGTTATCTTCCACAATCAGAATTTCAACTGCGTTTAGGTCTTCCATATGGTTATCAGTGTTGTGGGTTTTTTATGTACCTTAAATATAACTATTTTGAATTAATAACAGATGGCCTGAAATGTGTTGAATGAAACTAGCTGGCTGGCAAAGCAAAAAAGAACTTGGCCCCGATGCCCACTTTGCCATAGGCCCAAACGCGCCCAAAATGCCGGCTAATAATTCGCTGAACAATGGCCAGGCCAACACCTGTACCTTCAAATTCGTTGACGCTGTGCAAGCGGTGAAATACACCGAACAGTTTGTGCGCATAATCCATATTGAAGCCAACACCATTGTCTTCAACAAAATAAACATGCTCGTTTTGCTCGGTGTACGAACCTATTTTAATGGTGGCATGTTCTTCTTTTGATGAGTATTTAACAGCATTCGACAAAAGATTGATCCATACTTGTTTAATCAGGTTTGGATCGCCCATAACAGTCGGAAGTTCTTCAATAATAATGGTTTTTCCCGACAAGTCCTGAACCGATTCAAATTCGGAAATGATACTTTTTACCATGCTTTCCATATCAATTTTGGAGTGCCGCAATTCGCTTCTGATCAGTCTGGAAAAGGATAAAAGATCGTCGATCAATTGTCCCATTTTTAAAGCATTCGAATAGATGATGTTACATATGCGCTTTCCTTCGTCATCCAGAATCTGTCCGTAATCTTCAAGTAAAATGCTTACAAATCCGCTGATAGCACGTAACGGGGCTCTTAAATCGTGCGAAACGGAATAGCTGAAAGCTTCCAGTTCTTTGTTTGCGGCTTCGAGTTGCAGGGAGCTTCGCTGAAGTTCTTCCGACTTAATATTCAGGTCATCAACAAGTTTAAGTAATGTCATTTCATTGTCAATGAGTTCCTTGCTGCGTTTTTCCAGTTCTTTGGTGCGCTCAACAACGCGCATTTCCAATTCTTCATTTAAAATCCGGATTTTTTCTTCGGCATGTTTTCTTTCGGTAATGTCCTCACCAATACTGGCAACTCCCGAAAATGCGCCATCATGTTTTTTCTGCACAACATTGCTCCAAGCAATGTCCAGTTTTTTGCCGGTTTTGGTTATAATCGGGTTTTCGAAACGAGGAGCCACCTGTGCGGTTTCCAGCCCTTTGCTAAAAACATCTTTTACCTCCGTATTTTCGCCTGGAATCATCAGGTTAAACCAGTTTTTCCCGATCAACTCATCGCGCTGGTATCCGGTTAATTTCAGAAGATGTTCATTGCAGAAAGTAACATTTCCATATTCGTCAATAATAATGGCTATCAGGTTCACTTTTTCGAGCAACTCGCGGAAACGGAGTTCCGAATTAATGAGTTTTTCGTCGGCACTTTTCTTGTCGGTAATATTCTTAACAGCACCATATATTCCGGCTAAACAATTCTTCTCGTAATCCCAAACCGGATGGGCAAATACCTGAACCCAAACGGTTTCACCGTTTTTGTTTATGCTTCGGAGCTGACTCTCAGTATTTCGGTTGCTTTTTAATTGAGCAATATCCAAATCGTCAATATATAAATCGTCGGGATGTACCGTTGAGCGCCATCCGCCCCGGGCTTTGAATTCGCTCACTGAATACCCGGAGATTGATTCGAAGGCACCCGCTACCCAATCCAGATTCAACGAACCGTCGGGCATTACCATCGTCGAAAAAGTATAATCGGTAGCAACACTCGAAATCAGGCGGTAGCGTTCTTCACTTTTAAAGAGATCTTCTTCGGCCTTTTTTCGCTCGGTAATATCCAGACAATGACCAATGTAACCAATAAACTCGCCTTTGATGTTAAACCGTGGCGTCCCGTTGTCCTGAATCCACCGATAGCTTCCATCTTTGTACCGCAGCCGATAATCCATTGAAAAACGTTCCTGGCGTTCAAACGCATCAACATAAGTTTGAACGCAAAATTCCAGATCATCGGGATGCACTCCCTCAACCCAGCCATCGCCAATTTCCTGTTCGAGGGTTCTTCCGGTGAAATCGAGCCACGGACTATTAAAATAGTTGCACTTTTTATCCAATCCCGAAGTCCAGATCAAGGCCTGGCCCGAGTCGGCAAGGGTGCGGAAATGCAACTCACTTTCGCGCAAAATTTCTTCAGTATTTTTTCGAAGGGCAAATATTTCGTCAATATCGCTGCCAATATTTCCTGAAAGTTTCAGGATAATGAAACTTAATATCAGTAGCGAACAAAAGGTAACAAGTGCCGAAACTAAAACCTGATCATTAAAAATCTTGATAAAAATGGAGTCGATCCAGCCTGTAAAAATAATGATGAGCAGAGTCGATGGTAAAAAGTTTCTCATCAGTCTTGCCCTCACCGATTTTCCGAGGAAAAAATTCAGTGGCTTTTCATTCATTCCAAAACCTATCAGGATGCCGGTAAACAGGAACGTGAAAGCCAGCGAAGTATTCCAGGCAGGTGGAATAATACCATTTTTGTATAACAGCGGGGTGCCATACAAATATCCAAGGTCGAAAATAAAGGCTGCAAGCAACCCTACAATTGATAGAATAATAAAGATCCTTTTAAAAATAGTTTTGGCCGAAACAAATAACATGGAGGTTGAACCAAGCAGAAACAATACACTGGTTATTGGCGACATACGTCCAATCGGAATGTTGTACGGTGATTCAGACGAATTTCCCAGAATATTATGCTCGAGATTAATAGGATATCCATTTAATGCATCGCAGAGTATGATTAGGGAAATCAGGAATACAAACGAAAAAATAGCTTTCAGGAACTTAGGATTAATCTGGTTTTGCTTCATTTTGAGCCCTGCAAAGCTGATGAGGATAAAGCAGATAATGGTTACAGGAGCCATTGGAATAGAATTTTTACCCATGCCGGCCAGCGATAATTCTTTTATGAACCATCCGGAAAGCGCGATAACTCCAATGCCAAGTACCAACCAAAATGAAACTGTCGAGATTTTTTCCTGAAGTTCTTTCATCGCAAAGCTATTTAGTTGAAAATTCGTTCTGGATTATTGAAAAAGTAAATGTACTTCCTTTGCCTTCTTCGCTTTCGACCCATATTTTCCCGTGGTGCTTTTCAACAAATTCTTTGCAGAGCAACAATCCGAGCCCGGTGCCTTTTTCGTTTTCGGTTCCGCGGGTTGAAAAGCCTGAGCCAATCTCAAAAATTTTACCTATATCCTCATTCTTAATACCAACACCGGTGTCTTTCACCGATATTTCGTACCTGTTTACATGGAGTGTTGCCATTATTTCTATTTTGCCGTTTACCGGGGTAAACTTCAGAGCATTCGACACCAGGTTCCTGAATATCGTTTCGAGCATATTTTTGTCGGCTACAATAATCATGTTGTCAGGAATGTAGTTGATAATAGCAATCATTTTGCTGTTTGCCTTTTCAACCATTAACTCAATAACATCGCTGGCAACATTTTTCAGGATGAGTGAAATTGGCTGAAATGGCATCTTTGACTGCTGCACCCGTGCCCAGTCGAGAAGGTTCTCAAGTAGTCTGAATGTATTTTTTGATGTTGTATTTATTATGCTTGCATATTGCTCGATTGTAGCGATATCGAGGTATTTGGCTTCATTTTTAATGATGTCGCTAAGTCCCATGATGCTATTGAACGGGTTTTTCAGATCGTGGGCAATAATCGAGAAGTATTTGTCTTTGGTCGCATTCAATTCCTTCAGTTCTTCCGAATATTTTTTTAGCTGCACTTCGGCCATTCGGCGGTCAGTTATGTCACGCGAGACGCCTTCGTGGAAAATGATTTTTCCGTTCTCATCTTTAACGTACCATCCGTGATCTTCAATCCAGACAGCAGTTCCATCTTTCTTTTTCAGCGGATAAACATCCAGATTTTCAGAATCCAGTTCCAATATTAAACTTTCCCGATCTTCAGGTTTAAAATACAAGTCGGATTTTATGTTGATAGCCATTAAATCTTCTTTGCTTTCGTAGCCAAGCATTTTTGCCATGGCTGCATTTACCTCTATAAATTTACCTTCAGGAGAGCTCCGGTAAACACCGTCGGGCATTGTTTCAATCAGGTTTCGGTATTTTTCTTCACTTTCGCGCAGCTTTTCTTCGGCAATTTTCCGTCCGGTAATATCGCGCCCAATTCCCAGAACTCCTGTAATTGCACCGTTTTGATCAAACATTGGAGTTTTGATCGTTTCCAGCAACACTCTATGTCCGTCGTTGGCAAAGGTCACCCATTCCTCGTTGCTCGAAGGTTTTCCGACTTTGATTGCATTTTGGTCATGGCTTCGGAAAAAATCGGCAAGTTCCTTGTTAACAAAGTCGTAATCTGTCTTGCCAATAATTTCAGAAGCTTCCGCTCCAAAGAAATTCTCGAACATTTTGTTGCAGGTGAGATAGACACCATTCGTGTCTTTCACCCAAATGAGGTCGGGGATAGTCTGAATTAAGGTACTCAAATGTGCTTCTTTAGCCTGAAGTTCCTGTTCAACCTGCTTCCGCTCGGTGATGTCGATGGCTACACCAACCATCCCGAGAATTTCTCCCTTTTCATTTTGAACAACAGTAGTTGACAGCGATATCGGGAAAATACTGCCATCTTTTCGTTGGTTTATTATTTCACCCTGCCATCCATTCTCGATGGTTGAACCCAGAATTTTCTCTATGATTTCCTGATCATTTTCCGGAGAGCGAACAATCGAGATGTCTTGTCCAATCAGCTCACCAGAGTCTGTGTAACCATACGTTTTTAGGAATGCATCATTTACAAATAAGATCTTGTCATTGATGTCTGTAATGCTTATTGATTCGTTGATACTTTTAATAGTATGCGCCATAAGCAGAAGTTGCTGTTCAGCATTCTTCCTTTCGGTGAAGTCCATAAAACTCCATACGCGTCCAATAGGTTTTCCATCAAGAAGTTGCGGTCCGGAGAATCTTTCCAAAATACGGCCGTCTTTTAGTTCGATTGTATCAAGACTTGTCGATTCCGGATTGTCATAGAGGTATTGTATTTTGGAGACAAACTGCTCCGGATCTTTTAGTTGATTGAGTACCCATTCGATAGCGGCAGAATCCTTTCTTGATTCAAGAACCTCGTCGGAATGCCCGAACATTTGCTTGAACTGCTTATTGTAGCTGGTAATTCTTCCTGAAAGATCAACCACAAGTATTCCGTTGGTTGTTGCATCGAGTGTGGCTTGCAGCAGCGAGAGCGACTGCTTTAACTTTTCTTCGGTTTGCTTGCGCTCGGTTAAGTCCCGAATGGTACCTTCAACGCCTGTAATATTTCCATTCTCGTCGTAGGTGAAATGTGCATTTACCGACGACCAAACCTGCTGATCGCCTAGTCCTTTCAGTAAAATCTCATAATCCTGAACTTCTCCTTTTTCCCGAATTTCCTCTAAAAATAGTTTTCTGACATTCGGATCAACATAAAACGTATCGATTGGCTGGCCAATAATATCGGAATGAACGTATCGGGTATAACGTTCAATGGATGGGCTGATTTCTGTCAGTATTCCGTTTAAATCGGTTCGATAAAAAACATCCTGAACATTTTCAAAGATATTTTTGTACTTCTGTTCATTTTCAATTAGTTCAGCCTTATTTTTCTTGTTCTCGGTAATGTCTTCAATTATCCCAACAATTCCCAGCTTGTTTCCCTGTTCGTCAATAACAATGCTCTTGTGAAAAACAACATCATGATCTTTTTGGTCATTCGCCGGAAGTTTTGATTCATATTTTTGTGAAATTCCTGATTTCAGAAGCTCAATATCGTTGGTTTGATGTCTTTTTGCTCTTTCCTCATCAATAATATCGAAGGCTGTTGCCCCAATAATTTCACTTCTGATCTTTCCAAAATAATCGCAGAATGCCTGGTTGCAATTGATGTAGCGAAACTGGTCATCTTTTATGTATAAGGGCTGAGGAATGGTTTCGATGATGGTATTCAGGATATTTTCAGTGAGTCCGGCTTTTTTTTCAGGGTTTTCAAGCGGTGGTAACGCATGCACTGTTAATTGCAGGTAGTTGCAATTCTGGTGGATAAACGAATTACCTGAAACCTGAGCCACAAATATCGTGTTGCGTGTTGTGCTGAATTGCCAGTTAAACCGGGAAGTGGGAGAGTTGAGAATCTCCTTTATTTTTTGAGCTGATTTTTCTCCGCTATTCTGCCAATCAGGACTGAAATCAAACAAATTGCATCCTAAAATATCTGATTTATTGCTGAATCCGAACAGCTTCCGGGCTGAAATATTGCAATCAACAACCTTTGGGCCGGAAAGAAAAAAAATCGCTTCGCCCGCATTTTCAAACAGATTCAGATACAATTGCTTGCTGCCGAAAAAAATTTCTGTTTCACAAACATGATTGCTGTCCTTTTCCATATCACCTCTTTAATTGTTACATCTTTTCAGCTTAAAAAGTAATAATTAATAAAGAGAGAAAAAATATGTTTATGAAGCAGGTATCTCTATTTGTTGCTTGGAATAAAGTTATTGCAAGTGGCCCGAATGATTATCTGTCAACTTGTTGCTTTAGTCAGATTTGCTTTCCGAATTAATCATCCAGAAAGAAAAAACATTCAGGTAATTCCAGAACGATTGAACTATATCTTCCGGAATATCCAATTTCGACAATACCTGCTCATAACACTTAAGCCAAACAATACGTGCTTCCGGAGTTATTGTAAACGGAGAATGCCGTCTTGCCATCATGGGCTTTCCGCGATTTTCGTTGTAGTACGGATGACCTCCGCATATCTGGATGAAAAAGTCGGAAGAACGTTGCTTGGATTTGTCCAGCTGTTCGTCAATCCGTGGGAAAAGATGACTGATTTCGCTCTTACTCAGTAAATCGTAATGATCGCTTACCAGCTGCCTCATTCCTTCTTCCTTTAGCAGTTCAAAAAATCTGGGCGACGGCAGGGTAACCGGAGGTCTTTGTCCGAATTTGTATTGGTTAATTGTAAAATCCATGGTCTTTTTACTTGTAAATCGTAAACAAATGTTGATTAAGGATAACAAAACAGAAGCGATTAGGTTGCTTCTTTCTGAGAAGTAAACATGTTTTATGTTGTAAGCTATTTATTATTAGTTTTTTATAAAAACAAAATCAAAATATTCAACAAAGAATAAAATCAGTATATTGAAAACAAAAAAATCAACGCAATGAACGAACAAATTCAACTAATTGCTGCGCGGATAAAAGAATTGCGCGAGATTGCCGGAATATCGGCTGAAAGTTTTGCAAATGAGCTCAATACCGATAAAGAAGTACTGTTGGAATATGAAAACGGTAAAACAGATATCCCGATTGGTTTCCTGTATAAAGTAGCACATCGTTTTAACCTTGAGCTTTCGGCCTTACTCCGTGGCGCCGAGCCTAAACTGCACGTTTATTCGGTTACCCGTAAAGATAAGGGACTGAATGTTGACCGCCGAAAACAATACAAATACGAGAGTCTGGCCTCCAATTTTATCCATAAAAAAGCTGAGCCTTTTATTGTGACTGTTGATCCGGATGCTCCGCTTGAGTCGAATAATCATCCGGGTCAGGAGTTTAACTATGTGCTCGAAGGCACTTTGATGATCGTTGTTGATGGGCATGAGATTATTCTGAATACGGGCGATTCGATTTATTTTGATTCAGGATATCAACATGCCATGAAAGCATTAAATAATCAGTCATCCAGATTTTTAGCCTTAATCGTCTAAAGTTAAACTTTATAAAAATTCTGAAATTACAAATATGGTACTCGATAAATTTCTTTCGCAAACAGAATTCACTTCATACCAGGATTTTGCTGACAATTATAAAGTTCAGGTTCCTGAAAATTTCAATTTTGCCTTCGATGTTGTTGATGATATAGCCCGGAAATCTCCTGAAAAAGTGGCCATGGTTTGGTGCAACGATTTGGGTGATGAACGTATTTTTACGTTTGCCGACATGAAAAAGTACAGCGACAAAGCTGCAAATTTCTTCCGGTCGGCAGGAATTAGCAAGGGCGATCCTGTGATGCTGATTTTGAAACGACGCTTCGAATTCTGGTTCTGCACATTGGCCCTCAATAAAATTGGGGCAATTACCATTCCGGCAACGCATTTACTGAGTACCAAAGACATTGTGTACCGCAGCAATGCCGCCGATATAAAAATGATTGTTTGTGTTCCGGAAACCGAAGTTATTCAGCATGTTGAAGAGGCAGAGCCTAAATCGCCAACGTTCAAGGTAAAGGCATTAATTGGCGAAGATCGTGAAGGTTGGCTGAACTTCAATACCGGAATGGAAATTAGTTCCGAAGAATTTATCAGGCCGACTGGCGATCAGGTGACAAAGAATGAAGATATTATGCTTTTGTACTTCACTTCGGGTACTACAGGTATGCCTAAAATGGTGAATCACAATTATATCTATCCGCTGGGGCATATTCTAACAGCCAAATACTGGCAAAATGTTCAGGATAACGGTTTGCATTTTACCGTGGCCGACACCGGCTGGGCTAAGTCGGCCTGGGGAAAATTGTACGGACAGTGGCTTTCGGGAAGTGCTGTGATGACTTTTGACTTCGATAAGTTCATACCAAAGAACTTGATGGATGTGATTGTAAAATACAAAGTTACTACCTTCTGCGCTCCGCCTACAATTTATCGTTTCCTGATCAAGGAAGACCTTTCGAAATTTGATTTAAGCGCCCTGAAATATTGTGTGGTGGCCGGCGAACCTTTAAATCCGGAGGTTTATAAGCAGTTTCTGGATGCCACCGGGATTCGCCTGATGGAAGGTTATGGGCAAACAGAAATGACTGTTTCGTTGGCTACCTATTCGTGGATGGAACCGAAACCCGGGTCGATGGGAAAACCTTCGCCGGGCTATCGCATCGATTTGGTTGATGAAGATGGCAATTCGTGCGAAATAGGCGAGGAGGGCCAGATTGTGATTTATACCGACCAGAATACACCGGTAGGAATGTTTAATGGCTATTACCGCGATGCCAGCCTGACCCAAAAAGTTTGGCACGATGATGTTTACTACACCGGCGACATGGCCTGGCGCGATGAAGATGGTTACTATTGGTTTGTAGGTCGTGCCGACGATGTGATCAAAAGCTCGGGTTACCGCATTGGCCCGTTCGAAGTGGAAAGTGCCCTGATGGAACATCCGGCAGTGCTTGAATGTGCAATTACTGCTGTTCCTGATCCCGATCGTGGTCAGGTGGTGAAGGCAACAATTATCCTTTCGAAAAATTATACCGCAAGCGACGAACTGGCCAAAGAACTTCAGGAGCACGTAAAACGGGTGACAGCTCCGTACAAATATCCTCGTATCGTAGAGTTTGTCAGCGAGTTACCAAAAACCATCAGCGGAAAAATCCGCCGTGTTCAGATTCGGGAAGAAGATAAGAAAGAATAGTATCTAGTGATCAGTCGCAGTGTTCAGTAGAGTTTTGTTTCTGTAAACTGAACACTGCGACTGCTTGCTTTTAAAGCTTATCTTTGCAGCGAATTAAAACAATAAACTGTGACTTTTCAGGAATTAAATTTAAATACTCCGCTGCTGAATGCCTTGATTGATCTTGGGTTTGAAAATCCAACACCGGTTCAGGAAAAGGTGTATCCTTTGGTTATGTCGGGGCGCGATGTGGTTGGCATTGCCCAAACCGGAACCGGTAAAACATTCGCTTACTTACTTCCGATTCTGCGCCAGCTGAAATATTCAGACCAGAAACATCCCCGGATTTTGATTGTGGTTCCTACCCGCGAGCTTGTTTTGCAGGTTGTAGGCGAGGTTGAAAAACTGGCCAAATACATGAATGTGAGGGTTACAGGAGTTTATGGCGGAACCAATATCAATACACAGAAGCAGGTGGTTTACAACGGAATGGACATTCTGGTGGCGACTCCCGGCCGCCTGGTTGATCTGGTTTATACCGGAGTTTTGCGGGTAAAATCGATTCAGAAACTGGTGATTGATGAGGTGGATGAAATGCTGAACCTTGGGTTTCGTCCGCAGCTGATGAATTTTCTGGACAGTTTGCCTCAGCGCCGACAGAACCTGATGTTTTCGGCTACATTAACCGACGAAGTTGCCGCTTTGATTGACAGTTACTTTTACGAACCCATTACGGTTGAAATTGAAAACAGGGGCACACCGCTTGAGCAAATCGGGCAATATTTTTATTCGGTGCCTAATTTTTATACCAAGGTAAATCTGCTTGAAAAACTGCTCATCCAGGTCGATGAATTTGTTCGTGTGCTGGTTTTTGTCGATAGCAAGCAGGTGGCCGACAGGGTTTTCGAACTTCTTGATCCTAAATTCCCTGATCAGATTGGAGTTCTGCATTCAAACAAGTCACAAAATTACCGTATTAATGCTCTTGAACGCTTCAAAAGCGGGATCTACAGAATATTAATCTCTACCGATGTGGCTTCGCGAGGATTGGATATTCCGGATATTTCGCATGTGATAAATTTTAATGTGCCCGAAGAAGCCGAGGACTACATTCACCGCATTGGACGCACCGGTCGGGCCGAAAAGACCGGTATTGCCATTACTTTTGCGAACGAACCCGAAATGAAATTACTTTCGGAAATCGAGCGCTTTATCAACCGATATCTTGAAGAAAAACCACTTCCGGCTGATTTGGCGATTTCAAATGTATTTACTGAAGAAGAAAAGCCGGTTTTGTTTGATAAAGATTATCTTGGAAAAGCCCCAAAACTATCTGAATTGCAGGGCGCTTACCACGAGAAAAAGGAAAAGAATAAGAAAGTCAATCTTGGTGGACCGGGTGTGCGCAAACCGCGAAAAGAAACTCCGGTAAACAGGGGCGTATTAAAGAAAAGAGCCGCTAAAAAACGCTAGGATTTTTTGATAATCTGCAGAATCTTTAATGCATTGTGTTGGTTCGAAAAGGCATCTTCCAGAATCAATTTTCGTTTTTCTATCTCTTCAATCGTAAAATCCTGCCCGAATAACTGATTTATTTTCAAAATCATTTCATTGGGCGTGTCGGCCAAATGGCACAGGTGTTCCAGTCCTGTTTTGTGTATCATGGGCGCATTGGCAACACAAAACCGGCCCGAAAACAGCGATGCCAGCAGTTTTAGTTTCAATCCGGTATCCTGGAAAGTTGGTAGCAAACAAATGTGAGCATTAGTGATTAAATCATGCATTTGGTCACTTTCCGGATTCGTGACAAGCTGAACATTGGGGCAGGACAGTAATTTTTTACTCAGATTTGTCGAAGGGTCCTTCCCGACAACAATCACTTTCTGCTTTATCTCTGGAAATACATGCTGAGCCAGGTAATTTACGGCCTGAATATTTTCGGCAACCGAAAGATTTCCATGGAATAAGATATACTCGCCTTTTCCTGTTTTTGAGGTGATTTCGCTGAACGGATGAAAGGCCGGAATGAAATTAGATGTTCCAAATTTTCGATCGAAATACAGGTTGTCGTTGGGCGAAATTGCCAGTAGCTGAGATGCATTTTTAAGTACTTTTTCATAACGTTTCAGCTTGCAGGCTTCTATCCTGAAAAACAGTTTTTTGAAAATATTAGGCTCAACTTTGCTCAGATTCAGATAGTATTCGTGTTCAATATTGTGGGTTCTGACCAGCCTCGTGTGTTCTTTCAGTGATTCATGATTTAGAAAGAAGCAGGTGTGTAATCCTTCAAAAAGTATAGGTGCTTTATTTGATGATAAGTTACTTATTAATTGATTGTTATTTCGAGTAACTACAATGTATGGTTTAACCGAAAGCTGATAGCGAATTCCGCTTTTCCGTGGATAATAAAATACCTTCGCACAATACTTTTCAAGTTCTTTTGTCTGAGGTCGGTTGTATTCGAAACAGTGAAGATAAATGGAAACGCCGCATTCGGACAAGGCTTTTATTTTGTAGAAAATATCAATTACACCACCATAATCGGCCGGGTATGGAATGTTAAAAGCGACTAATTGAAGGACTGTTTCCACAAGCGAATTTTTATTCTAAATATAAAATAAAAACCACGATCAGGCAACCTGATCGTGGTTTTATGTTTCACTTTGTATATTCTGCTCTATTCCTCAATCAACTTAATTTCGCCATACCGGCTGTCAATAATAACAGTTCCGCCACCGCTGCCCACATTGCCTTCGAGCGAAAATTTCTGGTTGTCGCGTATTTTATTTCCCTTGTAGCGCTCCGTCGGATAATCGACATTGCAATAGCTACAGTCGGCTTTTATCTTATAATTCAGTTCGTTCAGCCCAATTTTTATACCTCCGTAGCTGCTGGTAATCTGTATTTTATCGAATTTGGGCCCTACTTTGTCAATTTTAACCGATCCGTAGCCTGTATCGAGATCGAGGCTGCCGGTTAATGTCCCGATTTTGTAATTGGTGTATTTAGAGATAGATTTCAGCTGACCAATTTCATCGATGTTAATGCCGTCGTACTTCGAATTCAGCGTGAGATTCTCCGATTTGCCCAAATTCAGGGTTGAATATTTCGAATCGAGTACAATCTGGCCAATTTCATCAGCATACAGCTTCGAATATTTGATTTCAATATTGGCTTCGTTAATTGTTTCCAATGTTGCTTTTCCATAGCTGAGAACGATTTTTACCGGACTTCCGGATGGCGATTTCATTTTTCCGGCAGTCATCGACCCATAAGCAACATCAAAAGTTCCACGGGCATTTAGTTCATTTACAACTACATTTCCGTATTTGTTTGTTATGGTCAGGTCTTTGTCTTTGGGTGTATTTACCAGATAATCGATTGAAAATGAGTTGTTGCCTTTAAATCCTTCTTCAATCTGGGTTTCGCCCGTTACTACGTTGCCATTTTTTTGCAGACTGATGTGAATTTTTTCCATCAGTTCTCTGGCTTTGTTTTCCGAAGCATTGTCGATTTTAATTATCACTTTAATGGTGATTGAATCGCCACCCATGTCATTCACTTTTACTTCTCCAAACTTATTGGTGATTTGTACCCCTGATATTCCGCTTTTGGGCCATCCTTTCCGGTATTGTTTGGAGTATTCGGCTCCTGCAGCACTAACCATTAGGGTTGTGAAAAGCAGCAGTGCAACGGTAAGGTTAAATTTTGATTTCATTTTTTGAACGTTTATGTTGTTTGACCTCTTTTAATTTGTTGATAACCAATGTTAGTACATTCATTCTCGACTGGTAATACTCGAGCATGGCGTTGATCACCCGTTCGTCATCAGGATTGGCTTTCAGGTCTTCGAGCAACTTTTGGTACATCTGGTCAAATTCCTTTTGTTCCTTCAGCATCATTTGTTGTTCCGATTCGCTGATCAGCCCTTCTTTTTCGAGCGTATCCAGTTGTTTCATTCCTGTTTGAATCGCATTGGTGTAGTAGAATTCAACTTCGCTGTATTGTGGTGAAATTGAGCCCAGTGAGAGAGTTTCTTTCTTATCAGGAGCGAACCACAGCCGGGCCTGGTTGACCGCCAGCAGTGCAAAAACCACAATTGCGGCAATTTTGAGCGCCGGTTGAAAATTGAGCTTTCGTGTTGGCTTCGATGCTTTCTGAAGTCGTGCTTCAAATCGTTCGAAATGCCCTTCAAGCGGTTCGTCCTCTTCGAAAGAGTTTCGGTTATTTAAGATTAATCTTTCCAGTTCGTCATTCATGACTTTTAATTTTTAAGTTTCAAGTTACGGGTTCCGAGTTGCAGGTTTGAAACTCCTGAACTCATTGCTCTATGCTCTCCACTTCATTTTCAGATCTTCAAATTTTCAAATCTTCTAATTGTATTGAAACAATTCTTCTTTGTGCAACATCTGCCGAAGCTTAAGTTTGGCTCTAAGAAATTGGGTTCGCGATGCCACGTTCGTTATCCCAAGAATCTGTGCAATTTCTTCGTGGTCGTAGCCTTCGAGCAAATAAAGGCTTAAAACTACGCGGTAACCATCGGGAAGCTGCTGAATGGCTTTTTTAAGCTGTTCCATCTGAATTTCTGAAATGTCGAGTCCTGCAGGTTCTTCGTCAGGAATTTTTTCATTCAGTTCTTCAAACTTCACTTTTCGCTTTTTCAGTTGATCCAATGAACGGTTAATCACAATTCTCTTCAGCCAGGCGCCAAAACTTACTTTCCCTTCATAGGTGTCAATCTTTGTAAACGCTTTCAGAAAGGCCTCCTGCATTACATCTTCAGCTTCAACTGCATTGCCAACCAGGCGCAGACAAACGTTGTACATAGGCTTGTAATACAATTTGTACAGCTCAAATTGTGCGGTGGTGTCGCCTTTTCTACACCTTTCAATTACATCATGATGAATATTTTGGTACTGCGTTTCCAACTATTTGAATTGTTTTCTGTTTGAATGACGACTACGATTGAAGGAATGTTGCACGAGTCTGAAAAATAACTTTACTTAAATGTCTGAAATATACAAAACGGATGTCGCATAATCACGAACATACAGGCCGAAATCTGGTACTAACCGTTATCCTGAACGGGGTAATTACCATTGGCCAGTTCACAGGTGGAATTATTTCCGGAAGTTTAGCACTCATTTCTGATGCACTGCACAATCTGAGCGATGTAATTTCGGTTATTCTGGCTTATCTGGCGCACCGGATAGGACTTCGGCCGCAAACCGCAAAATCGACTTTCGGATACAAAAGAGCAGAGATTCTGGCAGCTTTTATCAATGCTATTTCTTTGATTGCCATATCGGTGTATTTGATGGTTGAAGCCGGGAAACGATTCCTGAATCCTCAGGAAGTTGACTATGTCTGGATGCTTGGTCTGGGTATTTTAGGTGTTTTTGCCAATGGATTGTCGGTGCTAATTCTTCACGACAACAAAGAGGAAAACCTGAACATCAGGGCGGCTTATTTGCACCTGATTGGCGATGCTATGACATCGGTGGCTGTAATTATTGGTGCCGTTTGCATCTGGCTGTTTCAGATTTACTGGATCGACCCGTTGGTAACCGTGTTGATCAGCGTTTATATTTTCATTCACACCTTTAAAATTCTGAAGGAAAGTGTCGGAATCCTTATGCAGTTTGCGCCTGCAGCAATCGACCAAAAGGCAATAGTTTCTGTTCTGCAGGAGATTCCGGAAATAAAAAGTGTGCATCATATCCATCTTTGGCAGCTCGATGATGATAAAGTATATTTTGAGGCACACCTGGTACTGGCCACGAACCATCCGGTTTCGGAAACCCATCACATTACCGAAAATGCGAAACAGCTGCTAAACAGTCGTTTTGGCATCAGTCATACTACGTTTCAGTACGAGTATTTTCAGTGTGAAGATTGTAAATGTTGAGAACAGCTTACAAAACAAACAATGCGGTCGTCCAGATACAGGCAAAAACGGTAAGGCCCATTATGATTGTCGCCGTCGAATAGATTTTTAAGGTTACATCCGTTTCAATATCCGAGAATTTAGTGATCACCCAGAAATACGAATCGTTTGCATGCGAAATCATCATCGATCCGGCGCCCATTGCCAGTGTTGCAAATAACTTTCCGGTTTCAGAATCCAGTCCAAGCATAGTGAGCATTGGTGCAATAAACGATGCAGTTGTAATAATCGCAACGGTTGATGATCCCTGGGCAGTTTTCATCAGGAAGGCAATCAGGAAAGGAACTGCAAGTCCCAAGCCTGTTTTGCTGAGAAAATTGCCTGCTTCGGCTCCAATTCCGGTTTCCTTAATTACCGAACCAAACATGCCGCCGGCAGCTGTAACAATCAGGATGGGACCAGCTTTTTCGATAGCCGTTTCAAAAATGCCATTTAGTTTTTTCTGACCAATATCCTTCAGCAACAGGAAAGATAAAAGCATTCCCACGAAAAGCGCAAAAACAGGCTGCCCGATAAAAAGAATTATTTTGAAGAAATAGTTCTGATCCTTCCAGCCCAAAACAGCAAACGATGAAGCAAGGGTAATCAGTAACAACGGTATAACGACAGGTAGAAGCGATAAAAAAGGAGATGGTAATTGTACTTCGGTGTGATCATTTTCAAAATCAACATGAGCAGGTTGATATCCTTTGTTTCTGGTCATTATATGTGTCCACAGAAAGGCAGCCAGGGCACCGGGGATAGCAAAAATGATTCCTAAAAGAATGAAATTGCCAATATTCACATTCATTATTCCTGAAGCTGCCAGTGCGCCGGGATGTGTGGGTACCAGGCAATGTACCGAGTACAGCGAGCAAGCCAAAACAATGGCAATGTATGGCATGGCAATTCTGGTTTTGGCGCTGAACGATTTGGCCAGACCGCTGAGAATAATGTATCCCGAATCACAAAAAATGGGCAGACCTGCGAGGAAGCCGGTTATCCCTAGAGCTACCGGAGCTTTTTTTTCTCCTGTTTTTGAAAGCAGGTAAGTGGCAATACTCAGTGCTCCACCACTTTTTTCCAAAACAATGGCAATCACAGCTCCAAATATGATTAGGAAACCGATAGAGCCCATCGTTGAGCCGAAACCGTCTTTCAGGATTTTTAGAATGTCGGCATTCGGAATGGCTGTCAGGGCCAGAAAAAGCGAAACCAGGAAAAGTGAAATAAACGCATTCAGCTTTATCCTGGATGTCAGAAATATAATTGCTAATATGCTGGTAAGTACAAGCAGTGAGGTAGTTAAAACGCTCATTGGTTCATAGAATTAAGTGGTTTGTCAGGTCAGAAAAACGAATCAGAAAGAGCCGATTCAATCTCAGTACAACAAACTTAACACAATTCTATTTTAATCCGGCGTTTACCCGATTTGTCTGAACTCTTTTTCAATCAGGGAATAGGTGCTTGCTGAAACCGGCACCAGCGGCAAGCGAACCTGGTTTTTCGTTTTGCCCTGCAACTCCATTAATGCTTTTACTCCGCCCGGACTTCCTTCTTTGAATATAAGCTTGATCATTTCGGCCATTTTAAGGTGCAATTCTCCGGCGAGTGGCATATTTCCTTCCAATGAGGCATGTGTTAATTGAGCTAGTCCTTCAGGCAACGCATTGGCGATAACCGAAATAACACCAATTGATCC
This sequence comes from Prolixibacteraceae bacterium, assembly GCA_963678915.1. Taxonomy (GTDB): domain Bacteria; phylum Bacteroidota; class Bacteroidia; order Bacteroidales; family Prolixibacteraceae; genus Aquipluma. The sequence goes on from OY787458.1 coordinate 28,629, forward strand.
GGTAGCGATTGCAGGTAAAGTCAGTCCATCGTCGCCCGAAATTACTTTAAAATAATCAGGGGCGCCATTTACGATTTTGGCAAACTGGCTTAAATCGCCGCAGGCTTCTTTAATTCCAATCACTTTTTCAGAGAGCCGGGCAATCCGCAGTGTTGTTTCGGCATCCATATTAACTCCGGTACGTCCCGGAACATTGTACAGAACAACAGGTACCGGACAGGCTTCGACCACCGCTTTAAAATGCTGAAAAAGACCTTCCTGCGTAGGTTTGTTGTAATAAGGTGTAACTGAAAGGATTCCGTCAATTCCTTCAAAGTTGGTCTTTTTGATCGATTCAACCAGTCCAAGGGTATTATTGCTGCCCAAACCAACCATAATCTTCAGGCGGCCGGCATTTTTCTCAATCACAAAACGTACGATTTCCTTTTTTTCATCATCCGAAAGCGCAGGAGTTTCGCCGGTGGTTCCCAGAACTACCAGATAATCAATTCCGCCTGCAATCTGATCTTCAATCAGTTTTTCCAGCGAATTGTAGTCAACACTCAAATCTTCGTTAAATGGAGTTATCAGTGCAACTCCGGCGCCTTTAAACAGGTGTGTCATTCTATCGTCGTTTTATTAATCCTTTTCAAATAATACAAAATTTGCTCAGCCAGTTGTGCCGGCTGCGGTTCTTCCTGAAATTCGATATTCAGGTCGAAATAATTGGTTGAATTACCGGCATAACCCACTTTAAATGTGGCTTCCGACAGGGCTGTTGCGTAAATCAACGGAAACGTCTTCTGCCCGGATAAATCAATCAAAATGTCAAGTTTTTGGTGAATAAAGTCCTCAACCAGCTTTGTCTTTGGAATTTCGAGCCACCAGCTTGTCTGCTTCCTCGAAAATCCAGTGATTTCTTCCGGAATCACCGCCTTTTTTGTTGGAAAATAACAAAGCCCGGTTGCCTGAATTCCTGCCAGATACAGCTCGTTTTTAACTTTGATAAAAGCCTCTTGCTGACTGGTTTCCCAGAGGATTCCAACAGACTTGGCCAAATCAAGGTTAACCACTTTTTTCTCCCTGACCACCAAATCCAATTTTGAATTCAGTATCCGATTGGCAAGCTTCGATTTTAAACCCATAATTCAGTGCAAAAATAACAATTTGTTTGTTTTTCGATGTTTAAAAATGCTGAAAGTTTTAGATTGATAGTATAAAGCTTAATAAAATATTAATCTGAAACTTTAGTCGATCATTTTCAGGAAGTCGTCTTCCGAAATAATCGGGATATTCAACTTTTCAGCTTTCTCCAGTTTACTCGGACCAATATTGTTTCCGGCAAGCATATAGCTGGTATTTTTCGATATAGAACTAACGTTTTTGCCACCGTTTTGCTCAATCATCTTTTTCAGATCGTCGCGCGAGTTTTTCTCAAAAGTTCCTGAAATGATGATTGACAGGCCATTCAGTTTTTCCGAACGGTTGGCCAGGCTTTCTTCGTTCAGGTGCATTTGCAGGCCTTTTTCTTTCAGTCGTTCAACGAGTTTTACATTCTCAGGGTTCGAAAAGTACAATTGCACGCTTTCGGCAATTCTTCCGCCAATTTCATCGATTGCGGTCAATTCTTCCAGACTTGCTTTTTCAATGTTTTCGATGCAGATGAGCCGGTTTGCCAGAATTTTAGCCACTGTTTCCCCCACATAGCGGATTCCAAGCGCAAAAAGCACTTTCTCAAATGGTATCTGTTTCGATTCTTCGATGCTTTTCAGGATGCGATCGGCCGATTTATCGCCAAGTCGTTCTAGTCGGCTGATTTGCTCTTTTTTCAGCTCGTACAAATCTGCAATGTTCTGGATCAGGTTTTCGCTGTACAGCAAATCAATGGTTTCAGAGCCTAAGCCGTCAATGTTCATTGCTTTCCGACTGATGAAATGTTCCATTTTTCCCTTGATTTGAGGAGGACAGCCATCTTCGTTCGGGCAATAATGAGCTGCTTCGCCTTCTTTCCTGATTAAAGCAGTTCCGCATTCAGGACAAGTTTTGATAAAGTCAACCGGCAAAGCCATCGGGTGGCGCGAAGCCTGATCGGTTCCCACAATTTTGGGAATGATTTCGCCGCCTTTTTCAACGAAAACGAGATCATTCAGGTGCAAATCGAGGCTTTTAATGATGTCGGCATTGTGCAATGAGGCTCGTTTTACTGTTGTTCCTGCCAAAAGAACCGGTTCGAGATTAGCCACTGGCGTGACGGCTCCGGTTCGTCCCACCTGGTACGAAACCGACAAAAGGGTAGTGGCGGCCTGCTCTGCTTTGTATTTGTAAGCGATTGCCCAGCGCGGCGATTTGGCTGTAAAGCCTAAATACTGCTGAAGTTTAAGTGAATTCACTTTGATTACGATTCCATCGGTAGCCACTGGTAAATCAAAGCGTTTGTCGTGCCATTTGCGGATGAAAGTAATTACTTCGTCAATGTTGGCGCATTTCTTGGTGTCAGGAGAAATCTTGAATCCCCATTTGGCGGTTTCCTGCAAGTTTTCGAAATGTCCGTCGTTTGGTAGGTTTTCGCCGAGCAAATAATAAAAGTACGCATCCAGTTTTCGATCAGCTACCACCGACGATTTTTGCGATTTCAGCGTTCCGGAAGCGGCGTTTCGCGGATTGGCAAACAGTGCTTCGCCCAATTCTTCGCGTTCCTGGTTGATGCGGTCGAATTCGGCAAACGGCAAAAGAATTTCGCCTCGGATTTCAAATTCTTCAGGATAACCTGAACCTTTCAGTTTAAGCGGAATGCTTCGGATGGTTTTTACATTATTTGTCACGTCGTCGCCAAAAGTGCCGTCGCCACGGGTAATGGCCTTGTCGAGCATCCCGTTTTTATACCGAAGGCTGATGGAAGTTCCGTCGTATTTCAGTTCACAAACATATTCAAATGACTGATCAGTGAGCTTGCGGATTTTCTGGTCAAAATCGCGCAATTCCTCTTCCGAATACGAGTTGGAGAGCGAAAGCATTGAATACTGATGCCGAACCTGTTCAAATTCCTTATTCAAATCACTTCCAACGCGTTGTGTGGGTGAATTGGCATCAAAAAATTCAGGATTTTCTGCTTCCAGTTTTTCAAGCTCTTTCAATAGCACATCGAACTCATAATCGCTGATGGTTGGTTGCGAAAGTACATAGTAATTATGGTTGTGCTCGTCGAGCTGTGCGCGAAGTTCTTCTATCCGTTTCTGAATGTTTTCTTTGGTCATCGGGCTAAAATTTGCACTAAAAATACAAAAAAAGCGAAAGGAAACGGGAAAGTCTAAATGCTCGGGATTCAATATCTTTTCGGCAGAAAACAAAAAAGCTGACTTTCAGGATTTACCCCAAAGTCAGCTTTTGCGATCGTTTCTGAATATTAGTTTTCAGGTTGCGTTTTTTGTAAAAAGTATGAGGAAGCTAATGCTATACCACCAAACAGGAAGATCATGGAGAAATAGGCTGGTGCTTCTTCCATTCCGCCTTCAGTCAGGAAATATCCGCCAATAATGCCAATCGCAATTCCGATGAAAAACAGGCCAAGTTTTAATGTCCGGAATGCAGAACCGGCATCTTTAGTTTTAAATAATTTAGGATCAGCGCCTTTTTCGATTAAGGCCAAACGTTCTTTGTTTCTGGTTGTTACATATAAATACCATGACCCAAAAACCAGTGCAAAAAATGCTAACGGAACTAAAATTTCTACTTGCATAATATTCGGTTTTAATGTTTAATTGTTTTCGAACTTGCCAGTATGACGCAGGTATTTTCGGGCGGTTACAAAAAAAACGAAAAAAGTTCGAAGTGCCTAAAGTGTGCTAAAGTTCGGAGTTCGATAGGCGTAGCGGGTTCTGGGTTGAGGACTGTGACCAAACACTGTGACTATTTCCAAGCCCCCATGCTCCATGCTCTAAGCCCCACGCTTTTCATCTCAACATTCTCAAATCTCCAAATATTTTTACTTGATGATTGTAACCGCTTTTCAAAAACTGCGTCTATTGTGTTGTGATGAATAAAACCGATGATCTATACTACATTGACGCTGTTAAAAAAGGAAACGTGCAGGCGTTTTCATTTTTAGTAGAGAAGTATCAGAAACTGGTATATACATTGGCTTTAAAATTGATGAAAAAGCCAGAGGAAGCGGAAGAAATGGCGCAGGATACCTTTATTAAGGCATTTCAAAAGCTTGATTCATACGAAGGTAAATCGAAATTTTCGACCTGGTTATATAGCATTACTTATAATGCGTGTATCTCGGAACTGAGAAAACGACGGATCGAATTTAAATCACTCGACGATCGCCAGGTTTCAGACCAGGATGAACAGCGGATGCACGATTATTACAGGGAAAACCGAAAGGAAGATCAGGAAAAATACCTGAATCTGGCATTGGAAAAGCTGCCGGAGGACGATCAGGTTTTGGTTACCTTATATTATTACGAGAATCAATCGATGGATGAGATAAGCCAGATAACAGGATTGACAGTCAGTAATATAAAAGTAAAAATACATCGGGCGCGAAAAAAGATGTATGAGCTGTTGCACGAGATGTTAAAAGAGGAAGTATATTCGTTGTTGTGATTTGAGAAGTTGAAAATGTGGAAATTCGAAGATGAAATTAAACGGTTGAATGGTTATATGGCTAAATGGTTGAAGTTAACAATTCAACAATCACTCAGCTTTTTTTCAACTCCGAACTTTAGCTCACTTTAGGCACTTTGAACTTAAAAATGAAACATTAAAATTAAAGATATGAATAAGCAGGATAAACAATTTGGAGAGCTGATGAGAGGGATGAAGATGGAATCTCCTTCAGCAGATTTTACCTTTAGGGTGATGAGCCGTGTTTATGCTGAAGCTGCTGTTCAGCGCAAACCTTTACTGGCCAACTACCAGCCGGTAATCAGCAAACGAACCTGGATCATCCTGATTGTGGCTTTTGCTGCGCTGATGGTCTATATTACCGTTTCTGGACAAGGCGCATCGGCAGGTGAAAGTACCGGTTTCTGGGGAACTTTGTTTGGTAAGCTGGACGCATTTAACAGCAAGGAAGCCTCGTCGGTGCTTAAAACCGGAACTGGCTTGTTTACATCAATCCCGACGATTGCTTACCTGATTCTGATTGCTGCTTTGGTGCTCTGGACGCTCGATGGATTCCTGAGCAAATTCAAACATCAACATTCAGAAGTACATGCCTGATGAAAATTCAAGGTGCTAAACGGTTAATAATCCACTGGTTATCCGATAAACTAAATTCGAATCGGTCGTGCAACCGGTTTGATCGGCCCTGCCAAAATTCAAAATATTCAGGACGAATCAGAAAGCCACCCCAATGAGGTGGTTTTTCTATTTCACGGCTTTTGAAATATTCCTGATAAAGCTGGTAATTCTGATCTAAAACCTCCCGACTCTCAATAATCTGACTTTGCGGCGACGCCCAGGCTCCCAATTGGCTATCAATTGGACGCGATTTAAAATAGTCGGTCGATTCAGTTTCACTAATTTTTTCAGCTATTCCCTTTATTCTAACCTGACGTTCAAGTTGCGGCCAAAAGAGAACTACAGCCACATGCCCGTTTTGAGCGATCTGATTTCCTTTTTTGCTTTCGTAGTTGGTGTAGAATACTAATCCGTCGTGTTTCAGTTCTTTCAGCAAAACAACTCTCGATTCCGGAAAACCACTGGCGTCGATGGTCGATAAAACCATAGCCGAAGGCTCCCTTTCGTTTTCTGAAATGGCTTCCTCAAGCCATAATCGCAGTTGTTCAAACGGATTCGGATTGATTCCGCTCTCTGAAAGTTCAAATTTTTCGTAATTGGTTCGGATGTCTCTGAGCATTTTTGGAAGTTTTGCTTTTAAAACAAGCATCAGGGCATTTTGTTAGAGCCTGTAGCCGATTTTATCCCTCAATTGGACTGGCAAGGTAGCCTGCTTTTTTCATCACTTCAACAATCTCTCCTGAAGTGAGTTCTTCAGTTTCAACGGCCAGTATTCTTTGCGGACTTGCCAGATCAACATTCCAGTTGGCGATGCCTTTTTCCTGGTTCAGAAACGGAGTTATTGTGGCTACACATCCTCCACATTTTACATTGGTTTGAAATTTTAATGTTTTCATTTTTAGAATTTTATGTGATTATTATTAATATTTTTCCAATCTTTTGACAACTATTTTCCCTCCAGCTTTTTAAACCTCAGTCGCAAACTGTTGCTCACCACCGATACCGAACTCATGGCCATGGCAGCCCCGGCAATCATCGGGTTGAGCATGAATCCGGTGAAAGGGTAGAGCAGTCCGGCTGCAATGGGAATTCCGATGATGTTGTAAATGAATGCCCAGAACAGGTTCTGCTTGATGGTGCGGATGGTTTGTTTTGAGAGTTCGATGGCCGATGAAATCGATTCCAGTCTTGAGGAAACGATGGTCATTTTGGCCACATCCATAGCGATGTCCGATCCGCTGCCCATGGCAATGCTCACATCGGCCTGCGCCATGGCGTGCGAGTCGTTGATTCCGTCGCCGGCCATCGCCACCACTTTGCCTTGTTCCTGAAGCTTTTTAATGTATTCTGCTTTATCTTCAGGCAAACATCCGGCTTTATAAATATCAATTCCGGTTTGTTTGGCGACCGAATGCGCTGTGTGTTCGTTGTCGCCGGTAAGCATGTGGATTTCGATACCACTGCGTTTGAGCTTATTAATCGCTGCAACCGATGATGCTTTGATCGGATCGGTAATGGCAATAATAGCCAGAATCTGATCTTCACAACCAAAGAAAAGAACGGTTTTGGCCTGCTCCTGAAGAGCATTGGCTATTTCTTTGTCTTCAGGGGTGAGTTGAATTCCCGATTCTATCATTAAGCGTTCATTTCCAACGGCAAATTTTGATTCCTGAACGGTTGCTGAAACGCCTCGTCCAGTCTTGCTTTCAAAGTGTTCTACGGTTACCGTTTGTACTTCTTCATTTCTCAATGCTCCTGAAATCGCTTCAGCCAGCGGATGCTCCGATTGAGATTCGATACTGAATAAAATGGATTTCAGCGCGTCCGAATCATCGGTTCTCCACAAAAAGTCGGTTACCTGAGGTTTTCCTTCAGTAATGGTTCCGGTTTTATCAAGTACCAGAGCGTTTATTTTGTGAGCCAGCTCCAGTCCGTCGGCATCTTTGATTAAAATACCCAATTCAGCGCCGCGGCCAATCCCCACCATAATGGCCGTTGGGGTGGCCAAACCGAGCGCACAGGGACAGGCAATGATTAAAACCGATACCATCGTCAGCAAAGCTTGTGGCAGGGCGTTTTCGCCACCCAATATCATCCACGCGGCAAAACTGAGAATAGAAATTGAGATGACTACCGGAACAAATACCGATGCCACTTTATCAACCAGTTTCTGAACCGGAGGTTTGCTTCCCTGTGCTTCCTGAACCATCCGGATGATGCGTGCCAGCAAGGTTTCACTGCCCACTTTTCGGGCTTCCATCACAAAACTGCCTTTCTGGTTAATGGTTCCCGCAAAAACGGAACTGTCCGCGGTTTTCTCAACCGCCAAAGGCTCGCCGGTAATCGAACTTTCGTCAACAAACGAAGTTCCTTCCAGCAAAACGCCGTCAACCGGAACGCGCTCACCAGGTTTGACTCTTAGTTTATTGCCAATCCTGACCACCGAAATGGGTTGAACCGACTCAATCCCAAAGTTTTCGACCAATGTAACCGTGTCTGCCTGCAAGCCCATCAGTTTTTTAATGGCCGACGAAGTGTTGGCTTTGGCGCGTTCTTCAAGCGTTCGGCCCAGCAAAATGAAGAAAATAATTACTGCTGATGCTTCGAAATAAACTGGTGGATGACTGTCGCCAAACATCAGAACATGCGGAAAAATGGTGTTGAAAAGACTGAAGAAGTAAGCAATTCCGGTGCTAAGTGCCACCAGTGTGTCCATGTTTGTTTTGCCGTGTTTCAGTTGTTTCCAGGCGGTAATGAAAAATCCGCGCCCAAACCAGAAAACAACCGGCGTTGCCAGAACAAGCATGATCCAGTTGGCATAAGGCATATTCATGGCAAACATTCCAATCAGGAAAACGGGCAGGGCAAACAGTCCGGCGAAAATGGTTTTTTGCTTTAGGATAACCGATTCATGTTGCTTGATTTCTGCTTGTTTGCTGACTTCTGTTTCGTCAAAAAGGAGGTCGTAGCCAACAGATTGCAAAGCTTCCCTGAATTTGGACGGATTGGTCTCTCCAGTTTGATACTCTATCCAAACGCTAGATGCTGCAAAATTCACTGTTGCAGCAATTACACCGGGTTGATTGTTCAGCATGCTTTCCACACTTGCAGCGCAGGCTGCACAACTCATGCCGGTTACCGGAAAATTATTTTTGACTGTTGTCATAGTCTGTTCTTTGTTGGGCCACAAAGTCGCTAAAGAAAATTTTACTGCTTCGTGTCTTGGTGTCTTTGTGGCAGATTTAAAAGTTTTCAAGACAAAAGTAACTAACCTTCAGGAGGAAAGTTTTATACAATTTGGAAAATGATTTATAGGATTTACGGGTTATACCTGGTCGAGCGGCTTGCGCTTGTTGTTTCCAATCTGCTTGAAATGTCCGGGAGTTAGGCCGGTGACCTTCTTGAATTGCGCTGAAAGGTGCGCCACGCTGCTGTAGCCCAAATTATCGGCAATTTGGCTGAGTGTTGATTCGTCGTACACAAGCAGTTCCTTCACCCGTTCAATTTTCTGACTAATGATGTATTTCTCAATCGTAGTGCCGGTTACCTCCGAAAACAGGTTGCTCAGGTAGTGGTAATCTTTGCCGAGGTTTGCTGCGATAAATTCAGAGTAATTCACTTTCAGATCGTCCTTCCGGTAATGAATCAACTCAATAATCAGCGTTTTTATTTTTTCAATGAGCTGGCTTTTCGAGTCGTCAATCAGCTCAAAGCCAAAACTGGTAAGCTTTTCACGCAAAACAGGCAGTATTTCAGGAGAAACTGGTTCCATTGTTTCTACCTCACCCAAAGCAACTTCAGCAGGAGGGTAGTTCAATTCCTGAAATATCTGTCGCACGGCCATAATGCAGCGAGGGCAAACCATATTTTTGATGAAGTACTTCATTCAAGGCAAAAGTAAAAAGTATTTTTGAGTGGTTTGTTAAGTATGGCAATGGTCACAGCTACAGCTTTTTCCTTTGGCTTTTTCAAACGCTTCTTTCCCTTCGGAAACCGAGAACCAAATCAATCCGGCAGCGCCAATCGCGTCGGCATAAGCGAATCCGGTCAGTTGGTAAATCAGGCTCGAAATCAACAGCACCACCGACATGTAAACGCACACTTTGGTGCAATTGGCATCGGCAATGATGGGGTCGGAGTTCAGCTTTTTGCCAGTCGATTTTTTGGCGTTCATCAACCAAATCATTACTGCAATTGAAATAAGCGAAATAATTATTCCCCAGAAAGTTGTTTCTGGTTTGCGATTGTTGATGAGATTGACGATAATTCCAATCAGCAATCCGGCTGAAAGCAGGTAAAATGCAGTTCCGGTAACCTTCAATGCCTTGATTTCAAAATCGCTTTTCGGGCTTGCCGGATTTTGCCTGATTCGGCGGATCATAACGGCAATGCCAATACCCGACATCACTTCAATAAAGCTATCTACACCAAAGCCAAACAAGGTCAGAGTTTCGTCTTCGTATCCCAAAAACATGGAAATGAAGCCTTCTGCAAGGTTGTAAAATATGGTAAAAAGGCTTAATAGATAGGCCTTTTCGTATAGTTTTTCTTCAGAAATATTCATCAGTTTAAATAGTATCTGGTTTTTACAACGCAATTACAGGAATAAATCCTGATTATCCAAGAGCAACGTCGAGTACCATCATGGTGGCAAAACCAATCATGACACCAATCGATGACAAATCGGTTTCGTTGCCGGTTTGTGATTCTGGAATCAGTTCTTCAACCACTACAAAGATCATGGCTCCGGCTGCAAATGCAAGAGCATAAGGTAGGAGCGGGGTGATGTACAAAACCAGAGCAGCCCCAATTACCCCTGCAATCGGCTCAACAATTCCGGAGAGTTGCCCGAACATGAACGATTTCGTTCGGCTTAATCCTTCGCGGCGCAGCGGGATTGAAACAGCAGCTCCTTCCGGAAAATTCTGTAATCCAATACCAATGGCCAAAGCCACTGCGCCAGCCAAAACTCCGGCATCTGGATTGTGGGCCAAACCGCCAAAGGCAACACCTACGGCCAGCCCTTCAGGAATATTGTGCAGCGTGATGGCCAGAATCAACAAAATACTGCGCTGCCACGAAGTTTTGATCCCTTCGGCTTTGTCTATGGAAAGGTTGCTGTGCAGATGCGGCAGAATTTTATCAATAATCAACAAAAAGGTTCCTCCTGATAAAAATCCAACCAATGCCGGAACCCAGGCAACCGAACCATTCTCTTCGGCCATTTCAATGGCCGGTTTCAGCAGCGACCAAAAGCTTGCGGCAATCATAACTCCGGCCGCAAAACCCAGCATCGAATTCAGTATTTTTTTGTTGATGGTTTTGAAGAAGAACACCATTGCCGCACCCAAAGCCGTAACACCCCAGGTAAAAAGGGTTGCCAGAAGAGCCAAAACAATGGGGTTATAATTCAGTAAATATTTTAATTCCATTTACGCGCTTTTATCATCGCTTAAACCAGTCCAAACGATTCCACACCGCTGTGCAGCGATTCAATAGCCCGTTTCAATTTTCCTTTAACCTCTTCTGCAATGGGTGCAAGTTTGGGGTTTTCGATGGCCATCATCGATGCAACTGGGTCAACGGCGGTCACTTCAATCACATTTTTGCCTAATTCCTGAACCACCACATTGCAAGGGAGCATCGTGCCAATTTTGTCTTCGCTCTGCACTGCTTTGTAGGCATAGGCCGGATTGCATGCGCCCAGAATGGTATATCTCCTGAAATCGACATTCAGTTTTTCCTTGAACTTATCATGAAGGTTGATTTCGGATAAAACACCGAATCCTTCAATTCCCAACGATTCTTTTACGCGGTCAATCGCCTGTTCAAATGTGGCATCAATTTTCTTCGTGATGTAGTACTTCATGGCTTTAAATTTTAATCGTTAAACATTACTCGTCGAATTGGGCAGTTACCTGGTGCCGGATGTAATTCTGTTGATTTTGAGGTTTTTTTGACTGATTTGGACAAGTACATAAACAAACGGACCTGATGGTTTTGTTCATCAGGTCCGTTGAATTTTAGCAATCTTTATTGCCGGTATAAACAACACTCCGGAAGCGCTTTGTACACATCCTCGGTAGCCTTGTACTTTTCGGTATCATGCCCCGCCTTGGCAATGGCTTTCTGAATGGTGTCGATGTTGGTTTTCCCGCCGTCAAAGTTGACATGCAGCAATTTGGTTTCGGCGCTCCACTCGGCGGAAGTAACGCCCGCAACCGATTTAGCGGCAGTTTCGATGCGATCTTTGCACATGTCGCAATTTCCTGAAACCTTGAATTGCGCGTTTCCTGAAGCTTTACTGAGCAGGTGACTCGAAGTCGCCTGCTCAGTATTACCCGATAGATTTTCCTGATTCATCATGCTTGGTTTGCCTTCCAGTTGGGCGGCAGCATCGATGCTAAATGCGCCTTGCGTGGCAATTTCCTCACCATCAGTCAGCCCATCCAAAATCACGAAGCTTTCGCCCAGTTTTGGCCCAAGTTCCACTTCGCGAAGTTGAAAAATAGGCTCATCGCCAGGCCGTTTCACGTAAACAATCGAGCGTTTGCCGGTCCACAACACTGCCGAAGCGGGAATAACCAGCTTTCCTTTGTATTCGGCCAGGTTCGATTTAACGATTCCGGTGGCAAACATTTCGGGTTTCAGTTTTGCCCCCGGATTGCCTATTTCAACCCGCACTTTGGCCACGCGGTTCACCGGATCAATTACCGGATCGATGAAACGGACGATTCCGTCAAACGAGTTTCCGGGCAAAGCCTGAATGGTAAAGCTGATTTTATCGCCTTGTTTCAGGAAAGGTAAATCACTTTCGTAAGCATCAAAAAGCACCCAGACACGCGACAAATCCGACACTTCGTAAAGCACGGTTCCGGCGCTCACATAGTCGCCCATGTTGATGCGACGGGCTGTAACAATACCTGAAGTAGTTGCCTCTATATCGATGTTTGATTGGATATTATGCGAATTTTCGATTGCTGAAATCTGGGCCTCCGAAAGTTTCCACTGACGCAGTCTTTCCTTCGCTGCCTCGTAAATTTCCGGTTGTACTAGTTTAGTCTTTGCGGCTTCCAATAACTCCTGTTGGGCAGTCACCAGTTCGGGCGAATAAATCACAGCCAGCTTTTGTCCTTTGCGCACGGGTTCGCCTGTGAAATTCACCAGCAGTTTTTCCACCCTTCCTGAAATGTGTGCCACCTGATTTTGAAGCAAACGCTCGTCGGCCTGCACTTTTCCGTAAAGGCGCAGTTCTTTCTCCGGATTTTGGCCAGAAACTACCGACGTTTGCACATTGGCGAGTTGGGCTGCTTCTTTTGTGAAATGAACAGCCATCGCATCGGAGCCTGAAGAACTCATGGAGCTGAACGGAATCAGGTCCATGGCGCAAATAGGGCATTTGCCGGGTTTGTCCATGCGGATTTGCGGGTGCATTGAGCAGGTCCACACTTCCTTTTTTGCCTCTTCGGCCGAATGATTGTGCCCTTCTTCGTGTTTTTCTGGGGCGTGAAAAAACAGCCATCCCAGAAATAATCCTGCGGCGACAAACAGGCCGCCACGGATGTATTGATTTGAAAATATCTTGCTCATAATTGTCATTTTTACTGTATTTGCGAATTAGCCATCAGCCGTTTCAGCCACGCAATGGCTGTGTTATTGTCGGCAATGGCTTCAATTTGCCGTGTTTCGTAATCGAGCGTTTGCTGCTGAATGCGAAGCAAATCGGTCAATCCGGAGCCCGACGCCGAGAAACTTTTCATCAGGATATTCAGCGATTTATTTGCCAGATCTGTCTGATTTTGGTAAAGTTTCACCCGCCGTTGCGCATCCTGATAGAGCTGAATAGCCTGATAATACTCGTTTTGCAGCGCATTGGCCGTTGTTTGAAATCCCTGCTCGGTGGCCGATTTTTGCAACTTCACTTCTTCCTGCATGGCTTTGTACTTTTTCCGGTAGATGGGCAAAGTCACTGTCACCATTGGCATCACCATATCTTTCCCATTCATTTCCGGAGCCATCGCCGCCGGATCCATCTTGATCAGCGAATAGTTCAGGCCGAGTCCAACCATGGGGTAGCCCATTTTGGTCACCATCTGCTGTCGGGCATCGAGCGATTGCTGTTCGTATTGCAACATCCCGAGCATCGGATTGTGTTGCAACATGCTGTCGGAAACGGTTTGAAGCGAAATATTCAGCGAGTCGGCTGATAGCTTTTCTTTCAGTTGTACAGATGTTTGCGGCTTCCGGTTTAAGTAACTGTTGAAGCGGGCTGCAACCGTCTGCTGCTGATTTTTGAGCAGCGAAATGTTGTTTTCCAGCTCACCGATTTCAATCTGAACGCGGTATAAATCTGCCAATCCTGATCCTCCGGAAGAGCTCATTGGTGCAGACGGCATTGCATTGACAGCCGGAGTTGACGATCCTGAATTACCTCCCATGCCTCCCGACATTCCACCCGAAGAAGCAGTTTCAGCAGAGCCTGAACCCTTTGAAGACGATCCACCCGAAGAACTTGCAGAACCGGAGATAGCCGCAGATTTGAATTTAACCAACGACAACCGCTCTACAGTTCGCAAAATCTCCAGGTTTTCCTCCGCAATACGTGTCGACTGGTTGATCTTTTGCAGTTCGATGTAAGTTCGCTGGACATCGTAAAATACCTGAAATTTGGCATCACGCAGGGTTTCGAGCTTGGCTTTGGCCATCAGGCTCATCTCATCTTTGGCAGCTTTCAGCACACCAAACCACGGAAACATTTGCATCAAACGAATGTCGGCAACCTGTTTTCCACCAACCAGTTCCATCGGACTCAGAAAAATTCCAGTGCTCAATTCCGGATCGGGTAAACTGCCCACCTGGGGAATTTTTTGCAGCGAAGCCTCATATTCCGCCAGTTTTTGTAATACCGTCGGGTTGTTTTTGGCTGCAATTTCAAGGTAATTCATCAGCGAATCGCTTTGTTGTCCTTTAGAAATTGTGCAGACTAAAACTGCCAACGTTAATAATATTAGCTTTTTATATATTGAAGTTTTCATCCTGATCGGTATTTGATTGTTCAACTTCAAGTTTCTGATGGGTGACTGCCCATTCACGCCACATCGACTGGAACATCGGCACCACGAAAATGGTCATCACCTGGATGATCATCCCGCCGAAAGTTGGAATGGCCATCGGAACCATGATGTCGGCACCTTTTCCGGTGGAAGTGAGTACCGGCAGCAATGCGATTACCGCAACCGCTGTGGTCATCATCGCTGGGCGGACACGTTTCAATCCGGCGGCAATTACGGCCTCGCGCACATCGTGAACCGTTCCGGGATGGCGCTGCTCGAACGTCTGGTGAATGTAGGTTCCCATGATGACGCCGTCGTTGGTGGCAATTCCGAAGAGGGCGATAAATCCGACCCAGACCGCAACACTCAGGTTAATCGGGTGCATCTGGAACAGGTCGCGCAGGTTTATTCCGGCGATAGCGAAGTTCATAAACCAATCCTGACCGTAGAGCCACAGCATGATAAATCCGCCTGCAAACGCCACGAAAACGCCCGAAAAATGAATGAGCGAGGCCGTGACGGTGCGGAACTGGAAGTACAGCAGCAGCAAAATCACCAGCAAACTCAGCGGTACCACAATGGCAAGCCGCTTGGTGGCACGCATTTCATGTTCGTAGTTTCCGGCGAATTTGTAGGTAACACCATTGGGCAGAGTCAGTTGGCCTGAATCCATTTTTTGTTTCAGGATTTTATTGGCTTCGTCCACCACATCCACCTCGGCTTTGCCTTCCGTTTTATCGAAAATGACATAGCCAACGAGGAAAGTATTTTCGCTGCGAATCATCTGTGCGCCGCGCGTGTAGTCGATATCGGCAATTTCGCTCAACGGAATTTGCACGCCATTCATCGCCGGAATCAGGATGCGTTTGAGGTCTTCCGGATTGTCGCGCAACTCGCGGGCATAGCGCACCCGCATCGGGAAACGCTCGCGTCCTTCCACCGAATTACTCAGCGCCATTCCGCCAACAGCCACCTGCAAAATTTCCTGCACATCGCTCACGCTCATGCCGTAACGGGCCATCGCCTCACGATTTAGTTTAATTTCGAGGTAGGGCGCTCCAACGGCGCGGTCGTAAAACACCGACGTGGCTTTTACCGACGGAACATCTTTCAGCGCCTGCTCAAACTGCATCCCGGCTTTCTCGATGCTTTCCAGGTCGGGACCGTAAACTTTCAGTCCCATCGGGGCGCGCATTCCGGTCGAGAGCATCACCAAACGGGTTTCAATCGGCTGTAATTTGGGTGCCGAGGTTAGTCCCGGAATGTTGGTCACTTTAACGATTTCGTTCCAGATATCGTTTGGCCTCTTGATTTCAGGCCGCCACTGACGGAAATTATCGCCGTTTTTGTCAGGAATAAGACTGTCCACCGGAATTATCCTGAAAGCTTCTTTCTCCGGATTGTATTTTCCGCCGTTTTTCAGGAGATAACTACCGTCGCGATCGGTTTTAAACTGTTGCCGGTGACCGTTTTCATCCAGAATGTATTCGGGACGGTAATTGATGGTATTCTCGAACATTTGAACCGGAGCGGGGTCGAGCGCCGAATTGACGCGGCCCCATTTGCCCACAGCCACTTCCACTTCAGGAATGGCCGACAGCCGTTTGTCAAGCGTTTCGATGTAGTCGAGGTTCATTTCGATGCTCGAATGGGGCATGCTGGTGGGCATCAGGAGGAACGAGCCTTCGTTGAGCGAAGGCATGAATTCCTTGCCGGTTCCGGGAAATGTTTTGGTCGATTTTTGCCAAAGTGCTGTTTGCCTGAAACTGCTCCAGCCTAGCTTTTCAAAGCCATTGGCTGCAAAGCCGAAAATACGCTCGGTTCCTTGCCAGACGAGCAATCCGAAGAGCAAAGTAAAAGCCGGAAGTAGCAGAAATTTCCAT
The DNA here is from genome assembly GCA_963678915.1 of Prolixibacteraceae bacterium. Lineage (GTDB taxonomy): Bacteria > Bacteroidota > Bacteroidia > Bacteroidales > Prolixibacteraceae > Aquipluma. The sequence goes on from OY787458.1 coordinate 44,791, forward strand.
TTGTTTTCGAGGCACCAGCGCATGATCGATTCGTAAAAGTGAACCATCGAAAGCAGCGCCAATAAAATGACCGAAACGATTCCGGCGACAAATAAGAAATTGATAAATAAGCTGTTGTGTGCGCCCAGCGGAAGCCATTCTTCAGACAGATAGAACACGGCCACGAGAACGGCGATTCCGATGTTGATGTAGTTCGGATATTCTTTTCGATGCTTCGGCCAGCGGTAATCGAGCAAATTATTGATGCCGATTGCTGACAACGCCAGTGCAGGCCAAACTTGCCAAATGACAACAATAACGATTCCAGCGCCAATCAAAATTCCATTCCAAACTTTCCGGATTTTACCGGTATCGAACCTAACGGAAAAAAGCAGATAGGCGAGCGTCGGCAACACGATGATTCCAAGCAAAAAAGCAGAAATCAGCGCAAATGTTTTGGTGAACGCCAACGGATGAAACAATTTTCCTTCAGCGGCTTCCATGGCAAAAACCGGCAAGAAGCTCACGATGGTGGTGGCAATGGAAGTAACCACGGCATCGCGCACTTCTGTGGTAGCTTTATAAATCACAGCCAGTAGTTTTTTACCGCGAGCGCCTTTGTTTTCAGGCATTTCGAGGTGTCGTAGAATGTTCTCCACATCAACAATCCCGATATCGACCATCACACCAATAGCAATGGCAATACCCGAAAGGGCGACAATATTGGCATCGACACCGAAAAAGCGCATCAGGATGAAGGTCATCAGCACACCGATGGGCAGTAATCCGGCCACAATGATCGACGCTCGCATGTTCATTACTAGTACGATGATCACGATGATGCTGATCAGGATTTCGTGCGAAAGTGCTGATTCGAGCGTTCCGATAGTTTCCTTAATCAGTCCAGTGCGGTCATAAAATGGTACAATGGTAACTTTCGAAACGGAGCCATCGGCCAGTGTTTTTTGTGGAAGCCCGGCCTCAATTTCAGCAATTTTTGCCTTTACATTGTTGATAACTTCCATCGGATTGGAACCGTAACGGGCAACGACCACTGCGCCAACAGCTTCGGAGCCCGCTTTGTCGAGCCCGCCGCGACGCGTAGCCGGCCCGAACGAAACATTGGCCACATCTTTTATGCGAACGGGCACATTGTTGCGAACGGCAATTACCGAAGTTTCGAGGTCTTCAAGGTTTTTCACATAACCCAGTCCGCGAATAATGTATTCCACGCGGTTCAGCTCGATGGTTTCGGCGCCAATGTCGAGGTTGCTTTTGCGCACGGCATTCATCACGTCCATCACCGAAACGCTGAATGCTTTCAGTGCTTCAGGATTGAGGTCAACTTGGTATTCTTTGACAAAACCTCCGGCAGAAGCCACCTCGGAAACTCCTTCAGCAGCTGAAAGTCCGTATTTGACGTAAAAATCCTGAATGGTGCGTAATTCCTGCGGATTCCAGCCTCCGGAAGGTTCGCCGGTAGCAGGATTACGGCCTTCGAGCGTGTACCAAAAGATCTGTCCGAGCGCAGTGGCATCGGGCCCGAGCGTGGGCTGAACGCCTTCGGGCAAAGTCCCGGCAGGCAACGAGTTGAGCTTTTCGAGGATGCGCGAACGACTCCAGTAGAAATCAACGTCGTCCTTGAAAATAATGTAGATGAACGACATTCCGAACATCGACGTGCTGCGAATGGTTTGCACGCCGGGAATACCGAGCAGGGCAGTGGTCAGTGGGTAACTCACCTGATCCTGAATGTCTTTTGGTGAACGGCCCATCCATTCGGTGGCCACAATCTGCTGGTTTTCACCAATGTCGGGGATGGCATCGACAGGAACCGGATCGCGCGGCAGAAATCCTGTATTCCAATTGAAAGGCATGGTTACTAAACCATAGCCAATAAACGAAAACAGGATAAGAAACGCCACAAGCCGGTTGTCGAGAAAATATTTGACAAGTCGGTTAAACATAGCGATAATTTGAAAATGAAAAGATTTGAAAATTTGAAAATGAAAAGACGGGAATTTGAAGACTTGTAATTTTCAAATCTTCAAATTCCGCAATCTTCAAATAATTTCTTCAGATTATCGGTACTGGCAGCAGCCCGGAAGTTTGTCGTAAACCTTATCGGTAGCTTTGGCTTTGTCATTGTCGTGCCCGGCTTCGGCGATTTTTTTACCAATGGCGTCGATGCTGGTTTTGGCCGGATCGAAAGTCGCTGTTAGCATTTTGTCTTTCTTGTTCCACTCGGCTTTGGTCACGCCGTCGATTTTGGCTGCTTTCTCAATGCGCGCTTTACACATGTCGCAGTTGCCCGAAACTTTGAGCGTTTCAGTTTTCGGATTTGCAGCAAAAGCGCTGTTGTTTGAAGTGAATACGAATGCCAGAACGGCTATAATGGTAATTTTTACGAATGTTTTCATTTTGTTTTGAATTTGATGTTTTTGAATAAAATTTGATTGCCACGAAGGCGCTAAGCCGCAAAGAAACACCAAGTTAATAATGAAACTTCATGTCTTTGAGTCTTTGTGGCTAAAGACTTAAAGTGGTTAAAAACATCAAATACGGAAAACGCATATTTTGGGCAAGCTTACCGCATTGGCGGGTAAGAAGCCTGGCGGACTGACATCAGTATAAAGATTACTGGCCGAAGTCAGTGAATGAAAAGTAATATTTTCAGGAATAACAAAAACTTGCAATACTGTTTGAGCAAATGCTTTGAATTCGGTAAAAGAAGGGGAGTAGTTGTGATCGACTTCGTAAACCGAAACCTTGTTTTTGCAGCAACTGGATTCTCCGATTGTACTGGCATGGGTGCAATCATCGGTTGCAGTTTCCATACCACACGATGCCACATGACCCGTCAGGGAAACTTTCGCATCGGCTAGTTCCCCACCGCAGTAATGGCGCGAAATGGTGAGTTGCAAGCCTGAAAGCAGCATCAGTAAAGCGATTGATATGGAAAGTATCTTTTTCATTCTTTGATTGGAACACTACATCCAACTAAATGTTTTTCAAAGGTAAATCAATTTTGGTTCGATGGTTCTTTTTAAATAGAGGTTTTGGAATTATTAACAAAACAAGCGGTTCTGCAATAAAAATTCAGAAATGGAACATTAATCCGCAGAAGGCCGGATGAATGCTCCATTTTCATGCTTTATTTTCCGGCGGCCAACTCGTCCATCATCTGCTTGAAGGTATTAAATAGATTGGATGCCTGATTGTATAATGGCTCATTCGATTTCACAGCTTCCAGCATCATTTCCATATTCATGGTTGAAAGAACTGTTTTGTCCTCCGCTTCATAAACGGCTAAAGTACAGGGCATAAACGTTGAAAACTCCGGATTGGTCGTCAGCATCATCGATGCAGTTTTTGCCTGACAAATGTTGTACACAAATACTTTCCGCTGAATCGGAAATCCTTTTGATTCAACGATGTCGTGATAAACGTAGGTTTGAAGCAAAGCCAGACTAAATTTAGCACACGCAGCTTCAACCTGTCCGGCAACTTGTTCGGCAGGGAGCTTGCTTTCCGTTTGGTGCATCACCATTTCTATCATTTTCACGGTTTTTAAAAGGTTACCATTTTGTCGGCCCAGGCCACCAATTCCACACAATCAATCATTGTTGAAATAGGGCAGGCATCAGTACTTTCGAGGTGTCTCGATTTTAAACAGGTTCCGCAGGCCAGAATTTCGCCGCCAAATTCAACGAACTTCTTCAATTGCTCGTCCACATTGTATTTTTCGTGAGTTAAGCCTTCGCATTCAACGGCTTCGCCCATCAAAAATACTTTCACTTCGTAACCCTGTTTTTTTGCCGTTACTGCAAACCGAAAAGCGTTCCATGCTTTTTCAACTTCTTTGGTTTCAATGATTATTCCAATTTTCATAATTCACTATCGATTAAAATGTTAATATAATTTTGTTTTTCCGGATGATCTCGTACAAATCTTTCAGCGAAGAAAATTTGCAGACCTGTGGTTCCTTGTTGTTTCGGCTATTGAGGCAGGTTCCGCATCCAAGAATTGTTCCTCCGTTATCTAAAAATTTCGAGCTTTGTTCTTCCAGGTCTTTGTTGGTCTTTACCAGATTGTCGAGTTCAACGCCTTTGCCTAGAAGAAAAATGCGAACCGTATCTCCCTGATTTTTTGAATAATTGGCTAGTCGCAAGGCATTCCAAACAGTTTCAACGTCGTTGGAATAGATCACCATGCCAATGGATGTCGGCTTTTTTTCGGCCTGAGTCTGACTGAATAAACTTACCGAGCAGAAAAAGAGTGAAATAAAAATTAAAAGGTTTTTCATGTGAATGGTTTTATGGTTTTTGAATAATTAGTCCGAAATGATAAGGTTCCAGAAGAAATGGATTTTTTGATACTTTGAACCCGGTTTTCATTGCCCAAGTGATGCATTCCTGAGGTCTGGGACGAATTTCGAGCGATGGGCCACGCGGAGTCTCTACATCGCTGCGCCAATGAATGATTCCGGCTTTGGCACCGTTTTTAAGAATCTGGAAAACCTCATTTAGGATTTGTTCCGGATGGTCGTGGTGCAAAATATTGAAAATCATCGCGTAATCGACCGAATTGGGTGGAAGCCCGGTTCCATCAGCGATAAAATCAGTTTGATGCAATTCTATGTTGTTGATTTTAAATTGGTCGATTTTAGCTTTCATAAGCTCAACCATCTCATCTTCAATGTCGAAAGACAGAACCTTTCCTTTGGCAATTTTTGCGGCCGGAATTGAAAAAGTGCCAAAACCACAACCGAGGTCAACAATAGTTTCCAACTCAGAAGTAACTTCCATTTGCTGCAAAATGAGCTGAGGATCGAAAAACTCCAACCACATGGCTTCTTCGGGCATCCCGCTGTCTCGAACTTTCATGAATTTTGGCTTTTTGTCTAAAGGTCCTTAATAAGTTCCTGATGCTTTTTCAGGTTTTCAATCAGCACTTCGCGCATCATCCGGCAGGCAATTGCGATTTTTTCGGTCGTAAGCCTGAAATACATGTTCAATCCTTCTTTGCGCTGGGCGAGGATGCCATTCGACACCATCATCGACAAATGCTGCGAGAGGTTCGATTTAAGGACTCCAGTGATTTCCTGAATTTCGCCGAAACTCATTTCCCGATCGTTCAGAATATCAATAATCTCGATACGGATTGGGTTTGCGAGGGCCTTGCAGATGTTGGAGTGCAGCGTATAAATGGTTTTGTCTCTCATTGTTCAATTGTTTAAAAATTTAGTAGTTCAAAAATAACTAAACTAATGAACAGAACAATCTCTCTTGAACAAAACTGATGCTAATAAATGCGAAAGTGAGGACCTGATTATAAATCAAACCCTCACCTTCAAAATAAAATAATCCGGAATCTCGCGATCAGCAGGCCATTTCTCCAGCATTTTTCTTGGCGGCCAATAAGTTGTAAGCACCTTTCAGCACCACTTTGGCCGTCGAAATATCGAAACCATCAGGTAAAATAACTTCAGTAAAGCCATTGTCGGTCACTCCTTTGCGAACTTCCACGATTTTGTATTCGGTAAATGGTTTGCCATCTTCTTCCTTGTTTTTGTCGAAAATGAAGATGTAATCCTTGTCGTCGAAACTCACAATGGCATCCGATGGGAGCGCGGCAACCTGATTTCCGGAGGTTTCAATGATGGCATTCACATACATGCCGGGCAAAACATTTTGGCAGTCATCTGTCACATTCGCATAAACCTTGTAGGTTTTATCAGAATTGATTGAACGACCAGGTTGCGAAATTACGGCATCGTGCGGCTCGGTTTCATTGTTGATGAAAAACCTGATTTTTTGTCCCTGCGAAACTTTATCGGCATCTTTCTCGAACATCGTCAGTTCCAGGAAAAGCTTGCTGCTGTTGACTATTTCGAACAAAACGTCGGTTGGCGAAACCGATTTGCCAAGGTTAATGCCAACGGTTTTAACGAAGCCCGAAATGGGTGATTTCAAAGCTACCGAACTGCTGATGTTATCTTCGTTCAACCCCACAGGATTAATCCCAATCAGGAGCAGTTTTTCCTCGTAGGCTTTGAGCTGAGCCTTCAGTGTTTTGTAATCGCTGCTGATTTGCTGAAAGTTCTTGGCCGAAGAAACGTCGGCTTTGTAAAGTTCCGAGCTTCGTTTGTAATCGGCTTCCGCAAATTCAAATTTGTTTCTGGTTTCCAGATAGATTTGCTGGATGTCGATAAATTGCTGGTTTTCAATAATCGCCAGCGTTTGACCTTTCGAAACTGAATTGCCGGGCATCAGCGTTGTACTTTTGATGAAACCACCCAGCGGAGCTGAAACTGTAGCCAGGTTTTGCGGGGCTACCGAAATAATGCCGTTTACTTTCAGTGTGCCGCTCATGGCGCGCATCTCAATCGATCCGGTTTCAATATTGGCCAGCTTAATCTGATCGGCACGCATTTCAACAACGTCTTCCGGAATAACCTCTTCGGTTTTGCTTTCTTCGGCTTTTTTCGGAGTTCCGTTGCAGGCAAATAGCGCAATTAAGAACAAGCTTGTGATGTATCTGTATTTTGACATGGTATTGTGTTTTTATGTTTTTACCCCTGACAGGGTTCAAAACCCTGTCAGGAGTAGTTTTTTAATATTTTTTTCCTGAAAGAAATTCGATGTTGATGACTGTCTGATTGCAGTTGTTCAATTCGTCCAAATAATTCTGGCGAATGGTCAATGCGCGACCTAAACTCAGCACATAATCGAGATAACCGAGCGCTCCGGCTTTGTAGCTTTGCGTTGCCTGACTGATAATCAGGTTTGCTTCAGGAATGGCCTGTTTCTCGTAATACGCAATGCTTTTCTGGTATTTCTGATACTGGTCGATCAACGATTGATAGTTACTTTCCAGCGCTTTGGAATACTGTTCGGCATCTATGCTGACAACTTGCTCTTTCAGTTTAGCGGCTTTTATTTTCGCGGCAAATGGCGAGTACCAAAGCGGAATAGAAATTCCGGCCTGAACGCCGTTGAACCGGTCGCCCGGACCAAAACTGCGCGCAACGCCGTTCACTTCCTGCTCGCCTTTCATGGTTTGACTGAAATAGCCAACAGAAAAGTCGGGTAGGGCGCGGCTTACTTCCAGTTGTTTTTCGATGTGCGAAATGGCAACCTGCTGATTGGCATAGCCCAGCGAAGGATTCTCGGCCAGACTGTTTTCACGAGAAATCTGCTGAAAATCGACTTGTTTTAAAACTGTGTCTGCCGGAATGAGCTGGCTTTTGGTATTCAGTAAAGTCTGTAGCTGGCGAGCCAAAATGGCTTTTTCGGCCTGAATTTGCTGCAACTGATTCTTGATTTCCATGCTTTGCGAGCGGGCGGTGATCATTTCCAGCTTGGCGGTTTCGCCTACTTTGGCGCGCAATTCAGCCGCTTTCATAAATCCCGAATACAAACTATCCTGGTAGTTCAGCAACTTTTCTTTCGAATACAAATAAGCCAGTTGCCAATAAACCTGTTTCACCTGGGTGGCGGTTTCGAGTTGCGAAGTTTTCAGTTGCCACTCGCTGCTTTTCACGTTGGCTTTGGCCAGTTTGTGCTGATTGGCATACACCGAAGGAAATTCAAACGACTGCGAAAGCGTAAAACTGTTGTCTTTTGAATAGGAATTAAATTGCCCGAATTGCCCGTCAATGTTGGTTTTGCCGAAATCCCAGGCTGCACCTTTCAAGGCTTTCTGAACTTCGAGCGAATAGCCCGACGAGCGCACCGTGAGATTGCTGTCGAGTGCCATTTGGATGGCATCGTGCAGGTTGATTGTTCTCTTTTCCTGCGCCTGAGTCTGATTTGCCCCAAACAACGCGACAATCACAAATAGGATAGCTATTTTTTCCCCAGAAACTCTTTTCTTTTTTCCTGAAAAATAGATGTAGAAAATCGGAAGAATAATCAGGGTCAAAATCGTTGCCGTAATCAAGCCTCCAATAACCACGGTGGCCAGCGGTTTTTGCACTTCAGCACCGGCTGATGACGACAAGGCCATCGGTAGGAACCCGAGCGAAGCCACGGCGGCAGTCATAATTACCGGGCGAAGACGCGTGTGCAAGCCTTTCCGGATGCGTTCGTAAATATCGGTTACTCCTTCTTTTTCGAGGCGGTTGAACTCGGCAATCAACACAATTCCGTTCAGCACAGCTACCCCAAACAAAGCGATGAAACCAACTCCCGCTGAAATGGAGAAATTCATTCCGCGCATCCAGAGGGCAAACACGCCACCAATGGCCGACATCGGAACTGCGGTAAATATCAAAAGTGATTGTTTCACCGAGTGGAAAGTGAAATACAGCAATACAAAAATGAGCAACAGGGCGACCGGAACGGCAATCAGCAGGCGGTCTTTCGCGGCTTCGAAGTTTTTAAATTGACCACCGTAAGCCACATAATAGGCAGGCGGAAATTTCACTTTGCTGTCGATTTCTGTAGAAACATCTTTGATCACACTTTGTACATCGCGGCCTCGGACGTTGAATCCAACGGTGATGCGGCGTTTCGTGTCCTCGCGCGAAACTTGTGCGGGACCCGATTTTATGGAAATATCGGCCACCTGTTCGAACGGAATCTGGCCGCCACCGGGTAATGCCACAGAGAGGTTTTTCACATCGTCGAGGCTCTGGCGGTAATCTTTGTCGAGCCGAACCACCAGTCCGAAACGTTTTTCCACGTCGTAAACCACACCAGCCTGACTACCGGCAAAAGCAGAGCGAAGCACGCGGTTCACATCTTCAACGGTCAATCCGTATTGAGCTAGTCGGTCGCGGTTGTAATCCACCTGAACCTGTGATAAACCGGTTACTTTTTCCACATTGATATCTTCAACGCCGTCGATATTCAGGATAATGCGCTCCACTTCCGAAGCTTTTTGCGCTAGCGTATTCAAATCGTCGCCATAAATTTTGATAGCCACATCCTGTTTCGATCCGCTCATCAGCTCGTTGAACCGCATCTGAATGGGTTGTTGGAATTCAAACTTTACGCCAGCAAGTGGAATGAGCGCTTCCTCCATTTTAGCAACCAATTCTTCGCGGGTTTCAGCCGAAGTCCATTCGCTTTTGTCTTTCAGCGTAATGATGTAATCGCCTGTTTCCATGGGGGTTGGGTCGGTTGGAATTTCTCCGGCGCCAATTTTACAAACAGCATGTTTGATTTCAGGAAACTGGCTGAGCAAAATTTTGTTGGCTTTTTCAACCATTTCGATGGTGTGCGAGAGCGATCCGCCCTGCAAAGTCATTACACCGGCGGCCAAATCGCCTTCTTCCAACTGCGGAATAAATTCGCCGCCCAAACGGGTAAAGGCAAAAATGCTGATCAGGAAAATGACAATGGCTGTTGCCGAAACCCAAAGTTTGAATCTCAAAGAAAAGTCGAGAATTGGATTAAATATTTTGTGCAGGCGGTCCATCAACCGATCCGAAATGGTGCGTTTGTGCTCTGTGTTTTTGCTCAGGAATAGGGCTGAGGCCATTGGTACATAAGTCAATGAAAGGATAAACGCACCCAAAATGGCAAACGAAACCACCTGCGCCATGGGCTGGAACATTTTCCCTTCGATGCCCACTAACGCCAGAATAGGCAGGTAAACAATCAGGATAATGATTTCGCCAAAAGCAGCGGCAGTTCGTATTTTTCCTGAAGCCTGGAAAACCTCTTCGTCCATTTGATCTTGTGTCAGCCGCATGATTCCCTGCCGGTGGTATTTGCCCAATCCGATGCGGTGAACCACACTTTCGACGATAATTACCGCGCCGTCAACAATCAGCCCGAAGTCGATGGCACCGAGGCTCATCAGGTTTCCGGAGACGCCAAACAAATTCATCAGCGAAATGGCAAACAGCATGGCCAGCGGAATCACCGAAGCCACGATCAATCCGGCGCGCAGGTTGCCGAGCAGCAATACCAGGATGAAAATAACGATCAGCGCACCTTCGGCTAAATTACGGGTTACAGTGTTGATGGCGCGCCCAACCAAATCGGAGCGGTTCAGGAAAGGCTCAATTTTTACTCCAGCGGGGAGCGACTTTTGAATCGATTCGATGCGTTTTTCCACATTGTCGATTACCTCATGGGCGTTTTCTCCTTTCAGCATCATTACCACGCCGCCAACGGCTTCCGTGGTATCCACCACAAACGCGCCGTAACGGGTAGCGCTTCCGTAGCGAACTTCAGCAATGTCGCGCACCAAAATCGGAATACCCGAGTTGTTGGTTTTTACCACGATTTTTTCAATGTCGTCGATGGTTTTTACCAGGCCAATTCCGCGAATGAAATAGGCGTTCGGATTTTTATCGATGTAGGCGCTTCCTGTGTTTTCGTTGTTTTTCCCCAACGCGTCGAAAATGTCGGTCAACGTGAGATTCATTCCTCGCAAACGTTCAGGATTAACGGCTATTTCGTATTGTTTCACATAGCCGCCGTAGCTGTTAATGTCGGCCACCCCGGGCGTTCCAAGCATTTCGCGGCGAACCACCCAATCCTGCAAGGTGCGGAGTTCCATTGGGTCGTATTTCTTTTCCAGACCCTTGTCAACAGTTAATTTATATTGGAAAATTTCGCCCAGGCCGGTGGAAATTGGTGCCAGTTCAATTTTGGCAAGGCCGGCCGGAATGAATTCTTCGGCTTCCTTGATTCGTTCGTTTAATTGCTGGCGGGCCCAGTAAACATCCACGTCGTCCTTAAAAACAACGGTGATTACTGATAGTCCGAGGCGCGAAATGGAGCGAAGTTCAATGATGTTGGGAATATTTGCCACGGCTACTTCGATGGGCGCCGTAATAAAACTCTCCACTTCCTGAACGGCCAGCGATGGTGCAATGGAAATTATCTGCACCTGATTATTGGTAATGTCGGGAATGGCATCGATTGGCAGTTTAGAGAGCGAATAACCACCCCAGCCAATGAGCGCAACCACGAACAAACCAACAATAAATTTTTGCTTTATTGAGAAATGGATGATGCGTTCGATCATTTGATATACAATTTGTTAATGAAATTAAAATAATAATTCAGCCGGAATTTAAGTTCGACTGATTTCAGGAAAAACAACCCGATTGGGCACACTTTTTCCGTAAAATTTCATTAAACAAACTGGGGAGGCTGCCAGATAGATTTTAGGTAATCCGAAGTTATTGCCGAAACATATTCGGGCAAATCGTATTCCTGAAGAAGTGTAAAATTGTCGAAATGAATGAAAAAATCTTGTTGAATAACCGGGGTAGCACAACAATTGCAGGTACAGAAAGGCGAGCAGTCGTCGCCATCGGTATGCTGGTGATGCTCTTTTGCGCCAAGTTCCGTTTTTTGACCGTGGTCATCAAACGATCCGTCAATGCACGGAACTGCAGTAAGCGAAATGATGTAAATGGACAATATGTAACAAAAAAATCTCATCCTCTAAGTTTACAAAGGCAAATATAAGGGGATGAGCGAAATAAAACTATTGTATTATGAATTATTTAGAAACTGTTAAAATTTTACTCATTTTGATTTTTCGGATTACCCCGAACCCTGAAGGGAGCCCGAAAAATCAAAAATCACCCTTTAGGGTTGGGGTAAGTTTTTTTATTTTGGGTACCATTCCAAATTTTAAAAAGTTTATTTAGAATTCCTTCTGCTTCTGGTGTTCCTCAAAAAATTGCTTGTGCCGTTTTTCCATTTCTTTGAATTGCTGCTGAAACATCTGCATCATTTCTTCCATGGATTTGGGCTGAGATTTTCCGGCTATTTTGTCCTGCTTTTTAGCTGAAGAGGAGTCTTTCTCACTTTCGAAGAAATTGCCGAACATATCGTCGAAGTTTTGGAAGTTAAAGGCAGATGAATCGTTAAATTGCTGGAAATCATGCTTCCCTCCAAAGTGTTTCTGGAGAATGGAGTCTTGATTCGCGCCGAACTGGCCAAATGGATTGGCAAACATTTTATCGAAATCACCGAAGAACGATTGATTGTTAAAAGTGCTGTCAGCAAATAAGTTAAATCCGCCACCAAACATTTTTGACAGATCTTCAGGAGAAAATGATTTCATCATGGTGCTATCGCCCGACCAACTGTACGAATAAACCGAATCAAACTTGATCAGGTTACCTTTCTCATCATACTCTTTGGTGACCTTCGAATTTTCTTTCGGTAAATTTTGCTTTTTATCCGGATTCTGGGCTATTAAACCAATTGCCAGACATAGATTCAGGAGCGAAAAAATAACCAAACGTTTCATACGATTAAGGATTTAAATTCAATTCAAAATTAATTTCAAACGCACAAATCCGGAATTTAAAAAAGCTTAAAACAGTATAAAAAATCTAAAGATCTGGCTTTTTCTAATTTATTGCCAATAAACTATAATTTGAGATTTTCGATTATCTTTATTTTTTCCAATACCATTGCTGATGGAGAACATTACTTGCAAAAAATTGCCGGATGAACAGGGGCGGATTTTCGAAATTGAGATAGGAGGAATGCTTGTCCTTGAGAACTCTCCGCTTCTGAAAAAAGAATTGGTAAGTGTTATGAATCACCTGAATAACAGGGTGAAGATACGGATTTCAAATCCTGACGGGCTTGATCTTTCGTGCATCCAGCTGCTGATGGCTTTTATAAAGCATATGGATGAAAATCATGTGACTTACACTTTTGACTGGGCGCTTGAAGATGATCAAAAAGCATTATTGGAGAATGTTGGATTGAGTAACGAATTATTTATTGAATAATAGATATGCCTAAACAGATTTTAATTGCTGACGATTCGGAAAGTATTCGCGAAATATTGTCGTTTAGCCTTTCGAATGCAGGTTACCAGGTTTTGGTGGCTACCGATGGTTTGGATGCTTTAAAATATTTTGACGGCCGGCCAATTGATTTGCTTCTGACCGATTACCATATGCCCAATATGAATGGTTTGGAATTAACCATGAAGGTGCGTCAAAACGAAAATTACAAGTTTATACCCATTTTGGTATTAACAACCGAAAAGCAAGTGGAAATCATTAGAGAAGCCAAAGATTCGGGAGCTACCGGATGGTTGTTAAAACCATTTAATACCGAGAAACTTTTACAAACCTTGCGAAAAGTTATTCGATAATGAATTCGTTCGTCGAGAAATTTAAAGTTGAAGTTGGTGAGTATTGCGAACGCCTCGAATCGGGGCTGCTGCAACTTGAGCACAATCCGGAGAATCACCAGGTTATTGGCGATATTTTCCGAATGATGCATACCATGAAGGGCAGTGGCGGCATGTTCGGGTTCGATTTGCTGAGTGATGTTACTCATGATCTGGAGTCGCTGTTCGAAATTTTCAGGGCAAAAGAGAAGATGGTCGATCCGGAGGTCATCAACTTTACTTTAATGGCGGTCGATGGATTGAAAAAACTGATGGTTGAGAATCCGGATGATGAAGATCGCTTGCTTGCTGCAAGACTGAAGTCGGAAACACAGCAGCAAATTGCCCGCTTTACCTTGCCTGATGCAGAAAGCGCCATCGCCGATTTGTTTTATACTCCTAATGATGGGGGTATTTCAGAGTCAAACCAAACAACCTATTATATTTCATTTCAACCCGATGAAGATATTTTAAGCAACGGTACCAATCCGCTTTACCTCATCGACGAATTAAACGCCCTGGGCGAGTGCAATATTCAGGTTTCTTCAGAAACGCTTCCTTCGCTTGAAGAGGTCGATCCGTTAAAGTGCTATATCTCGTGGTACTTGTTTATAGCCACCTCTGAAAGTATCGATACGCTGCACGATGTATTCATATTTGTTTCGAACAGCGCTCAGGTTAAGATTGATAAAGTAGCAAATGCGAATGTTATTCATCAGGAAACCGTTCTGGCTGCATTCTTGAATGCCCAGATCAATGGCGAATCCTGGCAATTTGACGAAGTTAATACCGCCATGCCGGAAACCAGCCCTAAAGCGGTTTTACTGGATGAGCCCGAAGTTTCCAATGTTTTGCTCAAACTATCGCCTGAACACTATAAAGATTCCGCATTCGATCAGACAACCGTTGATTCAATCAGGGTTAATTCGGTAAAGATTGATCATTATATGAATCTGGTGAGCGAATTTATCATTGCCCAATCCCGTTTGGAGCAGATATCATCGCGCATTGCCAATCAGGAACTTGACCAGATAACCGAAACCTTCGGAAAACTCAATCGCCAGCTTCGGGATAATGCATTTGATATGAGCATGATTCCGCTGCAAAGCCTGGTCGTTCGGTTCAAGAGATTGATTCACGACTTATCCAATTCGCTCGATAAAGATGTTGTTCTGGTAACCGAGGGAATGGAAACTGAATTGGACAAGAATCTGATTGAAAAGCTGATTGAACCTTTGCTGCATATTATCCGAAATTCGTTGGACCACGGAATTGAAAGCAAATCAGAGCGTAAGGAAAAGAATAAAAATGAGGTGGGAACAATTTCGTTGCGGGCTTCAACCATTGGAAGCTATGTGCAAATTGAAATTGAAGATGACGGTGCAGGGTTGAATACGGCTAAAATCAGGGAAAAAGCCATTAGCAAAGGGTTGATTTCCGGAGAGGAAACAATGTTGGATCGTGATATTTATGAGCTGATTTTTGAACCCGGTTTTTCAACCTCCGAATTGGTTACCGATGTGTCCGGTCGCGGCGTTGGAATGGATGTTGTCAGGCGAAGTATTCAAAATATGCGTGGTACCATTGAGCTGGCTTCTGAAAAAGATAAGTTTGCAAGGTTCACCATTAAATTGCCTCTTTCCCTGTCGATTACCGATGGATTGCTGACATTGGTGGGGCGCAATTATTACGTTATTCCTTCAGCCGTCGTTCAGAAATTACACATTATTGCAACAGAAGGTTTGACCAACGAACCCGGACAAAAGCTTGAACTCGACGGAACCCTGCTTCCTTACCTGAATCTGCGAAAAGAATTTAGATGTGAAGGAACAATCCCGCGCGAACAGTATGTGGTGGTGGTCACTTATGGAGCCAGTCGGTTTGCATTGATCGTTGATGAGGTTATTCGTGAATACCAGGCTGTAATAAAGCCGTTGAGCCGCATGTTCAAAAATCAGGATATGTTTTCAGGAGCCAGCATTCTGGGATCAGGACAACTGGCTTTGGTAATTGATACAAACAAGATGATACAGAAATATTTGTAACCAATGGCAGCCGAAATTATATATGGTTTAAACTCTTATTTTACCTTCAGGATTGAAAGTGAACTATTTGCCGTAAACATTGGCAATATGACCAAAATCCTTGAGCTGACCGAACTCACTGAAGTTCCGAATACATCGAAGGCCTTTAAAGGAATTATCAATGTTTTTGGCGATGTTATTCCAGTTTTTGATGGCCGCCTGAAATTTGGGTTTCCTGAAAAAGAGCCTGCTCCAAAAGCCTGTATCCTGATTTTGGTCTTTGGGCACGACGGTCAAACGGTAAGTTCCGGAATTATTGTGGATTCGGTTGAAAAAGTGGTTGTTATTAACCCTGATCAGATTCAGGATCCGGCAACTTCGGGAAAAAGATTCAATGCTGGTTTTACCGATGGAATTGCAGTGATAAACGATGAACCGGTCGTGATTCTGAACATGGAAAGAATATTTTCGACTGAAGATGTAAAACTGATTACTACTGTTGAATAATTTAAAAGTTTGAAGTATGAGATTTGTTGATCTGAAAATCCGGACTAAATTGATGGGGGCATTCGGAGTTTTAATCCTGATTGCTTTCGTTTTGTCGGTTAATACAGTGGTAACATTGTTCTTCTTTAAAAAGGATATTGGTTCGTTTACCCGCGAATTTTTGCCACAGCTCGAACTTTCGGCGCGCATAAACAACGAAATTCAAATGGTGGCGTTTAACATGGAAGGCTATTACCTTACCGGAAAACCCGGATATTTCACCAATGCACGTTTCGAATTCGACTCCTTGAAAATTGCCCTCAACGAAGGCGAACTCTTGCTCGAAAATTCAAAGGAACTGACCAAGTTGGAGCAAAACCTTAGCGAAGCAAAAATTATGCTTCCGCAATACGAGCAAACGATGATGATGGTGTTTAAAACCATTCAGGACATAAACCTTTTGCAGGATAAAATAAAACAGAGTGGCTTTGTTCGGGCTGCTACCGAAAATGCAGCTCCGCAAAAGAAAAGAAAAAGGAATGCAGTGGCAGTAAGTTCTGCAACTGTCAAATCGCAGGATTTAGTGAACGAATTAGCTCAAAAAACAGCCCAGCTTCAGCAGCTTAAGGAAAAAGATGCGACAATAATTACCGGACTAAAATCGAAATCGGATAAGCTCCGAAAATCGGTAGCCATTTATACCTCGGAAGTTGCAGCCGATTTTAACGAATCCATCCGATCGGCTGTGCTGATAACCATCATAATCGTTCTGATTTCACTCGCATTTGCCGTTTTCACCCTGATTTCTATTTCAAGGTTGATTACAGTGCCACTTTTAAAAGGAATTGAATTTGCGCAGAGTTTGGCAAAGGGCGATTTAACTGCCGAGATTGAAGTTACCCGGAAGGATGAAATTGGTGTGCTTGCTCAAAATTTACAGCAAATGAATATACGTTTTCGCGAAGTAATAAGCTATGTTTCTTCTACATCCGGAAATCTTTCGGCTGCAAGCCACGAGCTTAGTTCAACCTCGCAAATGGTTTCGCAGGGTGCTTCGGAGCAAGCCTCTTCAGCCGAGGAAGTTTCGGCTGCCATTGAGGAAATGGCCGCCAATATTCTGCAAAACCGCGAAAATGCAAAAGTGACTGAAAACATTGCAATTAAAGCTGAAAATGACATCAATCGAGGAAGCGGAAAAGTAATTGAAACTGTTGATGCCATGCGCGAAATAGCCAATAAAATCTCGATTATTGGCGAAATAGCTTTCCAAACCAATATTCTGGCACTGAATGCCGCTGTTGAGGCCGCCCGGGCCGGCGAGCATGGTCGTGGTTTCGGCGAAGTAGCCTCTGAGGTTGGAAAACTTGCCGAACGAAGCAAGCTGGCTGCGATGGAAATAGAGGAGCTTACCAAATCGAGTGTTATTAGTGCCGAAGAAGGCGGCAAACTGATGCATGAAATTGTTCCTGAAATTCAGAAAACTTCGCAACTTATTCAGGAAATATCGGCTGCCAGCAAAGAACAAAGCGCCGGGGCCGACCAGATTAATACTGCCATTCAGCAATTGAATATGGTAACGCAGCAAAATGCTGCAACCTCCGAAGAATTGTCAACCAATGCGGTGGAACTCGCGGCGCAGGCCGAACACCTGCGCGAGATCATATCCTTCTTCAAAATTGGGCAGGCCGAACACGATTTGTGGCAAAGGCATGAAATAAGCCAGTTTGCACCGCAAGTCGATCATTCTGCCGGCACAAAACGCGGAGTAGTCATTGAGCTGGATGAGCCCGACATTTCGGACGAAGAGTTTGAGCGGTTTTAAAAATAAATTGACAATTAAATACTTGAAGTGAAATCGGAATTTATCGAAATATCAGACGAACTATTTTCGCAGGTTGGCAAGATGATCACTGAGAAATACGGGATTAAAATGCCTCCGGAAAAGAAAATCATGTTTCAGGCACGATTACAACGCCGCCTGCATGAGCTTGATATCCATTCGTTTGATGAATATGCCAAAATATTGCTGAATGATAAGAATTCTGCCGGTGAGTTCAATCAGTTGGCCGATCTTATCTCGACCAATAAAACCGAGTTTTTCAGGGAGAATGAGCATTTCATCTTCCTGAATTCTACAATTCTTCCGGAATATGTAAGACTAAAAACTCCCAATCAGTCAACACAATTTAAAGTATGGAGCGCTGGCTGTTCGAGCGGTCAGGAAGCATACTCCATTGGAATTCAGATCGAAGAGTTTCTCCGAACCTCAGGTTCCAGGTTCGATTATTCAATTTTGGCTACCGATATTTCTGCCAGAATGTTGAGACAGGCCCGTGAAGCAATTTATCCATTTGCACAGGTTGACGAATTATCGGCTGAAATTAAGCGTAGGTATTTCCTGAAAAGCAAGGATATTAAGACGATGAAAGTCCGGATTGTAAAGGAAATAAGAGATAAAGTGACCGTGGGTTACATGAACCTGATGGAAGATTTGTATCCGTTTCAGGCGCAATTTGATGTTGTTTTTATCAGAAATACCTTGATTTATTTTGATCGGACGAATCAGCTAAAAGTTCTGAAACAGGTTTTAAACAGCCTGAAACCGGGAGGTTTTTTGCTGATTGGCCATTCCGAATCGCTCATCAATCTTCAGTTACCTATACAATCGGTGGCTCCAAGTATATATGTTAAAACTAACACCTAAGGATATGAATTTCAGGAACGAACACGAAATAGAACTTGAAAAGTGTAAGCAGCAGGTTACGCAACTAAGGAGGGAAAATGAAGAACTGGCTAAAACCCTTCATGAGTTAAACGAAAAGTTGCGCGATTCGGAACAACTGAAAGGCCACTTCATTAGTAATGTTACCAACGAAATTGTAAATCCGTTTACCAGCGTTCTCGCTCTGGCTGCCAATATTCAGCAATTGAAGGAGGGAGATATCGGGAAAGCGCACCATATGGCCGGACTAATTTTTGAAGAGGCTTTTCACCTCGATTTTCAGCTTAAAAACATTTTTGCTGCTGCTCTGATTGAAGCAGGCAAAGAAGAAACGAGCAATTCGCAAATCGATTTGAATGATTTTGCTAATCAGCTGGGTGAATATTTCAAGTCACTGTCAGGGAAAAAAAGGATAACTCTTTCGTTTAATTTTCCGGGTGAGGGGAGCGATGGTGAATCGCTAAAATTTACAACCGACAAGGCCAAGCTTGATCTGATCCTGAAAAACCTGATTAGTAATTCGATAAAATACAGTCCTGAAGATTCAGTTGTTGAAATTTCTTTTTTTGTGGGTAATGATAAACTTCGAGTGGAGGTTTCCGATCACGGAAAAGGGATTAAACCTGAGGACCGTAAGATAATTTTCGATCGCTTCAAACAGCTCGATGAAAAAATAAACTCGGTAAATACAGGGCATGGATTAGGATTATCGATCGTTCAGGCTTATGCCGAAATGCTTGGTGGCTGGGTTAACATTGGCGATAATGTGAACGGTGGAACTGTTGTCCAGGTGGGTATTCAGCAAGGAGTCGATCAGGGCGAATGGGACGATCTTGAAGGTTTTATCATAGGAACAGAAACAAGTTATTGATGTTTATTGCGAAACAAGATCACTATTTCTTGCATCCATCAACGATTTACATCAGTAATACGCCGTTGTGGATTACAACTATTCTCGGATCGTGTGTATCGGTTTGTTTCTTTGATAAAGTCAGGAAAATAGGAGGAATGACCCATTACATGATACCATACTGGAATGGTGTTGGATTGGAATCGCCCAGGTATGGAAATGTGGCAATTGAACAACTATTTCAGAAAATGCTTGACTTTGGTGGAAAAAAAGAAGATATTGTATGTAAAATATTCGGTGGAGCGGAAGTTTTAACCGAACAAAACTCGGTTTTTAATGTTGGCCATAGAAACATAGAACTGGCGCATAAGATGATGGAGAAATTGGGTATTTCTGTAATTAGTTCGAGCACCGGAGGCCGGCTTGGCAGAAAGATCCATTTTAACACCGCAACCGGCGAAGTGCTTCAAAAGTACCTGGTGAAGGGTAACCTAAAATGAAACTAGATGAAAAGAAAGATTAAAGTGTTGATTGTGGATGATTCGGTTTCAGTGCAACATGTACTTCGGGAAATACTGGCAAGTGATCCCGATATTGAAGTTGTGGGTATTGCCTCCGATCCGTATGAAGCTGTTGCTAAAATTGCCGAAAATCTTCCTGACGTAATAACACTCGATATAGAAATGCCCCGAATGGACGGCCTTACGTTTTTGCGCAAACTAATGAAACAGCATCCAATTCCGGTGGTGGTTATTTCGTCGGTTGCAGGCGAAGGGTCTGAGAATGCGATTAAGGCGTTAAAACTTGGCGCCAAAGAAATTATACCCAAGCCCAAACTGGCAACTCAGGAAGAGCTGGAAGAATACAATATCCGCATTATTGATACAATAAAAGCTTTGGCTCAAATCGATCGTCAGCGTGGTTTGAGATCATCATATGGAGAAGGCAAAGCAGGTAATTCCAGCGAAAAGTTGGTAAAAGAAACGTACGATTTAAACCAACTTTCTGAAAATGTTATCTTGATTGGAGCATCAACCGGCGGAACTGAGGTAATTTCCAGAATACTGAGAGGTCTTCGAACCGATTTGCCCGGAATCCTGATTGTTCAGCATATGCCGGGCGAATTTACCAAAGCATTTGCCTCCAGGCTCGACCGTGAATGTAATTTACAGGTGAAAGAAGCTGCTCATGGCGACTTTATAAAAAAGGGATGCGTGTATGTGGCCAATGGCTTCAATCATCTCGAACTCGATATGCTGAATGGCAATTATATCTGTAAACTTGAAAAAGGAGAACTGGTCAATCGCCATCGGCCATCAGTTGATGTGTTGTTTAATTCAGCCAGTAAATTTCAGGGTAAAGATATTACTGCTATCTTGCTGACCGGAATGGGAGCCGACGGAGCCAAAGGGCTTTTGAAGCTGAACGAGATTGGGGCCAGAACTTTCGCACAGGATGAAAAATCGTCGGTGATTTTTGGAATGCCCAAAGAAGCCATTAAACTTAATGCCGCACAAAAGATTGGCTCGCCGGAAGAATTAATAAGTTGGATTAATACCTTATTTTAATCATATATGATGGTTAATGATCAAATATCTAAGATTCTGATTGTGGATGATGTTCAGCTTAACCTTGACCTGATGAAAGAAATTTTATCGGAGAACGGTTACATGATTGCTACCGCCATAAACGGGAAATCAGCAATTGCCAAAGCAAAGGCGCATAAATTCGATTTGATTTTGCTTGATGTAGTTTTACCTGATATTGATGGATTTGAGGTTTGTTCACACTTGAAAGCGGCTCCTCAAACGCAAAACATCCCAATTATTTTTCTTACCGCTAAAAAGGAAAAGGACAGTATTGTCGAGGGTTTCAAGCTGGGGGCTGTCGATTATATCTCAAAACCATTCATAAAAGAAGAGCTCCTTGCCCGGGTGAATCTTCATTTAACGCTGAGAAAATTTCAGGAGGAATTGATCCGGTCGAAAGAACGGGCTGAGGCATTGGCCCAGGCCAAAGCAATCTTTTTAGCCAATGTATCGCACGAAATTCGTACGCCAATGAACGGAATCATTGGAATGATCGATATTCTTAAACGCACGCAATTAACAGCCGAACAACTTGAATATATTGATATTATTGGTATTTCGGGCGAAAATCTTCTGATGATCATTAACGATGTTCTGGATTTTTCGAAGATCGAAGCCGGTCAGATAACTTTCGAGCATATCCGGTTTAATTTATGGGATGAGATTAACGAGGTCATCAAAATTCTTCGGTACAAAGCTATTCAGAAAAACCTTGATCTTTCGTTCGAAATTGCCCCCAATGTTCAGCAGCTTTTGGTTGGCGACCCGCTGAGGCTAAAACAAGTTCTGATCAATCTTTGCAATAATGCCATCAAGTTTACAGCCGAAGGCTATGTGCAGGTGTCGGTCAAGCTGGTTAGCCGAAATGAGAGCATTATTCGTTTACACTTCGAGGTTAAAGATTCCGGAATTGGTATTTCTCCTGAAAATCAGCAGAAGTTGTTTAAATCGTTCTCACAGGCCGACACTTCCACTACCCGTAAATTTGGCGGCACCGGGCTGGGATTGGCTATTTCCAAAAACCTGGTGCACCTGATGAATGGCGAAATAGGCATTGTAAGCGAAGAAGGAAAAGGAGCAATTTTCCATTTTGAAGGGGAGTTTGGCCTTGCCGGGGCAGAACTTTCCGATTCGGAAACCAAAGAATTGGAAGAATCTGTTCGCCACGACCAAAAATTAAAAATTTTACTGGCTGAAGATAATGTTATTAACCAAAAAGTTGCTATATTAAATCTGCAAAAACTCGGGCATTCTGTAATTGTTGTTTCCGACGGTATTCAGGCGGTTGAAGCTTTCATAAGCGAATCGCCCGACATGATTTTTATGGATGTTCAGATGCCACATATGGACGGCGTTGAAGCCACGTCAAAAATACGTGAGTGGGAGAAGGCCAACAATGTTGTAACACGGGTACCAATTGTAGCCATGACAGCGAACATTCTGAAAAGTGATAAAGATTTATTTGTTTCGGCAGGGATGGATGATTATTTAGGCAAACCTTTTAATGTAAGTGAGTTAGTTAGGCTTTTTGACAGGATTCACAAGCAGTTGGAACGGAAAAATATATAAACAAACATATTTAATATGGAATTTTCTGATACAACCTACTTATGGTCGGGCAAAACAATATTAATAGTCGAA
This sequence comes from Prolixibacteraceae bacterium, assembly GCA_963678915.1. Classification (GTDB taxonomy): domain Bacteria; phylum Bacteroidota; class Bacteroidia; order Bacteroidales; family Prolixibacteraceae; genus Aquipluma. The sequence continues at coordinate 67,195 of OY787458.1, forward strand.
GACAACGAGACTAGTAATATTTATTTTGAAGCCGCATTGAGGAAGACTCAGGCCACGCTAATCTGGGCTAAAAATGGGATTGATGCTGTTGAAATCGTTAAAACCACCGAAAAAGTTGATTTGATTTTAATGGACATCAATATGCCTAAGTTAGATGGCATTGAGGCTACACGGATTATTAAAGGCCTGTATCCCGAAATTATAATTGTGGTGCAAACGGCTTTTATTTTGTCAGGCGAAGAGAAGATGTGTCAGGATGCTGGCTGTGACGAATTTATTACCAAGCCAATCCGCCTGAAATACCTTTTGGATACGATCAATCGTTATTTGGCGGTACCTAAAGAAATATAGGCGCCAAATTTGTTTTGATCACACGGCTCAACCAACGGTAAAAAACCTGAATATAACTTTCCATCGCGAAATTCAGGTGGCCAATGTTTTTTCCTTTCGTTGGCAAAACTCCTGAATTCGCCGGGTTTCCCGTAAAATAACTCAAACTTTCCTGTTGTCTCAGGATGAATTATTTTTTCAATACGCAAGGCTAAAATTCCCATATTCATTCGGCAGTTTATTTCAATACAAGGCTGAATTTTCAACCTGTTCTCCTGCCTGAATATCATGGCGTCAATCCCGAGAAACCCCTGGTATGATTGAGAAAATGCCGATCTTTTTAAAGCATTAGCCAGAATCTCAGCCGTAGATTGAATCATCCCGTAAAAATCTGAATCTGCTCCCGGTACTATTTTTTGCAAATCAGAGTGAATGAGTGTTCCCTGATACTGACCATTGGTATTAGTCGTAAAAACCGAATGACCCAGATACTCGATTTCCGATTCGGATTTAATCAGAAACTGAAACGACAAATCGGTAATTTTCTCAAGAAACGGCTCGGCAATCAGGTAATTTTGCTGCTTCAGTATTCCAGAAATCCATTGCTTGTTGGCGTTATTCAGATTCGGTTTTCGAATCATTTGTATGCCGCGGCCCGACGAACTTAAAGGAGCCTTCAGAACCAATGGCGTTTGTTTTACGAGTAATAATTCAATCTCGTCGAAGCAGGATACTTTTTGTCCAATCAGTTCTTTTGGGACAAACCAATCCGGAGGATTTCCGTTCAGCAAGTTTCTTAAAAAATCGAGCGAAGTTGAACGTTCAAACAACAATTTGTGAGTGTCGTTCCAGGTAAAAACCGGACTTGCTTTAAAACCAGCCACACATTTTTCTTTCAGGCTTTTCAATTTGAAATGGGCCGCAGGACTCCATCCCCAGGGAAAGATCGCGTTGAAAGAACCGTCGGGCATGGCTTCCAGCTCACTCATACTGCGAAACTTTGGCAAGCTGAATCCAGCCTGTTTTAAGGTTTCCTGAAATTCAACTGACGGTTTGCTTTCAGTCAGCACAAAGTCATCCTCCGATGCAAATACAAAAGGTAATATGGCTAAATCCTGTTCCATTTCCCGCAGCAGAAGCGGAGCCTGGTAACTGAACGAACCGTTGGCAACAGCCAGTTCGCAGGTTGAGTTAAAGTAATAGACATTTCCCGGAGCCATATTGTTTTCCCGTTTTCAGGCGACAAATATAGACTGTAATGGTCTTTTTTTAGAATTAACGTAAAATAAACATCTAATTATTTTGAAATGTAAAAATAGAATATACTTTTGCATCAGAATGATATTTAAAGATCATTAAATCTTTTAATTGCATGAAAAACAATTCTTCTGAAATAACAAAAATGAATACCTGGTGCAGCATGAATAACATGATGTGTATGTGTATGCGTTTAACTTTTCAGAAGGAGGTAGTTGTATAAATGAGTTTTTAGCCCAACATTGATATATAAAGCCCTTCTGGAAAATCAGAGGGGCTTTTTTTATGACTAAAACAGCAGACAGATGAGCGAAAAATCGTACCGGAGTATTATCAAATCAGTTTCATGGCGAACCATTGGGACCATCGATACCATTGTTATTTCTTTTCTGATTACCGGAAAAGTAACACTTGCCCTTTCGATTGGCTGTGTTGAAGTATTTACCAAAATGGCTTTGTATTATTTCCACGAACGTGCCTGGAACCGCATCAATTTTGGCAAAATCAAGAAGGTTGATTCTGATTATCAAATATAATTTAACATGGCAAAGAATTTTTTACCCATATCAATCGATATTTCTGACAGCAAAATACTGATAATTGGTGGCGGACAAAGTGCGCTGAAGAAGATCAAAATTTTGCAACGCTCGGGAGCTCAGCTTGAAGTTATTGCTGAAAATATTATCGACGAGGTATATGAAACGGGAGTTGCCTGTTTCAGGAAAAGCTATGAAAAGAGCGATTTGAAGGGTTATCTGATGCTGTATTCGTGCACCAACAACGAAACTCTCGATCGCCAAATTGCCAGCGATGGAAAGGTCGCCGGAGTTCTGGTTAATATTCACGATAATCCGGCACTTTGCCAGTTTGTTTCTCCGGCCATTTATCGCGATGGAAACATTTCGGTTGCCGTTAGTTCGAATGCCGAGAATGTTTACGAAGCGATTCGTTTGAGAAATCAGATTCAGGAATATTTGGAAAATCTTAAAAACACAAAAATATGAGTATTCAGTTAAGTCCGTTAAACGATCAGCAGTTAAGCGCTTTGGCCAGCCTTGCCGGAGGTCTTAACCGCGAGCAATTGCTCTGGATTAACGGTTATTTTCAGGGTTTGCTGGCCACAACAGCAACGGGTCAGCCGGCAGCTGTTACCGAAGCTCCAAAAAGCACGAAACAGCTTAAAATACTTTATGGCACGCATACAGGCCGTAGTAAAACTCTCGCCGGAAAATTAGCTGCAACCCTTGCCGCGAGAGGAGTTGAAGCGGTTACAGTGGCTTTGGACGAGTATAAAACCCGTCAACTGACAGCGGAGACCAATGTGGTTTTCATTGTGAGTACTCATGGTGAAGGTGAACCACCAACAATGGCCGAAGATTTCCACGGTTTTATTACCGGAAAACGTGCGCCGCAGTTGCCAAACCTGAATTATTCGGTTGTTGCCCTCGGCGATAAAAGCTACAAATTATTCTGCAAAACCGGTACCGACATCGATCATTCTTTGGCCAGATTGGGCGCAAAATCAATTTTGCCGATTCTGACGCTGGATGTTGATTTTGATGAAGAAGCCGATCGCTGGATCAATGATTTTGTCAACGTATTTGCCGAGAAACCTTCGGCTTCATCGCCCGCGAGCATTGTGCAAAATGCGGTTTCTGCAAGTTCTGCCTACACACGGAAAAATCCGTTCAGGGCAACGGTAATCGACAAAGTTAAAATTACCGGACGTACTTCTGATAAAGAGGTTTACCATGTTGAACTTTCGCTCGAAGGCTCTGGAATTACTTACGAACCGGGCGATTCGGTTGGCATATTGGCAAATAATCCGCCACAACTGGTTGATGCGATTATAGCCCATACTGGTTTTGACCGGACAGAATTGGTAACCATTAAAGATGGTACTTTTCAGCTCAGGGAAGCTTTGTCGGAGCACCTGGAAATAACCGTATTAAACCGTGAAGTGATTCAGAAATATCAGGAAAAAACGGGAAATGAGAAGCTTCAGGAGATCTTTGCAAATGATCAGGAGCTGGATAAATACCTTTATGGATACGATGTTCTCGACTTGCTCGAGGATTTTCCGGCCACCCTTTCGGCTCAGGACTTGGCTGATGTGCTTAGAAACTTTCCGGCAAGGTTGTATTCCATTTCTTCAAGTCAGGATGCTGTTGGAGAAGAAGTACACATTACTGTTGCCACAGTGCGTTATTCGAATAAAGGACGAAGTCGGGGAGGAGCGTGCTCCACTTACCTGGCCGACCGGATTGAAGTCGATTCGCAGGTCTCGGTATTTATTGAAAAAAATCCGGCATTCAAACTTCCGGAGAACGACGAAACTCCGGTTATCCTGATTGGCGCAGGAACCGGTGTTGCACCTTTCCGTTCGTTCCTTCAGCACCGCGAAGCCAACAACCAGAAAGGAAAAACCTGGCTGTTCTTTGGCGAACGTCGGTTTAATGCCGATTTTCTCTATCAGCTCGAATGGCAAAAATTACTGAAAGATGGTTACCTCGAAAAGATTGATGTGGCTTTTTCACGCGATCAGGAAGAAAAAGTTTATGTGCAGAATCGCCTGATTGAAAGGCAGAAGGAGGTTTTTGAATGGCTGGATAATGGTGCCAATATTTACCTCTGCGGCGACATGAAACAAATGGCCCGCGACGTTCAGGAAACTTTACTCCGGATTTTTGAGACTCAGGGGGGAATGACGCAGGAAAAAGCGCTGGAATACCTGAAGACATTGAAAAAGGAAAAGCGCTTTCAGTTGGATGTGTACTAACGAAGCGAATGTTAAAAGATTTAAATAATTAGGAATTATTGAAAAATTGTGTGAACAATATAGGCATAAAAGCGTATCTTGGTGGTATAAATACTTAGTTGTTCGCATTCATAAAAATATTAAAGATGAGCGATTACATTAACTGGGGTGAACTTTCAGAATTGGAGCGAATTAAGTATGAAAGTAATTACCTGCGGGGCACGCTGGTTGAAAGTCTTGCCGACCCGATAACCGGATCGATTGCGTACACCGACACGCAACTTTCAAAGTTTCATGGCATGTATCAGCAATTCGACCGCGATCTGGAAAAGGAACGCAAACGCCAGAAGCTCGAGCCGGCCTATTCTTTTCTGATTCGGGTTCGGGTTCCGGGTGGTGTTGTGGCTCCGCAGCAATGGCTGCAACTGGATAGTTTGTCCGATCAATATGCCAATCATACCCTGAAGCTGACCACGCGTCAGGCCTTTCAGTTTCACGGGGTAATCAAATCGAACCTCAAGAAAACCATACAGGGAATTAATTCTGTATTGCTCGATACCATTGCCGCTTGTGGCGATGTGAACCGCAACGTGATGAGCCATCCGAATCCGGCCGAGTCGCATTTACATGCCGAGGTGGCTGAGGTTGCACGACGCATAAGTGAACACTTGTTGCCATCGACCACCGCCTATCACGAAATATGGCTTGACGAAAAGTTGATTGCCGACAGCAAAAAAGATGTGGAGCCCATTTACGGCGACCGCTATCTTCCCCGGAAATTCAAAATTGCAGTAGCTATTCCACCCTATAACGATTCTGATATTTTTTCGCAGGATCTGGGTTTTGTTGCCATTGTAGAGAATAACCGGATTACAGGCTACAATGTACTGGTTGGCGGGGGCATGGGTACCACTTTCGGTATGCACGAAACGTATCCGCGCCTGACTGATGTGATTGGTTTCTGTACTCCGGAACAGATTGTTGATGTAGCCGAGAAGGTGCTTTTGGTGCAGCGCGACAACGGAAACCGCCAGAACCGGAAACTTTCCCGCCTGAAATATACCATCGACCGGATGGGAATTGACGGTTTTAAAGCTGAGGTGCATAAATACCTTGGTTACGAACTTCAGGAGGCGAGAGATTTTGAATTTACCCGAAATGGCGACCGTTTGGGCTGGAAAAAAGGAGACGATGGAAAATGGAGCCTGACCCTTTTTGTTGAATGTGGACGAGTGGCTGACCGCAACGGATTTAACCTGAAATCGGCACTTCGGCAAGTGGCTGAAAATATCTCCGGACAATTTATTCTGACCGGAAATCAGAATGTGATTATTGCCAATGTTACGGCTGATGAGAAAAAGAAGATCAGCGAAATACTTAAGAAGAATGGGGTATTGCCGGGCGAAATTTCAGGTTTGAGGCAAAACTCCATTGCCTGTGTAGCACTGAATACCTGCGGTTTGGCGTTTGCCGAAGCCGAACGGTATTTGCCGTCGCTGGTCACTAAAATCGAGTCGATTCTCGATCAGCATGGACTTTTTAAGGAAGAAATTGTGATCAGAATGACCGGCTGCCCGAATGGCTGTGGCAGACCTTACCTGGCCGAGATTGGCTTTGTCGGGAAATCGGAAGGGCACTATAATCTCTATCTGGGCGGAAATTTCAACGGAACCCGCCTTAATACGCTATACCGGGAAACGCTTACCGAAGAAGAAATTCTGACCGAACTTGCGCCTGTTATTGCAGACTACGCTTCGCATCGGAACGAAGGTGAAAAGTTTGGCGATTTCGTCATCCGAAAACAATATGTGAAAGAAATATTAAAAGGAAGCGACTTTAAACATTAAAATCTTCAGAACATGAAAACACCAGTATTTTTTATCGGCGAGAAACTCTCGGCAGTTACCCGTCAGTGGTTGCAAAAGCAACACATTCAATACATCGAGCAACCGTTTTTACGTACCGAGTACAAAAAACCGAACCTTTCGTTTTTCGGCACAATGGCCAATACCCCGAAACAATGGGTAATCACCAGCGTTTTTGCAGCTCACTGGCTCAAACGATTTCATAATCAAATCGGTCTGGGTTCTTCCGATCGATTGTACTGCTGGTCCGACAGGCAGGCTGAAGTGCTGAGAAAGCTTAATCTTCCGGTATTTGTTTCGTCATATTCCAATATTTCGGAGCTGGCCGAGAATGTAATCAGTCAAAATCGGGGCGATTCGGTTTTGTTTTTGCATGGCGACAAGCTGCACAGCGAGATCACTTCCGTTTTCTCCACTTTTGCCATTCAATATTCTGAAATTGAAGTTTATAAGAACACACCGATCGAGAAATTTGTAAACGGAATCTTTGATGCGTATCTGTTCTTTAATCCTTCGAGCATCGATAATTTTAAAGCTTCGGGCAATTTCACGAATCCTACTTCGCTTATTCTGGCCAACGAAAATTCGACCGCCCGGGCTGCATGGCGTGTTTTCGATAATAAAGTTTACCTTTCGCCTGAACAGGAAGAGCTGTCGTTTGTTCAGGATTCGGTAGCTCGTTGGAAAGAAGAAAATAAATAGCGGATGACAAAAAGAACGGTTTCGATTTTGGGATGTGGCTGGCTGGGAGTTCCTCTTGGCCGTTTTTTGGCTGATCGGGGTTTTTTGGTGAAAGGATCGGTTACCAATGCCGATAAATTTGATTCGCTGAAAACCGCCGGAATCTCACCTTTTCGGGTCCTGATTGACGAAACCGGCATTGAGACAGATAATACGTCCTTTTTCGAAACCGACGTGCTGATCATATCGATTCCTCCCCGGCGTATCGAAGGAATTGAACGCATATTCCCGGCTCAGGTTGCTCAGCTGATACCGGTTATCCTGAAATACGGAATCCGGAAAGTGATATTCATTTCGTCAACTTCGGTATATCCTGAAAACGGGCAAAAAGCAAAGGAAACGGATGTGCTTTCGCCTGATAAAGCAAGTGGAAAAGCCTTAGTGCTGGCAGAGAATCTGCTGAGAAACCTGATCGATTTTGAAACCACAATCATTCGGTTTGGCGGGTTAATTGGTGCCGATCGTAACCCAGCGCGTTTCCTGCTGAAATCAGGAATGCCCATAGCAAATGTTCCGGTTAACCTTATTCATCAGGACGATTGTATTGGAATTATCGTGGCTATCATTGAGCAGGAACTTTGGGGCGAAACACTGAATGCCTGCTGCCCCGAACATCCCATGAAACGTGATTTCTACGGAAAAGCAGCTGAAGTTTCGGGCTTGCCTGTACCTGATATTTCCGATCAGGATGAGGCTTATAAAATTGTTGACAGCAGCAAGTTAAAAAGTTTACTGAAATACAAGTTTAAATACAAAAGTCCCTTGAATTACCTCGAAAATCTGAAATCAGGACAAATGACAAAAAAATAAAATAGCAGGAACAAGCTATTCAATCCTTCTGTCCTTCAATCCATTTTATGAACTCTCTCATTTCCATAGTTGGCGCTGGTCCGGGCGATCCTGAACTGCTTACCCTGAAGGCATTGAAGCGCATTCAGGAGGCTGATTATCTTTTGCACGATGCCCTTGTTAGTGAGAAAATTTTAAACATAGCCAAGCCCGAAGCCCAGCGAGTTTACGTCGGGAAAATTTACCAGGATGGACAGGATCAGACCGAACGTCAGGAATGGATCAACCAGCTGATTATTGAACTGGCTGGAAAGGGAAAGAAAATCGTCAGGTTAAAATCGGGTGACCCCATGATTTTTGGACGCGGTGCCGAGGAAATCAGATTCTGCATCGAAAACAAGCTCAATTACGAAGTCATTCCGGGAGTAACTTCGGCGCTTGGAGCAGCTTCTATATATGGCATTCCGCTTACCGAGCGTGGAAAAAACAGCATGGTGCTTTTTGGAACCGGCCACTATTGTGATGGCGATTTTTGCGATCTGCAAACCTTTGTTTCGGTACTGAAATCGGGTTCGCCAATCATCTTTTTTATGGGACTGAATAAACTGGTTAAGCTGTCGGAAAGGCTTGTGGATCAATCGGTTTCTTCTGAAGTGAAAGTTCAGATTTTAAGTAAAGTTTCGCAGCCCGACACCATTGCGTTTGAAAGTACACTTGGCGATGTCGCCCGGCTTTTGGAAACCGAAAAACCACCAATGCCGGCTTTAGTTATTATCGGCCAAAATGTGGAACGATTGAATAAATAGCGCAGGAATTTACGCTACTTCCAAACTTTTCTTTGTTTTTCGGTACAGGTAAGTATTGAAAATATTCCGTCGGGCAAAGCGCATCAGCTTATCGGCATTCACCATTTTAACATATATGCTTTTTGGAACACCGAAGTATTCGTAAGTTGTTCCGTCCAAAAAAGTGATTTCAAGCAAAAGACCTTTGTGCCTGAAATCGAGGATGTTCGACTCGTTGATTATGGTGTTGTATTCCTCCAGGTTCGAGGCAATTGTTTCCGGGGCAATACTTACTAGAAAGTGATAAGCATCAATGATCTGGCGACTTTTTTGTTCTGCTTCAGTTTTCTCTTCTTCCTCCTGAAATTTGTCTGGATGCCATTCTTTTACCAGATTTCTGTAGGTGGTTTTCAATGTTTTAAGGTCGGCATCAGCCTCAATACTGAACAGCTTTTTATACTCGTTAATGCGCTTCATTGATGTTTCTGTTTTTGTTTCCTGATTTTCAGGCTGCAAAATTACCCTTTAAAAACTCTTAAATGCTACGGAATCGTTAATTATCGGTCGTTCAGGAGTTAATAAATTAACAGAAGTGATCAAAAAAAGTGACGAAGCTAATCGGTAACATCGGGCTCGAAGAAACTCCATTGAATTGCCGGATTGTGTTTTCGGAGCGCAGCTTCGCAACGGTTGATGTTCAGGCTGCAAAATTACCCTTTAAAAACTCTTAAATGCTACGGAATCGTTAATTATCGGTCGTTCAGGAGTTAATAAATTAACAGAAGTGATCAAAAAAAGTGACGAAGCTAATCGGTAACATCGGGCTCGAAGAAACTCCATTGAATTGCCGGATTGTGTTTTCGGAGCGCAGCTTCGCAACGGTTGATGTCGGCAATCAGTTCGTCAATCGTTCCGGTCGTTTCCATTTTTACCTTTACGGCTACCATAATACGTGCGCCCAATTGCAAAGTAATCAGGTTTAAAACTTCTGTAATTTCGGGCTGGGCTTCCAGAAACTCTTTAATGTCGGCGCGTACTTCGGCATCAACACTTTGGCCAATGAGCAGTCCTTTGATTTTTGCCGCCAGAAAAATCGAAATTATGACCAGCAATATGCCGATACCAATACTTCCGATCGCATCGTAAATCGGGTTGCCTGTAACCATAGAAAGCACTACTGAAGCCAACGCAAAGGTGAGTCCAAGAAGGGCGGCGATGTCTTCGCCCATTACCACCACCAATTCACTTTGGCGGCTGTTTACAAACCATTTCCACAAACTTTCGCCGTGCCTGATTTTATTGATTTGCGTGATGCATCCCCACAACGACGCTCCTTCGAGCAGAATACTCACCGACAAAACAGCGATGGCAATGTATGGGCTCGATAATCCTTCGTGTGAGCTTAGCTTATGAACTCCCTCGTAAATCGAGAAAAGCCCGCCCATGCAGAACAGAATAAGCGCCACGATAAACGACCAGAAGAAAATGGCTTTTCCGTAGCCCAGCGGGTACTCGGGAGTGGGTTCTTTCTTCGAAGCTTTCAGTCCAAGAAACAAAAGGCCCTGATTGCCACAGTCGGCAAACGAGTGGATCGATTCGGCCAGCATGGCACCCGATCCGGTGATAACTGCTGCCACAGTTTTGGTAATGGCAATTCCCAGGTTGGCCGATAAGGCGAACAAAATCGATTTGACAGATGAGTTTTCGTGCGACATGGGCAGATTTGTGTGCTTGTTTGAGCCGATAAAATTATGATTTTCCGGTGAAGGAAAAACAGGAAACGGGCTTATTTGAAAGGATCGTATTAATTTTTGAAAATGCTCGGGTAATTAAAGGAAAACCCGGAAAAACAGTTGAAGGCATTTGTTTTTCCTACCCTTGCGGAGTAAAATATCAATAGTCCCAGGTTTCTATTTCAGTGATCCTGCCAGTATTTCAAAAGAATTAAAACTCGGCTTTGATTTTTGCATCAATTTTTGAAAATAATACCTTTGCGGCCTATTCTTAAAGGGGAAATATGCAAAAGAAAATAATGCTGCTGGGCTCGGGCGAGCTGGGTAAAGAGTTTGTAATTGCGGCCAAGCGACTCGGGCAAACAGTAATTGCTGTTGACAGTTATGCCGGCGCTCCGGCCATGCAGGTTGCCGATCAGTTTGAAGTAATTAACATGCTTGATGGTGCTGAACTCGACGGTATTGTTGCCAAACACCAACCAGACTTGATTGTACCCGAAATTGAGGCTATCCGAACTGAACGCTTTTACGATTACGAAAAAGCAGGAATTCAGGTGGTTCCATCGGCCAAAGCAGCCAATTTTACCATGAATCGCAAAGCCATTCGCGATTTGGCCGCCAAAGAACTGGGCCTGAAAACCGCCAATTACCGCTATGCCAAATCGTTTGACGAGCTTCAGTCTGCCGTGAAGGAAGTTGGTATTCCGTGCGTAGTGAAACCGCTGATGTCATCCTCAGGCAAAGGGCAGTCGGTAATTAAAACTGCTGCGGATATTGAGAAAGCCTGGAAAATTGCAGCTGATAAGGGGCGTGGTGACTTGCAGGAGGTTATTGTTGAAGCTTTTGTTCCTTTTATAAGTGAAATTACCCTGCTTACAGTGACCCAGAAAAACGGAGAAACGTTGTTTTGCGCACCCATCGGTCATCGTCAGGAGCGTGGCGATTACCAGGAAAGCTGGCAGCCAGTTTTGCTTCCTGAAGGTTTTGAAGATGATGCCCGCAACATGGCAGCTCAGGTGACCAAAGCCTTGGGCGGTGCTGGAATCTGGGGTGTCGAATTTTTTATCACTGCTGAAGGCGTGGTTTTCTCAGAATTGTCGCCCCGGCCACACGATACTGGTATGGTAACGCTGGCCAATACGCAAAATCTCAGCGAATTTGAATTGCATTGCCGCGCTGTTCTGGGCCTGCCAATACCTGAAATCAGGCAGGAAAAAGCTGGTGCCAGTGCAGTGATTCTTTCATCCATCGAAGCGAATTCTCCAATTTATACCGGGATTGATCTGGTTTGTCAAAACCCGCACGCTGATATCCGGATTTTTGGGAAAGAAACTGCCCGATTGCATCGCCGGATGGGTGTTGTGGTAGTTGATGCCCAGTTGGGATCTGATGTGCTTGAATTGCAGCAAACAGCCCGCAGGCTGGCCAATTTGGTTGAAGTGAAGCCTTCGGAATAAATGAGAATATTACAAAGAAAAGAGGCTGTCCGGATTTGATTCAGACAGCCTCTCTTGTATTGTTGCAGTGGATATTATGATTTTTTGTTCTGTATTTTGCTTCTTCGGATGCCGTAAGTAAAATAGATTACGAACCCGATTGCCATCCAAACAATCAATCGTAACCATGTGTCGAAAGGGAGTGCAACCATTTGGGCAATGCATATACCGGCGCCTAAAATTGGTACCAGAGGTACAAATGGTGTTTTAAATGTCCGTTCCAGATCGGGGCGTTTTACCCGTAAAACAATGATGCCAATACAAACAATGGCAAATGCCAGCAGGGTTCCAATCGATACCAGTTCTCCCAAAATGTTGATTGGTAAAAGTCCTGCTACAATCATGGCAATGAATCCGGTGATCAGAGTACTGACGTATGGTGTTTTAAAACGGGGATGTACTTTCGAAAATACCGGAGGAAGCAAACCATCTTTGGCCATTGAATAAAAAATACGTGGCTGACCGAGCAACATGACCAGAATTACCGAGCTAAGTCCGGCAATAGCGGCAATTTTAATAATTGGGCGAAGCCAGAACAAGCCTGTTCCCATGGCATTAACTCCAACAGCAATCGGATCGGCGACATTCAGAAGAGTGTAGCTTACAATACCGGTTAAAACAATTGCCACAAAAATGTATAATAAGGTTGAGATCCCGAGCGAACCTAAAATCCCGATGGGCATGTCGCGTTTCGGATTTTTAGCTTCCTGGGCCGCGGTTGAAACCGCATCGAAACCAATGTAGGCAAAGAAAATTACTGCTGCAGCCCTGAAAATTCCACTCCAGCCAAAATGTCCCCATTCTCCGGTATTTTGAGGAATAAATGGATGCCAGTTGGCCTTGTTTACAAACATGAAGCCAATACCAATAAAAAGCAGGATTACAAATACTTTGATAACGACCATCAGATTGTTGAACCGCGCTGATTCTTTAATCCCAATCAGGAGTAAAAACGAAATTAAAGCCACAACAAACATGGCCGGAATATTTATAACACCGGTAAGGTGCGGAAGGCTATCAACATTAATTCCTGATGCTGCAAGGCTCTGAGTGAGCTGCGGAGTCAGGCTTTTCCATCCGGCCTCCGGAACGTCAACCAAAATTGTACCAACAGCAGCTGTAAACTGAGCCGGTATATTTATGCCAAAGTCTTTCAAAAAGCTGACCACATACCCCGACCAGCCTACAGCAACAGTTGAAGCAGCAAACAAGTACTCCAGAATCAGGTCCCAGCCAATAATCCAGGCAATGAATTCGCCCATGGTCGCATAAGCATAGGTGTAGGCACTGCCCGAAATTGGAATCATCGACGCAAATTCGGCGTAACACAAGCCAGCAAATAAACAGGCCATTCCGGAAATTAAAAACGATATAACAATAGCCGGACCAGCATATTGCGCTGCAGCCTGACCAGTTAGTACAAAAATTCCGGCACCGATAACTGCGCCAATTCCAAGGGTAGTTAAATTAAATGCACTTAACGATTTACGCAGTCCCTGATCTGATTTTGACTCAGCTGTTAATTGAGACAAGGATTTTGTGAGAAATAACTTTGACATATTGGCTAATTTTGAGATACCAAAAATAGCTAATTTGTTGAATAATCAAGGGTTTCAGAAAGAAACCTACTCTTGTGGAATCTTTTTTCTGAACAAAAGAGTTCTTATTGCGGCGTAAAAGAACGGGATCAGCGTAACGATGATTAAACCAAGAAAAACAATCTCGAAATTGTCCTTTATCCAGGTGAATTCACCCAGAAAATAGCCGATAAGCGTGAAAAAAGGTACCCAAATTGCTGAGCCAATAATGGTATATTGTTTAAAAATCTGGAAGTCGAAAGATACAGTTCCTGCAAAAAAAGGAATATAAGTCCGGATTACCGGGAAGAAACGACCGATAATGATTGATTTTTTGCCATGTTTCTGGTAAAAATGCCGTGTTTTAACAATGGAAGGTACCAGATATTTTTGAATCAGTTTGCGGGGACTGCGCTCAATACGATGGCCGATGAGTGAGCCGATCTTGTAATTAAAGTGATTGCCAACGATTGCAGCAAAAATCAGGAGAGGGACCAATACCCAAATGCTCATATCAGACGATGCTGCAATTACACCTGCCGAAAAAAGCAACCCGTCTCCGGGTAAAAAAGGAAAGACAATTAATCCGGTTTCCAGAAAAATTATCATAAACAACACCAAATAAGCCTCCCATACATTTTCGGAAACCAAGGCAAAAAGAGCCTCATTGGTGTGAAAGAGTATTTCGTATAATTGATCGAGCATCAGGCTTCAGTTTTGATGGCTTATTGTCTGAACCATAAAAAATATGGTGTAATTCACAGAACGCATAAAGTTACTGCAAATTACACCATCTAAACAAAATAAACCCGCAGATGATGCAGAAATTCGGATTAATTTTCAGTTAATATTTCTTAACGAAGATTTGTGCCTTGTGCTAAAAATGATTTGTCAGTAAGTCGCAAACCTTGCTTAGAAATTCGTTGTCAGCTTCAGTAAACGGGGCAGGCGAGTGGCTGTCGATATCGAGTTCGGCAACAAATTTTCCATATTTAATAACCGGGACAACAATTTCCGATTGTACTTCTAACCCACACGAAATGTAATTCTCAACCTGTGTAACATCCTGAACAACCATTGTTTGACCGCTGGCTGCCACTTGTCCGCAAATGCCTTTTCCAACGGCAATATGGGTATGCTGCGTTGGTTTTCCGACAAACGGCCCCAGAACAAGTTCGTTCTTTTCCTGATCCAGAACATAGAAACCCACCCAGTCGTAATGGTAAACTTCCTGTTTCAAAAGGGCACAAATCTGAAGTAAAAGATCATCAGGATTAGCTTTTACCAACTCGGTAACTTTTTGATATGCATCTTTAAAATCCGGTTTTGTCATTTTAATGAAATTTAGATCTAACTATTTGATTACCATTTGATCTTCATGGGTAATTTTTTCACAATACTTGCATTTTAAATCGAGCGGACTCTTCGAAATTACCGTGAAATATGTTGTAATTTCCTCGTTATTGGTAATGCACTTTGGATTGAAACACTTCACAATGCCAATTACCTTATCCGGAACTTCAACCACCCGTTTTTCAACGACCTCGTAATCGCGGATAATATTGAGCTTGGCGTTTCTGGCAATCAGCGAAATTTTATTGATTTCGTCGTCTTCGAAAAACACATCCGAAAGTTTGATGATTGCCTTGCTGCCCAATTTATCGCTTTCGAGATTGGCCCCAAAGGTAATCTGAGATTTTAAACTTTGAAGACCAAGTATGGAAATAACTTTGAACAGGTTTTCGGATGGGATATGGTCGATTACAGTACCGTTATTAATGGCACTAACTTTTAGCTTGAGTTTCTTTTTAAAATTATCGCTCATGACTGTATTTATTTAAGGTTGAGGATATGGGAAATGATGGCTTCGCGGGTATAAACACCATTACGGGCTTGTTCAAAATAATAGGCTTTTTCGTTGCTGTCAACATCGGTATGTATTTCGTTCACACGTGGCAGCGGGTGAAGGATACGCATATTTGGTTTGGTATTTTTAAGCATGCTGTTCCGCAGAATATAAACATTCTTCACCTTTTCGTATTCAATCGGATCCATAAAACGTTCTTTCTGAACACGCGTCATGTACACAATGTCGGCATAATTGATGTTTTCGTTTATCTCGGTGTGCTCGTAGTATTTTATTCCTTTCTCCTTCAGAAACAGCTTGTATTCCTCGGGCATGGCCAGTTCTTCCGGAGCAATAAAGTTGAAAACCGGATTGGCAAATTCTGACATTGCCATGAGGAGGGAATGCACGGTTCGTCCGTATTTCAGGTCGCCAACCATACAGATGTTAATGTTGTCGAGGGTTCCCTGTGTTTTCAGGATCGAATACATGTCGAGCAGCGTTTGGGTTGGGTGCTGGTTGGCTCCATCGCCGGCATTGATTACCGGAACATTGGAAACCTCGGCAGCATAACGCGAACTGCCTTCCAGCGGGTGACGCATCACAATCAGGTCGGCATAATTGCTAACCATGCGAATGGTGTCGTGTAGTGTTTCGCCTTTTGAAACGCTCGATGATCCGGCGTCTGAGAATCCAATAATTCGCCCTCCCAATCGGTTGATGGCGGTTTCGAAGCTTAACCTTGTTCGGGTCGATGGTTCAAAAAACAAAGAAGCCACTACTTTTCCCTGAAGCAATCTTTGGTTTGGGTTTTTCTCAAAGTCAGCTGCGAGTTCCAAAATGCGCAGGTAGTCTTCTTTTGAATAATCGGTAATTGAAATCAAGTCTCTTTTCTTCATTTTATAGGAGATTTTTTAAATGTGTTGAAGCAAAAAAAAACCAACAGAAACTCTTATTCTGTTGGTTTTTCATATCGGACCAAAAAGTCCTGAAATAATATCGGTGAATCAGTACATTCAAATGATGGAAACTAGTCAGTGCGTTTGGGAAAAATCTTTCCTGATGAAGAGCTTCATCAAAAAAGCAGGTGTATTGTTTTATCAGTTGTTCCATCAAAATCCAAAATTAGTTTGTTTTTACAAGTTTCCGAGCATTTTCGTTTATTATTTATGAAAAGGTTATTAACACCGCAGCCCTTACTGCTATTGAAAAAGAGCTATGAAAAAACGGTAATTGTCAATCCTTCAATTTTATTGAGTCCATCCTCAATCCGGCTAAGTTCGCTCAACCGAATGTGCGTTTTTATGCGGCATCTCAAATCGAACTGAGGCTCAATCTGAGGCAACTTTTCGTCTTTAAAAAGTTTCATCACATCGTTCATTACACCGTAATCAAACTCGATCAGTAGTTCTTTTTCTACCAGTTTTTCAACGATTTCGGCCTGATTGATCGCGTCGAGGGCTGCATTGCGGTAAGCATTAATCAATCCGCTGACGCCTAGTAAAGTGCCACCAAAATAGCGCACAACCACAATCAGAATATTTGTGAGGTCGAAACTCTGAATCTGCCCCAAAATGGGTTTTCCAGCTGTTGAAGAAGGTTCTCCATCGTCGTTTGCCCTGAATAATAGCTTTTCGTGTCCCAGACGCCAGGCATAACAATGGTGGCGGGCCGAATAATGTTCCTTTTTTATCGATTGTACAATTTCCTTGATCTGATCTTCAGAAGTCACCGGATAAGCATAGGCAATAAATTTACTACCTTTATCCTTAAAAAGCCCTTCCGATGCGGTTTGTATGGTTTTGTAGGTATCTTCCATCAGAAATTCATTAAAATCAGGATGGCTATAAAAGCCATGATTACACCTGCAAAATTAGTGTTTGAAAACTTCTCTTTGAACATTGTCCACCCGATAAGAATCGAAAACAAAACAATGCACATGTTATTCAGCCCGAAAACTATAGAACTGTCCAGTTTGCTGTTATTCAGTGTAAGAATGAAAAAATAGAGCGAACCAAAATTGGCAATTCCCAGGATTGTCCCTCCAATCAATTCAGGTAAAGTGATGGTTTTTGAAGAGGATTTTGGTTTCAGCAGAATAAATAGTAAGCCCGAAATAAGAGCTGAAAGAAATACTACGGAGGAAAACAGCAGGCTCATCCGGTTGGAAACATGATAGTTCTGTGCATATTTCACCAGCGAATCGGTCATTCCGGATCCAATAAAAATAACAAGAGGAATGGCTATCAGTACGATGTTTTTCGCTTTATTAACCGGCCGGTAGCTGGTGAGCAAAACAGCGAGTATTGCCAGCGTTAATCCTATTATTTTCAGAAGATTGATTTTTTCACCAAAATACAGAACCGAAAATAAAATGGGAATGACCATTGAAAGCTTTCCGGCAATGGTAGTAACGGCCATACCTGATTTTCGGATGGAATATCCGATCAGAAAAAACATTAAAATATATGAAACTCCGATAAGCAGGGCGTACCGAAGCCAATCGGAAGAAATGAGGCCAGTGAATGAAAAAGCCTGGCGGTTAAAGCTGAAGCCCAGAATAGCAGCCGCCAGATAATTAATGGTAATAAGGTTGACCAGGTTTGTTTTAAACCGCTCGGTAACTTTAAAGGTTATAAAAATTACTGTCGATGAAAGTATGCTCAGTAAAAGATATATCATTCGCTGAAATTTAAATCAACAAAAAAGCAGATCGTAATTGACCTGCTTTCCGTTTCTATAATTTTAATTTCTTTTCTATTTCATCAACGCAAAGCTTAAACGCTTTGTCGGTTTCCTTCAGATTATTTACCGTTTTACAGGCATGAAGGACTGTTGCGTGATCTTTGTGCCCGATTTGCGAACCAATGGATGCCAGCGACGATTTGGTCATGTTTTTCGAGAAATACATGGCCAGCTGACGAGCCTGAACAACTTCGCGCTTGCGGGTTTTAGCCTGAAGCGAATCGACCGGCATGTTGAAATAATCGCAAACAACTTTGGCAATGTAATCGATGGAAAGTTCGCGTTTCGAGTTCTTAACCAGCTTGTTGATCATTTCGCTGGCCAGTTCAATTGTAATTTCTTTTCGGTTAAGCGTTGATTGCGCCAAAAGTGAAACCAATGCACCTTCGAGCTCTCTGATATTATTGGTGATGTGCGAAGCAATGTATTCCAGTACTTCGTTCGAAATATCAATTCCGTCTTTATAAATCTTCCGTCTCAGGATATCCATCCGGGTTTCAAAGCTTGGCTGCTGCAAATCGGCTGTCAAACCCCATTTAAACCGGGAAAGAAGGCGTTGTTCCAAACCTTTCAGTTCAATTGGCGGTTTGTCTGATGTCAAAATCAACTGCTTTCCGCTTTGGTGTAAGTGGTTGAAAATGTGGAAGAACGTTTCCTGTGTTTTTTCTTTTCCTGCAAATTCCTGAACGTCGTCCAGAATCAGCACATCAATCATCTGGTAAAAATTCAGAAAATCGTTCCGGTTATTGTTGCGCGTAGCTTCGGTAAATTGGGTCTGAAATTTATTTGCATTTACGTACAGAACAACCTTGTCGGGGTGACGTTCTTTTACTTCAATACCAATAGCATGAGCCAGGTGGGTTTTTCCGAGTCCCGAATTTCCGTAAATCATCAGCGGATTAAAGGCAGTTCCTCCGGGATTCTGCGACACGGCATAACCGGCACTACGGGCTAAACGGTTGCATTCTCCTTCAACAAAATTATCGAAAGTATTATCCAGGCGTAGTTGCGGGTCAATCTGAATCTTTTGGATTCCGGGAATAATAAACGGATTTTTTATCGATGCCTTTCCTTCAACTTTTAAAGGAATACTCATCGGTTTGTTCTGAATTTTACTGTTGTTATTGGTTGGGTATTTAACGGTATAGGGTTGTGAGTTACTCTGGTTATTACCCATAACTACCACATACTCAAGCTTGGCTCCGGTTCCAAGTTCTTTCCTAAGCGTTTTCCTTAATAAATCAATGTATTGTTCTTCGAGGTATTCGTAAAAAAATGGACTGGGAACCTGTATTGTTAGTACTTCTTCGTCCAGATTAACCGGAACAATTGGTTCAAACCATGTCTTAAAACTTATGCCTGGAACATTGTCTCGAATAATGGACAGACAACGATCCCAAACCAAACGATGATCATTAATCATTTTGGAGCCGGATATTAAAAAATTTGACAAAACTATTTTTCCTGATTTTTTTCCCAGATCAAATTTTGTGAAAAAAAATGTAGAAAAAAAATTGATTTTCGCTTGACTTTTATCAAAATGTAGTGAGGTCTTTAAAACTCAGGCAATTAAAAAAATATTTTTTTTTAATATTTTTTTAATTAGCTTAAAGTATTGAAAATCAATGCATTGAATGACTGTTGAGTTTAACTGCTTGTCAATAAAGGATTGTAGGCGACTTAACAATAATAAAAAGTATTGTTTTATAACTAATTCGGTAATTTTTTGATAGCTTTTTCCAGTTTTATCTTCCTTCCATTCTTAAAAGCCACCAAACTGGCATCCGGAAAATTGATTCTGGCAACATCAAGCAATGCCGAAATTTTTTCGAAATCGGAGTCTTTTCCTGCCGTGTAGTTGTATATTTCATTCACCTTTGTTTCTTCAATTTTGCCTAATCCTTTGAATAAAGCCGATTCAGTCGATAATTTTACCGGACTTGAAATCAGGTGAACTTTATAAATAATCTGGTTTGTCTCTTCGGCAGTTGGAGGTTTAGAAGTGATATACACATCTTTTCCAACATTAAATGCTGAGAAATGTACGTATCGTTTGGGGTTACTTCTCACGTCTTTCAGCAATAAATCGAGGCTGCTGGCTAAACTATTCAGGTTCTGATACAGTACCGGATCATTAATTAATAAACCAGCTGAGCTGTCGGTGGTATTGAGCTTTTGGATGATTTTATTCAGACCTTCAACCGAAGAGGTTATTTCAGCAAATACCGGGCTAATATTTAGTTTCGAAAGCGAATCGGATAACGACGATAAGTTCTTGATAATGGAACTTATTTGTGCCGAGTTCTGATTAATTGTAGTTGTAATTCCGTCGAGGTTGGTAACAATCGAGTTGACTTTTCCGCTGCTGATAATTTTATTTAATTCGGCTGACGCTGATTCAACATTGGCCACTGTCCGGTTAATGTTTTCGAAACTCTGCATCAGGTTGTCTCGTGTTCTCTGGTTAAAAACATAGGTCACAACAGTGAGGGCCGAATCAAGCGATGCAATTAACTCTTCGGCTTTTTGTTTTAACGGAAGAACCTGCATACTTACCTGTTCTTTTAAATCGCTTTCGGTTGCTCCCGGAATGGTATCTTCGGGCTGATAGTATGAAGTGGAACGTTCAATCATCAGCTTTATCGATTTTGTTCCCATAATATCGCTTGAAACAATTCGGGCGACCGACCCTTTGGCAATTTTATAATCACCGTGAAGCGACAATGTGACCAACAAACGTCCTGAATTATCGCTCAGAAGCCGAATTTCTGAAACCTGACCAACCTGGAATCCATTAATGGTAACTGAACCCGATTCCAGCAATCCGTCGATCTTTTCGTAAACAACGTAATAGTTTGTATTTCTTCTTAAAAGATCGATCCCTTTCAGATAATTGATACCCCAAACAAGAATAGTTAAGCAGGCTATAATCAAAAAGCCCAGTTTGGTATATTTCGAAATCTTAATCATTTTCGTGTTTATCTCTGTTTTCCTGATACAAAGCTAGGTAGCTTTACTCAGTTAACCAAATCGTTTTCATCCATTTCTGAATCGACCTCGGGATTATTTGGATGTTGTGTTAATTATAGTGCGCTTCCCGTCAATAAAGTACACAATAAATGCCTGCGAAAATTTCGTTTTGATTTGCTCCAGAATTGGTGTGATTTTTTCAAGCGAAGCTTCTTTTCCTATGTAGTAGCGGTAATATTTGTCAGTTTTTTCCCTTCTAATTTCTTTCAATCCTTTAAAATTAGCCGCAACAGGCTCCACCGGAGTTGTATTCGCCCCAATTTGCACACTGTAATAGGTTTCTCCGGCTGCTTGCTGTTTGTCCGATGTTGTATCGGCTGAATTTACCTTAACCTCACTATTTACTTTTTCCGGAACAACCGGTTTGTTTTCAACGGTTTTGTTTTCAGCAACAGGCTGAGATTCCGTTGGTGCAACTTCAGCTTTTTCAACCTTCTTTTCAGCCTGAACCTTTGTTTCTGTAGGCTCAGGTTTGGCAGTTGAAGCGATATGATTGGCCGGAGCAGGTATTCCGGAGTTTCTGTTTTTAAATCTCCTGAATGCTTCAAGGATAGAATTGGCAATCGCTTGTTGACCTTCTTCACTTTTAAGATGACTTGCATCGGCCAGATTACTTACAAAACCGGTTTCGACCAATACACTTGGCATCGACGATTGTCTCAGAACCAAAAATCCTGCCTGCTTAACACCACGATTCGAACTTTGTAGCCGCGATTTGAATTGTCGCTGAATATCGTCGGCAAACGATAAACTTTGATCAAGGTAAGTATCCTGAACCAGCTCAAACATGATGTATGATTCTGACGAATTCGGGTCAAAACCTTCGTAAGTGGTTGAATAATTGTCTTCCAAAAGAATAACAGAGTTTTCTTTCTTGGCCACATCGAGGTTCTCGTTTGTTCGGTGAAGCCCGAGTACAAACGTTTCGGTACCTCCAATTCCCGGAGTTCCGCACGTATTGGCGTGTAACGAAATAAACAGGTCGGCCTTATTCTTATTGGCAATTCTCGACCGGTCGATCAGCGGAACGAAAACATCGGTGCTGCGTGTGTAAATTACTTTTACATCCGGAAAGTTCTCGGTGATATATCTGCCCAGCTTTAAACCAATTCCAAGAACGACATCTTTTTCCTGAATACCTTTGTTTATGGCTCCCGGATCTTTCCCGCCATGTCCCGGGTCGATGACAACAACCATAGGTTTGTTAGCTTTACTAACTCCGTGAGCAGAAAAAGAATTTCCGGCGATAAAAATACTAGCAATCAGTAATATTATGCTTTTAAGAAAAGTGTATTTCATGTTTGTTTTTTCAAAGTTTATAGTTGTAATTTTTGTAACAACATGTGGCTTTAAAAATCTGTCTTCAGCAAAAAATAGCATTCAGGATTAACCTTTTTTTGTTTGGTAAATATCAGTTTTCATGCATGTTTCATTCGTATTGAAATGCATTTCGGGGCAAAAATATAAATATTAAAATTATTTTACATTTCTTGACGTTTAGGTATAGGCCTTATTTATATTTTTGCAGACCGAACGGCTTAAACGCTCTCAATATTTAAACTATAGTTTTGATAAAATATCTTCTCACAAATATATTATTTTTAGTTGCCCTTTTGTCTTTCGGCCAGCTAAATCAGGGATCGGGCAAGATTTCTGACACCTCAGTTCCTGTGCAAGTAATTAAAAATGATTCGATATCAGCATTAAAGGCTGATTCATTGGCGGTTGCTACAGGTAAGGCGGTCAACGATTCAATCAGTAAAAAGCCGGTTCTCGAGTCCATCATCACCTATTCGGCAAAAGATTCGATCATCCCTGATTTTGAGAACCAGAAAATGTATATGTACAAGGGCGGGGTAATCAATTATCAAAATATTGAGCTGAAGGCTGATTACATTATGCTTGACCTGGCAAAAAAGGAAGTTTATGCTGAAGGGCTGCCCGACTCAACCGGAATTATTGTGGGAGATCCGGTTTTTAAAGATGGTGATGAAGAATTTGAATCGAAAACGCTTCGGTATAATTTTGAGACTCAGAAAGGGATTATTTCGGATGTGAAAACCACGCAGGGTGATGGTTTTGTACACAGCGACCTGACAAAAAAAATCAGCAAGGATGAATTTGTTCTGGAGAAGGGAAAATATACCACCTGCGATGCCGAGCACCCGCACTTTTACCTCCGCATGACCAAAGCTAAAGTGATATCGAACAAAAAAATCATCACTGGTCCGGCTTACATGGTTTTGGAAGATTTTCCGATATATTTTCCGATGATTCCTTTCGGCTACTTCCCTAATTCATCGACATATACTTCAGGTATTCTTATCCCGACATACGGAGAAGAACAGAGCCGGGGATTTTTCCTGAGAGACGGAGGTTATTACTGGGCGGCCAGCGATCACTTTGATTTGGCTGTGAGGGGTGATATTTATTCAAAAGGCTCGTGGGCAACTAAAATGCACACAAATTATAAGGTCAGATACCGTTTTAGCGGAAGTTTCGATTTCAGCTATAACCTGAACAAATATTCGGAAAAGCCATTGCCCGATGCCAAAACTTCCAAGGGATTTAGCCTGAACTGGTCGCATTCGCAGGATTCAAAAGCCAATCCAAACAGTACTTTTTCGGCCAGCGTAAACATGTCAACCAGCTCATACGACAAGGAAAACTCGTTTATGAATAACCGCACCTCGGTTCAAACTTATTTGCAGACCCAGAAATCATCGAGCATTTCCTATTCCCGAAAGTTTGAAAATTCGCCGTTCAACCTGTCAGTCAACTTGCGCCACTCGCAAAATTCGCGTGATACGACCATCTCGCTGAGTTTACCGGAACTGACGTTCAATATGACCAAGGTAAATCCGTTTAAAGTTAAAAACCGGGTGGGGCCGGTAAAATGGTACGAGAAGATTAGTTTCAGCTATTCTGGAAATATTAAAAACTCGATCTCGAATGTGAAGGAAGACCAACTTTTCAAGAAATCGCTGGTGCGCGACTGGCAAAACGGATGGCGTCATTCAATTCCAATTTCGTTACCGTCGTTTAATTTATTGAAATTCATTAATTTAAGTCCAAGTTTTAATTATTCCGAACGCTGGTACACAAGTTATATCAACAAAAGATACGATCCGAGCTCTCAGTATGTGTCGCCGCGGAAGGACAATGTTGCAATAGATACAGTGTATTCGTTCAGGAGAAACTACGACTATTCATACAGCATCAGTGCATCGACCAACATTTACGGGATGTACACGATGACGAACCCCAATTCGAAGATTAAGGCCATCAGGCATAAGATTACACCTCAGCTCAGTTTTAGCTATATGCCTGATTTTGGTAAAAAGAAGTTTGGTTTCTGGGGAACTTACGTTGACGGAAGTGGAAAAACTCAGTATTACAATCATTTCGAACATGGAGTATTTGGATCGGCAGGAATGGGAGAGAGCGGCGCTATTAGTTTCAACCTGAATAATAATCTGGAAGCTAAAGTGCTGGAGGTAAACGACTCGATTGCTGCTAAAAAGGATGAAAAAGCTCAGTATAAGAAAGTTAAGATTATTGATGTAAATGCGAGCACATCGTACAATATGATTGCTGACTCGTTTAAACTTAGCCCAATTGGTCTTTCGGCCCGAACAACAATTAAGGGAGTTGATGTTAACATGGGTGGTAGCCTGAATCCATATATGGTGAACGAAAAGGGACGAGTTATTGATGATTACGTTTGGAATCACAAAAGTGGCTTAGGTAAACTGGGGCGACTTACCAATGCCAATATGTCGTTTGGGATGAATTTCGATTCGAAAAAAGAAAAAAGCACCAAGGAAAGTGAAAATAAACCCAAGGGACCGGAAAAGCCAGCGCTGGCTGATGAAGAATATGAATATACCGAATTCAAAATGCCGTGGAGTTTCAGGTTCGATTATATGCTTTCGTACAATAAATCGTATGTGTACAACAGTGTTACCAAGACGGCCAAACCGGTTACAAATATCAATCAGAGCTTGAACTTTGGAGGAAAACTTAGTTTAACAGAGAAATGGAACATGGATATGACCACCAACTTTGATATTCAGGCCATGAAATTTTCGTTTACTACTGTTAATATTACCCGAAGCCTGCACTGCTGGACTATGTCGTTCAACTTTGTGCCTTTTGGCGACCGTAAAAGCTACAGTTTCACTTTATCAGCGAGTTCGGCCATGCTGCGCGACCTGAAAGTATCGAAACAGAGTTCGTGGCGTGATAATTAAGAAAGATTTGTTGGAATAAAATAAAAGCAAAAGCGGCAACATTCATTTCTGGATGTTGCCGCTTTTGTTTTAGAATGGTAAATCATTCCCCGAATCTTCAGGTTCTGGTGGAACATCTCCCGACGAATATTCAGGAGGAAAATTTCGAGGTGCATTTCCTGCTGCAGCGCTTTCTATTTTCCAGGCGTTGATGTTATGATACCATTTGCCGTTAAAATCGCGCGATTCGACTGAAAAGAAGACTTCAATCTCCGAACCTTCACTGATTCCGTTAATCAAGGTTATTTTATCGCCAAAAAGGGTAAAGCATACCTTTTTGGGGAATTGTTCGTTGGTTTCAATAACAAAATCCTGCTTTTGCCATTCTTTTCCGGCTTTGCTAACTCCTGATTCTATTTTAAGGATCTGGAGTAAAGTGCCTTTTACCTGCATGCTCATAGTATTTTCTTTTAGAAATAGGTATAAATAAAAACACTCTTGCATTTTGCGTGCAAGAGTGCCTTACGTTATGAATTTTCAATTACTTTTTAACGATATCGAGCAATTCAACTTCGAAAATCAAAGCTGAGTTTGGTTTGATGTCCTGACCTGCACCTCTTTCGCCATAAGCCAATGACGCAGGAATGAATAATTTCCATTTTGAACCTACAGGCATAAGCTGTAAAGCTTCTGTCCAACCCGGGATAACCCGGTTTACAGGGAATGTAGCTGGTTCGCCACGTTTAACAGAGCTGTCAAATTCTTTACCGTCAATGGTAGTTCCTACATAGTGACATTTTACTTCATCTTCAGCCTTTGGTTTTGGGCCTGTTCCGGCTTTAATAATTTCGTACTGAAGGCCGCTAGGCAAAGTTACTACGCCTGATTTGCTTTTATTTGAGGCAAGGAAATCTTCACCTTCTTTAAGGTTTTTATCACCTTCAGTTTTCGATACTTTTGCAAAGAATGCCTGAATGGTTGCGTTGGCTTTTTCAGGTTTAATCTGAACTGAGTCGCCCAGGAATGCTTTTTCAAATGCTGAAAGCAGAATCTTTTTGTCAAGCTGATCAACGCCCGGAGCGCTTTTCATTTGTTGTTTGTTATTTTCGCCAATAAGTACACCCAATGCATAACTTACTGAGTCGTTTGAACTTGAAAGCTTAATTTCGCTTTTTGTTCCTGAATTCTGACATCCGGCTACTCCAACAGTTAAAACAAGTGCAGTAGCATAAAATAATGTTCTTAGCTTCATTTGTAACTTTTATATTAATTAAACAATTTCCAATAAATCCACATCAAAAATCAAAGTCGTATTTGGTCCGATTAAACCACCGGCACCTTGCTCACCATAAGCCAGATTTGATGGAATGAACAACCTCCATTTTGCTCCAACCGACATCAATTGCAAAGCTTCAGTCCAGCCCCCTATAACCGCATTAACCGGAAATACTGCCGGCTGTTTGCGTTCCACCGAGCTGTCGAATACGGTACCGTCGAGCAAAGTTCCGTGGTAATGACATTTTACCTGGTCGTTAATCGTTGGCGAAACGCCGTTGCCTTCTTTCAAAATTCTATATTGTAAGCCCGATTCAGTTTCAACAACTCCATCATTATTCACATTATCCGACAGGAATACAAGACCTTCTTCCAGGTTTTTATTGGCAATTTCAGCATTCCCGGCCATAATAAACTGCTGTAAAATGTTGTTTGCTTCGTCCTTTGAAAGATTTGGTTTATTTCCTGAAAAAACATCCTGAATGCCGTTTAGAAACTGTGTGGGGTCAATCTCTTTTACACCGGATTGAATAAGGTTTTCCGAGATAGACAGCCCCAGAGCATATGAGAATTCTTCAAGTTTGTTTTTGAACTGATAATCAGACATTAGTAAAATTTTGGTTTCAAGGCTACGAATATAGATTAATTTTCATTAGCTGGCACTATTTCTTAAATAGTCTTTTTGCCCCTCAGTATTTCTTTTTTTCCTATCGGACCGGGAATTCGTTCCATTTGAAATCCGGCGGCTGAAAATGCCCTGCGCACCGCACCTTTAGCGCAATAGGTCACCATAATGCCATCTTTTTTTATACTTGCACTTACTTTATTTATGAGCTCTTCAGTCCACATTTCGGGTTGTTTCACAGGTGCAAATGCATCGTAATACAGTAAGTCAAATTGCTCATTGCGATCAAATTCCCAGGTTAGTAAATCAGCCTGTATTTTCCTGATTGAAAATTCAGGAGTAACCTCGACCAATGAATTCCATTCGCATTGGTGCATCTTTTTCAAAACACTGGCATGCACAGTAAAAATCGTTTCCGAATAATTTAGAGCCGAGTATTCTGCTTCAGTCAGCGGAAATTTCTCAATGCTTGTATAGGTTATTTTTAAGTTGTTTTTAACTGCAAAAACATAGGTGAGAAAAGCATTTAGCCCTGTACCAAAACCAATTTCAAGAATCGAGATTTCTTTCCGGGGAACTTGAAGCAGCCCCTGGTTAATATATACGTGAAGCGATTCCTGCACAGCACCGTGAGTTGAATGGTAATGCTCGTCCATTTCAGGCAGATATATAGTATGCGACCCATCTTCAGTTATGACAAATTCTTTGTCCATATTTCGAAATTTAAATGAAAACCGCGCCAAAATAACTAAATTTACGTCCGCTAGAAAAGAAGAACGGAGGTTTCAAATGCTTTTAAAAATTTACCCTGAAAATCCCAACCCCAAAGATGTGAGGCAAGTGGCTGATGTATTGAGAAATGGGGGAATAATTATTTATCCGACGGATACGGTATATGGGTTGGGTTGCGATATAACCAATGCAAAAGCGGTTGAAAAAGTGGCAAGGTATAAACATGTATCAGTCGAAAAATCCAACTTTTCGTTTATTTGCAGCGATTTGAGCCATTTGTCCGACTTTTCGAAACCCGTTTCAAATCAGGTTTTTAAATTGTTGAAGAAATATCTGCCTGGTCCGTTTACCTTTATTTTGAATGCAAACAGCAATGTGCCCAAGTATTTCAAAGGGAAAAAGAAAACAGTTGGAATCCGAATCCCAGATAATTCAATCATTATTGAGATAATTCGGGAATTGGGAAATCCGATTATGTCAACATCGATTCACGATGATGATGAGATCATTGAGTATTCAACTGATCCGGAATTAATTCATGAACGCTTTCACGATTTTGCCGATTTGGTTATCGATGGTGGATATGGCGATAATATTCCGTCAACAATTGTTGATTGCACCGATGATACGCCAGTCGTAGTCAGGCAGGGAAAGGGAATTTTTGAAGAATAATAAGAGGCAGCTACAAAAAGGCAATTTTGAAATAAAGAGTTATGAGCAATTCAGGACAGGAAAACAGCACTATTTCAGGTTTTTATGAACGCTATTCGGGCTACACTGACAGCCAGATCATGAATATCCTGAGAAATCAGAAGGATTATCAGGAGAAAGCCAGAAATGCAGCTGTTAAAATCGCCCTGGAACGCCAGTTAATTCATTCGGAACAGGACTTGTTATCTCCTGAATATCAAAAAGGTAAAGATACTAAGTTTACGTTTTTCCCTCCGATGTCCAATGTTTATCACTACAATCGGTTGATAGGCAGTATTTTCCGTTTCTTAATTGTGTTTTCGTTTTTGCCAGTTGTTTATGGCCTCCTCAAATATTCGGAAGGAAACAACCAGCAGGCGATTCTTGGGGTTGGGATAGGTGCTGTGTGGTTTCTTTTGGTAACCTTATACAAACGATCGAAACGAATCATCTTTTTTGTTTTACTGCTATTGATTTTAGCCTTTTCAGGAATAGCGACCGGATTGAAATTGGCTGCTCAAAACCATGTTTTGGTTACTGATGTTATCATGTTCATAATCGGTCTGATTTTGCCGGCCTATTTTCTTTTGTATGCCAAAAAATTGACGGAAAATAAACCCGAAGATCTTTAATTCACTGACGTGATTGAAAGTCTGGAAATGCTTATTCCTTAAAAAATTTCGGTTCACCTAAAGAAATCTGCAGTTCATCGAAAAACAGGTAATTTTAGCTCCCCGTTTCAATAGCTTTGATTCAGAAATTAAAATCTGAATTCTATGTACGTGCTTCGATTGACCAGCCTCATTTTTGCCTTAGGCATATTTGTATCCAAACTTTTTGCAATGCCGGTAATGCCGGTCCAGGAAACATGGGACGATACGGATACCCGGACCTACAACGTACAGCCTTTTACAAAAATTTATCTGGAAGGAGCATTTAAAGTGATTCTCGAGCAAGGATCGCAATCGGGACTGAGAATAAAGACCGATGAAGATAATTTCAAATACATTGATGTGCAGTCGGACACCCAGACACTTAACCTGAAAATTATAAAAAAACATTTTGATTTTGATGAATTGATACTTTACATCACATTCAAGGATCTTGAAAAAGTGGTTATTGAAGGTGGGGTAAAGCTGGAAACAAAGGGGTACGTTGATTTAAAGGATTTTGACCTGCGTGTTGAAGGTGGAGCCACCGTTGAAATGAATATGAAAGCCCGGAAAGTTAATGTGGTAGGAGAGGGCGGCGTTAAATTTGAATTTGACGGCATAGCCGACGAGCTGGATGCAAAATTGTCTGGCGCTGGTTACTTGGATGCTATCGATCTGAAAACCAGGATTTGCGATATTCGTATTGAAGGAGTTGGTGCCGGAAGTGTTTATTCAACCGAACGGCTTGACGCTACGATTAGCGGATTTGGTAAAATAAGGTATAAAGGTGATCCTCAGGTATATAAAAAAATAGAAGGTGTCGGAGTTGTTTCACCTGACTAAAGGTTAATTTGTGGTTAAAGAGCAAAGGCTATTCATTATTTGGATGGCCTTTCTTTTTTATTATTGGTTTGCTGCTGAACCAAACTTCAGTTTCAAATGTTTAAACTGTAAAATATTCACTTTTATGAGTTAATATTTAAGTTGTTGATATATTGATTTTTGTGATGACGTTTATGTGTTTTGTTTAAATATTTTATATTTTTTTTAAACAAAATATCATGAGCCAGTGTTTAAACTATTGAATTAATTAATAGGAGATTTGGGTATGAAAGTAACAGGTTTTTTCAAAACAGAAACGGCAAAGCCAAAGCTAAATGGAGCACATTTGCCTCTCAATAATAATAATACCAACGGACACGATTTGATCGGCGATAATCACATTGCCACCTCATTGGAAACTCCAATGCGCGATGATGCTTTTCTACTGAGCGACGAGCAGAAGATGGTGTTGATAGAGAGTAAGTTCCGGGATATTATGGATGTTCTGGGCCTCGATTTAAATGACGACAGCCTGAATGGAACTCCGCATCGCGTTGCCAAAATGTTTGTTAAAGAAATTTTCTCAGGGCTAAATCCGGAAAATAAACCCAAAATCTCGGTATTCGAGAACAAGTTTAAATACGGTGAAATGTTGGTCGAGAAGAACATTAACCTTAATTCTACTTGTGAACATCATTTCTTACCCATTGTTGGTAAAGCGCATGTGGCTTATGTGTCAAGTGGACAGGTGATTGGTTTGTCGAAAATTAACCGGATTGTTGACTATTTTGCCCGACGTCCACAGGTTCAGGAGCGTTTGACTGTTCAGATTGCCAATGAATTAAAACGCATTCTTAAAACGGAAGATGTTGCTGTAGTTATTGATGCAAAGCATTTATGTGTTTCATCACGTGGAATTCAGGATGAAGGAAGTTCTACCATAACCTCGGAGTATGGCGGTGTTTTCAAAGAACAAGTTCGTAAAGATGAATTCCTTAAGTACTTGTCATTGAGTTTGTAATAGATTCATTTCAAATATTTACCAAAGGAAGAGCCATTCGAAAGATGGCTTTTCTTGTTTTTGGTCGCCGATTTTTACACCTAAGCACTAATATTTTTCCTTTATTTGTCAGAAAAACAGGATATGGACGGAAGAAAAAGATCGGATGTAAAACCGGGATTACTGGTAAATATCGTACAAAAGCAACATCAGCGCACCGGTGAATTGACGGAGGGTATTGTAAAGAACATATTGACCAATTCGGCCAATCATCCCCATGGCATTAAGGTAAGGCTTGAAACCGGCGAAGTTGGTCGGGTTCAGGAAATAATTGACGAAGAATAAGCTTGAGTTAGTATGAAAATTGTATCAACCAATATAGGAAAGCCTGCCACAATTGAATGGCGCGGTCAGAAGATTGAAACAGGTATTTATAAATACGCAGTTGACAGTCCGATTTTTCTGGGAAAGGAAGATGTTGTAACCGATCATGTGATCGACCGAAGATATCACGGCGGTTCTGACAAAGCCTGCTATTTGTATTCTGCCGATCATTATTCATTCTGGAAAAGTAAATATCCCGATCAGGATTGGCAATGGGGAATGTTTGGCGAGAACCTGACCGTAATCGGGCTGGATGAATCGGAAATAAGAATTGGCGACCAATTGCAAATTGGTGATGCTGTGGTGCAGGTTTCTCAGCCACGTCAGCCCTGTTTCAAGCTTGGTGTGCGTTTTGGCAGTCAGGATGTCGTTTCAGATTTTTGGGAGTTACCATATCCTGGTGTTTATGTACGCGTTTTATCTGAAGGCAGTGTAAAAACAGGAGATGAAATAACTTTACTTAAGCGCGATAATGATAGCCTCTCGGTTAGCCAGGTTTTTTCAATTTTTCGCAGAAACAGAGAAAATAAAGATTTAATACACAAAGCAATTGCAGAACCATATTTAGCAGCCTCGTGTCGTCGCGATATTGAAAAGCTAATCCAATAAATTTTGATTTTGGAGAGTATTTGCACCTGTATATAAAATAACAAAGCCAGTTTTTAACTGGCTTTGTTATTTTACTTTGTGGTGATGTCGCAACATCTCTTCACGTGTTCTGCTACGGTAATGTTCAATATTATTTCTTCTGCCATTTTTGCCTGCTGATTTGTAGGCAAAGTATATAGCAGCAGCAATTATAAAAGCAAATCCAAAAAATCTGATTGGATCAGGTAGTAATGAAAAAATAAGAATACCGGCCAATACCAGCCCCAGACCTAGAATTAACTGATAACTTTTAATGTTTTGATCTTCCATGATCCACCTCCTTTCCACAACTATTTTTTTGATACTACGCACGTTAAAGCAGGATGTTCCATTTAATTTTAATACAAAATAAAAGGCAAAAGAACCTTTACGTTGTCTTTTGCCTTTCACATTAAACTCTAAAGCGGAATGTTACCATGCTTGCGCGGAAGGTTCGATTTTCGCTTATTGTGAGTCATATTTAATGCCTGAATAATTTTTGAGCGGGTTTCCTGCGGAAGAATAATTTCGTCGATATATCCTAAAGAAGCAGCCCGATACGGATTGGCAAATTTTTCGCGATAATCCAGCACTGCATCGGCCTTTTCATCATCCGAAAGTTTACCTCTGAATAAAATATTAATGGCGCCATCGGGACCCATTACAGCAATTTCTGCTGTAGGATAGGCCATGTTTACATCGCCGCCGATGTGCTTGCTCGACATCACGTCGTATGCACCTCCATAGGCTTTGCGGGTAATCAGGGTGATTTTAGGTACGGTGGCTTCGGCAAACGCATACAGTAATTTAGCCCCATGTTTAATGATTCCTCCAAATTCCTGACCAGTGCCTGGCAAGAATCCAGGAACATCGACCAAAGTAACCAGCGGAATATTAAACGCATCGCAGAAACGAACAAAACGGGCAGCTTTTGCCGACGAGTTAATATCTAAAACTCCGGCCAAATGTGCAGGCTGATTGGCAACGATACCAATTGATTTTCCTCCCATCCGTGCAAAACCAACCACTATGTTTGCTGCATAATGCGGCTGAACTTCAAGAAAATGTTCGTCGTCGATTATTTTATGGATGATGTCCTTAATGTCGTATGGTCTGTTCGGATCAACAGGAACCACATCGTTCAAAGATGTATCGATGCGGTCCTCTGGGTCGGAGCAAATTTTGGTAGGAGGCTCGTCCATATTGTTTGACGGAATGAAACTTAGCAGTTCGCGAACCATCATAAGCGTAGTTTCCTCGTCGCTCCCGGTAAAATGAGCAACTCCGCTTTTTGAAGCATGAGTTATCGCACCGCCAAGTTCTTCTTTTGAAACATCTTCGTGAGTTACGGTTTTAATTACTTCAGGCCCTGTAACGAACATATGGCTGGTTTTTTCAACCATAAAAATGAAGTCGGTCAGCGCTGGTGAGTAAACTGCACCTCCGGCACATGGACCGAGAATGGCACTGATTTGCGGAATCACCCCAGATGAAAGAACATTGTTGTAAAAAATATCGGCGTAGCCTGCCAGACTTTCAACACCTTCCTGAATACGGGCTCCACCTGAATCGTTAAGCCCAATAAGTGGCGCACCCATTTTCACGGCTAAATCCTGAATTTTTATAATCTTATCGGCATTGGTCCGGCTAAGAGTGCCTCCAAAAACAGTAAAATCCTGAGCAAAGACATAAACCAGACGACCGTCGATTTTTCCGTAGCCCGAAACAACTCCATCTCCCGGAATCTTTTGTTTGTCGATTCCAAAATCGGTTGCCCGGTGAGTTACCATTTTATCTATTTCGTGAAAAGTTCCCGGATCAAGAAGCATTTCAATTCGTTCGCGGGCTGTTTTTTTACCCGAGCTATGCTGTTTTTCAATACGTTCAATTCCCCCCCCAACTTCAGCCTGCTGGTTGAAATGTTCAAACTGATCAAATTTGGCTTTTAAATCCATATGCTTTGTTTTATGCGATTTCGATTAATACTTGATTGGAGTCAACGGTACTTCCTTCGCTGACATGAATTTTAGCAATTTTTCCGTCTTTGGGCGATTTATACTCACTCTCCATTTTCATTGCCGAAATTGTTATCAGCGTGTCGCCCGCCTTCACTTCGTCGCCCACTTTAACCTGAATTTTTACCACTTTTCCCGGCATTGGCGAAGCAATGGTGTTTTCTGAAGTCAGCGGAGAAATTCCGGAGCGATTGCGACGATACCTCGATTCGGCATCGATAACTTCAATATCATAGGTGTCGTAAAGCGTGTAGGCAGTATAATGTTTGGTTTTTAATTGCGGCACCAGCTCGATGTTAAAAGATTGACCGTTTGCCAGAATCGAAAAGATGCCTTCGTCGTTGTGCATCAAATCAACCTGATAAATTCTATCGTCAACCCTTATTTCAAGGAGGTTTTCAAACTGTTTCAGTATTTCTACTGCAGCTATTCTTTTGTCTATTCTTATTTCTATTGACATGGTTTACCGGGGGTTATAAACGTTCAAAATTCTTCTGATAGGTGTACTTTTTCCAGCGGTTCTGTGCAGGGAACATACCTTTGGATGTTTGTGAAATATTTAACCTGTCGAGGTATTCGATGTAAGAGGCAATAATGATCATATCCTCGCAGTCTTCCGGACATTTTGATTCGGAAAGCAGGATATCTTTATTTTTTTCAATGAAATTGGTATCGTAGTTTCCGGTTCTGAAATCTTCGGTATCCATTATTCGTTCCAGAAACTTAATCGAGGTCTTCACCCCTGTAATTTTGTATTCGTAAAGGGCACGCTTCATTCGTGCAATAGCTTCCTCACGGTTTTCGGCCCATACGATCAGCTTCGAAATCATCGAATCATAGTAAATCGGAATTTCGTAGCCTTCGTAAACGTATCCGTCGGTGCGGACACCAAGCCCCAGCGGTTCGGTGATGTTATAAATTTTACCGGGATTAGGCATGAAATTATTATCCGAGTCTTCGGCATAAACACGGCATTCGATGGCGTGCCCCGACTGACGAAGACTTTCCTGAGTAAATGCAATCGGATGTCCTTCAGCAATCATTATTTGCTGTTTAACCAAATCGATACCGGTAACACGTTCAGTTATGGGGTGCTCAACCTGAAGCCGGGTATTCATTTCCAGAAAATAGAAGTTCAGGCTATTATCCACTAAAAACTCAATAGTACCAGCACCTTCGTAATTTACTGCACGGGCAGCTTCAACGGCATATTCACCCATTTTTTTCCGAAGTTCCGGAGTCATAAGCGGCGATGGGGTTTCTTCGATCATTTTTTGATGACGTCGCTGAACGGAGCATTCGCGCTCGAACAAATGAATGAAATTTCCGTGCTGATCGCCAATAACCTGAAATTCGATGTGATGTGGCGAAGAAATGTACTTTTCGATGTAAACCGAATCATTTCCAAACGCCGACTTTGCTTCGGAACGGGCCGATCTGACCAGCGAAATGATATCTTTTTCCTCGTTTATTAGTCGCATTCCTTTACCGCCTCCGCCAGCCGCAGCTTTAACCATAACCGGTAACCCAATTTCCTTAATGGTATCAATGGCTTCTTTTTCAGTTTTTATACTCTCGGTGGTTCCGGGTACAACAGGAACTCCGGCGGCAATCATAGTTAATCGTGCCTGAATTTTATCGCCCATCTTGTTTATAACCTCAGGCGACGGGCCAATAAACTTTATGCCATTATCAGAACATTTTCGGGCAAATGCAGCGTTTTCTGAAAGAAATCCATAGCCTGGATGGATGGCATCGGCTTTTACTTTCAGGGCAACATCTATTATTTTATCGGCATTTAAATAACTTTCGGAAGATGAGGAGGGACCGATGTGATATGCTTCGTCGGCATATCTGACATGCATTGATGTACGGTCGGCATCGGAAAATACCGCAACAGTTGAAATACCCATCTCACGGCATGTTCGCATAATTCGGATGGCTATTTCGCCACGGTTTGCAATCAGAATTTTCGAGATCTTTTTCATACGGGAATTAATTGTTTTTTAGTTGTCGTATGGAACTCGCATGTCGGTAATTCTCATATTTTTAAATGGGAATGATTTACATGCTCGTTTCATTTTTGGTTTTTCGTTCATTTCAACAAATTCATAGTTTTTTCATTTACCAAGCTTTTACAACCGCAAAATGTATTAATTGTTTGCGAAATTGATTTTTATTTTCTTCAAAAAAAATAAGTTAACATATGCTTATTCGAGCGTATTTACTATATTTGTCTGCCACAAACAACTGATATGCAATTACGATCGGCCATTTTTTTTACTCTCTTATTGTTTTTCTCGAGTTTCGTTATCGCTCAAATGCCCGAAAAATATACTCTTTCAGTCGATTCTACTGTTAACAGGCTCGCTGGAACCGAACGCGTATATGTTGCAACAAAGATTATAAACAGGCCCAAAATTGATGGCAAATTAAATGAAGCTTGCTGGGAGAACGGTAGTTGGTCGGGAGGCTTTACGCAACAGATTCCTAATCAGGGCAAAAGTCCATCGCAGCAAACTGAGGTCAAAATCTTATATGATAACAATAACCTGTATGTCGGATTCAAATGTTACGATGTTGGTCCCGGAAAAATACGATCGGTTTTATCGCGGCGCGACATTGATTTAGCAACGGGCGACATTGTTGGAATTGCTTTCGATTCGTATAATGATAAGAAGACTGCATACGAATTTAATCTGACCGCTGCCGGGCAGAAAATTGATATGGTGCATTTAGGGTCTGATAACCTTGATTATAACTGGGATGCCGTTTGGGATGGGAAGACTCAGGTTTACGATTCAATCTGGACAGCCGAAATGCAGATTCCATTCAGTCAGTTGCGTTTTTCGCCTGGAGAATCACAGGTTTGGGGTTTACATATCTGGAGATGGATTGAGCGTAACAATGAAAACAACCAATGGAAATTAATTCCGGTTGATGCGCCGGCAGTTGTTTATCTGTTTGGTGAGTTAACGGGAATTGATGGCGTCAGACCAAAAACGAACTACGAATTTCTACCCTATGTGAATGCGAGTTACAGCCCTAACAGCGATCAAAACTCAAAACTGAAGCCGGGTGCTGGTTTGAATGGTAAAATTGGATTGAATTCAGGCCTGACGCTGGATTATGCTATTAATCCGGACTTCGGGCAGGTAGAGGTTGATCCGGCGGTATTAAACCTGACTTCGTATGAAGTTTTCAATGAAGAGAAACGGCCATTCTTTCTGGAAGGAAACACGGTTCTCGACTATTCCATAGGTAGCGACATGCTGTATTACAGCCGGAGAATTGGTCACGAACCAAGCCTTTATTGGGATGTTGTTGATAATTTGGAGGAAAACCAAACGGTGGATGTTGCCGCCAATGTGCCTATTTTAAGTGCGTTAAAATTGACCGGCAAAACGAAGAAAGGGTTGTCGGTTGGAGTTGTTCAAAGTTTAACTGCGAAAGAAAGTGCCACGATTTACAGCCCCAATGCCAAAATGGATACGGTTATCGAACCGTTGACCAATTTTATGGTAGGTCGCATAAAGCAGGATTTTAATGATGGCAGAACTGTTCTGGGCGGAATGATTACTTCAACCATGCGAAATATTAAGGATCAGCAATTGAATTTTTTGCCTAAATCATCGACAGTTGGAGGTATTGATTTTGAACACAATTGGAAAAACAGAAAATACTTTGTTGATTTTAAAAGCTTTTTCAGCGATATCCGTGGAGATAAAGAAGCAATTTCTGATCTCCAGTTATCGTCGGTACATTATTATCAGCGACCCGATGCCGATCATTTGGAATTTAATGCCGATCGAACCAGTTTATCAGGCTGGGGCGGCTATTTAAGCGGTGGGAAGCGAAGTGGCCGGTTCAGAGCGATTGGCACGGTAAACTGGCGATCACCCGGAATTGATTTCAACGACCTCGGCTATTTGTACCAGGCCGACCTTATTCAGCAAACTACAGATTTAACCTATAAAGTAAATAAGCCCAAAGGAATAGTACGGAGTTATTATGCCCAGTTAACCCAGTTGCACGAAATGAGTTATGGGAAGGAAACCACTCTGGATCGCCTGAACTTACATGGTTTTATTCATTTCAAAAATCTTTGGTTGACACACCTTAACCTCAGAAAAAACTTCAATATTTTTGACACCAGGGAATTACGTGGAGGTCCGATGTTGTACAAAGGTTCGTTTAATACTTTCCAATTACAAGTACAATCAAATTACGCTAAAGATTTCTCAACGATGTTTGGTCCGATATTTTATTGGGCCAATGACAATAGTTATACCGGATTGGGTGGTCAACTTCAATTTCAATGGCAGGTTAGCAGCCGATTCAGTGTAATGGCAAAAACTATTCTTACCCAAAACGCTGACAATAATAAATTTGCCGCTCGCGTCACAGATTCGGAAAAGCACATACAGTATTTAGTGGGAAAAATTGACCGGAATACCATTTCAACCACATTAAGAATTGAATATTATCTGTCGCCCGAATTTTCCATTCAGTATTACGGAAATCCATACGCTACAGTAGGTAATTACTCCAACTTCCGTCAGGTACTGAACGGATCAGCCCGGTCATTTGATGATCGGTATGCTTCGCTGAAAGTAAGCGATCAGGGCAATGGTCGTTATTCGGTCAGTAAAAACGGAAGCACTCTTTATTCTATCAAAAATCCTGATTTCAATTACCGCGAATTTCATTCCAATCTGGTGGGGCGTTGGGAATTTCACCCGGGATCGACTTTATACCTGGTTTGGACCAACACCCGCTCGGCCTATTCCGATCAGCTGGGGCAGTCGATTTTTAAAAGTCTGGGTGGGATTTGGGACGGAAAATCAGAAAATGTATTCATGGTTAAATTCAGCTACTGGTTTTCTTTATAATTCCCTTTCTTTGTCCTGAATTTAAATCAAAATTGTGAGACTCGCTGACTATATTCCTGTTTACAGGAAAAATCTGACGCTGGCTGTTCCTGTGATTTTTTCGCAGATTGGTCAGGTTTCTGTAAATATTGTCGATAATATTATGGTTGGGCACCTCGGGACCACCGAGCTGGCTGCCGCTTCGTTTGCCATCAATATATTTCATATCGGAATGCTTTTCGGGCTCGGCATCACTCTTGGCCTGACGCCTTTAGTGGGACAGTCGCTGAATTCGAAGAGTAAAAACAACCTGGGAAGCTGGTTCCGGAATGGTATGTTGGTCAATTTTGTTGCCTCGTTGCTGTTGTGTGCAGCAATGACATCGGTGGTGCTGTTTATGCCGCTGATGGGGCAAAGTGACGAAGTGGTCGGTAAAGCCATTCCATTCTATCTTTTGCATGTGGCTTCGCTCATTCCGCTGCTGTTGTTTTTTTCGTTCAAGCAATTCTTCGAAGGAATCGGGAATACCCGCATTGCAATGGTCATTACCATTGTCATCAATCTGATCAATATTATTCTGAATTACGTGCTTATTTACGGTAAATTTGGTTTTCCGGCTTTGGGACTAAACGGTTCAGGGTTTGCTTCGCTGACAGCCAGGTTGATCATGCCGGTTATTTTTGTGGTGGTCATGCTTAAACGACCTGCCTTCAGGGTTTATCTCTCCGAAGCCTTTCACTCTACTTTCGACAAATTGAAGATTAAACGAATTGTTTCCATTGGGTTGCCGATAGGTATTCAAATGGTTATTGAGATTCTGGCTTTCAGTTTGGGGGCAATCATGTTGGGCTGGATTTCGAAAGAGTCGCTTGCCGGGCACCAGATAGCCATTAGCATGGCTTCAATGACGTACATGATTTCGTTTGGTCTGGCCTCCGGAACAACCATTCGGGTTAGCCATGCTTTAGGCGAAAATGACCCAAAGGAAGTCAAACGGAGTATCATTGCTTCATTACATTTGGTCATCGCATTTATGTCAACTATGGGAATTCTATTTATACTTCTCCGGAATCAATTACCTCTTCTTTTTACTTCCGATCCGGCAGTTATTAAGGTGGCAGCCGGTTTGCTGGTTGTTGGTGCATTTTTCCAGGTTTTCGACGGAATTCAGGTTGTTTTGCTGGGTGCGCTTCGCGGAATAGCCGATGTACGAATTCCGATGATTATGGCCTTCTTTTCCTACATCGTGGTAAGTTTGCCTGTCAGCTATCTGCTTGCTTTTGTGTTTAAGCTTGGATATCCCGGCGTTTGGATGGGTTTTGTAGGCGGTTTATCCACAGCCGCTGTTTTATTCGGAATAAGGTTGAAAAAACAGTTGAAAGGGTAGGAGTGAATGACTCCGATAAATAATACTGATAGTTTGGAAATGTCCGTCATTACTCGTCCTGTGCAAGTTCTCACTGTCATGTTGATCGGGAACTCGTCATGTTAAGAAAAATCGCCGTCATGTCAGGTTTTGAGCTGTCATGTTAAAAGAAATACCCGCCATGTTAGTTTTCTAATCGTCATGTTGTCCATGAACCCGCCATGTTGAACATGGCGATAGTCGATGCCCCTATTATTAATAATGCCAAAATAAGAAATGAAGGCATAAAAAAATGGCTTCAGCCGCGAGGGCTAAAGCCATTTTTATTTTAACAGTATCAGTTTCTTACTTAAAATTCCAGTAATTTACTTCAGCTTCCGTTTCTTTATCCGATTCCTGAAGCCAGTATGCCGGAGTTACTTTTTTACCCGAGAAACTGATCAAACGTCTTTTGTAAACATCGACTACCGGGTTAAAGAGCAAATCGGTTACCCCAATTTTGAAGGTTCCTGATTCGCCTTCAGCGGCAACTTTTACAGTATAGTTGTTTTTCTCGAGCAACTTTTTCAGGAATTCAGTCCGCTCAGGCGAAGCGCCTTTTTCCACGAGCGAGCAACGAACTCCGTCAATTTCTTCTACAATATGTTTTCCTTTATTTAAAGCCATTTCTCAGAGTCTTATTAGTTTAAAAAGAGTTGGCTGATGCTACGGATGTATTCGAAAATACCGCTTGCGAAACCAATAATAAACACACCTGCAACGCACATCACCAGGGCAATCCGCATCGCATTCGAGCTGCGGAAAGTTGGGATCGGCTGATCGTTCGGATCAATAAACATCGCCTTCACCACTTTCAAATAGTAGTACAGTGAAATGGTTGCATTCAAAACGGCAATCAAAACCAGGATATAATATCCGGCACCGGCTGCGGCTGTAAAAAGGAAGAATTTTCCGAAGAAACCAGCTACCGGCGGAATACCTGCCAGAGAGAACAACGATAAGGTCATCAGCAGGCTTAACTTTGGATTGGTTTTGTAAAGGCCATTGTATCCTGAAATGGTTTCAACGCCCGAAGCATCGTAAATAGCCGAAACTACACCGAAAGCGCCAAGGTTGGTGAAAACATAAACCAAAACGAAATAAACCACAGCGGTCATTCCAAGCTCGCCGGCATTCAAAACACCAAGGAGGATAAAACCAGCCTGTGCAATGGATGAGAAAGCAAGGAAACGCTTGATGTTATTCTGGCGTAACGCAAACAAGTTAGCCAAAGTCATGGTGAATACGGCTATTGTATAAATCAGCGGTTGCCAGGTTGTAACTATGGTTTTGAAAACTGTAAACAGTACAATTGAGAAAATAAATGCTGCTGCACCTTTCGATACTACTGAAAGGTATGAAGTAACGTTAATCGGAGCACCTTCATAAACGTCAGCAGTCCAGAAGTGGAACGGAACCAGCGAGATTTTGAATCCCATACCGCTTACAAAGAAGATAAAACCAAGAGCAATCATTGCATTTGGAGCTACTTTGGCAGCAACGTCAGCAAAGTAAATCGATCCGGTTGCTCCGTAAAGCATCGAAAGTCCAAACAGCAAAATTCCTGAAGAAAGGGCAGACGACAGGATCAGTTTGATACCAGCCTCGGCCGATTCGCTTTTGTATTTATCGAAAGCAGCCATACCAGCAATTGGAATGGTTGCAGTTTCAAGTCCAACATAGAAAGTCAGGAAATCGCCTGCCGACACCATGAAATTCATCCCGATCAGGGTTGAAATGGTCAGCACGAAATATTCGCTGATTTTGTCAAGGTTTTCTTCCTTCCTGAGCCAGCTTTCTGCCTGAAAAAAGATGATCAGAACAGCCAGGTTCAAGGTATTTTTCATGAACGTGGTGAGTGGACTGGCCTGATATGAGCCGCCAAACAAGGTTCCGCTTTCGGTTGGAATAAACCCAATCAATGTTACCAGGGCAAAAAGTCCCAGCGCAAACGGAATGATGCGGGCTTTGTTTTTTTCAGAGGTTGCAACTTCAGCGATCAAAATAGCCACTGCAGCAATGGTGAGTAGCATTTCGTGTCGCATGAGTAAAAATTGTCCGAGATCCATATTATTCGGTATTTGTAGTTCAGGTTAAATTAAAATGGTATTGCCGCAGCAAGTTTATCAACAATTGGTTTCAGGCTTGATAAAATCACGTCGGATAACCAAAGAGGCGCAATACCGATAGCAGCTACTGAAACAACCAGTGTAACGGTACTCAGTTTTTCATACCATCTGGCATCTTCCAGGTGTTCGTGGTGCGGATCTTTAATCGGACCAAGCAACATTAAACCAACTACACGCAGAATGTAAACTGCAGTAATTACGATGGAAGAACAGGCAATAACCGTTACAACACGGTGGAACATATCCTGATGTTGGAATGCACCAACAAAAACAGTCATTTCAGCAACGAATCCGCTCAGGCCCGGAAGACCTAATGAAGCGAAACCGGCAATCATATAAATTACGGAAAGGAAAGGAATTACTTTCATCAAACCGCCCATTTCCATTACGTTTCTGGTGTGGGTACGTCCGTAGATCATACCAATCAGCGCAAAGAAAAGGGCTGTCATCAAACCGTGAGAAATCATCTGAAGGATCGCACCGTCCATGGCAGTCTGGTTCATCATTAAAAGGGCGAAAATTACAAGTCCGCAATGGCTTACCGATGAGTAAGCATTGATGAATTTAAGGTCTTTTTGCCAGATTGCTCCAAAGGCACCGTACACAACGCTGATTGAAGTCAGGATAATGAAAATCCAGGCCATTTCCTGGGCAGCCTGAGGCATCAGGAACATAGCAACACGGAAACATCCGTAACCTCCAAGTTTCATCAATACACCGGCATGGAGCATCGAAACAGCTGTTGGCGCTGAAGCGTGACCATCGGGTGACCATGTATGGAATGGGAACAAAGCACCAAGGATTCCGAACCCCACGAATGTGAATGGGAAGAAGAACATCTGGGCTTTTACAGGGATTTGAATTTTTGCAATTTCCATGATGTTGAAGGTGAGCGGACCTCCGTTTGGAGCAGAGTTGAAATAGATACCGAAGATACCTACCATCAACAAGGCCGAACCTCCCATCAACATTAACGTCAGTTTCATTGCCGACGATTCCTTCGGACCGCTACCCCAAACTCCAATTAACAGGTACATCGGGATTACAGCTAATTCGTAGAACAGGAACATGGTAAACAAGTCGAGCGAAATGAAGAACCCATAAACTCCGGTCGCCAGCAAAATCAGCGAGATGAAGAATTCACGCGAGAGATATTCCATTTCCCACGAAGCAAAAATTCCGGCAAATACAACGATTGAAGTCAGACAGAGCATCG
This sequence comes from Prolixibacteraceae bacterium, assembly GCA_963678915.1. Classification (GTDB taxonomy): domain Bacteria; phylum Bacteroidota; class Bacteroidia; order Bacteroidales; family Prolixibacteraceae; genus Aquipluma. Next base: position 110,823 of record OY787458.1, read on the forward strand.
CAACAGCGATTCCGTCAACGCCAATATTATAATGGATATTTAAACTTTTAAACCAGGTATAATCTGCGGTAAACAGCATTTCGTGCATGTTGCCCGATTGTCTGGCGCCAAGGTACATAAACAGAAGTACCGCTGTAGTGATAAGCTGAATGCTCATACCAACCGCTGAAGCCACCCTCGCGCCCTTCAAATCCTTGGTAAAAAGGATGCCGACGATGGTCAGAACCGGTATTACTACTAATAAAGTAAGGATATTCATTCGAATATATTTTTATAAGTTATAATTCTACATCAGTAAATAGATCATCGAAAGGGCGAGTGCCAAAGCACCGGCAACGAACATAAATGCATAATGCTGCAATTGTCCGGATTGCATACCCTTTATCTGGTATGAAATTTTCTCGGTAACCAAGCCAATTCCTACCATGAATCCATCAATGATGTGACGGTCGAACCATGCAATTGGACGAGAGATATAGTTGAAAATGATCTTCTTCGTTACAAAAAGGTAAATTTCGTCGAAATAGAATTTATTGTAGGCTGCAGTATATAAAATACCCCAGCTTTTTGCCATTTTAGCTGGAACGTCGCTCTCTTTTTTGTACAGAATCCATGCAATGGCAATACCCAGCAAACCAATCAATACTGAAGGAACGGCAACAGCCATATGCATTTCAGTTTCGAAGCCCATTTTGTCGGAAGTTACCAAATCGTGAAATGGAAGATAACCGGCAAAAATTGAAGCGAAGGCAAGGAACATCAACGGGAGGGTCATTACCAGCGGGCTTTCGTGCGGTGTGTGATGGTAGTGTCTGTCTTTTCCCCAGAATACACTGAAGTATAAACGGAACATATAGAAAGCAGTTAAACCGGCTACGATAAATTCAATAGCAAACAACAGTTTGTTGTGATTTAAAGCAGCAACCAGAATTTCGTCTTTACTGAAGAATCCGGAAAGGAACGGAACACCGGCAATAGTCAAACAGGCAATCAGGAATGTGATATGTGTAATTGGCAAATACTTGCGCAATCCACCCATATCGTACATGTAATTTGAATGAACTGCATGGATGATTGAACCAGCACCAAGGAAAAGCAAAGCTTTAAACATAGCGTGAGTAAACAGGTGGAACATGGAAGCCATGTAACCCAAACCTTCTTCACCACCATATCCTGAAACACCAAGAGCGAGCATCATATAACCCAATTGTGATAGGGTAGAGAAGGCCAGCACACGTTTGATGTCGTATTGTGTGATTGCGATTACTGCCGCAAAAAGCGAAGTGAAACCACCAACATAACCAATTATTTCCTGAGCAGCCGGAGCCTGGAAGTGAATAACCGGGAACATACGTGCTACAAGGAAAACACCTGCCACAACCATGGTTGCAGCATGGATCAACGCCGAAACCGGAGTTGGACCTTCCATTGCATCGGGCAACCAGATGTGTAACGGGAACATGGCCGATTTACCGGCACCACCTATAAAAATCAGGGTCATTGCCCAGGTTAAGGCTGAAATACCCATGAAACTCATTGAAGCAGCACTTCCGAAAATTGTTGTTCCGGGTTGTGTCAACTTGCCAAAATCAAAAGTTCCGGTTACAAACGAAAGGATCAGGATTCCAATGAGGAAACCCAAATCGGCAAAACGTGTAACGATGAACGCCTTTTTTGAAGCGGCAACCGCCGATGGCTTTTGGTAATAGAACCCAATCAGCAGGAACGAACTAACGCCCACAAGCTCCCAGAAAATGTACATCTGGAAAATGTTGGTTGCAATAACCAGTCCGAGCATCGAAAAGGTAAATAATGATAAGAAGGCGAAGAAACGCTGGAAGCCTTTTTCACCGTGCATATATCCGATGCTGTAAAGATGAACCATAAACGAGATGGTTGTAATTACAACAAGCATCATTACCGAAATCGGGTCGAGTAAAACACCCATTTTGATGATCAGTGTTTCGGTAAACCGAAGCCACGTCAGTTCAAAAGGGATGATGGTCTGGAAACCTTCTGCATGATGACCGCCAAAGAAATAACTGAAAGCGGTGATCAGTGAAAGAATCCAGGAAATTCCCATTCCGGTTGTTCCCAACAATCCGGAAATAATAGGTTTCCATTTCATTCCGAGTAATCCGGTAACCAAAAACATTACCAGCGGAATCAAAGGAATTAATACTGTATAGCTATATCCTGTCATTGTTCTATAGTTTAGTATTTCAATTCATTTACATTTTCAACTTCAATGTTCTTCATTTTTCTGTAAATGTTGATGATCAAAGCAATGGCAACCGAAGCTTCGGCGGCAGCAATACCAACAATGAACAGCGAAAAGAATTGTCCCTGTAACTGATCGGGATACAAATAGCGGTTGAAAACCACGAAATTGATGTTAACCGAATTCAGGATGAGCTCAACGGCCATCAACATGGTAATCAGGTTACGGCGAATAATGAAACCGCAAACACCGATGAAGAACATGATGGTGCTCACGATTAAAAAATGTTCGATTGGAATTCCCTGAATCATATCTCTGAGTTTTTATTTTTTTCTTTTTTAGCAATAACAATCGCTGCAATCATCGATGCCAGCAACAGGATACTGATCAACTCGAATGGCAAAACGTAACCGTTCTTTTCGGTACTTAACAGCTGTGTACCAATTACAGTCATATCAACAGGTAATTCCTGAGCAGTTCCGGCCTGGAAAGGATTCGAAAGTAATGTGGCAATAACCATTCCGCTTCCAACCAATGCAGTACCTATACCCATCAACAGTTTCGTAAGGTTTGGATGTTTAAACCGGTGCGTAATGTGATGAGTCAACAGAATACTGAAAATGATCAGAACCACGATACCTCCGGCATACAGCGTAAGCTGAACGGCAGCCATAAACTGGTATTTCAGCATGAAATACAAACCTGCGGTTGACAACAACACGCACAACAAATATACAGCAGCTCGAAGAATTCGGCGGGTAGTGATCGTTAAAAGCGAACAAACCAGGATGATACCTGAGAATACGTAAAACATGAATACATTCATTACTTAACCTCCTTTCTAATTTTCGAACCGGGTTGGTTCAAAACTTTGGTGAGTTTACTCCGGTCAAAAACAGCATGTTCGAATTTCTGACCCCAGGCCAGCGCATTCGAAGGGCAGGTTTTTATGCATAATTCACAGAAAGTACACATCGAAAGATGGTAAATGTGTTTGTCGATTACCCGTTCCATTTTGCCATCAGCATTTGGTACGCGGTCGGTTATAATTTCAATAGAACCATTCGGACAGTTCATCTCACAAATTCCGCAACCGGTACAGGCATGCTCATTATTTTCATCGTGAGGCATAGTCACTTCGCCTTTAAACCGGTCGGCCATTTTCAGCGTTTTGCGGTTTTCAGGATATTGCTGGGTCACAATCTCTCCGGGACTAAAGAAATATTTCCCGGTGATTCGCATACCTGCCCACAGCGACGAAAGTCCCTTGAACAGGTCGGTAAAATATTGTACTATACTATTCATTGTAGTTTAGTGTTAAAAGTGCCATCCCATCAGGACGAGGAAGGCGATCAATACAATGTTGAACAAACTGATTGGTAACAGGTATTTCCATTCAAGGGTAAGCAACTGGTCGATCCTCAAACGTGGGAAAGTCCATTTGAACCACATGATGATCATGATAACAAAGAAAGTTTTTCCGAAGAACCAAACCACTGAAGGAATATAATCCATTATGTGGTTGAAACCTTCCCAGTTCCCAATGTGCAATGGCATCCAGCCTCCAAGGAATACAGTAGCGGCAATAGCCGAAACGATAAACATATTCATATACTCGGCAAGGAAGAAGAATGCGAATTTAATACCTGAATATTCGGTGTGGAAACCTGCTGTCAATTCCGATTCGGCTTCAGCCAAGTCGAAAGGTCCGCGGTTGATTTCGGCGGTACTGGCAATCAGGAAAATAATAAATGAAATAATGGCTGGAATGTGGCCTTTAAAAATCCACCATCCGTTAGCCTGGCTTTCAACAATTCCTGAAAGTTGCATGGTTCCGGCAAATACAATGATCGAAAGCAGCGAAAGGCCAACTGAAAGCTCGTAACTTACAATCTGGGCGCCGCTTCGCATTGCACCGATCAGCGAATATTTACTGTTACTTGACCAACCAGCCAGCAGGATACCAATTACGCTAAGCGACGAAACCGCCATAACGTAAAATACCCCGATGTTGAAATCGATTGCCTGTAATCCTTTGGCATACGGAATAGCAGCCATAGCAAGGAACGAGCAAATAATTACAATGTAAGGAGCCAGGTTGAACAGAAATTTATCTGATTTGCGAATCGGGATCAACTCCTTCATCAGCAATTTAATCAAGTCGGCAATAGTTTGAATGATACCATATTTACCCACGCGGTTTGGTCCCACACGGTTTTGGATAAAGGCACAAACTTTACGTTCGAAGTAAACCAGAAATAATCCCAGTAAGGCGTACATCAAAAGGAATGCAAGTCCGACAAGGACCATTTCGCTTAAAATGACCAATCCGGAAGGCATTAATCCTGATAACCAGGTATGAATGGCTCCGGTAAGCGTCGAAAAGTCGTAGATATTAGATGACATATGTGTGTTGATTTATCGGTCAATATCAGGGATTACAAGGTCAAGCGAACCGCTGATTGCAATCAGGTCGGCAATTTTATGACCGGAAGTAATTTCATTCATTACAAACAGGTTGGCGAAGTTCGGAGTACGGAACCTCATGCGGTAAGGCGATTTGTTACCATCGCTAACCACGTAAACAGCCAGTTCACCACGGGCAGTTTCAACTCTCTTGAAATATTCGCCGGCTGGTAATTTAATGATTGGCTTCATTTTAGCCGTGAAATCACCTTCAGGAATATTGTCGATAAGCTGTTCGATAATGTTTAACGATTCCCACATTTCGCGCATTCTTACCTTGTAACGGGCAAAAGTATCGCAACCTGTTTCCAGAATTTCGTTGAACTGAACTTTATCGTAAGCGCCGTAAGGTGCAATTTTCCGGATGTCGCACGAGTAGTTCGAACCACGGCCCGAAGGACCTGTTACGCCATATGAAATAGCGGTTTCTTTACTCATGTTACCAATACCGATTGAACGGTTCTGGAAAATCACGTTACCGGTAAGCAACTGATCGTACTCTGGTAATTTTTTCCTGAAATAACTGATAAACTCTTTGGTGCGTTTCTGGAAGTTTGGGTGGATGTCGTGCATCAAACCGCCCGGTGCGTTGAAACTATGCAGCAATCGCGAACCAAACGATTCTTCGAAAATATCGAGAATGTGTTCACGGTCGCGCAAACCGTAAAAGAATGTGGTCAATGCGCCAAGGTCCATACCGAAAGCACTCCACCACAACTGGTGCGAAGCCAAACGGTTCAGCTCATCAAGAATGGTGCGGATGTATTTTACACGTTCCGGAACTTCAACCTGCATAGCTTCTTCTACCACCATACAAACAGCTTCGTTATTCATGTGGGCCGAAAGATAGTCCATCCGGTCAGTCAGGTGAATAATTTGCTGGTAGGTGTTTGCTTCGCACATTTTTTCCATTCCGCGATGGATATAGCCAATGTGTGGAATCAGGTATTTTACGGTTTCCCCTTTCAGGCAAACTTCAAATCGTAATACCCCGTGGGTCGATGGGTGCTGGGGACCCAAATTGATAATGTAGTCCTCGTTTTCCCCAATGATTACGTCTTTAATTATTTCTTCACTCATCTCTCGGGTTTTATCGTTCAATGATATTTACTTCGTCGCGGAAATCTTTGCGCAGCGGGTATCCGTAGCTGTCTTCAAGGAAGAGGCGTTTCATATTCGGGTGGTTGTTAAACCTGATTCCAAACATGTCGAAAACTTCGCGTTCAAAATATTCAGCAGTAGCATATAAGGCTGTCAAACTGTCAACCTGAGGATTTTCGCGGTCGGTGATCAACGATTTCAACACGATCAGGTGTCTGAATTCGGTTGATTCCAAGTGATATACAACGGTGAAATGAGTTGTAAAATCAACTCCTGTATGGTCAATCAGGTAATCAAATGCAGTGCGTTTATCCGATTTAAGTTTTTCGGTGAGCGCATACAATTTGGCTGCCGGAACTACAACTTCCAGCAACTGGGTTCCTTCAGGAAATTCGGCCTCAGGCTCAAATCCCTTGATGATATCTTTTAATTCTTCTCTGTTTAGCATGTTCTGTGGTAATTAAAGCAACCTGTCGTCCGGGTTTTCTTGTTGAAAAATGGAGTCACCTTTAATTTTACGCTGAAGCTGCATAACGCCGTACAGCAATGCTTCGGGGCGGGGTGGACATCCGGGTACGTAAACATCAACCGGGATGATGTGATCGACACCGCGAACTACCGAATATGAATTATAGTAGAACGGACCTCCGGAAATGGCACAGGCACCCATGGCGATCACGTATTTCGGATCGGGCATCTGATCGTACAACCGTTTCAGGATCGGGGCCATTTTGTGATTGATCGTTCCGGCAATAACAACTACATCGGCCTGACGTGGCGAGGCACGATAAACTTCAATACCGAAACGCGCAAAATCGTGTCTCGGAGCTCCGGCAGCCATCATCTCAATCCCGCAACAGCTGGTTGCAAAGGTGAGTGGCCAGATAGAGTTCGAAACACCCCAGTTTAAAACGCTGTCAATACTGGTCAGAAAGACATTGCCGCCTGACTTCTTCAAGAGTTCGAGTGATTCATTATCCTCAAACTCTTCATACTTCATTGATTTGATTTTTACACCCATTTCAAAGCTCCTTTTTTCCAAGCATACAAAAGGCCGAGACCCAGTATGAAGAAGAAAATAATGATTTCAATAAATGCCCTCATTCCGATCGTTTTCATCACTACACCCCAGGGAAACAGGAATACAGTTTCAACGTCGAAAACCAGGTAGATAATAGCAAAAAGGTAGTAACCCACGTTAAACTGAATCCATGCAGGACCTTCGGTTGGAATACCGCACTCGTAAGGTTCTGATTTTACCGGATTAAATGATTTTGGAGCTACCAGGGATGAAAATATAATAGCACCGCCAACAAGGACCAGCGCTACTATAAAAAAGAGAATTAATGATTCACTTTCCATATCTTTAAAAATATGTTGATAAATAATAACCTAAAAAAGGCCGGTGCAAAAGTAGTTTTTTCAGATTAGTACCAAACTTTTTTTTAAGAAAAAAATAATTGATATTTAGCAATCGAAGAAAAAATAATGATTTCTTATAAGGCAGTTTTTTTCGCTGAAATTATCTGAAAAGTAACCTGAACGATAAAAAAAATCCCTTTGAAAATGCTTCTTTCAAAGGGATTTCGTTAATTAAACATGAGCCTTTTGCCGGACTCGAACCGGCGACCTGCTCATTACGAATGAGCTGCTCTACCAACTGAGCTAAAGAGGCATCAGACACAAATATAATAAAGCTAAAATGGAAAACCATCCCGAAGGATGGTTTCACATTATTTTTAGTTAATCGAGAATCGATGGAATTTGTGAAGTATTGTATTTACCTTCTTCAAGTTTTGCGCGAACTTCGGCAAATGCTTTGATGGTGTATTCAACATCTTCCATGGTATGCATTGCTGTTGGGATAAGGCGCAGCATAATTTGTCCTTTAGGAATAACCGGATAAGTTACTACCGAACAGAATACATTGAAGTTTTCGCGTAAGTCCATTACAACATTTGTTGCTTCGCCAACACCCCCCTCGAAATAAACCGGTGTAACGCACGAATTGGTAACTCCCAAATCGAAGCCCTGATCTTTCAATCCTTTCTGAAGAGCGGCAACAACAGTCCATAGTTTTTCGCGCAGTTCAGGTTTGGTTCTCAGTAGTTCGAGCCTTTTCAAAGCACCAATAACCATTGGCATTGGCAGCGATTTGGCAAATGTTTGCGAACGCATGTTGTAGCGAAGATAATTGCAAATGTCTTCGTCGCAGGCGATGAATGCTCCAATACCGGCCATTGATTTGGCGAATGTTCCGAACAGCAGGTCAATTTTATCCATTACTCCAAAATGTTCAGGAGTTCCGGCGCCTGTAGCTCCCATGGTTCCAAAACCGTGAGCATCGTCAACCAATAAGCGGAAATTGAATTCGTCTTTGAATTTGGCGATTTCGTCGAGCTTGCCTAAGTCGCCAGCCATTCCAAATACACCTTCAGTGATAACCAGGATACCGCCGCCTTGTTTTTCGGCCAAACGTGTAGCTTTGGTTAACATGTTGCGAAGGCTGTCCATATTATTGTGGGCATAAACAAAGCGTTTACCCATGTGTAATCTAACACCGTCGAGGATACAGGCGTGTGCTTCAGAGTCGTAAACAATAACGTCATTTCGGCCAACAACTGCATCAATAATTGATACCATTCCCTGGTAACCAAAGTTAAGTAAGAATGCATCCTGCTTTCCAACAAACTCGGCCAGGTTTTGCTCCAGCTCTTCATGTTTGCTGGTTTGACCCGACATCATACGTGCACCCATTGGGTATGCCATTCCATAATCAGCGGCCGCCTGAGCATCAGCTTCTCTTACTTCAGGATGATTGGCAAGCCCGATATAATTGTTCAGACTCCAAACTAATACATCCTTTCCCCTGAATTTCATTTTGGTACCAATTTCACCTTCCAATTTAGGGAAAGCAAAGTACCCGTGAGCCTGTTTCATGTATTTTCCCAGGCTACCCATATTGCCCCTCAGTTTTTCAAAAATATCCACTTTGATCTGGTTTTTAAAATTAGCATTGCAAAAGTAATTTTTTTTAATAGTTCTGCAAATGTGTTAATTTATACTAAACAAGATTGTATTCTGGATAATTCATTCTATTTTTCGGTCCGAAAATTTGTATAAAAATGTATATTTGCGCCATGTTAATGAAAATGAGAAATTTCGTACCTGTTATTATTGCTTTTGTACTTTTATTGAGTAGTTGCAGCGACTACAATAAAGTTGTTAAGAGTACCGACTATGAATTTAAATACAAAAAAGCGCTTGAATACTACGAAAACGGCGAATATGTTCGTTCTTCAACGCTTTTAAAGGAGCTTATTAATATAGTAAGAGGAACAAGCAGGGCCGACAAGGTATATTATTATTATGCCAAAAGTCAGTTTGGGCTGAAAGATTATATGATGTCGGGTCACTACTTTAAATCGCTGATTAAAGAGTTTCCACGAAGCGAGTATGCCGAAGAGTCGCAATATATGGTGGGTTATTGTTTTTACCTTGATTCACCAACAGCGCGTCTCGATCAGACTGTAACCCAAAATGCAATTGATGCACTTCAGTTATTTATTAACTTATATCCTAAATCGAACAGGGGCAACGAAGCTAACCGCTTGATTATTGAGTTGCGCGACAAAATGGTTTATAAATCGTATCTGAGTGCGAAACTTTATTTCGATCTTGATAATTATAAAGCAGCAGTAGTTGCATTGACCTCGTCGTTAAAGGATTTTCCTGACACAAAATACCGCGAGGAATTGATGTATATGCTGTTAAAAGCAAAGTATTTGCTTGCTATTAATAGTGTTGACGAAAAAAAGCACGAACGTTTGAGTTCTGCTTTAGATGAATATTTTACCTTTGTCGACGAATATCCGGAGAGTAAATACCGGAAAGAAGTTGAGAAATTTCATTCAACAACAGCAAAGTTGTTAAATTATAAATCGGATTCAAATATTTAAATAATATGGATTTCAAGAAAACAAAAGCAGAATCTACAACAATTTCAAGAGATTTAAGAGAATTGGAAAAACGCACAGGTAACACTTACGAAACTGTGATGATCCTGGCAAAACGCTCAAATCAGATTGCTTCTGAAATGAAGGAAGAATTGAGCCAAAAGCTTCAGGAATTTGCATCATATACCGATAATCTGGAGGAAGTATTCGAAAACCGTGAGCAAATCGAAATTTCGAAATACTACGAAAGGCTTCCAAAACCAACTCTGATCGCTTACGAAGAATTTGTAAACAATCAGATTTATCACCGCAATCCTGCTAAGGAAAATCGCAATAAAGAATTGTAATATAGGCCTTTATGAGGCTTGAGGGAAAACATATCGTTTTAGGGATAACCGGAAGTATAGCTGCCTACAAGGCAGCTTATCTTTTAAGGGGCCTTGTGAAAGAAGGTGCCGAGGTGCAGGTGGTGATGACCCCTGCTGCCAAAGAATTTATTACTCCGGTAACCATGTCGGCTCTTTCGGGCAAACCTGTGGCTTCCGAATTCTTTTCGGCAAACGACGGTACCTGGCATTCGCATGTTGACATGGGGCTGTGGGCCGACTTGATGTTGATTGCCCCGGCAACAACTGCTACTATTGGTAAAATGGCCCGTGGAATAAGCGACAATCTTTTAATTACTACTTATTTGTCGGCCAAGTGTCCGGTTATGATTGCTCCGGCTATGGATCTCGATATGTTTCAGCATCCGGCAAATCTGGCCAATCTGGAAATTCTGCGTTCGTACGGAAACCTGATTATTGAACCTGGTGAAGGAGCTCTAGCCAGCGGATTGCACGGTAAAGGCCGTATGGAAGAACCCGACAATATCGTAGAAGAAGTAGTCAGTTTCTTTTCTCAAAAAAAAAAACTTCTGAATAAGCATTTTCTGGTTACTGCCGGACCAACCTACGAAAAAATCGACCCTGTTCGTTTTATCGGAAATTACTCAACCGGCAAAATGGGATATGCCATTGCCAATGAACTTGCTGCCTGCGGGGCCAAAGTAACTTTGGTTTCGGGCCCGGTTAATATCAAAAATGTAAATCCTGAAATAAATGTGATTCCTGCCGAATCGGCTCAGCTGATGCATTTGCAGTGCATGGATATATTTCCATCGGTTGATGGTGCTGTGATGTGTGCTGCCGTTGCTGATTTTACTCCTGAAACTTATTCGGCGAGTAAGGTAAAACGTGGGAAAGATGACCTTGTCATCCGGATGAAGCCAACAAAGGATATTGCGGGCGATTTAGGTAAAATAAAAACCGATAAACAAATTCTGGTTGGATTTGCGCTCGAGACAAACGACGAGTTGAATAATGCCTATTCGAAACTTCAGCGCAAAAATCTGGATTTCATTGTTTTAAATTCGATGAACGATGCCGGTGCCGGTTTTGGTTTCGATACCAACAAAATAACAATGATTGGGAAAGACAATAAACCAGCTTTTTTTGAGTTAAAATCCAAGACTGAAGTTGCTCATGACATTGTCGCCCAAATTATTTCAGAAATGGAATCTGGTAATTTGCTTCAGGAGTAACAATGAAACAATACTAATTTGATTAACTGGCTGATATGAGAAGAATCCATCTGTTTTTTTTACTTTTTCTTGTTGCAACCGGCAATTTGTTTGCCCAGGAGTTACGTTGCAACATCAGCATATCAGCTCAAAAAATTCAGGGGGCAAACCGCACTGTTTTCGAAACTATGCAGTCTGACCTATACGAATTCATGAATAACCGTAAATGGACGGACGAGAAATATGCTATGGATGAGCGTATTGAGTGTAGTTTCTTTATTAATCTCGATGAGCAGATTTCGTCAGACGAATTTAAAGGAAGTATTCAGGTTCAGGTCCGGCGCCCGGTATTTAATTCATCGTACGAAACCATATTACTGAATATCAAGGATAACGATTTTGATGCAAAGTATATTGAATACCAAACGCTTGAGTTTAACGAGACTTCAAATAAAGACAATCTGACCAATATTCTGGCTTATTATGCCTATATCATTTTAGGTATGGATCACGATTCGTTTTCGCCCGAAGGCGGAACTGAGTTTTTCCAGAAGGCACAGACCATCGTTAATAACTCGCAGAATGCCCGTGAAAAAGGCTGGAAATCATACGAAAGCGAGCGAAACCGTTATTGGCTGGTTGAGAATATCTTGAACAAATCGTATTCTGGTTTCAGGAGTTGTACTTATCAGTATCATCGCCAGGGACTTGATATAATGGCCGATAAAGCTCCTGACGGACGCGCTGCCATTGCCGAATCGCTGAAGTCCATTCAGAAAGTATTTCGATCACGGCCATCGTTATATATACTCCAAGTCTTTTTTGATGCCAAGTCTGATGAGTTGGTTAATATCTTCACCAAATCCTTTCCTGACGAAAGAAATCGTGTTTCGGTAATTTTGAATGAGTGCGATCCGTCGAATGGCAGTAAATACGAAAAGATTTTAAAATCTACGGATTCCTTTTGATTTTTGAATTTACCGTTATCTTTATGATCGGATAAATTGAGCTATCTGTGTTCGATCATTAATCTAATTATCAGGATCTTGTGCTGAAATCACTTTCTATAAAGAATTATGCTTTAATCGATTCACTTTCCATCGATTTCGATAGTGAATTAAATATCTTGACTGGTGAGACTGGAGCCGGGAAATCCATATTGCTGGGGGCTATCGGGCTGATTATTGGCCAACGTGCCGATTTGTCGGTGCTGCGCAATAAAACTGAAAAATGCACTGCCGAAGGATTATTCGACATTCGCAATTACAATCTGCAAGGTTTTTTCGAGGAAAATGAGCTTGATTTTGATGATATTGCAATTTTACGTCGCGAAATTACACCACAGGGAAAGTCGCGGGCGTTTATTAACGACACTCCTGTAAATGTAAAAGTATTACACGATCTTGGATTAAAACTCATTGATATTCACTCGCAGCATCAAAATCTGGATTTAAATGAGAAGAGTTTTCAGCTTCGGATTGTGGATGTGGTGGCCGATAACAGTGAATTACTTAAAACTTATTCTACCGCTTATAAAACCTATTTAAGCCTTCAGGAAAAGCTGGATGAAACAGTATTGCTTGCCGGGCAATCGAAGAAGGATCTCGACTATTATGAGTTTCAGTTTCGGCAGCTGCATGAAGCCAAATTAAATCCGGATGAACAGGTAGAACTTGAGCATCTGCTTGAGGCACTGACTCATGCTGAAGAAATACGATCGGTGTTTGGCCAGACTTATCAGGTTTTAAGCGAAGAAGAAAGGTCGGTTCTTGCGGTGCTGAAAGAGAGTCTTAATACAATTGGAAAACTTCGGGCAGTATTACCTGAAGCTGAGCAGATTTTTACCCGGCTCGAATCGGTTTACCTTGAATTGAAAGATATTGCTTCGGAATCGCTGGCGATTGAAGACAGAACGGAAAACAATCCTGAAAAGATTGAGCAGGTAAATCAACGGCTCGACCTGATCTATTCATTGCAGCAAAAACACCGGGTTGCATCAATACCGGAGCTGTTGGCCATTCAGGCCGATTTTGAAGCTAAAATTCAGCTGGTAACTTCTTATGATCAGGAAATTGAGAGATTCCGTGAAGAGATTGCTCAGATAAAAGTGGTTCTGCAAAATCTGGCAGATGAAATTTCACTCAGGCGAAAAACTGTTGCTCCAACCATTGAAAATAAGGTAATTGATATTCTGCGAAATGTTGGGATTGCAAATGCAGCGCTTCAACTAAAGTTTGGCCAGATGAATGAATTTTCTACGTCAGGACTTGATGAAGTTAGTTTTATGTTTTCGGCCAATAAAAGCCAGGAGCTTCAGGAGATTGCCCGCATTGCATCGGGTGGTGAAATATCTCGTGTAATGTTGGCAATCAAAACGTTAATTACTGATGCCCGCTCTTTGCCCACGATTGTTTTTGATGAGATTGATACCGGCGTTTCCGGAGAAGTTGCTTTGAAAATGGGCCAGATTCTGGAACAAATGTCAAAAACCGTTCAGGTTTTAAATATCACACACTTGCCGCAAATTGCCGCAAAAGGAAACCACCATTATAAGGTTTATAAATTTGATCAGGACGATCAGACTTTTACTTCGATAAAGAAATTAACTGATGAAGAGCGTGTTGAAGAAATTGCCCAAATGCTAAGTGGTGAAAACTACTCGTTAACCGCGCTTGAAACTGCCCGCGAATTACTGCAATAAAAAAAGTCATTAACTATTTGGAAAGGGTAAAGTATATTTCCTAATAGTTAATGACTTATGTCCGTTTCTTAAACAAGCTTTTATAACCTGTTTTCAAGGATTAAGCGGATCTCTTCAGGTCCAATATTTGCTTTTTCTCCAAGTTTATACCTTCTTTTTTCGAATCGGGTACAAATAGTATCGATGGTTTCAGTCGTAACCGAATAATCAGGCAATTTAGTTTGAATGCCAACTGATTCAAAGAATTGAATTGTTCTTTTTATTGTCTCATTAATTCGTTCGTCATCCGTTCCATCCAAAACACCCCAAACGCGTTCTCCCAACTGCAGAATCTTATCTTTTTTCTGAGTTCGGTTGATATGCATAACTCCGGGTAAAACAATTGCAAGAGTTCGTGCGTGGTCAATGCCATGATAAGCAGTTAATTCATGGCCAATCATATGAGTAGCCCAATCTTGCGGAACACCTGCACCAATCAGTCCGTTTAAAGCCATTGTTGCACTCCACATAAAATTAGCAGCCGCATCATAGTCGGTTTTGTTGGCCATAACTTTTGGGCCTTCTTCAATAAGGGTTTTTAAAATGCTTTCGGCAAATCGGTCCTGAATTGGCGCATTGACCGGAAAAGTGAGGTATTGCTCAATTACGTGAACAAATGCATCAACGATGCCGTTAGCTATTTGTTTGTCAGGTAAAGAAAAAATAGTCTCTGGGTCAAGAACTGAGAACAGCGGTAATACTTTTGGTGACATGAAAGATAGCTTCTCAGTAGTTTCAACTCGTGTAATAACCGCACCCGAATTCATCTCAGAACCGGTTGCAGGTAAAGTCAGCACCGTACCATGTGGAATTGCATCTTCAACAGGAGCTCTTTTTGATAAAATATCCCACGGATCACCACCTTTAAAGCAAGCAGCTGCAGCAATAAATTTTGTTCCGTCAATTACTGAACCTCCTCCAACTGAAAGCAGAAAGGTAATTTTTTCTTTCTTGACCAACTCAACGGCTTTCATCAATGTCTCATAGTGAGGATTGGGTTCAATTCCTCCAAATTCAACCACATCAAATCCTTTGATCGATGCTTTTACCTGGTCGTAAACTCCGTTTTTAAAAATACTGCCACCACCATAGGTAATCAATACTTTTGATCCCGCAGGAATATTTGCTCCAACTTTCGCAATTTCTCCTTTCCCAAAAATTATTTTTACCGGATTCTGATATTCAAAATTGTACATGACTTAATGGTTTATGAAATTTAAATATTTGTATAATGAAACTAACATCTGAGTTATTTCTATGGTTTACACCGAAATGGTTACTGAACCCAAAAATATTAGGCAATCGTCAATATTAAACATTTTTTGTCTATTTTAAGTTTTTGATATTCAGAGATTAACAATTGTTCGATGTTCTGATTTTATAAACATTAAAATTAATCGAATTTTTTGAGAACATTCTGGAATGAAAGAAATTTACAGATTTAAAAACCGTATAAAAAGTAGAAGGGAGCCAGGCGGCTCCCAATTGATCTACATTATTGCGATTCGTGAAAAAGGGTCTTTTTTTCTCTGACTGAAAGACATTTCTGATGTTTTTCGATTAATGCATCTTTTTCATTTTCAGTCATACCTTCGTAATAAGCCAGTCGCTCTTTTGTTCCCAGTTGCCTTACAACTCTAAAGTCACAATCAATTAGTTCATTACCAATCGGACAACCAAAAATCAAACCGTAGTAGTTTGCATATGATTTCGCCATTTTGATTCGAATAACAAACTCGACTCATTACGTTCATTTATCCTCAAATTTCAGAAAAGGTAACCCTTGAAAAACGATTATTTTAAATTTTAATCATGAAAGGCTCTATGCATATTTTTATATTTTTGCATGAGTTTTTACAAAATGAATTATTGCTGATTAGATATGTTTGAGAATCTTAATGAAAAGCTGGAACGGTCGTTTAAACTTCTGAAAGGTCAGGGGAAAATTACCGAAATAAATGTTGCAGAAACCTTAAAGGAAGTTCGTCGTGCATTGCTCGACGCCGACGTAAACTTTAAAATAGCCAAGTCTTTCACTGAAAATGTCAGAAAGAAAGCTCTGGGTATGGATGTGTTAAATGCCTTGAAACCAGGCCAGTTGATGGTTAAGATTGTTCACGACGAACTCTCCGAGCTTATGGGTGGTAAGTTCGTGGATATCAATTTAAAAGGAAATCCATCGGTTATTTTGATTGCAGGGTTGCAGGGTTCCGGAAAAACTACATTCTCGGGTAAACTGGCTAAAATGCTCAAAAGCAAAAAAGGTCGGCATCCATTATTAGTTGCCTGCGATGTTTACCGCCCGGCAGCTATCGAGCAATTGAAAGTTCTTGGACAACAAATCGGTGTGCCGGTTTATACTGAAGACGGAAACAAAAATGCTGTTAAGATAGCTCTTGAAGCAATTCGACATGCAAAAACACAAGGTAACGATGTGGTTATCATTGACACCGCAGGTCGTTTGGCGATTGATCAGGAAATGATGAACGAAATTGCAGCAGTAAAGGATGCAGTGAAACCACACGAAATCCTTTTCGTTGTTGACTCAATGACCGGTCAGGATGCTGTAAATACAGCCAAGGAATTCAACGATCGGCTTGATTTTGACGGTGTTGTTCTGACCAAGTTAGATGGTGACACCCGAGGTGGAGCTGCTTTGTCAATCCGTTCGGTAGTCGATAAACCAATCAAATTTGTAGGAACAGGCGAAAAACTCGATGCACTTGATAATTTCCACCCCGAACGTATGGCCGACCGTATTTTGGGCATGGGTGATATCGTTTCGCTGGTAGAAAAAGCTCAGGAGCAATTTGACGAGGAAGAAGCCCGCAGACTTCAGCAGAAACTGGCAAAAAACCAGTTTAGCTTTACCGATTTCTTGAAACAGATTCAGCAAATCAAAAAGATGGGTAATCTGAAGGATTTGGCCGGAATGATTCCTGGAATGGGAAAAGCTTTGAAAGATGTTGAAATTGAAGATGATGCATTTAAACACATCGAAGCTATTATTTATTCGATGACCGTAGCCGAGCGCGAAGATCCAAGTTTATTGAATGGTTCTCGACGTAAACGTATTGCCGACGGATCGGGAACTAATATTCAGGAAGTAAATCGCCTGATCAAACAGTTTACCGAAACCCGTAAAATGATGAAATTCGTTTCGCAGGGAAAAAACCTTGGACGAATGATGGGAAATGCAGGTCCAAAACGCTAATAAATAAGCTATTATGATATTGATTGACGGAAAGAAAACAGCTGACGAAATTAAAAAGGAGATAGCTGAGGAAGTTAAGCTGATTGTTGCTTCAGGAAAAAGAGCTCCTCATTTGGCGGCTGTTTTAGTTGGCCACGATGGCGGTAGTGAATCGTATGTTGCATTTAAAATTAAAGACTGTGCCGAAGTTGGTTTTAAATCATCATTAATCCGTTTTGAAGATGACGTAACAGAAGCTGAACTTCTGGCAAAAGTGGCCGAGTTGAATGCCGATACTGATTTGGACGGCTTCATCGTTCAACTTCCGCTTCCAAAACATATTTCGGAGCAAAAAGTTATTGAGGCTATTGATGCAAGTAAAGATGTCGATGGCTTTCATCCTGAAAATGTTGGCCGTTTAGTTCTGGGAATGCAGGCATTTTTATCGGCAACTCCATACGGAATAATCGAATTGCTGAAAAGATACCAGATTCCTACCTCCGGAAAAAACTGTGTCATTGTAGGTCGCAGCAATATCGTAGGTCGCCCGTTAAGTATTCTGATGTCGCAAAAGAGTGTAAATGCAACAGTTACCGTAGCTCACAGTCAGACAAAAGATCTCAAAAAAGTTTGTGCTGAGGCTGATATTCTGATTGCGGCCCTTGGTTCTCCGGAGTTTATTAAAGCTGATATGGTGAAGGAAGGTGCCGTAGTGATTGATGTTGGAACCACCCGCGTTCCGGCTCCTGAAACCAAATCGGGATTCCGCCTGAAAGGTGACGTAAAGTTCGACGAGGTAGCTCCTAAATGCTCATACATTACGCCTGTTCCCGGCGGAGTTGGCCCAATGACCCGCGTATCACTTTTGCAAAATACGTTGTTAGCTGCGAAGCAAAAATAGATTACGATATTTCCCGTATAAATGAAGGTGCTTTTTGCACCTTTTTTTATTCAGTTTGTTTATATTTAAAATAAAATACTCTATTATGAAGATAAGGATTAATCACGCATTTATTTATTCAGGTGTATTGTCAATGGCTTTATTGTTAGGTGCTTGCAGTACTGTTCCTTTAATTGGACGGAAGCAGGTTAGCCTTTTGCCTGAATCGAATATGGTTGAGATGAGTTTAACCAGTTACAGTCAGTTCCTTCAGGAAAATAAATTGGCTGCCGATAAAACTCAAACCGAAATAGTTAAGAGAGTTGGAGCCAAAATGTCGGTTGCTGTTGAGAAATACCTTAAGGATAATGGTTTTGCCGACCGCGTTGCCGATTTTAAATGGGAATTCAATTTGGTGGATAATAAAGAACCCAATGCATGGTGTATGCCCGGTGGAAAGGTTGTTTTTTATACCGGAATTATGCCTTTGGCTAAAAACGATGCCGGGGTGGCTGTGGTTATGAGTCACGAAATTGCACACGCCGTTGCTCGTCATGGTAATGAACGAATGAGCCAGCAAATGTTGCTTCAATTTGGAAATGTTGCCCTTTCGGAAGCCGTTAAAACCAAGCCTGAGAAAACGCAGGCCATTTTTCAGTCGGCTTATGGATTGGGAACTCAATTGGGGGTAATGTTGCCTTATTCGCGCCAACATGAATATGAAGCCGATAAACTTGGCCTTATTTTTATGGCAATTGCCGGATATAATCCCAATGAGGCAATTGGATTCTGGGAGCGGATGGCTGCAAATTCGGCCGGAAAATCGCCTGAATTTTTAAGTACACACCCGCTCGAACAAAACCGAATTGAGGCAATAAAAGGTTTTATGCCTGAAGCAATGAAATATTATACCGGGAAATAATTATCGGTTTTGGCTTATAAGAGTGAAGGTCCTCAAAATATGATTTATTTCATTAAAACCCAGAATTAGCTACATTTTGATACTTATGTTAGGGTGTTTGTTAACACTTATTGATATTTATCAAATATTTTTTTTATTTTTGGTCAAGTAGAATGGAATTTATTAAAAAAGAGCAAGATGGAAGATTTTGAAAAAAATGAGGATCGGATGGAAAACGACAGCAATTTCAGAGAAGAAATCTACTCTGTTTCTGTCAGAGCTGGGAAAAGAACCTATTTTTTCGATGTGAAATCAACGAGAAGGGACGAATTTTACCTGACAATCACCGAAAGTAAAAAGAGATTTGAACAAGACGGAAACTTTCATTTCGAAAAGCACAAGATTTTCCTTTACAAGGAAGACTTCGAAAAATTCATGGAAGGTTTGCAGGAAGTAATCACTTTCATTGACCAGAATCAGCAGGAAGAATACTCCAGTCATCAGGAGCAGGAAGCGTTTGTTGATTCAGAGGAAAAGGTTCTTGAAGAAGTTGGTTACACTAAAGATTACACCAAACTCGAATTTGATGATTTAAATTCATAATCATTTTGCTCTTAAAGAAAGACTAAACGATTCTTATTCGGAGATAAAATATAATTGTCACAAAGTCTTATCACTTTATATCAAAAACCGGAGTTTAATCCGGTTTTTTTGTGCCTTTAAGTCAGGTATTGAATTCCACATTAAAAAAGGAAAAGAGGCTGAACACTTTCGCGACAGCCTCTTCACCCTTTTTGCTATGAACAATTAACAATTACTCTTCTCTTTTTATTCCAGCTTTATTCATGAACCATTCCATTGTTTGCGACGATGGACGTTCAATCGGAAGTCCGTATAAACGATCGAAAACAAGTGAGGCCATTACTCCGAGCGAACGAGATACCCCGAATAAAACGGTGTAGAAGCTTGATTCGGTTATTCCATAGTGGTTCAATAATGCTCCGCTGAATGCATCCACATTTGGCCACGGATTTTTAATTTTTCCGGTAGCTTCCAGAATAGGCGGAGCTACACGGTAAATAGCATTTACCGTGTTAATCAGTTTATCGTGTGTAATGTATTTTTCAGCAAATTGTTGCTGAACGGTAAATCTTGGATCGGTAATTCGGAGTACGGCGTGTCCATATCCCGGAACAACCCGTCCTTGTATTAGTGTCTGCTCAATGTATTTTGCAATTTGAGCATCTGTTGGTTCGTCGGTTCCCAATTGTTCGAGCATCTCCTGAATCCAGTCCATTACCTCCTGATTGGCAAAACCATGCAGAGGCCCAGCAAGTCCAACCATTCCGGCAGAATATGCATAATATGCATTGCTTAAGGCAGAACCCACAAGGTGAGTGGCATGTGCTGAAACATTTCCTCCTTCATGGTCAGCATGGATTACCATATACAGTCGTAGTAACCGCTTGACTTCCAGAGAATCAAATCCCATCATGTGAGCCAAGTTGCCGGCCCAGTCGAGTGTTGGGTTTGGTTCAATATGGTCGCCATTGTGATAAATTCGGCGATAAATGTATGCTGCAATTCGAGGAAGACGTGCAATCAGTGTCATAACGTCTTCGTACATAAAATCCCAGTAGAATTTTTTGTTTACCCCGGCGCGGTAGGCTTTCTGGAATACCGAATCGTAGGCCATTGAAAGAATAGCTGTACTGAACTGTGTCATTGGGCGACTATTCTTTGGAAGCGCATCAATCACGTCAAAAACATGCTGTGGCACGTGGGCGCGGGTGGCCCAATCTTTCGAGATATTGATTACATCTTCCTTTTCCGGAATTTCACCAATCATCATCAGGTAAAACAGGCCTTCAGGAAGCGGTTCCCCGTCTTCGTGTAACTTCGGAAGTTTTTGCTGCAATTCCTGGATTGAGTATCCGCGGAACCGGATGCCTTCGTTGGCGTCAAGCTTCGAAGTTTCGGTCAGCAAGGCAGGTATGCCTTTCATGCCTGAAAGTACCTGATCAATTGTTACCTGACCAAGAACCACATCTCCATACTCTTTTCTAAGTCTTTGGAGATCAGCCATATTTTTCATGGCTTTTTCATAGAACCGGTTTTTGATGTATTCCATAAATATTTGGTTTAAATTCTGTTTTAACGATTAATGCATGTTACGGATAATTTCGTCTGCGAAATTTGACGTGGAAAGTAGTGTTGCGCCTTCCATCATACTAAACAAATCAGAGGTTACTTTTCTTTTCGAAAAAGTATGTTCCATAGCATCGTAAATATGCTCTGCGGCTTCGCACCAGCCAAGGTATTCGAGCAACATAGCTCCTGAAAGGATGAGTGATCCGGGATTGGCTTTTCCTGTACCAGCAATGTTTGGCGCGGTTCCGTGGGTAGCTTCAAAAATGGCATATCCACTGTTGTAGTTGATGTTTGCACCGGGCGAGATGCCAATACCGCCAACCATTGCCGCCAACTGATCAGAAATGTAGTCGCCATTTAGGTTTAACGTGGCAATTACAGAATGATCGAACGGGTGCAGCAGGCTTTCCTGTAGAAAAGCGTCAGTAATCACATCTTTGATGATTACTTTACCCAGAGTTTTAGCAGCTTCAAGCGAGGCGTCTGCTTCTGCTTTCCCAAGCTCTTTCTCAATTTTTTGATATTGCCTCCAGGTAAAAGTTTGTTTTAAAAACTCAGATTCAGCAAGGTCGTATCCCCAGTTTTTGAATGCGCCTTCAGTAAACTTCATGATATTGCCCTTGTGAACAAGGGTTACAGAAGGCAACTCACGTTGAATGGCATACCGAATTGCCGCTTTAATTAAACGTTCCGACCCTTCTTTTGATACCGGTTTCACCCCGAAAGAACTTGTCTCCGGGAAGCGGATTTTATCCACCCCAAACTCATTAATCAGAAAATCGCGAAATTTGTTGGCTTTGTCACTTCCGGTCATGAATTCAATTCCGGCGTAAATATCCTCTGTATTTTCGCGGAAGATGTGCATATCAACCAATTCCGGATAGCGGATAGGCGAGGGGACACCTTTAAACCAACGGATTGGGCGAAGGCAAACATACAAATCGAGTGTTTGACGCAAAGCCACGTTTAGTGAGCGGATACCTTCACCAACCGGGGTTTCCAGGGGACCTTTTATTCCTACAAGATACTGCTGAAAAGCCTCCAGGGTCTCATCCGGAAGGAAACTTCCAACCTGCTCAAAAGCTTTTTTGCCGGCAAGAACTTCTTTCCAGATTAATTTTTTTGAGTTTCCATAGGCCGCTTTTACTGCTGCATCAACAACCCGCTGACTTGGTTCGGTAATATCCTTGCCAATACCATCACCTTCAATAAAAGGGATGACCGGTTGATTGGGGACATGGAGCTGGCCATTTATAAATTGTATTTTATCACTCATAATCGTCTTTATTACTGATTATTGAGACTACTTAACTGAGTTTTTTCTGAAGGTTCTCGTCCAATGCATCGAGGAACTTTTCAGTCGTCAGGTATTGATCAGAAGTCACATTGTTGCCATAAACAATCAATGCCAAATCTTTGGTCATTTTACCTTCTTCAACCGTTTCGATGCACACTTTTTCCAACGCTTCGGCAAAGTCAATCAACTGCTGGTTACCGTCGAGTTTTCCGCGGAAAGCTAAACCTCTCGTCCAGGCATAAATCGAGGCAATTGGGTTTGTCGATGTTGGTTTGCCCTGCTGGTGCATACGGTAGTGGCGGGTAACAGTTCCGTGTGCAGCTTCGGCTTCCATTGTTTTTCCATCAGGAGTAACTAAAGTTGAAGTCATCAATCCAAGCGAGCCAAATCCCTGTGCAACGGTATCAGATTGTACGTCACCGTCATAGTTTTTGCACGCCCAAACGAAAGCGCCTTCCCATTTCAAACAGGCAGCCACCATATCGTCGATCAGACGGTGTTCGTAGGTGATTCCTGCTGCTGCAAATTTCTCCTTGAATTCAGTTTCATAGATGTTTTGGAAAATGTCCTTGAAACGTCCATCGTATTTTTTTAAAATCGTGTTTTTGGTCGATAAATAGAGCGGCCAGCCTTTTACCAGCGCCTGATTCATACAGGCACGGGCAAATCCTGAAATGGATTCGTCGGTGTTGTACATGGCTAATGCCACGCCGTCGCCGTTGAAGTCATACACTTCATGCGAAATTGGTTCGCCACCATCTTCAGGAGTGAAGGTGATGGTCAATTTACCTTTTCCCTTGGTAACAAAATCGGTTGCACGATATTGGTCACCAAACGCATGACGGCCAATGCAAATCGGTTGTTTCCATCCTGGCACCAATCGCGGCACATTGCTGATGATAATGGGTTCACGAAAAACTGTTCCATCCAGAATGTTGCGGATGGTTCCGTTGGGCGATTTCCACATTTTTTTCAGGCCAAATTCTTCCACACGGGCTTCATCAGGAGTGATGGTGGCACATTTGATTCCAACGCCATATTTCTTTATAGCGTTAGCAGAATCAATGGTAACTTGATCATTGGTCAAATCACGGTTTTCGATGCCCAAATCGTAATATTTAATGTCAATATCCAGGTAAGGCAAAATGAGTTTTTCTTTGATGAAAGACCAGATTACACGGGTCATTTCATCTCCATCCAGCTCTACGACCGGGTTCAATACTTTTATTTTTTCGCTCATATTCGGGTGATTTATAGGTTTTGTTTACGGATTAAGTCCAGCGCTGACCCAGCTTTGAACCATTCGATTTGTTGTTGATTGTAGGTGTGGTTTAAAACGATAACCTCTTTCGATTGATCGGCATGTACCAATTCCACTGTCAGCGGTTTGCCCGGAGCAAAAGTTTTCAGATCGACAAAATTGAACAGATCATCTTCCTGAATTTTATCGTAATCGGCCTCGTTGGAAAAAGTCAGCGCCAGCATTCCCTGTTTCTTCAGGTTGGTTTCGTGAATACGGGCAAACGATTTTACAATCACCGCTTTTACACCCAAATGACGGGGTTCCATAGCCGCATGTTCGCGCGATGAACCTTCGCCGTAGTTTTGGTCGCCTACCACAACGGAAGGAACTCCCGCAGCTTTGTAAGCCCGTTGAACAGCAGGTACTTCGCCGTATTCGCCGGTCAACTGGTTTTTTACCTTGTTGGTTGTATCGTTGAACGCATTCACGGCACCAATCAGCATGTTGTTCGAAATATTGTCGAGATGTCCACGGAAACGCAACCACGGGCCAGCCATCGAAATGTGGTCGGTGGTACATTTGCCTTTGGCTTTGATCAGCAATTTTGCTCCTGAAATGTTCTCGCCATTCCATGCGGCAAATGGTTCAAGCAATTGCAAGCGGCTAGAAGCCGGATCAACTTTTACAACTACTGAAGAACCATTTTCAGCCGGAGCTTGGTAACCAGCATCTTCAACAGCAAAACCTTTGGCAGGCAATTCTTCCCCTGAAGGAACATCGAGTTTTACCTTTTCGCCAGCTTCATTTACCAGATAATCGGTCAACGGATTGAACGCCAGATCACCAGCGATGGCCAGAGCAGTAACGATTTCTGGAGAAGCCACAAAGGCATGTGTATTGGGGTTACCGTCGGCTCGTTTCGAGAAGTTGCGGTTAAACGAGTGAATGATCGTATTTTTCTCGCCTTTCTCGGCTCCCGGACGCGACCATTGGCCAATACAAGGTCCGCAGGCATTGGCGAATACGCTGGCACCAATCTGGTTGAATGTATCAATCAAACCGTCGCGTTCGATGGTATAACGAACCAGCTCCGAACCCGGCGTAATGGTGAATTCGGCTTTGGTTTTCAAATTTTTGGCAACAGCCTGTTTGGCAAGCGATGCGGCGCGCGAAATATCTTCGTATGATGAGTTGGTGCACGAACCAATTAAACCCACTTCCACTTTGGTTGGCCAGCCGTTGGCTTTGGCTTCTTCGGCCAGTTTCGAAATCGGCGTAGCGCGGTCGGGGGTGAATGGGCCATTCACATAAGGTTCCAGCTCATCCAAATTAATCTCAATCAGTTGATCGAAGTATTTTTCAGGATTGGCATACACTTCGGGATCGGCAGTGAGGTGTTCTTTCACTTCGTTGGCTAAATCGGCAACAGCAGCACGGCCCGTGGCGCGCAGGTAGCGCTCCATCGATTCGTCGTAGCCAAAAGTTGAAGTGGTTGCGCCCACTTCGGCACCCATGTTGCAAATGGTTCCTTTTCCGGTACACGAAATGGATTGTGCGCCTTCGCCAAAATACTCGATAATTGCTCCTGTTCCGCCTTTCACGGTAAGGATTCCGGCCACTTTCAGGATAATGTCTTTAGGCGCTGCCCAACCATTCAGTTTTCCGGTGAGCTTCACTCCAATCAGTTTCGGAAATTTCAGTTCCCAGGCCATTCCGGCCATCACATCCACGGCATCGGCACCGCCAACACCAATGGCAATCATACCCAAACCACCGGCATTCACTGTGTGCGAGTCGGTTCCAATCATCATTCCGCCCGGAAATGCATAGTTTTCTAGTACAACCTGGTGAATGATTCCTGCACCCGGTTTCC
Organism: Prolixibacteraceae bacterium; assembly: GCA_963678915.1. Lineage (GTDB taxonomy): Bacteria > Bacteroidota > Bacteroidia > Bacteroidales > Prolixibacteraceae > Aquipluma. The sequence continues at coordinate 136,406 of OY787458.1, forward strand.
AGAAACCAATGCCGTACTTGTTCGAAACAGATTCAAGGAAATCGTAAACTTCCTTGTTGATCTTCACGGCATCCTGCAAATCGGCCAAGCCGTTTTTGCTGGCCTGAATGAGGTGGTCGCAATGTACCGTTGAAGGCACAGCGGTTTTGCTTTTTCCGGAGTTCATCAATTGCAGCAAAGCCATTTGGGCAGTGGCATCCTGCATAGCAACGCGGTCGGGTGCAAAATCCACATAATCGGTACCACGCTTGAAATTTTTCACTTCCTGATCGGCAAACAGGTGAGCGTAGAGAATTTTTTCTGACAGACTTAAGGGCCTGTTTAGGTGCTTTTTAGCTTTTTCAACTTTAGCGCCTAGTTCCTTGTAGTTTTTTTGAATTAAATCAAGATCAAACATATTTTTGGTTTTTTGATATTCAAGTTTGAAAGTCACAACATTTAACAATACGAGTACTGTTTTGTTCTTTCAAACTTTTCTAATATATCAAAAAAGATGAAAAAAATCAGGTTGATCGAGAGGCCTGTATTTATTCACTCAGAAATATTGTGCTTAAAACTGATCATAGTTGCCTGAAAATAAAAAAGCTGCCTGAATCCAGACAGCTTCTTTACAAATTTAACACTTGATAAATCTCAATATTCAAGCTGAATTATAGTATCAATTGGTTTTTTCTTCGAATTTGGAATATTTAGTATGACTCCAAATTCTGTTTCCTTGAATTTTAAAGGCGATTGATCATCGAAAAACTTAGCTGATTTCAGTTTTGCGGGAAGTTTTCCAATGAACAGGTTTTCTTCGCCAAAATTCAGCACATGCAACCAAACTTTGCCATCTTTTTGTGTTGAAGCTCCCCAGTTGGTTGGTTTTATCGGACCTTTCCGAGTTCCGTAAATGGTTTCGCCATATTTATCGAGCCATTTGCCCATCGCCATCAGTGTATCTACGTTTTCGGGTTGAATTTTGCCGTTTGGCATTGGGCCGGTATTTAAAAGGAAATTTGCCCCGTAACCTGAAGCTTTAATCAGGGTTTGAAGAAGTTGTTTTACTGATTTATAGTTGTTGTCGGCGAGGTTAAAGCCCCAGGAACCATTCATGGTTTCGCACATTTCCAAAGGAAGGTCGGAAACAGCTCCGGTGTGGTTGAAGCCCATCGAGTTTTCGCCGGGAAGATCACGTTCGTACATCTGGAAATCTTCGCCCGGGAAAGGGAATTTATGATGATTGCTTCCAACCAAAGCTCCCGGCTGAAGTTTGTGAATAAGTGCATAGGTTTCGTCCAAACGCCACGGAGCATCCCATTTGTCCCACATTCCGTCGAACCAGATGCCGCCAACTTCTCCATAATTAGTAAGCAGTTCAGCCAACTGGGCATTCATATAATCAATGTACTTGTTCCAGTCTCCTTTTTCCTGACGACCGGTAAATCCCTGGCCTGTGTTGCCGCGTGGAAAATAATCAGGATGATGCCAGTCTAGCTGCGAATAGTAGAAAAACAGTTTGATTCCCTGCTTGTCGCATTCGTCTTTCAGCATTTTAATAATGTCTTTTCCGTAGGGAGTTCGTTTTACCACATTGTAATCGCTCACTTTCGAGTCGAACATGGCAAAACCTTCGTGGTGCTTGCTGGTAATGGTAATGTATTTCATTCCGGCTTTTTTCACCATCGACACCCATTCGGCAGGATTAAACGAAGTTGGATTGAAGAAGTTGGTTAACTTTTCGTACTGAGGAATCGGGATGCGTTTCTGATTCATAATCCATTCTGCAATTCCCTGGTCGCCGCCGCCAGCCATCTGGCAGTACAATCCCCAGTGAATGAAAAGTCCGAATTTGGCATCCTGAAACCATTCGCGGTTTTGAAGGTTTTTTTCTGCTGGCTGGTAATTGGTCTGTGCTAGAATAGTCCCGGATAAGAGCATAAACAGCATCATTCCGGCAATTAAATTTTTACATTTCATAGATTTTAGATTTAGTTTTCGCTGTGCTGTATTGTGCTGACAAATATAGCCTAAGCGGTCAACAATCAAAATTGATTGATCAAAAAAATGGAATTACTCTGAAAGAGGCTTATCCGCCTATTGTGGCAACCATCACTGCTTTAATGGTGTGCAAGCGGTTTTCGGCCTGATCGAACACAATAGATGCTTCGCTTTCAAACACTTCTTCGGTAACTTCCAGTCCGTCCAGTCCGAATTTTTGAAAGATTTCTTCTCCAACTTTGGTGTCGCGGTTATGGAAGGCCGGCAGGCAATGCAGGAACTTCACGTTTGGATTGCCGGTCAGTTCCATCGCTTTTTGATTCACCTGGTAGGGAAGGAGCAATTTGATGCGTTCTTCCCAAACCGAGGCGGGTTCGCCCATCGAAACCCATACGTCGGTGTAAAGGAAATCGCAGTCTTTCACGGCTTCGGCTAAATCCTCTGTAATCAGAATTTTTGCTCCTGATTGGGCTGCTATTTCGCGACAGGTACTCTGCAGTTCTTCTGACGGCTGGCAACTTTTAGGCGCTGCTGCCCGAAAATCCATTCCCAGTTTGGCGGCTCCAACCATCAGCGAATTGCCCATGTTATTACGCGCATCGCCCAAGTAACAGAATTTAATTTCTGACAGAGGTTTCTTCGAATGCTCTTTCATAGTTAAGAAATCAGCCAGAATCTGAGTGGGATGAAATTCGTCGGTCAGTCCGTTCCAAACCGGAACTCCTGCGTATTTTGCCAGTTCTTCTACAATTGCCTGACCATAACCGCGGTATTCAATTCCATCGTACATGCGGCCCAAAACACGGGCTGTATCTTTTATCGATTCCTTATTCCCAATTTGCGATCCGCTTGGTCCCAGATAGGTAGCATGGGCTCCCTGATCGAATGCAGCCACTTCAAAAGCACATCGTGTGCGGGTCGATGCTTTTTCAAAAATCAAAGCAACGTTTTTGCCGCTAAGTTTTTGCTCTTCCAGACCGTTTTGTTTGGCTTTTTTTAGCTTGGTGGCCAGATTAATCAGGTAAAGAATCTCATCAGCACTAAAATCCAGTAATTTCAGAAAATGTCGGTTTTTTAAGTTAATGTTCATAGTGTATTTTGTTGTAAATGTTGTCGTTGTTGTAATTGTTTACTATCAATGACGCGAAGCAAATGACCACAAATGACTTGCTGCCAACTGCGACTGACCACTGACCATTTTAATCGTATTCCATCGTAATTTTCGATCCGTACGATTTGTCTTCCAACTTTTTGGCCTCGGTAATCACGCTCTTTTCACCGCCATTTTTAATGAAATACAGGCAGGCTTTGATTTTTGGCGCCATGGTTCCTTCCGAAAAAGTCCCGGCTTCGAGGTATTTCATGGTATCGGCATAATTTAGAAATTCAAGTTTTTCCTGGGTTGGCTTGCCAAAATCCTTGTAAATGAAGGAAACATCGGTCAGGATATAAAACTCGTTGGCGCCGATTTGAGAGGCCAGCAGCGCCGAAGCCAGATCTTTATCGATAACGGCATCCAGTGTGCGCAAATCGTTGTTTTCGTCATAATAAACCGGTATTCCGCCGCCACCTGCCGCAATTACAATATTTCCGGCCCTAACAAGACTTTCAATGATATCGCGGTTGATAATTTCGATGGGCTGAGGCGACGAAACCATGCGGCGCCAGCCTCCGTGAGCTTTTGACGATGGCTTAAAAATCCAGCCTTTTTCCTGCTGAAGTTTTTGAGCTTCTTCTTCCGAGTATATTTTGCCAATTCCCTTGGTCGGGTTGCTGAATGCCGGATCGTCCGGATGGATGAGCGTCATAGAAACCAGGGTAATCACATTCTTTTTTATCCCGTGTTTATGCAGCACATTGCGAATCATTCGCTCAATCATGTAACCGATGCCGCCCTGCGAGTCGGCCACGCAGATGTCGAGTGGCATCGGGGCAATGTCGTACAGTTGTTGGCCTGCATCGTTTCGCATCAGGATGTTTCCAACCTGTGGTCCGTTTCCGTGGGTGATCACTAATTCGAATCCGTCGTTCAGTAAAAAGATTAGATTTTCGAGGGTGTCGGTGGTATTTGCTTCCTGTTGTTCAATTGTACCAACCTCATTTTCACGTAAAAGTGCATTTCCGCCTAAAGCAACTACAGCAATTTTTCCCATATATTATGAATATCTGTTTCGAACAAACTTAAAAAAAGGATTGAATTATAAACATGATCAACTCCCTTTGTCTGCGGCCAATTCGATGCTATAAAACAGGAGTAAAAACATTCTGAAAAAGTTATTTGAATGATTTTTTTGATCCAAAATTTTAGTGTATGTTTCGTTCTGGAGATAAAATATATGATAGTTAAAATCGTTAACTTTGCGCACGAATAATCGAACGGATGGCAAAAAAAATCACAAAACCGGAAAAGAAACCAGCAAAGTCGCCCAAGGCGCCTAAGTCTTCTAAAATCAAGGCAGTAATCAATTTCTTAAAGAGTAATCAGTTCAAATATACCTTGGGGGCATTCCTGTTGCTTTTCTGCGGTTATATGGCTGTTGCCTTTATTTCGTACATCTTTTCGGGTGCGGTCGATCAAAGCAAACTCGATATGTCGTTGGGCGAGTTTATCGATCCTTCAGTTCAGGTTCAGAATTTTGCCGGAAAAGGCGGCGCTTATCTGAGCGAACAGTTCATCAATCTGGGTTTTGGCTTTCCATCATTCTTTTTTATCCTGATATTTTTTGTCGCAGCGCTTAACCTCTTTGGTTATAAGGAAATCCGGTTCTGGAAAACATTCCTTTTCTCGGTGCTTTGGATGCTGTGGTCGTCGATTGCCCTGGCCCTTCTCCTGAATATGACTTCCGGAGATAATTTTCTGTATGTCGGAGGGATGTATGGGTTTATCTTTTCGAGTGTTCTGACTTCGTTTTTAGGTGCGATTGGCGCAACGCTAATTCTGGTATTTCTGCTGTTCCTGTTACTGGTGATTACTTTCAGGCAGTTTGTGCCCTGGTTCTCGCAAATAATAGCAAAAAAGGACAAAGATCCTTCGGTTACCGGTGTTCCGGAAGAAAATCCACTTGCAGAAGTTGCTCCTTTGCAACAGATTGAGGATCTTTCAATCTCGAAGGTCATTCATGAAGATGATAAGATTGAAGCTATTTTTGATCCGGATTCGCCCGATGACGATTTTGAGATTGAAGATACCATTTCGAGAAAGGATGTTGAACTAAGCATTGAAGATATGCTATTTGACGAGGAACCCGAAGCTAAAAAGCCGGCTCCTGAAAAACCAAAATCGAAAGTCAAAGAGCCTGAATTGCACATCAATGAAAAGGTTGTTGATGAAATGGCCGATGATGAAACGGCACCGGTTATGGAAGATTATGATCCGACCCTCGATTTATCAGGTTATAAATATCCAACGCTCGAACTGCTTGATGATCATGCTTCGGGAAACGCTGAAGTGAGCAACGAAGAGCTGATTTCGAACAAGAATAAGATTGTAGAAACGCTTCGTCATTATAAAATTGAGATCACAAAGATCAGGGCAACTATTGGGCCGACCATTACATTGTACGAGATTGTTCCGGCTCCGGGAATCCGAATTGCCAAAATCAAGAATCTGGAAGACGACATTGCTCTGAGTTTATCAGCTCTGGGAATCCGCATAATTGCACCAATTCCGGGACGTGGAACGATCGGTATTGAAGTTCCGAACCAGAAGCCTGAAATAGTATCGATGCGCTCCATTATTGGTTCGAAGAAGTTCCAGGAATCGACAGCCGAACTTCCAATCGCCTTGGGAAAAACGATTTCGAACGAAACGTTTATGGTCGATTTGACGAAAATGCCACATATTTTGGTTGCCGGTGCTACTGGTCAGGGTAAATCGGTTGGGCTGAATGCCATTATCACTTCACTGCTTTATAAAAAGCATCCTTCTCAGCTCAAGTTTGTGCTGGTTGACCCTAAAAAGGTTGAGTTGAACCTTTATGCTTCGCTCGAGAAACACTTTTTAGCCAAAATGCCCGACGAGGAAGATGCCATTATTACCGACATTCAGAAGGTGAAAAACACACTGAATTCGGTGAATATTGAGATGGACACGCGTTACGATCTGCTGAAAAAAGCTCATGTAAGGAACATTACCGAATACAATGGCAAATTCATCAGCCGTCGTCTGAATCCGGGAAAAGGACATCGCTACTTGCCTTATATTGTAGTTGTTGTTGACGAGTTTGCCGACTTGATTATGACTGCCGGAAAAGAGATTGAGCTGCCGATCGCCCGTATTGCTCAGTTGGCCCGTGCGGTTGGTATTCATATGGTTATTGCCACGCAGCGTCCGTCAATCAATATTATTACCGGTGTGATTAAAGCCAACTTCCCAACCCGTATCGCGTTTAAAGTAGCTTCGATGATCGACTCGCGCACCATTTTGGATACGCCTGGAGCTAATCAGCTGATAGGGAAAGGGGATATGCTGGTTTCGGCGGGTAGCACCATGACTCGTGTTCAGTGTGCTTTTGTTGATACTCCTGAAGTTGAACGTATTTGTGAATTTGTTGCCGATCAGCGCGGATATTCAACGGCTTTCCTTTTGCCTGATTATGTGGGTGAAAATGAAGGTGGTCTGGCTGAAGTTGATCTGAAAAACCGCGATGAAATGTTTGAAGAAGCAGCTCGTTTAATCGTGGCTAACCAGGTTGGATCGACATCCATGATTCAGCGTAAATTCTCGATTGGTTATAACCGGGCCGGCCGTTTGATGGATCAGCTGGAGGCTGCCGGAATCGTTGGCCCAAGCGAGGGAAGTAAAGCACGTCAGGTTCTGATTCAGGATGAATACAGTTTGGAACAATTATTGAATGGAATAAAATAGAACTATAATAAATCAAAAAAATGAAGCAATTATTTTTAATTACAATTCTTTCTGTTTTTGTTTTGGCGGGATATGCACAGCAAGATGCAAAAGCGAAAGAAATTCTGGAAAAGGTTACTAAAACAACTCAATCGCTGGCTTCACTCGATGCAAAGTTTTCGTTCGAGATGAATAATAAAGCTGAAAACATTAAGGACAAAAGTCTGGGCTCAATCATTCTGAAAAACAAGAAATACAAGTTAAACGTACCCCAGATGGGACTTCAGGTAACTTGTGACGGTAAAACAATCTGGACTTACATGGTTAATTCGAACGAGGTTACCATTTCAAACCTTGATGAAGCTACCGACGATTTAATGGATCCTTCCAAGATCTTTACTATTTACGAAAAGGGATTCAATTATAAGTTTCTGAATGAAAGTGTTGATGCGGGTGTTCCGGTTTATAATATCGATTTGACTCCTCAGAAACCTTCAGGAGAAATTCAGAAAATAAAACTGATGATTGACAAACAGAAAATGCTGATTCATGGGGCAGTAATGAATGGAAAAGACGGAAATACCATTATTGTAACCGTAACTCAATATAAAACAGACGGGGTGTACAATGATTCCGACTTCGTATTTGATTCGAAGAAATACAAGGGAATTGAAGTTGTTGATATGAGATAAAATGAATTTCAGATAATAAAAAAGGGTGCCAATCGGCACCCTTTTTTATTATATAACCTTTATTCTTAATTCTTCATTTTTGCATGGGCCATGCGTTCAACCGAAGCAATTTCGATGAACGAAGTACCACCACCAACTCCGAAGTTTCCTCCTACGTAAACTACGTTATCCGTTTCAGTGATCATTTTCTTTTCAACCAGATCGAGCAACGCTGTTTCAATAAGTTTGTGTTTGTTTTTCTTCGAGATAATTTCGCTTGGGAAAACTCCGTATGAAAGAGCCAGTTCGCGTTTTACCCGTCCGTTGTGGCATTTTGCATAAACCGGAAGCGGACTCCTGAATGCAGCAATATACCGGGCAATTTTTCCGGTAAGTGTGTCAGTAACAATAGCATTTATCAGTAATTCTTTCGATGCGAGTACAGCGGCTTCTGCAAGGAATGCCGAAGTTTCATTGTCGAGGCGCGGAACGGGCAAATCGTTGCGTTTATCTTTGCTTGCTTCAACTTCAACTGCAATTTTAGCCATTACTTTTACCGATTCAACCGGATAATTTCCGTAGGCAGTTTCGCCTGAAAGCATGATGGCATCAGTCCGGTCGTAAATTGCTGTTGCAACATCGCTAACCTCGGCACGGGTTGGCCTTGGATTATCGATCATTGAATGCAACATTTGTGTGGCAATAATTACAGGCTTTTTCTGCTGCACAGCCTTTCTGATTAGTTTTCGCTGGATACTTGGAATTTTTTCGGCAGGGATTTCAATACCCAGGTCGCCGCGGGCAACCATGATGCCATAGGCATGTTCAAGAATCTCGTCGATATTATTAACGCCATCCAGATTTTCGATTTTTGCGATGATTTTTATACGGCTGTTAAATCGGTCGAGAATTTCCTGCACTGCTAATACATCCTGCTTATTTCGAACAAATGAATGAGCAATAAAATCGACATCATTTTTAGCTGCAAATTCGATGAACTCAACATCTTTTTCGCTGATAGAAGGCAAATCGACGCTGACTCCCGGAGTGTTGACACTCTTTTTATTTTTAATTTGTCCACTGTTTCCAACGCGGCAAACCAGGCAATCTTCAGTCTTTTCTATTACTTCCAGAGCCAAATCGCCGTCGTCAATCAGAATGAAATTGCCAACAGGCACATCTTTATGAATGTATTCATAACTGACATAAAATGTTTCCTGATCAGATATACCATCGCCACCTTTTACCTTAATAATGTCACCTTCCTTAACACTTATCGGTTCGCTGATATTTCTTGTCCGTATTTCAGGGCCTTTGGTATCAACAAGAATGCCTATTGAATCAGAAACGGTTCGCACGTTGTTAAGCATGGTCAGAGCACTCTCAGTAGAGATGTGAGCTGTGTTTAGTCGGGCGACATTCATTCCTGCGTCGAACAATTGACGGATAAACTCAACTTCACAACGTCTATCAGAGATAGTTGCTACTATTTTAGTGTGTTTCATAATTTCGAATTTTAATTTTAGAGGGCGGCAAAAATATGCAAATTTTATTTCATCGGGTGAAAGGTAGCAGGTGCATGACCTAAATGGTCATTAAGATTTAATATATCTTTTAATTGCTTCTATACCAAGTCGGTACGAGTCGAGGCCAAATCCCATGATACTTCCAATACATGCAGGTCCAATCAGCGATTCATGCCTGAAACTCTCTCTGGTCAGGATGTTAGAGATATGAACTTCAACAACAGGGGTTTTCACTCCTGAAATGGCATCTCTGATTGCAACAGAGGTGTGGGTGTAGGCTCCGGCATTGATGATGATGCCATCGAATGTAAAGCCTTTTTCGTGAATTTTATTTATAAGTTCACCTTCAATATTCGACTGATAATACTCAAGATCGATGTCCGAAAATTCGTTTCGGAGAGTCTGGAAATAGCTGTCGAATGATTTATTTCCATAAATACTTTGCTCGCGAACGCCTAGCAGATTTAAATTTGGGCCATTTATTAACAAAATTTTCATCATTTTATAGAATATAATAAAAAAATAGTAACTTAACCGAATGTAAACTCGTAGTGAAAATTATGTAATCTTGGTGGATGGTCATAATTAATTTAAAACCTTCATTTATAGAGTTTACAAAACCAAAATTATCAATATTTGTTATAGAATTTTAAATTTAAAGTATTTAATTATGAAATGGGAAGATAGCAAAAAAGGATTTGAGTCTTTCTTACGTTTGGAGAAAGGTTTGTCAGCGAACTCCATCGCAGCTTATATCAATGATATAAATAAGCTGATGGTTTTTGCAGATGAAGAACTGAAAAAATTAGCTCCTGAAAAGGTGAAGCTCAATCACCTTAAGAAATTCGTAGAATGGATCAATGATCGGGGTGTTTCCCCCAGAACTCAGGCCAGAACTATTTCGGGCATAAAATCTTTCTACAAGTATTTACTTATGGAGGGAAAGGTTAACAATGATCCTACAACCCTTTTGGAATCACCTAAGATTGGCAGAAAGCTTCCTGATGTGCTCACGATTGAAGAGATTGATTTGATGATTGACACCATTGAGCTGAACAAACCTGAAGGTCAGCGCAATAAAGCAATGCTCGAAACATTGTACAGTTGCGGTCTTCGTGTTTCTGAACTGGTAAATCTGAAAATCTCGAATCTGGCTTTCGACCAGGGATTTATTAAAGTTGAAGGTAAATCCAACAAAGAGAGACTTGTTCCGGTAAGCGAAAAAGCTATCGATGAGATTAATAAATACATGGACGTTTACAGAAAAACGCTGAAAGTTTCCAAAGACAGCGAGAATATACTTTTCCTGAACCGGAGAGGAAAAAGACTGAGCCGTGTAATGATTTTTACCATTATTAAAAATCTGGCACTGAAAGCCGGTTTCGATAAAAAAATTAGCCCACACACTTTCCGTCATTCATTTGCAACTCATTTGATTAATGGAGGTGCCGATTTACGTGCCGTGCAGGAAATGCTTGGTCACGAATCAATCCTTACTACTGAAATTTATACTCATCTTGACCGGGATTACCTCAAAACAACCTTGAATCAGTTCCATCCAAGGTCATAGTTTATATTGTCATATTGATTAAAAAGAATGTTAGGATGTTAATAATTTCTTAACATTCTTTTTGTTTGTATATGCCTGATCTTTTGTTGGATATCAGGAGATTAGTAAACATGAGATATGCCCTTAAACATATGATTTCGAAATGATCTTAATTTAATATTTCACAAATCTCCACGGGTTGAAAATTAGCTATTTTTGATGCCGAGAAAGTTTTTGTTTTGTTGAAACTATTAAATTATAAACACTTATCATGAAAAACACTGATCTATTAAAGTATGGTATTGATACCAATGCCGAAATTTTGCATAATCCAACTTACGAAGAATTATTTCAAGCAGAAATTGACCCTGCAAACGAAGGTTTTGAAAAAGGAGTATTAACAACTTCTGGTGCAGTATCAGTTGATACTGGTAAATTCACCGGACGTTCTCCAAAAGATAAATTTTTTGTGAAAGATGCAACTACTGATGAGCACCTTTGGTGGGATGGTACTATCAACCGCCCAACAACTCCTGAAGTATTTGCACATTGTAAAGGTCTTGTTACCAAACAACTTTCTACTGCAAACAAACTGTATGTAGTTGATACATTCTGCGGAACCAACGAAGATACTCGCTTGAAAGTACGTTTCGTTATGGAAGTTGCATGGCAGGCTCACTTTGTGACCAACATGTTCATCCGTCCATCTCACTATGAATTAGCTAACTACGGCGAACCAGATTTCGTATGTTTGAATGGTTCAAAAACCTCTAATCCAAACTGGAAAGAACAAGGTTTGAACTCTGAAGTATTTACTTTATTCAACCTTACTGAAAGAATGCAGGTTATTGGTGGAACATGGTATGGTGGCGAAATGAAAAAAGGTATTTTCGCTTTGCAGAACTACTACCTGCCATTACGCGGTATCGCTTCTATGCACTGCTCGGCTAACGTAGGTAAAGATGGTGATGTTGCTATTTTCTTTGGTCTTTCAGGAACTGGTAAAACAACACTTTCAGCTGACCCAAAACGTTACCTGATTGGTGATGACGAACACGGTTGGGACGACCACGGAGTATTCAATTACGAAGGTGGTTGCTATGCTAAAGTAATCGACCTGGAAAAAGACAAAGAACCAGATATCTGGCGTGCTATTCGTCGCGATGCATTGTTGGAAAACGTAACTGTTTTGGAAGACGGTACTCCTGATTATTCAGCTGCTGCTTCAAAAACTGAAAACACCCGTGTTTCTTATCCAATCTATCACATCAATAAAATCGTTTCTCCTTCACGTGCCGGACACGCTTCTAAAATCATTTACCTGTCGGCTGACGCTTTCGGTGTGTTGCCTCCAGTTTCTATTTTGGACGAAAAATCAGCTCAATATCACTTCCTTTCAGGCTTTACTTCAAAATTAGCCGGAACTGAACGTGGTATTACTGAACCAGTTCCATCATTCTCTCCAGCATTCGGTGAAGCTTTCTTGACTTTGCACCCAACGATGTACGCTAAAACATTGATTGGTAAGGCTAAAGAACACAATGCTAAAGTTTATTTGGTGAACACTGGCTGGAACGGAACAGGAAAACGTATTTCTTTGAAAAATACCCGTGCCATCATCGACGCTATCATCGACGGTTCAATCGAAAATGCACCAACAGTTCACGTACCAATCCTGAACCTGGTTGCTCCAACTGCATTGAACAATGTTGACACTGAAATTCTTGACCCACGTAACACTTATGCTGATGTTACTGAATGGGAAACTAAAGCAAAATCACTTGCTGCTAAATACATCAAGAACTTCGAGCAATATTGCGACAACGACGATGCTAAAGCATTGATTCCTTCAGGACCACAATTGTAATCAATAGTTTTTTACTATATCAAAAAGGCTGTCCCGAAAGGAGACAGCCTTTTTTTTATTGATATCAAACCAACCATCAATTTAACCGATGATTGTACTTTGTATGGAGTAACTGATGCGCCAAATGGCTGTATGGTTTTTCCAGAAATTCCTCGTAAATCTGTTGAACTTCAGGATTTGCATGCGATTTACGCAATAACTTTCCTTCGTCTTCTTTGTAGATTGCCTGAATTCGTTTCTGTCTGATCTCGTTGGTTGTAAAGCGCGGCTGTCCGCCACCGCCAATGCAGCCGCCGGGGCAAGTCATCACTTCAATAAAGTGGAATTCTTCGCCGCCCCGCATGGCTTCTATAATTTTTCTGGCATTGCCTAAACCGTGAGCTACTCCAACTTTCAGTTCAACACCTTCCAGAAAACTCCATTCAGGTTTGCAGCCTTCAATAAGTAATGAAGCTTTTTTCACACCATCCAACCCAATGACTGGTTGTAAGTGCAGATTTTCAAGAGGAAGTTCGCGCCCAGTGACAATCTCGAAGGCTGTTCGGATTGCTGCTTCCATAACACCTCCGGTATTTGCAAAAATGTCGGCAGCTCCCGATCCTGAGCCCATTGGCGAATCCATAACATCTTCTTTCAGGGCTTTAAAATCAATTCCTGATTGCTTGATCATTCTGGCTAATTCACGGGTAGTAAGAACGTAATCCACATCCTGATAGCCGCTTCCGTTCATTTCCGGCCGTTGAGCTTCAAACTTCTTGGCCGTGCATGGCATAACGGAAACCACCACAACATCTTTCGGATCGATACCAGCTTTTTTCGCATAATAGGTTTTGGCAACAGCGCCAAACATTTGCTGTGGTGATTTGCAGGTCGAAATATTATCCAGGAATTCAGGATAGAAATATTCGGCATATTTGATCCATCCGGGAGAGCATGAAGTGAACATTGGCAGAGCAACCTGCTGTTTGTCGGCCAACGCTTTTTTCAGCCGAAGTAACAGTTCTGTCCCTTCTTCCATAATGGTTAAGTCGGCTGTGAAATTGGTGTCAAAAACACGGTCAAAACCGAGTAATCGAAGTGCCGAAACCATTTTCCCAGTAACCAAAGTACCTGGTTCGTAACCAAAACATTCGCCCAAAGCTGCACGAATGGCTGGTGCGGTTTGAACTACCACGAATTTGGTTGGATTTTCAATGGCATCCCAAACAAAGTCGATGTGCTCTTTTTCAGTTATGGCACCAACCGGACAAATAGCAGCGCATTGGCCGCACTGAACACAAGTTACACCGTCGAGGTGTTGATCGAAAGCAGGACCAATCCGCGATTCGAATCCTCGTCCCTGCGCAAACAGTGAGCCAACTCCCTGCATTTCATTACATACAGTCATGCAACGGCGGCATTTAATGCATTTTCCGGAATCGCGCACCAGGGCAGGGGTTGAGTCGTCGATAAAACTCCGGAGTTTTTCGCCTTCGTATGTGATATCTAAAACTCCCAGTTCAAGAGCAAGCGTTTGCAATTCACAATCATTATTTCGGACACAGGTTTTGCATTCGCCGCAATGTTCCGAAAGCAGTAATTCTACCACAAATTTGCGGGCATCGCGTACATTTTTGGAATTAGTTGTGATTTTCATTCCATCGCTAACAGGCGTTGTGCAGGAGGCAACCATCGATTTTGCACCTTCCACATCGACCATGCAAACCCGGCAGGCACCCTTCGGCATCTGATTTTCAACATGACAAAGGGTTGGTATCTTTATTCCGGCTTTGGCGGCAGCTTCAAATATCGTGCTTCCAGCCTCAATTTCAACGAGTTGTTTGTTTATATATACTGTTGTCATTTTGTACGAATTTAGAAATTAGCAACTACTACCATAATCACATCGCAAACAACGGCGGGCTTGCCGGATGGCTTCACCTTCGGGCCAAACCTGTTCCACTTCGTTGAAATTGTACATCCGGCGTTCGGCAGCCAGCATAACCATGTGCGTACGTGGATATTTTGCCGGAGCAGCTTCCGGATCGAAGAAAGTGTCGTTGTGCTTTTCTTTCCGCCAGAAATCGTGTTTTTCACCCGTTAGGAATTCGTCAATACCAACGGCGGCCATTTCTCCTCCTGAAACAGCTTCAATGACCGATGACGGGCCTGTAGCAGCGTCGCCGCCGGTAAAAATCCAGTCAACAGAAGTTTGTCCGGTACGTGGATTGCGGGCCAATTGCGATTTTCCTGCCAATTTCAACTGAATGTCGCCCAGGATGGAGTGGATATCAAGCGTTTGTCCGGCAGCAATAATGATCTGATCGGCATTAAAAGTGATTTCATCGTCGGTTTCAACCGGGCTGCGTCGTCCGCTTGCATCAAAAGCTCCCAGTTTCATCCGAACGCATCGAACAGCTTTTATTTTCCCATCTTCGGTAATGAATTCTTTTGGATTGGTGAGCGTATGCAATTCGATTTTCTCCTCAATGGCAGCATCAATTTCTTCGGCCCAGGCTGGCATTTCTTCCTGAGTACGGCGATAGACAATATCAACCTTTTCAGCACCCAAGCGAACCGAAGTACGGGCCGCATCAATAGCCGCATTTCCGCCGCCGACAACAATAATTTGCTTTCCAACCGGAACTGATCCCCGCAGATTGTAGGTCTGAAGAAACTGGAGTGCATCAACAACCCCTTCGGAATCAATTCCGGGAATGGATGGTTTAATGCCCTGAGGTGAACCAACTCCAATGAAAACAGCTTCGTATCCAGAATCTTTTAGCGATTCGAGCGTAAAATCACGACCCAGTTTCATTCCGGGGCGAATGTCAACTCCCATATTTTCAATCATACGGATTTCACGGGCCAGAATTTCGCGTGGCAAACGGTAAGCCGGAATAGTTTGTACCAACATTCCTCCAGGCCGCTGTTCTGCTTCGAAAACGGTTGGTTTATAACCTAAACGTGCCAGAAAATAGGCACAGGAAAGTCCGGAAGGACCAGCGCCAATTATGGCAATTTTTCGGGCAGCATTCAGCTCATTTTCGCGTATTTCCGGGAGCTGAATGGTAATTTCCTGATCGACCATGTAGCGTTTGATTCCACGAATAGAAACCGACGCATCCAGCGACGCCCGTCGGCATTTGTCTTCGCAGGTGTGGAAACAAACGCGGGCGCAAACGGCAGCAAATGGGTTACGTTCGCGGTGCAATTTAAGTGCTTCTGCATAACGTTTTTCAGCGGTAAGCGAAACAAAGCCAGGAACATCAACTCCGGCAGGGCAGGCGCTTTGACAGGGTGCCCGAACCAGTTTGGCACATTTTCCGGCTTCGCATTTATGCTCGCGGATATGGTGTTCGTATTCGTGCCTGAAGTAGCGGATTGTTGACAAAACAGGGTTTGGAGCCGATTGTCCGAGCCCGCAGAGCGACGTTTTCTTAATCCATTCGCCCAAATGTTCCAATCGTTCAATATCGCCTTCTCTGCCAAAGCCGGTGGTAATTCTGTCCAGAATTTCGTACATGCGTTTGGTGCCAACACGGCACGGTGTGCACTTTCCACACGATTCTTCCAATACAAAGTCGAGAAAGAATTTAGCCACATCCACCATGCACGAATCTTCGTCCATAACCACCAAACCGCCGGAGCCCATAATCGCGCCAAGCTCATTCAGCGATTCGTAGTCCAGCGAAACATTCAGATGTTGCTTCGGAATACAACCTCCTGAAGGGCCTCCAATTTGAGCTGCTTTGAATGGTTTTCCGCTGCTGGTTCCGCCGCCAATATCGTAAATCAGGTCGCCAAGCGAAGTGCCGACCGGAACTTCGTACAAACCAGAGTTTTTGATTGCGCCGGTTAGCGCAAATATTTTGGTTCCCTTGCTTTTGCCTGTCCCGAACTTGCCAAACCAGTCGCCACCTTTTTCAATGATGGTAGAAACATTGGCAAAGGTTTCCACATTGTTTAAAACCGATGGTTTTCCCCATAAGCCGGCTGTGGTGGGGAAAGGCGGGCGTGGGCGTGGTTCGCCGCGTTTACCCTCAATGGATGCCATTAATGCGGTTTCTTCGCCGCAAACAAATGCTCCTGAGCCCATTCGTATTTCAAGGTCAAAATTGAAGCCTGTTCCCAGGATATTTTGCCCGAGCAATCCCATTTCCCGGGCAGAATCAAGGGCTTTATTCAAGCGCTCTACCGCCAACGGATATTCGGCACGGACATAAATAAATCCTTTGGATGCGCCAATTGTGTATGCCCCGATAATCATTCCTTCGATGACGCTGTGCGGATCACCTTCCAGGATGCTTCGGTCCATGAATGCGCCGGGGTCACCTTCGTCAGCGTTGCAAAGAATATATTTCTGATCGGAAATTTCTTTTTTCGCAAAGCTCCATTTCATGAAGGTTGGAAATCCGGCACCACCGCGACCGCGCAATCCCGAGATCTTCATTTGATCAATTATATCATCCGGGGTGAGTTCGGTGAGCGCCTTTTTGAGCGACACATATCCGCCTGATGCAATGTAATCGGTGATTTTTTCAGGATCGATAGTTCCACATCTTCGGAGAACAATTTTCTTCTGATTTTTAAATAGTTTGATGTCTTTTATGTGCGGAATGGGCTTGCCTTCATCGTCGCTATGATGCAGCAGACGCTCTACTGGAACTCCGCTGATCAGTTGACTATCAATTAATTCATCAACATCGGCGACCTGCACATTTTCGTAAAAAATATCTGCTTTCTTCAGTAAAATTACGGGACCTTTTGAGCAGGGACCAAGACAACCGGTTCCTTTCACCAGAAATTTACCTTCCAGGTTTTTGTCTTTTAGCCTTTTCTCAAATTCGTTTTTTAGTTTTGTTGAACCGCAGGCAATGCAACCTCCGCCTACACATATTTGTATTATTTCTTTGTAGCGATAATATTCCTCTGAATATTGCTCCGAAATCTCCTGAAAAAAATGATCAAATTTTTCAGGTGAATTTAGTTTTTGCATAACAGATTAATTTTCAATAATCGGTAAAATTGTAAGGTAAGTAGCTTTAAAGTAGGGTTTTACAGTATTTGTCTATTCAAAACTGTTGAGTATTTCGTTTATTTTTGATGGACTCACCCGCTGGAAAGTCTCGTCGTCGACCATAACGACAGGTGCAAGTCCACAAGCGCCAAAGCACCGGCCAACCTCGAGCGAGAATTTGCGGTCGTGGGTGGTGCCGCCAACGCTGATTTCCAGCTCTTTCGACATGGCTTTCAGCACATCCTGTCCGCCACGAACATAGCAGGCTGTGCCTAAACACACCCGAATGGTGTGCTTTCCTTTAGGTGTGGTTGAGAAGTAAGAATAAAAGCCGACTACTCCGGCCACTTCACTGTAAGGCAATTTTAATTCTTTGCTGATCATGCGCAATGCTTTCTCCGGAAGGTATCCGAATAAATTTTGCGCTGTTTGAAGAACTGGGATCAAAGCTCCCGGGACGGTTCGCTGCGATTTTACGATAATCGACAAACGTTCGTAAAGTTCATCTTCGTGTATTTGATTCCCTTTACAATCCTGATAGTCCACAACAGTTGATTGGTTCATCATTGAAAAGGTTTTTGATTGTTTTTCGAAAATTAAAGAATTTGATCCAGAAATTCCATCGTTTTGCACATTCGTAGTCAATACTTTAGATGTTGTGCAATATCTTATGTCAATATCTATATGTTTGTATTTCAGGAACTACGAAATAGTAACTGTGGGTAAATGCCGACATGTGAATACATGTTGAGGCCCCAGGGATGAACTGAGAGTATTAGTTTTTTACCGAATGATTTGCCCGATACACGATTTGATATCGGGGTAGGTGAATTGAAAACCTTCGTGCAACAGGCGTTCGGGATGAACCTGTGGATTATTTAGCAGGAGCGAAGAAGCTTCGCCCAATGCAATTTTTAGGGCAAATTTGGGGACTCTAAAAATTGCGGGCCGTTTTAAAAGTTTGGCCAGCGTTTTAGTGAAAGTGCTATTATCAATGTTTTCAGGTGCTACAAGATTATAAATCCCTTCGGCTTGTAGGGTTTGAATCGACCAAAGAATCGCATTTACGGCATCGTCGATATGAATAAATGGAAAGGGTTGTTTTCCGTCAGCAATTTTTCCACCAAGGCCGAGTTTAAATAGAGGCAAAAGACTTTTTATTGTTTTGGCTTCCCGTCCCAAAATCAGACCGATTCTAAAAACAATACGCCGAATTTCCGGATTAAGGTCTTCAGAAGCCTTTTCCCAACGACTTACAACTTCAGAAACAAAATCTCCGGCAAACGAGTGACTGGATTCTGTATGTACTAAATTGGGGGCGTAAATGCCAATTGCCGAGGCCGAAACAAACAGTTTGGGACGTTGGTGTGATGGTAACTGGTTGATTACCTTTGTAATATTTTCAGTTGAATCAATTCTGCTTTTCAGAATCGAATTTTTATTTTCCGGAGTCCATCTCTGCAAAATGGGTGCACCAGCCAAATTAATAACTACGGATGTATTCGTTAATATTGGCGTAAGCTTTTCTATGTCAGATAATTCGTCTCTTTTTATTCGGATAACTGTATGGTTTGCTGCTTCCAGTTCCGGAATAAGATTGCTGGCTATGTATCCGTTCGAACCACTTATTGCAATTCTCATATATCAAAGTTTCATCAACTTGGTTTTTTTGAACATTAAAACCTACAAAGTTGAATTTTAGTTTAACTTTTCAGAAAGAAAAATGAATTCAGTGTACTTTAATGTAACTTTGCGCTTCAAAAGCTCACCAACCTAACAATTTTGCCTGAATTTACCTGAAAATAAGTTACAGAAAAATAGACAAGGGGTATTCTTCTGGTTTCATAATAAGTTTGAAATTTTTCAGTTAAGTTTGTTGTTGCCGGGCAAGTGTTATATACAGAAAATGCAGAAATGAAACGATCATGCCACGGTTTCAATTTACAGGGTGGAGACACTAAAATGCCTTATAAATCTGGTGGAAACAGATATTTTTCAGGCAAGTGAGTTCCATGAGTACGAGTTGGCAACCAATAGATTAATAGTAACATTTACGAATGAAAAAGAAATCATCCATATCTTCAGCTAAAGCAAAAACATCATCACGCTCAAAAAGTAGCGGAAAAGGAGGTCGAGGCCGTCGCATTTTTTTCTTTTTATTGAAGGCTGGCATCGCCGGGCTATTGCTGGTGTTTTTGCTATTTCTGATTGTATATGTGGGTTTTACAGGGCCGGTGCCTTCGTCTGATGAACTGCAGAAAATTAAAAATCCGGTTTCGACTGAAGTGTATGCCAGCGACGGAAGATTACTTGGCCGTTATTACATCGAAAATCGAAGCAACGTGAGTTTTGATAAGATTTCGCCCAATGTGATAAACGCCCTGATTGCCACCGAAGATTCACGTTTTTATAAGCATCGCGGTATTGATGAGATTGCCTTACTGCGCGTTCTTATGAAATCTATTCTGCTTCAGGACCGTAGTTCGGGCGGAGGAAGTACTTTGAGCCAGCAGATTGCCAAAAACCTTTATCCGCGAAAATCTTTTGGACCACTCACCATGCCAATTAATAAGCTTCGTGAGTCGATTATTGCCTATCGTCTGGAAAAACTTTATACCAAAGAGGAAATTTTAACTCTTTACCTGAACACTGTTCCTTTTGCTGAAAACACGTTTGGAATTGGTGTCGCATCGGAGCGATTCTTCAGCAAACCACCTATAAAACTGAAGGTACACGAAGCCGCTACTCTGGTTGGAATGCTGAAAGCCAACAACAGTTACAATCCGCGAAAAAACCCGGAACGCTCGCTCGAAAGGCGTAATGTAGTAATTGAGCAAATGGAACGAAACGGCTACATTACTGCAGCTGAATCAAACGCCTGCAAAGCCGAACCGCTTGGATTAACTTACAATCTGATTACTTATACCGAAGGGCCAGCTCCTTATTTGATTGAAAAACTCCGGCCAATTCTTCAGGATTGGTGCGACAACCATCAGAAAGACGATAATACTCCGTACAATTTGTTTACTGATGGCCTGAAAATACGGACAACCATTGATTTTGATATGCAGATTGCTGCTGAAAATGCGGTTGCCGACCAGATGAAAAATTTGCAGACGGTATTCGAAGGATCATGGGGCAAAAAGAATCCGTGGGGAAATGACAAATCGGTGGTTTACCGTGCCATGAAGCGATCGGACAGATACCGTTCGTTAAAAAAGGCAGGTGTTTCCGAAGATCAGATTAAAGAGATTTTTAATACGCCGACATCAGTATCCCTTTTTACCTGGGATGGAAAGAAGCAGGTTGACATGACTCCAATGGATTCCATCCAGTATTACCTTAAAATATTGAACACCGGCTTTATGGCGATGAATCCCCGTACTGGCGAGTTAAAGGCCTACATCGGGGGAAATGATTTCCGCTACTTTAAATACGATCACACTACGGCTAAACGTCAGGTTGGATCAACATTCAAGCCAATAGTTTATTTAGGAGCTTTGGAAGCTGGTGTTTCGCCTGATACTTATTTTGCCAACGAAAGAAAGGTTTACGAAGATTATGATAACTGGTCACCCGAAAATTCGCACGACGATTACACCGGTTACTACTCGATGGAAGGCGCATTGTCCAAATCAATAAATACAATTGCCGTAGAAGTGCTGATGCAAGCCGGCATCTCGAATGTGGTTGATTTGGCCAAGCGTATGGGAATCGATTCTGAATTGCCTCCATATCCGTCTCTGGCTTTGGGTTCAGCCTCTGTTTCGCTTCAGGAAATGGTTTGTGCTTATTCCGAAATTGTGAATGGCGGACGCAAAGTCACTCCATATTACCTCAAGGCTATTGAGTCGAACGAAGGCCGGGTTCTGGATGAATTTCAAAATATACAGCCTGACGAACAGGTTGCTTCGCCCGAGAATTGCCGGATTATTACTCAAATGCTGAAATCGGTCGTTAACGAAGGAACCGGGAATGCGATTCGCTCAACCTGGGGAATCGATTCGGAGTTTGCCGGAAAAACCGGAACAACGCAAGATCAGGCTGACGGGTGGTTTATTGGTATGACTCCCAATTTGGTAGCCGGAGCCTGGGTTGGGGGAGAAGATCCTTCGATTCATTTCCGCTCGTTGGGCGAAGGGGCAGGCGGGCGCACGGCATTGCCTATTGTTGGCCAGTTTTATAGCCAGATTTTGCGCAAAAGCAAGTTCCAGAATATTCGTTTCAGCACCTTCGAATCTCCTTCGGAAGAGAGCCTGGCCTTGTTAAACATTCCGCCTTATCGCGAAGTTTTGGAAACTCCAATAAAGGGATTCCTGAGAAACCTGTTCGGAAAAAGTGATAATGGGCATAAACCTGTAGTGAAGGATGGAACAAAAGAAGAAGCCCAACAAAAAGAAGAAGCAGCAAAAACTACTCCGGAACAGGAAAAAAAGCCATTCTGGCAAAGCATGAAAGAAATCTTTAAAAAGAAGAATAAATAGCATTTATGATCAGAAAAATTAAGCAATTCTTTTCGGAAATAAACGATAAGAATAAAATTTACATATTGAGCCTCTTGGTTGGATTACTGAGTGGTACGGCTGCTTTTATGCTCAAAAATTTCATTCATTATGTGAGTCACTTTCTGACACGACATTTTGAAGCTTCGGCCGAAAGTTATTTTTACCTGGCCTATCCAATGATTGGTATTTTAATCAGTATGTTGATTATTAAGTATTTGATTAGAGATGATATCAGCCACGGAATATCGAAAATTTTGTCGGTTATTTCCCGGAAAGTTGGGTTTATAAAAGCGCATAACATGTTTTCATCCATGGTAACCAGCGGATTTACCATTGGCTTTGGAGGTTCGGTAGGAGCCGAGTCTCCCATTGTTTATACCGGTGCGGCTATTGGGTCGAATGTGGCTTCGGCATTTAGCCTGAATCAAAACCAGCTGAGATTACTTATAGGGTGTGGGGCAACTGGCGCAATTGCAGGCATTTTCAAAGCTCCAATCGCCGGCATCATGTTTACGCTTGAAGTGCTGATGCTCGACCTGACCATGGCTTCGTTGATTCCTTTGCTGATCTCAGGAATTACGGCAGCAACCCTGGCTTATTTCTTTATGGGCGATACCGTTTTATTCCATTTTGCCATTTCCAACCAGTTTAATTCTGATAATCTTCCCTATTATATTTTGCTCGGAGTATTCAGTGGGTTTATCTCATTGTATTTTACAAGAACCGGAATGTATATTGAAACCTGGTTTAAACGAATTAAAAAAAGCTACTCCAAATTGCTGATTGGCGGTATTTTGCTGGGTTTGATGGTATTCATTTTCCCTTCGCTTTGGGGCGAGGGTTACGACTCAATTAATAAAATATTCCTCGGTGAAGGTGCCGATTTACTGAATAATTCGGTGTTCTTCGACTGGAAAACCGACCCCAATGTGTTACTGGTTATTCTGGTTATGATATTATTTCTGAAAGTTGTTGCCATGGCCATTACCACGTCGAGTGGGGGAGTTGGTGGTATTTTTGCTCCAACTTTGTTTATGGGAGCCGTTGGCGGATACATTGTTTCGCTTTCGCTGAATACTTATTTCGGCTTGAATTTGCCATATGCCAACTTTGCGCTGGCCGGAATGGGGGCTTTGATGGCTGGAGTTATGCACGCTCCGCTGCTTGGAATATTTTTAATTGCAGAAATAACCGGTGGTTACCAATTGCTGATTCCGTTAATTATTTCGGCAACAGTGGCTTATGTAACGATTACCCTGTTCGAACCACACTCTATTTATACCATACGTTTGGCCAAGGCGGGCGAACTGGTCACTCATCATAAGGATAAAGCGGCCATGCATTACATGAATGCCAAAGAATTGATTGAAACCGACTTCGAAATTTTAACTCCGGAATTGACTCTGGGTCAGTTGATTTATTACATTGCCCGGTCGAAACGGGATTTGTTTCCGGTAGTTGATGAAAATGGAGTGCTGAAAGGAATGATCAAGATGAATGACATCCGGAACATCATGTTTGAGCAGGAATTATACGAAAAGATCACAGTTAAGGAATTGATGTATATGCCTGAATTTTTCATTTCACCGAACGATTCTATCGAAATTATTGTCGAGAAATTCAAGTCGTGCGGTCGCTATAATTTGGCTGTGATTGAAGATGGCAAATACGTTGGTTTTATTTCAAGGGCAAGAGTATTTTCGGCTTACCGCGACACCATGGCCGACCTTTCTTACGATTAATCCGCAGAATTAGGACTTGCCGGAGCGAATCTGAATTTTAAAAGCTTCCGAAGGATTTACAGAAAATATTTGGTCAATGTCTTTCTGATCGAGTCCGCTCTGGAGAAGTGCCGGAATCAGTAAGTTTTCTATTTCAGTAAACCCACGAAACTGGCCACCATCGGGTTTGCCGGGGTCGTACCAACCTGCATCGTGCGAAAACAAAACCTTATTGAGCAACCCTTTCTGCTTCATTAAAAGCGCAAATTCAACATATCTTTCGAGTTGCTTTTTGTTAAAATTGTCGAAAGCAATCCAGGCTCCCATTCGGGCAGCTTCAATGTGCTTTTCGGAGTCAGGTTCATTTTGTGCATGTGTCCAGATAAAAGCTGATGCATCGACTCCATAATTTTTCAATATTTCGAGCTGTTGAAAAGCCGGGACCGAACCACCAGTATGCGACATGATTACCATACCAGTAGCTTTGTGCGCAAGGCAGGCCGCCTGCACTACTTTCCGGTTAATTTCCTCCAGAGGTTTATTATCAACCGAAATCTTTATAAATCCCGGGAAAACAGTTGTGCCTTCAATGCCATTTTTTGCTTCAGCAATCCATCGACTGCCCAATTGTTCTGCAGTTTCGGTGAAGCCATGTTTCGGTATATATTTTCCGCCGTTGGCGCTGTAATAGCCGGTGTTTGTTATCAGCAGAATTCCCGATTTTTCAGAAAGCATTTTTAGTAGCTCAGGATCGCGCCCGAGATAAGCCGGGGTGCAATCAACCAGCGTTTTATAACCCATCTTTTTTATTTCGAGCAAGTAGGGCAGCACTTTTTCAACCACTTTGGCTTTGTTCCATCGATGATAACCAATGCTGTCGGCTCCAATAAAATCCACAAGAAGGTGCTCATGATGAAGGGTTTTTCCCATAGAACTGGCCGGAATTTCACCGGTTACCGTCCTGACCCGACTCTCTTTATTGCTGAAGGAAACCAGCATAAACAAGCAAAACCCCAGGTGAAGAAATTTATGGTTAATTTTCATACGACCAGAATTTGAGGATTTATTTGGTAATTCGGAAATAAAACAGGTAAACACCTGAAAATATGAGCGTAAATATAGCATTGGTAACCGAGAAAGCATTGGACCCAAGCCAGATTACAGGGAAGAATAAAATTGTAAGTTGAGCAGTCAGATAGAAATAGAATCCGGCGCGTTGCATCCGATAAAGTTTAATTGCCCCGGTAAGCGATAAACTGAACGCAGCCATAAGAATGGCAAAATAAAGCGGACTCAGTTTTTCGGTGGTTGTAATGTTGGTAACCGAGGCGATTTTTTCAGTTACAGTCCGAAAAAACAATGTAGATATAAACATGCTGACAAAGCCAATACTGCTTCCGATGATGCTGAAAATACAGGCCGATTCGAATAGTAAAGGTTTCTTCTTCATCTTAACGAATAATTAATTGTTCAAAAATACCTGATTTTTTGAATAACTTCATTTTTAAGCCGTCCTGATTTTATTATACCTTTACCACCTCATTTTAAACCCTTATTTTACCGCAATGGAAAGAGATACCAAAGTATTTGAAATCATTGAAAAGGAACGTCAACGTCAGTTAAGCGGAATCGAACTGATTGCTTCTGAAAATTTTGTAAGTGAACAAGTGTTGGAAGCGATGGGTTCAGTAATGACCAACAAATATGCCGAAGGATATCCCGGTAACCGTTATTATGGTGGTTGCCAGTTTGTTGATATGACCGAACAGCTGGCTATCGATCGCATTAAAGAAGTTTATGGCGCTGTTTATGCCAATGTTCAGCCACACTCAGGAGCTCAGGCTAATGCAGCAGTTTTGGCTGTAGTTTTGAATCCTGGCGATACATTCCTTGGTTTGGATTTGGCTCACGGAGGTCACCTTTCTCATGGTTCCCCGGTTAACTCGTCCGGAGTACTTTATCACCCGATTGCCTATCACGTAAAAGAAGATACAGGACTCGTTGATTACGACGAAATGGAAGCTTTGGCTTTGGAACACAAACCAAAACTGATTATTGGTGGTGCTTCGGCTTACTCGCGCGAGTGGGATTATGCCCGTATGCGTGCCATTGCCGATAAAGTTGGTGCTATCCTGATGATCGATATGGCTCACCCTGCTGGTCTAATTGCTGCAGGTTTATTGGAAAACCCGGTAAAATATGCTCACATTGTAACTTCAACAACTCATAAAACACTGCGTGGCCCACGTGGAGGTATTATCCTGGTGGGCGAAGATTTTGAAAATCCGTTTGGATTTAAAACTCCGAAAGGTGTTACCAAAATGATGTCGCAGGTACTCGATTTCTCGGTATTCCCCGGACAACAGGGTGGACCGCTGGAGCATGTAATTGCCTCAAAAGCTGTAGCTTTTGGCGAAGCACTCGATCCTTCGTACAAAGTGTATCAGGCTCAGGTGAAAAAGAATGCCTCTGTAATGGCCGATGCTTTCATCGCTAAAGGATATAAGGTAATTTCAGGCGGAACCGACAATCACTCGATGTTGATTGACCTTCGTACCAAATTCCCTGAAGTAACCGGTAAACAGGCAGAGAATGCGCTTGTTCGTGCCGATATTACCATCAACAAAAACATGGTTCCGTTTGATAGCCGCACACCATTCACTACTTCAGGATTACGTGTTGGTACACCTGCAATTACAACCCGCGGTTTGAAAGAAGATGCAATGCCTGTAATTGTTGATTTGATTGATGAAGTAATCAGCAATATTGAAAACGAGGAAGTTATTGTTTCGGTTCGCAAACGTGTAAATGCAATGATGAAAGATTTGCCATTGTTCGCATGGTAATCTGATGATATATGGCTGTTGCTGAGCAACGTCAAAGCAAAAAAATCCGGAAGGTTGATCAAACGATCCCCTTCCGGATTTTTTATTTTCGTTTAATTTACCGGCTTTTATTGTTTCGGAGCTTCTTCAGGTTTTTGGAGTCCTTCTTCAACTTTTGCTTTTCTTTCAGGATGTAACTGGTTTTGGAAAATAGAAGCAATATCAAAAATCGGGAATTCCCACGAACAATTTCCAATGTTGCTGGCCATTGCTATAACAAGTTTATCTTCAGGATAAATGAGCAACATGGTAAAGCCTCCGTTTACCGACCCGCGCTGACCATAAAAGACTCGTCCTTCCACGTCTTTATTGACAATTAATCCGAAGCCAAATTGGGAGGTTTGACCGCTTTTTGTAGCGAATGGTTTTGTTATCAGGTCAATGGTTTCCTGCTTGAGAAAACCCGGATAAAGCAATGTATTTCCCATTTTTACCAAATCGATAACCGAACAAAGGTAACCTGCCGAAGCTTCCTTGCCCCGCAGATCGATTGGTTCAGCACCGGATGGCTGAGCCAGATAATCGTAATCGTAGAAATTGCATCTGTTACTGATGATTGAGTACGTATTATCAGGAGCTGTATTTTCCAGTTTGAGCGGATCGATTAATGTTTTCTGAACGACATTAGTAAAAAAGTCTTTGTTTGTTTTTTGAATGATATATCCGATAAGATCAAATCCAAGTTCAGTATGCAAAACCCCGGTTCCCGGTTCGTACAGAAGATCATCATTAATGAATGAATGCACAATCGTATCCAGTCGTTGTGTGCCTCCTTTGCCTGCCGGATTGTTTTCAGTGCGCAAACCCGAAGAATGGGTACCAAGCTGATAAATAGTATATGGCAATGGTTTCTTCGATAAGTCGGGCAAAATTTCGGATACTGGCTGATCCATTTTTAGCTTTCCTTGTTCGTAAAGTTTTGCTGCAGTGAGTGTTGTAACCAATTCGGAAACCTGCCCAATCCGAAATTTATGCGATGGAGAAGTTTTTGTTTTCAACTCCATATTCGAATATCCAAATCCATCGGCTAAAACCAATTGATTATCAATTGAAACAGCAATTGTTAATCCGGGAATATAATTTATGGTTGAGAACACACCCAGCTTCTGATATGCTTCGACGAGGCTTGTTTTGTACTGCGACGACCTGACGATTGACTCATCAGCCGGTTTTTTCTTACACGAAAGCAACGATCCGCAAAGAATAAGAAGAATCAACAGTTGTTTGAATAGTTTTTGTTTTTTCATCTGTCGTTATGCTTTAAAGTTTAAGATTGGTTTTTCCGCGCCGAAAATAAAAAATTCCTGTTTTTTCGTAAAGCGCAGCTGCAGAAATAAGTTGAGTTGCATGTTAAATTTTGTGAAAGAGACCATCACCAATATAATGCCGAAATCGTTCTGCCGAAAGTAGATTATAAGTCTTTTACACAACGTACCGAAAATCCACCTTCTTTATATGTAGCTCCTTTGGAAATTTCGCTGCTTCCGAATGAAAGCCCGCGGCCCCAGGAAAACGCTGCATCACTTTCAGTGGAAGTCCACCAGTAACCGTTACTACCCATGTTTCCAAAGCTTCCGTCGCCGTAACGTCCGCCTCCTGCGTATGCATCAAAGCCGCTGGTATTTGTTCCGTTTCCCGGTTTAAGCCAGTCAGTTTTACTTTTTAGCTGAGCCCCGCATCCTAGTCCTCTTGACCCAGTTTTATTTGCCTGGTCAATTGACATTCCCAGCGTTAATTCCAGCTGTTTCCATTCGTTGTCGGTCGGTAAATGCCATCCTGCCGGGCAGGCTTTCTGGGCAGCAGTCCAGTTGTACAGAACGCCATACTTTTTATAATTTTCAGTTGCTTTTGCTTCATCAGTATTCTCACCCTGATATCCATAAATGTAATAATGAGCTTTTGATGAAGAACCTTCTTTCGACGGACTAACCTCAGGTAAATAAGCCAGGTTTTCTATCATCCAGATTTGAGTGCCAATTTTCATCCATTTGTACATGTGGCCATCACGCGGATCGATAAAAGTGCCCGGTAACTGTTTTGGCGTTTTTTTAGAAAGGTTTTGAATTGCAACCAATTGAAAAACAAATTTATAGTTGTTATATTTCTTTTCTTCCTGCTGAATGTTCCACGTAATTTCTTTTCCGTTTCCGGCAGATATTCCTTTTAAATCGCCACTTATAAATTGAGGAAATATGTTGAATGTTTTGCCTCCGTCGGCAGAGCATTCCAGTTTAATGTCAAATGTTTGATCTGGATCGGTTGCCGAAATATCGTATTTTATAATTATCTGGTTGGCTTGCTTTGCAGCGCGAAGGTTTGAAAACACCTGTCCGTTTGCAGCAAACGAAACAATTGTAGCAATAAGAATAATGATAACCCTCGGCATTTTTAAACTTTTAAGAATCGTGAAATGATTGATCACTGATCCAAACTTATGAAAAATAATAATGAAAGTATCTTTCCATCTGCTAATATTTTTCGGATAAGCAATTAGTTGCTACGCTGGCTTGATTTTTTATAGAGAATTTGGAAATGGCTATAAAATAAGACTGTAAAAATGGTTTGATTTAAAAGAAAAGAAATCACTAAATTTAAACCATCAGGCGAAGTCCGGGACAAGACAACTAACAGATCTAAACCAAATAAACCACCATTATGAAGGAACCAAATAAACTGACACGCAGGCATTTTTTAGGAAATGCTGTTGCCGGAATGACCGTATTGTCAATTGGAGGAATCTTACCCGGATTTAGCGCCAGGAGTTATAATCGGATTGCAGGCTCAAACGAAACGATACGTGTTTCGATGATGGGAGTCAATTCCCGTGGAAACGCGCTGGCACAAACATTTGCCGAACAATCCAACTGCGATGTGCTCCATGTTTGCGACGTTGACAGTCGCGCCATTGACAAATGCCGGAAAATGCTCGAAGGTGTTCAGCAAGGTATTCAAACCAAGGCATTCGGAGATTTTAGAAAATCGCTCGAAAGCAAAGATATTGATGCCATGGTAATTGCTGCGCCCGACCATTGGCACGCTCCGGCTGCTCTTTTGGCTATTCAGGCCGGAAAACATGTGTATGTTGAAAAACCATGCAGCCACAATCCGAACGAAGGCGAAATCCTGGAAAAAGCATCGGCCCGGTACGGAAAAACCATCCAGATGGGGAACCAGCGTCGTTCGTATCCCAATGTGATTCAGGGAATTCAGGAGCTAAAAGCCGGCGTGATTGGACGGGTGTATTTTGGGAAAGGCTGGTACACCAACAACCGGCAGTCGATTGGCATCGGGAAGGAAGTAGCCGTACCCGAATGGCTCGACTGGAACCTGTGGCAGGGACCTGCTCCCCGACGTACTTTCAAAGATAACATTGTGCATTACAACTGGCACTGGTTCTGGCACTGGGGAACCGGCGAGGCACTGAATAACGGCACTCACATGGTTGATCTGCTGCGTTGGGGCATGGGCGTTGATTTTCCAATCAGGGTCAGTTCAAACGGTGGAAGGTTCTTCTGCAAGGACGATTGGGAAACTCCCGACACCCAGGTGATCAGCCTTGATTTTAAGGAAGGCGTTTCGATGACCTGGGAAGGCCGCAGTTGCAATGGTCGCTATGTGGAAGGAAGCTCAGTCGGGGCTACTTTCTACGGCGAAAAAGGCAGCATGTTTATGGATAGTGGAAACGGTTATACCATTTACTCGCTCGATAACAAGGTTGTTAAAGAAGTAAAACCGACACAAAATATTGATGTCCGCAACCTGGCTAATCCTTCCGGAAACCTGGATGGGATTCATGTACAGAATTTCTTCGATAACATTTATGGTCGTGGAGAATTACATTCCGATATCCATTCGGGGCACCGTAGTACTTTGCTGGTTCAACTCGGAAATATTGCCCAGAGGGTAGGCCATTCGCTCGAAACCGATCCGGCAAACGGTCATATTCTGAATGATAAAGAAGCACAGAAACTATGGTCGCGTAGTTACGAAAATGGTTGGGAAATGAAATTGTAGAAAACCGAAGCACCGCTCCCTGAGCGCGAAGCAGTCGAAGGGAGCATCCTAAAATCCGCAACCAGTAACACATAATATTTTAACTATGAACACCAGACGATCATTTATCAAAACCATAAGTACAGGCGCAGCTCTGTCAACCATCGCTTTTACTGCTACAGGATTAGTTTCTGCAGCGGTTGCCGATCCTGAAAATAAATTAAAATCGATTAGGGTTGGCATTATCGGTGCCGAGAACTCGCATTCAGCAAACTTCGGAAAGATGTTTAACATCGATCACAAATTTCCCGGAGTTGAAGTGACCCATATCTGGGGCGAAACCGACGAGTTTGCCCGCAAGGCAGCCGAAGCCGGAAAGATTCCCAACATTGTTAAGGAACAGAATGAAATGCTTGGCAAAATCGACGCCCTGATTGTCGATCATCGTCATGCCAAATTTCACCTTGAAGCAGCCACACCGTTTGTAAAAGCAGGCATCCCGACTTTTGTTGACAAACCGTTCTGCTATCGGGTTGAAGAAGGCAAAAAGTTTCTGGAAATGGCTCGTGAAGTGGGAACTCCGGTAACTTCGTTCAGTTCAATTGCCCAGAGTGTTTGTACTTACGATATCAAAGAACAAATAAAAAACATGGGCGAAATCAACCATGTGGTGCGGTTTGGTCCGCTTGATCTGGATTCTCCTTACGGTGGCGTATTTTTCTATGGTGTTCACCTTTTGCAGCCACTTATGTTCATGTTTGGCGAAGATATCCAGCGTGTAAAAATCACCCGTGACGGAAAAAAGGGAAGTGCCAGCCTGGTTTTCAAAAGTGGTCTTTATGCCACGCTGATTTTCAAAAACCTGGCCTACGGATGGGAAACTTTTGTGGAAACCAAAGCCAGTCTGGTGGAATTGAAATCGCGCATACCCGAAACCGACCCGATCAAAATTTACACCGATATTGTTGAAATGTTCCGTACCCGCGTTGAACCGCGCAGCCATCAGAGTATCCTGACCGAGATTGCTATTCTTGAAGCGCTGGAGCGGTCGGCCACAAGCGAAAAATGGGAAGAAGTGATTCCGGTATAATTCAAGCGAATGAAAAAATTATCTGATCAAACAAATCAGCAGCAGAAAACCGACTGGACAACAGTTATTTCCATCAGCATCATTGGGCTGATGTTCTTCATATTCGGCTTTGTATCATGGGTCAACTCTATCCTGATTCCATACTTTAAGATCGCCTGTGAGTTGACAAACCTCCAGTCGTACCTGGTGGCTTTTGCCTTTTACGTGGCCTATTTTTTCATGTCGGTTCCTGCGTCGTTTCTACTTGAAAAAGTAGGATTCAAAAAGGGAATGATGCTCGGATTCTTTGCTATGGCTTCAGGCGCATTTTTGTTTGTACCGGCGGCACTGAGTCGTGCATATCCCATTTTTCTATGTGGGTTATTCCTGATAGGAACTGGTTTGGCCCTACTTCAAACGGCTGCCAATCCTTACATTACGATTGTCGGTCCTATTGACCGGGCTGCCCAGCGAATCAGCATCATGGGTATCTGCAATAAAGTGGCTGGCATCATTGCTCCATTGGTCTTTGCTGCTATCGTACTGAAAGTATCCGATAGTGAATTGTTTAAAACGCTCGACAGCGGATTGCTCAGCACCTCCGAAAAAAATGTATTGCTGAATGAACTCATTCGCCGGGTAATTTTTCCGTACTCTATCCTGGGCACTCTTTTGTTACTGGTGGGCTTGCTGGTCAGGTACTCGCCGCTTCCGGAGATTAATACCGAGAAATCGAACAAGGAAGAAACGGCCGATGGAGAAACTGAGAAAACCAGCATTTTTCAGTTTCCTTATCTCATCCTAGGGGCATTGGCTATCTTCTTTCATGTTGGTTCACAGATTATTGCCATCGACACCATCATCGGGTATGCCAAAACAATGGGACTAAACCTTTTGGAGGCTAAAACATTTCCTTCGTATGTATTGGGCGCTACCATGTGCGGTTATTTCATCGGGGTAATTGCAATTCCAAGGTTCATCAATCAGCGAAACGCTCTGCTTGCCTGCACCATATTGGGCATGGCTCTTTCGATATGCGTTGTTTTATTTAGCAGACCGGTGGTTATTTTGGGTCATCACACCGATATTTCAATCTGGCTCCTGGTGGCTTTGGGGCTTCCCAACTCGTTGATTTTTGCCAATATCTGGCCGCTGGCTATCAAAGGTCTTGGCCGGTTTACAAAGCTGGGCTCGTCAATCATGGTTATGGGCTTGTGCGGAAACGCAGTTACTCCTGTTATTTACGGACATCTTGCTGATAGGTACGATGTACGCACGGCCTACCTGATTTTGATTCCCTGCTACCTCTACCTGATCTTTTTTGCCGCATACGGATACGCCATCAAAAACTGGGGAAGGGTTCATCAGTTAAAGGAACAGCTTCAATAAAAAGAATATGGAACGAATAAAAATAGTCAATGGACGTCTGATCACTCCTTTCCGGATCATCGAAAATGGAACAATCCTGATTGAAGAAGGATGCATTGTGAAAATAGGGCAGGGGAACATGGATTTTCCCGGAGCAAGGCTGATTGATGCCCGAAACAGTTACGTTTCGCCGGGTTTTATCGATATGCACACACATGGGGGCGGAGGGCACGATTTTATGGACGGAACCGTCAATGCTTTTCTGGAAGCGGCCCAAATCCATGCCCTGCACGGAACGACGTCCATGGTGCCAACAACACTCACGGCCGAAACCGATGATCTGCTGCACACTTTTTCGGTGTACAGTCAGGCTAAAAAGCTGAATTTGGAAGGTGCCCAATTCCTCGGACTGCACCTCGAAGGGCCATATTTTTCGATGAACCAGTGTGGAGCGCAGGACCCACGTTATATCCGGATTCCGAACCGGAAGGAGTACGAAACGATACTCAACCATTCTCCGGATATTATCCGTTGGAGTGCTGCTCCCGAACTGGATGGAGCTATGCAATTTGGACGCATCCTTTCTGAAAAAGGAATTTTGGCGGCTATTGGTCATTCCGATGCCACTTCCGAAGAAATTGCAGAAGCCCTGGAGAACGGATTTTCTCACCTTACGCATTTGTACTCCGCTATGTCGGGCGTGATGCGGCGCAACGCTTTCCGTTATGCTGGGGTAATCGAGAGTGCATATCTGTATGATCAATTGACGGTCGAAATCATTGCCGACGGCATTCATCTTCCGGCCAGTTTGCTGCAACTGATTTACAAACAAATTGGCCCGGCACGGATTGCCCTGATTACCGACTCGATGCGTGCTGCCGGATTAAGTTCAGGCGAAAGCATCCTGGGAAGCCTGAAAGATGGATTGAACGTAATTGTGGAAGACGGGGTAGCCAAATTACCCGACCGGACTGCATTTGCGGGTAGTATTGCCACTGCTGACCGATGCGTGCGAACTATGGTTCAGCTGGCCGGAGTGCCATTGGCGCATGCGGTGCAGATGATGACCTCGACACCTGCCCGAATTTGCAAAGTTGATCGCAGCAAGGGTAGCCTAACCGTTGGCAAAGATGCTGACGTGGTTATTTTTGATGACAACATTCAAGTGAAAACGACTATTATTAACGGACGTGTTATTTTAAATCAACTTCAATATCAATAAAAGGAATACAAAATGATACGATCTTTTAAAAAGGATAAGCTGACCGTAAAGATTTACTCATCAAGGGAAGAACTGGGTCGGGCATCAGCCCATGAAGCCGGAAACATGATTAAAGAACTGCTGGAGTCTCAGGAAAACATTACGGTTATTTTTGCTGCAGCTCCATCTCAGAATGAATTTCTGGAAAACCTGATCAATCAGGAAGGCATTGAATGGGAGCGTATAAATGCCTTTCACATGGACGAGTATATTGGCTTACAGCCAACTGCTCCACAGGGGTTTGGTAATTTTCTGAAAGAACAAATCTTCAGTAAAAGGCCTTTTCGTTCGATAAATTACCTGAATGGACAATGCGAGTCAACTGATGAAGAATGTACCCGATATGCTCAACTTTTGGCAGCAAATCCGGTTCACATTGTGTGCATGGGCATTGGCGAAAACGGCCATATTGCCTTTAATGATCCCCATGTGGCCAATTTTAATGACAAGGAACTGGTTAAAGTTGTTGAGTTGGATTCACAATGCCGTCAGCAACAGGTAAACGATGGATGTTTTGAGTCAATTGATCAGGTGCCAACCCATGCTTTAACGTTAACAATACCGGCATTGCTTAAAGCCCGATTTATCTATTGCATGGTTCCGGGAATGACGAAAGCAAAGGCCGTAGCAAACACTATTGAGCAAGAGGTGTCGGAACATTATCCGTCAACAATTTTGCGGAATCATGTTTCTGCCAATCTTTACTTAGATACTTTAAGTGCAACGATTATTTCATGAACTAAAAGTTCTGCAGCTATTTGCCGATGCAGAAATTCTTGAAAATGTGCCCCAGAATTTCGTCTGTAGAAATCTCTCCGGTAATTTCACCAAGGTAGTGGAGGCATTCGCGAATATCCTGCGCCAGAAAATCGCCCGAAATATGACTTTCAATTCCTTTCTGAACTCGTTGTATGGATTCGTATGCCCGCGATAAAGCCTCGAAATGGCGTGTATTTGTAACAATTACGGCATCTTCATCAAGCGATTTGAGCGAAACCGTTTGCTGCATTAGTGTTATCAGCTCATCAAGATTAGTCTTTTGTTTGGCTGCTATAAAAACCAGTTTTTCGTTTGACTGCAGCGGCATTTCGTTCAATTCATCAACAGTTTCAGTAAACCCGCGATCAACTTTGTTCACTGTAATTATAAGATGTTGATCATTAATTCTTTTTCGGATTTTTCGAATTCTTTCCGTTATCTTTTCAAGGCTGTTCTGAGCATCCACAACCAAAATAACAATTGAAGCCTGATCGAGCTTATTGTAACTGCGTTCAATACCCAAAGTTTCGATAA
The DNA here is from genome assembly GCA_963678915.1 of Prolixibacteraceae bacterium. Taxonomy (GTDB): domain Bacteria; phylum Bacteroidota; class Bacteroidia; order Bacteroidales; family Prolixibacteraceae; genus Aquipluma. Next base: position 171,939 of record OY787458.1, read on the forward strand.
CATCACTGGTTTCGCGGATTCCGGCAGTATCAAAAAAGCGGAAAGCTGTACCGTGAATGTTTACCACATCTTCAATCACATCGCGCGTAGTGCCATGAATATCAGAAACAATGGCTTTTTCTTCGTTCAGTAAAGCATTCAGGAGGGTTGATTTTCCAACATTCGTTTCGCCAACAATTGCAACCGGAATGCCATGCTTAATTACATTACCTAGCTGAAATGAATTCTTCAGTTTGTGAAGTGTGTTTTCGATTCTGGTAACCAGTTGTTTAAGCTGATTCCTGTCGGCAAATTCAACATCTTCTTCACTGAAATCAAGCTCAAGCTCAATCATGGCTATAAAATGCAACATTTCATCTCTGAGATTTTTCAATTCATTGGAAAATCCGCCCCGCATTTGATTGATCGCCACTTTTTGAGCAGCACGGTTGGTTGAAGCAATAAGGTCTGCAATTGCTTCTGCCTGAGAAAGATCCATCTTTCCATTGAGAAAAGCTCGCTGTGTGAATTCGCCCGGACGTGCCATGCGGGCACCCCTGCTGATCAAAAGCTGCAAAATCCGTTGCTGGATATAAACCGATCCGTGACAGGTTATTTCAATTACATCTTCACCAGTGAAAGAGTGGGGAGCCTTGAAAATTGAAATTATGACCTCGTCAATTAATTCGTTTCCGTCGCTAATGCTTCCAAAATGTAAAGTATTTGGTTGCTGAGTGGCCAATTTTTTGTTCGAATTGGGCGAATGGAATACCGAATCAGCAATTTCAATTGCCTTTTCACCTGAAAGCCGAATGGTTGCAATAGCTCCCATTCCAGGAGAAGTAGCTATGGCACAGATAGTTAATTGATCGAGCATAATAATGTGTGATTTACTTACAAAAATACATTATTTGTACTGATTAAGTAGTCCGTTTGTATTTTCAATCTCGGGGTTGAGATTTCGAAAATACCGGTTAAAAATTCCATTGAAATCACGCAATTTATCTTTGATTTGTTGATAAGAAGAGCTGAAAACAATCGTTTTCGCATATTTTATTACTTTTGCCCCTAGTTTGAAAATTCATAAATCAAATATTTTAATATGAAACTTCTTGAAGGAAAAACGGCCATAATTACTGGCGCATCGAGGGGAATTGGAAAAGCAATTGCCATCAAATTTGCTGAAGAAGGTTGCAACATTGCCTTCACCGATCTTTTTGAAGATGAAAATATGAAAAACACTGAAGCCGAGCTTGCTGCTTTTGGCGTAAAAGCCAAAGGATATGCTTCAAATGCTGCCAACTTCGAAGATACTGATCGGGTTGTTAATGAGATTGTTGCCGACTTTGGTGCTGTAGATGCTTTGGTAAACAATGCCGGTATTACAAAAGATACCTTGTTAATGCGCATGACTGAGGAACAATGGGATGCAGTTATCAATGTAAACCTGAAATCGGTTTTCAATTTCACAAAAGCTGCTCAGAAAATAATGCTGAAACAAAAATCAGGCTCAATTGTCAATCTGAGTTCAGTTGTTGGCGTTAGTGGAAATGCTGGTCAATCAAACTATTCAGCATCGAAAGCCGGTATTATTGGTTTTACCAAATCAATTGCCAAAGAACTTGGTTCACGCGGAATTCGTTCAAACGCAATCGCTCCCGGATTTATTATTACTGAAATGACAGCTAGAATTCCGGAAGATGCACGTAAACAATGGGAAGCCAACATTCCGATGAAACGTGGTGGTATGCCTGAAGAAGTTGCTAAAGTTGCTTTATTTTTAGCTTCAGACTTATCGTCGTATGTGAGCGGACAAGTTATCAATGTTTGTGGTGCAATGAATACCTAGTATTTGATAATCAGAATGATATTAGTAAGCCGGATGCATTTGCTCCGGCTTTTTTATTGCTTCCCTTCATTGTTTGTTAATAAGTTATTCAATATCAATATCAATCGATAACCATTCTTTTTGTATATTAGGTTAGCAAATAATACAACTGAAATGAGCCAAAAAGGAATTTCCTTTCGATTAAATTCACATGTAACTGCTTTTGCCATCCTTATCATTGCAGCTATTGTATATATCAATGTTCATTTCAGTAATAAAATTCTAATTGGTAAAATCGAAGAAGGTGCTGTAAATCAAAGCAATTTGGTTATATCCCGGATTTCCCGTATTACTGTCGGAACGGAGGAAATTGCCAAAAACGTATCTTTTCAGGCACTTTATTATTACAAGCACAATGATCTCGACCTCTTTTTAAATCAGGTATTAAAGGCCAATCCGATAATTGAAAGTATTCATGTAGAGTTTCTGAACGATGGATCTCAAAAATTTTCGGCTTGTAATTCACCCAGTAAATGTCCTCACCGATGTAATCTAAATGAAGGTATTTTTCCGGAACAAACCGATGATTTTGGAAAAGGAGTCTGGTCGAGCCCATTTTATTGCATGAATGACACCACTCATTTGATGGTTTCTTACAGGATGCCTGTTTATTTCCCAGATTCGAAGCAATTGGCAGGGCAGGTTTATTGCGAAATCTCACTTCGCAAAATGAAAGAAATGTTGGATGAGATGAAAATAGCCCATAAAGGATATGTTTATATCATTGATCGGGATGGGGATTTTATAACACACCCCAGTGACGAATGGGCTCATGACCGGAATTTCTTCGATAATCCTTCATTTGTTGTTTCAAAGAACAAAAGTCAGATTGTAGCTGAAATTAAATCAGGACAAAGTGGGGCCAGTTTTGCACGGTCAGAATACCTGAATAATCAGCCAGTCTGGTTTTATTTTGCGCCACTTTCGGATACCAACTGGCGCATTATTATAGTTATGCCGGAGTCAGAATTGTTTCGGGAACTTGATCTGATTTTTTGGAAAATTATCTGGGTTTGCGGCTTTGGAATTCTTATATTGTTCCTTTTAAATATGTTGATATTCAGGCGAATATTGACTCCTTTGGCCAATATTACAGAAGCGATTCAACGTTTTAGCTCTCAACCTGGAAAAGGACAAAAATCGAAAGACGAAATCCAGATGCTGACTGACAGTCTGGAAGATTGGCAGGCTAAATATGGTTCGTTAATCAAAGAAAGAAGCCAAACAGAATCGGATAAACTTAAGTACGAGAAGGATTTGAAATCGGCCCGCGAAATACAGCAGAATATTATTCCGGACGGAAAGGCTGTATTTGCTGAGCATCCGGAGATAGATCTGTTTGCAATTCTCAAGCCAGCCGAAAAAGTCGGAGGCGATTTATACGATTATTTCTTTATCGACAAGAACCATTTATTGATTGCGATTGGCGATGTATCTGGTAAAGGAATTCCGGCTTCGCTATTTATGGCAATTGCAAGTACATTAATTAAAACCAATGCCAAAATATTATCGGCAAAAGAAATTGTGGGCAAGGTTAACCGCGAATTGAGCAATAGAAATACAAATCAGTATTTTCTGACACTTTTTGTAGGAATCCTCGACGTTCGCACGGGCGTTTTAGACTATTGCAATGCCGCACACAATTATCCATATATTCTGAGTAGTGACGGGGAATTGCACACTCTTTCGAAAAGTCATGGCTTACCCCTCGGTATTTATAAAGACAAAACCTACAAAAGCAGCACTGTAGAGCTTCAGAAAAATGATACGATGATTTTATATACTGATGGGGTGATTAATGCTGTTGATGATAAAAAACAGCATTACGGAACAGATCGGTTGGAAAAAAATATTCAAAACCTGAATGAACTCACCTCTGAAGAAGTTGTGGATCGCTTGCTTAAGAGTATCGTAATTTACGAAGGGAATAGACATCAGGCGGATGATATATCACTTTTGGCATTAAAATATCTTAAAAAAACAGAAAGCCAGGTTTAACCTGGCTTTCTGTTTTTTATTTCTTTACTTGCGTTCCTAATATCTTTATCTTTATTTTTTCAGTCTTCTTATCAAAGCCTACTGAAATTGTATCACCCTGAACAACAGATGCTTTTATAATGACCTCAGCCATTTCGTCTTCGAGATATTTTTGAATAGCTCTTTTTAAAGGTCTCGCTCCAAATTGAGCATCGTAACCTTTATCGGCGATGTAATCTTTAGCCGCAGCTGATATTTTTAATTTGTAATTCAGTGAGTTAACACGTTCGTATAGTCCTTTTAATTCGATGTCAATGATTTGGTGAATATGTTCTTTGGTTAAAGGATTAAACATGATCACATCATCAATACGGTTAAGAAATTCAGGAGCAAAGGCTTTTTTAAGCGCTTTCTCAATAATGTATTTTGAGTTATCACTATCTTCTGTATTTCGGTTTTGGGTATTGAAACCAACGCCGCGGCCAAACTCAGATAATTGACGAGACCCAATGTTCGAGGTCATTATTATGATAGTATTCTTAAAGTCGATACTGCGACCTAAGCTATCTGTTAGGCGCCCTTCGTCCAGCACCTGAAGCAGCAAATGGAACACATCTGGATGAGCCTTCTCAATTTCGTCAAGAAGTACAACACAATATGGTTTTCTGCGCACTTTTTCAGTCAATTGTCCACCTTCTTCGTAACCAACATATCCGGGAGGCGCTCCGACCAATCTTGAAACAGAAAATTTCTCCATGTATTCGCTCATATCAACTCGAATGAGCGAATCAATACTGTCGAATAAATATTTAGCTAATACCTTGGCCAATTGAGTTTTACCAACACCGGTAGGTCCTAAAAAGATAAATGAACCAATTGGTTTATTCGGGTCTTTAAGTCCTGCACGGTTGCGCTGAATTGCTTTTACAATTTTTATAATAGCATCATCCTGACCTATAACGCTTCCTTTGAGCTGTTTACCCATATCCATCAAGCGTTTTCCTTCAGCTTGAGCGATTCGCTGAATTGGTACACCCGACATCATGGCAACAACTTCTGCAACTTTTTCTTCTGTTACAGTTTCCCGATGACTAATAAGTTCTTTTTCCCACTCTTCTTTTTCCTGCTCAAGCAACTGCATGAGACTTTTTTCTTTATCACGGTGATTGGCAGCAAGCTCGAAGTTTTGACTCTTAACAGCTTTTATCTTTTCTTCTTTAGTCTTTTCAATCTTCTCCTCCAGTTTTACAATACGGTCGGGAACATTGATATTTGAAATATGAACCCTCGAGCCGGCTTCGTCAAGTGCGTCAATGGCTTTATCAGGTAAAAAACGGTCGGGTATATACCTGGCAGTCAGTTTAACACAGGCTTCAATGGCTTCCGGGGTATAAATTACATTGTGATGATCTTCGTAACGTTGCTTAATGTTATTGAGGATTTCGATGGTTTCGTCAACCGAAGTTGGTTCAACCATAATCTTCTGAAACCTTCTTTCCAAAGCCCCATCTTTTTCAATTTGCTGCCGGTATTCATCAAGAGTTGTAGCTCCAATGCACTGAATTTCACCGCGAGCCAAAGCAGGTTTCAGCATATTTGCGGCATCAAGCGATCCGGTAGCACCGCCCGCACCAACAATGGTATGAATTTCGTCGATAAAAAGGATAACATTGCTAACCTTCGACAATTCATTCAAAATGGCTTTCATGCGTTCTTCGAACTGGCCGCGGTATTTTGTTCCGGCAACAATCGAGGCAATATCCAAGCTGACTACACGCTTATCGAATAGAATTCTCGATACTTTCTTCTGAACAATCCTCAGGGCAAGTCCTTCAGCAATTGCCGATTTTCCTACGCCAGGTTCACCTATCAGGATAGGATTATTCTTTTTTCTCCTGGATAATATCTGGGCCAGACGTTCAATCTCTTTTTCGCGGCCTACGATTGGATCGAGGTTATTTTCTTCGGCAGCTTTAGTAATATCAACTCCAAAGTTGTCGAGAACCGGAGTATCAGATTTGGGATTTGCCGGTTTTTTTTGTGATGATGAAGAGGAAGAACCTCCGGCAGATTTAGAGAAACTATCTTCGTCCGAATCCTCATCGTCAAAATCTGATTTTGCTTCAGGATTCTTGTAATCTTCCAAACGTGATTTCAATATATAATAGTTAATATGGTATTCATTCAGAATAATGCTTATCAAACTATCCTTATCTTTAATAAGAGCAAGCAGAAGATGACCTGTATTTATGGTAGGGCTGTTGAATGCGCGAGCCTCAAGATAAACAAGTTTCAGTGCTTTTTCGGCTGACTTTAGTAACTGAACCGAAGCCTGCGAATCGATACTTTTGCCAGTTCTGAGTTTTTCCTCAATCGACTGTTTTATTTCTGACAAATTGACACTAAGATTTGTGAGGATTTCAATTGCAACACCCTCGCCATCTCTTAGAATTCCGAGAAATATATGTTCCAGTCCGATGCTCTCATTTCCCAGTCGAATAGCTTCCTCTCTGCTGTATGAAAGAACATCTTTAATACGTGGTGAAAATTGTGAATCCATATGTTTTGCCACATTGTTTAAATTGCGTATTCAAAAATAACAAAAAGTATTCCTAAAAAGTTGGGGAAGACCTGATCAATGTCATTTTCTTTACTCAAAAATACGCAATAAAAGCAAAGTGCATATTTTAATTTGTTGATTTTTTGAACATTACATTGTTAAAATCTTATTCGGAATAAACCAACGAAAACCTTAATAAATGCTTGATTCATAAAGTATTTTTGTATTTTTGTCAATCAAAATTTTTAGTATAAGAAATCTATAGAGGAGAAGTAAATGTCTGAAGGCGAAAAAATTATCAAGATCAATATTGAAGAGCAAATGAAGTCGGCTTACATCGATTATTCGATGTCTGTCATTGTTTCAAGAGCACTCCCGGACGTTAGAGATGGTTTAAAGCCTGTTCATCGTCGTGTTTTATTTGGAATGAGCGAATTGGGAAATTTTTCCAATAAACCCTATAAGAAATCAGCTAGGATCGTTGGGGAAGTTTTAGGTAAATACCATCCCCATGGTGACTCATCGGTTTATTTTACCATGGTTCGTTTGGCTCAGAGTTGGTCGATGCGTTATACATTGGTTGACGGTCAGGGTAACTTTGGATCAGTTGATGGTGACAGCCCCGCTGCGATGCGTTATACAGAGGCCCGGTTATCAAAAATTGCGGAAGAAACCTTGTCGGATCTGGAAAAAAATACAGTTGATTTCCAGCCAAACTTTGATGAGTCGTTGAAGGAACCTGTTGTTCTGCCTACCCGTATTCCACAGTTATTGGTTAACGGGGCATCAGGAATTGCGGTTGGTATGGCTACCAATATGCCGCCACACAACCTTTCGGATACCATAGATGCCATTGTGGCATACGTCGATAATCGGGACATTGATATACAAGACCTGATTCAAATTATCAAAGCCCCTGATTTTCCAACCGGAGGTATAATTTACGGATACAGAGGTGTTCAGGAAGCTTTTGAAACAGGAAGAGGACGGATTGTCGTTCGTGGAAAAGCTCATATTGAAACCACTCCTAACGGGCGTGAAAAGATTGTCGTTACTGAAATTCCTTACATGGTTAATAAGGCAGAACTCATTATGAAAACTGCTGAGTTGATCAATGAAAAGAAAATAGAAGGAATCTCGAACGTAAATGACGAATCAGACCGTGAGGGAATGCGTATCGTTTTTGATATCAAACGAGATGAGATTTCAAATGTAGTTCTGAATAAACTCTACAAATACACACAATTACAAAATAGTTTCAGTGTTAATAATATTGCCTTAGTAAACGGAAGGCCTAAAATGCTTAACCTGAAAGATTTAATTCATTATTTTGTAGAACACCGGCATGATGTAGTTATCCGGAGAACTCAATTTGAACTCGATCAGGCTGAGAAACGTGCACATATTCTGGAAGGACTTATCATTGCCAGCGATAACATTGAAGAAGTAATTGCAATAATTCGTGCTTCGAAGAATCCTGATGAGGCCAGGCTGCAACTTATGGAGCGTTTCAGTTTGACAGAAATTCAGGCAAGGGCTATTGTTGAGATGCGTTTGCGTCAATTGACAGGCCTTGAGCAGGACAAATTGCATATGGAATACGAAGATATTGTGAAACTGATTGAACACCTGAAGAATATACTGGCAGACATCAATCTTCGTATGGAGATAATTAAAAATGAACTTCTTGAAATTAAAGAAAAGTACGGTGACAGCCGAAAGACGGAGATAGTTCCTGATGCCGAAGAGTTTAACCCGGAAGATTTCTATGCCGATGAAGAGATGGTTATAACCATTTCTCATATGGGATATATTAAACGGACCCCTCTGACCGATTTTAAAACTCAGGGTAGGGGAGGCGTAGGATCAAAAGGAAGCACAACCCGGGATGATGATTTCCTTGAACATATGTTTAATGCATCAATGCACAATACATTATTACTGTTCTCGGAAAAAGGAAAATGTTTCTGGCTAAAAGTTTACGAAATACCTGAAGGAACAAAAACTTCGAAAGGTAGAGCTATCCAGAATGTTATAAACATTGAGCAAGACGACAAAATTCTGGCCTATATCAATGTGAATAACCTGATTGATCCGGAATATATCAATAACAATTACATTATTCTGTGTACCAAGAAGGGTGTTATCAAGAAAACTTCGCTTGAAGCATATTCACGGCCACGTCAAAATGGAGTTAACGCCATAACAATCAGGGAAGACGACCATCTTTTAGAAGCCAGAATGACAAACGGAAACAATCATATTATGATGGCTGTTCGTTCAGGCAAAGCTGTTCGCTTTGAAGATTGTAGCGTTCGTCCGATTGGAAGAACAGCTTCGGGAGTGCGGGGAATAACACTGGGCCACGACCAGGATGAAGTTGTTGGCATGGTTTGTGTTGAAAATGAGAATGAAGATATCCTGGTAGTTTCGGAAAATGGATATGGTAAACGTTCTAAAATTGAAGATTATCGCTTGACAAACCGTGGCGGAAAGGGCGTTAAAACCATAAATATTACTGAAAAAACAGGGCAGCTGATTTCGATTAAGAGTGTTAATGATGCTTCAGATCTGATGATTATAACACAATCAGGACTTACCATCCGGATGTCGATTTCAGCGCTGCGAATACTTGGACGAACAGCGCAGGGTGTTCGTTTAATAAATCTGAAAGAAGGAGATCAGATCGCTTCAATTACTATCGTTCCGGCTGCTGATGATGTTGATGAAGTTGTGCTGAACACAGATGAAAGTCCTGAAGTTTCAGATGAAAATGATTTACAATCAGAAGAATAGATTAATTTTAAATTTTAATTAATATAATAAGCGTAACAACAAACTTTTTATCACAATGAAGAGAACGACAATTTTATTTGTTTTACTTTTTGCTGTATCGGGCGCATTCGCTCAGAAAGGCAAAGTAACCAGCGCTTTGAGTTATAAGGATGCTGGTAAGCTCGATAAGGCAGTTGAAGCGATTGAAGAATCGATTGATGCCTCGAACCCTAAAACCGAAAGTTCTGTGACATGGCCAAGAACTTATGAAGTAAGGGGCGAAATCTATCAGGCTGTGTTTCAATCAAAAGACGAAAATTACAAAAAACTCAGTGCTGATCCATTGACAGTAGCTTTCGATTCTTATATGAAAGCCCTTCAACTCGATGATAAAGGCCGTAATGCAAAAAGTATGAAAATTAAATTCACACTTTTGATTGGCGACCTTACTAATCAGGCAGTTGCTGCTTTCAACGAAGAAAACTATGAAAAAGCCATGAAATCGTTTGAACAGATTATGGCAATTGAACAGACTCCGGCCTATAAAGCTGATGAGCCAAATGCAGTTGATACTGTTATCATTTTTAATGCTGGTTTAGCTGCCTATAATTCTAAAAATTACGATAAAGCTATCCAATATTATAAAGAAGCTGCCAAATATAAATACAATGGAGCTAAAACCTATTCTTTGATTGCGAACAGCTATTTCCAGAAAAAGGATACTGTTGGTGCTATCAATGTATTACAGGATGGTTTGAAAGAATATGCTGAAAATGGTATTCTATTGGTTGAAATTATCAACGTTTATTTGAATGCAAATAAAGTTGATGATGCTATGAAATACTTGAATGTTGCGATTTCTCAGGATCCTAAAAATGCATCATATTACTTTGCACAAGGAACTTTGTTTGATAAACTTCAGAAAACTGAGGAAGCTGCTGCCAGCTATTTAAAAGCAATTGAATTCAAGGAAGATTACTTCGATGCTTATTATAATATAGGTGCACTTTATTATAATAAAGGTGTTAAACAGGTCGATGTTGCTAATGCAGTTCCAAGCAACCAGCCTGATAAATACGAAATTGAAAAAGATAAAGCTGACGTAGAATTCAAGAAAGCTATTCCATACATGGAAAAAGCTCATGAAATCAATCCAACCGATAAGTTCACATTGGAATCATTAAAGACTTTGTACTATCGTTTGAAAATGTTGGACAAACATGCTGAGATCATTGAAAAAATGAAAAACATTCAGTAAGCATATTTAAAGGATGAGTTTTTTACTCATCCTTTATTTAGATATATAAAAATAACATAATATTAATTCTAGGACAAATATTAATTCGCAACACGAATAAAAATAACAAACATAATTAAGTTGAAATCCTTCCATTGTTTTTGTAGAAGTTATCAGGTGTAAACAAATATTCAAATCTTAAAATCCTTCCATTGTTTTTGTAGAAGTTATCAGGTGTAAACAAATATTCAAATCTTAAAATCCTTCCATTGTTTTTGTAGAAGTTATCAGGTGTAAACAAATATTCAAATCTTACAGTCTCACAAAAATCTAATGAATTAGCTACTAAAATAGCCCCAAAACTTTATAGAACATTTTTCTTAGACAATACCCTGGTTTATTTACGCAATTGAATATACTGAATAGAAAACTCAATAATTTGCGTTCGTATTTTTAGATGCATTTTTGTATTACACACATTTTTTGCTAGAGCTATCTTTCTGCAGAGGTTATACATGAATAAACTTAGTCAACAAGCGATAAACAAATGTGGATAATCTGTTGAATATTTAATAATCAGAATTCATATCGAAAATAAAATATTGAATTACATTTGTAAAATATTGTTGGTAAATTGTTGAAATTCAATTATTTGAATTATTCATATTTGTAAATTATGATCTGAATTGATCTTAGAATAATATTCAAATGAAATTCCAGGTTGATTATTTGGGCATAAAAAAACGATGATATTTCGATTTATATCGATAATCATCGTTTAATAATTTCGGCGTAAGGCAAGCGAAAGTTGAATATATCCTTTCAGCCTACTCGCAAGGAATAAAACTCTTCAAGGCTGCGGTCAATAATTTCATCAATTTCCCTTAACACTTTGGTTTTAGGCTTGAACCTGAAGGCCTTGTCATCTTCTTGTTTCTGTCTTAAAACATCACGAAGAAGATACATTGTCTTGATCATTTTTTTTAATCTGTCTTCTTTCATGGCATAACATTGTTTTTCTACTCCAAAGCTAAGAAGACGATTTCCTAAACACAACCCTTAAAACTTACTATTTTGTTAAAAAACAGTAAAATCATTGGTTAATATCTAAATCACGCTTGATATAAGCTCCATAATCTTTCAATATTGGCTCGTATTCCTGGTGAAATAGCTTTGATGAGATAATAAAATCAGCTGTCGATCTGTTGGTTGCTGTTGGGATATTGTAAAGAGTTGAGATCCTTAATAGTGCTTTAACGTCAACATCATGTGGTTGTGGCTGCATTGGATCCCAGAAAAATATAAGCATGTCAACTTTTCCTTCACATATCAAAGCACCTAATTGCTGGTCACCACCGAGCGGACCCGATTTTAGGCGAACAATATCTGGAGGAATAGCATCGTTTTCCTGGCATTTTTCAATTAGTTTGTTTTCAACTAAGCTTCCTGTAGTTCCGGTACATACAAGGCTATGATGAATAAATTCTTTCCAGTTCCAGGCAACCCATTCAATCATGTCTTTCTTTCGATTGTCGTGGGCAACTATAGCAATTACTTTTTTCTTTTTCATTATAATATCGATTAAATTATGAAAATTCGAAGTTTCGTTATGCCGATATGCACAAATATAGGCTTATTTAAGCGAACCATTATTGGGGTATTTTACAATCAGTAGATATCTTCTCTTATTAGATGAAAAAAAATAAGGGTATGATATTCAATATCATACCCTTACAGCTAAATTAAATAAAGTTTATCAACTAAACTGGCTTTTTAGTTCGTTTACCCATTTCTCAATTCTGTCTTTTGACAATCTCGGCTGAGTTTCCTGATCAAGCAATAGTCCCTGGAATTTATCACCAATTAATGCGCGAGACGATTCAAAATTGTAACCTTCAGCCGAAGTTTGTCCAACCAGCTTCGCTCCTCTTTCCTGAACAAGTTCAGCCATTATTCCAACGGCATCCCCAAAGTTTTCGGGGTATTCAACCTGATTTCCAAGTCCAAAAATAGCGATTACTTTTCCTGAAAGATCTAAATCCTCCAACGCCGGAACAAATTCATCCCAATAGTTTGGCAATTCTCCATCGAACCATGTTGGTACGCCAAGAATCAGATTTGTGAATGAAAGAAACATTTCTTCATTTAAATCTTCAGCATTAACAGGCGTAATATTGAATTCAGTGCCAAATGCATCTTTTATTTTTTCAGCAGCTTTGGCCGTTTTTGTTGAATTAAAACTATAGATAATACCTATTTTATTCATGATTATTATGATTTTAATATGCCAATATTTCTTTTGCTGCGTTATATATTTTTTCTGTATTTGGTAGTATAATCCGCTCGAACGCACGGTGGAAACCTACCGGAGTAAAGGGAGATCCTACTCTTTTTACTGGTCCGTCGAGGTACTCAAAAGCTTCTTCCATGATTAAAGATGTAATTTCTGCTCCAAATCCTGAGTGAACTTTATCTTCATGTACCACAAGTACTTTGCCTATTTTTTTCACTGAATTCAGAATTGTTTCTTTATCAAGCGGAATTAACGAACGTAAATCGATAACTTCTGCAGATACTCCTTCTTTCGACAACCTTTCAGAAGCTTCGAGGCACATATGTGTTGTATTTCCATAGGTAATCATGACCAAATCATCACCATTCCGACGAATTCTTGCTTTTCCAAAGGGTACTTCAAAATCATCGGGTATTACAGTAGCTGCTTTCGGATCGTTATATAATGATTTTGGCTCCATAAATAATGTCAAACCTTTTGATCTGATGGCAGTTCGCAAAAGCCCAGCGGCATCATCAGCAAACGATGGGTAAACAATCCGGACACCCGGAATTGAAGTTAAAGCTCCCTCAATTGTCTGCGAATGGTATAATCCTCCGCCGATGTAGCCGCCCGACGCAAGTCGTATTGTAACATTCGGGGTAAATTTGCCATTCGATCTCCAGTAATCATGACTCGAATCGACATACTGCTCCATGGCCGGCCAAAAATAGTCGGCAAACTCTGCGCCTTCAATTACAATCCTGATTTTGTCGTTATAGCGTGACATGCCATTAGCTGTTCCAACGATAAAATCCTCGGCAATCGGTGCGTTAAATACCCTTTTGGGGCCAAATTCCTGCTGCAATCCCTTCGAAACATTGAATATGCCTCCCTTATCTTTGTTGGCCATATCCTGCCCCCAAATAAATGTATCAGGGTTATGCCTGAACTCGGCCTTCAAAGTTTCATTTAATGCCGTAATCAGCTTCTTTTTTTCACCTGTTTCCTGATGTACACCTTCAGGATATTTTTGAGAAACATAGGGTTCAGGAAGAACAAAATCGAGATAAGTGTTTGGATCCGGATCGGCAGCATTCAAAGCAAGCTTGTGTGCCTCTTTTAGCTCAATTTTAGCCTCATTTTCGATCTTTCCCAGTTCTTCAGCAGTGAACCGTTCATAACGAATGAGCATTCGTTTAAACTTAACTAACGGGTCATAGTCCTGTACATAGTTTCGTTCTTCTTCCGAGCGGTACAATTCATGGCGATCAGAGTTGGAATGCGAATGGATACGGATACAATTAGCCTGAACCATTACCGGCATTCCGGTTTCAAGTGCATGCTTTTTAGCTTCGTGCATTGCATTCATCGAATCAAAAACATCTTTTCCGTTACAGTGTATGATCCTTAGATTTTTAAATCCGGTAAAATTATTGGCTACTTTTCGGTTAGCTGTCTGATCTTTTTTAGGTACCGATATTCCAAATCCGTTATCCTGAATTGCAAATATCACCGGAAGCTTTTCTTTCGAAGCGCCATTAATAGCTTCATAAACAAACCCTTCAGAAAGTGATGATTCGCCCTGAACACTAATGGCAACTGCTTTTTCGTCGTAGTATTTAATTGCACGGGCAACACCCACGGCATGAAGCGTATGGTTACCAGTTAAGGATGATACATTGTGAATGTTCCATGCGGGCTTCGCAAAGTGATTCGACATGTGTCGTCCGCCACTTGACGGATCGCTTGCTTTTGAGATACCGTTGAGAATGATTTCTTCAGCTGTCATTCCGCATGACAAAGCGGTCAACATGTCGCGATAATATAAGAAAATATGATCTTTTTCTTTTTGAAACGTTTGTCCGATAGCCAATTGAATTCCATCGTGTCCGGCATAAGGAGCATGGTACGACCAACCAATGGCTTGTTTCAAATAATTCGGGGCTTTTTCATCAATAGCACGGCCAAGAGTCATTAACCGGTACCATTTTTCAAGTATTTCTTTAGGGGTGGTTTTGATCGAAAATACTTTTGGAACTGTTGTCATATTGTGATTTTATATTTTTGAGTTTAAATTGCGCGATCGATGTCAAATTCTTCTAAAATATCAGCTATTCGCCGTAGGAATGCCCCACCCATAGCTCCGTCTATAATTCGGTGATCATATGATATAGAGAGGAACATTTTATGCCGGACAACGATGGCATCACCAGTCGGCGTTTCCATTACAGCAGGTTTTTTCTCGATACTTCCGGTAGCCAGAATCGCAACCTGAGGCTGATTAATGATTGGTGTTCCGATCAGATTACGGAATGACCCGAAATTGGTAATAGTGAAAGTTCCTCCCTGGTAATCTTCAACTCCCAATTTGTTTTTGCGCGCGGCCTCTGCCAGTTGATTCATGTTTTTAGTTAATCCAACCAGGTTTTTCTGTTCAGCATTTTTAACTACCGGAACAACCAGGTTTCCATCGGGCTTAGCTACTGCAACCGCAATATTCACGTCTTTGTGGACAATGATGTTATATCCGTCAACCGACGAATTTAGCAACGGAAATTCAGTTATTGCACGGGCAACCGCCTCAATAAATACAGGCATATAGGTTATTTTTTCAGCGTATTTTGCCTGAAAATCATCTTTAATCTTATTTCTCCACAAAACAAGATTGGTTACGTCGGCTTCAACAACCGAGGTTACATGCGGAGAAACTTGTTTCGACATTACCATGTGGTCAGCAATAATCCTCCGTACACGGTCCATTTCAATAATCTGGTCGGTCGAACCAATTGAAACAGATACTTTAGGCGGTGCTGATATTTCTTTAACCTGTGCTGTCGGAGTGGATTTTGCTGGCGCAATTGCTCCGTTTTTTCTGTTTTCGATATAATTCAGAATATCTTTTTTCTGAACCCGGTTATTAAGTCCCGAACCTTGTATAGACTCCAGTTCGGTCATACTGATCTGCTCTGAATTGGCAATTGAAAGTACCAACGGAGAATAAAACCGGGTGGCTTTACTTTGAGTTTCCGGATTAATCGGGCTGGTTTCTGCCGGTTGAACTGCGTTTTCAGTAATTGTTGGAGCAGTCTGTGATTTTTGCTGTTGAATTTGTTTTTCTTCTACGGGTTCATCAGATGAACCATCGCCGGTTTCAATAATTGCAACAATTTCGCCAACTGGAACCAAGCTATTTTGCTGAAATAGGATCTTTTTCAAAATGCCATCAACAGGTGATGGTATTTCGGAGTCAACTTTATCGGTCGCCACCTCAAAAAGAGGCTCGTCTTCTTCAATTTGATCACCTTCTTTGACAAACCATTTGGTTATGGTTGCTTCCTGAACGCTCTCTCCCAACTTTGGCATCTGGATTTTAAATTCTGACATACTTCTTATTGTTATTTAACATTTATATATTAAAGTTTTCAGTCAAACTAACAAGACACATGTCGAAAAGTTCAATAATTTAAGTGTGGGGTATAATTATTTGTTTTGCTAATTATTTGTAAAGTAAATATTTATGTAAAAATTACTGATGCTAAAAAAGATAATCATATCTTTTTTATGACTTTAATAAATAAAAAAAGGCATGAATTCTTATTCATGCCTTTTTTCAACAATTGTTTGGATTAGATTTTAGCCTTTGGAGGTTCGTATTTAAACAAATCAGATTTTGGCCAAATAGTTATTTTCTTTTCAATCTGACGCATCATATAATCAACATAGGCAGGTAAACGGGGGCCTTTCCAGCTGCTGGAGTTTATAATGATTACCCAGCCAAATCCATTGTTTTGTCGTTTCATAATTGCTGATGTACCTGCCATACTTCCGGTTCTGATCCAATCTCCGTTCTTTTTAACGACTTTCCAGCCTAATGGACCTCTAAAATCTTTATTAACAACCATCTGATCGATAAGATGGCCGGAGATCATATCCGGAACGCTTCTGAATCCGTCAATCAACGCCATCAGTTTTGCCAGTTCAACGGAAGAAGCAACCCAGCCGCCAGCAGCACCAAGAAGTTCAATAGGATTGCCTCCATATGGTTTCGGTACCATAGTGCCAGAGCCATCAAAGGCCGGAATAGGCTGACTTTCTTCTGCTTCGTAATATTTAACTTCGTTAATACGCTTTTCGGCAAGATAACTTTTGCCAATGTGCATATCGAGTATTCCCTGAGGTTTCAATACATCATTAATTACAAAATCTTCATATTTTTTTCCTGATGCCGCCTCAATTACTTTTCCGAGGAACATATAGCCCATATTGGAGTAGCTTGAACGGGTACCTGGTTCAAAATGAAGCTTGCGACTCGCCACAAAGCGGCAATACGAATCCATTGTTGCAGCACCTGTTTCTCCTGTTTTCTCCAGTACAACAAGTGAGTTAAATGCCGGATCTCCATAAGTCAATGTCCATCCACCGGCATGAGCTAGCAAGTGCCTCACCGTAATTTTATATAAACGCTTATCAACTACCTTATTAAAAATAGAATCTTTTAATATAGCATTGGGACCAAAAACTTTTGAGTCGAGAGAAATAACCTTCTTCTCAACTAATTTCATTATGGCTACAGCTGTAATTAGCTTGCTAACACTTGCGATTCGGAACAGGTTTCCCGGATTGACAGGTAATTTGGCCTCTACATCGGCATAGCCATAACCATGAGCGAAAACCATTTTTCCATCTTTAACAATGGCCATTGTCATTCCGGCAAGGTTCCATTGTTTCAGAAAGTCGTCAGCTTTTTTAGCAATAAACGTACTTCCCGGAAATTCAGATATCTCGTTGGTAATTTTACAGTTTAAGCTATTTGTATCCGGCTCTTCAATCTTTTTCTTGATCTCAGCCGGTTTTTCATTTGTAGTACATTGGCTAAAAACCAATGAAATAATTAATCCACAACTTATAGCCCGGGCAGTGTTGATATGTAACTTTAAAAAATTCAGCATTGTAAACTCCCGATTAATTCATTAACAGACTGAATTTTATGTCGTTCCATGTAGCTGGTAATACCATCAATAATCTGAACCGGAATGGTCGGATCAATAAAAAGTGCGGTACCAACCTGAACTGCTGAAGCGCCTGCAATCATAAATTCGATTGCATCGGTTGCATTCATAATGCCTCCCATTCCAATTACCGGAATTTTTACTGCATTATAAACCTGCCAAACCATGCGCAGTGCCACAGGTTTCACGGCCGGACCAGATAATCCACCGGTAATAGTCGATAATACAGGTTTCCTGGTTTCTGCATTAACCGCCATTCCGAGTAAAGTGTTGATCAGCGATACGCTATCAGCTCCCTGACTTTCAACAGCTTTGGCAATCTCTGCAATATTGGTAACATTTGGAGATAACTTTACAATTAAAGTTTTATCATAAACTTTCCTGACAGCTTTAACTACAGCTTCAGCCGAAACGCAACTCACTCCAAAGGCCATGCCTCCTTCTTTTACGTTTGGGCAGCTAATGTTTAGTTCGATTGCCGGGATTTTATCCAATTCATTTATTCGCTCTGTTAATTCTATATAATCTTCAATGGTTGAGCCATTTACATTAACAATTATATTCGTATTAAGCTCTTTAATTTTTGGGTAAATATTTGAAATAAAGTTATCTACACCCTTATTTTGAAGTCCTACAGCGTTTAACATTCCCGATGGGGTTTCCGCCATTCTGGGGTAAGCATTTCCTTCACGATGCTTGAGAGTTGTGCCTTTTACCACAATTCCTCCTAATCGAGATAAATCGAAGAAATCGGCAATCTCTTCACCAAAACCACATGTTCCGGAAGCTGTCATCACCGGATTTTTTAAATCCAGATCATGAATTTTTACACCTAAATTTACCATTTCAGATCGTTTACATTAAATACAGGTCCATCGGTACATACACATTTGTGACCAGCCTTAGTGTCTTCAACGCAGCAAAGGCAAACACCAAAACCACAAGCCATCATATTTTCGAGCGAAACCTCACAAAAAATATTCCTTTCAATTGCCTTTCGCCCAATAGCTTTCATCATTAAATCGGGTCCGCAGGTATAAATTTTAGTGAATTTATCCAGGCCACTTGCAAATATGGAGTGATTGGTTACATAGCCTTTTTCTCCCATTGAACCATCTTCGGTGGTGAAAAAGAAGTTTCCATATTGCTGGTAATCAGAAATATCTACATGATCAGAAGCTGATCGTGCACCAATTAACACATTAACATTTGCCGGATTCAATCCACATATTTTTGAAAGGAAAAGCATAGGAGCTACCCCGCTACCGCCGCCAATCAGCAATATCTTATCATCCTTGTCAGGTAAAGTAAACGACTTACCCAACGGAATTATCGCACTTATGATCTGGCCTGGTTTAGCTTCCGTAAGTTTCTTTGATCCCCGGCCTAAAATTTTAACCAATACAGAAATTGTTTGTTTTTCGTAGTCCACATCTAAAATTGAAAAAGGCCTACGCAGAAAAATTTCGGAGGCGTCCTTGATTTCAACATTGATAAACTGACCAGGAAGAATACCGGAAAGTGGTATGGGTGTTTGAAGTAAAAGAAGAAAATTATCTTTATTAAGTTGCTTATTATCAAGCAATAGTAAATTAGTTACCGTCTTTTTCATGTAGCTGAATTTGACGGCAAAGATAGACTAAAAATTATTACAGGGAAGGATTATAAACCTTAAAAGTTTGGTCTTTGAAGAAAACCACCAGGCGTTCAATAGGTTTTTCCTGACTAAAAAATTGATCCTGAATAACCTTGTCTGTTGATACTTTTTCTGCAACAGTTTGTGGAGGCGTAATTGGTGGAACAATTATTTCTTTGGTTTCGGCGACCGCAGCCGGCGATTCAATAGGGGGAAGTTTTGTTTCTGGTTTATCGTCCTTGTGGTTTTCTACAGTTTTTGTTTCAGTCAACTGGTCAAAAAGCGTCCTGTTTTTAACAGGAGTTTCAATCATACTGCCAGTCCCAAGCAGGAGCCATTTCGCATTCAGTTCAGGATAAACCTGAAGCATTTTCTCGATAAACTGAAAGCTGGGTTTATTCCGGCTTTTCAAAATATGAGTAACGTTCGACCGTTGAACACCTATCGAATCTGCGAGCTCTGAAGGAGATATTCCTTTATACTCCATAAATTTTCTAATTCTATCCTCCATATTCTTGTAAACTTATCGATATACAAATGTAACAAAACAGATTTAATAAATGGTTCAGTAATGACAATTTTCTCTGATATACATTTGTGTATTAATTGACATATTTCCAAAATAATACATCACATATAATTGATAATAAAGTTTAGATTAATAGTATAATTAATTGATTAAAAGCGATATAAAAGTATTTATTTTTAATTTAAACGATTAAATTGACAAATATAAATTAATTAATAAACTATAAATGTAATAAAAGTGTATATAGTATTGATTAAATGTACTTTATAAGACTAATTACACTAATTAAAAATCGAATAATTTTACTGTTTGCGATGTTATTTATTTTGAATGATTCTGTAAATATTAATTGAAATTAGTATGTTTATTATTGTCAATAATATCTGGTGTGTAGAAATGTAAACGATTAAATTTGATTTTTTGCAATTTGCATTTGTAAATAATCTGTAGATTCTCTGTCTTCTGATTTGTTTTTATTGAAGGCTGAGAAATTATTTGATTGGAGTAGAAATTTGGAGTAAAGTAAATACAGTTATGAATTGGAGAAATTAAATTACTACTACCCTACTTTTGTCAGTCGCTTTCTCTCTGCTTCCAGTTAATGCTTAACTAAAAATCCTGATTACAATCCTTACCAATTTCCAGGATTGCAGCAAATAGGTAAATCTAAAGCAGTTAAATTCAGATAATTTACCTGCTAAGTTTCTGATTATAATTACAATATGAAGTTTTTTTGGATACTACAAATTTTCTACTTTTAACTGAAATCAGGTAATTTCAGTGTTTAAACTGTTAAAATTGTCTTTCGAGTTAAAATATTGATGGTAAAATGGTAATTTTCTTTCTTTATAAATGCTTTTTTTATGAGAGGTATTCCATCTTCAGCTTTAGTCTTTTTTTTCTTGCTTGTTATACTTATCGAGGTCATCTCCTATTTAGGTCTTTGGCCATTGATGAAAAAATTACCTGTTAAACCACACAGGTATCTCAACATTCTTTATTGTGGTTTTGCTTTAATTGCTTTCGGAACTCTGTTTTATTCATTTTCAAATCCGGAAGTGATACGGCACAGCAGAAACTATACTTTTTTTTACTTTGTAGTTGCTATCTCTATTCTAAATTTGGTTCCAAAGTCGTTTTATGCTTTGGTCACCATTTTTTCGCTTCCTATCCGCATATTTAGTGGTTCCCGAAACCAGCTCATTGTTTTAGTTGGTGCCTCATTGATTGGATTTGGTTTGACTTCAGTAATTGCATATGGAATTTTGTTGGGCCGCAATCAGGTAAATGTTGTTCGTCAGGATTTGTATTTTGACAATTTACCATATCAGCTTGAAGGTTTTAAAGTTGTTCAATTATCAGATATTCATCTTGGTAGCTTTGGAAAAAATATTCAGGTTTTGAATAAAACTTTAAATGGAGTTGAAGCTCTTCAACCAGATTTACTGCTATTTACAGGTGATATTGTCAATAATTTCGGCGAAGAAATTCATGGATTTGAGTCTGTTTTAGCTCAATTTAAGGCCAAATATGGGAAATATGCTATCCTGGGAAACCATGATTACGGCGATTACTATCAATGGCCTGATCAGAAAAGCAAAGCTGAAAACTTAAAACAGATTGAGATGGGTTTGACTAATTCCGGATTTAAACTGTTATTGAATAAATGGGAACGAATTGTTGTTAACGATACTGCCTTTGCTTTGATTGGTGTTGAAAACTGGGGGCATAAACCTTTTCCACAATATGCTGATTTAGAGATGGCTACTAAAGAAATACCTTCTGACTTATTTCAGATCTTGATGACCCATGATCCTGCTCATTGGGATGCCATTGTAGTACCCCAAACCAACATTCCATTGACATTATCGGGGCATACTCACGGTGGTCAGTTTGGAATTAAAATTGCAGGTATTGTTTTCTGCCCAATGTTTATGGTTCAGAAAAGGTGGGGAGGATTGTATAAGTTAGATAATCAATTGCTTTATGTGAATACTGGATTAGGAACGATTGGTTTTCCTGGCCGGGTTGAGATGAATCCCGAAATTACGTTGCTTACCCTGCATAAAACTAAAAGCCATTAAAATCAATTGAAAACAGTATATTAAACTGAAAATCCTGATAGTCAGGTCGATATATTGATCGGACTCCTATTTCTATTGGTGCAAAAAAACGAAGGATGTGAAGATCTGATGTTAATTCAACTCCCAATGATTTCATGTTCATTTCCAGACTATTGGGATATATAACTCCATCTTTATCGCGGGTTGGCACTGAAAGCCATGCATAATCGTAAAAAGCTGTTGACTTTATTCTTTTAATATAGGCTAGCTTTCCGACACTAAAATCAGGATAGCAGATCGGAAATTTATAATCTGCTGATAACGAATACATTTTGTTGCTTTGGTAACTGTAAAAACCTCTGGGAGTTCGAACGAAATTAGAGAAATTATACCTGCTATTTGAAAATTTTTTGCTTTGAAATCCCTGGTAGATTCTAAATCCATCGTTTTTTGCAAATCCCGGAAAGTATAAAACTGATTGAACACCTGAAAGTGTCCCTAAATCAGTATTTCCCATAGGCGTATTTCGATATACTATATCAAGAACTTGCCCCCATTTGGGCATAATACTTTGGTTTGACTGACGAAGCAAGTTGTAACAGTAAATCCGATACGACAATGCCTGGTAATTTCCTGGATACAAATTCTTTAATGCAGAGTCTGGTTTTGAAGTGCTAACCAAAGAATATTCAACTTCGGGGTAAAAAATTCTCTGGTATTTGCCTTTCGAAAAATTGAAAGGTAAACGTAAATTTATGTCAGCAGCGATTTCTCTCCAGGTTAATCGTTCAATAGTTGTGTCTTGCCGTATTACCTGGTTTCTTTGATTTAAAGTATTGGTAATCAGATAATAGTTTGATGCTTCATTACCAATGGATAACTCTGTAGTTATCTCAGGGAACCACCCTAAATAATTAAAAGCCAGTTTGTATCGACCTGTTTTATCATTGATGTTATAATCATACCCAAGCCTGGTTTCGGCAGTACCCAATTTATTTTGTGAGAAGAAAGATACTCCTGGCCTGATTTCATAGCTGTTTACATCGATATATGCTGGCGCCCAGCTGTGAAAGTTAAATAGATGACCAAGTTTTGAGTATTTTTTTGAAGCAAAGAATGTAGTGTCAGATGTCGTAAAATCGGGAAGCCCTTTTTCCTGAGAAGCAAGATGCTCAGCTAAATGATTGGATTGCAATTGAATATTGTCAACAGGCATCTTCGTGTTTTTATTATCGAATGATACAGCTGCAATTTGATATCCATTTGAATTATAATTGCTGAAGTACAATTTGTCATTCGTTTCTGAGCAGGTTGGATAGTTGGCTCCAAAGGGAACAGATACTGTTTGTGTAATTTTTCCGGTACTTAAGTCCAATTCGTAAAGATTGTCGATTCCTGAAAAATCGGCCGAGAATACAATTTTATCCTTACAATAAACCGGATTGCGGAGGTTGGCAAAACTGGTGGTAGTTAATTTTTCCAGGTGTTCTGTTTTCAAATCAAGAGAAGCCAGGTATTTACCCTGCGAAGACAGACTTACGAAAAATAGCTGGTGCCCTTCGTTGTCCCAGGTTGGTGTAAAAAAATATTGATTATCAGCTGTTTTAAATTGAAATATTCTTTTTCCTGTCCTTAAATCGAATACGGAAAGAAAGAAATTATTTTCAGCATCAATTTCAACAGCTGCAAACGATTTTAAATCGGGAGAAATAGTTGGACTGAAGAGTTTATGCTCTGGCTTTAGCTCAAGATGTTGCTTGCTGTCAATGTCAAGTACCTGAATTACTGATCGGTCAGAATGTGTCCATCTTAAATCAGCTCGCCGTTCGGCCCAAATAATCAGCTTACCGGTTTTCGAAACCGACTCTTCAAAGATTGAGCCCGGCGTATATATGACTTCCTCACGTTTATCCGGATAGATCAGCACAAACCTGCCAATATCGTCGATTGATGTACGGTAGGCAAAAATGATTGAATCGTGATAGATTTTCGGATATAAATACTCAGTGTAAACTTTTTTTGTTGGTGAAACTGTTGAAAAAGAGTCGATTATTCTGGATGATAAGCTTTGCTTCCATTCTTGCGTCAGTTCATCAAACGTGTTGGTATAGAGTTGCTTTGTCGAAGACCCGGTCGTAGTTTTCAGCGAAGAATTGAGTGGAGTAATTGAAAATGGGCGACGTCCAGTTTTTTGCAAGGCATCAGGCCAGATATTCGGGCCAAATTTTTCCCGATTTTTTCCAACCAGCCAATAGCCGAGTTTGTAGTAATCGGTAACAAAATCTTTGTATGATCCCAAATAAGCTTTATCGAATGAATATTTTCCTTTTTCAAGTAGTTGGGCACGGTATTCCATGCTGAATGAAGCTGTTCTACCCCTTCCGCTGTTCGAAAGTGCAGTTTCTGTAACAACCGCATCACCTTCTAAAAACCACAAAGGCAGATAAATCCCGGTAACTGCAGCGGCAGCTTGCTCGCCTAAAAGTATTTTCACTAAAACAGGAAGTTCGCTTTGTATTTTGTCCATCTGTACAAGGTGCCTGAATTCGTGTAAAGCCAGCTGCTCCAGCCAGTCTTGTGCATAAATCTGCTGATTTGGGGTTGTGAAAAGCTCAATTCTTTTGGGAGCCCAGGCCAGTAATCCGTTTGAATTGACCGTTCGGGTGTGCAAAATGACTGAAACTTTTCTGGGATGAAACTTTAACGAGTAATCGGCATAATCATAAACTTTTTCGAGTATATATGAAATCCTTTGTCCTTGTTTTTCAAATTCTTGTGGATAAATTACCTGAAAATTCGTGGTATTAATCTGTCTCCATTTTATTTGCGAAGGATCTTGCCCGGTTTGAAAATATTGGGCATTCGCAAATTTCAAACAAAAAACAGAAAGGATAAGGATTAAAATTACTCTTTTCATTCGCTTAAATTGATGGCTTCCAGTTTATAGAGTTTCTATCTGAAGTTTTGTTCAGCGTTACTTGTGTGGTTTTAAAACTAATGAAATTATTCTATTATTCTTGAAATCTGAAATCCTGATTTATTGAACAGAAAATAACTGAGAAAAACGCCTTGTTAGCCCAAGTTTGTTAATTTTGAATCTTTCTAAAAAAGTCATGTTTTGGAGATAAATTTTGAATCAGGATATTCCGGCCTTTTTATCGTGTTGTCAGTTGTTCTGGCTGCCGGTATTAGCTTTATATTATATTTCAGAAATGCAGACAGTGCAAATCTTTCATTCACCCAGAGAGTTCTCTTAGCTTGTCTCCGGTTTTCTTCGCTTTTGCTTGTCTTTTTGCTTCTTCTGGCTCCTTTGATCGAACATACAAAGAAAATAAAGCAGTTGCCTGTATTGGCTGTAGCCATCGATAATTCACAATCAGTTCAAACCTATTCTTCATCCGTTAACCAATTTAGAGAAACAATAAAGAAAAGGTTTTCAGATGGTTACCAACTCGAATTTTGGTCGTTTGGGGAGAAAGTTGAAAACACAGAAGCATTTACCGGAACCGCCCGTCGCTCTGACTATGGACAATTAATTAGTACATTGAAAGGCAATTATATTAATAAGAATATTGGTGCTTTGGTCATTTTGGGCGATGGGATTTATAACCAGGGACAAGACCCGGTGAATTTGGTTTCCGGCAGCCGTTTTCCCGTTTACACTGTTGGAATTGGCGATACAACCCGTAAGGTTGATGCATTAATCCGAAACGTTAAAACAAATAAGGTTGCTTTCCTGAAAAACAGATTTCCGGTCGAGATTGAGTTAAATTTTTCAAAACTCCGGAATAAAATCGCCTACATCGACATTGAAAACAATCAGCATTCAGTTTATTCGAGCACGGTTGCAATCAATTCAGACGATGATTTTAAGCTTGAATTTGCAAATCTCGAAGCCTCAGAAACCGGAATGCAGCATTATAAAATTAAGATTCGGGCTTTTGAAGGCGAAGTCAACCTGAAGAACAATGAGTATGAGTTTGTTATTCAGGTTTTAGAAAATAAACAGAAAATTTTAGTGCTAAGCGACGGTCCTCATCCAGATTTGGGTGCTATTCGCACTAGTCTGTCGCAACTTCAAAACTATGATATTAAAGTAATTACAGGAAATGTAACTCCGGATAGCCTTTCGAGTTACAGCCTTATTGTTTTAAATCAGCTTCCTTCAATAAAAAATGCTGCCAGCCAGCTTTTATCGAAGATTAAAGATAGCCATATCCCCGTTTTAGTTCTTGTTGGACCAAATTCGATGCTCGAGCAGTTGAATTCGTTAGATCTGGGATTGAAAGTTGTGCCAGGTAAAAATACCGAAGAAGTTCAGCCAGGTTTTGATGAGAATTTCTCTCTTTTTATGCTATCCGATGCCACAAAAGAGATTATAAGTTCATCGCCACCTCTGCTTTCTCCGTTTGGAAATACTGATCTTTTCCCAACTGTTCAGAATCTGGCATTGCAAAATATCCGGAATATACCTACCAACAAATCGATGATGGCATTTGGTACTTTAAAAGGCCGAAAAGTTGGGTTTGTGGTGGGTGAAGGCCTGTGGCGCTGGAGATTAAACAACTTTAAGGTAAGCGGAAATTTTGAGGCTTTTGATGAATTGGTTCAGAAAATGATTCAATATCTGGCACTTAAAGAAAATGAGGACAATTTTAATGTTTATCATCCAGCTTTATTTCAGGAAACTGATAATGTTGAATTTACAGCTGAGTTGTATAACGACAGCTACCAACTGGTAAATACTCCTGACGTTTCTATTCAAATTAAAAATGCCAGTTCTCAGGAATTCAGTTATTTATTCGACCGGACTAATGATTATTATAGTTTAAATGCCGGAAACCTTGAATCGGGAGATTATACTTTCGAGGCCAAAACACAGTTAGGAAACCAGCAATTTGCTGAAAATGGCAGCTTTAGTATTGTTCGGAACGAAGTTGAGTTACAGAATAATCAGGCCGATTTCGGTGTTTTGTATCAATTGGCCCAACAAACTGGCGGACAATTTGCTGCATTCGAAAATTATGGCATATTACTTGATGCTATTGAAAATAATAACCAAATAACAACTCAGCAATATAAACAATCGGTTCAAACGGAATGGATTAATCTGAAAGTGTTGTTTTTCATGCTGTTGTTACTGCTTGGTGCGGAATGGTTCTTCCGGAAATATTGGGGAATTTATTAATAAAGTATTGATAATCAGAAGATGTTGCTTTTCAAAAGAATCTGGATATATAAAGTGATCGTATTCTCTCTTGCTGGTTTTGCTTTGGCTTCGTGTAAAAGTAATTACGCAATTATAACAATTGAAAATACGCAACATGCAAAAGATGAATTGTCTCCGGATATTCAGAGTATTACACTGATGAATCGAAGCATGAATAATCAGTTTGCAAATTATCGGGAAGATTCGTTGCAGATGTATTTTTATCGCAACGGATACCAGCTTTCTAAAGTTGTGCTCGATAGCCTGGCTGCCGATACAACAATAAGGGCGCTTGCCGAACTGATGTTTGAATCAGGCCGTTATGATGTTGTCATTCCGGTTGAACGGAATTTCCGCAGAAATCTTTCTTACGAACTTCTTCCTGATACCTTAAACAGTAGTCAGGTTAGCGAAATATGTAGTAACTTTAATACTGATGCACTGATGGTTCTTGAGCGGTTCTATGTAAAAACGATGGCCGATTTTACAGAACAACGTTATATGGATTCAAGCAATGGTCAGATGAATTCGTACAACGCTACTCTCGACCTGAAGTACAGCGCCTATTTCAGAATATATAAACCCGGAGCTAAAACTTTGATTAAAGAAATTGCTGTGAGTGATACTATTTATTGGGAAAGTGACGACTATTCACTGGAGCGGCTGTTCGGTAAGTTACCTTCGGTGAAGAAGGCAATAATCAGTGCCGGAATAAAGGCTGCCCTTGATGTTGACAGTAAGCTCTCTCCCACCTGGATTTCAGAAAGAAGAGGATATTTTTTATTTAGTGCGAAGAACGATCCAGGGCAGCAGTTTATGAACAAAAACGATTATGAGCAAGCCGAAAAATACTGGGCCGATCTGGCAAAATCAAAAAACAAAAAAATACGGAGTAAGGCCGAGTATAATCTGGCTCTGATGAGCGAATTAAATGGCGATCTAGACAAAGCTATTGAGTATGGGGTAAAATCGTATTATTCGCAATACCGGTTTCAAACAGAGACTTATCTGAAAAGGCTTGAAGCCCGGAAAAAAGCACTGGAGAACAAAAATTAAAGGTTGATCGGAATGTCGATCTGCCTGTTGTACTGACAATTGAAAAACAGAAATTTAACTTATGAAGCGTAAAACAGGATTACTTTCGTTCGTTTGTTTACTGCTCATGACCTCATGCGTGAGCTTTGAGAAATTTTCGATTGAAGTATATAAGCCATCAGAACTAAATTTTACCTCAAACATTAAGAAGGTTGCACTCATTTCGAGAAACCTGAAATATCCGAATGATACGCTTCAAAACTACCAGGTCAGGAATCGCCGCTTGATCAAAGATAAAATCAGCTACAATGTTGATAGTATGGCAATTAAAACTTGTTTAGATAGTCTTGCCGGTCGGATAATTGCCCGGAATCAGTTCGATACGGTTTTTGTGCTGCCGGTCAATACTTTCCCGGTTATGCGGGTAAAAGAAATCAGGCCGGCAAAAATGGAATGGTATAAAACTATTAGCGAAAAAACGGGTGCAGATGCTTTGATTTTACTTGATATGTTTTCTTGTTTCTATACTTTGAACACTGAAAATTCGGCACCGGTTGCCGAAGTTATAACTTCGAATATCTGGAGTGTTTATCAGGCACGGGAACAGAAGATTACTGATCGCTTTTCGCAGGTTGACACCCTGTATTGGGATGAAACTGATGAAAACGGACAGTATAAAAAACTACGAATTCCGGATAAAAAGAATGCAATTTCACTTGCTTCCGGAGTGATTGGCGAAAACTATTCAAAGCATATATTTCCGGCGTGGGCTAAGGTTGACCGAAATTTTATGTTGATTGGTGATCCGTCATTTCAGAAAGCTGTAAAGCTTGCGCAAAGCAATAACTGGACTGAAGCCTCAGATATTTGGCAAACGTTTAGCAAAAGCAATAACAAACTCAGGAAAACGGTTGCCTTATATAACCTTGCATTGGCCAGTGAAATGAACGGAGATATTGATCAGGCCCTGAGCGATGCTGGTAAAGCTGCCGACGCCAGTTCCGGAATTTTTATGTCGGCTGTAAATGAAGCCGTCAAAAAGTATTCAGTTGTTCTTTATCAGCGAAAAAATGAGATTAATAAGCTAAATAAACAACATGAAAACCGTTAGATGTCTGCTTATTCTTCTGGGGCTAGGCTTAAATCTGACATCGTGCCTGATGACCGAATCGACGCGAACGATGAATATTGAAATAATGAAGCCCGGCATCTTTACTTTCCCTGAAAGTGTTCATTCTGTAGCAATTATAAACAAAGATGTTAACGAGAATGATTCTGTTCCTTTCGTTCGTCTAAACGGGACAAAAATAGTTTCTGATGTGCTGATCAAGCACTCCTCGTTGTCGAATAAGTGTGTCGATGCTTTAGCCGATTTCTTAAAAGAAGAAAAGTACTTCGATGAAGTGAGAAATTTAAGGGATTCGTCGGCTTATTATATTTCTCCAATTAAAGATACTGTTAATCTGAAGGACTTTTTTGAACGAATACACACCGATTTATGCATTATACTGAATCATTGCGATTTTTCCATTGGTGATTATTCCAACAGGGTAGAAAATGGAGCATCGCTTTCGTGGACTTTGGCCTTAAAGGATGATTCGCTCTCCTATTGGTATGAACAAAAAGATACATTAACGTTTGAAGATGATGATTTTCAATTGTCTCCCTCTCATAAGAATGTTGATAATGTTTTAAATAACTCTTCGGTGTATCTCGGTCGGTCGTTCGGCTCCAAGATTATACCTTCATGGCTAATGGTTGAGCGCATTTATTATAAATCAAATAATCCGGAAATGCTTAAGGCTGAGAGATTTGCTATGAATAATGAATGGATCAAAGCAGCAGGTATTTGGAATAAACTGACAAAAAACAAGAATGAAAAGATTGCTGTAAAGGCCAGTTTTAACATGGCTCTGGCTTGCGAGATGGAGGGCAAAATTAATGCAGCAATTGACTGGCTGGTTCAGTCGTATTCGGGTTTAAAGGCCAGCGAAGTAGAACATCGGGAAAATTGCCAGCATTACATCAATGTGTTGGCTCTTCGAAAGAAAGAACTTGAAAGGCTTGATAAGCAGGTTCGGATTCAATAAGTTTTAGTGCCGGCCAGTGCAAAAACGGGACTTTTAGCTGAAACTAAAAGCCCCGTTTTTCTTGAAGGTCTTTTCTATCAGATATTTTAAAAACTCACAAATACAGTCATTTCATCGCTGAGTCTTTCAGGCAATCGATACAATATGATCGAATCGGAAAGTAGGATTTGGACGGCCCGGACTTAAACAACGCTGAGCAACCAGTTTTCTGCTGATTGTTGATCCGGTGATTTCGTCGAGTGTTGTTTTTACCATGTTTTCCAGGGTTTCCGGACTCATTTCAACGCGGGCATTAATGGTTAATCTCGCACTATTGCTTGTTCCGGCCGACTGGCGAAAAGTAAGTGTGTTGTTTAGCCCGGTCAGGTTCGAAACGATGAATTTATCGCCCGATTCAAGCAAAATTTTTACATGGCCAACCGAAGCGCCCATTTCGTCGAACTGTTTGCTAAGGCTTTGCATCAGCGTTTGGGCAAAAGCATCCCAGTCAACCGAATTGCCCGAAAGTTCGATGGTGCTGTTTAGCCAACCCAGAACGGCCTCACCTTCAGCGTAAACATCGTAATCCACTTCAACCAAACGTTTGCCGGCTTCGTTGCTGTTTTGTACTTTTTCGAGCCATTCTTCCATTCCTTCTCCTGAAACAGAACTAACGATCATTACTTCAGAAGCCGGAAAATGAAGCTTCGCTTTTTCGATCAACAAACTAAGCTCTTCCGGAGTAACAATATCGCTTTTGCTGATCAGGATAATATCGCTTTCTTCCAGCTGTTTTCGGTAAATGTAGGCCGCGCTTGGATGCAATCCGGCGTTTCCGCCATTCAGAATATCAGTTAAACGGATGGGATCGGCCAAAACGGTAAGCGGACTGACCAATAATTCACCGCGAAGGTTTTCTTTCAATGGTTGCACAATGGTGGCCGAGAGGTCGGTACAGCTACCAACCGGTTCTGCAATAATTACGTCTGCCTCGGCTTCTTTTTTCAGCTTTTTGGTGGCGTCAATCAGCCCTGGAAAATTGCAGCAAAAACAACTTCCATTTACTTCGGCCACTTTCACTTCGTCGCGCGAAAGGATGGCTGTATCAACCAGTTCAGGCGCCTGGTCGTTGGTAATCAGTCCTACCCTTTGCCCTTTTTGCATGACTTTATGTGCAGCTTCCCACAGCAAAGTGGTTTTACCTGCTCCAAGGAAACCTCCTACAAGTATCAATCGTGTTGTTTTCATTATCAATCGTTTAATCGTTTTTTATTTTTTACATGACTCATCTTCGCAGTTGCATTTTGCCGATAATTGCTTTGATGCTGGTTCGAAGGCATAAAGGAAGAAAGCGGCGGCAGCTCCTGCCCCTAAAAGTGGTCCAAGAATATAAACAAGGAAAAATCCACCGCTTTGATCAGGAAAAGCAGCCGGTCCCCAGCCAAAAATCCAGGCAACCATGCGCGGACCAAAGTCGCGAGCCGGATTTAAACCAGCTTGCGTCAACGGTGCAACCAGACAAATGATTGAGCTTACAGTTAAACCAATGAACAATGGCGCCAGTGCATCGCTTGGACGACCAACATTGCAACCTTCGGTAAGCGCAAAAATCATCAGAACTAACAAAAAAGTTCCAAAAGCTTCGGTAGCAATAGCTAAGGGCAGCGAAACAACCGAAGTGCTTCCGGGTGCGGCATAATATTCTCCAAACATCCTGGCTGTTTGAATCGATTCAACAGAACCTCGGGTTATATTATGAGCGCTTTCGAATGCCAAGATAGAAGGGCCAAACAGCAGATAAATGGCTAATCCGGCAATAAAAGCACCCAAAAATTGTGCTGTAAGGTAACCCGGTATTTTTTTTGCCTGCATTCGTCTGCTCATAACCATTGCCAGCGTAACAGCTGGGTTAAGGTGTGCACACGATAAATGCCGGGTGAGGTATATCGAAAGCGTTACGCCAATTCCCCAAACCATGGCAATCTGCATCAAACCCTGATGGGCATTGAAAAGAACCGACACTGCAACCGATCCGCAACCGAATAATACAAGTAGAAAGGTACCAAGGGTTTCGCCCTTGAATTCTTTTGAAAGTCTCATCTCAATTATTATATGAGTTCTTAAAATCGCCACACTCGCAGCAAAAATCTTCGGGCAGATGTATCTCGTCCAGAAATACGGATAACACCGAATGCAATTCAGCAATTTTGTCTAATTCCAGGCAATAATAAATTTTCCCGTCTTTCTCGTGCGAAAAGATCAGTCCGGCATTCTTCAGTTCGCGCATGTGCTGATTTACCGTGGTACGCGAGATTGGAAACATGTCGGAAATATCGCCCGAAAGACAAATACGGGTTTCGACCAGGTATTTAATAATTTGCAAACGGGCCGGGTGCGCCAGCGCTTTAAACAGGTTCGCGCGTTCCTGTAATTCCTGATTAAATAAGTCGGTTTTTGAGGCTACCATAGTTTAAGGTTTCATACATTGACGTAAACATACATCAAAAAATAGTGGCGAAGTTTGCCCGATACTGAAATTTTGGACCGAATTAACAAACATTAGCAATACCTTATAAATGAATTCAATTTTGGTGCATGTTTATGACTTCTTTCCGTTTTTACTTAAAAAATTTGTTCGGGTTATTTGCTAACATGTGAAAAACACTTATTTTTGTTCGTGTTTTTACGAACAACTAGAGATGGGAAAAGAACAAATTACAGAAGAGCAAAAAAAAGTGGCCCGATACGCCAAAGCGATGGGGCATCCAATTCGGATGTATGTACTTGAATTACTGTCGAAGCAGTCTTGCTGTTACAGCGGCGATCTGAGTGAAGAATTACCTATCGTAAAGTCAACATTGTCGCAGCACTTGAAAGAATTGAAAAGCGCCGGTCTGATTCAGGGTGAAATAGAAACTCCCCGCGTCAAATACTGTATTAATAAGGAAAATTGGGCCGAAGCTCAGCAATTATTTAAACAGTTTCTGAAGATCTAAAAAATTTAACCTCGATGTTCGGTATTTGACGAACTTCGAACAAAAAATAAGAAAATGGAAATCAAAGTATTGGGACCAGGTTGCGCAAAATGTAAATCGCTGGAAAAATTAACCCGCGAGGCAGTCGCTGAAACTGGCATTCAGGCAGAAATAGAAAAGGTTGAGGACATTTACAAGATCATGTCTTTCGGGGTTATGAGTACGCCAGCCTTGGTAATCAATCAAAAGTTAGTTTTAAGCGGAAGGGTTCCTTCCGTGTCTGAAATAAAAGAGTTGTTGTTGAAAAACCAATAAAAATCCTGATATGAAACCGATGAAATTAGTTCTCATTCTTGCACTTTTGTTTCCATTTATTTGCATGGCTCAACCACAGAGTCCGGCATCAAAAACCTCACCTTCAGACAAAATTGAAGCCTATTATTTTCACAATACCTCGCGGTGCGTTACCTGTAAAACAGTTGAAGCTGAAGCCAAACAAGATATTGAAATGCTATATCCTGATTTGGTCAAACAAGGAAAGATGAGTTTTAAGGCTCTGAACCTTGAAGAAGAAGCGGGTAAAACTATGGCTAAAAAGCTTGGTGTTTCGGGTCAGACTCTTTTGCTGGTAAAGGGGGCAACGAAGATTGACATTACCAATGAGGGTTTCTTGTATGCCAGAACCAATCCCAATAAGCTGAAATCAATCATTAAGGAAAAGGTGGATGGTCTTTTAGATTTGTAGCAAATGGAATACCTGACCAATTTATTGGAGAATAGCACAATGCCCTGGCTGACGGCTTTTATTTTGGGCTTAATGACGGCTATCAGTCCTTGTCCAATGGCGACAAATATTACAGCCATTGGATTTATCAGTAAGGATATTGAAAGTCGTAACCGGGTATTTTTTAATGGATTGCTTTACACTTTTGGCCGTGCGATCACCTATACCATCATTCCGCTAATTATTTATTTCGGAGCCGACAAACTGAAGTTTTCGGGCTTTTTTCAACTATACGGTGAAAAGTTTCTCGGTCCGTTGCTGATTATCATTGGGCTATTCATGCTTGACTTGATCAAAATTAGTTTTGTCGGAACAAACTGGCTAAGCTCGAAGATGCAGAACAAAACCAACTGGAGCTTTGGAAATGTCGTTCTATTGGGAGTTGTCTTTGCCTTGGCATTCTGCCCATACAGCGGCGTATTGTTTTTTGGGATGTTGGTGCCCATAACAGTCTCCAGTGCTTCCGGCCTGTACCTGCCCGTAATTTTTGCTGTCGCCACAGGAATTCCGGTAATCATCTTTGCATGGGTTCTTGCTTATACTATTTCAGGAATTGGTTCTTTTTACAACAGACTCAAAGCTTTCGAACTTTGGTTTAGGCGGATAATTGCTGTCTTGTTTATCGGAGTTGGTATATATTATATTCTCAGAGTATTCCTTTAAAAATTTTATTTTGATCGTTCGTTATTTTACGAACAGTTTTATTTGAAAAGATGCAAAACAAAAATACAATCTGGCTACCAGTCATACTTTTACCAATTTGGTATTTGGTTTATAAAAATCTTCAGGTAACGACCGATTGGTTTATCGATGATATGTTGGGATTAGTCAAAGGGGAACATCATACAGAAGCCTTACGGTTCTTTATATTCGAGTTTCCTAAAGTAATCCTGTTACTTACCCTTATCATTTTTCTAGTTGGAATCATCCGCACATTCTTTACTCCTGAACGCACACGGAAGGCACTTGAAGGGAAAAAGACTTTTACTGGCAATGTGATGGCCGCTACATTAGGAATTGTCACACCTTTTTGTTCCTGCTCTGCAATCCCTTTGTTTTTGGGATTTGTTGAATCGGGGGTTCCGCTCGGAGTGACGTTTTCTTTCCTGATTGCCGCCCCAATGATCAATGAAGTTGCGATAGTGCTTCTGTATGGAATGTTTGGATGGAAAGTTGCTGCTATCTATGTTGGAACGGGTTTGGTTATTGCCATTCTGGCCGGGTGGGTTATTGGTCTGCTAAAACTTGAAAAATGGGTTGAATCCTGGGTATATCAAACCCACCTCGGAAACAATGGAATGGAAGAAGATAAGTTAACCTTTCCTAAACGAATAATCCTTGGTTACGGTGCAGTAAAAGAAATAGTTGGTAAAGTATGGATATATGTGGCCTTGGGAATTTTGGTCGGTGCCGGAGCACACGGATATGTCCCTGAAGAATTTATGGCATCGTTAATGGGAAAATCGGCATGGTACTCTATTCCTCTTTCTGTGTTAATCGGAATTCCGCTATATTCAAATGCAGCAGGTATTGTTCCGATAGTTTCTGTTCTGATTGAAAAAGGGGCCTCGCTTGGAACCGCCCTTGCTTTTATGATGTCTGTGATTGGTCTTTCATTACCCGAAATGATCATACTTCGGAAAGTACTTAAACTTCCTCTGATATTCACCTTTATTGGGGTAGTCGGTACAGGAATAATGATTGTGGGATATTTGTTTAACTACATTTTTTAAACAAAAAAATCAAAAACTATGAAAACAAAATCCATTGGTTTTATCGGAGGTGGTCGTATCACTAAAATTTTTCTTCAGGCGTTTACCAACAAGAAAGTGGAATTCCATTCGGTAATTGTGTTTGACACCAACCCCGAAACGCTCAACGCATTAAAAGCTCAGTTCCCATTTATTACAACAGGAAGTTTAGAGCAAACCGCAAGTCAAAAAACTGTCTTCATTGCACTACATCCGCCAATGATCATGGAAACACTGGACAAAATATCGGATATTGTAGCCGAAGATGTTATGTTTGTTTCGCTAGCCCCAAAAATTACTATCGAGAAATTTGCTTCAAAACTGAAAACAAAAGCCATTGTCCGAATGATCCCCAATGCTACTTCATACATTAACGAAGGTTATAATCCGGTTACCTTTTCCGAAGACTTCAATCCGTCAGACCGAAAGGAAGTTTTCGATTTGTTAAAGGTGCTGGGAAATACATTTGAAGTTGAA
The DNA here is from genome assembly GCA_963678915.1 of Prolixibacteraceae bacterium. GTDB lineage: Bacteria > Bacteroidota > Bacteroidia > Bacteroidales > Prolixibacteraceae > Aquipluma. Next base: position 208,167 of record OY787458.1, read on the forward strand.
GAATCAAAACTTGAAGCTTATGCAATTTTATCGGCAATGCTTCCAACCTATTTTTGGTTTCAGTGGAATGAACTTTGTAAATTGGGCCTGAAAATGGGATTAACTGACGATGAAAGCAAAGCATCGGTACAACACACGATGGATGCCGCAAATAAAATGTTATTCAACTCCGGACTTACTCCTGAAAAGGTAATGGATTTGATTCCTGTAAAACCTATAGGTGAAAACGAGGAACAAATCATCGAAATATATCAAACCAAGTTGATGGGCTTGTTTGGGAAGATTAAGCCCTAATATAATGTAATCAAAACTTAATGACGTATTAATACGTTGTAATAAAATATGTCGTATGTTTACGTTATTAAATTTTTAAACTATGGTAGTCCCCAAAACAGAACTTTTCGATGAAGCGCTTCAGCGACAGGCTGTTTATTTTAAAGCGCTTGCCCACCCTGCCCGATTGCAAATCCTTCAATTCCTGGCACAAACCAGAACCTGCATTTCAGGCGATATTTCAGACGAATTGCCGCTTAGCCGCACTACGGTTAATCAACACCTGAAGGAGTTGAAGGAAGCGGGTCTGATAAAAGGTCATGTGGAAGGTGTAAAAATGAATTATTGCCTCGATCCTGAAAAAGTGAAAGAAATGAAAACGCTGTTGGGTGGTTTTCTGAATGGAATTCAACTTTCGGACGACTTTAAATGTCAGTAGCCCGATTGACTAATCACTCACATTTTCAAAACTTCAAATTGTTTAAACTTCAAATTTAAAATATGAAAGTATTAATTCTTTGCACAGGAAACAGCTGCCGCAGCCAGATGGCACATGGTTTTTTACAATCGTTCGATCCGAACATTACCGTTTGTTCAGCAGGAACCGAAGCATCCGGAAAACTGAACCAAAAGGCAGTTGCCGCCATGAAAGAGATCGGCATTGACATCAGTCACCACACGTCCGATTCGGTCGATTTGTATTTGCACCAGGAATGGGATTATGTGATCACCGTTTGCGGTGGGGCCAACGAAAACTGCCCGGCTTTCTTCGGAAAAGTGAAACACCGCTTACATATTGGATTCGACGATCCTTCGCACGCCGTTGGAACCGACGAGTTTATCTGGAGTGAATTTATCCGTGTTCGTGACGAAATCAAGGAAGGTTTCTGGAAGTTTTACCAGGAGAATTTGAAAATGAATTGATTTGAAAATTTGAAAATCAAAAATCATGAGAAATGATAAGGATAATTTGATTGTTAAACTCACGCTTGAGTTTGCATTAGAAATTGTTGAATATTCGGAATTACTGGAAGAACAGAGAAAATATGTCATCGCCAGGCAATTGCTGAAATCCGGGACATCTATTGGGGCAAATGTTCGTGAAGCGCAGAATGCAGAAAGCAAAGCCGACTTTATCCATAAACTAAAAATTGCCGCCAAAGAAGCTGACGAAACCGAATATTGGTTAATGCTTTGCGAAATGTCACAGAATTATCCAAAGAATCAACTTTTATCAGAAAAGCTTCAGTCAATAATTAACATTCTTTCAAAAATCATTAGTACATCCAAGTCTCATTAATTCATTTTCAAATCTTCAAATTGCCTAATTTTCAAATTATCTTCATGAAAACACGATTAAAATTTCTTGACCGATACTTAACGCTTTGGATTTTCCTGGCCATGTTTGCCGGGGTTTTTATGGGGTGGTTCAGTCCGAACGTTGCCGAATTCTGGAACAGCATGTCGTCAGGTACAACCAATATTCCCATAGCCATTGGATTGATTGTAATGATGTATCCGCCTTTGGCCAAAGTAAAATATGAGGAGTTGGGCGATGTTTTTAAAAACACAAAAATCCTTGGCCTATCCTTAGTTCAGAACTGGATTATTGGTCCTGTATTGATGTTTGCATTGGCCATTACCTTTTTCAAGCTTTTCCCAGGTGAGAACAATGCCAATCTTCCTTACATGTATGGGATTATTCTGATTGGACTTGCACGTTGTATTGCTATGGTGATTGTTTGGAACGATTTGGCCAAAGGCGACCGTCAATACGCTGCCGGATTGGTAGCCTTTAACTCCGTTTTTCAGGTGTTGCTGTTTTCTGTTTACGCTTATCTTTTTATTGCAATTATGCCGGGCTGGTTTGGAGTACCCGTAAACGAAACTGTTTCTCAAATAACGATGGGCGCAATCGCAAAAAGCGTATTTATCTATTTGGGAATACCCATGATTGCAGGATTTCTAACGAGATTCATCCTCACTCGGGTGAAAAGCAAAGTTTGGTACGAAACAAAATTTGCACCTAAAATAAGTCCGTTAACCCTCATTGCGCTGTTGTTTACAATTGTGGTGATGTTCTCGTTAAAAGGCGAATACATTGTTAAAATTCCGATGGATGTTGTGCTAATCGCAATTCCTTTGTTGATTTATTTTGTTGTGATGTTCATCTACTCATTTTTCATGAGCAAAAAAGTTGGAGCAACCTACGAGCAAGCAACAACATTATCGTTTACCGCAGCAAGCAACAATTTTGAATTGGCAATTGCCGTAGCCATCGCTATTTTCGGCATCAATTCCGGCGAAGCATTTGCCGGAGTAATTGGCCCATTGGTTGAAGTTCCCGTAATGATAGCTTTGGTGAATGTGGCCTTTTGGTTCAAAAAAAGATATTTCTGAAAGTATAGAAAGCAAGAATCCCTGAAATCTGCTGACTTCAGGGATTCTTGCTTATAGTATCATATTAATTTTTCCGGATTCGGCTAATTTTTATAAACTACGACTCCTTTTTTCACGGCCCGAACTGCCAGATAAATACCCGCAATAATGAACGGGATACTTAATAACTGGCCCATATTCAGCGCCATTCCCTTCTCAAAAGCTTCCTGCTCTTCCTTAATAAATTCAATGAAAAAGCGAGCTGTGAAAATCATCGTAAAAAATACGCCAAAAATTAATCCTTCATAATCTTTGGCTTTGGTTTTCCAGTACATATAAAGCATTACTCCAAAAGTTATCAGGTAACTCAGCGATTCATAGATCTGGGTTGGATGTTTGGCTACTGTTTCCTGGTTACGCTCGAATATAAATCCCCATGGCAAAGTGGTTTGCACTCCATATATCTCAGAGTTCATCAGGTTGCCAAAACGGATTAAAGCAGCTACAAGTGCTGTAGGAACTACTACCCTGTCGAGTACCCAAAGAAGGTTTCGTTTCGAGATTTTTTTACTCCAAATTGTCAGAGCAATCAAAATTCCAAGTGTACCTCCATGGCTGGCCAATCCACCTTGCCATACATATAAGATTTCTATCGGATGTTGCGAATAATAATCCCATGCATAAAATAAAACATGCCCGAGGCGTGCTCCAAGAATAGTTGCCACAATCATGTAAATGAACAGACTTTCAAGCCATTTCAGATTGAGGTTTTCGTGTTTGAACATTTTTTCGACATGTTGGTAACCGAACAAAAAACCGATGGCGAACATCAACCCATACCAACGGACGTGAAGTGGTCCAAGCGAGAAAATTTCAGGACTGACGTTCCAGTGAATGAAAGAAAGAATATCCATATTGATTTGTAAAATATGATTAAAAGGATAAGGAAAAAAGGGAAAAAGGAAAAGGGAGACCGCAGGCCGAAAAGCATTTCCGGTTTCCTGTCTCCCTTATCCTGTATTTATTTAATCTACCAGGTCTTTACCGTGGCACGATTTGAATTTCTTACCACTTCCACAGGGGCAAGGATCGTTGCGGCCTACCCTTTTTTCGACCCTGATTGGCTGAACATGCTGCGGTTCGCGGGTATCTTCCGGCGTTGGAGCTCCCGAAGGAACATCGGATTTCGAAGTCGATAATTTGCTCATATCCAGTCCGCGGCGTTCGTGCCCTTCGTGTACCTGCTGTGGTTCAACTGACGGAATGTGTCCTTTTGCCAGCATGGAAACGATCTGCTTGTTTACCTTGGCAATCATCACCTTAAACAGGTTAAACGATTCGAATTTATAGATGAGAAGCGGATCTTTCTGCTCATAAGTGGCATTCTGAACGGATTGTTTCAGGTCGTCCATTTCGCGAAGCTGTTCTTTCCAGGCATCGTCGATGGTAGCCAGCAATGTTTGTTTCTGGAATGATTTGACCAGCTCTTTCCCTTGATTTTTGTATGCTTTTTCAAGGTTGGTAATGATTTGGTAAATGTGCATTCCATCTGAAATCGGAACGACAATATTCTGGTACAAATGAGATTTTTGTTCGTAAACATCGCGAATTACCGGATAGGCCTGTTTGGCAATAACATCCATTCTGCGCATATAAGCCGATACCATTTCATGATAAGTTTTTTCAACGATGTCTTCAGCTTTCATTCGTTGGAATTCCTGCTCATTTACAGGCGATTCAATCGACATCAGGCGAATAAGTTCAAGGTTGAAATCATCAAATGCGCCATTCGGCTGGTGTTCGTTGACCAGGTTGTCGATAACATCGTACATGGTATTCAGGATGTCAACTTCAACACGTTCTCCAAATAAAGCGTGGCGGCGTTTTTTGTAGATTACCTCGCGCTGCGAGTTCATCACATCGTCGTATTCAAGCAAACGTTTACGAATACCAAAGTTGTTTTCTTCTACCTTCTTCTGTGCACGTTCAATCGATTTGGTAATCATGGAATGCTGAATCATTTCGCCTTCCTTCAAACCAATTTTATCCATAATTCCGGTAATACGATCGGAGCCAAACAAACGCATCAAATCGTCTTCAAGCGAAACGAAGAACTGAGATGAACCGGGGTCTCCCTGACGTCCGGAACGACCGCGCAACTGGCGGTCAACGCGGCGCGACTCGTGGCGCTCGGTACCAATGATAGCCAAACCGCCAAGTGCCTTCACTTCAGGAGTTAATTTGATGTCGGTACCACGACCAGCCATGTTGGTAGCAATGGTAACCATGCCACTAATACCAGCATCGGCAACAATTTCAGCTTCGCGGGCATGTAATTTGGCGTTCAGTACGTTGTGCTTGATACCGCGCATTTTCAGATAACGGCTCAGCAATTCCGAAATTTCTACTGAAGTTGTACCAACCAAAACAGGTCTTCCGATCCGGTTGAGTTCGGCAATTTCGTCAACAACAGCATTATATTTTTCGCGTTTTGTTTTGTAAACGATGTCTTCGCGGTCCTGGCGAATAACTTTCCGGTTGGTTGGAATAACAACCACGTCGAGTTTATAGATATCCCACAATTCACCTGCTTCAGTTTCGGCAGTACCGGTCATACCAGCGAGTTTATGGTACATCCTGAAATAGTTCTGAAGTGTAATGGTTGCAAAGGTTTGTGTTGCAGCTTCAACTTTAACATGTTCCTTGGCTTCGATAGCCTGGTGCAAACCATCTGAATAACGACGGCCTTCCATAATACGGCCGGTTTGTTCGTCAACGATTTTAATTTTATTGTCAATGATCACATATTCCACGTCTTTTTCGAACATGGCGTAAGCTTTCAATAACTGGTTGATGGTGTGAACACGCTCCGATTTAATTGCATAATTGGTAAGCAGTTCTTCTTTTTTCTCGATAACCTGCTCTTTGGTAAGCGATTTATTGCTTTCAATTTCAGCCAGTTCCGAACCAACGTCAGGCAAAACAAAGAAGGTTGGATCGTCAACATCGTCCGAAATCAGGTCGATACCTTTATCGGTTAATTCTACTGAATTTTGTTTTTCGTCGATGACAAAGTATAACGGATCGGTAATCAAATGCATGAGTTTATTGTGATCCTGCATATGATAGTTTTCCGTTTTTGTCATCATGGCTTTCATGCCTTCTTCGCTCAGGAACTTGATAAGTGGCTTGCTTTTGGGTAACCCTTTGTGCGCGCGAAGAAGTAAAACTGAACCTTCTTCTCTTTCTTCCCTGGTTGAATTGGGGTTCGTCAGGATACGTTTGGCATCTGATAAACACTGATTGGCCAGGTTTCTCTGAGCTGCATATAGCTTTTCAACTTTAGGTTTCAGCTCCTCAAATTTCTGATTCTCACCTTTCGGCACTGGTCCGGAAATGATCAACGGCGTACGGGCATCGTCAATCAAAACCGAGTCAACCTCGTCAACGATTGAATAATGATGCTTCCGTTGAACCAGGTCACGCGGGCTGATTGCCATGTTATCGCGCAGGTAATCGAAACCAAATTCGTTATTTGTTCCATAAGTAATATCAGCCAGATAGGCGTTACGGCGGCCTTCGGAGTTTGGCTGATGCTTGTCGATACAATCAACTTTTAATCCGTGGAACTCATAAATTGGTCCCATCCATTCCGAGTCACGTTTCGACAGGTAGTCGTTCACGGTAACCAGGTGAACTCCCCTTCCGGTTAAGGCATTCAGGAATACGGCCAATGTAGCAACCAATGTTTTTCCTTCACCGGTACCCATTTCGGCAACTTTTCCCTGGTGCAGTACGATACCCCCAATGAGCTGAACATCGTAGTGAACCATGTCCCAGGTAACCATGTTTCCACCGGCTGTCCATTTATTTAACCAAACGGCATTTTCTCCTTCTATTGAGATACTGCCGCGGGTTGTTGCCAAATCACGGTCAAAATCAGCAGCTTTTACAATTACGCGTTCATTTTCGGTGAAGAGTTTAGCTGTAGCTTTTACTATCGAAAATGCTATTGGAAGTATTTCATTCAGGATTTCTTCAAGTTTGTCGTCAATTTTCTCCTCGAGTTTGTCAATTTCCTGATAAATATTTTCACTTTCCTGAATATCAACAGTTTCAACAAGTTCTTTCAATTCAGCAATCCGGTCTTCTTCAGGTTTTATACGTTCCTGAATCAATGCTTTTAGCCTGACCGATTCGGCTCTGAGCTCGTCTGCTGAAAGCAACTTAATGCGTTCGTATTCTTTTTTGATTAATTCAACCAAAGGGGCAATCTCGGCCATATCCTTGTCCGCTTTGTTCCCAAGAAATACTCCTAAAATTTTATTTATAAATGCCATTATCTGGGTTTTAAATGTTCAAAAATCGAAAGTCACAAATGTAGTTATAATGTTTAAATCTTGAGTTGGTTTTTACGATTATCGTGCCATTTGGAAAAACGGTCAAACATCAGACAGAATTGCCATTTCAGCGAAAATAACTGACAATAAATCAGGAAAAAACAATTTTTGGGAAGAACAATTGTGCCAATACCGGATTCAACCGAAGCTTAAATCGGGAATATTCGCGTAACTTTGTAACATCGTAACTTCGATAAAATTCCCAAACGATGACAGATTTTGCCAGACAGTGCTTTGCGTGCGGAAAAACAGTGGATCCGGAATTAACGGAAAAGAATAAACAGTTTAATTTACCAGTGTGCAGCGAGTGTAAAGATACCGACCGGGAAAAAGAAGCAATTGCCCAGTTGCTTGATGGTATGGCCGAAGGTTTTGTTTGTGGCTGCATATAATGAATTAAGCTTCACAACAATAAAACGGTTTGTTATGGAATTCGACAATGTAATCAGGCATCGGTATTCGGTCAGGTCGTTTACCAGCGAAAAGGTTGATCGCAATTTTATTCTTGAGATTCTCGAGGCTGCCCGAATGGCGCCTTCTGCAGTAAATTACCAGCCCTGGCATTTTATTGTAATTACTGAAACTGAGAATCTGGCGGAACTACATGAGGTTTATCCGCGAAACTGGTTTAAGGAAGCGCCTGTTTGCATTCTGATTTGTGCAGATCACAGTCAGTCGTGGAAACGAAAATCTGATGGGAAAGACTTTGCCGACGTAGATGCTGCTATTGCAATAGATCACCTTGTTTTAAAAGCAACCGAACTTGGATTGGGTACGTGCTGGGTGTGTAATTTTGATACCTTGCTCACCCGAAAGAAATTTAACCTGCCCGCACATATCGAGCCGATTGCCCTGATTCCTATTGGTTACACAACTTCAGAGTTACCTATAAAATCGAGAAAACCGCTTTCAGATGTGGTACACTGGGAAAAGTTTACAGGCCTTTAAATTCCTGAATATATTTTTCCAACCGGTTTAAGCCTTCAATGATATTTTCAAGCGAATTGGCATACGAAAAGCGCAGGTAACCTTCCCCATTTTCGCCAAAATCGATTCCGGGAGCCACTCCAACATGCGCTTTCTCCAAAATATCGAATGCAAGTTTGTACGAATCACTTGCCAGGTGGCGCGCATCTACAAACACATAAAATGCTCCGGTTGGTTCAACAGTTATTCTGAATCCCATGGAACGAAGACGATTAATCATATACTTACGTCGTTCGTTGTATATATTCTTCATGTGTTCAACATCGGCATCGGCTTCGCGAAGTGCAGCAATTCCGGCCCGTTGAGCCACTGAACTGGCACAAATAAACAGGTTTTGCTGAAGTTTTTGTATCGGACGCACAAACTCTTCGGGAACAATAACATAACCCAAACGAAGCCCGGTCATGGCATAAAGTTTCGAAAACCCGTTCAGCACAAAAGCCCTGTTAGTATATTCCAAAATCGAATGCGCATGTCCTTCATAAACCAGTCCGTGGTAAATTTCGTCCGAGATAATGTAAGGTGAAAATTTTGCTATTGCCTGAAGAGTTTCAGGCGAAAGCAAGTTGCCCGTTGGGTTCATCGGGCTGTTGATCAGAATAGCTTTGGTGCGTTCGGTAATTGCAGCACAAATATTTTCGGGCCGGTACTGAAATCCATCTTCTTCGTACACAGGTACTTTTACCATTTTTGCTCCTGCCAGACTGATAAAATTCGGATAGCAGGCATATCCCGGATCTGACAGAATAATTTCGTCGTCGGGATTGCAGAGTGCTTGAAGTACCATTAATATAGCCGGAGAGGTACCCGAAGTAACAATAATCTGATCGGGAGATACATGTACTCCGTAGTTTTTCAGGTACATGTTACTGATTTCCTGGCGTAATTCCGGATCGCCCAAACTGTGCGTATAGTGTGTGCGGCCTTGTTTCATGGCAATTTCACTGGCTTTAAGCACACACGAAGGAATGTCAAAATCGGGTTCTCCAACTTCCAGATGGATAATATTTTTTCCCTCCTTTTCAAGCACTGAGGCTCTTTCAAGGACTTCCATAACTATGAATGGCGTTATATTCCGGGCTTTTTCGGCTATCATTTTGGTCTTTTATTAAAGGCATTCGAAAGTACTCAATTATTGTAAAAAATAATCATAACCCTGGCAGGTTTAACCCTGAAAAAATTAATTTTACTTATTACAATTTAAGATCTGAAAAATGAAGAAATCGTTTCTTATCGGAGGTTTTGTTCTATTGATGTGCCCGTTTTTGTTTGCGCAAAAGAATATCAAACCAATCATATCGGCGGAGAATTTTGTGAATAAGACCGAATTGTGGGAATCGATTGGTAACGGAGTGATCAACTTTCAGGCTGATGTGATGTATATTTACGGAAAGCTGTATGTTACGCCTTCAATGCCCGACAGCGCCAATCACCAGCTTCCTACTTTAAACGACGCGTACCTCTACCCTCTTTACAGTCAGTATAAAAAGAATAACGGTGAAATCATTCCTGGTTATTCAGGCGATATTTTTCTGATCCTGAATTTTGCAAACCAATCGGTTCAGATTTATAAACAGTTAGCTTCGGAAATGCGGCCTTTTTCGGACATGCTTACCTATAAAATTGAAGGAAATACGCATCTGGGAAAACTCCGGATTGTAATTAAAGACAAAGCTCAGCTCGATAAAATCAATGGAATCAAACCAGGTTTTCTGGGACTGGTTGGAAATTTGAGCGATATTGACAAAAATGTAGATTCGGACAAAATGCCCTTGATTGAATTAGATTTTGCTGAATTGACCGGCTGGAAAGGTATTGGAAATATCCCTTTTGAAGACTTTACGAAGATTAAAGATCTTGTAGCTAAAGTTCATGCCCAGAAGAAGAAAATCAGCATTGGAAACTGCCCGCCATATAAAACAGTTGCCGATTTAATCCGTTCGTCGAAGGCCGATTTTATGAATACACCCGAGCCTTTGAAAATGGCGGGATTCTTTAATGCAACGAATTAATTATCATTTTTCTAGTATGCTATGGCATGTAAGAAACCTTTCCGATAATCTTCTTGCCTCCGGCTTGTAAGTGAATAAAGTAAATTCCAGCCCGCTTGCCGTTAAAATTAAGGCTCATTTTGTTAGAAGCTGTTTGTGTGGATGATATATTTTGCTTTTTCCCAAGCAGATCATAAATAGCGATATCTTCCGGGCAATCAATCTGATCAACAGTTTCCACAATCAGATTTTCACTTCCAAATACCGGATTCGGGAAAAACCGGGCTTGTGTAATGGTCGATTTTAAATCGTCGATCGTTGTGGTATCATCAATGTTACAGGCCACAAGCTCAACGAGTAAAGCCGATCCGTTTCCTTCAAGGTTCTGCGAATTATACGTTGACCAAACATTCTTATTTTTCAGGAAAAAGCTATTGGTTGTATCTGCCTTTCGGTTAGCCATATACACAACCAGCGAATCTCCGGCGTTCATTTTCGAAATATCGTACGAAATAAAAAAGTTGCCGGTAGTCTTTACCGGAGTGGTAAATGAAATATAATTCATTGCATCGTTGTAAAACTTAGCAATGTTGAATTTCTCGGTATAAATCAGTGTTTCAGGCTTGTCAGTTCCCTGATACACCTGAACGTCAATGTACGAGCTGGTATTTAGTGGGTTAAGTTTTGCTTTGGCAATTCCGAGTGAAAGACCTTGAATGATGCAACTCTTCGCAAACTTAAACTGTTCGGCAAATTCGGTAATCCCGTATGAATTTGTGCCACTCCAATACCCCTTTTTAGTTACTCCATTTGGAATTGGAATCATGGCATGTGTATCGGTATCCTTGAAATTTGTTGCGGGCTTGCAGGTGGTTTTTGCTTTGTTTAAAACCATTCCGTCGAGTTTTTCTACTCCCGAGTTTATAGGGTCGAGCCAGGCTTTGAGTTGGTTTGCGGTAGTCTTTCGGTAATCCCAGGCCAAAGCAAATTTTTCGAAAAAGTCGTTTGTGGGTAATCCGGGCGGACAACTGGCAGCTCCACCGGTGAGTGTCCCAATCAGCTGCTTGTTCTGATCGAAAAGTGGTCCGCCAGACGACCCTTCTTCGGTAACACCATATTCCCAGCGGAGTACATTCCAGAACCCTTTGGCATAATAATTACTGTTGAACTTGGCTGTTACTGCAGCATTGTTGTCAATAGCTATTTTTTTGATGTCGCCCAGAGGATGATGAATGCAAATAGAAGAAGTTGGAGCCAGATTCTTTCTGTTCCAGCCAACTAAATACGGGCGATAATTATCAGGAGGCGCATTGTTCAAACGAACCAGGGAAAAATCGAGGCTGTCGAACGATGCCTTGAGTGAACTTCCTGACAGAGAATGGCTTACGTCTCCATCAATTGACGCACAATAAGGTGATTCGTAATTAAACAAGAAAATAGACGATTGTGCTTTAAAATCGGAGCTTATGCAATGAAAAGCTGTCAGTATATAGGGCGTTCCATCCTGAGCCGTGTTATTCATCAGCGTGCCAGTACATATTTCTATTCCATCGATAATTATTCGGCAAACTCCGTCGCGAACGTTTTCCGAACCATTGGCCAGATCGCAGTTTATATTCACGTTACATGCACCCGAAATTCCAAGTGGCCGATGATCGTTATATAAAATTCCAACATAATCGTGGGCCACTTTTGCTATGCGTAATTCGCCCGGAAACGACACATTTACAGGTTCTTCGTACTGTAGCAGAATTTCGTCGCCTTCAACCGGCTCAATGGCAAAGACATGCTTGTCCGAATTATTGAACGAAGTATAGGCACCTTTAATTTCGCCGGTTTTCTGACTAATCAGAAATAAACGGGCATTCTCTGGTAAATTAAATTGATCGAATATTAGATTTAATGAGTAAGCTCCAACAGAACGAATTCGAAGCTGCCAAACATTAACTTCAGATGTATTGTACCAGGTGCCTGAATTTTTGGGAGTTAACGCCACCTCAAATGAATGGGCAAAACGAAAAGGCTTTAGTCTATTCTCGTCAGTTTTGCTGTATAACTCCCTCATTTTGTTATTGTCAACCGATGGCATTACCACCAAATCGGTGTTATATGAATACGATTTTAGTTTTTGAATTTGGATCGGTGTTCCACCCTGCGAAATTTGCCCGGCTACAGCAAAAGGCAACAGCATCAATAATATACCGACAAACTGAAGTTTACGTATTATATTCATATTGAAGTGTAAGTATTCAAATTTAGAATAAAAAATTGACGATATACAAATTCCGTTAAAAGCAGTTAAATTTGGAACAATAATATCATTTAACAATGAAGGTATTAACAATGTTTGTAGATGAGTTCAGCTATTTACCGGCGCAGAAAAATCTGGAATCAGCCGAATCAGCAGTTGAAGGGAAAACCTTCTCGAAAGCAATTCTGGCTTTTATTCAGGTTGAACAAACAGATGAAGAGAATGATATTAAATCACGTGAAAAAAAGCTTGTTAACCATTTGAAATGGGTAGCCCGAAAGAATGAATGCACCTCGGTTATTCTTCACTCGTTTGCGCATTTGTCGGAATCGAAAGCTTCTGCCGAATTTACGAAAACCTTATTTGACGAGGCGGAAAAGAGGCTGTTGAACGCTCAGTTTTTGGTTGCTCAAACACCTTTTGGTTATTTTCTCGATTTAAACATTAAAGCTCCAGGCTTTTCATTAGCCAGAATTTGGGCAAGTTTATGATTATGAAGCTAATAGATATTCATACACATCGGGCAAACGATGCTCTGAGTATTCAGGTTTTGAATGTTTTTGCCCAGGATTTATTTGAAGTGGAGCGGGATTCTCCTTTTTCGGCCGGGCTGCATCCCTGGGATATTGATGTGGTCAATCCGGAAGAATGCCTTCAGGCCATAGAGTGGGTTACGAAACAAAAAAATATGCTTGCAGTTGGCGAATGTGGTCTTGATAGGATAATTACAACAGACTTCGCACTACAGGAACGATATTTCCGGCAGCAGATTGAGATAGCAGAAAAATATCGTAAACCTCTGATTATTCATTGTGTAAGGGCTTATTCCGATTTGATGAAATTCAAAAAAGCCAGCAAAACGGATTTACCCTGGATCATTCATGGTTATGCCGGAAATTTGGACATCACGCAGAGTCTGATTAGGCACAATTTCTATTTTTCGGTTGGTGAGCGCTTGATAAAAGATTCAGGAAAACATGATGTTTTGAGGACTATTCCACCCGATCGCCTGTTTCTGGAAACCGACGAAAGCGATATCTCCATTGTTGAGATTTATGCCATGGCGGCTCAGGGTTTGGAGGTAGATCAGGAGACCTTAATCCGAATTATTACAAATAATTTTGAGCGAGTTTTTGGAAATGTTTATTTGTAATGTTCTGAAAATTAAAGTTTAGTGGCGGTTAACAATTATTTAACCTCATTTTTGTCTAAACAAATTGGTTAAATCTTTGTCTATATTGCAAAACTATATATGTTTGCATACATCAAAAATTCGATAGTCAGTATGAATCATTCTGCAAAAAATATCACTTCCTGTGTGTCCCAGCCAATGGGTTGCAATGATTCTTTGATGTCCATGTCTATGATAATGCGCTAGCCTTTAGGCGGTGTGATTTATCATGTTGTTTAAAGGCTGAACCCAATCCATTTTTTAATCCAAATTTTCATTTTAAACTATTACCATGTCAAATTGTGTCGTACGATTTGGCGGAAGCAGTTTATCGAAGTTCCCGGTACTGGAAGCATTTGCCAGTCTTTTATCCGAATCGGGAAATGATGAAACAATAGTAATTTCCGCCGTTCCTGAAATACAGCAAGTTATAGAGCAGGGCATAGAATTGCTGGCAAGCAACGCTGCAACCTCAGAATCAATTATAGAGCAGATTCAGCAACATGTAATTGAACGTTTAAAGCTGTTTGGTCAGCCTGAAGCCGACGAGAAACTGAAACAGGAATTGAAAAATCTTCAGAATCTGCTCAAAGGGATTGAATTTACCGGCGACTTTTCGCTTTCACTTAAAGATCAGGTAATCAGTTATTCGGAGCGGATAACAGCAAGTATTCTTCAATTATTCCTGACAAGCAAGCAAATCAGCTCGACTATTGCTTTTCCGGAAGATATTGGCCTGAAAGTCACCAAAGAATATGGAAATGCAACAATTTTGTATGATGAATCGGCAGATCTTCCAAGCAAACTGCCACAAGGAATAAACCTGATTCCGGGTTCATACGGAGTGACCTTGAATGGGAAAATTGCCAGGCTTGGTAAACGTTCTGCCGATTACTCGGCTGCCGGAATAACACGTATTATTGGTGCTGCTTCGCTTCAACTCTGGGAACTGGATAAAGAATTCAGGACTTCGGATGCTGCATTTATTGCCGAATCGAAGCTCATTCCCCGTTTGACGTACGCCGAAGCTTCTGAACTGTCGTATTTCAGCGAACAATCCATTCACCCGCGAATTGTTGAGCCATTAATCAGCAAACACATTCCTATTCATGTATTTAAGTTGGTGAATGGTGGAAAGGAACTGGCAACCATCATTAATTCCGAATCATTTGTTTCGCCCAATGTGGTTAAAAGTGTGGTGCACACCGAAGAAATTGCTGTTTTGAAGCTGAATGGCCCGGGAGTTGGTTTTAAACCCGGGATTCTGGCGAAAGTAACTTCGGCCTTTCATCAGGCAGCCATTAATATTCGTTCGGTAATTACCTCACAAATAAGCATTAACATCATTCTGAATAAAACGGATATTGAAAAAGCCCGTGAAATATGCAAACAATTGCCGCTGACTTCGGTCAGCGAAATTGTAATTGAAGACCAGGTTTCGCTGATAGCAGTTGTTGGGCATGGCATGCAGCAACATCATGGTGTTTCGGCTAAATTATTTACTGCAGTGGCTCAGTATAAAATCAATGTTCTGCTGAGTGGTTCCGGTGCTTCCGATTTATCAAGTTATTTAATTGTTGACCAGAAAGATACCAGACTCGCAATAACTGAGATTCATAACATTTTTTTCAATGCATATAATTAACCCTTAAAATAAAACACAATGACTGAGAGAAAATTACATTTTGAAACGCTGCAGTTACATGCAGGACAGCAGGCGGACCCAACCACAAACTCAAGGGCCTTGCCTATTTATCAAACATCATCGTATGTTTTTAACAATGCCGATCACGCTGCAAATCTTTTTGCCTTGAAAGAATTCGGTAACATTTATACTCGCATTATGAACCCCACTACCGATGTGTTTGAGCAACGAATGGCAGCACTTGAAGGAGGAGTGGCTGCTCTGGGTGTGGCTTCGGGCCATTCTGCGCAGTTTTTAACCTTCACCAACATCATGGGCATTGGCGACAATTTTGTAAGCTCTCCTTTCCTTTATGGTGGCTCATACAACCAATTTACGGTCACATTCAAAAAACTGGGCATCGAAGCTCGTTTGGCCGAAGACTTAACCATTGAAGCTTTCGAAAAGCTGATTGATGAAAATACAAAAGCTATTTACCTTGAAAGTATTGGAAATCCGGGGTATGTTATTCCCGATTTTGATGCTTTTGGAGCCCTGGCAAAGAAATACGATATTCCCTTTATTGTTGATAATACGTTTGGTGCTGGTGGTTACCTCATTCGTCCGATTGATCACGGAGCCAACATTGTAGTTGAGTCGGCTACCAAGTGGATCGGTGGCCACGGAACCAGCATTGGCGGAGTGATTGTTGATGCCGGAAATTTCAACTGGGGAAATGGTAAATTCCCTAGATTTACTGAGCCATCAGAAGGCTATCATGGCCTGAAATACTGGGATATTTTCAATTTTGACGGACCATTCGGAAACATTGCTTTCATCATTAAAGCACGTGTTGAAGGTTTGCGCGACATTGGCCCATCTCAAAGTCCGTTTAACTCATTCCTGCTGGTTCAGGGGCTCGAAACGCTTTCATTGCGCATGGAGCGTCACATTCAAAATACATTGGCTCTGGCCAAATGGCTGGAAAAACATCCCAAAGTTGCCAGTGTGAATTACCCCGGATTGGAAAGTAGTCCGTCGTACAAACTTGCACAGAAATACCTGACCAAAGGTGCCGGAGGTGTACTTTCATTCGAAGTTAAAGGCGATAAAGATGCAGCCATAAAAGTGGTTGACAGCCTGAAACTGGTAAGCCATCTGGCCAATGTTGGCGATGCCAAAACGCTGATCATACAACCTTCAGCCACAACGCATCAGCAGCTTTCTGAGGAAGCACAACTTGCAGCTGGAGTTTATCCAAGTTCATTGCGTGTTTCAGTTGGCCTCGAGCATATCGACGACATAATTGCCGACTTCGAGCAGGCCTTGAATCAAATTGCGTAGTTTTACAAACCCAATTCCTGAGTTTCAGCAAGAACTGAAATTCAGGAATTATATACTTATAAATTACTGATATTATGCCAATTAATGTTCCAGATCAATTACCGGCAATAGAGTTGCTTCAGAAGGAGAATATCTTTATCATGGATGAGTCGAGGGCAGCACACCAGGATATTCGTCCGCTTAAGATTATTATTCTCAACCTGATGCCCATAAAAATAACTACAGAAACAGATTTAATCCGGTTACTGTCAAACAGTCCGCTTCAGGTGGAAGTTGAGTTTCTCAGGATGAAAGGTCATGAGTCGAAAAATACGCCTGAAGAACACATGAAGGCGTTTTACAAGACTTTTGATGAGTTGAAAAACTGGAATTACGATGGGATGATTATTACCGGGGCTCCGGTTGAAATGCTTCCTTTTGAGGAAGTGACCTACTGGAAAGAGCTGACTGAGATATTTAACTGGTCCAGATCTCATGTTACTTCAACGTTGTTTATTTGCTGGGCTGCGCAGGCCGGATTATATCATTTCTATGGCGTACCGAAATACCTGTTGGACAAAAAAATGTTTGGCGTATTTAAGCACCGGAATTTGAATGATACTTTGCCAATTTTCAGAGGATTTGACGATGAATATTTTGTTCCGCATTCGCGCCACACCGAAGTGTTGGAGAAAGACATTCTGAAAACCAATGAGTTAAATGTCATTTCGAAATCCGACGAATCGGGTGTAAATATGGTGATGACCTACGATGGCCGTCAGTTCTTTATTACCGGACATTCGGAATATTCGCGATATACTTTGGATACGGAATATAAACGCGATTTGAAGAAGAAGTTGCCGATTGAAATACCCGTTAACTATTATCCGGAGAACGATCCCAGCAAGGAACCAATTATGCGTTGGCGTGGTCATGCAAACTTGCTTATTTCCAATTGGTTAAATTATTACGTTTACCAAATGACACCTTTTAATCTGGATTATTTGAGCTTTGATATATAATTGTGTGAATAATTTTCTGTTATTATCGGTTTTTAACGAAAGACAGATTATTTTTACAAAATAACTAAAGCACAAACCGGATTTTATGTTTGAATGGGATGAAAAGTATAGCGTAGGTGTTCTTTCAATTGACAATCAGCATAAAGAAATTCTCAGCATCATGGGGCGTTTACTCGATGCGATGAAAAAGGGTCAGGCAAATGAAATTGCTGCTGATATAATTCATGAACTGGAAAAATATGCTGCCATTCATTTTCAGAAAGAAGAATTCTTTTTTCATCGGTTCAATTATATCGGATTATCTGATCATGTGATTGAACATCAGAAATTTAAGGATAAAATATGTATTCTGAAATCTGATTTGCATTCGGGAAAGATTACTCTTTCGTTCGAGTTACTTAACTTCCTGAAAGATTGGATCGATCATCATATACTTGTTATCGACAAGGCTTATTCTGAATGTTTCAGACTCAACGGACTAAAATAGGGCCGAAAGAACTGCTATTTTTTAATGATGACAAATTCCGTTCTCCGGTTCAAGGCCCTGCCCTCAGGAGTATCATTTGTGCTTACAGGTTTCGATAGTCCGTAACCTTTGTATTGCATTCGTTTTTCATCAATTTCCTTATCCGCCAGGTAATTATAAACCTCTCTAGCTCTTGATTCCGAGAGTTTTTGGTTCATCTGTTCGCTGCCAACATTGTCGGTATGGCCTTCAATTTCAATAACTACAGTAGGGTTAAGTTTCAAAAAATCAATTAATTTCTCAAGCTCAACAATCGATTCAGGCAATAACCGATACGAACCGGTTTCGAAGAATACGTTTCGGAGAACAACAGCCCCTCCCACTTTAATCTTTTTCATCTTGATTTCGAGAATGTACGGATCGATAATTTCCTTCTTTTCTTTCAGCTGGAAGTTGTCGGAATAAAATAAATAACCTTCTCTCGATACGTTAAAAGCATATTCTTTTCCCAAGGGCAGGCACATCAGGAATTCGCCTTTTTCCCAGCACGATTCGCCCCGGATAACCGATTTAGAGTTTTCCAAATCAGTAAGTTCAACTTTGGCACAAACGGGCGCTCCGGTATCTTCGTCAACAACTTTACCTTTGATGTACGAGACAGGTGTTGGCCGGGCGTTCTGATACAGCTTGAAAGAATAGATATCCATTCCTTTTGAGCCGGGCCGATCGGAAGAATAATAGGCTTTTTTTCCGGAAGCATCAACAACCAGGCCCTGTTCGTCTTTAAATGAATTAATTGGAAATCCGATGTTTCGCGGAGTTGACCATATAGAATCGTTTTTCTGCCTCGAGTAAAAAATATCGAATCCGCCCATTCCTGGCCAATAGTCGGAAGCAAAATAGAGCGTTTTACCATCGGAGTGAATGAACGGTGACATCTCGTTTCCGGGTGTATTAATTGAGTCGCCAAGGTTAACCGGTTTGCCCCAGACAGGAAGTCCCGTGGCTGAAAATCCTTTCAGGTTGCATTTCCAAATGTCCATGCCTCCTTTACCACCTGCACGGCTGCTCACAAAATATAACGATTCGCCATTGGCTGAAATGGATGGTTGCGATTCCCACGAGGGCGAATTTACGGGAGTTCCGGCATTCAACGGATTCGACCAGTTTCCAGCTTTATTTCTTGAAAAATAAATATCACAACTTCCGTGTCCGTCGTTTCGGGTACAGGCGGCAAAAAAGAGCAGTTTCCCATCCGTCGAGATTGTTTGTGCGCCTTCATTATAAATCGTATTGATTGACGACAGCGGAGATGAAGGCTGCCAAACCGTATCAATCAAATTGGATGTATAAAAATCTTCCTGCGCCATGGTGCGTTGTTGCGACGAACTTGCTTTAGAACCAACAAGCCGCGTAAAAATGAGTGTTTTCCCATCAACAGTAATGCTGGGCCAGTATTCGTCGTCTTCAGAATTTACGTTGTCGCCAAGGTTTACCAACTGAAAAGGAACAGGATGATCGGCCAGTTTTATGGCTTCGCGGCATTTATCCAAACTTTGACTGGCTTTTTTGACAAGCGGAGTTTCTTTCTCGATACGTTTGAGGTAGTTCTGATAAGCATTGCAGGCATCTTGATATTTACCCGACCGATAATATGCCCGCCCGAGGAGATAATATAATTTTGAATTTTTATCAGGCGCAATTTTAAGTGCGGCTTCAAACGCTTTTATTTGGAGCGCAACCGAATCGATGTCCTGGTAAATGTCTGATTGAAGGAGATATGCATCCAGAAACTTTGGATTTACAGATAACAACTCATTTAACAGATCAAGTGATTTATTGATTTGTCGGCCTTCGTAAGCAATTTTTGCCTGTTCGAAAAGTTTCATCACTCTTTTATCGGTTGGAGAATTCCCCTGCCCCGAGGCAAACAAATAAAATACTGCGAAAAAGAATGTACACCAGACTTTCATTTTAAGCTTGCTAAATCAGTTTTAAAACTACGAGATTTTTTTTAGATCTATCAATAACATTTAAACGCAAATTATCGTATTTAATTACATTACTGTTCATAAAGCATAATAATCAGATTATCAGGAAGTCAAAAAAAATAGGCCATATTTTTCAGTTTGAAATATTTGGATGTATTTATTTTTTTCATAGTTTAACAAACGGATATAAATAAATTTTACTAACTTTTAAAACTTTAATTATCAAACTTTTAGATTTTTCGCGATGAAAACAAACAAGAATCTGAAAATTACTAAAAAAGGTATTGATCCT
The DNA here is from genome assembly GCA_963678915.1 of Prolixibacteraceae bacterium. Classification (GTDB taxonomy): domain Bacteria; phylum Bacteroidota; class Bacteroidia; order Bacteroidales; family Prolixibacteraceae; genus Aquipluma. The sequence continues at coordinate 228,337 of OY787458.1, forward strand.
TTGAAATCTGATGGCGATTCCTTAAAAAGCGCCAAAATTCATAAGGACAAGAGCTCTAAACGAAGATTATCTATTTATGACGATTACTCGGATGAAAGTCTTGATGAAACAAATTACAAATACAGCGACGATCAATTTGATGAAGAATAAGAAATTTAATTATATATAAATGTGCTGCCCCAGGGGTTGGCTTTTAAATAAAAAAATAAGGGACCAGAATTTCTGGTCCTTTTTCTTTTATCCTGTTCAAACTCCGAAATTTTTCATTTTTCCGGTTTCAAAATCTACAAATAAACAATCTATTTTGTACCTTCTTCAGGCTTTTCGATCGTTCCGTAGTAACTGATCCATTGACGGTTGATAAAATTAATTTTTAAGTCGGCGTACCCATCCAATCCTGCAGTTAAATGAATGCTATACGAGTCATCATCGTCTTTCACTTCAGCAAAAATCGAATACATTTTCTTTCTCTCGTTAAATTTGCGCTCGATTTTTTTAGCTTTCTGATCGAACTTGACACCACCTTTGTTGCTTCCGTACGGAGCTGTAAACGCCCTCCCGAAATAGGGTAAAAATGCTTTAATGTGCTGGTTCTCAAAAACCACATCGTATGTAGCCGATAAATTGTTGAAATTACCCAGGTCGGAATTGGCAGAGAGAGCCACAAAACGAAAATGACCACTTTCAATAAGTTGAGCCATTTCAAGTCGTTGTCTGGCTTTTGCTTCTTTTTTGTCGGGTTGACTGAAAGCTGCTAACCCGCAAAAGAGAGTAATGATAGCAAGCAAACTGATCGTCTTCATATTGCCTGATTTTAATTGTTTAAACTACCATTATCTACGATAACCGTGGTGAAGGGGTTGCCTAATAACCAATAACTTATTGCTTTATTACATTTTGCGGTGTACCGGCTATAAAGCTTCTCAGGTTATCGACGGTAATACCTAACAAACGTTGGCGGGCTTCAAATGTTGCCCAGGCAATATGAGGAGTTATAAAGCAATTTTTGGCTGTAATCAGCGGATTATCTCCAGCCGGAGGTTCAGTTGAAAGTACATCGAGGCAGGCAGCTGCTATTCGTCCTGAATTCAGTGCATCTGCCAAATCCTGTTCATTAATTAATCCTCCTCTGCCGGTATTTATCAGAACAGCGGTTGGCTTCATTTTATTGAGCAAAGCACTGTTCGCAAATTCTTTATTTTCAGCTGTCAGAGGGCAGTTCAGGCTTATAAAATCGCTTTCAGCAAATACTTCAGCAAGCTTTTTTTGAACAATTCCTAAAGGTAAATTCGTTTTTTCCGATCTGTTCTGAAATATCACCTTCATTCCAAAGGCTTGTCCGATTTTAGCAACTTTTTGGCCAATTTGCCCATATCCAACAATTCCAAGAGTCTTTCCGGTGAGTTCAACCTGAGGGCTTTTTGAATACGAAAAATCAGGGCTTTTTGTCCATTCCCCATTTCTTACCGATGTGGCATGTAATTCAACACGGTTTGCAACATTCAGTATGTGCGAAAATACCAGCTGGGCAACCGAATCGGTGCTGTACGCCGGAATATTGGTAACAGTTATATTGCGCTCAACAGCGGCCTGAATATCAACTACATTGTACCCGGTTGCAGTAACACCAATATACTTTAGCTGAGGCAACTGATCGATTAAAGCTTTGCTGATTACTACTTTATTGGTTATCAGGGCATCGGCACTAATGGCTCGTTCAAAAACTTCTGCCGGACTTGTTCGGTCGTAAAAAGTGCACTCACCCAAATTTTCTATGCTGTCCCACGACAGATCGCCCGGATTCAGGGCAAATCCATCCAATATTACAATTTTCAAAGCTTTCAGATATTAGAAATAAGGATAAAGAAATGTCAAAAAATACAGTTACGCAAGCCTTTAAAACTACTTTTTAAGGTAGTCTTTAATAACTACAGTCTTACGATCGACCGAATATGCTGAAAAATAACCCAAAGCGCCATTACTGAAATTGCTGATTGGATTAGCCGGCGAGGCTGATTGAATCATTTCGATTCCGGTTATATTCTCTAGTGTCGAAAAATAATCATATGCAGCCTGGTCAATAGCTTGAAGTTCAACGGTAACCACATCGGTTTCCTGGAATACAGTTGACGAATGTTGTACAAGGCCAATCACTTTTCCATCGAATAATTTATCCGAATAAAGGTCAATTTCACCATCGTTGTTAACAGCCTTTCCTTCAATATAAACTTTGATGCGGTAAAAATTTTCGATGTTTGCCGGATCGCGAATAAAGCAGTTGATTTTATACCCACTGTCAAAAAATCCCAACCCATCGAAATGCGAAATAGTAACATCAACAATTGGGACCTGTGCGTGCAGGTACGAGCGGGCGCTGTATGTAACTCCGTCATAATCAACATCAACAATAAACCAGTTATTTACAAAGGCGGTAATTTTCTCCATTTTATAAATTCCGGGCGACTGTTCGGTAAAATATCTGGGCTTGCCGTTATCGCTGCGCAAACTCACTCTCGCACCCGAAACAAGCTCCTTTTTTAATGTTCCGAAATAGGGCGAAGTCTTCGAAATCAGAACGGTAAAAGGTTCCTTGCCGTTAGTAATTGTTGCTTCAATAACAATAACCGGCTTTGCATCGGCCAAATTAATTTCAATTACTTTTTCGCAGGCCGAAAAAATAAAACTGATGATAAGAATTACCGATATGACCAAAAATTTATTCAAGACCCGTTAAAATTTGAATTTATAACTTACTGACGGAATGAACTTAAACAGTGAGATTTGCACTGCTTCGGTCTGTTCCGGATTTTCTTCATTCTGCCTGAAAGATATAAAATAAGCGTTCTCGCGACCATATGCATTGTAAACAGAAAAGTTCCAGCTCGATTCAAATCGCGCCGTTTGTTTTTTGATCCAGGTTAATCCCAGATCAAGCCGGTGATAGTCGGGCATCCGATATCCGTTTCGCTGGGTATAATACCCTACTGTTTTTCCGTCGATCGTGTATTTGCCATTGGGGAAAGTTACAGCATTTCCGGTATTATACACCCATGTTGCCGATGCAATTAATTTCCGGCTGAAATTATACTGAACAACAATTGAAATATCGTGTCGTCTGTCTTGTCGGGCGGGAAAGGGATTCCCATTGTTGATCTGATCAAACTGCCGCATTGTTTTCGACAAAGTGTAACCGAGCCACCCGGTTAGCTTCCCGTAATTTTTCTTGACTAAAAACTCCGCGCCATAAGCCCATCCGCGGCCAAATACAAGTTCAGCTTCAACTGTCGAATTAAAAACGAGGTCGGCTCCATTCCGGTAATCAATCTGGTTTTGCAGGTTTTTATAATAAATTTCAACTGATGTTTCAAACAGGTTCTTTTTCAGGTTTCTGAAATATCCAACAGCCCATTGATCGGCAATCTGAGGCTTTACGTTGTCGCTGCTGGGGAGCCACACATCGGTTGGGGTCGATGCCGTTGAGTTCGACAGCAAATGAATAAACTGGTAATTTCGGTTATATGACGCTTTCACCGATGATTGATTATCAATCATATAATTCAGCATGAGTCGCGGTTCGGGACCACCCTGAGTTTTTACCCATTTAAAATGGTCGTAACTAATTAATTGCGTCACATTTCCGTTGGAGTCGAACCGGTAAAAATCGCCCGGGCCAACATTAACAAAAGCCACCAGCCGCAAACCGTAATAAATATTGAATCGCGAACTTATCTGTTGCGTGTTCGAAATATATAAAGCTCCTTCAAAGGCCCGGCGTGGCCTAACTTCCAGCGAGTTATAAATACTTCCCGGCGCAGCATCAATTTCGCCCGGAACAATTTTATGAATAATCAGGTTGGCGCCAAATTTAAGGGTGTTGCGCACATTGCGATACCAGCTGAAATCCTGTTTCAGGTTAAAATCCTGAATGTGCGAACCCATAATAACTTCGTTGTCGCCCGATAAGTCGATTTGATATGAATAGTTGCTGAAAATAAGCGAACTGTTCGAGAACAGCTTTTCCGAAAAAGTGTGGTTTAGCCGTACAGTGGCAGTTTTGCTGCCCCAGTCGAAGCCAAACTGGTCCTCCATTCTGAATTTGTCGCGACCCAGATAACCTGAAATGAATAAACGGTTTTTCTGATCCAATTTGAAATTGGTTTTCATATTCAGATCATAAAAATACAATTGGGCATCTCGGATATCTTTATCAGGTGCAAATTGCAGAAACATATCGGCATAGGTGCGGCGACCGCTGATCATAAACGAACTTTCATCTTTTTTGAAAGGTCCCTCAAAACTCAGGCTCGACGAGATTAATCCAACATTTCCGGTTGTTTGGTAGTCTTTCATGTTGCCTTCTTTCATCCGGATGTCGAGTACCGATGATGCTCGCCCACCGTATTCGGCTGGAATTGATCCTTTTAGCATATTAGCGTCACGGATGGCTTCCGAATTAAATACAGAGAAAAATCCCAGCAAATGAGAGGCATTGTACACCGGGGCCTCATCGAGTAAAATCAGGTTTTGGTCAATTCCGCCACCGCGAACATAAAAACCGGCATTTCCCTCGCCTGCCTGTTTTATACCTGGCATCAACTGCATGGTTTTTATCAGATCGCGCTCGCCAAACAACACCGGAATATTTTCAATTTGTCTGGGATTGATTTTCACATTTCCCATTTCAAGCGAAGTAATGTTTCTGTCGCCACGGTTGCCTGTAACTTCAACATCCTCAAGTTGATAGTTGATTGCTTCCAGTTTGAAGTTAATTAGCTGGGTTGAATGAAGTTTTACCGGAATTTCCTGTTTTGCGTATCCCATCTGGTTGATATGAACGATATAATCGCCTTCAGGAATCGAGATTGAATAAAACCCGTACGAATTGCTTACGGCAGTGAAGTTATGGTTCTGAATTGAAACAGCAGCACCAATCAGGTCTTCGCCGCTCGAGGCATCGGTGATTGTTCCGCTCAACGTAAATTTCTGTTGGGGAAAAACCATTAACCCATTTAACAGAAGCAGAAAAACAATAAAGGCGCGCCGTAAAGCCATAAATTCAGAAATAGGTTTTAAAGATAGGCTTATTCCGGGGAGATCAGAAAAAGGAAATTCCCGATTTCCTCAAATTTCATCATTTTTAACCTTTTTTGATTAATCTGTCTCTGATGAGTTGTAAGTTCGTTATATTTATCAAAAAAATAAAAGACAATAATTCAGGATTTGATGTTCATTTTATCTCAGGAAACCTTTTATGAAAATAGAAAATATAATTTTTGATTTTGGCGGCGTACTGGTCGATTGGAATCCACGGCATCTTTACCGCGACTATTTTGATAATGAGCAGGAAATGGAGTACTTTCTTCATCACGTATGTACCGAAGAATGGAATCTGGAACAAGACCGGGGGCGGCCGTTATCGGAAGGAACCCGTTTGCTTCAGGAGAAATACCCGGATTTTCATACGATGATTCAGCTGTTTTATGACAAGTGGGAAGTGATGCTTAAAAGTGACATTCCCGAAACTGTTTCGTTGCTGTACCAGCTAAAAGAGAAATATAAAATTTATGGATTGACCAACTGGTCGGCCGAAACAATAGCGGTTGCATTTGCCCGATTCCCTTTCTTTAGCGAATTTGACGGCATCGTTGTTTCTGGAGAAGAAAAACTGATTAAGCCTGATAAACAGATATTTAATGTATTGATTGACAGATATGATGTCTCCGCTGAGAATACTATTTTTATCGACGACAACGAGAAAAATGTAAATGCAGCCCGCGAAATTGGCATGTATGCCATTCGGTTTGAAAACCCCAATCAGCTGGAGCGGAAGTTAAAGTCAATGAATGTCATTTAAAGACTGCTTTCATACTCAAAAAGGATTTGTTGGCGAATTTCTTAGTGCTTCTTCTTGCCACAAGGACACTAAAACACGAAGGTTCACAAAGACAAAAGTCTTTATTCTAAAATGGCATGATTCGAAAAGTGGTTCATAAAGCAACAGAAATGATTGACGCTTTGGAGAAAGATGTACTTTTGAAGTCTCAAGGTTCATCAGTGGCCGGAAACAAATAATGATTGAGACTTTATTAACTTCAGCAGCAGTTGTATTACGAATCTTTTCGAATCCTTTTGGAAATGTTTTTCAAAAGCAACTTACTGCGAAAATGAATCACCCGCTGCTCGTCAATTTCCTCACGTATCTCCTACTCTCTTTTTTATGTGTGTTTCTGGTGCTGAAGGTTAATTGGAGCGACCTGCCCAGACAATTTTGGTTTTATTCGGTTTTGGTGGGAATTGCCGGCGCTGTGGGAAACGGTTTTCTAGTTAAAGCGCTTCAGAAAGGCGATTTGTCAGTTTTGGGGCCAATTAACTCTTACAAATCGGTGGTTGGCATCGTTGTCGGTATTTTTCTGTTGCATGAAATCCCCAATGTGTGGGGTATTCTTGGAATTGGATTGATTGTTTACGGCAGCTATTTTGTTTTGGACACGACGGAAGAACGTTTTTCGTGGGCTTTGCTTAAACGTCAGGAAATTCAATTCCGAATTTGGGCCATGATATTGACAGCGATTGAAGCCGTTTTCATCAAGAAAGTAATCCTGAGTTCATCGGCAACCCTGGCATTTGTAAGCTGGTGCTGGTTTGGAGCCCTGTTTTCCCTGCTGCTCTTATTTATTTATAACGTGAATTTAAAAACTGAAATAAAGCGTGTAACACATTCAAATATTGGCAAATATATGCTGTTGGTGGCCTGCGTTGGAACGATGCAATTTACAACCAATTATACGTTCGATCATATGCCTGTGGGTTATGCTTTGTCGCTCTTTCAATTATCTGCAATCGTGAGTGTACTACTTGGTCACCGGATTTTTAGGGAAATGGGCATTCGCAAGAAACTGATTGGTTCAGCCATAATGATTGTTGGCTCCATCATCATCATTCTTTTTAAAAATTTCTGACACAGTCTAAAAATCGGTTATTCCTCCGCTTTCGATTTGTAATATCTCCTGAACAAAACCTTCTTCAAATCCCTGAAAATTACCTGATGTGCAAGTATTTCCAGATCGTTGTAGTGAGGTAAGTCCTGATGCGCCTTGGCGATTTCGCGCTCGGTAATGTCAACCTGGTATAAAACAGCCATGAGTCGGCTATAATCACGATCGAGATAAATACTGATCTGGTTAATCAGTTGCCCGTGCAATTCATGATAAGCATTTTCAACATCTCCTGAAAAGGTAATCTCGATGCCAAACATGCCAAAGTCTTTCATGATTTGTTGAGCGGTTTCCTGAATAATGTCTTCCCTATTCAGGAAAAACTCGATATTGGTGTTTTGAAGGTTGACTAAATCCATAACAAAATTTTTACAACCACAGAGAATATTGAGTGCTCAGTAGTTTAATGTTTTCCGTGTTCAAGATATGTAAAAAAATTGAGCGGATGACTTTTAATCATCCGCTCATTCCTATATCGACAAAAGATTGAATTATTCTTTCGTGTCTTCGCGCCTTTGTGGCAAAATGGCTAGAGTTGTTTGAAAAAGTCGTTTCCTTTATCGTCAACAATGATAAATGCAGGGAAGTTTTCAATACGGATTTTGCGAATCGCTTCCATTCCAAGTTCTTCCATGTCAATTACTTCGCTCGATTTAATACTTTCTTTGGCCAGAATAGCTGCCGGTCCGCCAATCGATCCGAGGTAGAATCCACCCCATTTCTTGCAGGCATCAGTAACCGCCTGACTGCGGTTTCCTTTGGCAACCATAATTTTCGATCCGCCCAGACTCATAAAGAAATCAACATATGGGTCCATACGTCCGGCAGTTGTCGGGCCAAAACTTCCTGATGCCATTCCTTTTGGCGTTTTAGCTGGTCCGGCGTAGTAAACCGGGTAGCGTTTCAGGTATTCAGGCATTGGCTGTCCGGCATCGAGCATTTCTTTCAGGCGAAGGTGAGCCATGTCGCGGGCTACAATCAAAGTTCCAGAAAGATTCAGTCGGGTTTTTATCGGGTATTGTGATAATTTTTTCAGAACATCTTCCATTGGCTGATCGAGATCGATGTCAACAGCCGGAGTCATTCCCGGAGCCTGAGCAGGAAGGAAACGAGCCGGATTCTTTTCCAGTTCTTCGAGGAAAATTCCGTCTTCTGTAATTTTTGCTTTGATGTTACGGTCGGCCGAGCAACTAACACCCAAACCCACCGGACATGAAGCCGCGTGGCGTGGCAAACGGATTACGCGCACGTCGTGCACAAAATATTTACCACCAAACTGTGCTCCTAAACCACATTCCTGGGCAATCTTTTCAATTTTGGCTTCCCATTCCAGATCGCGGAAAGCTTGTCCGCCTTCATTTCCTTCGGTTGGAAGATGATCGAGGTAACCAGCCGAAGCTTTTTTTACGGTGGCCAGATTGGCTTCAGCCGAAGTTCCGCCAACAACAAAAGCCAAATGGTACGGTGGACAAGCCGACGTACCTAAATCCATAATTTTATCCTTGACGAATTTGGTCAGGTTTTCTTCGGTCAGCAACGATTTGGTTTGCTGATACAAGTATGTTTTGTTGCCCGAACCACCACCTTTGGTAATGAACAGAAATTCGTATGAATTTCCTTTTTCGGCGTAAATATCGATTTGAGCAGGAAGGTTGTTTCCTGTATTTTTTTCGTCGAACATATTGAACGGAACGACCTGAGAATAACGCAGGTTGCGATCCTGATACGTGTCAAAAATTCCTTTTGAAAGATGCTCGGCATCATTGGCTCCTGTATAAACGTCTTCGCCCTTTTTACCCATTACAATGGCAGTTCCGGTATCCTGACAGGTTGGAAGTTCGCCTTCGGCAGAAACTACCTGGTTCAGAAGCATGGTGTATGCAACAAAACGGTCGTTATCAGTAGCTTCGGGATCCTGCAGAATTTTTGCCAGTTTTTCGAGGTGAGCGGCACGCAGGTAGAACGAAACATCGGCAAAAGCTTCTTTAGCCAGAAGTTCAAGTCCTTCAGGAGCAACTTTTAAAATTTTACGACCATCAAATTCAACAGTCGAAACAAAATCTTTAGTTAAAAGACGATACGTTGTGGTATCTTTCTTTATCGGGAATGGTTTTTGGTAAGTGAATTTAGACATTTTACTATGCTGTAAATGAGTGATAAATAAAAATAGATTCAGATAAAACGTTACCGTTTTAAACGGAAACAAATATAGTCAATCCGCAAGGATTAACAGATAATTTAGAGTCAGCAATTCGCATCCGGAGCGAGTTTTAACAAAAATTTCAGAAGGTGAAGCTGAATATTCATGCCTGCAACCGGTTGTTCAAGTTTTCACAATTAGAATTATTCTATATTTGCGCGAGTAGTTAAAAAATTGATTTTCTGGCACAAATATTTAATGCAAAAAACTGAAATAATGAACGTTCTAAACCTACGGAAAGCCCTTCAATCCCGTTTTGGAGGTATTTTATTGCTCTACTTTGTCTTTGTTTCTATTTCGCTGGTCAGCAGAACTGTTTTATTTTTAATGTCGTTTACCGACATCAGTTTTAATCCTTTTTACATCATTTGGTCATACGGCGCCGGATTGTTCATGGATACAGTTGCTTTTTCGTATTTCATGATCCCGTTTGTGCTTTTCCAGATGTTTGTTCCCGACAAGGTTTTTAATTCACGGGTTCATCGTTTTCTTGCCTACACAAGCTACTTTATTACCTTTTATATTCTGTTGTTCAATGGCGTTTCCGAATACTTTTTCTGGGAGGAATTTGGTGTCAGGTATAATTTTATTGCAGTCGATTACCTGGTTTACACCACCGAGGTTTTAGGCAATATCAAAGAGTCTTACCCGCTTCCTTTGCTGATTTCAGGAATACTTGCTATTGACATTGCTCTTACAGCTTTTGTTGTAAAGAAGAAGCTTTTAGTGGATTTGTTGGCTGCAAAAACCAACCTGAAGAGCAGGCTGAAAACTGGATTCGTTTTGCTTTGCCTGCCCGTTATTTCGTTTCTCCTGATTAAAAATACAACTGTTGAAATTACAGCGAATCGTTATAACAACGAGTTGGCTAAAAACGGAATTCACTCGCTTTTTGCTGCTTTCCTGAATAACGAACTCGATTATGAGACTTTTTACGCCACCCGGCCAAACGAAGAGAATTTCAGGCAGTTGCATGGTATGCTGAAAACTACTAACAGCGAATACCTGAGTAACGAAACATTCGATATAACCCGGAAAATCACCAATCAGGGTGATGAAAAAAAGTACAATGTGGTTTTTATTACGGTCGAAAGTTTGAGTGGCGAATTTTTGAGTTACAAAGGAAGCAAATTGGGTAAATTAACACCCAGTCTGGATGCTTTGGCCGACAGTTCGTTGTTTTTCAATAATTTGTATGCTATAGGTACCCGCACAATTTATGGTCTTGAAGCTGTGACCTTGGGAGCGCCGCCAAAACCCGGGCAGAGTGTTATTAAACGACCAAACAGTGAAAATCTGTTTTCTATCGGGCGCATCTTTAAGCAGCATGGCTACGACCTGAAGTATATTTATGGCGGAAATGGTTATTTCGATAATATGAATGCATTCTTCTCCGATAACGGTTACCAGATTATCGACGACGGAGATTTTGAGAAAGAGGATGTTACATTTAAAAATGCCTGGGGCGTTTGCGATCAGGATTTATTTAACCGTACGCTGAAAGAATGCGATAAGTCGTATGCGAGTGGCAAGCCTTTCCTGAATCATTTAATGACCACTTCGAATCACCGGCCGTTTACCTATCCCGAAGGAATGATTGATATTCCTTCGCATTCGGGCAGGCCGGGAGCTGTGAAATACTGCGATTTTGCAATTGGCGAATTCATTCAAAAAGCCAGCAAGAAGCCTTGGTTCTCAAATACTTTGTTCGTAATTATTGCCGATCATTGTGCCGGAAGCGCCGGACAGGCAGAATTGCCGTTCATGGAGTACCAGATTCCATTACTGATTTATAATCCGGGCATTGTTCGCCCGATGCAAATTGGCAAACTCTGCAGCCAGATTGACGTTGCTCCTACTCTCCTTGGAATTATGAACTGGAGTTACAATACCAAATTCTTCGGAAAAGACATCCTAAAAATGGCTCCGGCAGAGGAACGCGCATTTATTTCGAATTACCAGAAACTGGGTTATATCAAGAACAACAGGCTGTCGATATTAAGTCCGCAGCAGAAGATAACTCATTATACTATTGATCCTGAAAAAGGCGAAATGAAAGCAGAAAGCAAAGATGCAGAGACTGAAAATGAGGCTATAATATATTATCAGTCTGCAAATTACGTGTATAAAAACAAGCTTAACCGATGGAACTAATGATTCGCATAGCCAAACGGTCAATTTCAGCTAAAAGATACTGTGTCTTATTCATGCTGATTTTGTTTTCAGTGGTAAAAGTCAATGGCGAATCGAAACGGGATACGCTTATAAATAAAGCATGGCGCGATACATTTAAGATACGGAAGGCCCAGATATTCAGCACCAAAGAGACTGATTTTGTTTATTTGCGACCAAAACCTTTACAGTTTATCAAAAATGTACCATCCGATATTTACCAGATGGGCAAAACAGCTTTTTCAAAAAAAAATCTGCCAAAACTGGGAATTATCCTTGCCGGTTCGGCTTTGCTGGTTGCTGTTGATCAGCCGGTAACTGATGCATCTCAGCAGTTTGGAAGGTTTATTCACCTGAATCCCGAAAGAAAATCGAAAACTGTTATTCAGTTTGATATCGGTAATTTTCATGTCAATGCAATGGAAGTTCCTGATAATTTGAATTCTACATTTTATTACCTCGGTGAAGGTTGGGGAAGCATGTTAATTGCAGGAGGACTATATAGTTATGGATTAATGGCCAACGATTACCGGGCACTTCAAACCACCTCGCAAATTGCCGAATCAATTTTTGCATTGGGCCTCACCACACAGTTTTTGAAACGAATTACCGGGCGCCAAAGTCCATTTAGAGCTATGGAAAGCGCTGATCCGGTTCCTGGTGGAGACTGGCATCCGTTTCCGGCTCCTTCCAGATACCAGAAAAGTGTATCGAATTACGATGCATTTCCATCGGGACATATAGCTACTGCTATGGCTACGCTTACCATCCTGGCCGAAAATTATCCGGATAATAAGTACATCAAACCAGTGGGTTACTCACTTTTGGGAGTGCTGGGTTTTGCTATGCTCAACAATGGTGTTCATTGGATAAGCGATTATCCTTTGGGGCTGGCAATCGGATATACCTGCGGAAAGATTGTGTCGGCCAGAGGCCATCAGATTATTCCGCGTTTAAGCACGAAGAAAGGTGCGAGTTCTGCCCTGTTACCAAGCTATCTGGGGAATGGAAGTATTGGCCTGAGTTACCGGTCAACATTTTAGTCAGAATAGTTTCATGCATAAAAAAGCCTCCTGAAAAATCGTTTTTCAGGAGGCTTTTTGTTGTATATGAATTGATTACTTTGTTTCAGCAGTTTCTTTTTCGGGAAACCAAATTGAAAACAGAACACTTAAAACAAGTGTAGCCGCAATAAAATATAGCGAATACGATGATTTGAATCCGATTTGGTCGAGCCAGTGATGGGCCAGTAATTTAAAACCCACAAACATTAATAAAACGCTCACTCCAACATTCAGGAACCTGAATTTATTAACCATATTAGCTAACAGGAAGAACAGTGAGCGAAGCCCGATAATCGCAAAAATATTGGAGAAAAATACCACAAACGGGTCTAGCGAAACTGAAAACACTGCAGGAATTGAATCCAGTGCAAAAATCACATCGGTAAATTCAACCAGCACAACTACAATCATCAATGGCGTAAAATATACCTTCTTGTTATAGTTGTAGGCAAATTTATCGCCGTGGTAATCTTTTGAAATATTGAGGTAGCGTGACAGGAATTTCACAATGGGCGAATCGTGCGGATCACTTTCAGTTTCATCTTTTTTAAATAGAATTTTTGCTCCCTGAAACACCAGAAAAGCGCCGAAAACATAGAGAATCCAGGCAAACTTATGAATTAAGGCAGCTCCGGCAAAAATGAAGATGAAGCGCAGAATAATGGCACCCAAAACTCCCCAGAACAACACTGTTTTATAGTTCTTTTGCGGAACCGAATACCCCTGAAGTATCAGTAAAATAACGAAAACATTATCGATTGAAAGGGTTTGCTCGATGAAATAACCTGCCAGATAACTCATCGACATATTGTTACGGTATTCAGCCAGCATTCCTTCGAAATCAGTCGAGCTGAATTTGATTCCCGGAGCATACCGGCTTATTATTTCCGAAAGTTCGGCAGGTGTTTCAACGCCATGGAGCAAATGTCCGTAAAATTTCAGAAACACATAAAAGCCCATTGAAAGAGCAAACCAAATGCTGCTCCATCCGAGAGCCTCTTTGGTTGAGACAATGTGGGAGTTTCGTCCGACAACCAGTAAATCAATCATCAGAACTGCAAGTATCAGCAGTAAGAAACCACCAAGTAAAACGATTTCAGTCGAGAACATATCTAGTTAATTTTAGTAACACCACCCGAAACAACAAATTTCATCACTTCCGAAGGACTCAGATCAATCAGAATTACAGAGCTTTCCGGTACCATCATCATCTCGCCGTTGATGCTGTATGAAAACGGGAAATAGACGGCAACCATACCCGGCATTCCGAAATCATCCAGTTTTTTTTCAGTAATAAACCCGATCTTCCACAAATTGTTTTCCTTGTCCATGCAAACCCGAACTGGTACGGTAAATTTCTTTTCTTTTCCAACAAAAGCTGTAAACAGGTCATTTATAGAAGTGTAGATTACATTTAATAATGGCAGTCTTTTTAGCATCCTGCGGGTGAACCAGGTAAAAGGTTGAACAATAATGGTTTGACCAATAAGACCAAGAAGCGTTAGTGAGATGAATAAGACGACAATTCCAATTCCCGGAATATCCAGTTTATAATGCTCTTTTAAAGGGTCGCCAATTAACCTGTCGGCATAATTAAACATCAGGAAAACAGTGTAAAGAGTAACTGCCAATGGCCCTAAAAGAAGCAAACCCTGCAGAAAATAGGTAAATAACCGTTTCATCGAGTGAATGATTTGTTTTTAATTGACTTTTGAAGGCTGTGATTTGTTGAAAGCAGAACACGCCTTTTTAACTTTTTTGCGAAAGATACAACATTTACCCCTTTAAACTCGGGATTAACTTTTAGGCAGGTTCGATAAATTGTTGATATTTTAATAAACAAACAGGTGATCTGAATTGTATATGCACTTAAAACAGAGCGATGAAACGGGTTGGATTAATGATTTTGATTGCATTAACAATAGCTGTTAATGGTCAGGATACAAGCAAACAAAAAAAAGAAACAACAATGAAATTCAATGAACTTACTGAATTAGAGAAGTTTGTTATAGAAGATAAAGGAACTGAGCGACCTTTTACCGGGATTTACTACAACCACAACGAGCCCGGAACTTATGTGTGCAAAAAATGCGACGCCCCACTCTATCGTTCGGCCGATAAGTTTGATGCACATTGCGGCTGGCCCAGTTTTGACGATGAAATTAAGGGTGCAGTTAAACGCACTTTGGATGCCGACGGACGTCGCACCGAGATTACTTGTGCCAGATGTGGTGCTCATTTGGGGCACGTTTTTTTTGGCGAAGGTTTCACGCTTAAAAACACCCGGCATTGTGTAAACTCCGTATCACTGAACTTCGTTCCTGAAACAAAAAATAAATAGTCAATCAGTTCTGTAAATTTCTGATTGACTATTTATTAGTATTGGTTACCGAAAGCTTTTATTGCTTTTCTTCAACGAGCGCAATTCCGTCGAGATAATAAACCGGCACATAGCCTTCTTTACTTTCAGAAAGTTTCTGGCTCATGTCTTCCAGCTTTTTTGCCTGGGTGGTGCTATCGTGTTTGCCACCGTCAACCGAATGTAAGGCTGGCCCATCGTGACCCAAAGCATGGTTTTTATTGGCTGATTCACCGGCTGCGGCTGATTTTTCCATTTCAGCCAAATCGGTTTCATCAAGCTGCACCTCGCGAACCACACCGCGAACCCGGATGTCGCTGCCCATTTGTTCCTGCGAAAACGAACCAATGGTGCCGGCTTCAATCCTCAGACTCACATCTTCGGTACTTCCCATAATGAAACAACGGGCACCGGCCTCTTTACAAACATGAGTTACAATGCCCTTTACCATGACTTCCTTTCCTACCAATTCTTTTCCCTTTGACTGAAGTTCATCAACAGTAAGGACGGCAACTTCGGCTGATTTTTCGTCTTTTTTTTGATTTGTCTGATTGCCGCACGAGAAGAGTACAAACAAGCTAAATAAAATACCTAATGATTTTTTCATAATATATTGATTTATTGGTTTTTAAATTCAATTAAGGAAAAAGAAGATGATTAGCAGAGGAATAATAATTCCGATGGAAGTTAACCACAGGCCTCTTCCCTTCATTCCAAACTTTCCTTTCAGTAAAAACATACCCGATATGGCTACAAACAAAAGAAATAAAGCCATAATATCCGATATCCAGATCCAAAGTCTGTCGGTTTGGGCTAAATGTATTTTATTGATCTGGAACCAGAAAGGCCGTTTTTTCAATAATTCAAGTTCTGCTTTTCCTTCCAGTGGTGTGTAAATTACAGTACCTTCCTGAACAAATATTTTGATTGTAGCATCTTTGGTAATGAAATGCTTTTTGTAAAGCGGTTTATTCGTAAATTTTTTGAGTAACGAACCGATTTCAGCCTTTGAATATTCCATTTGGTCGGAGGCCGGAACGGTAACTTCCTCGGTAACCAGCGAATAATGCGGGTTCCAGTCTTGCCGATGGTTCATGGCAATGCCCGAAATGGTATAAATAAAGGTGATTCCCACAACCAAATAACCGAAATCGCGGTGAAGCGATCGTAATCCTTTTATAAATTTCATTGAATTTCAATTTTATACATCAACCATCAATCAGTAAAAGTATTTTATCCAACTGAAGTTGATTAGCTCCATACATCGTGTGAGTTGGCCCGACGAGCCAAACCTGACATAAAATTAGGCTTTTAAAAAGGAATTTAAAAGAACAAAACAGATGTTCTCGATAAATGGAGGTCTGAAATTGATTGAAAGTGCAGGATTTTCAGGCAAACTCAGGATCGTTTTGTACGATTTGATAAACTTCGCCGAACGTTTTTGCTTCCATCAGATCTGCACGTAACCGGGCCGCTCCCGGGAAGTCGTTCGTATAGATTTTGTAAAAGCGTTTCAGGATATTCAGATTTCTTTTGCCTCCCCAATTTCGTTCAAAAAGCTGTGTGTGAAGCAATAATTGCTCTAGTTTTTCAGCTTTCGATGGCGAATGGTGCAATGGGTTAAAAAACCAGGGATTATGAAATATCCCCCGCCCGATCATTACGCCGTCAAGGCCGTATTTCTGACAAAGCTCTTCACCCTGAGCCACAGACATGACATCACCATTTCCTATAAACTTAGTTTCAGGGTTGATTTGATCACGGATTCGGGCGCCTTTTGCAATTTCATCCCAATCGGCTAAGCCGTCAGATTGCTGCTTTTGCGTTCGCCCGTGAAGTATCAGAGCGTCTGGACTGGTTTCCATGATGTTAGTAATCCAGTTTTCGGTATCGTGGGCTTTAATTCCGGTGCGCGTTTTTACAGAAACTGGCAAATGCGTGGCTTCTTTGGTAGCCAGAATAATTTCTTTGGCAAGCTTGGGCTCGTTAATTAAGGCCGAGCAGCACCCGTTTTTAACGACGTTTTTCACCGGGCAGCCCATGTTAATATCCAAACCGTCAAAATCATATTCAGCAGTAATTTCAGCGGCAATCTTATGAAAAAGCTCTGGTTTTCGTCCCCAAATCTGGGCAATCAGCCTGATATTCTTTTGCTTCAGAATTAGTCGTTCCGATTCGCTGACGATAAGCCGCTCTCCCACCCGCTGCTTTCCAACAGGGTGATTCATGCCATCAATCGAAGTGAATTCGGTATATAAAATATGCAGGTATTGAGAGTCAGAAAGTCGTGCAACTACTTCGCGAAACGAAGTATCAGTTACATCTTCCATTGGTGCTAAAGCAAAAATGGGCTTTTGAAGATCTTTCCAGAAATTGGCCATGCTAAACGTTTTCTGCTGAATAGTTTTCGGATGCAGCAAAATTAGCCTTTTTTGCCAGAAGGAAACTTTTCCGGTAAAGCCGGCTATTTCCGAATTTCCGGTTTTGTTTTCCTTGCAAGATTAGCCTGTCTTCTTCAGGAGAATTTTTTATAGTACAACAGGTATCGGAGCAGCATCCTTCATATTTGACTGCACATTCCGGACATTGAATAAACAACAAATGGCATGAGCTGTTGGCACAATTCACATGGGTATCGCACAGTTTACCGCATTGGTGGCAGTGCGAAATAATTTCTCCATTTACCGATTCGCCCATCCGCTCGTCGAAAACAAAGTTTTTCCCGATAAAATTCGATTCGAGGTTCAGTTGTTTGATCTGCCTGGCGTACTCCAAAATTCCGCCGTGTAATTGGTTTACATCCGAAAAACCATGATGTTTCAGGTAAGCGCTTGCCTTTTCGCAACGGATGCCACCAGTGCAGTAAAGCAATATTTTCCGGTCTTTCTGTTCGGCAAGCATTTCAGTAACCATCGAAATTTCTTCACGAAAAGTATCGGCTTCAGGGCAAATGGCGCCGGCAAAACGACCAATCTCCGATTCGTAATGGTTGCGCATATCAACCACAACATGCTCGCCCGATTCAACCAGCGAGTGAAATTCTGCTGCATTCAGGTGTTTGCCAACATTGGTTACATCAAAAGCATTATCGTCAAGCCCATCGGCAACCAACTTGGGCCTGACTTTAATTGTAAGTTTATAAAATGATTTGCCGTCATCTTCAATTGCAAATTTTACCGGAATCTGATCAAATATGGGATATTTGCGCAGTGTTTCGAGGAAAGCATTGAATTTGTGCTCCGGAACACTCATTTGTGCGTTTATTCCTTCCCTGGCAATGTAGATTCGTCCAAAACAGTCTAATTCAGCCCAGTCCTGGTATAGCTGATCGCGAAATTGCTGAGGATTGTCGAGAATGAAGTACCGGTAAAATGATACTGTTTTTCGGGTGAATTCTTCATTTAATAATCTTTCTTTCAGAATTTTACTATCGATGATATTGTAGAGACGCATACTTTTTTGCTGCAAAATTAAACGTTTTGAATTAATATCAGATAAAAAAGTCTTTTATTGTTTGAAAAGGAGTTTCTACCGGAATGGCTGGCACTTCTCATAATTCAAAAGATGTTGTACTATCCCGAAATACTGACCAACTGTGCTGGTGTAATGATATTATAAAACATACGTTGAAAAAAATAAAACTGATAAACAGGTATTTAGGGTGACATTATTCTAGTCGGATTTTCAACATTAATAAATTCTTAAAAAATCTTAAATGGAGTAGAAAAATAACTGTTATATTCGTGACGGTTTTAAAATAATGAACCTTTTCTCTTTTAACCAATATCTATTTTCGATCGAACTAAACTAAATTTGAAGAAAGGATTATCAGTAAATGATAATCCTTTTCCGTTTTATACAGACCCCATTTCGAGTAAAAAGATTGAAGAATTGTTCCTGAAAACAGAAAGATCAGTATTCGGTTGTGTGGTATTTATGTATATGGGCGAAGTAATTGATGCAGGTCCTGCAGCCGAGATTTTCAGCAACCCAAAGGAGAAACTGACCAAAGAATACCTCGCGGATATTTTAGCTAAAAAGAAGTATATCTCTTCAAAATTAAAGCTCTGTAATCGTTGTGATTGCAGAGCTTTTTACTTCAGGATTTATTTAATCTTATTTGTGGTTTTCTATTTTTGTTTTGCCCCTGTGTTTATGCCAAACGGAAAATACAACGGACAAAAACTTACCAGGCTGGTAATTGCAAAAACTGCGGACAGAACAAGTAGCACAATACCAATAACTCCGGTTATGACCTTGGCGAAAAACAAAATTGCCAATACAACAGCAACCAGTATCCTGATTACTCTGTCGATATTCCCTAAATTCTTTTTCATGCTTTACATTTTTTTTATTGATTTATTAACTCTATTCCAATTGGTTAGCATCTTCCCCTGATGCATGGACTATTGAATAAAAAATAACCCATAAATCCGCCCCAGATGGTGCTCATAAATGGGTTTCCGGTAATGGCACACTGGCCCGATGAACAACCTACATAATGATAATAAAGGTATCCAGCGATTGCTCCAACAATTACTGGCAAAACCTGTCTCCAGAAATTCCAGGTTTTAAAGAATGGTTTTTCTGATTTTACTTCTGCCTGATTTTCCATGCTTTATCCGTTGTTAATTTTTGACTTTAAACGAAACCATGGGCCGCCATTATAAACATCGGTGATGCCTTTCCCTTTCAGCACACTTTTGGCCATGGAGCTTCTCGAGCCAGAGGCACAGCAAGTAATAATCGGCTTCTTCTTTGCTTTCAATTTATCAGCACTATTCGCAATTTTATCAACCGGAATATTTACTGATCCTTTGATGTGGCCGGTATTGAATTCGCCACTGGTGCGAACGTCAACAATAATGGCACCTTCGCGCACCAACTGAGCATAGTCAACCGACTTTATTCCAAAAATATTCTTAATTAATTCAATCATAATTGTTTGTATTAGTTTTATACTTTATATTTTAAACTTCCATTGGGGCAAACCGCAACACATTCCAGGCATTTCGAGCAGGTGTAACTGTCGCCGGGTTTTAATTTGGCTGGTTTATACAAGCTGTATTTTTCGGGTTCCATGGCCACTATGTAGCACTTCTTGTCGCAAATGCCGCAAGTGCTACAAGTTGTTTCATTCAGCTTTATTCTGAAGAACGAATATTTGTTTAGCAATCCTGAAATCCATGCAATGGGGCATCCAAGCTTGTGGTACTGGTACATTTGCTTGATTTTACTGTCGTTACCGCCAAAGCCCATCATCATTTCCATAATTAAGCCCATCGGGCAAACCCAACGGCAAAATACTTTTCCGAAGATGATACCTAAAACAACTCCGTATAACAGAATGAACCACAGCGAAATATGAAACTGCGAAATACCGATATACATCGAAATTCCCAATGCCGACAAAATGATCATCCGATTTTTAACCAGCGCAATCAGTAGTTTTCTCAATCTTTTTCTTTTTAATTATTCATTAGCTCGCTGCCGAATCATGGTTGATCAGCGCCTTGAAGTAATCGCTTTCGTGGCAACCTTCAACAATTTGAGCCAGTTCGCCATTTTCGAACAGCAAAAGTGCCGGTTCTCCGCCCGATTCGTGAAGCGAGCGTATTTCGTTCACCTGTGTCAAATCGGCAATACAAACCAATGTGTTTTGGCTCAGAAAAGAAGCTTCAGTAATACTCCGGAAAGCGCATCGCGACGATTCTTTCTCCGGATTGTGAATCAACAGAGCAACATGATTGCGCCCTTCCATTTTGCGCATGAAATCGGTCAAAGAGCTAATGTTTTGCATAAGTATTTAGGTTTAAGGTTTTATCTGCGCATCATCATTTGCATGATTCCACCGCCATTTTTTACATTGGTGAAGCCCATTTGCACCAGAGCGCGTTGCGCATAGGCCGAACGGGCACCCGAAGCGCAATACAGGGTAATGTCGCGCGATTTGCTTCCCAATTCGCCAATTCTCGCCTGAAGTTCGTCCAGCGGAATATTAACGGCACCGGGATATGCGCCCGAACTGAACTCTTCCGGTGTGCGAACATCAACAATTAATGGTGTTGACGCGGCATTCGCCTGCTGCGATGAGCTATTTCGTCTCGCCATCATGGCTGCGATACCTCCGCCGTTTTTCACATTCATGTAGCCAACCTGACTGAGCACGCGTTGAGCATACGCCGAACGTGCACCCGACGCGCAATACACAATGATTTCGCGAGAAGCATTATTTCCCAATTCACCCATGCGTTCGCCCAGTTCATCCAGCGGAATGTTAATGGCCCCAGGATAAGCACCAGTAGCAAACTCTTCGGGTGTGCGAACATCGACGATTAGCGTAGAGTTGGTGTCGTTCGCCTTTGTTGCTGCGGTTTTTTCCTGGGTTTTATTTTCAGTTTCACCAACCGACTTGCTTTCAATTGGCAATAAGTCGATTTGCAAGTGCTTAAATCCGGTGGCGCGTGCCTGACGTTGCAGCGAAGTATGTCCTCCTGAAATATTGACGACTTCGTTGAAACCTGCGCCCAGCAAAGTTCTCAAAGCCTGATGACCTTTTTTCCCGGTTTCATCGTAAACAATGACCAACCGGTTGGCCGGGATAGAGTTTTTTTGCTGAATCAACACTTCCAGCGGGATATGAATAGCGCCTTTTACGTGGCTTTTCTCGAAAGCGAAAACATCGCGAACATCAACAAACACAGGGTTTTTACCTGAAATAAGCTGATCGAGTTCAGTAACTGTTACCGATGGACTGAAGCCTGAAATACGGTTCTCTGCTGCATAAGCTGCCATATTGATGGCATCGTTAGCCGTGCCAATTGGCGGTGAATAAGCGAAATCGATATCGGCCAAATCGCTCACGGTGAGTTTGGCTGCTGCTGCGGTTGCAATCACATCCAAACGCTTGTCAGCTCCTTTGTAACCTGCTGTTTGTCCACCCAGAATAACTCCGGTTTCGCGGTCGTAAACCAGCATCGCCGTTACATTTTCAGCACCAGGATAGTATGAAGTATGATGTTCTTTATGAACCACAATAGCTTCGGCATCAATCCCTTCGGCGCGAGCTTGTTTCAGTGAAAGGCCGGTAATCCCGGCAACAGCTTCAAATACACGAACAACTGAAGTGCCAATAGAACCTTTGTAGCTGTGGTTACCGCCCATGGCATTTTCGGCAGCAATTCGGCCTTGTCGGTTTGCCGGTCCGGCAAGTGGAATACGTACTTTTTTGCCGTTGATGCGATGCTCAATCTCCACCATATCGCCAGCCGCATAAATATCCGGATCAGAAGTTTGTAATTGGGCATTGACCAGCAATCCGCCAGCCTGACCAATCTCCAAACCAGCTTCTTTGGCTAGTTGCAAGGTGGGGCGCACGCCAATCGAAAGCAGAACCATGTCGGCATCCAGCACCTTGCCATTATCGAGTTTTACACTTCGTTGTTTGATTTCGGTAACACCTGCACCGGTATGTAAACCAACGCCATAAGCCAGCAATTCGTTTTCGATAAAACCGGCAGTTTCGGGCTCCATTATGGCCATCACATGCGGCATCATCTCAACCACATTCACTTTCAAGCCGCGTTTTACAAGCGCTTCAACCATTTCCAGACCGATAAATCCACCACCTACAACCACAGCGGTTTGCGGTTTCTTTTCAGCAAGGAAATTTGAAATCTGGTCCATGTCGCTCAATGTCCACAAGCTGAAAACATGGCCTAAATCGGCTCCTGGCAAAGCTGGTTTAATTGGGCGTCCACCCTGAGCCAAAATCAATTTGGTATAGGCAAACGTCATTTGTTCGCCGCTGCGGGTATCCATCGCTTTTACCTGACCAGCCGCGCGGTCGATTGCCGACACTATAGTATTTACATGAACTTCAACGGCGTACTGTTCGTTGAAACTTTCGGGGCTCTGAAGGATGAGCTTCGAGCGGCTCTTAATGTCTCCGCCAATGTAATATGGTAATCCGCAGTTGGCGAACGAAATATCGGGTCCGGCCTCAAGCATTACAATTTGAGCATCCGGGGAAATGCGGCGCACTTTGGCTGCCGCTGTCGCCCCGGCTGCAACTCCCCCTATAATTACTATCTTTTCCATTTCTGTATTCATTTTTAAATGTTTATGTCTTTAATGATTTGATATTTTTTAACTCACTTTTGCAATTTCATTCAGTAAAAATTCTTTTGATTTGATTCCTACAAAACGGTTGACTTCCTTGCCATCTTTAAACAAAACCATGGTAGGTATATTTCTGATTTTAAATTCAGTAGCCATATTTTGGTATTGCTGAATATCTACTTTCCCAACATGAGAATTACCATTCAATTCCGAAGCCACATCGTTTAAAACCGGCGCCATCATTCGGCATGGCGCGCACCATGTTGCCCAAAAATCGACCAGAACTACTTTTCCTTTGGTTTTCTGTTTGAAGTTTTGATCCGTCAAAGTCAAAACATTCTGGTGATCGGCAACCAAAGGCGCCTTTTTAAGTTTGGCCATGGCCATTGAGCGCATAACGAAAAATGCAATGATTAATGTGCTGATAATTATGAATGTAGTTTGCATCTGTTTTGATTTTAAGATTATTCTGCGTTTACTTTTGCTGAAAACTCTTCCGTTAAAATTCGTTTCAACTGGTTCTTTGTTTGCATGCCACCAACCGATTTCACTACTACCCCATTTCGGTATAATATGGTGAAGGGAATTTCTTCAAGGTCTTGTACTTCTAGTCTTGCATGGAAGAAGTAAAACTCGGGATTGTCGTATTCCATGTCGTAAAACTTTACTTCTGAAAATTCATTCGCCAATTCCTCAACTACCCTGTAAACAGGCACACACAACGGCCCCATCCGTCCACAGATTACCACAACATGCTCATTTTCTGCGATGATTTTTGTGAATTCATCTGCTGTTTCAATATGTTCAAGGTTTGTGTACAACATCGTTCAGTGTTTTGAATTTGTTATACTGCAAAGCTAAAGCGGGATATACTTTCTTTAAAGTAAATCGGGATGAACGAAATCGGGAATGGAATTGAATTGCGACAACTTTTTTATTGATTTAGGACCAGCCAGGTAATTTTTGTCCGGTATGTAAAGCATAAAATCGGGCACAAAATTCTTAACAACAATTGTATGTTCTCGTCGGTGTCCGCTTGAAGTATAATTCTAACTTTACAGGCCAAATGGATTTTAGTTTAAATTATGAAACCGATCATCGAAACCGATCAGGAGTTTATCTGCGATATTCAGGCTCCTTGTTTCCAGATGCTTTCGCCCGAAGAGGCTGAATTGGTTAGAGCCAGCAAGACTCAGGTGCTTTTCAGAAAAGGCGACAACCTGACCAAGCAGGGTGCTTTTGCATCGTATGCCTTGTTTGTAATCAATGGTTTGGCCAAGCAGTATATTGAAGGAGACAGCTCTAAAAACTTTAATCTCAGGATAATAAAACCAGGGGAATTTGTAGGACTTTCTGCCATTTTTACAAAAAATACGTTCAACTACTCGTCGATTGCTTTGACTGATTGCCAGGTGTTTCTGGTTGAAAAAGAAGCCATTACTTCAGTTATCAAGCAGAACGGATTATTCGGTTTTAACATGATTAAGCGTTACTGCGAGCAGAATGCCAATCTTTTTGATACACTCCGGACTGTTATGTATAAGCAGATGAACGGACGTTTGGCAGATACTTTGTTGTATGTTGACAGTCTTAAATCTGAGAATCCGGATGTTTTCCAACTGTTATCACGAAAAGATATTGCCGATTTTGCGGGTATTTCAACCGAAAGTGCTGTAAAACTGCTGAAAAGCTTCGAAAAGGATGGGCTAATCGAGTTAAACGAAAAAGATATTGTTTTACTCAATCACAGAGAGTTGGGCGAAATAAGTAAAAAAGGATAATTTCGGTGGATTTTTATGGAATATTGAGCCAAAGTTGCTCTGTTTAATTTTAAAGATAAAACTCAAATTAGTTACTGATAAAACTTTCTGATATGCACAATTTTAGATGGATGAATTTGTTTGCGTTACTGTTTATTCTGATGATATCCAGCTCGTTTAAGCAGGCTTCAGCTCCTTTAAACCAGGGAACGTGGAGAGGAGTATTTCACCTGCCCGGAAATGAGATTCCTTTTATGTTTGAGGTAAAAAGTAAAAGTTCTGATAGCATCACTGTGTTTTTAATTAATGGAGCCGATCGGTTTCCAATTAAGCATGTCAGTTACCGAAACGATTCGATAATTATCCCGGTTGATCTTTACGACTCGGTTCTGAAGGCTAAAGTGGCAGGAAACTCCATGCAGGGACGACTTTTTAAATTAACCACAGCAAAACCCGATTCAGGAGTTCCGTTTAACGCGGTATGTGGTAAATTGCCTCGTTTTGCCGAAAGTACAATTGCGCCGTCGGTTTCGCTGCAGGGTACGTGGGATATGGTAATTGGCACAGGTGAAGACGCTGAAAAAACAGTAGGAATATTCGAGCAAAAAGGATCGTTACTCACCGGGTCGATTCTGACTACTACAGGCGATTATCGTTTCTTTGAGGGCGTGGTTCGCGGTAAAAATTTCGAATTATCGGCATTTGGCGGATCGACTCCGTACTTGTTGAAAGGCGAATTTAGCAACGGCGACAACTTCTCAGGAGAGTTTGTAACACCACGCAAAACAATTAAATTAGAAGGTAAACGCAACCCAAATGCAGCTTTGCCCGATGCTTACAAAGTATCGTACCTGAAAGAAGGCTATTCTACAGTTGCCTTCTCCTTCCCTAACCTGGATGGCAAAATGGTTTCGCTTGCCGACCCAGCCTACAAAGGGAAAGTGGTTATTGTGACCATTTTGGGAAGCTGGTGCCCCAACTGCCTTGATGAAAATAAGTTTTTGTCGGTCTGGTATAAAGAAAATCGCAGCCGTGGCGTAGAAATTATCGGGTTAGGATTTGAGCGAAAGAATGACTTTGAATCAGCTAAAAAAACATTGGGAATCCTGAAAACAAGATTGGGAATTGAATACGAAATTTTGTTTGCGGGTCAGTCAGGAACCGAATCTGCTTCCAAAGCCCTTCCGCAGTTGAATGGTATTTCGTCGTTCCCTACAACTATCTTTATCGATAAAAAAGGAAACGTCCGCAAGGTTCATTCCGGATTCAGCGGCCCTGCTACCGGCAAGTTTTTTGAAGAGTTTAAAACCGAATTCAATCAGTTAATTGATGAGCTTGTCAATGAAAAATAGCTTAATGTTCTGATTTCGGTGATAAAGTAAAAATCCCTGTAATATATGTTATTACAGGGATTTTTTTGTTTAAGCATTTCTTCGTTCACAGAGATCGAATTTTCACATATTTTCCAGCATTATTTTCCTGAAAGCCAGGATTTTATTTTATCACCTGCGCCTTTTACATTTCCGCCCCGGATGGCAATTCCAGGCAGTACATTAGAATTCGGACATAACTTTCGAATATCGTGTTCGCTGTTTCCCAGCTCACTGCCTTCGTGCGTACAGAATGGAATAATCGTTTTTCCTGAGAAATCGTATGATTCAAGAAAAGTGAAGACTGCCATTGGAAAAGTTCCCCACCAATTTGGATAGCCGAGATAAATCACATCGTACATGTCCATTTGATCGACAATGCTGATAAGTTCGGGTCGGGCATTATTCCGCTTTTCGACGGTAGCCACACGCGTGGTTTCGGTATAATCTTCAGGATACGTTTTTATCGTATCTATTTCGAACAAATCGCCGCCGGTAATTTCCTGAATCATGCGGGCTGCAACACTGGTATTTCCTTCCTGAAGTTCGACAATCCGGCCATTCACATAATTTTGGCCCTTTCGCGAGTAATAGGCAATCAGGATTTTTTTGTTGGTATATGTCATTTTTCTATTTGCCTAATTCTCGTCTGTCCTGCCAATCAAACGTTGATTTCCGTTTCGCAATCAGCCATTGGTTGTTTACACGAACAAATTCATCCTGATAATGAACACCCATGGTTGTTTTCATCTTTTTCCCATTTTCATCACCGATAAGTGTCACAAAACAATAAGAAGTTCCTGTTGCGTTGTCACCATTGATGTTCACTACTTGCTGGCCGTTAATGTGGTAAACTGTTTCGAAATTGTTCAGAAAACTGGCGAATGTTTCTCCGATCTGCTTTCGCCCGGTTAATGAGGTAACTTTTTGCCCGTTAATGTAGGTTTCTACACTTGCATTTTCAGTAAAAAGTAACACTTGAGCAGTTATATCTTTCTTGTCAGCTAATATTGAGAAATTATCAACAAGCTCTTTCAATGCAATCCTGTTTTCAATTTCTTTAATTCGTTGATTGATGTCGGTCTCTTTCATGGGTTGCGCTTTTGGAAGTAAATAAATGAATACTAAGACAATAACTAATGCGAGTTTTTTCATTGTATTAAATTTTAATGAGCATTAAAAACATGGTTGTTTGCAATTTGATTTAGATATTAAATCTCGCCTGACTCAACCATTTCACTATTTTTGGATCACGATGATCTAAAAAGCAACTGGTCTTAGTATCAAGTGCAACAATCGCTTCCATATCTTCAGTACTTACTTCGAAGTCGAAAATGTTAAAGTTTTCGATGATCCTCTCCTTATGAACAGACTTTGGGATAACAACTATACCTCGTTGAGTCAACCAACGAAGAATAACTTGCGCTATGGTTTTGTTGTATTTTTTACCGATGGATGCTAATAACTCATTCTTGAAAATGTCATTTCGGCCTTCAGCAAATGGTCCCCAGGATTCAATCTGAACATTGTTTTCCTTCATGAATGCTTGGTTTTCAATTTGCTGATTGAAAGGATGAGTCTCGACCTGATTTACAGCAGGAACCACTTTGTTAAAAACGATCAGATCCATTAGCCGGTCGGGCTGGAAATTACTGACACCGATTGCCCTGACTTTTCCTTCCTGGTAAAGTTCTTCCATGGCCCGCCAGGCACCGTGTACATCGCCATAAGGTTGGTGAATCAGATATAAATCAAGGTAATCGAGCTGCAAAAGCTTCAGCGAATTTTCGAAAGCTTTTCTGGCACTTTCGTAACCGGCATCCTGAACCCACAATTTGGTGGTGATAAAGAATTCTTCGCGCGCCACTTTGCTTTTCCTGATG
The DNA here is from genome assembly GCA_963678915.1 of Prolixibacteraceae bacterium. GTDB lineage: Bacteria > Bacteroidota > Bacteroidia > Bacteroidales > Prolixibacteraceae > Aquipluma. The sequence goes on from OY787458.1 coordinate 256,261, forward strand.
GCGTTACCAACAGCTTTTTCGTTCATATATGCAGCTGCATTATCAATCAGCCGGTAACCAACATTTATGGCATCCAGCACACTTCTTTCACATTCAGCGGCATCCGGAATCTGGTAAACGCCGAAGCCAAGGATTGGTATCTCAACGCCATTGTTTAACATTACTTTTTGCATATATCTTATTTTGAATGCCTTATCTGTTAATCATTTTTTGTGCTGCTTCCGGATAACGTGCTCCCTGAATAACGATGCTTGAAGTAGCTATGTCAATTTTCTTCAAATCGTCAGTAGTAAGTTCGATGTTCACAGCGCCCAGGTTTTCTTCAAGCCGGTGTAATTTGGTGGTTCCCGGAATTGGGACGATCCAAGGCTTTTGAGCAAGTACCCAAGCCAGAGCAATTTGTGCCGGAGTTGCTTCTTTTTCGGCAGCGATACTTGCAATTAAGTCAACCACAGCCTGATTGTTTTTACGGTTTTCTTCTGAAAAACGAGGAATTGAGGCTCGAAAATCGGTACTCTCGAAAGTAGTAGTTGAATCGATTTTTCCGGTTAAAAAACCTTTGCCCAGCGGGCTGAACGGAACGAAGCCGATTCCCAGTTCTTCAAGAGTTGACAGGATTTCACCCTCGGGTTCGCGCCACCATAGCGAGTATTCGCTTTGCAAGGCTGTTACCGGCAAAACAGCGTGTGCCTGACGAATAGCCTGAACCCCTGCTTCCGACATTCCAAAATGTTTCACTTTGCCCTCCTGAATCAGATCCTTCACTGTTCCTGCAACGTCTTCCATCGGAACAGCCGGATCAACGCGATGTTGGTATAGCAAGTCAATCGTGTTGATGCGAAGCCGTTTTAGTGAGGCTTCTACCATCCGGCGGATATTTTCAGGACGACTATTTAGCCCAACCATTTTCCCATCCTGAAAGTTGAATCCAAATTTGGTGGCTATTACCACTTCACCTTTAAAAGGTTCCAGTGCCTCTCCTACCAGCTCTTCATTCACGTATGGGCCGTACACTTCAGCGGTATCGAAAAAGGTTACTCCACGCTCAACAGCTTGACGCAACATCACGATCATGTCTTTCTTTTCAGGAAACGGAGCATATGAATGACTCATACCCATACAGCCGAGTCCGATGGCTGAAACTTCAAGGTTACTGTTTCCTAATCTGCGTTTTTGAATTTTTGTTTCCATGTTTTGTAATTTATAAGAATGATACAAAAATCAAACAATAGAGTTGTAAAAAATAACTAAAAGCAAATAATTAGTTACGAAAATCAAACAGCTTCGTTTTTCTGATTGTGTTATTCTTCAGCTCATCTGCCCGCCAATAAACTACCGCGATTAATTGTTCCTGAATTTCAACGGGCTAATCAGGACGTGTTTTTTGAAGAAATTATTAAAATGAGTTACCTCGGTGAAGCCTAATGAATTTGATATTTCGGCAACACTCCAGTTACTGTGTTTCAGCAAGATTTTGGCTTCCTGTAATATACGTTCAGCGATGATTTGGGTGGTGGTTTTCATCGTTTTTTCTTTTATAGCACGATTCAGGTGGTTTACATGGATGTTGAGCTGATCGGCAAACTCGGAAGCAGAACGAAGATTAATTTTTTGATGAGTGTCGTCAATCGGGAACTGGCGCTCGAGAAGTTCCATAAATAAAACGGAAATGCGTTTTGAAGCATTCGTGAGCTGCTGATCGGAATTCGCCGTAGGTTGAATTTTCATGGCAAAATGCAACAACTCGAAGACCAGGTTGCGCAAAACATCGTACTTGTGCACATAGTTCGAGCGAATTTCATCGAACATCCGTTTGTAAATAACCGTAATTTGTTCAACCTGCTCATCACTCAATTCAAACACATGATTTCCGGCAGGTTGAAAAACCGAATACTGGTTTGGGTCGCCAAACTTGTGGAAAAAATGCTTGTTGAAGATACAGTAATACCCCGATTCTATCTGCTCAAGGTTTTCGCAGTTATACGGAATCTGCGGATTTGAAAAGAACAGGGCTTGTTTTTTTATCTTAATCACCCGGTCGGCATAATTCATATTAATGTCGCCAACCACCAGCATTATTTTATAAAAATCTCTTCGTTTGTATGGCAGCGGTTTTGCTTTTTCGGGATCGACAGGTTCATGCTCAAAAACGTTGAAATGGCCAATTTCGTTCCGGATATTGTCTGGAATCCAGTCAAATTTCCGTTTGTAAAATTCTTCTATCGTTTCAATCTTGTTCATGGTGTAACTTATATTTTTCAAATGAGTCCTGATAATTTTTCTAAAATCAGTTAGATCAACCGCTTTGTGCTGATTAGCAGCATACAAAAGAAAGCAATTAATACCTCAGGTTGTAACAAAAATCAAATAAATAGTTACGAATTTCAAACAATTCCAGAGTTTGAGTTGCTGGCTCAAATGACACTTTTGTTGCTTGATGTTTGGGGAAATTACGGTACAACCCGGATGAATGATGCGACTTATTCCCAGAATTGCGCAGCTTTTAAAGGATTAATGTGATCATTTTTGTTATAACGAACATAGAGTTAACCCGAGTTGTACAATGAAGAGAATAGGTCAGATATTAGTTTTAGTTGTGCTTGTAAGCTTTGTGACAGGTAGTTTTGCGCAACAGCCTGTCAGAAAGATAGAAGATGAGACGAAAAATGATTCGTTGGTGCAAAAATTCTACGCTATTTATCAACAACCATTGTTTTGGTTGTCGTCGCGTAACGACACAAGAAGAGCAAACGAATGGCTTACTGCAATTGAGTCGGCTAAAAATTCAGGTTTGGTTTCAAATAAACTGATGACAGGCAGGATTCGGACCGCAATGCTGGCGAAAAATATAAGGAACAAAACATCAAAAGCAGCAGCTGATAGGCAGATTACGAGCCTTGTTTTAAGCTTCATTAAAGAACTGCAGGCATATAGTGTTCGTTTTGATTATGATGAAGTTAACACGCCAAAACCCGATTCGGTATATATTTATCAATTATTGAATGCAAAAGGCATGGGTTATGTTTCAAAAATTGTGTCCGATCTTGATTGTCAGGATCATGATTACCAGATTCTGAAAAAATTTATCAGGGATTCCATTTCTGACAAAAGTTCTTTGAAATATAAATCGGCGATTATGTCATTGAACTGTTTGAAATACCTTGCCGCTAACCGTCAGGAGGAATATGTTGTAGCCAATATTCCTGAAACTATGGTTAGGTATTACCGCAATAATAACGTGGCTTTGAAGATGAAATCGGTTGATGGTAAAAAACGAAGCCCTACGCCAACGATAGCCTCGCATATCACAAATATTGTCACTTTTCCTGCGTGGAATGTCCCCTACTCGATTGCATCTAAAGAACTGTTGCCCAAAATACAAAAGGATGAGAGTTATCTCGACCGGAATAACTTTGAAGTGGTTGATGCCAAAGGAAATCCGGTTGACGATTCGGATTTAAATTGGTCAGATTATACTGAAAAAAACTTTCCTTATTTTTTCCGTGAATCAACCGGACCGAACAATTCGCTGGGCGTTTTAAAGTTTAATATGCAGAATCCCTTCAGCATATACCTGCACGATACCAACTCGAAAGGATCGTTCGCCAAAGAATATCGGTTTTTAAGTCACGGTTGTGTTCGCCTGGAAAAGCCTATTGAACTTGCTGATTTTCTGACCAGAGGAAAGATTGATCCGGAAGCCCTAAAAACCGGGAAGAAAGACACCGAAACAAAAACGATCAGATTGGAAAAGAAGATTCCCGTTTTTATCATTTACATGCCGGCAATTGTCGATGGAGACAAAGTGACCTTTCTAAAAGATGTTTATGGCTTAGTTCAATAATGATGAGCTAGTTATGTATTGATTGTCAGGATTATAAATAAACAGGCAAGTTCCCCCTTTGATGCTCTCAATAATAGGCTTATTCATATCGGGCGGGAGAGCCGGACAGCCTAAACTCCTACCCAATCTTCCGTGTTCTTTTATAAAGTTTTCGGTAGCATATTCTGCTGCGTGAATAATGATTGCCCTTTTTGCAGCATGGTCGTTAAAGCCCTTTTCAACACCATTAATCATCAGGGCGTATCCGGTGTGCGAACCGAACATTGGTTGTTCTGTAATATAAAATCCCAGGCTGCTTTTGAGTGAGCCTTCTTCATTTGAAAAGGATCGGGCATATTCTTCTCCAGTATTGCGGCCATGTGCCACATACGTATTGAATAAGAGCTTGCGGTTCTTTAAATCAATAACATACAAACGTTTTTTGTTGCTCGACTGAGAGTAATCAGCAATGGTAATAATGTCCGGATTATTCAGTTTTCCTCCAGCCTCAAGTTTCTTTAACCCTTTAATGGCAAACGAGAAAACATCTTTTGATAATTGGACATCGGCCAGATTCAATGCAGTATATACATCCATGCCTGAAGCCTCCGTTGATACAGCCTCATTAATTCCTGCACGATTAAGAACAGGAACCATCGAAAGTAAAAGATAAAATATTACTTTTTTCATTGGGGATAAAGGTAATCCATAATTCAAAAAGACCAAATCCAACAATTTTCAAATGCTTCAACAAATAACATTTTCCTTATTTGTTGAAAATAAATGAATTATATTAGTTCGGAATAGGCCTTTTATGAGATTAATTTTTATTATAAAGAATAAAGAAACAGTGAAATCTTATTCCGAATTCTGGTGTACAACAAATAGGAATAAAGTGTAATTCTCGTCGTCTTTATAAAATCTTTACACCCGTCCTTTAAAATTTGATAAATTCCTTACGATTTGGGGTATTCTTTTGCAGCGTCAAACTTTTAGATTTAATTTATGACTGATGTAGGAGAAGGATTTCAATGGATAGGCAAAATCAAGAAGATTTTTATTGGCCGGGCAAAGACTTTGCAGGACAAATCAATCTTCCATAAACTTTCGCTGATAGCGTTTTTTGCCTGGATTGGCCTGGGGGCCGATGGTATTTCATCGTCGTGCTACGGGCCTGAAGAGGCTTTCCGCAACCTGGAAGGCCACCACATGCTGGCTATTTTTGTAGCACTGGGAACGGTGTTCACTATTTTCATTATCAGCTCAAGTTACAGCCAAATTATTAAGCTTTTTCCGCATGGAGGCGGTGGTTACCTGGTGGGCAGCAAGCTGTTGTCGCCAACGGTTGGAATGATTTCGGGCTGTGCTCTGATTATCGATTATGTGCTTACAATTACCATTTCGGTATCGAGCGGTGCCGATGCTCTGTTTAGCTTTTTCCCCGAGTCGTGGCAGGTTTATAAACTTGGCATAGCCATTACGGGAGTCTGTTTGCTTATTTTGCTGAATTTACGCGGAGTGAAAGAATCAGTGATTTCGCTAACTCCCATTTTCCTGGTTTTTATTGTGACACATGTTTTTATCATTGTATATGCCATACTCACAAAAGCCAGTAATTTCGAAGTCGTTTCAACCGAAACCTCGACTCAGTTACATTCTTCAATCTCCGAATTAGGATTGCTCGGAACCATTTTTATCATCCTGAAAGCTTACAGTATGGGAGCCGGAACATTTACCGGAATTGAAGCTGTAAGTAACGGGATGCCTATTCTGCGCCAGCCGCAGGTTAAAACAGCCCGTCATACCATGACTCTGATGGCCGTTTCATTGTCGTTTATTGTGATGGGCTTAATGATTGCTTATGCGCTTTACAGTGTTCAGATCAGTTCGCATAAAACCCTGAATGCCGTTTTGTTCGAGAATGTTACATCGGGTTGGGATCCTCTTTGGGCAACGAGTTTTAAACTTATCACGCTGGTTTCAGAAGCTGCCTTACTGTTTGTTGCTGCACAGGCCGGTTTTATCGATGGGCCGCGAATCATGTCGAACATGGCGGTTGACAGGTGGTTCCCCAAAAAATATGCTTCGTTGAGCGATCGTTTGGTAACCATGAATGGCGTTTTGCTAATGGGTATTTCGGCTATTCTGTTGATGGCCATTTCTCATGGATCGGTTGCATTTCTTGTGGTTTTGTATAGTATCAATGTGTTTATTACCTTCTCCATTTCTCAATTGGGCATGGTACGCCATTGGTGGATTGAACGGAAAAAACTCAGACACTGGCGGCGCAAACTAATGATCAATGGTATTGGCTTCATCCTTACTTCTTTTATCCTGATTTCAGTAACCATCATTAAATTTGAAGAAGGCGGTTGGATAACTCTGCTTATTACCGGTTTGTTCGTGATGTTGGCCATTCGAATTAAAAGGCACTATTACAATGTGACTCTGCGGTTTAAAAAAATACGACTGCAGGCCCTCGAGGAACTTCACGACGAACTTGCCAGAATACCTGGCTACGATCAGCATAAAGAACCCGACCCGGTTGAGTTTGATTCTCAAGCCAAAACAGCAATTATATTGGTGAAAGGATATGGCGGAACCGGACTGAATACCTTTCTGCGCATCAACGAGAGTTTCAAAGGCATCTACAAGAACTTTGTTTTTGTGCGTGTTGGAGTCGTCAATACAAAGGTTTATAAGGGATCGGAAGAATTGGAACACTTCAAATGCTCGGTACGTGAAGACGGACAGCGATATGTGAAAATTGCCAACCAGTTCGGGTTTTACGGCAAAAGTATCTGGACAATTGGTACCGATCCGGTTGAAGATGTTTACAAAATTGTGAAACGACTGATGCCTTTGCTGCCCAATCCAACGTTCTTTGGCGGTCAGCTGGTATTCTCAAAAACCTTTTATATGTCGCAATTACTGCACAACCATACCATTTTCTCCATTCAGAAAAGGTTCTTTAAATTCGGATTACCCATCGTGATTTTTCCGATAAAAATCGAATAAAGCACAGACTGAGAATCTAAGCAGAACAAAGAGTTTCAGGAAAAATACAACACTAGATTGCTCTATGACACCAATTTTTCATGAATATCATTGTTTTCTCGTTCTTTATAAAATCTTTATACTGTCCTTACTTTTCTTTTCAAAACCTTTATAGTTTCCTCGTCAACTTTGCATTTGCAATAAGTAAATCAATACGAAATAAAGTACAGTCATGAAACTATCAATTCGCACCAAATTCGGACTCGGGATGATTTTCATATTCCTGATTATCGTCGTGTTAATAGGTTTTTCGGGGTTCTACCTGAATAAACTTTCGAATAAGACAAGTGCTATCCTGAAAGAAAACTATCTGTCAGTGGTTTATGCCCGCGAAATGACTGATGGTTTGTCAAAAATCAATCAGGAGGTAACTTCTGCTTTTCTTGAAAAACGCAAATTTGATAAACTACTTCTAAGTCAGGAACTGGAGCAGGTTAATCGTTCGCTTCAAATTGAGAAAAACAACTTAACTGAATCTGGCGAAGACAAGCTGGTGGGCAATATCGAATCGGTATTTGTGGCTTATCGCGACTCAATAATGAAGTCAGTTAACTCGGCATCAACGGCTGAACAAATCAACTATTTTCAGAAGAAACAGGGAATTCTTACTGCGCAATTATTACTTTTATCACAGATGAATGGCAAAGCCATTGAAACTAAAACCGATGATGCCAAAATTTCGTCGAAAAACGCACTGACCGGAATAACTATTTTAGGAAGCTTTTGTTTCCTGATTGCATTGAGCTTCATTTATAGTTTTGCCTCGTATTTCAACGAACGGTTTTCTCAGCTGTATAACGGCATAAAGGAGATTGTAGCAAGTAATTACGGACAACGGCTTTATTTTGATGGAGTTGACGAATTCTCTGATATTTCGGTTTTATTCAATAAAATGGCCGAAAAGCTGAATGGAGAACGAACTCGGCCAGATGAACTAACCCTCGATTTTTCAGAAACTACTGAAAAGGATGAGGAACAAAGTAATATAGAAGAGCTGAATAACTTGTTGATTCGTATAAAAAATATAGAAAAACAGGCTGAAGAAATTATTTCGAAAGTTGAAAGCAAAAACTGAAAAAATAGAACTTGAAGTCGGTCAAAAAACTCCGCTCTGGAAATCAGGTGTGCATTTGTTGGTTGCCATTGGTTACACAAAGCAGTCGAATAAACTATTGCATTGGGCTAAAAATCTGGCTGGTTTAATGGGTGGAAACCTGCAAGCCATTTATGTTGAAAGCTCTCATAATTTAAGCGATGCAGAGCGTGAAAGCCTCGATAAAAACATCAATCTGACCAAGCAGCTGGGCATACCTTTCCGTATTATTACCAATGCCGATAAGGTTAAAGCTATTGTCGATTTTGCCCAAAAAGAAAACATTACACATATTATTATTGGCAAGCCCAGGGTTCGCAACCTGATCACACTGTTTTGGCTCGGGAATTTTGTTAACCGGCTAATTCGTTACAGCGGCGACATCGATGTATATATCTGGGGATCGGATGCCGAGGTTAATGATCAGTTTAAATACAAAGCCTCACGGCCATCATTTACCTCTGGTTACAGCCAATATGTAGCTACTGTCCTCACGGTGGTTTCCACCTCGGCCGGATTTTTCCTATTAAAGAACGTCGTTGGCTACCAGGTCATTTCATTTGCTTTACTGTTTGTTGTATCTATTCTTGCGTTTTTCTTTGGCACCGGACCCATATTGGCAGCTGCTTCGTTAAGCGCCGTTATCTGGGATTATTTTTTCATTCCTCCCTCCTACACGCTTCATGTGGAAAAGCCGGAAGATTTGCTGATGTTATCCATGTTTTTCATTATTGCTTTGTTAAATGGAGTTTTGACTTCTCGCGTAAAACGACAGGAAACCAAAATCCGCATCCGTGAAGAGCGCACCTATGCCCTTTATAATCTGGCAAAAGAATTATCGGTAACTTCAGGAATTGACAATGTGCTCGAGCTGGCGGTGAAAGATATTCGGAAATATTTTGGACTGGAGAGTACGTTTATTCTTAAAAATGAATCCGGAAAACTTGAAAAACAAGGCCATCTAAAGTTTTCGGAAAACGATTGGAGCATTGCTGAGTGGACGTTTTTTCATTCGTCGAAAGCGGGAAATCCTTCGGAAATACTGCCTTCCAGTCAATATACCTTTTATCAGCTGAAAGGAAATACCGAAAACATGGGAGTTGTAGCGGTTGAACACAAAAAAGCATTTACCCAGGGAGAAGAACAGTTTTGGGAAGGATTTCTGCCTCAGATTTCAGGAAAAATTGAACGGGAGTTTTTGCGAATTGATGCCCGAAATGCTTTTGTATTGAGCGAATCGGAGAAATTGTACAAAACACTCTTTAATTCCATCTCGCATGAATTGAGAATTCCGGTTGCAACCATAATGGGCGCTTCGGATGCTTTGCTGGCCGACGATTATTTGCCCGAAACCCGCAGCGCATTGTATAAAGAAATTGGTATTGCATCCGTGAGGCTAAACCGACTGATTGAGAACTTGCTCAATATGTCGCGACTCGATTCAGGACGAATCTCTCCGCATTTAGACTGGTGCGATTTGCACGATTTGGTGAATAAAGTAACGCAAACGCTGGTAACTGAGCTAAAACCATTTACCTTGAAAATTCTTCTGGCGGAAGATATGCCCCTTGTGAAACTGGATTTCGGGCTGATGGAACAGGTACTTCACAACCTTTTATTGAACGCCACACAACACGCACCGGAAGGAAGCAACATTCGACTGAAATTTTTCTACGACGAAGGTTGGTTAATCATTCAGATAATGGATCGGGGCCCCGGTTTTTCAACAAATGACCTGAATATGGTATTTAATAAGTTTTACCGTGGAGAATCGGCCGTTTCAGGAGGTACAGGTTTGGGACTTTCGATTGTTAAAGGATTTATTGAGGCGCATAACGGAATCATTAAAGCTGAAAACAGGATTAATGGAGGCGCAAAATTCACACTGAAAATCCCTTCTGAAATTTCGAATATTTTTACGACTTGAATAATTAGCTATGTCTGAAAACGAAACGATATTGATAATTGATGATGAGGTGCAAATCCGCCGATTGCTCGAAATCACTCTTTCAGCCAATGGATATAAAATTTCGGAAGCATCCACCGGAAAGGAAGGATTAGCCCGGGCTGCGGTTAACCACCCGGTTCTGATCATTCTTGATTTGGGTTTGCCCGATATGGATGGGTTGGAAGTATTGAGAAAGCTCAGGGAATGGTATCAGAAGCCCATAATCATTCTTTCAGTCCGTAATTCGGAAGACGACATTGTGAAAGCGCTCGACCATGGAGCCAACGATTACCTGACCAAACCATTTCGCACAGGCGAACTGCTGGCACGCATCCGGGTAGCCATTCGCCAATCGAATAACGCAACTGATAAACCTTTGCTTACATTCGGCTCGTTGAGCATAGATTTGACCAATCATATTGTGCGTAAAAATGAGGAGATTGTAAAGCTTACCTCAACAGAATTTTCGTTGCTGGCACTCCTGGCCAAAAATGAAGGACGAGTACTCACTCATCAGTTTATTCTGAAAGAAGTTTGGGGAATGGGTTATATCGAGCAAACTCAATATCTGCGCGTATTTATGGCTCAACTTCGTAAAAAAATTGAGGACAATCCGGCCAAGCCCAACTTGCTCAATACAGAATCGGGAATTGGTTACCGATTCGGAAGTTAGCATTTTAATAACTCATAAAAACTTATTTCTGAAGGATAGATTTGTTGAGTGCTGGAAATAAATTGGCGAACAAATAGATTGTTGCTCCTGAAATTGCATAACTAGATAATCAACAGAATAACTGACAATTGCACCATAACCTTTCTCTACAATCGATTTTGAAACTAACTAGTTATGACAATGCCTTTCACAAGATCATTTAAAGCAATCATTCTAGTTCACTTCTGGCCGTTACCACCCCATTAGGTTGTGGCGATATCCAGCCTTTGGGCAATTCAAATTTGTGGCATTGGTTACACCTGAAAACCGATTGACCGTGCATGGAATGGCAATTGTAGCACTCCTGCTTCCCGTGACGCGGATCGTGCTGGTTGTAGGCAAATAAGGTGTTCTTATGATTTTTTGTCGCTTCTATAATCTTTGATTCTACATGGCAACCTTCTGCCATGCAAAAGCTTCGGGTGCCTATTTTTCTTTTCTCGAATGGGTAAGTGTAATTTCCGGTAACCCAATGCACACCTTCCCGTGTTTGTTCGCTTAGTTTTGATTCGTGACAATCGACACATTTGTATTTAATTGAATCGCCCATTGCGTGTTTGGTAATCAACCGCATGGTATCTCCGCCGTAATAATTCTGGACATAGTTGTTCATCGGGGTGTGGCACGATGAACAAAAGCGGGGCTGCTGGTGCCAGATCATTCCGCCTGTAACCATGCCCGATATTACGGCGATTGCGGCAAACGACATGAGCAGCATAACCCAAATTTTTCGTCCCTGTTTTTTACTTGTATTTTTGATTCCTTTTATTTCCATTTTACTATCTCTTTAGCGCTTTTTGGTTTGAAGATTAATTGAATGATAAGATTCAAATTAGACCGTGGTTTCTAATTTGGCGACATGCTTCCCAACAAGGTATCCGAACGTATAGCATCTCCCCAACGACAAACCATAAACGATAAGCGGATAATCGACTCCACCATAAAATCCACCACCCAGATTTCCCACAGCATACAAACCGTTGATTGGATTGCCTTCTGCATCCAGACACTGATGGTTTTCATTAACAAGAAGCCCTGAACACACCGCCGAAAGACGAAGTGTGCGGTGAATACCATAATACGGAGGCTTGTTGATTGAGAAAAGCTGACTGGCTGGTTTGCCAAAATCAGTATCCGCGCCAGAAGCAGCAAGTTCATTATACCTTTTAACGCTTGACACAAAAGTTGCAGGGTCAATTTCTAATTTTACGGCAAGTTCTTCGAGTGTATCAGCCTTATGGGTATTGATAAACGGAGTCGAAACATGATCGTGTGGACCAGCCTCATCTGGCATGTAATTTTTCAGTCCTTCAGGAGGTACCAAAACGCCCGGCCATTTGGCTGCCTGGGTCATGTAGTTCGAATCAAATATCTGCGAATATTGTCCGGCGTTCTCCGATTGCCGCAGGTAATTGTTCAGCACCGCCATTTCCACATTTTCATTCACAAATCGTTTGCCTGTTTGGTCCACAGCTAAAAATGGCATATCGCACATAGTGACCGGCCCTGCATCCATATCGTGAATCATTTTGGTGTGGCCAATGGGTTCGATCACGCCACCAGCCCAATAACCCATTTTAAATCCGTCGCCTGTTTTATTCGATTGCTTGCGACCGTAATATTTGGCATCAGGAATGAAATAATCGCACATGGCTTTATCGTTCTGATAATCGCCTGTTGCGAGAATGACTCCTTTTTTGGCAATAAACCTCGTGTATTTTCCATCATCACTTTTGGCAATAACCCCGGTAACTTCTCCTGAATCGGTTTGAACCAGTTGAACCGCCGGAGTGCTGTAATAAAATTTGGCTCCGGCTTTTTCGGCATATTTGGCCAACGCCTGCATACCGTCGCCATTGTTGTATGGTTTGGGACCGAAATACGCAGTATTGAAACTAAGCTTGTAACCATTCATTTCGAGGATTTTAACCTGCTGTAGATTTCCCTGGTCAAAGACTTTTGCACCAGCTTTAATCGCCCGGTCGATAACCCAGCTAACTGCTTCTCCTGAATTGTATGCCCATTCCCGGAGCAATTTGTGGTTGCTTCGATGGGCATTGTCCATCATCAGCTTGCTGACCAATGCTTCTACCCCGGCTTTGTCGCTTTTGGCCAGGTCGATACCTGCCCCTGAGTTCCCTTGCGAAATGGCGATATTCTCCTTTTGAAGAACCGCGACGCTAGCTCCATTTTCGAATGCCGAAAGTGCTGCAGGAACTCCTGAAGCACCTGCACCAATCACCACCACATCAAAGGTTTCGGTTTTACTGATTTCAGCATCTTTTATTTTTTCGGGCATTTTCAGGAAAGAAAGCTGGGCCGCCTTGTCGGAACTGTAGCCGTAAGTCATATCTTTCTCGAAAGTCTCCTGACTCGGGCTGTTGGGTTTACATCCGCTAAACCCGATCAATCCGGCGCACGAGGCAACCATGGTACGTGACAAGAAACTTCGGCGCGAAAGCCCGTTTTCAATGGTGTATTTCGTGTATTTATCCATGAAATTTTTGATTTTTTTATACTTGAGTCCGCTCCGAAAAGTCTGAGTTCATTGATTTTCAAAGTCCCCTTCAGGGGATTTAGGGGTTTTGACTTTTCGGAGTAGACTCACACTTACTAGTCAATATCCCTTTGCTATTTTATACTTCCGGCATTGTAATTAATACGAACACCATACTGATTGATGACCAGATTCAATCCCATCATTCCCTGAGGATTTTCCTGACCTTTTAACTGGCCTGAAAGGACTCCGTTACAAATGATAATCTCATTGTCAACACGCTCCTTTGTCTCCTGATTTTTACCGAAGAAATGACCGGGATAGAGAATCTTAATTCCATCCGTAGCCATAATGGCGCTCATTTTTTCACAAGTTGCTTTTAGTGTTGAGAAATTGGTTCCCAGCAATAAATTCCCCGAACCAAACGAATCGCCGCTAAAACCATAGCCAGCCTGCTTGTCGATAAATGTTGTTGAACCGGGCGTATGTCCGGGGGTAAAAACTACTTCAATTTTCCTATCTCCCAGATCGATAACCTCACCATCTTTCAGGAATTTGACTTTGCCTTTGTAATTCGGCATAAATTGTGGAATTGAAACGGTATCGGCCGGATTCATATAAATCTCGGGAAAATAGTGAACTGCCGAACCGGTATGATCGGGATGCACATGGGTAATCACCAGCATGACCGGTTTTTTCGTAATTGAGGCCACAATCTTATCTAAATCAGCTATTTTAGTCCCGGCATCAATTAAAACTGCTTTTTCGTTTCCTTCCACTAAATAAAGGCTTTCGCTGGCCATCAGGTGACCTGAGCCAATCCAGGTATGTTCATCGATTTGGTGAAAGACAACATCTTCACCCTTATAAACTTCTTTGCCTTCAATTTGAGGTGCTGGCATTTGAGCAAAAGTGGAAAACTGAAACGAGGCCAAAAGAATAAGTACCAATATTGATTTTTTCATAATTAATTTGATTTAGAATTAACAAGCTGATTATTTTGCTTTATCCATCAGGTCGAGCAATCCGTTTACTATAGATGTTTCAGCACATCCGGGTTTTAACCGCGAGCTTAATACCTGAAAAGTGTATCGTCCGAATGCTTCGTCGTTCGGGATGTATCCTGAATTGGCCATGCCGTTGGTGGTAGTTGCCACAATGGTTTTGGCCGATGTTGACTGACTTTTTATCTGTTGACCTATCACATTATAAATCTCCGCATCAACGCCTGTTAGAGCGATGTCGCCAATTTTCAGCAGACTTAACCTGATGTTTACAGGGTCGCCATCGTCATAAGTTCCTGCGGCTCCTTCCCTGCCGGTATTTGTCCTTTTTCGGCCCGGGCAGGTAACTACTTTCTGGCCGCCGGAAATGCTCACTTTTGTTTCGTACCTTTTGGTATTGTCCAGCACATTAAGTATTTCTTCCGCCAGAAGTTGCCCCAACGACGAAATCATTTGAGACTGACGGGCGAGTATGTTAGGATCGACCTGCACATCCATGCTCGAACCCATCATAATAGCTTCTGCTTCATCTTTGGCCTTTCCACTCGCCAATGCAGCGTTTGTTTTAAATCTGGCTACATCCATCATTGGTCGGGTTGATATGGGATTCTGATCACCAGCAGCGCCCATCGACCATAAGGCCACCGGCTTATCTCCATAGTATTCTTCAATGTATTTCGATGCCATTCCCGGGAAGTCGCCGCTTAATATTCCACTCATAAACATAGTGTTGGGATGCATGGCGTAATTGTAATAAACCGCTATGAGCTCACCACTTAGCGCTTCGAATTTGATAACCGCAACTGTCTTATCTGACGGTCCGTCGGGATTGGGTCCTTGATACCACAAGCGGGTTTTCGGATCTATCGCGTCGCGGTTCACATTTAAGTAGGCTTTACCCTCGCCAAACGCTATGCGGGCAGGCTGAAGTTTGGCTTTAGCCTGTCTTACCGCATCAATTACTGCTTTATCAAGATTGGCCTGAAACAGGGCCATTTTGGGATCGTTTCCCGGCACTCCCATCAAGGCGCTGTGCGAATGTGATGGCGAAATGAAAATATTCACCACCGGAATGCCCAATTCTTTTTCAATTTGCTGCGTATATTTTTGCCAGGTATTCCCCCAAACTCCCGCATCGGTCGAAACTAAAGCAGCCTGGGTGGTACCATCGTCAATAACCACCGCCCGAACGTAGAGGTTATCATTCACTCCGGTTATATGCGGAGGAAAATCTGCTGGCTTTGGTGTAATATCGATCTTCGCGGCTCCAACTTTAAATGTAGAAGAAGTTTTCTCCTGAGAAAACACAACTATGCTATTTACCAGCATTAGGGCAAGAAAAAATATCTTTTTTGTCATTTTACATGTTTTATTTTGTCAGACTTAAAAGTTGTACAGGTCCCAATAATCCCGACGGTTTTAACGGAGTATCAGCTCTGTACGGCGATGTAATCGTATAGGTAATTTTCTCTTTGGCATCGGGTTGGCGGTCGCCAATCAACCGGTTTACCCAAAGGTTGGTCACCTTAATTTCAAGCGTATTTTCTCCTTGTTTTAAAGCGCCGGTAAGATTTACGCGGAAAGGTGTTTTCCAAACAATTCCCATCGATTTACCATTCACCACAACTTCAGCAAGGTTTTGAACTTTACCCAAATCGATCCAAACTTCAGTTCCGGCTTTTAACCAATCGGCAGTTGCCTGGATGGTTTTGCTATAAGTTCCTGTTCCTGAAAAATATTTAATTCCCTGATCCTGATTTTCGTTCCAGGGAGCAAGTGTTTCAAATGTAGCCTGGGCAGGAGCGCCGCGCCTGGCCTGAAAACTTACATTCCACGGTCCTGAAATTTCAGCAAGTTTTGTTTCGGCTGGTTTATTCACCACGCGCGAAGTTTCGCTTGTTTTATTCCTGAAAACTACAAACACAGCATCGTTGGGTTCCAAATGCAAAGGAACTTTGGTCATTCCATTTTCAAATGCAAATGAAACCTGATCGATTTTGCCGGTTTCAGGATGCCATATTTCAGCTTCTTTGCCACTGGTTCTGAATGTTCCGGTTAATTCTTCCACCCTGTCGGTGCGGTTGTTAACCCAATAGATGTCGGTGTTGTCAACCCGGCGATGGACAAAAAACAGTTTGGAGTCGCTCTGTGGTTTGGTGTAAGTAAAATCAACCGGGATATTCTGGTTTGCGAATACCTGCAACAGCGGAGTATTTGCATATACTTTTCCTTTTCCTACCGTATTAACGCCATTTTCGTTACCCCAAAGTTCCTTTACTAATGCATCAAATTCAGCCACGTCATCAACCAAACTTGGTGTTTTAATTGGCTTTGGTCCGGTTACCACAGCGCCTTCCGATACCATTTTTTTAATCTTCCGGAGAACTGAAAGTGTCATGTATTGGCTATTCGGATCGAGCGCCAGAATTTTGTAGATCATTCCTGATGGTGTAACCAGTTGGCCATCTTTAACCGAAAGCAAATTCACCAGCGCATCGGCGTTGACAAAATCGTAGCTATAACCTTCAGGAATTGGAGGAAGATCGCCGCCCCGCATTTTACTGAACATCACGGTAATGTTATTGTCTTCGCCGTAATAATAGGCAACGTCGGCCACATATTTTCCCTGCTGAAGCATGTAGCAACTGCGCGAAAGATAGGCTGTCCATGCTTTTGCCTGCTCAGCCCAGGTATCGTGACGGGTAAACCACTGACCAAACGGGCCAAGGCTCATTCCAGGTATTTTATCGTCAACCGGTTGATGAACCGACGTATGGATCACAAAACGATTCAAACCGCAAGCCATCAAATGGTCGGCAACCGGTTTCAACAATTCAGGCGACCAGGCCCAATCGGTTCCCATGGCAGTTAACGATTCGGCTGCAACCAAATTTTGTCCATACAAGTGTGCAACTGAAGCCGATTCGCGAATATCGGCCTGATAAACTGTGGCAAAACCGCCTTCGTTTCCACCGAATCCTCCGGGCGTCCAACCGGCACCCATCGGAACATCGGCTGTACGTTTGGCTTCCATGCCATCGCCAATAAAAGCGCGGCGTGCCTCGTGCGATTCAGAATACCGTCCCATTTGGCGTTCTTTCAGCATTTTGGTAAGTAAATCGTAATGGTTTTCGGTTACCAAATCACCCAAAGTTTTCCGGAAGTCCCACAAAAAACGCTCGCTGGCATCGGCACTTTCAACCACATGTCCGGTTAATACCGGAATCCACGAAAGCATATCATAACCCCTGAGGGTTTTAAATTCCTGCAACATATCATCCGTCCAGTTCTGTGTACCGGCTTCCCAACTGTCGGTTATTACATATTGAAGCCCATGTTTTCCCATCAGACCACCCGTTGCATTTTTGTACTGATCGAGGTAATTGGTAAAATAAGCTGATACATGTTTTGCACTTAATTTATCCACTTCAAGTCCGGTGGCTTCGGGCGATGCTGGACCATTTTTGTGCCCTGTAAGCGAGTAGCCCAAACGAATGATTGCCCATTTCCCGGCGGGTGGCATCCAGTTTAGCGAACCATCCGGTTTCATCATCGCAGTAAGGTCAATCACATCGGCTGATTTTATTGCATCATTCGCTTTAGTTTCAGGAGTTGGAGTGGTGTATAAATCAGATGCAGCAACAAAAGCAGCTTTCTCTTCGAACCGGTTTATACGAACGCCAGGATACAACACCAGCTCGGCAACAGGTGTTCCCACCGGCGCGTTCGCAGAATTACCCCTGCGCATTTCCGGCATTCCTGGGAATGAAGGCATTGGCTGTGGTTCGGGAATATTCCATACAAAACGGAAATATTTGGCTGTGGTTGGTGTAAACGAGATGGTTTTTTGTGCCAGGCTTCCGCTTGGAATATCAATTACTTTCCGATATACCTGACCATCGTCGCTGGCTTCCAACAAACGTGAATCCCGGTCGGGCCCCATCATCATCTGTGCCCCGCCTCCAACGATGGTGAGCGACTGCATGGTCTCCGGTTTAGCAAACTCGTACTGAATCCAGGAGCTCTTTCCTGCAACTCCCGGCAAAAAAGTACTGGTTTTTACATCCCCATCGGTAAGGTCGGCAAGTTTAAAACTGCCTGCGCTCGAAGTAACCTTAGGTTGCAAAGCGGCCATTAACAGATCGTTGTCTGGCAAACGAAAAGCTACAACAGCAGCATCGGCGTAATATTCAGGCGTTTCTACTTTTGGTTCTGCACCCATAAATCCGGCTTCCATTTCTAAATTCTGAAAAGGGCCGGTAGTGATTGGAGGTTTGGGAAGTGTGCCGTTGAACGGTTTTTCTCCTTCAACCTGAATTTCGCTCCATACAAATTTTTTCATGGCTTCCTGCGGTTTTACCCACGGGCCACCGCTTTCGCTCCATCCAGGCGAACCGGCAATAGCCATTTCCAGACCGAGAGAATCGGCCAGATTGGTTGTAAAACGAAAAGCATCTTTCCATTCAGGTGTCATGTAGATTAATCGCTTTTCGACTACCTGTGGCGTGTTTAGCCCGGCATCGAAGTTTTGGAAGCCACCAATACCAACACGGTGCATCCAATTGAGGTCTTCCCGAATCCCATGTTTTGTCACGTTGCCATTCATCCAATGCCACCAAACGCGAGGTTTAGCCGCATCAGGCGGTGTTTGAAATCCGGCAACCAGATCTCCATTGGTTATGTCCGTGGTTTTATTGGTATTAACACAGTACAGACTTGTCAGTCCAACTAAAATTAAACCCAAAAGGGCAAAGTTTTTAGTTCTTGGTTTCATGATGTTGTAATTAGTTTATTGTCAGTTTTTTTTGTCAGTGTTTATGGCTAGAGTCTTCCAATTGATCGCCACATGTCAATCTCAGCCTCAAACCGGTTGTTGATTACCTCGCATGTTGAATCAATGCGCATGGTAGGCCGGTTAAGCAGGTTGTATGCCGGCCATTCGGGAACACCTTCGGCTGCCGGTTTTCCAGTTCGTGCGAAAGTTGTCCATAGCTCTGCAAAGTGATGCGAAGCAACAAACCGTTCAGGCCGGTTACCACCAAAACTCATTCTTGGTTGCTCCCCGTCTTTGAGGGGAACCTCATTATTGAATTTGAATGAAATATCCATCGCATGAGGCGTACCCATCGGATAATCGGTTCCTGGAATCTTGTTTTCAGATTTATATCCGAAATTGTATAAGTAGACTGGTGCTCCATTTTGCTTCACCTTTTTTTCAGCGATATCGATTGAACCCAAGCCCATCATCGTAATTGATGATACAGCTACAAAGATGTCGGGGGCAGAAGCATTAGGCCTCGATTTTCGATAAACTTCGATAATCTTTTTGGCATCAGCACCGTATTGTGGTTCAAGTTTTGCCTGCAGGCCTGCAAAATCAAGTTTGAATGATTCTGTGTCATGTCTTTCCCAAGCAAAAAAGGTATATTCATCCTCATTCCAGCCTGTCAGCAAAGGTTTATTGCGCGATATTTTGGGAGCAGTTGGGTCAAACGGATGATAAGGAAGTACAACACCATCTACAACAGGCCCAAAACCGAGTGTTCGGTTATTTTTGGAGAGACTGGGTGCAACAAAACTGAATTTTGCCTGGACAGCTAATAAATCTGCGGCAGGTATTTCAAGCAATTTGCGCCATTCTTTGCGGTCGATGTTTAGTTCTTTTAATAGTTTTTCTGTTGTTTCTGAAGCAATTTCACGTTCTGTCATTCGAACCCCGGGACCACTTTCGATCGAAGCTTTGTTAAAATAAGGAGCCGCTTCGGGTAAGGCATACAAACATGATGTTTTGGCACCGCCACCCGATTCGCCAAATATCATCACATTGTTAGGGTCTCCGCCAAATTGCGCAATATTATCGTGTACCCATTTCAATCCGGCGGTAATATCCAATATACCCATGTTGCCCGATCCGACATAATCCGATCCGGCAATTTCATCCAGATAAAGAAAGCCAAGCAATCCCAACCGATGATTGGTTTGCACAACAACAACATCGAAATTTCGTGCCAGGTTTGCCCCATCTTGTCCACCAGCTCCTCCTGATCCGCCAACGAAACCGCCTCCATGGTTGTAGAACATGACCGGGCGTTTCTTGTTGTCGTTCGCAGGTGTCCATACATTCAGGAACAGGCAATCTTCGGAAGGGTCTGGCTCGTTTCGCCTTGGAGGCTGAATGGCAGGAGCGCCTAACTGAAGAGCTTCACGAATTCCGGTCCATGGTTCAAGTGGTGCTGGCCGGCAAAACCTTCTGTCGCCTGAAATTCTTCCTCCATAAGGAATTCCTTTAAAAATGTTTACCCCTTCTGTTCTGATACCACGAATCTTTCCGTGGGTAATTTCAACGTCAACAAAGTCTTCTGTTCTGATTTGATTTGGAAAGGAACCAGTTGCTGAATATCCAATTTTGGAAAAAGCTACAGCACTCACTGTTGCCAGCGATAATCTGGTCACAAATTGTCTTCTGTTTAGTGGTTTCATTTTTAGGTCTTTAAAAAGTGATATGTTACTGTTTTAAGATACATCCACGAATATTTGCACTGGCTTATAAGTGTGTAATCAATAATTCTCCGCTTATTGATCTATGTCTGGCGGAACTCTGTGCAGTTTATTTTGCTGTGGCGGCTGCTTTTGCATACACATCATCCATGAATGAATCTGCAAGTGATGGCCAGGTCGTAGCATTGGGATAAACTTTACCATCAGCCCCCGTGCCTGCGCCGATACCATGAGGAACGCCTGCGAAGGTGTGCATTTCAACTTTGATGTGTAAATCAAGACAATTTTTGAAGCACCTCATTACCCAATCCCAAATACGGTCGTCACCTCCAAAAGCGAAGAAAGTAGGAGGAAAGTTTTTATTGGTAATCGTATCGGGAGTAACTGAGTACACTGCCAAATAAGCATTCATATCGGCTGAAACAGCATCAATTTGATCCGGAACATAGCTTTTCACAAGAGCAGAAGCATTGATTGTACCTGAATAAATGTCGGCGGCCAAAGAGGTTACAATTCCGCCATAGGAAAAACCGGAGGTAGCGATCTTATCTTTGTCAACGCCATATTTTTCAGCATTCAGGCGAACAATTTTTACAGCACGTGCCATATCTAAAGCACTTTCCTGATCAGTATAAGGCTTAATACGATAATTCACAATGAAACACTGGTACCCAAGTGCATTCAAAGCAAGCGCAACTTCAAGGCCTTCCTCAACGTTAGACCTGAAATTATGGCCACCACCGGTAGCAATAATAACTGCTCCTTTGATTTTGGCACCTTTATCAACCAGGCACTCCAGCATAAAAGGCTCGAACCCGGGATTATCGGCATAGGCAAAGCCTTTATTCTCAGTATAATTAGTAACGCATGGCACTTTTCCCTTAGGCCACAGGTAAATACGTTTTGATTCCGGGTTGCTGACCGGAACTGCCTTCATCCTGGTATTGTGCAATTTAGTAAGAGCTGCACGACGTTCTGCATCGGTAAGTTTGCTGGTTGGCAAGGTACATCCCAAATAAGTAGTCCAGTGCAAATCAAGCATTTCGCGCAAGAATTTATGGTCGTACGAAGTAATGTCAGTAAACAAGTATGCATAGTCCATATTGAACTCATACGTTGCCCACTGGCTTGTGGTCATGGATGCAAAATCAGGATCATTTTTGGTAAAAATGATCTTATTCGTGTCATCTGCCGCGGTGTTAGTTGCAGTAATTTCTGTTTTTCCGGTATTCTTTTTAAGTGTATTGTTATTCGAAATTGCAAATGCATTCCCATATCCAGAAAACAGTGATACGATCATTGAACAAACGAATGCAAATAGAAGTATAGGTTTTTTGGGTGTCATAGTTTTTGAGTTGTTTATTTTATGGGACGTATTTTGTGTCTTCTTAAAAAGGTATTTGCGCACGATGTCTTACGCTCATATTATTCAATGCATTGGTTTAATAGCGAAATAATTTTGGTTTTTTAATTTTCAGGTTTCTGTATAATGGCCAGGGATAGACTAAAAAATTGAAATTCAGGCGGTAAAAAATGAAATAATTATAAGCTTTTTAATGCCAGAAGCTCTTTTCTGCGGGGCAATTCATTTCCGAATTAGATTCAAAGCGTTTTCAGGAATTAACTTTTTAGATTGACGTTGAAGCATACGGTAACCATCTTTATTAAAGATGATTACCGTATTTCATTTTATATTAAAAGCAGAAGAAATTAGCTGTTAATTTCCCCAACCAGGATTTTGAGCGAGGTTCGGGTTTAACAACCTTTCGTTGTAAGGGAATGGAAATAGTTCATCACGACCCTTTTGAAACCCTTGAGCGTTTTGAACAGGAGTTTGAGTCACGTTGTAATTAGTTGTCCCTTCAGCATATCCATAGAAATTATAAACGTTAAATCCTCTGTTGGCAAGTACTACAGGAGCATCTCCCCATCTGACCAAATCAAGAAAACGTTCACTTTCGTATGCGAGTTCTGCACGTTTTTCATCTTTTAGGTCCTGAAGAGTATAAGATGACAGATTGTTAAGTCCGGCTCTTTGGCGAACCAGATTTAGTGCAGCCAGTCCTTCGGTATTTTTTGTTCCGGCTTGTTTACATGCCTCGGCATAGTTGAGCAAAACTTCGGCATATCTCATCCCTGGCCAGTTTGCTTTAGTGTGAATAACCTGAACGACATCATAATTATATAAATCACTTGCCCATGGCAACATTTTAGCCCTGAAATAACCCTGGCAATCAGCCATAAGTGGCACAGAATTCCAAAATTTAGTTTTCGCATTATTCACATCCGTTGCCAAACCTAATTCTACAAAACGGTTAAGAATATCCTCATAATCCCAGACTGTCCCCAGATAACGAGGTTTACCTTTTTCGCCACGGGCAACCATGAAATTATAGAAGTTCTTATTAAAGTCGGCACTACCATAGCCTTGTGCAGTAAGTCCGCCAGGAACAGTTACATTTTCAGTTCTCCAGGTCAGGTTAACTGCCCTGTTGTCTCCTTCATTCACAAAATTGGCCTGATCAGAGTCGTCCATGTTCCACTCCCAAATGTATTCATCACAAAAGTCAGCAGGCACATGATATAAATTTCTAAAATCACTGATCAATTTATATTTTCCGGAGCTGATAACTGATTCGAGGGTTGTAACTGCTTCAGCATAATCACCTTTCACCAATTGAACTTTTCCGAGCAATGCATTCGCAGAGTGTTTGGTTACCCGACCACCAATTGCACGTTGTTGCCCAAGGCCTTGTTTTTCCGGAAGGAGTTTTATGGCCTCATTCAAACTACTTTTCACATAATTCCAAAGCTTATCAGGAGAACTATTGGCTGGTGTAAGTTCACTGGCGGTAAGAACATGATCAACGAGTGGAGGTGTGCCCCACATTCTGATCAAATAAGAATAAGCCCAGGCACGCCAAAAGTATGCTTCACCAATCACCTGCTTTTTTACATCAGAATTTGCAGGTAACTGTTCAATGATCAGGTTGCAAAGATAGTTAACCCTGAAAAGTGAAGTGAAATATCCATTTCCGGTATGTGTCTGAGAATTGACATTAACATTCGAATAAGTTCCACCTGTGCCAATTCCGTCATCCGACATGTTGTTTAAAAATCCATTCCAGAAAAAACCAGTGTAAACCTGAGAATATACTGCAGCAATTAACTGATTTGCTTGTTCATCAGAGGCGTTCTTGTAGTAGGTATCCGGAAGTAATGCTCCATGCTGCTCAACATCAAGCAAATTCTGATTGCATGAGTTCAGTAAAATACCGGAGAATAAAACTGTTATTATCAATAATATCTTTTTCATAATTGTTGTCTCCATATTTTTATTTATTAAAAGGACACATTAATACCAAATACAACCTGTTTCATTGCAGGATATTGAACCCTGTCAACACTTAGCCCTCCACCTAAAGATAAAGTAGGGCCACCAGGGATGGTAATTGTTTGTCCATTCTGAGTACCACCCATCGATTCCGGATCGATACCAGGGTATTTTGTAAAGACAAAGAAATCTTCAAGAGAGGTGAAAATCCTTAATGAGGATATCTTGATTCGTTTGGTCAGGCTTGACGGAACGTTATAACCCAACTGTATTTCTTTGATTTTGAAGTAGGATGAATTAAATACCCAGTCGTTTGATGATGCGTAATTAGATGCGCTTGGGAATGATTGATACACTCTTGGCGAAGGTTTGCTCGCAGCAGTATTCGTTGGAGTCCAATGATTTTCATAGACAAAGGCAGGTAAGTTCATCAAAGGCAGGTCAGGCCGGACAATTCCAAAAAACAACTCACTACCCTCTTGTCCTGTTCCAAAAACTTTTAAATCAAAGTTCTTGAATTCAGCGTTGAATGTGATACCATATGTAAAATCAGGAATACCTGAACCTACATTAGCCTTTCTATCATCGGTTCCAAGTTGCTCTGCTGTTTTATAAATTGGCTGTCCATTGGTTTCATCAATATGGTCAACAATATAGGTTCTGATGTACCAGATTGGGTAACCTTTCTCAAAATAAGTAGCATCGGTTAAGAATCCACCACCACCAGGGAAACGGCCAGCGCCATAAGGGCTTTCCAGAACTTCGTTATGTAAAGTTGCCAGGTTTCCGCTGATATTATATTTAAGGTTTCCTATTTTACCTTTCCAGCTCAATTCAAACTCGAGACCACTATTTTCAATTTTACCAATATTCCTGACAACTGTACTGGTACCCGAAATTACAGGAGCAGGGCCAGTGCCCAAAAGACCATCGGTAATCTTTTTATAGTAATCCATACTAAAAGTCAACTTGTCATTAAAAAAGCGGGAATCAAAACCGAAGTTGGTCTGGATTGATTTCTCCCAGTTTAAATCTTTATTGGGAAGTTGAGTAGAAGGTGCAGCGCCGGCCAGTATTTGATTACTAAAGTTGTAATAACCAGAGCCTAGTATCAGCGAAGAAGTATAAGGATAATTTCTTAATACGTCAACATTTCCGTTTACACCCCATGAACCACGTAATTTCAGGTGAGACAGTGCATTAATTCCCAGCGATTTGATGAAATTTTCGTTGGAAATAACCCAACCGGCAGATACTGAAGGGAAATAACCCCAACGTTTTTCTTTTGACAGTTTAGAAGCATCGAATGCGTCAGCACGAAAACTTCCCTGAAGCATATACTTATCTTCATAGCTCCAACCCAATCGTCCAAAGTACGAAAGGTCGCGGGTATCAATGTTATTTCCTCCAACATTGTCGGTTGCATCGGATGCAGAATAATCGAGGTAACGGTAATTTGCGGCATCGTTTTGCAACCGTGTAGTAGAACCTGTAACGCCTATATTATTATTACTTGAGAACTTCATACCAGCCATAGCTGTGAAATTGTTTTTACCAACAGAGAACATGTAATTGGCAAAATTCTCCCACTGAACATACACGTTATTATTATTTTGAGCATCTAAGGCTCCTCTTAAAGCATTCTGGTTGTGATTCCAGTAGTAACCGTCGGTATAATTTGAATTATAAACGGTGCCAAACCTGTAACCAATCCGGGAAGTATAAACCAGTCCTTTAATAGGTTTAAACTCGGTATAAATTGTACCATTGATATTGGTTCTCCAGCTTTCATTGGTGTAATTTTCAATCATACCAAGAGGGTGCCACAAATTTGATTGCAGAAGCAAAGAAGAGCCATAAAGTTTGCCATCGCTATTGCGAAGCACATTATACCCGCTTCCTTCAGCTTGCACCAAACCTAAACTTGACGGGGCATCTGTATCATTATTATAATATACAGGAACTGTTGGATCATAAAAATAGGCACCACCAATAACACTCCCTGATGCTGTCATGTTGTTTGCCGATACGTTCACAACTTTACCCCTTTCAATAGAGTTTGTCGTACCAACCTTCAGCCATGAATTCACCTGGTAACTGGCATTCATTTGAGCAGCAATACGTTCGTTAATATCGTTTTTGCCGACAACCATACCCTCGTCGCTATTGTAAGTTAACGAAGTGTAAAATGATGCCTTTTCAGTACCACCCTCAAATCCAATAGTATGGCTTTGTTTCATACCATTGCCAAACATCACTTTATTCCAATCGGTATTGCCATTTTGAAATGCTGAGGCAGGTTGGCCAGCTTCCATCCAATAGTCTTTAAATTGGGAAGCGCTCATCATATCCATCTTATTGGCCTGCGATTGGTTTGTGTACAGTCCGTTGTAAAATAAACGGCTGGAGCTTGATTTTCCCGATCTTGTTGAAATAAGTACAACACCATTACCGGCTTCAGCACCATAAATAGCTGCTGATGCAGCATCTTTCAATACTTCAACAGAACCAATATTATTCGGATCGAGGTAGCCAATATCAGTAACTTTCAAACCATCAACAATATAAAGGGGATTCGAACTACCGTTATTTGAGTAGCCCCTAACCCGAAACGTTGGGCTGGAGCCTGGTGCTCCTGACATATTCAGAACCTGGACCCCGGCAACTTTTCCTTGCATGGATTGACCAACGTTATTTGTAGATCGGTTCTGCATCTCATCCACATTTACCGAGGCAATTGCACCGGTTACACTGCTTTTTTTCTGAACACCATAGCCGATGGCCACAACTTCTTCCAAACCAATAGTTTCATCAACCAATGTTACATTAATTGAAGTTTTACCGCCAGCTGCAATTTCCTGTGATTTCATGCCTACGAAAGAAAAAACTAAGGTCGCATTTGCCGGAACATTGCCCAATGAATATTTCCCATCACCGTCAGTAATTGTTCCGGTAGTCGTGCCTTTCACTACCACCGATACGCCAGGAAGAGAGCCTCCGGTTGAGTCGGTTACTTTACCCGAAATAGCTTTGGGTTGCTGCTGATTGTTGCCAACATTACCATTATCAGTGGGAGAAAGAACAACCTGGCGATCAATAATCTTGTAGGAAATATTAGTACTTCTGAAAAGCTCTTTCAACGTATTTTCAATACTTTGATTTTCAACAGAAACAGTTACTTTTTGAGTGACATCAACAAGCTTTCCGTTGTACAAAAAATAATAATCGGACTGATCTTCAATTGCACTAAGGATATTCTCAATTGATGCATTTTCTTTTTTGAGATTAAACTTCGCGTTTTGCGAATAAACGCCAGTCGCAAAAATCTGAATAGCAGATAATAAAACAACAAATAAAGTTATTTTCATCTTTCTAATAATTTTTTTCAGCGGGACATAACTATCCGCCTCCCATTGAAGGGAATGATTTTTTTTCATAAGTTTGTAGTTAATAAGTTTATACTTTATTTAAATCCTGGTGCAAACAGGATTGAACCGAAGGGAAGTTACCAGCTTCCCTTTTTTAATCGTTAGTTAGTTTTGAGTTTATACCATATATCTATTTTTTTGAGATTAAAACTTTGCGTTTACTAAAAGAGGAATCGTCTTGCTGAGATCCCGAAAGGATTTTATATGTAATTGGAGTACTGTACGATAGTAGTTTCAGGGCTTCTTCCAGCGATTCGTGCTTAAACGTTGCAGTGAAGACATAATCGCTTTTGATAAGGTCATTATCGAAAATAATTTCGGCATTAAACCAACGGCCTAGCCTTGCCGCAACATCATTTGTACTATCATTCTTGAAAATTAAGGCTCCATCAATCCAGCCTACGTATTTTTTACCGTCAGCATTGGCTATACGGTACTGTTTATCAGCTTTCTGGTACACGATTATTTCATTTTCTTCAAGCTGAACCGATTTGTCAGATTTATCTGCTTCAGTTGATAAAAGCGAAATCTTCCCGTGTTCCAGATAGGTAGTTATCTCCCCATCTTCTTTATAGTTAGAAATATTAAACCGGGTTCCGGTAGCCTTTACTTTACAGCCGTTCAGATCAACAAAAAAAGGATGTTCTTTATCAGACTCAACCTGAAAATATGCTTCGCCATCCAATTTGACTTCACGCACGTTCCCGGTAAATTCATCCGGATATGTCAATTTACTTCCCGAATTTATCCATACTTTGGTTCCATCGCTTAACTGTATCTGAGTTCGCACGCCAAACGATGTTTCGGAAGTCTTGAGCAAAGCGGTTCTATTATTTTTTTCAGAAGATAAGCTGATACTCCATACCGAATATATTAGCAATGGAATTATCAGGATAGCAGCAATACGCTGAAAGTTTAGCAGTAGCGTTTTTCCGGTGTTTTGCTTCTTAAATTTTTTCTTAACCATCAAAAGATCCTGATCGACATTGATTTTCTTCATGTCTTCCAAACGGTCGTAATAGTTCAATACTTTTACTACTTCGTTGTATTCAGCATGGTTCTCTGTTGAAGAATCGATCCATTGGCGCAATTCCTTGAGTTGTACTGAATCAATTTCGTTGGAATATTCCAACATTATAAATCGATATATGTGAGCTTTATCTTCCACGTTCATGTTTCTTTACTACTTAGGACGAAATTATTTGAATTACCCCCCACGCAATCTGAAAAAACAAATGGAATTATCTGAGAAAGCTAAAAAACTCGAAAAGGAAAAAGAGAGGCAGGTAATCTTTTAATTCTTCTTTCAGAATATGGAGGGCTTTAGTAATCTGATTTTCAATTGTCTTTTCAGATAAGTTCAACTTGGCAGCGATTTCACGGTTTTTCATTCCCTGCAAGCGACTAAGTTCAAAAATTTCACGACACCGCTCAGGTAATTTTGCCAAACTAGCCTTAAATAGAGTTTCAAGTTCAGAAAAAACAAAAAATTCAAACGATTCATCGGCTGCATCGTGTTCCTTTGAAATTTCCTGAGTTTTTATGGAGGAGTTTTTCTTTCGTAATAAATCGAGGCATTTATTTTTTACTGAAACAAACAAATACGACCGGATTGAGTACTGAATCGAAAGCTTTTCTCTATCGTTCCAGAATTTAACAAATACATCCTGAACGATGTCCCGGGCTTCATCATCCTGAAAAGAGAATATTTTTTTGGCAAAAACACATAATCCGGGATAGTAGTAATTGAAGAAGAAATCGAAAGCGTATTCTTTCCCTTCTTTCATTTCTTCAAATAAGAATAACTCTTTATCCTGGTCGCTCATGCCTATTGAATATCTTTACCCTTTTTCAAAAAATAAAAGTAGAATAATTTTAGATTAATCAGAACAAGATAAAGAATTGGATCAAAAGTTAATCGATGGGTTTTCCTTGGCAAAGGATATTTCTCGCGACTAAGCTAGCTATGTGTATAAAAATAATTGCATAACCGCCAATCAGTTAATTTAAATTGGCAAACTCCATTGTCGTTCAGTTGATTTCTGATCATTTTCAAATCCATTTAATTTAAGAGAATACTGTTACTTAGTTACAAACATTTCTATTTAAGGATATTGAGGTCTTTTAATGATTTTAATTTTGCAAAACGAAGAAAAACAAACGGACAATATTTGAACTTTTTATGCCTTAAGGGTTTTAATTGTAGGGTTTATTGTTGGGACGATGACATTGAATGATTCAAAAGCGATATCTGGGTTTCCCGAAAATAAGATAAACTATTCCCTGTTTGGGAATTCGTATTTATAACAATGGAAATTTATGTATCTGGAAAAAACATCTTTGGTGGAAATAAAAGAAGAAGAGATAACAGCCATATTGAATGATTATTACCTGGTTTGTTTGAGCCGGCAGTTGAGCCTTTTGGGAAGAAAGGAGGTGCACAGCGGACGGGCACATTTTGGAATCTTTGGCGATGGAAAGGAACTGGCTCAGGTTGCATACGCCAAAACATTCCGGAAAGGCGACTGGCGATCGGGGTACTACCGCGACCAAACATTTATGCTGGCGCTGGATTTGCTGAAACCGGAAGAGTTCTTTGCCATGATTTACGGCGATACCGACACCGATTTTAACCCTTCAACCGGAGGACGAAATTTCAACAACCATTTCAGTACTGCGAATATAAATTCCGAAGGCCAGATTCAAAACCTGATGGAGCAATTCAATTCGGCTTCAGATATTTCGCCAACTGCCGGACAAATGCCCCGTTTGCTGGGACTTGCGCAGGCCTCGAAAATGGTCAGGCAAAATCCGAAATTGAAAAAACACCTTCAGAATAATGTCGATGGAAACGAAGTGGCTTTTGGCTCCATTGGCGATGCCAGCACCTCGGAGGGAATGTTTTTTGAAACGATTAATGCTGCGGCAGTTATGCAGGTTCCACTGGCTGTAGCTGTTTACGACGACGGTTTCGGAATTAGTGTACCCATTGAACTGCAAACGGCAAAATCGAGCATCTCGAAAGCTTTAAAAGGTTTTGAAAACGATAAGGGGAATAATGGAATTTCAATATATGCCTGCAAAGGATGGGATTACCCCAGGTTGGTACAAACCTTTTCAGAAGGCATCGATCACTGCCGCCAGACTCAAAATCCAGTATTGTTTCATATTCACGAATTAACCCAACCCCTGGGGCATTCTACCTCCGGGTCGCACGAGCATTATAAATCAAAAGAGCAACTTGCATGGGAAAAAGAGTTCGATTGTTTGGTGCAGTTTCGGAAATGGTTGCTCGAAACTGGCAAAGCTGATCAGGATACCCTTTTTGAAATTGAAGGTAAAGCTGCCAAAACCGCTCTGAATGCGCGAAATAAAGCCTGGAAACATTATACAAATAGCTTTTCGGCAGAAATAAAATCCCTCACTCCTATCGTTAATCAAATCAACCTGAAATCATCAGGAAAATTGAATTATACCGATGAACTTGAGTCTCTTACAGCAAAGACATTCCTGACCAGGCGAGCGTTTTACAGTTTTGTCAAACGGATCGCTTTCGAAATTCATGGTTTGAAAAACCTTGCCGATGAGCGAAATGAACTTCTCGACTGGTCAGGAAAATTCGGGGAACAAAACAGGCAGTTTTACAACACGAACCTTTATAGGGAAGGCAAAGATTCGGCGCTTCATGTAAAAAGTGTCACTGCCAAATATCAGAAAAACCCAGCGCAGGTTAACGGTTCACAAATTCTGAATCAAAACTTTGATGCCTTGTTCGAAAAACATCCAAACTTAGTCACTTTTGGTGAGGACACCGGGAAACTGGGTGATGTAAATCAGGGGATGAAAGGCATGCAGGCCAAATACGGAATATCACGCGTTTTTGATACCGGAATACGTGAAACAACCATTATTGGACAAGGAATTGGCCTGGCATTGAGAGGATTTCGCCCGATTGCTGAGATTCAATACCTCGATTATTTAATTTACGCGCAATCAACTTTAAGCGATGATTTGGCCAGTATGCAATACCGCACGTTGGGCAAACAGGCCGCCCCGCTTATCATCCGAACCCGTGGACATCAATTGCAGGGAATCTGGCATGCAGGTTCGCCCATACAACTCATTCTGGGCTCTTTGCGGGGAATTTATCTATGCGTTCCCCGAAACATGACCCAAGCTGCCGGATTCTATAATACTTTGCTTGAAGCAAACGATCCTGCCCTGGTGATTGAACCCCTGAAAGGATATAATCTGAAAGAACCGTTGCCATCCAACATAGGCGAATTCAAAGTACCATTGGGTGTTCCTGAAATCGTTCAGGAAGGAACTGACGTAACCGCAGTAACTTACGGCTGGAATGTGCATCACGTTTTAAAAGCGGCTCACCTCCTGAAGGAAATCAAAAATATTTCGGTTGAAGTTATTGATGTCCAGACGTTAATGCCTTTTGATGTGAATCACCTGATTCTCGAATCGGTAAAAAAGACCAATAAAGTAATTTTTATTGACGAGGATGTTCCGGGGGGTGGTACCGCATATATGCTTCAGAAAGTAATGCAAGAACAGCAAGTATTCAATTACCTGGATACCGCCCCGCGAACCTTGTCCGCCATGGAACATCGTCCGGCTTACGGAATCGATGGAGAATATTTCACAAAACCAAACGTAGAATTGATTTTCGAAGAAATCTACCAAATGATGCACGAGGTAGATGTAAAAGGCTATCCTTTGCTATAGCTTTTTCAGGTTACCGTTTCATCGAATACGCGCGGTTTTGCGCATATTGCAAATCTTGAGAAGCCGCTTTAATAAGAAGATTGTTGAATTTGAAGAACATCCGGTTTGATTGAATTTTCCAAAGAAAGGCTGGCGAGTTTCCGGGCTTAAGCAATGCAAATTTTTACCAGCCCTTCTATTTTACATTGAATTTTTCCCGGTATTCCATCGGAGTCATCCCCACCAGCTTATTAAAAACCTTCCGGAATGATTTTGGGTCGGAATAACCGGTGCGGTCAATAATTTCGTTAATGTTCTGATTTGTTTGTTCCAACTGTTTCTTGGCCGACTCGATGCGCACATTTTGCAAATATTCAATAGGAGGAATTCCGGTTGCCAGCTTAAATCTGCGGGCAAAATTTCTTCTGCTCGAAGGAATGTCTTTCATAATATCCTCTAGCGACCCGATCTCATGAAACCGGGTTTCCATATTCTCCTGAACTTTTTTCACCAGATCATCTTTGTGATTTCGGCTGGGCACAAAAGTTCCAAAATAGCTCTGGCTATAACGATCCAAATCAATGGCAAAAATTTTGGCGATCCTGATTACCATTTCATTTCCGCAGTATTTTTGAACCAACCGCAGCAAAAGGTGAAAGGTTGAAGTTGATCCGCCGCTGGTATAAAAACGACCATCTTCCGTAACCACATGATCTGGCTTTAAAATAACCGTCGGGAAAGCCATTGAAAACCGGGTACAGGCATCAATGTGTGTGGTTGCCAGTTTACCGTTGAGCAAACCCGATGCGCCGAACAAAAACGTTCCGGTACAAAAACTGGCAATTTCAGCTCCACCCTGATATTGGCGATGCAGCCAGGGAATATACATTTGATTCTTAGTTAGCGTTTCCCTCATGTTTTCTGTTGAAAACGAAGGGATTAAAACCACATCTGCTTTCAGTTCTGATATTATTGAGGTTACAGGATAACCATGCAACAAAGCGCCTTCCTTTTCAATCTGATCCGGCGTACGCAGAACGTGAATCACAAAAGGTTTTTCCCGATTTTCTCCGCTGTAAATCCGGTTCACAGTTTCAAAGACATCAAGAATTGCCGCTATGCTCAATAGCTTATAATCATAAGGCACTATTAATCCTAAGTTTGTCATTTCTTCACTTTTTTGCTAATTTAAGACATTTTTGTCTTAAATACCCCGAATTTTGGCTTTTTTGTTATCGATCTTATTCTCACAATGTTCGAACTTTGGAATTAGAAAAATGTTTTAAACAATTAAACAACAGCGATCATGGAAACACAAACTAAAACAGAATCTGGCAAAATAAAGATGGTGGCTAAATCTCAAAAGATCACTCCATTCTTATGGTTCGACAATCAGACAGAAGAAGCTGTGAATTTCTATGTCACGGTTTTTAATAACACGAAAATCAAAACCACTACCCGTTACGGGGAAAAAGGAGCAAAAGCTTCAGGAATGCCCGAAAATTCAGTTATGACCATGGCTTTTCAAATTGAAGGACAGGATTTTGTGGCCATAAATGGAGGGCCAGTTTTTCAAATCAACCCAACCATTTCATTTTTTGTGAATTGTGAAACCGTTCAGGAAATCGACCGGCTTTGGGAAAAACTATCGGAAGACGGAATGGTGATGATGGAACTTGACAACTATCCATTCGCCGAAAAATACGGCTGGATTCAAGATAAATTTGGCGTTTCGTGGCAGTTGATTATAGCTGAACGCGAACAAAAAATCACACCTTGTTTCATGTTTTCAGGCGATCAGCATACAAAAGCCGAAGAAGCAATCAATTTCTACACTTCGATATTCAGCGATTCTAAAATTATCCAGTTGGAGCGGTATGGAAAAGAAGTTGGTCCGGAAGGCGCGGTTGTTCACTGCAAGTTCACCCTCAACGGACAGGAGTTTGTTGCCATGGACAGCCACGAAAATATGGGTATGAATTTTAATCCGGCCACCTCGATGGTGGTAAATTGCGAAACTCAGGATGAAATTGATTACTACTGGGAAAGGCTTACCGAAAGTGGTTTCGAGGGCGCACAGCAATGTGGCTGGCTTCAGGACAAATTTGGGGTTTCGTGGCAAATTGTACCGAATATTTTGGGTGAGTTACTGAGCCATCCAGACAAAGGCGGCCATGTGATGCAGGCCATGCTTCAAATGAAAAAGCTTGACATTAATGTACTTATGCAGGCTTATCATATTTCATAGTCATGAAAAGGTGAACCCCGGTAAAAACCAAATTTTGCAAAATTGAAAAGTATGGATAAGCAAGATTTTACAGCAACCATTTGGGTTGAACAGAGCCCACACGAAGTTTTTGAAGCCTCCAAAAATTTTCGTGCCTGGTGGTCCGAAGAAATTGAAGGTAATACAGACAAACTAAATGAAGTGTTTTTTTATCACTACAAAGATGTCCATCTGTGCAAAATAAAATTTGTCAGTTTAATTCCAGACAAAGAATTGGTTTATCAAGTGATTGACAATCAATTTAGTTTTACGGAAGACAAAAGTGAATGGATAAACACGAAGCTAATCTTTAAAATTTCCAGCGAAGGGGGTAAAACTAAGTTGCTGTTCACCCACGAAGGATTGGTTCCGGAATACGAGTGCTACGAAATTTGCATCGATTCCTGGGGCAACTACATAAAAAAAAGCCTTTTCGATTTAATTACCATTGGTAAGGGACATCCTAACCCTAAAGATGAAGATGGCTTTAATGCCGAAATAGTTAAAAAATGGAAATTAAAATAAGTAGCAAGGGAAACAACGATTTGCTAATAATAACTACAGGACAAGATGGTTGAGGTTTTCAAAACAAATGTTGAGCAGCTGGAGCATTCAGAAATGCTTATTGAGCAAATTATTAATCACATTCCAAATGGTCAGATCAATTTTGATTTGGAAGACTGTGATAAAATTTTGAGGATTGAAGCTGAAAGTGTTTCAAACCAACTGATTATTGAAATACTCAATCAAAACGGCTATTATGCCGAAGTACTGATTTAAACCAAATAAAAATCTGAAAATGAGAAAATTAGTTTCGTTTATGCACATTTCGCTGGATGGTTTCACTACCAATTCGAAAGGACAAATGAATTGGATTCAGGCGGATGAAGAAATGTTTGAAATTGCCGGACAGCAAACCCTGAAATCAGACACCGCCATTTATGGACGGGGAACTTACAAAATAATGGAAGACTACTGGCCAACAGCAGCCGATCAGCCCAATGCATCCAAACACGACATTGAACATTCGGCCTGGTACAAGAGTGTTCAAAAAATTGTTGTTTCAAAAACCTTGAAAAGTTCCGAAGTAAAGAACGCGAAGCTTTTCGGAGAGAATTCACTGGATGAAATCAAAAAACTGAAAAATGAGAAAGGAAATGAAATCGTCCTGTTTGGTAGTCCAACCCTTACCCGCTCCTTGATGAATGAAAATTTAATCGATGAGTACTGGCTATTTATCAACCCCATCTTGTTTGGGCAAGGCAACTCCCTGTTTAAGGATATTTCACACGAAATCAAACTAAAACTCGTAACAAGCAAAACATTTGCTTCGGGAGTTATTTGCCTTCATTACTCAACAATCTAAAATAACAGATCCATGAAACGACCATGAGAAAGCCTTTCTTATATAGAAGGATGATTATTGGGAGTTCCATGTGGCAATTAAAAAACAAATTATAAACACATGAAAACAAAAGTAAAAGCAATTCCGGAAGGATGGCATTCAATAACTGCCTACATTTCAGTAAAAGGGGCTAACGACGCCATTGAGTTTTACAAAAGCGCTTTTGGCGCAAAAGAAACAGGGCGACTCACAATGCCCGATGGAAGCATTGGACATGCCGAGTTGGAAATTGGCGATTCGAAAATTATGATTGCCGAAGAGAATGAACAGTGGGGAAACCTGAGCCCTCAAACGATTGGCGGAACTCCGGTGAGCCTTTGTATCTATGTGGAAGACGTTGATGCCGTATTTGCCAAAGCGCTTCAAGCCGGAGCAAAAGTTACCGGGGAAATGGTGGTAAAGAACCAGTTTTACGGCGACCGGACAGGTGGCATTACCGATCCTTTTGGTCACCAATGGTCAATCATGACTCACATCGAGGATGTTTCGTTCGAGGAAATGCAAAAACGGATGAGTGCAATGTTTCAAACCAATTAATGGGAAAAACTATGTCGTTTCAGGCTTATTTAAATACAATCAAATCGAAGACAGGCAAGGATCCTGAAGATTTCAGGAAAATGGCAGAAGAGAAAGGGTTTAGTGAAAACGGACAATTGAAACCCGGAATAAAAGCTGGTGATATTGTTGATTGGCTAAAGAATGAGTTTGGTTTGGGGCATGGCCACGCTATGGCGATTTATGCACTTTTGAAAGGTATGAAAAACGAAGACAGTGTATAACAGGCTGTTATAGTCTACGTTAACCCACTGCCAAAAGTGACTGGAAACAGCAACCCGAAAGAGCAATGTAAACAAATATTGAAATTATTCACAGATGAAAAAGTTACAATTCAAAGTAAGCATCAATGCACCAGTGGCCAAAATATATGATTTTATGCTTGGCATCAACAATAAATCAACTTATGAGCAATGGACTTCTTTGTTTAACCCGACATCGAGCTATGAAGGAAGTTGGGACAAGGGAAGTAAAATTCTATTTATTGGAGTAGATGAGAAAGGTGAAAAGGGAGGCATGGTTTCCAGGGTAGCTGAAAACATTCCCAACCAATTTGTTTCGATTCAACATTATGGCCTTTTAAGCGCTGACAAGGAAATTACAGAAGGACCAGAAGTGGAAAAATGGGCAAACGGATTTGAAAACTATACCTTCGAAGAAAACAATGGGACTGCAACCGTTACCGTTGACTTAGACATCACTGAAGATTTTTTAGCTTATATGAACCAGACCTACCCAAAAGCACTCGATAAGTTGAAAGAAATATGTGAAAAGTAAAGTCCTCCGAAAGTTAAACTGTGACAATTTATGAGAAAGCTAATTGCAGCAATCAATATGACACTTGATGGGTTTTGCGATCATACGGCAGGCCTGCCCGATGAAGAAATACATCAACATTATACGGAACTACTGCGTCAGGCAGACTTGATCCTATACGGCAGGACAACGTATCAACTCATGGAATTTTGGCGAACCCTGCTAGAAAATCCTTCAGAAGAAAAATCGATGAATGACTTTGCTGTTGCAATAGACAAAATTCCAAAAATTGTCTTCTCACACACGCTGAAAGATATAGAATGGGACAGCGCTAAATTGTCAAATAAATCTCTTGAAGAAAAGGTTTTAGGGCTTAAGCGGCAACCAGGCGGTGATATCTTAGTTGGCAGTCGGAGTTTAATTATACAACTAATGAAACTTAATTTGATCGATGAATACCAACTTTGTGTTCATCCTGTAGTTGCAGGAAGCGGTTTGTCCTTATTTGAAAATATAAACGACAGGACTATTCTTAAACTCTTAAAGACTAAAACCTTTAGTGGTGGCGCAGTAACGCTTTTCTATGAACCGACAAACGAAAAAACAACGGATCGCTAACATTGTGTTTCATTGTATTGCACCCTGCGCCCAGGCATTTGGAATAAGAAAAATAACTTTAAAAGATTACAATTATGGCAACAATTAATCCACACATTAACTTCAACGGAAATGCCGAAGAAGCATTCAATTTTTACAAATCAGTATTTGGCGGAGAGTTCGCAATGATTGTGCGTTTAAAAGACCTGTCAAGTCCTGAATTTCAGGTAGCAGAAAACGAAGCGAATAAAATAATGCACATTGCTTTGCCTATTGGCAAAAATATTCTAATGGCCAATGATGTTCCGGAAAGTATGGGTCGGGTAAATGAAAATGAAAACAGATCAAAAATCTCAATTAGTGCAGAAAGTCGTGAAGAAGCCGACAAACTATTTAGCGGACTTTCAGTAGGTGGAACTGTTGAAGTGCCTATGGACGATAGTCCCTGGGGGTCATATTTTGGGATGTTCAGGGACAAATTTGGTATTGAATGGATGGTGGATTTTTCTAACAGATAAAAGTAACCGACGAAAACAACGAATGCCAACATCATCGACAACAATGAAACGGATATTAACATTTTTTGCTTTAATAATTTTGATTCTGGCTTCATGCAAAGAGAGCAGAACAAATAAAAATACAGTGGATACAAAAACCGACAGTCTGGCTTTCAAAAGTGCTTATTCTAAAGTGAATGGACTGAAAATGTACTACGAGTTATACGGAGAAGGAAAGCCTCTTGTGTTAATTCATGGTGGCGGTTCTACTATACAGACAACATTTGGAAGGGTAATTCCTATGCTGGCCAAACATCGAAAACTCATTGCGGTTGAATTACAGGCCCACGGTCGGACCAGCGACAGGGATAGCGAAGTTTCATTTGAGCAGGATGCCGATGATGTTGCAGCACTATTGAAAAAACTAAATATTCTCAAAGCTGATATTTTGGGTTTTAGCAATGGCGGTACAACAGCTTTGCAAATCGCCATTCGCCATCCTGAATTGGTTGATAAACTAGTTGCAGCTTCCGCGCTCTGTAAACGGAATGGAGTTCCTTCTCAATTTTGGGATTTTATGAAACAGGCGCGGCTTGAAAATATGCCGGAGCAGTTAAAAGAAGGGTATGAAAAAGTTGCATCGGATACCAGTGGGCTGCAGGTTATGCACGACAAGGATGCAAAAAGAATGGTTGATTTTAAAGATATTCCGGATGAAAAGATAAAATCAATTAAAGCCTCGACACTAATTATAATTGGCGATAAAGATGTGATTACTCCGGAACATGCTATTGAAATGCATCGCCTGATTGCCAACTCTGAATTGGCAATAATCCCCGGCGGGCACGGCGAATATATTGGAGAGGTAACTACTCTAAAACCCAATTATCAAGAAAGCGACTTCATTGCTATTCCAATGATTGAAAGTTTTCTTGACAAAAAGAAATGATAAAGACAACGAAACGCAAAATGATTATAGCAATGTATTATTAACCCATTAAAAATTAAAACAATGGCAAAGATTAGCACATATCTCAATTTTTCCCGAAACACCGAGGAAGTTTTCAACTTCTATAAATCGGTTTTCGGTGGCGACTTTATTGATGGAAAAATCAACCGGTTTGGAGAAGTACCTCCCATGGAAGGCATGCCTCCACTTCCGGAAGAAGACAAAAATCTGGTTATGCATGTCGCACTTCCCATCCTCGGAGATCATTTATTGATGGGGTCGGATGCTCCGGAATCAATGGGATTTACGGTGAATAAAGGGAATAATGTTTACATTTCCATTCATACCGATTCGCGTTCTCAGGCCGATGATTTGTTTGGCAAACTCGCCGAAGGAGGTGTGGTAGAAATGCCAATGGCCGATATGTTCTGGGGCGATTATTATGGATCGTTTACCGACCAGTTTGGCATCAAGTGGATGATCAATTATTCTGCGAAATAGTTTTTGACTTACGATCATGAATTGAATTATGGCCATCAGGGCGGGATCTGTGGTATTGCCTTATTCCAGGTTAAATGTATTGGTTAGAAATTACGACTAATATTTCTTTTAATTGGAGTCTCAATCAGGGAGATTGGTCTTGTTTATTTGATCCAGAATGTCTTTCATCATATCAATCTGGACTTTTTGCAACTCCATAAATTCCTGTTGCTGATCCATAATGAAGTGATCTATAATTTCCTGCAAAGTCCTTATCTCAAGTTCTGATTTAAGGTTCACCATGTAATCTTTTTTAGCTCTTTCCCTGTCTTTTTCTTCTTGGCGGTTCTGGCTCATCATGATTATAGGAGCCTGAAGAGCTGCCAAACATGACAAAATCAGATTGAGAAGAATAAATGGATAAGGATCGAAACTTTTATTAGTCAACCAAACGACATTTATGATAATCCATAAACACAGAAATCCAAAAAATGAAAGAATAAAAGTCCAGCTTCCTCCGAACGAGGCAACCTTATCCGCTGTTTTTT
The DNA here is from genome assembly GCA_963678915.1 of Prolixibacteraceae bacterium. Lineage (GTDB taxonomy): Bacteria > Bacteroidota > Bacteroidia > Bacteroidales > Prolixibacteraceae > Aquipluma. The sequence goes on from OY787458.1 coordinate 296,424, forward strand.
GTCCAAATGTCAATTTTGTATCATCCTCAACATCAACTTTATCAGTCAACGTTTGGTTGGATTTTATTGATTCGAGAACTATTTTTTCAAGGTCTGAAAGTTCACCAACTTCTTTTACCAAGTAATTAGTAACAACTAAATCTCGATACTCATTCAATTCAGTTAATGCCAAAAAACTTTCATGCGAGAAATGAGGATAATCCTTCTGAATAAGTTCCAATATTGAATGCCGTATTGTTTTTGCAGAAACTCGCTCAGAAACAGGGAATTCCTTTCCTGAGATATCGCTGATAAATCTTTTCATATTTAGGTAAGTTAAAGTTATTATCAATCATTTGTACCAGAAACATTGCAAACTGTTCCAGAGGAAATATATAAAAAATGCTCCAGAAAGGAGCATTTTTATTAACAAAATTAAATCGACTATTTTTTTGATTTCTTCGGATTAAGCACCAATCTTGATAAACCGATCTTTTGCAGTCATTGAGATTCCGCAACGTTCTGGAGCCGCATTTTCATAGGTATTTCCGCATGTTCCGCAAACATAGTAAACCGAAGGAAGCGAAGTTTCCTGTTTATCCTGCAAAGCTTTCAAAGCTTTTTCGTACAGCACTTTATGTTTCTTCTCAACCTGGAAGGCATAGTTAAACGAAACCATGGCCAGGTTCACATTTTCGGATTGAGCATCGGTAATAAAACCAGGATACATGGTTGCAACTTCGTACGATTCGCCGGCAATGGCATCCTTCAGGTTTTCAGCAGTTGTTTTTACATCGAATTTCGGATTTACTGCCGGAACGCTTGCATTAAGTTGCTGTAAAACAGCCTTGTGATTTCCTGCGTGAATACTTTCGGCTTTTGAAGCGGCTTCGAACAGCGCGGCCACTTTCTGATTGCCTTCTTCGCGCGCTTTCTTGGCGAATGCGGTATATTTTGCACTTGCAGTTGACTCGCCGGTAAACGCGGCCTGAAGATCTTTCACTGTTTTATCGCTGGCTGCATAAAGCGTTGCATATCCAAAAACAAAGAATAAGGCCAGTACTAAACTTTTTGAGAAATTTGTTTTCATCATTTTCATTTTTAAAAATTTGACATGAATTGTTTTTAATTTATATGTCAAAAGTAGAGGTGCCAATCTGAGGCAAGACTAAAGAGAATCTTAAAATTGGCTTAAGAATTTTTTTCTGAAGGAAAGACCACTTCAACCAAAGTTCCGGTGCCCGGTTCGCTTGAAATGTTGATTTTTAAACGGAGAATATCGGCGAAACGTTTGACAATGGCCATGCCCAGGCCATTTCCTTTCACCGCAAAGTTGCGTGATTCGTCGGCACGGTAAAACCGTTCAAAAACCTGATCAATCTGTTGTTGTGTCATTCCAATGCCCTGATCGCGAACCAGTAATGTGGTTTGTGAGTGATCATTCCTGAACCCGATTTCAACTTCACCGCCGGGATTGGAGAATTTGATGGCGTTTGTTGCCAGATTTTCCAGAATTTGTTCCAGCATAAACCGGTCTGAAAAAACTTCAATGTCAGGAGAGATATTGATTTTTAGCGAAACCTGATTTTCGTCGAGTCTTTCACTCAAACGAATGGCCAGCGTATGGACCATTTCTTCGATTTGAATCATCTGGAGATTTACAGGAATGGTACCGGCTTCGTACCTGGCCAAAAGCAAAAGATGTTCAACCAGAACAGTCATGCGGTTTACTTCCGACAATCCATACTGAATTTTTTCGATGTATTGTTCCGGTTCGCGCTGCTTCCGAAGTAAAACTTCCAACGTTCCTTTTAATGATGAAAGTGGGGTTCGCAATTCGTGCGACGCATCAGCCGTGAATTGTTTCTCGCGCAAAACCGCGTCTTCGAGTCGGTCGAGCAGGCTGTTGATGGTGTTGACCAGCGTATAAAGTTCGTCTTTGTATTTGGGCAGTTGAATTCGCTGGCTCAGGTTTTCGCGGGTAATTTTCTGTGCCGCATGGGTAAGCTGATAAACCGGATCGATACTTTTTCGGGCGATAAACACAACAATGAAGTATAAAACAAGCAAAGCCAGCGGAAAAGCAAACATCAACACCATCCGCAGATTTTTAAGTACCAGAAGCGAATCGTCGAGCGGAATGGCCACCGAGAGAAACCCGATTGTCTTTCCATCGATGGTGACTGGCGTTTGTACCTGGCGAACAAAAGATTTGTCTAAATGCGTATTAAAATAGGTTTCGGTTTCATATTCAGGAAAGGTGGCCAGCTTCTCCTTCACCAGGTTGGGCGATTGTTTCAGTATCGCGCCTGTTGTGTCGGTTATCTGGACAAACGTTGGGTTCACTTCAATCTGGGCATGCTCGCCCTCGTCCCATTCTTTTAAATTGGCAATGATGATCCGGTCGTTAAACGTTACAATGCCGTTCTGCAATTCCGACGATTCGGCCTTTAAATCTTCGTCGAGATACCGGTATACCGAACCCGAAACAACAAAATAAATGGCAACAAAAATCACGACGATCAGCATCGCTGTCGCCGAAAGAAAATAGAGCGCTATCCGATTGCTGAAACTGGTTCGTATCATTCGTCTTTAATAATGTAACCAACACCCCTGATGGTCGTGATCAGATTCGTGTCGGTATTGCCATCAATCTTTTTCCGGAGCGCATTAATGTAAACGTCGATTACGGACGTGTTGTAGTCGAAATGAATGTCCCACACGTGCTCGATGATTCGGCTTCGGGTGCAAACCTTCCCTTTGTTGCGCAACAAAAATTCCAGCAGGGCAAATTCTTTTTGTGTCAGCGAAACATCCTGACTATCGACAAAAACCTGATGTGTATTCAAATCCATCACCAGGTTCCGGTGAACAATCTTTGAATTTTCAGATTGTTTTCCTCGAAGTTGCACCCTCACCCTAGCAAGTAATTCTTCGAACGAAAACGGTTTTTTAATGAAATCATTTGCCCCCATTTCGAGCGCGAAAACGGTATCCTGAACGGTGTCCCGGGCTGTGAGGAATATCACCGGGACCTGCGAACTGATCTTCCGAAGCTGACGGACAACCTCAATTCCGCTCAGTCCGGGTAACATCCAGTCGAGCAAAATCAGGTCGTATTCGCCGTCGTTCACCGTAGCCAATTCCAATCCCGAAGGACCATCGTTTGCCACATCCACCGCAAACGATTCTTCCTGAAGCCCCTCTTTCAGGAAAAGCGCAATTCCCGGTTCATCTTCGATAATTAAAATCCGCATATAAAGTTTACCTCAAACTAATCGTTGTCTTTTTCTGTTGAACTTGTGCCAAACCCAAGGTCGAGCTGAACACCGGCTGCATGTTTGTAAACCAATTCTCCACCGTAATGTCCGGTGCGTGCAATTGCCATCACAGCCAACAAACCCAAAGCTAATGAAACCATTTTCAAAACTCCGCTGTATTTCTTCAAAAAAAACAAGGTAATGCGAAAAATAGTAGCAATGCTTGTTACCCAGATGGCCAATGTTGCAGCTTCTTCGTGAGTTTCAAGGGCTTGTTTAAGCGCACCCTCCTCAACAATGCCATCTCCGGCCTGGCTTCCGGTGATAAAGGCTGCAATTACGCCAAGCGCGCCCAGGGTAAACAGGTAAAATCCGGCTTGCGTAAAAAAATCACGCTTCATCAGTAATCCAACAAGGTCGGAAAGAAAACCCACAATCAGCAATGCGATTGGGAAGTGAACGATCATCGGGTGTAAATGCGTTAAATCCATGATTTGTAGTTTTTAATGTTTGTAATTCTGACACAAAAAAACCACGACTGTACTTAAAGCATTCTATGGGTTTTCTTAAGATTTGCTTAAAATCACATATCCTGAAAATTTCGAGTACCTTTCAAATTACCTTTGGCAATTCAGGCATTTTTTTGCACTAATCAACAACTTGATATAAGTTACTGATAGTGAATGTTAAATTTAGTATTTATTAGAAATATAAATCAGATATTATCGCTTTATGAAAGCAAAATCACTCAAGAAGTTCATTTATTTATCCATTGGTGCAGCTCTAGTTACCATCTTATTGAAATTCTTTGCCTGGTATCTCACTGATTCTGTGGGATTACTTTCAGATGCTCTTGAGTCATGCGTCAATTTGGTTGCTGCCATCATTGCACTGATCATGCTCACTATTGCGGAAACTCCGGCAGATGAAAAGCATCCCTTTGGTCATACCAAGGCAGAATATTTTTCGAGTGCTATTGAAGGTGGAATGATTGTCGTCGCTGCATTTAGCATTATCTGGTCGGCAGTTCCCCGGATTATTCACCCTCAACCGCTCGAAAATGTTGAAGTCGGGTTGCTTATTTCCGTTGGCGCATCGTTGATAAACTTAGTTGTAGCCCTTGTCCTGATAAAAGCAGGGAAAAAGAATAACTCGATAACGCTTGATGCCGATGGAAAGCACTTGATGACTGATGTTTATACTTCAGGAGGAGTTCTGATAGGTATCTTGCTGGTTAAGCTCTCCGGATGGCAAATTCTGGATGGCATTGTCGCCATCGCTGTAGCTTTGAATATACTTTGGGCAGGTTATCAACTGATACATCGTTCAGCAACCGGATTGCTTGATGCTAGTATCCCGGAAGATGAAATAGCAAAAATATCGGATTTACTGAATTCTTTAAAATCGCAAAGCATTGAACATCATTCTCTTTTAACCCGACAGGCCGGCCAGCGTAAGTTTATTGCCTTCCACTTGCTGTTGCCTGGGAATTGGACAATTCAGGATGGTCACGATCAGGCAGAAAAAATCGAGCGTGAAATACGTGAACTTTTTAATACTCCAATTACAGTTTTTATACACATAGAACCCATCGAAGATCCAGTCTCTATGCACGATATTGGAATAGACCGGCTCGAACCGAACAATTAGATACAATGTTTTGGCATACTGGCATTTCATTCATTATGGCGATACAACCGATGTATTGAATATCAAACAAATTATCGCGTATAATTTGCTAATTATAAGTGCCTTGTATTTATTTTAGAAATTATCTAGGTCTTTATAATTTCTTACTGCGGTTTGCAAATCAGATCAATAAAAAAGCCTCGCAAATCAATGATCTGCAAGGCTTTAATGTTTATTAAGTGACCCAGCTGGAGTTTGAACGATGCCTTATTCCAAGCTGATAATCAATGTTTTACGAAGCACTTATTTCTATAGGTCTCGATATAGTCTCGACTGATATTCAATTCATTACAATACAAATATAGGCAAATTATATGTGTTTTAATTAAGATTTTTCTCAAATTAATTAAATTTTATATTTATAATTACCTCGACTACTTTGATCATTAGTCTTTTAATTCATAACAATCTTATTTAGTGATTCCTAAAGTCAAAAGTCATTCTCATTGTTAACTTTCTTCCATGAATCCGATCAGGATTAAATTGATATGTATTCGATTGCGGTCCAGATAAAGATGCTTCTGTAAACTTTGTCCCGATAGCATTGATGCCGTGCAGAAAAGAGATATCGCCTTGAGGATACTCGATTTTTGTATTAGCTGGCGCTTTGGATTCGACAGGAGTTAACATCCGAAGGAAAATATCTTTATTGTGAATGTAAACCTTAAAATCCGGACTGTTCTTTCCTGCAATCTTTGCCCAATAAACTTCAGCATGATATCCTTTAAACTCTGGATATTCAAAACCTGATTCTCCGGTAATGGAATTGTTATACGCCTTTTCCCATAATCCGAACTCAACACCTTTCAGGCGGTTTTTGTATACGTGATAAGGACCATCGCCCAACCATTTCATTCCTGCAACATTTGTCTCCGGATAATTAAATGTTACCCCGGCAAACTGGCAATTATTGGCTGGTTCATAAGCCAGATCCAAATCAATAAGCCCATTTCCCAGAATTGTCCATTTAAAGAAGTCTCCATTATCAAACTGTGTTTCTATTTCGATTGTGTTATCCGCAATTTGATATTTTGTTTGTTTAACTTGCCTTTTACCACTGACAAACACCGGTCCATTGTAAAGTGGAATCAAACGATCTCCATTTTTAATTTGCTGAATAGTACCGTCAAGCTTATTAAACGTAAACTGAAGTCCATTTGCCTTTACAATCAGTTCTTTTTCGTTCTCCTGAACAGAAGGTTTTAGTGCTGAAGTTTCTGTCAATAACTCTTTGGCTTTTACTTCCGGATATTTTACTGGCCAGCTCCAGGTATTCAATAGTCGCCCGTACTGATCTTTTACCTTAATGCGCAAAGCATCGCATTGTTTCCAGTCTTCGGGTAAATTTAGTTGAATCGTTCCCTTTTGTCCGGGTGCAAGGTCGAGCTTTAGGCTTTGATTCCCATTAATCTCTTCTGTTTTCAATGCATCGGGAGACGAAAAACTTACCCATTCTAAATTAAATGTACATTTGTTCAGATTGGTATAAAAATATCTGTTTTCAACTCGAAGAATTCCATCGAATTCGGGAGTGATGTAACGTTTCTCAAAATAAACAGGCGACCATATCTCTTTAATGGTGAAAAAGCTGCCTTCCTTTTGGAAATAAGGTCCTAAGATACCATCAGGTGCATGGTTGCCATCGCTGTCCAATTCACGGTTACGGTCTGTGCGTTCAACCGATTCATCGGCAAAAACCCATAGAAATCCTCCGGCACAAAGCGGATTTTCCCACATCTTTTGCCAATAATCATCCAATCCGGCACCATGTCCCCCATCGTATAAACCATGTAAAAATTCAGTCGGAAAAAATATCTTTCGCTTACTAAATCCATCTATTGACAAGTAATTATAGTTCGGATAATGAAATGTATTCGTTAGGTCGTAATCTTGCCAGGGATGCAAAACTTTTCGTTTCTGAATGTCAAGTTCAGCAAAATCATCGTTCAGATTATTGTTTTCGCCTCCCTCATTCCCGTTATCCCAAAGAATAATGGATGGATGATTTACATCATGGGCAATCATTTCTTCGAGTAATTTACGGCCAACCACATCATCGTACGAAGGTTTTTGCCAAGCAGTAAGTTCGTCGAGTACAAAAAGGCCAAGCGAATCACAAGCATCCAAAAAGTGTTTCTCCGGTGGATAATGAGACATACGAACCGCATTCATGTTCATGTCTTTCATCATGTTCACGGCTTCTATGCTCAGCGCTTTTGACGAGGTCCGGCCATATGTAGGATGAAAAGTATGGCGACATACACCCTGCATTTTTATTTTCACCCCATTGACATAAATCCCATCACTTTCGCGTATTTCAACAGTACGAAAACCTATCCTTTCTTTGTATTGGTGAATGACAGTATTGTTTTTATCCAGAAGTTTGAATATAACCTCATAAAGATTTGGAGACTCTGGATTCCAAGCAAGAGGAGTATCAACTTTTCCGGAAATATGACATATTGAAGCATTTGCCTGCATTTCAAATTTTGCTACTGCTTTTCCGGTTAGGGTCTGTATTTCAGCAACGACCCTTACTGCATTTTTAAATCCGGAGATATAAACATTGGCTTGAAAATCGCCATTTGCTCTGGCATCGACTGCAACCTTGTCAATGTTCTCTTTAGGTTTTGCTTCCAGATAAACCGGACGGTATATACCTCCGAAAATCCAGAAATCTGCTGTCCTTTCCGCCTCATTAACTGACCAGTTTCCGGAATGTTTCTTTACCAGAACCTCCAATTGGTTTTCTTTTCCTGCCTTTAGTAAATTACTTATATCGTATTTAAACTGATAGAATGCTCCCTGATGGATTGGTCCAGCCAATTTCCCATTTATTTTCACCTCCGCATCAGTCATAACCCCATCAAAAACAATATTCACCTGCTTGTTTTGCCAGTTTGCCGGAATTGTAAACCGATAGCGATAAATTCCGGTTTCATTGAGCCGATCTTCGATCTTATCATGTCCATAATTATAGGCGCCAAAACCTTGTTGTTCCCAACATGAAGGAACAGGAATATTGGTCCATTTTCCACTGTTCATTCCGGCAGAACAGAAAAAATCCCATTTCACGGTACGTTCTGCGTCTTTGCCAGACAAGTAAACAATTTCTGTTTCCTGAGAGTAAAGCGAAACTGAAATAATTAAAAATGGCAATAGTTGAGTAAGTATTTTAAATATTCTCATTTCTCGGCTAATTTAAATATATACACTTGCCTGCTTCCGTTTCGTGTGGAGTTAAATCCAATCATATCTCCTTTCGGGCTCCAACGACAATGAATATCACAACGCCAATAACCGTTACCCTTTGTATAATCTTCAGGTTCCACATATCTACCTAATGGCATCACCGCTTCTGTGAGCATGTCCATTAAATAAATCTTTTGTTCTCTCATTCCAGGCATTGGATATGTATCGGTTACCATCCATTTTTTATTGGGAGAAAAGGTGCCATGCCCATCGTAATCCAACAAACCATTGCCTAACCTTTTGTAATTATTTTGGCCAATAGAAAACAACACGTGCGCATATTGTTTCCCCTCATATTCTGCAGTGATCATTAAATTATCATCATCCAGCCAATCAAAATGAGAACCACCCCAATTATCCGGGAAACAACGCTTAAGATTGCTTCCATCATGGTTTACGGTGAATGAAGTGGTGTTTCTATTGGGGATTGCCCGGGCCAGCCAAAATATTTTTGTACCACCTTTGCTATAGCGAGTGTGAGCGAAATATTCTATCCCTTCTTTAGGAATTTCAGGTACCATTTTTTTTATTTGGGCTATGGATACAATTAATTTCGCATTGCCTGTTTCTAGATTGACCAAGAAAATACCATCATCTTCAGGAAATTGCACATTCGCTCTCGGATCTTGACCTTTGCCACCATAACCATAATCGGTGCGGGTTATCCTCAAACGCGAAAAATTGATGCTTACCGCTTCTTTTCCATTTGGAGAAACTGAACTTACTGGATAAGGAATGACTTTCAGTTCTTTTTTTGTATATACATTCATAATTACGGAAACATACCTGGAATCTCTGAAATCATTGTAGATTATCAACGAATCAGGATTCGTTCCTAACCAATGGGCCATACATCCCTCCTGAAAATTCCATGCCCGTGTTTGTCTTAAGGGTATAAACTTCTTCGTTTTTAAATCAACCAATCCTAATGTTGCAGGATCGGTTTCTTCAGGTAGTTTATATTTAATATCGGTTTCCAAAACAGTGACATATTTTTGGTCGCCACTCCAGGAATTAATTCCGTAATAACTGGCAAATAAATGCTCTTTACTGTTATCTGTTATCTGAATTGGTGTATTTATTTTAGGAAAAACAACTGTGACACCTGATTGCGCATTACTAAATGACCAAGTAATGGTCATAACCAATACTACCGATAAATAGTTTATAACTTTCATTTTAAATTAATTTTTTAATGTGTATGTTTTATTAAATTATATTTTATCACATAAATTCCATCTTTGACCTTACTGAATCTGAATCCATCTAATTGTTTTGCTGAATTTCCTTCTGACAGTTCAATATCCTTAAGATTTTTTTTATACAAGATTTTCCCGTTTATATCCTGCAATTCAATTTTTAGATCGACATGTATTTTGTCACCCAAATGGTTTATAACAGGCGTTATCATATCCGCAGGACCATATACAACATCTACATTGTTGCTGGCGGCCCATGTTCTTTGAAAAACCAGTTTATTGGTGTAATACGCTAGTTTGGGGTGCCCAAAACTATCAATAAGTGGTTTTTGATAAGTTCCCATATTTGCACCGGATTCCAAACAACACCATGAAAAACCATCATACCCAAGTAGTATTTGTTTCTTCATTGATTCCCATGCAGAAAATGCCTGCCAGGCCTGACTGGCTCTCCACTCTAGTGTAGTTAACTTACGACCAATGCTACCTTCATCGTAGTTCCATTCATAGGACTGCAAAAGGTAATATGGTTGTCCTTTACATAAATTCCAGTTAGGCTGACCAGCTGATTCTTCATGTTCGAAATTGAAATACGCCTTGTCCTTTGCCTGAAGACAGGATGATGCCCAGCGATTCGGTGCTTTTCGGAGAACAGACCAATCATTCCCGTAACCAGTATAGGCATCCTGGCTGCCACGTGTAACTAATTCTGCCATAAATTCAGGGACAGCTTGAATTTTATTCCCCTGGTAATCTAATGTTCCATCATAATTGGAATAATGGGTATGTTGCCAAAATGTGGTAGGAGAAATCAGACGACTTTGGTCTGCAGAAGATATTACATGATATATCTTACTTATATAATTATCCGTATCAAAAGTATTGTGAGTTTTAAACCTATTGGGATGATTTGATGCTTCCCACATCACAATAGAAGGATGGTTGTAAACCTGCTTCATATATTTCGGATAACCATCAAAATCAACATTCCAAGCTTCGCCTTCACGCATCCAACCAGCCGTTTGCCAAATCAGATAAATTCCCAACTGATCGGCCATTTCAGCATAGCGAGGATCATTAATGCCGTCTGTCGTATCTTTTTCAGCATGTACATGCATCCGAAGCATATTTGCACCCATTTTTTTAATCAGAAGCAGGTCTTCTGCTACGTTATTGGCAGGCACACATCGATTGTTCTTTGAAATTGTCTCAATTGGAGTTCGTAAACCCATAATTTGGGAACCATTCAACATCTCGGGAACTCCATTGATATAAAAATCACCATTTTTTTGTTCAACCGTTCGTATTCCAGTTGTCGTTACATAATCATCAATAGGAAGTCCTTTTTTATCTTTCAAAATTACCTCAATTTTATAGAGTATCGGCGAATTGCAGCTCCAATATGCGGGTGATTTGACAGGCAACTCAATATCATACTCATTTTCAACCTGTGGTTTTACTTCAATTTCCCTTTTAGAAGTTGCTATTTTGTTCCCGTCCACAGGAAACCATGGGTAATAATTTAACTCAATGCTTCCTTGAAAATAACCTGATCCATTGTACTGAATGTAAATTTTATTCGACTGAATGGCAGGATCTCCAACATTGATCGTATGCACCTGTACGTTTTTAATCATACACTTATTGCTTAGCAACAAGCTCGTACGACCCAGAAACCAGCCAATATATGGATCGGAAGGAGAATGAACCATTGGATAGCGCATTTTATACGGATTCACTCTGACTGCAATCAGGTTTTCATTATTTTGCTTTAGATACTGGGTAACATCCAGTTCTACAGGATTGCGGTTGTGTATTACTGCAACAACCTGCCCATTAATCCACACTTCGCCTCCCGGATCTAAAGTTTCCAACATGAGTGTAGCCCTTTCAAAATCTCCAACGGTTACTTTCTTGCGCAGATAATAATCTTCCTCTTTTTCTCTCAATCCACCATGCACCGATGGTAAATCTACCTCTTCCCAATAATGATCTTCAAACCCGATTTTCTGCCAACCTTCAATTGAAGGTTTCTCCTCGAAATTTTCATCCAGAACAACGGTAGAAAAATATGGTGCATATACATTATTAACCGGGATATGATTGAAAATAAAGAAATCGTCCATTTGAACTGTCTCTTTTGATTGAAGAGACAGTTTTGTAATGGCTGTAACAGTCGTGTCAGCCATCGGAATATAGTATTGCAGTTGTTCCCCATTGACAATTAAGTTAAAACGTTTTTGAGTAAAGTCACCTTCAATTTCCAATTTCAACAAATTTTTAGTATCGATTCCCATCCGGATAGTTTTCCCATCAGAACCGGTCGTCAATTCTCCTTTCTTTAGGTTCACAACAATTGCAGGCTTGTAATTATCACTTAATGAGATTATACACGATCCAATCTTATCGATTTTAATTTTTGCTTCAATTTTAAACCGCCAAAACAACGAATCAATTTTTAATTCGACCAAAGCATTTTCCATTAGCAATAAACCGTTCTCAATGTTAACTCCTTTAAAAGATTGCCATTTGCTTAATGCTTTTTGTTTGATAGCATCTTGTCCATTTTTATACCCATAAGCTTTCCAGCCGTTTAAAGGAATAGTTTGACGAATACTTGTTAATGGTTGAGGTTTTGTTTTTGCCAAAACATCATCGACTTCCTTTATGGTGACAATCTGTTGATCGAAATTTGGACTTCCAAAATAGTGCGAGGCATAGTTGGCATAATTGTTCAGGAAACGGATACGCTGGTCCGTATCCATCCATTCTGATTCACCCTTAAAATCAGTTTCACCATTTGCTTTCGGATCATCAGTGAAATATCTTAACTCAAAAGTACTTGATAGTATTTGAGCTCTAAGGCTAAAATTCGATAACGTTAACAGTATTAGTGATAATTGAATAATTTTCATTATGAAATATTTAATTGTTATCAATCAAACATGCAATATGAATATTAATTCACAGGTGATCCAATTTTGGACAAATAAGAAAAAAGATATAGGACAACCCTATGAATAATTTAAATAATTTCAAAGTAATGATAAGTAGCAAGCCTCAAGATAACTACCAATAGACTGTTGAATGATCCATTACTAAAATGGTTACTCAGCCTCGGAATCAAGATTCAAAGAATAAATATTACTCACTTACCATTGATCTACGCTATTGGCAACAAGCTACTTATCAACTAGTAGCTTGTTGCCAATAAATCATATTAATATAATGGATTCTGAATCAGTTTATTATTTTTATTCATTTCATCGAGTTTAATCGGGAGGAAGTAAAACCGGTTATTCCAAGTTCGCTTTTGAACAGATGAAACAACTTTATAGACTGGAGTAGTCGTAACCTTATCTGCATTAAGTTTATGAAGAATATCAATCCCTTGTACATTATTATAAACCTGCGGAGCAATCATCCATCGGCGTACATCAAAAAAACGATGATCTTCAAAAACTAATTCGATTCGCCTTTCATGTCTGTAACGATCAACTAGTTCCTGTCCACTTGAAGTAATTGGAGGCAATCCAGCCCTATTCCTAACCATATTGATATAAGTTCTGGCTTCTTCCTCTTGGCCCAGACCTAAACATGCTTCTGCATAATTTAAAATTATTTCAGTATAGCGCATAAACCTCCATGGACATTCCTGCTGTACAAATCTTGCGTCTATTGAGGAATCGATTCCTTTTCGGATGAGATAACCGGTGTATGTACCATTCCAGTTATCAGTCGGACTATTTCTTGTCTCCAATCCTGGCACAGTTATTACAGAGTTTGTAGTTGAATTCCATTTTTCAACATTGCTAGTTTGGATAACTCCAATTGGATCAATTGATTTCACATCGTCCGGACGCTCACGCCATTTTGCCCCATCATATAAGATTGATGCATAAAAGCGAGGTTCTCTGTTTGAATATGGATTAGCAGCTTGAAGCGGATTAGTCCAACTGAAGCGGGTTCCATCATTCATTTCATAATCATCAACTAATTGTCCAATTGGTGTATTAGCGCCTCGCAAGTGATAACCACTTGGACCATTATTTAAATTAGGCATAACTAAAGTCCCAACTACAGTTTGCAAGTAAAACTTTACAAAAATGTCTTCACTCGTTTCCTTTAGCAAAAAAATATCACTATAGTTTTTTGCTATATCATCTGTACCCGTAGGATTTGATTTGTAAAGGGAATAGGTTCCAAGATCGATTACAGCCTTGGCTGCATTTTTAGCTGCCTGCCATCTAGCTTTTCTGTCCCCACCAACATAACCAATCAATTCCTGATTGGCGTAACCATTTGTCCATGACAAATTGGTGTTATGCAGATCACTCGCTGCATATAAAAGAATCCTTGCTTTCAAAGCCAATGCTGCTCCTTTTGTTGGCCTTCCTTTTTGAGTTGTCTTTAAAAGCTGAGCAGCTTTATCACAATCAGAAACAATGAAGTTAATACATTCCTCGTATGTATTTCTTTTTATAGAGTAATCTTCATTGAGGCCATAAACTTTATCAACGATTGGAACACCGCCGTACATGGATACCAACATTTGATAAAGATATGCTCTTAAAAAATAAACTTCGCCTTTGAATATATCCTTTTGGGTCGAACTTATTGCTTGCGCTGTTTCAATTTTATTGAAAAACAGATTACATGCACGAATATATTTATAAACGTTTTCCCAAATATAAAATCCACTTTGATCCGCAGTATTGCTAAATCGTGAGAAATCACTTGGAGTTATCAGACTATTGGTAACATTATCTGCACCCCATCCAAACGTTAACATGGTTTCATCTACATATGTTCCCAGCATAACTCGAACACCTGATTGACCCAATCCTCTATATATGTTATTAATAAAATCCTGAATCAATGCCGGGTCCTCATTCCATACGGCCTCATCGGCATATTGACTTAACGGTTGTAGTTCTAAAACATCATTTTTGCATGAACTGAGATTAATAAGTCCTATTATAATTAGTATAAAATATATATTTTTCATAGCTTATTAGTTTAAAATGTTACTGATATACCCATGGTTACAACTCTTGATAATGGGTAATTTATACCTCCCTCATTACTATCTTCCGGATCAAAATCCTTTAGGGAACTAAACGTTAATAAATTAACCCCACTCAAATAGATTCGTAATCCCTCTAATCCTATTCTTTGATTTAAAACATAGGGAAGATTATATCCAACTTCAACATTTTTTAATCTGAGATAGTCAGTTTTATGCAGAAAATAAGTGTTTCTGTTTGAAGCCCAGTATTCCTCCTCACGATTGCGTATCCGAGGTTTTTTTGCGTCGATGTTTTCCGATGTCCATCGATCATCAAATTCCGATTTCAGATAGTTTCCAACTTCTCCGCTTTCTGGTAATAAATAGCGCATTGCGCCAGCAGATCCTTGCAGTAGCAATGAAAAATCAAAATCCTTATACTGAAGGTTTATTCCCAGTCCTCCTTGCAAAGTAGGCATGTTGGTTTTATCGCTGCGAACTTTATCAAGAGCGGTAATTTTTTTATCATCATTCACATCTTTAAATATAACATCTCCTGGTCTTGCTCCAGACCAATGAGGATATGAATCAATAGCAGCCTGGTCTTTGAATATTCCAATAGCCTGATAATACAAATCATTCCCAACACTATTCGGATTGGTTGGGATTGGGTGTCCCGTGGATTGCTGATAAATAGGAGCTCCTGGAGCTTCATCCCAGAAAGTGATCTTATTTTTAGCTAATCCGCCATTAATTGAAATCTGATATTTTAGTTCTCCTAGTTTATCGTTATAAGAAATATCAAAATCAAAACCTCGATTCGTTACTTTACCAATATTCTCTCTTGGCAAAGTCAACCCCGTAGTTGTTGGTACAGAAGCATTCCGTTTCCATAGAATATCGGAACGACGATAATCAAAGTAATCAAAAGTAACAGATAGTTTATCTTTTAATAAACTCATATCAAAACCGATATCTCCCTGATTCGCAATCTCCCAGGTAACATTCGGATTGGGGATACGTGTTTCATATAAGCTCCTGGCCTCAGTTGTAATATCAAACACCTGATTTTGCGTTTGAGCTGCAAATGAATACGATGTTAAATATTGCCATTCATCAATTCTGTCGTTTCCTGTTTGACCATAGGACGCACGGAGCTTAAAATTGGTCATAAATTGTAAATTCTCCTTCCAAAAATTTTCTTCCGATATTCTCCAGCCTAAAGACATTCCTGGAAAGAATCCAAATCTCCCAGCTTCAGGGAAAATATAAGATCCGTCAACCCTCCATACAAACTCAGCAAGGTACTTATTCATATAATTATAATTGACCCGCCCAAAATAGTTTAACCTTGCACTGTGTGGACACGCCGGATAAAATATCCAGTGTGCGCCGGAACAAATTGACCACCTTCCGCCGGTCAAAATGGTTGGGTTTCGCCGGAGCAAATTGACCACCCTCTAAGAACGATTTATCCTTGCTGATTAGCGGGCATTTATGATTAAGTTGGCTTTGTTCAATATAATCAAATGTCAAATAAACTAATCATTATGAGCAAGGTAAGAAGCATTATCAGGCTTTACACCGAGGGTGTAAGTAAACAGTCCATCGGGGAACGGACAGGTCTTCCCCGCAATAGTGTTAAGAAGTATATCAGGTTGTTCCTGGCTTCGGGCAAATCGCCGGAAGAGATTCAACTGATGAGTGACACTGAACTTGAGCAGATGTTTCTGGATATGGTTCCACGCAATCATATTGAGAATGATCTTCGTTATCAATCTCTGGAAGCATTTTTCCCCACCATGGAAAAAGCATTGAAGATCCGGGGAAACACCAAGGAGAAGCTTTGGGAGCAATATTTTGAACAGCATCCTGCAGGCTATCGGTTTTCACAGTTCAAGCATTATTATCTTCTCTGGAAGAAGGTTCGTAATCCGGTTATGCACATTGAGCATAAGGCCGGGGAGAAGATGTATGTTGATTATGCAGGCGAAAAACTCAAGGTTTTAGATCCGGAAACATTAGACATCACAGAGGTAGAGGTTTTTGTCGCCATACTGGGTGCAAGCCAGTTGACCTACGTAGAGGCCAGTTATACCCAACAGAAGGAAGACTTTATCAACTCCTGCGAAAATGCATTACATTACTTCGGAGGCGTTCCTAATGCCATCGTTACGGATAACTTAAAATCGGCGGTAATCAAGAGTAATCGCTATGAGCCGACACTTAATGAGGCTTTTCGTGACTTTGTAAGCTATTATTCGATGGCGGCTTTACCGGCAGCTCCGTATAAACCCAAACACAAAGCGTTGGTAGAAGGTGCCGTAAAAATCATTTACCGTTCGATTTACAGCACTTTAAAGGGTAATGTATATTCTTGCATTGAACTTCTAAATAGCGCGATCAGGGAGGCTCTGGAAGCTCATAATAACAGGCCGCTTACAGGAAGGCCGTTCAGCAGGCGACAGTTGTTCGAAGATACTGAACGACACTTTCTGCACCCTTTACCTGAAAAGAGATATGAGTTGAAGCGACGCTATATCGCTTCTGTGATGAAGAACAATTACGTCTGTCTTGCCGAGGATAAGCATTATTACAGTGTTCCTTACCATTTTATCGGCAAGAAGGTGACCTTACTTTACAGCCAATCTGAGGTTGAAATTTATCACCGCTACGAGCGAATTGCGGTGCACAAAAGGAACAGGCACCTTTTTGGACACACTACAATAACAGATCATCTGGCCTCGCAGCACCGCTTCATGAGCGACTGGAACCCCGATAAATTTATCGAACGAGCCGCAGAGGTAGGCCCTCAAACGAAAGAATATATTATCCAGTTGCTAAATGCCAGACAGCATCCGGAGCAGACCTATCGATCCTGTCAGGGAGTTTTAAGTTTTTCAGTACGTGCCGGAAAAGAGCGGCTTAACAATGCTTGTCTGCGTGCACTTCAATATGGCGATTACAGCTATCAGACCATTCGGGTAATCCTTGAAAAAGGACTTGACCGAAACGTTGATGATCAGCAGCATGTTGATCAGTCAATGCCCCCTCACCTGAATATACGTGGCAAAAACTATTACCGGTAATATCTCCCCGGAGGACGGCTGTAACAGCTACCCCTCCGGGTATTGTTTAACCTTAAATCAAATAAAATGAATGAGCAAACGCTTCAAAAAATGAGACAGATGAAGTTCTTCGGTATGGTTCGGGCCTTTAGAACAAGCATCGAGAATGGCAGCATGATTCAAATGACCGGCGACGAAATGGTATCGATGCTTATTGATGCAGAATGGGATGATCGTAACAATCGCCGCATAGAGAGGCAAATGCGCAATGCAAAGTTCCGCTATAAAGCCAACATTGAGCAGTTGCACTTTGATATAGATCGCAACCTGGACAAGAATCAGTTCATGCGTATGGCTGAGTGTACTTTTATCGGAAGAAAAGAGAATCTTCTGATCACCGGCAGTACCGGAATAGGCAAAAGCTTCATTGCTTCAGCTATCGGAAATCAAGCCTGTACTCTCGGGTTCAAAGTACTTTATGCCAACACTACAAAGCTGTTTACAAGATTAAAAATGGCCAAAGCAGATGGTTCGTACATCAGAGAAGTTGCAAAGATAGAAAGACAGGATCTTTTGATTCTGGACGATTTTGGCTTGCAGCCGCTTGATGCATCAAACAGGTCGGTACTTATGGAAATCATCGAAGATCGCCACGGAAACCATTCAACCATTATAACATCTCAGTTGCCAGTGGCACAATGGTATGAGGTAATCGGAGAACAAACAATAGCGGATGCAATACTTGACCGCATTGTTCATGATGCTCACCGAATGGAACTTGTAGGAGAATCAATACGAAGAAGACAACGAAACAAAAACGTAGAAACTGTTGAATCAGAATAAATAAATCTAATTTTGTATAACTCTAATCAAAACAAGGAAATGATCGTTCTCAATATTGAAAATAGGTGGTCAATTTACTTCGGCGCACACTGGTCAATATAAAACGGCGTGAACTGGTCAATTTAACCGGCAAATCCAGCTATAATCAATCAATGAAAGGCCAATTTCATTCCGTCCAAATTTCTTTTTCAAAAATTCCAGTAATCTCTCTCTGGTTGTCTTGTAATGCTGTAAAGTTCCTTCAGAATAATCATTTCCAACACGGGCATCTATACCTTTAATAACTATATCCAGAATTTCCAGTACCCCTTTTTCATCATTTACTCCAAGTAATCTATCTTTCACATTTAAGGTAGAAAAAGGTTCTCCTTTTGATTCCAGTTGGCTATAAACATCTTGTACCCTGTTGCCGATTTTGTTCAGCCGGTTATTCAGGATTTTGACTTCTTCGGATCTCCCTACAACTTTCTGCCGCACATCATCCCATGATTCAGGACAAATAAAAATGCCGGTAGATAATTCAAAGCGTTGACTGTTCTTGGTGCACCGTACATAAACCGGGCATTTCCCGTCAGCACGGAATTTTGTTCTCTTAAGAGAAAGATTTACTGTTACTCTCATAATTAGACTCATTTTTAGTTTAAAAAATGGTCTCGTTTTCAAGCTTAAAGCTAACCTGTTTGGGTCTCATTTTCAAGCATCAAAACGAACCAAAATAAATCAAAATGAATTAATTATCAGAATCTTACATCGATTACCGAGACCTATTGATAATTTTCCGAGAATAGGTCTCGATATAGTCTCGTTTGTTTTGCGAATTGGTGCATATTTTGACACATCGCCGAAAATAAAAAAGCGCATAAACCTTTGATTTAAGCGCTTTTAGTGTCAATTGATGTCTTTTAGTGTGACCCAGCTGGGATTCGAACCCAGGACCCCATCCTTAAAAGGGATGTGCTCTACCAACTGAGCTACTGAGTCATCCTTATCTGCTTTTGTTTTTCAAAAGCGGTTGCAAAAATATGTTTTAAAATTTTAAATTACAATACCTCTTTAAATAAATTCAAATATTTTTTATAAAGTGTTAAAAATCAGTCTAAAAAATATTGCTTAATTCCTGATTTTTCCTGATTCATGTAAATTTATTCAATACTAACCTTTATCCCAAACCATGATACAACGATCTGTTCAAACAAATTCCTATTTTCGCTTATTGAATTATTGGGGTTCTATCCAATTTTAAAAAGTTGTCTATGAATATTCAAATGGTTGATCTTTACGGTCAGTATCAAAAAATAAAAGACGAGATAGACCATGCGATGCAGGAGGTTATTCGCACTTCTGTATTTGTAAAAGGAGGAAAAGTCAACGAGTTTGAGGAAAATCTGAAAGAATACCTTGACGTAAATCATGTCATATCGTGTGGTAATGGTACCGATGCCCTGCAAATTGCGATGATGGCTTTAGATTTAGAGGAAGGTGATGAGATAATTACTACTCCATTCACTTTTGTTGCAACACTCGAAGTATTGGCTTTATTAAAATTAAAACCTGTATTGGTTGACGTTGATCCTGAAACATTTAACATCAGGTCTGAGCTGGTCAACAATCATATAAATCATAAGTCACGTGCCATTGTTCCGGTACATTTATTCGGACAGTGTGCCGACATGGAATCGTTGAGTCACGTAGCTCGCGAGAATAATCTGTTCATCATCGAAGACGCCTGCCAGGCTTTAGGCACCGAATACATTTTCAGGAATGGTTTAACGGCCAAAGCCGGTACGATTGGTGATATTGCCTGCAATTCGTTTTTCCCGACCAAAAATCTGGGTGCATTTGGCGATGGTGGTGCTTTATACACAAATAACGATGATCTGGCTCATAACATGCGTTCTATTGCTAATCACGGCATGAGTAAACGCTATTATTATCAACAGATTGGAATGAATTCGCGGCTCGATGCCATTCAAGCAGCAATTCTTGATGTTAAACTCAAATACCTCGATCAGTTTATTGCTGCGCGACAAGCTGCAGCGGCTGTATATGACCAGGCATTATCCGGAATTCCAGGACTAATTATTCCTACCCGCGTTCCGTACAGTTCGCACACGTTTCATCAATATACCATTCAGGTTCCTGAAAACCGCGACAAACTTCAAAGTTTCCTGGCCAATAAGGGAATTCCGAGCATGATATATTATCCGCATCCCTTACATCTGCAGGAAGCATATCAGTATTTGGGTTACCGGAAAGGCGATTTTCCTGTGTCGGAAAAACTATCAGAACAAGTGCTATCTTTGCCAATGCACACCGAACTGACAGAGGAACAACTTGAGTACATTACTTCGTCAATTCGCGAATTCTTCAGCTAATGGGAACATCCTTTTTCGCTCACGAAACCGCGGTAATCGACCCGGGCTGCCAAATTGGTGAAGGAACCAAAATCTGGCATTTTTCACACATCATGTCCAGCTGCATCATTGGTCAACAGTGTTCAATTGGCCAAAATGTGGTTATTTCTCCTGAAGTCAGAATTGGCAACCGGGTGAAAATTCAGAATAATGTGTCGGTTTATACCGGAGTTATTTGTGAAGATGACGTTTTTCTTGGGCCATCGGCGGTGTTTACCAATGTAATTAATCCGCGAAGTGCAATCATCCGGAAAAACGAATACAAGCCAACGCTGGTGCAAAAAGGGGCGACTATTGGTGCCAATGCGACTATTGTTTGCGGAATTACCATCGGAAAATATGCTTTTATTGGAGCAGGTGCTGTGGTTACAAAAAATATTCCTGACTATGCGTTGGTCGTTGGAAATCCGGCCCGACAAACTGGCTGGATGAGTGAATACGGACACAAGCTGAAATTTAATTCCGAAGGTCTGGCCGTTTGTCCCGAAAGCCGCGAACATTATCTGCTGGAGAATGGAAAAGTATCAAAAATCTAAGATTATATATGTCTTCAAATAATAAAATACGGTTTGCCGTTGTCGGACAAGGACACATTGGCAAGCGCCATGCTGAAATGATTTTACGCAATCCGGATGCTGAATTGGTTGCCGTTTGTGACATTCGTACACCGGAAGAATGTAAAACTTCATACTCCGGAATTCCATTTTATCGTTTGATCGAAGAACTGCTCGAAAAAGAAAATTCACTTGATGTTCTGAACATTTGCACACCCAACGGTTTACACGCTGAGATGGCTTTGCTGGCTTTGGATAAAGGATTGCATGTGGTAGTTGAAAAACCAATGGCGCTGACCAAAACCGATGCGGAAAAAGTTGTGTTTAAATCGCTGGAACGAAGCCGCAATGTCTTCTGCGTCATGCAAAACCGCTACTCTCCCCCATCAGTCTGGCTAAAAGATGTGATGGATCAGAAGCTATTGGGTCAATTGTTTCATGTGCAGGTAAACTGTTACTGGAACCGCGATGGACGCTATTATACGCACCAAAACTGGCATGGCGATGGACAACTTGATGGAGGAACGTTATTTACCCAGTTCTCCCATTTTATTGACATTATGTACTGGCTGTTTGGCGACATTAAAAACATCAATGGCCAGTTCAAAGATTTCAACCATCAAAATTTAACCGACTTTGAAGATACCGGAATCGTGAATTTCGAGTTTGTAAATGAAGGTATAGGAACATTGAATTATTCGACTGCCATTTATCACGAGAATCTGGAAAGCAGCATGACCATTATCGGAGAAAAAGGCACTATTAAAGTTGCCGGTCAGTATATGAATGAGGTGGTTTACTGCAATATAAAAGATTACCAGATGCCCGAACTGGAAGCAAGTGCTCCGCCAAACGATTACGGCCCATATAAAGGATCAGCTCAAAATCACCACCTGGTAATTCAGAATGTGGTTGAAACCTTGAATGGAAAAACTCCGATCAGTACCAATGCGCTGGAAGGACTTAAGGTTGTTGATATCATCGAGCGGATTTATTCGGTTCGCGATAAAGTTTGGAAAAAGTAAATCATGTCGCTCGACCCTGAATTTCTTGATCATACAGTTTGGTTAACCAATCTGGCTATAAAAGCTGCCATCAGTGCCGGTACTAAAATCAATGAAGTATATTCTTTTTCGGATTTTAACATCGAGATAAAGGATGATAATACCCCGGTTACAGTAGCTGATCATCTGGCCCATGCTGAAATTATTGAAAAGCTTCAAGTTTCAGGATTACCTGTTTTGAGCGAAGAGGGCATTCATTTAAGTTATGCTGAACGGAAAAACTGGGAGTTGTTCTGGTTGGTTGACCCATTGGATGGCACCAAAGAATTTATTAAACGGAATGATGAGTTTACTGTAAATATTGCCCTGATTCAAGGAAATCAACCCATTTCAGGAGTTATTTACGCACCGGTTTCCGGAGAGCTTTATGCTGGTATTTTTGAATTTGGTGCCTATAAAATTATCAATCCAAATGATGCTTGTACTTTCGGCGAAATGCAGCAGTCGGGAACCAAACTTCCGATGAAAGAAGCTTCTGAAAAACTAATTGTTGCTGTGAGCCGTTCGCACATGAATCAGGAAACAGCAAGTTACATTGATCAAATAGCTTCGGCATCATCTGAAATCGAAATTCAGCAAAAAGGGAGTTCGCTCAAAATTTGTATGGTGGCCGAAGGTACGGCTGCTGTTTATCCTAAATTTGGCAAAACGATGGAATGGGATACGGCTGCCGGGCATGCTATTATTTTAGCTGCAGGCAAAAACATTATTTGTCCCGAAACCAGCTCCGAATTGACTTACAACAAGGAAGATTTGCGTAACCCCAATTTCATAGTTTCCTGATTTTTCCGGAGAAAAAGGACAGCCCACAAAAGCTAAATAAACTTTAAATCTTATTCAATGTTTATGCAGTCAGTATTAATACCGACCAATAAAAGAGTATTAAGTATTATTTTAGGCGCTTCAAAAAAAGAATTTTAAACGTATGACAGAATATAGTCTTTCGCATCTCAAAGAACTGGAAGCAGAAGCCATCCACATTATTCGAGAGGTAGCTGCCGAATTCGAAAACCCGGTGATGCTTTATTCCATCGGAAAAGATTCGTCGGTGATGGTTCGTCTGGCCGAAAAAGCTTTTTATCCCGGAAAAGTTCCGTTTCCGCTGATGCACATCGATTCGAAGTGGAAATTTAAAGAGATGGTTGAGTTCCGTGACAATTATGCCCGCGAAAACGGTTGGAACCTGATTGTTCATTACAACAAAGCTGCCTACGAAGCTGGCGTTGGTCCGTTTACCCACGGAAGTAAATATCATACTGACGTGATGAAAACCCAGGCTTTGCTCGAAGGACTGAACAAATACAAGTTCGACGCTGCTTTTGGTGGCGCCCGCCGCGACGAAGAGAAATCGCGCGCCAAAGAGCGTATCTTCTCGTTCCGCGATAAATTTCACCAGTGGGATCCAAAAAATCAGCGTCCTGAATTATGGGACATCTACAATGCCCGCGTTCATAAAGGCGAATCGATCCGTGTTTTCCCGATTTCAAACTGGACTGAATTGGATATTTGGCAATATATCCGATTGGAAAAAATTCCGATCGTACCGCTTTATTTTGCCAAAGAACGTCCGGTAGTCAATCAGGATGGCAATCTGATTATGGTTGACGACGATCGTATGCCGAAAGAACTGGCCGAAAAAGCTGAAATGAAAATGGTTCGTTTCCGCACACTGGGATGTTATCCATTGACCGGTGCTGTTGAATCGGAAGCCGATACCATCGAAAAAATCGTGGAAGAAATGATGACCGTAACCGTTTCAGAACGCACCACCCGCGTGATCGACTTTGATCAGGACGGCTCGATGGAACAGAAAAAAAGAGAAGGGTATTTTTAGTGATACGGTGATGCGGTGCTCTTGTGATGCAGTATAAAAGATGAAAATATATGCTGGCAAAAAGTTTTGAAGATTTGGAAATTTGGAAAATGGCAAGAGAAATTGTCAAAGATATCTACCAGGACTTTTCTTCCTGTAAAGATTTTGATTTTAGAAATCAGATAAATCGGGCTGGCATTTCAATCATGAATAATATTGCTGAAGGTTTTTCCCGAGAGTCAAAAAAGGAATTCCATCAATTTCTGAATATTGCCAAAGGTTCTTGTGGTGAGGTGAAGAACATGTATTACATAGCTGAAGACCTAAACTATTTGGACAAGGATATTGCTGAAATCAGGAGAAAACGTTGTGATCATGAGAAAAATTCGTTAGCTAAAATGATGTTCCACCTCAAAAGCTAATCGCAGATTTACAGCATCACTGCAACACAGCCACACAAATCAACAATTACAACAACGACAACATTTTAATATGACAACACCAAATATCGACATTAACGCTTACCTCGATCAGGACGAGAAAAAAGACTTGCTGCGCTTGCTAACCGCCGGTTCGGTTGACGATGGAAAATCGACACTGATTGGCCGTTTGCTGTTCGACAGCAAGAAGATTTACGAAGATCAGCTTTCGGCATTGGAGCGCGACAGCAAACGCGTGGGACATGCCGGTGAGGAAATTGATTACGCTCTCCTGCTCGATGGGTTGAAGGCCGAACGCGAACAAGGCATTACCATCGACGTAGCTTACCGCTATTTCTCGACCAACAAACGGAAATTCATTATTGCCGACACGCCCGGACACACGCAGTACACCCGCAACATGGTTACCGGCGCATCAACCGCCAACCTGGCCATTATCCTGATCGACGCCACCAAAGGGGTAATTACGCAAACCCGCCGCCACACATTTCTGGTTTCGTTACTGGGCATCAAACATGTGGTGCTGGCTGTTAACAAAATGGATTTGGTGAATTACGACCAGAAAGTGTTCGACGAAATTGTGGCCGACTACAAATCATTCATCACTCAACTAGATGTTCCGGACGTGAACTTCATTCCGCTTTCGGCGCTGAAGGGCGAAAACGTGGTGGAGCCAACTACCCAGATGAAATGGTATCACGGTCCAAGCATGTTGGAGTTCCTCGAATCGGTGCACATCAGCAGCGACCGCAATTTCGACGATATGCGTTTCCCGGTTCAGTATGTGCTTCGTCCCGACCTCGATTTCCGCGGGTTCTCGGCTCGTGTGGCTTCAGGAATTATCCGGAAAGGCGAAGAAATTATGGTTCTGCCCTCGCGCAAAACTTCGAAAATAAAGGAGATTATTACATACGACGGAAACCTCGATGAAGCTTTTCCGCCGCAATCGGTGACCATTACACTGGAAGACGAAATCGATATTTCCAGAGGAGATATGATCGTTTATCCCGACAATCTGCCGCGTGTGGAACGACATTTCGAATCGATGCTGGTGTGGATGGACGAAAAACCGATGGATCCGAACGTGCAGTTGTTCATCAAGCACGCCAACAATACCACCCGCGTCAAATTCGATCAGATTAAATACAAGGTTGATGTGAATACGCTTCAAAAATCGTCGATCGACCATTTTGAGTTGAACGAAATTGGGCGTGTGGTAATGACCACCAACAAAGCCATTTTCTTCGATCCGTATAAGAAAAATCGCAGCACTGGCTCATTTATTTTGATCGATCCAATGACGCACAATACTGTGGCTGTTGGCATGATCATCGACAAGCTGAATGCCGAGGACCTTCCGTCGAAGATTGTGGACGAAAAAACGCTGGAAGCCAACAAAAGTCGCATCCACCGGGGCGAATGCCTGGTTTCGGATGCACAGCGCGAAAAACGGTACAACCAAAAAGGTACCACGATTTGGATTACCGGGCTGCACGGTTCAGGCAAAAATGAACTGGCCTTCACACTCGAAAAAGAGTTGTTCGAAGCCGGAGCAACCGTGGTTCTACTCGATGGAAGTTCGATCCGGTCGGGACTTTCAAACGAGTTGGACTTCTCCCCTGCCGACCGGGCCGAACATTTGCGCCGCGTGGCTCACATCAGCAAACTGCTGAACGATCAGGGAATCATCACCATTTGTTCATTTATTTCGCCTGACGAAAATATCCGTAAACAGGTGGTACAGATCATCGGTGAAGATCGCTTTAAGCTGATTCACATGGATGCCAGCCTCGAATTCTGCAAACAGAACAAACCTGAATTGTACGAAAAATTCGAGCAGGGATTAATTGAAAATCTGCCGGGGGCTGATCTTCAGTTCACAGTTCCTGAAAATCCGACTTTGATGTTGAAACCCGAAAACAGGGCCACCAACAGCAAAACTATTCTGGAGTATTTGGCCGACCACAAGATTTTTCCAATTATTTAGAAAATTGGATTATAGATTATAGATATTAGACAAGAGACTCAGAAATGGGTCTTTTGCTGTTTAATACCACACGCTTTTACAGAAACTTTATCACTGTTTATCTGTTTTTAATACCGTTTTAAATAAATTATCATGAGCGAACTTATAAATAATTCACACGAACGAAAGCAAAAACTGAAAGCGTTAATTCTGAAACTTCACGAAGGCGGAACGCAGGAGAATGTCAGGCACGAACTGATGGCTGGACTGCAGGGAATTCCTTACGGCGAAGTGGTTGAAGTGGAACAGGAACTGATTAGCGAAGGTCTTCCGGAAGAAGAAGTATTGCGGCTTTGCGATGCCCATTCGGCCGTATTGGAAGGACACATCGATTTGAGTGGCTCCAAAGATATTCCTGAAGGACATCCGGTTGATGTGATGATCCGCGAAAATCAGGAACTGAAAAAGGTAACTTACCAGATCAGCGAACTGCTGGAGCAAATCGAATTTCAGCAAAACCCGATTTCAACCGAACAACTGATGCGTTTGCGCGGGCATTTCAACCAACTGATCGACGTTGACAAACACTACCAGCGCAAGGAATACCTGCTGTTTCCCTTTCTGGAGCGGGAAGGAATTACCGGTCCGCCCAAGGTAATGTGGGGAAAGCACGACGAAATCAGGGAGTTGATTAAAGGAAGTATTGAAATTTTGCAGACCGAAGATCTTTCGAAAGAAGATTTGCTAGCGTCGGCTGAAATCATTCTTCAACCTGCCATTTACGGCGTTGAAGACATGACGCTGAAGGAAGAAGAAATTCTTTTCCCGATGGCAATGGACAAACTGAGCGAGGCCGACTGGTTCGAAATCAGCAAACAATCGCTCGAAATCGGCTATTGCCTGTACGATCCTCAAACCGAATGGACCCCGGAATGGGCGGAAAAACAAAGCATCAACGAAGCTCAGAAATCAGGCAGCCACATCCAATTGCCTTCCGGAGGATTCTCGGCCGAAGAGCTTTTGTGCATCCTGAACACCCTTCCGGTTGATATTACGTTTGTTGACAAAGACGATAAAGTGAAATATTTCAACCAGAGCGCCGAACGCATTTTCCAGCGCAACCGGGCCATTCTAAACCGCGATGTACGTCATTGCCATCCACCAGCAAGCGCTCATATTGTCGATAAAATCATCGAAGATTTCCGGAGTGGAGCACAAAGCCGCGCCCCGTTCTGGATCAATATAGGAGGTAAATTTATTCACATCGAATACTTCGCGCTGCGCAACGAAAAGGGCGAATACCTCGGCACGCTCGAAGTGTCGCACGATTTAAGTCATTACCGCGCGCTAGAAGGTGAACAAAGGATTTTGTCGTATAAATAACTCAGCTATGAATTTCTAGCTTTGATATTACTAATGGGGCTTTGCCCCAAACCCTAATTACTTTTTTGTGTCAAGACAAAAAAGTAATCAAAAAAAGTCAAGGCTGCGCCCGCTTCGCTCGAAAAACCAACATTCGACGGCTAAAATCTTTTAAACTCGCCTTCGGCTCAAACAAAAAAGATTTTTAACGCCGTCTTCACTTGTTTTTCTGCTCACCGGCTGAGGCCGCTCTTCACAAGAAGAACAATTTTTCAATTTGGATAAAAAACGAATGCAAATTCATCAAATCATGAGCGAAAAACTGATAATCACAC
Organism: Prolixibacteraceae bacterium; assembly: GCA_963678915.1. Taxonomy (GTDB): domain Bacteria; phylum Bacteroidota; class Bacteroidia; order Bacteroidales; family Prolixibacteraceae; genus Aquipluma. Next base: position 324,670 of record OY787458.1, read on the forward strand.
CAAAAACAAAAGTGCTTCAGGTAATTGAAGCTTATCCCGAACTGGAAGATGTGCTGATTGGCTATGTGCCGGCATTCAAAAAACTGAAGAACCCGATTCTGCGGAATACGGTGGCCAAAATTGCAACACTTCAGCAGGCCGCTTCGGTTGGAAACGTAAAGATTGAAGACCTGATTAACCATTTGCGTAAGCATGTAGGGCAGGATTTGTTTGCCGAAAATGCCGGATCGCTTTACAATACGGTAAAACCCGCGTGGTTTACTGCTACCAGGATTGAAAAAGAACTGGATGCCAAAGTAATGCTGGCTGCCGGGGAACACCCGGTCAATCAGGTGATTGCCGACCTCAGGGATTTGCCTGAAGGATCCATTTACAAGCTGATCGCTCCTTTCCTACCCGCCCCGCTTATTGACAAAGCTTCAAGCCTTGGGTTTCAGCACTGGATTGTGGAAGAAGGTGAAGATTCGTATGTGGTGTATTTTTGCAAATAGGATAGGCAAGACAAATATTATAAAATCAGAAAGAGACCTGATTTCAGGTCTCTTTCTGATTTTATATGGGCAATTTAACTGTTTTTCGTAATTGCTTTTAGCGCTTCTTCAACATGTTTCTCAGGCGAAAGCTGCGATTTAAATACCTTAATCAGGCATCCGTCGGGATTAAAAATATAAGTTACGCGCCCTGGCAACAAACCAAATATATCAGACGGGACACCCAACAATTTTCGTAACTCACCGTCGGTGTCGGACAGCAGTGAAAAAGGTAGTTCGTATTTCGTTTTAAACTGGAGATGCGACGATGGGCGGTCGCTGCTGACTCCGTAAACCACAGCTCCGGCTTCGAGCAGTTTACTGAATGAATCGCGGAAACTGCACGCCTCGCGGATGCAGCCTTTGGTATCGTCTTTCGGATAAAAGTATAAAACCAGGAATTTGCCTTTAATAGTCGAAATATCTATCGGCATCCGGTTTTCGTCGCAAAGTATAAAATGCGGGAGTTTTTCGCCCGGGCTAAGTTTGTGTTCAGTCATTTATAGTCAGGTTCTGTTTCTGTTTTACAGGATCTCTCTCAATGCAATGGAAATATCGTGTACTTGCTGCACTCCCATCCCACTCCAGTGTATTTTTCCATCCTGAAACAACACAACCGACGGAATGTTCTGAACCTTGCAATTTGAAGCAATATCAGGGTAATGATCAACATTCACCTTGATAATGCGGACATGCTGTTTGAACTGATCTTTTACTTCCTTCAGTATTGGCGGCATCATTCGGCACGGCACACACCAATCGGCGTAAAAATCGACCAAAACAGGCCGCTGCGAGCTTATTATCCGATTAAACCTTCTTATCATATCTTTCCCCATATTTCAGCACAATACTTCCAACAATATCGCCCAGCAAATAACCGGCGGCTGTTCCCCAAAGTGTTGACATATACCAAACCGATTTTATTGGACAGGTACCCGAGGCACAACCTATAAATTTCCAGTACAAAAATCCGGAAATGGCACCAATTACAGTAAAAACTAATTTGAACCGGCTTATTTTATTCTTCATTAATGCTTATTTGGCTTATGAAACAGCGGGTTTTCAGATAAGTTCGGATGTTGGAAATAAATAATGAATATCCGTCATAGATATTCTTGATACCATGAGATATACACTGGTGCCGGAATCGGAATCGACCTCCGGCATAATGAAGACAAAGAAAGATGTGATTACCGTATGAAATCCTGGCGGATAGGGTTAAAACTATCAATTAACCGGGCTGATAAGGATAACAGACGAATGGTATGCTTCTTTCCTGAAGCAACAGCAAACATATCGCCTGGCTTCAGGTGTTGCTCCGGTTCGCCTTCGCAGTAAAAAATAATTTCGCCTGAAGCGATGTAACTGGTTTGTTCGTGCGGATGCGAATGAAAAGGTTCGGCTTCAGCCCAGGGGCCATCCGAAAAATCGACAATAACCGTCATTAAATTAGGAGTATAAATATTTCTGCGTTCCAATCCTGGACGAACGGCTTCCGGAGTACTTTCTGCGAATTTTAGAACCGACATAGTTTGAATTTACAATTTACTTTTTTCAACTGACAACATTGTTTACTGCTTAATTGCTTTACTGATTTGTTTAGGCGACATGCTGTCCTGGTAAACAAACAGCGAATATTTCAATACCAGTGGCTGATCAAACGGGATTGCCACAGGATTTCGGCCCAGGAAAGCTGCATTTTGCATGCTGGCCGATTTACGCAATATCCAGCTGTTCGATGGCGCCGGATTTTCCGGATTGCTCCAGATTACTACCCCGCCGGGCTTTCCACCATTCAGGAACGACCCACTGATATTCATCGAATTTTTAGCTGCTATAGCTGTATTTTGGGGCTCAACAGTTTCTTTTTCACTGTAAAACTTAACATCTTCAGGCAGTTTAAGTCGGGCTGAAAAACCGCTGTAACCCTTTTCATCAGCCGAGCCTCCAATACTGAGCCTGTCGGTCAAAGCCTTCAGTCGTATCTCAAAATCAATGCGCCGGTAATTGCCTGTCAACGGATAGATCGTGATTTTTGTGTCTTCTTTCAGGTATGCTTTTTTCCCATCTTCCCACAAAGGCGATTTCCATTCCACCGTTGTATTCAGCACTCCCATTCCTTTCTGAAGCATAAATTCAAGATTGGTCACTTTCTGCTGAAAATTCTTTAGTTCCCAGCCATCTGAAATCGGATTGTTGTCAATCAGAATTTGATGCCACGCCCAGAAAATACCACGATGATGAAGGTGGTCGGCAGGAAAATCTTCGGTAAGGCGCGTTCCATCAGGCCCGTATAGCGGATGAATATAATTGCAACGGCTGTATTCCCCGTTTTTATCTTTCGCACTGCGCTGGTAAAAGAAAATGCTGTCCTTCTTTTCCATAAAAAGGAAGCCGCCGGGCTTCACAATCATGTTGATTTGGGCTTTTCCTATAAACGACAAGAATATCAACAGGATAGCTGATGTTAGCTTAAGCATTCGTTTAGTTTTTTGTTAGTGTTTGTATCACGAAAATACAAAAAAAGAAAACTCCCCAAGGTTTTTGGGGAGTTTATAATCAAATTTAACTAAATCAAAAAAACAAACTATTCACCTTATATTAAAGTTTTGGTTCCCAACCTTTCTGATATTCGCGGGCCCATAGTTTCATTCCCTCTTTATCCAGAATATGGCCGTTTTGCGTATCAACATTGTACGATTTACCAATGCGATACGAAATATTGGCATAGTGACACATCATTTGACTGATGGCTCCCTCTTCGATTGGCGAGTTCAGTTTGGTTTCTTTTCCACGGATAACATTGAAAAAGTTAACCACGTGTCCATCGGTCATGTCGCCACCACCACCTAAAGCGGTTCCGGCTTCGTTTCCGGCTGATTTGCTGTCTTTCACCTTTTTACCCATCCGGTCGTATAGCGAATAACCTTCGCGGTTTACAAAAACAGTTCCTTCGCTTCCGTAAATGATTGTTCCACGGTCGCTTCCGTAGGTATTGTAACCTTCGCGGCTTTTCCCATCCCATTTAATGATTTTGTTTCCGGGGAAACGGAATGTGGCATCCATCGTGTCGTACATTACCCATCCATCGTTCATAAAATGACGTTTGGCGGCTTCCACGTCAACATGTTCAGGATATTTTACCTGCAAAGCCCAGCGGGCAACATCGAGTTCGTGAGTGGCGTTATTGCCGGTTTCGGCAGTTCCCCATGTCCAACCGTACCAGTGCCAGTTGTAATCCCAGATGTTGTCCATGTATTCCTGATGTGGAGCCGGTCCCTGCCAGATTTCCCAGTCGAGTCCTTCCGGAGCCGGAGCTTTTTTGGCAACAGGAACTTCACCACGGTTATTTACATAGAAAGCCACAGCTTTATACACGTCGCCGATAACACCTTTGTGGATTTCGCCGATAATTTCCTGCGATTCTTTGGCCGAACGTTGCTGGTTACCCATTTGGATCACCTTGTTGTATTTCTTCTGAAATGCTACCAACAATTCGCCTTCGCGCGGATTGTGACTGCATGGTTTTTCAATGTAAACATGTTTGCCGGCCTGCATTGCCAGCCAGGTTCCCGGAGCATGCCAGTGGTCGGGAGTGGCATTGAAAATAGCATCTACTTTCTGGTCGTTCCAAACCTCGTGAATATCGTTTACCAGTTTGGCTGCACCCGAAACTTTTCCGTTCAGGTCTCTTCCAACTTTTTCACGTTGTTTTTTCATAACGTCGCAGATGTAAGCAACATCCACATTGTTTTCCTTATTCTTCAGTGCCGAATAATAAGCTCCTACCCTTCGGCCGCAGCCCATTAAAGCAACACTCAAACGATCGTTTGCACCAACAATACGCGAATAACTTTTTGCACTAAAGCCCGAAACGGCTCCGCCAATCGTGATTCCGGCAGCACCAACTGCTACATTGCGTATAAATTCCCTTCGATTTGTAGTCATAACAATATTTTGATTTAGGTTACAGTTTCCTGATTTTTATGCTTCTGAATTTTACCTGATCGTTGTGGTACTGCAATAAAATTGGTGTTTCTTTCACCATGCCAAAGTCTTTAAATTCGGCGTATTTGCTGCGGGCAACCAAAGCTTTGTAAATATTCGATCCACGAACGTAATCAACTACTTTCATGCCATTCAGCCAATGTTCGATATGGTTATCCGGATTTGCAACGATACGGCAAACATTCCATTCATTGGCCCCTTTGGTAAAACGTTCCTGTTTGTCCGAAGGAATCAAATCGTAAAGAGACGATAAAGTTCGGTTTCCAACTACCCCAGCTTTTGCATCCGGATGTTTCTTGTCGTCCAAAACCTGGTATTCCAAACCAATGCCGGGACCGCCATTACCCACATAATATTTAACGCCACTGTTAGCACCTTCAGCGAAATTAGCCTCAAACTGAAGTTCGAAAGCTGAGAATTTTTCTGTGGTTACAATATCAGTTCCTTTTACCGGGGAGTCAGGACGATTAGCTACTGCCATAATAGTGCCATCAACAACTTTCCAACCTTCAGAAGGAAATTCGTTTTTACCAGCAGCAACCCAGCCATTAGTCGTATTTCCATCGAAAAGAAGGCTCCAGCCCTGAGCCTTTTCAGCCGAACTCAAATTATTTGGCAGCAAGTTTACCACAAAAACATCAGGAGTTTCGGTGGCTTTCAGGCCGGTAGTTTTTATGCGGATATTTTTCCAGCGGATTTGTTTTCCGGGTTGGTCGTCTTTTCCAATGGCATGCACCTGCAAGGCAATAAAACCGCTCGGAGTCATATCATCGAACACATAAGCCACGGGAACGCCATTCAACCAGGTACGGATGCTGTTTCCAACACATTCAATGCGATAATGGTTCCATTCTCCCAGTTTAAATGCTGGTTTGGCAGCAGGATTCAATTCTCCTGTATAGAGCCATCCACGGCGGGCTTCATCGTAAATACCGCCACTCCATGCACGCGACGAAGGATCGACTTCGCATTGGTATCCATGAACACGTCCGTTCATTACATCAGGTTTACTGAGACTGCGGAACTGAATACCCGAATTCATTTCGTTGGCCACCAGAAGGTCGAGTTCAAGGACGAAATCGCCGTAATCTTTATCGGAAGCTAAAAATGAATTGGGAGTGTTGGCAACGGTTGTGCCCACAATTTCACCTTTTTCAACATGGTATTTGGCCTGACCATTCAGTTGATGCCAGCCCGATAAGTCTTTGCCATTAAAAAGCGACACCCAGCCATCATTATTTTTGGCAGAAGCGGCTGATACTGAAAGTAAAAATGCCAGAAGAATTTGGATTTTTCTCATAAGTTTTTCTTAATTATAGAATGATTAATGATTTCCGTGTGCGATAACGGAAACAAAAATATAAATTTTAACGGAGGTTTTCTCAATGTTCTTGAACACAACATCAAAAAAATGATTTTTTCCGGTTTGTATATTTTCCCCAAAAATCAGGTGAACAGGAAATCTCCTGAGCATAAAACTTCTTTTACCAGTCAAAAATTTACAACTTTACGCTCGCCTGTTTTTTTGATTGCATTGCACAATGAAACTATTGATCTTAATTGTTTATGCGCTGGTTCTGTTTGTTTTGGGGATATACTCATTCCTGAAAGTTAAAACGCCAACAGATTATTTTCTGGCTGGTAAGAAGCCTGGAGTATGGCAAATCTCCGGCAGTTTGCTGGCAACTATCCTGGGTGGATCGGCTATTCTGGGAACAATCGGATTGAGTGCTATTCAATCATGGGCATCGGCCTGGTACATTCTGGCGGCCAGCCTGGGACTTTTTTGCCTTTTGCCTATTGTCAATAAAGTTTACTCCAAAGGAAAATTCACGTTGCCCGAACTAATCGGACAATATTATGGCGAATCAGCACGAAAGGTAACTTCATTGATTATTCCTGTGGCCTGGCTGGGAGTTGTGGCTGCCCAAATTATTGCGGGGGCACAGATTCTGGTCAGTTTTTTCAGCCTGAACTATTCTACTGGCGTGCTGCTGACTGGAATTGTCTTTATAGTTTACACCTACATTGGCGGACAGGTTTCTGTAATGAAAACCGACCTGTTTCAGTCGTTTTTTATATTGGGCGGAGTAATTCTTACTGCTGTGATGATTCCGGCCGATAAGCTAGCGGGTTTGCCCCGTTTTACCACTGTTTTTCCTTTCAACGATAGTTTTTCGCCACTTGATTTACTCATTCTTATTCTGACTTTTTCGAGCACATTTGTGGTTGGTCCCGATATTTACTCGCGTGTTTTTTGTGCCAAAGATTCGAAAACAGCCTTCCGAAGTGTTTTGGTTGTTGCGGCAATACTGATTCCGTTTGGATTTGTACTTTCGTATGTGGGTTTGTATGCCGCCATGTATCATTCTGGAGCCGAAAACAGTTCGAACCTGGTGAATCTGGCCAATAGTATTCTGCCAGAATGGGCCACAGGAATTATGGTTGCCGCATTGATTTCAGCAGTTCTTTCAACTGCCGCCACTACCCTGCTCACGGCTTCCATGATTCTAAGCGAGCTGTTTCATAAGGATATCGATAATCTGAAATCTTTCAGGCAGACCAAACTGCTGATCATTGTTGTTGGCGCATTAAGTATGATTATTTCGATGAAAATTACATCTATTGTTTCATCGCTGTTGCTCGCGCTGTCATTCTATTCCGGAGCGTTTATTATTCCGATGGCTGCTGCGCTTTTCAATCTGCCATACAACAAAAAACTGGGTATTCCGGCAATGCTTTCAGGAGGAGTTCTGGCTTTGACTGGCAAACTATTGATTACTTTTAAACATCCTGAAATTGGACAATACATTTTAATTTTGGGATTTGTTGTAAACGCGGCAATGATTTTCACGCCGATGAAATACACGAATAAAGAATAAAATTAAACCAAATAAACCTCATTTATGAAATCACTTGTTCTGGAAAAATACAATGAATTTAGGCTTTGCGAAACGCCGCTTCCGGAGTTAAAACCAGGCTGGGTACTGATTAAGGTCGAAGCCTGCGGCATTTGCGGAAGCGATGTGCACGGAATGGACGGCAGCACCGGACGCCGCCAGCCTCCGGTTATCATGGGGCACGAAGCCTCCGGAATTATTCACGAAGTTTCTCCTGAAGTACACGGCTGGAAGGTCGGCGATCGCGTAACATTCGACTCAACTATTTCGTGCGGAGAATGCTATTACTGCAAACGCGGAGACATTAACCTGTGCGACAACCGACGCGTGTTGGGTGTTTCGTGCAACGAATACCGCCAGAATGGCGCATTTGCCGAATATGTGGCTGTTCCGGCACACATACTTTACGCTATTCCTGAAAACATCAGTTTTGAACAGGCAGCGATGATCGAGGCCGTTTCGGTTGCCGTTCATGCGGTGGCAATTAGTCGGGTAAAATCTGATGATACGGCGGTTGTAATTGGCTGCGGAATGATTGGTTTGCTTTGCATCCAGGCCTTGAAAGCGGCCGGATGTAAAAAGGTTATCGCGATTGATTTGATTGCCACAAAGCTTGAAGTTGCTGCTGAATTGGGCGCCGATCTGACTATAAAATCGAATGATCCGGAGTTATTGGGGAAAATCCTGATTGAAACAGAAGGTCGGGGTGCCGATTTGGTGCTTGAAGTGGTTGGCATTGAATCGACCGTGAATCTGGCGGTTGACTGTGCCCGCAAAGGAGGGACGGTTACATTGGTTGGAAACCTGTCATCGGAAGTTAAATTTCCGCTTCAGAAAGTGGTTACCCGACAACTCAAAGTTCAGGGCTCGTGCGCGTCAGCCGGAGAATATCCGCTTTGCCTCGAGCTTATTTCAGCCGGAAAGATAAAAGTTGACACCTTGATAAGCAAAGTGGCTCTGCTGGAAGAAGGGAACGAGTGGTTCCACCGTCTTTACAACAAGGAAGAAGGACTGATGAAAGTCATTCTAAAACCTTGATCTGAGTTCTCGTTTTCAACAACTATTAACTATTGAATTAACTCACTATGAAATTGAATGTTGCAATTATAGGTTGTGCAAAAATTGCTCATTTGCACGCCAAAGCTATCCAGCAAATTCCGGAGCTGAATTTTAAGGCTGTTTGGAGCCGTACTCCCGCTTCAGCCGAAAAGTTTGTTGATGAATACGGTGTAAAAGCCTACTCGTCGATTTCCGAGATGGTAAAAACCGAAAATATTCAGATGGCAATCATTTGTACGGCGCATCCGTATCATGCCGACCCGGCCATTGAAGCCATGGAAGCCGGAGCTCATGTGCTGATTGAAAAACCGCTGGCATCTACACTTCAGGATTGCGATCGCATTATAGAAGCCGCGCATCGCACAGGTCGCAAAACGGGAGTTATCAGCCAGCGTCGCTGGTACCAGCCTATTGTTCGCATGAAAAAGGCCATCGACGAAGGAAAAATCGGGATACCGATGCTTGGAACTGTCCAAATGCTTGGCTGGCGCGACAAATCGTATTACGAAAGTGATGCCTGGCGCGGATCGTGGGAACTGGAAGGAGGTGGCGTTTTGGTCAATCAATCGCCTCACCAATTGGATTTACTGCAATGGCTGATGGGCGACATCGACGAAGTTTTTGGCTATTGGAGCAACCTGAATCATCCGTACATCGAAGTGGAAGATACGGCTGTGGCCTTGATTCGGTTTAAGAATGGCGGGTTGGGAAATATTCTGGTCAGCAACTCGCAAAAGCCCGGAATTTTTGGCAAAGTACACATTCACGGCAGTAATGGTGCTACGGTGGGCTCTCAGCCTGAAGGTGGTGCCATGTTTATCGCCGGAAAAACAACCATTGCCGAGCCACCCAAACTGGATTTGTGGACCGTTCCCGGAGAAGAACATTTGCTGGAAGAGTGGAATAAGGCCGACAGTGATGAATTTCATTCGGTTGATTCGATGACCTGGTACTTTAAACAGCAACTGGTTGATTTTAAAGATGCCATTATAAATGATCGTCAACCTTTGGTGACTGCAGAAGAAGGACGTAAAACGGTTGAATTATTCACGGCTATTTACCGCTCTCAACGGGATGGGAAACCGGTAAAATTTCCGCTTCAGCCCGAATATAACAGAACGGATATGGATGGTAGAATTCCTCAATAGATTGAAAAAGTATCCGATCTTTTCAATAGATCGGATACTTTTTTCTGTTCAAAACTAGGTTACAGCCAAATGTATCAATCCAAATAATATTCAACCGTTAAAACACATTAGCTTTGAAGTAGTTCGTCCACTTCTTGCTTTAGAATTGGCAGATGATTTACCACAATTGCCCAAATATTTACTGGTTCAAGTGAATCATAACCATGAATAATCTTATTTCGGGCATCAACAATCCTCTGGGCATTAGAAATAGAAATTGAAGGATTGATTTTCAGTAGTTGATTTATTGCTTCACCTATAATTTCAAGGTTCCGTTCAACAGCATCCCGAAGCATTTTATTCTCCTCAAATCGTTCAAATATCTTAGGCTCTCCTATATAATTATCGATAGTTTCAATACAAGTCTTAACCTCAAACAAATATTTCTTTTCGTGGTTATCCATAAATTAATTGCTTGGTGTTGTTAACTTCCTCAATCAAAAAAGGATTTTTCAAGGAACCTTCTGTAATCAAATCAACTTCGCGATTAAAATGGGCACGCAATAAGTCATAAAGCGACCACCATAATTCGCCTTTTTCAAGTGGACCAACGTTTTCCTGAAATGAAATCAGAAGGTCAATATCGCTTTGTTTTGAAAAATGTTCAGTAGTAGCAGAGCCAAACAAATAGGCCTTTTCCACTTTATGCGATTCGAAAATAGGTTTTAAATTCTTAATCTTATTTGACAATGACCTTTTCATAATTAATCACGAATATTCAGTTCACTAAGATAAGGTTTTGTGTTTTATAATGTTTATCTGTGTTTTAATTTTTATGCCACACATTCTAATCAAACTTTAGCTTAAAAATCACCACTTCCGGACGATTTCCTATCCTAACCGGTGGACCCCAGGTTCCATAACCCGATGAAACATAGAAATTGGTATTCCCTTTTTTCAGCAATCCCCAGCTTACTTCAAAAATAGCTTTGGTAATGTAATTAAATGGCCACATTTGCCCGTGATGGGTATGTCCGGAAAGATGTAAATCAACCTTCGCATCGGCTGCTTCCTGCAAATTAAACGGCTGGTGGTTCATTACGATCACAGGATTATCAGGATTGGCAGATTGCATCAGTTCAATAAGTGGCTTGGGTGGATTCTCTCCTCTCGAAGAATGGTCGTTTCGGCCAATCAGTTGAATCCCGTTCGGAAGAGTTACTACACTATCAACCAAAACATTAATGTTTATGTTTTTCAGGTAAGGTAAGGTTTTACTGATGCCACCGATGTATTCGTGGTTCCCTAAAATGGCATAAACACCAAGCGGCGTTTTTATTTCCTGAATGTGTTTGCCCAGATTTTTACGAAGTACAGGAGCTATTTCTCCATCGACCAAATCGCCGCAAAGCAAAACCAGATCGGGCTTTTGTTCACGGGCAATTTCAAGCAATTTTTTTTCGCGATGTTCCCTTAACAATGCACCAAGATGAATATCGGATGCCATCATAACTCTGACTTCCCGGTTACCACTCACCTTTTTGTGAATTTCGAGAGGTATTTCCCTGACGTTAACCCATAATGCATTGATATGTCCGGCAATAACAATTACGGAAGCCAATGACAACACAGCAATACCGAGTCTGAATTTCATTAACTGCGTGAATTCTGGCAGAAAATGGAGAAAATAATTGGCCATGCGAACCAAATCAATCAGGAAAATTGCCAGGAAAAGGTAGAGCATATAGGCCAGCCAGAACGAACCAATACGGTAAACCCATTCGCTGAATGCCGACGAGGCCAGCCGTTCGAGGAACGAACCGGCGATGAATGACGCGGCAATTGTCCAGAAAAGAATAATATACCAGCGTTTATAGGGCTGGCTCAGTGAAAAAGCCTGCAGCCCGCGGGCAAACAGGTAATAGTTGGCCGAAGAATAAATCAGCATCACGATGCTGAAAAATATTAAAAAGCTGGTGCTCCGCATATATTGGAAAATGTGAAAAAGTAATTGTTATAAGCTATTCTGTTTCATCCTCTTCATCGTTGCCAAATTCAAGCACATCTTCTGCGTTAGTAAATTCATCAGCAAACCGCGCAACCCAGTCATTCATATGAGAGGTGAAAACTATTTTTTGTGTTCGTGGAATACTTTCAGCAAGGCGGTCAATTTGCAGATAATTCGTGCTTTTTATAATCAGATCGGCATCGTCGATAGCAAATATTTTCAGCACAGTCAGGTTCAGTGCATACAACGTGTAAATCTGGTTCAGACGTTTGGCCGTTCCAATTACCACGTCGGAACCCATGTAAATCTCATCTTTCTGGTCGTTTATTTTACCGTCATCACAGGCCGTATGCACCCGAAGATCGGTATAAGAACCTAAACGCTCAAACTCACTTTTCATGGCAGCTCCTTTTTCTTTATCGGCAACTACAATGAGCGCACGAGGGTTGTCGTCAAGCGAGGCTTTTAGCTTATTCAGAACCGAAATCACGATGGTGGTTGATTTGCCGGTGCTATCGTCGGCCATACAAATCACATCGCGACCACTCTTAATTTTGGGAATACACACGTGCTGAAGACCGGTTGATTCGGTCAATCCGTTTTCTTCGAGCGATTCGCGGAGTGATAGATCCAATTTTTCTGTAAACATCTGTATTTATATTGTTTAAATTGTTTTATCTAAAGTTTTAAATCAAGACGAATATTGTCATTATTTTCCGAAGATGCAATATTCGCCATCAACTAACCGATTTCAACCACTGTAATTCCGGCACCGCCAAACTGAACGTGTTCATCATGAAACGACTTCACTGCAGGTTCAGTTTTCAGGTAATTCCTGATCATCTCTTTCAGAATGCCATTCCCTTTTCCGTGCAAAATACGCAGTTGATAAAAATCGAGCATAATGGCATCATCAAGCCAGGTGCGAATAAGCTGTAATGCCTCTTCGGCCCGCTGCCCTCTGACATCAACCTCCGTTTTAAATGTAAGCCTTTTTTCGCTCATGCCTTTATTAATGTTTGGCATAGTCTGATTAAAGGTGCGTTGTATCTTTTTCGCTTCGTTATTGGTAATTTTCTGCAACTTATCGCGGCTTACCGAGGTGCGGATGTGCCCAAAAGCTACCACTGCATTTTTGTCATTCAGCTCCAGTATCTCACCCACATTCTGATTGCCAGCCATGATGACTTTATCGCCGGCTTTCCAAACATCCGGTTCTTCAACCTTCTCTTTTTCTTTGGGTTCGGCCTGTTTTTTATCAGCCCTCTTCTCGTTGCGCCGCGATTCTTTTTCCTTCAGTTTTTGAATTTTCTGATTGATAAACTCATCCTGAACGGCTGCCGACTCATCGATTTCCTGCTTAAATTCAACCAGCTTTGCACGAATTTGTTTGGTTTTTTCCTTGTCGGCCTGATTTTCGCGAATTTCACGGATGGTATTTTCAATCCGCTTGTTAGCTTCCGAAAGAATCTGATCGGCCTCCTGACGGGCTTTCAGGATGATTTCCTTGCGCTGTTTTTCGAGCGAACTCAAATCAGTCTCGTATTTTTCAGCCAGATCATCGAGCGACTTTTCCACTTTCCTGATTTTCATACGCTTGGTTTCCCAATAGCGTTTGTCGCGCACAATGTCGCGCAAGTGCTTGTCGAAATTGATATGATCTTTCCCGATTTTTTCGGTGGCATCCTGAAGAATATTCTCCGGAAGACCAATTTTACGGGCTATCTCGAAGGCAAACGAACTTCCGGGCTTTCCGATATCCAACTGAAAAAGTGGTTCCATTTTGGATGAATCGTACATCATGGCAGCATTCTCAATGCCTTCGGATGACGATGCAAAGTGTTTCAGGTTGGTGTAGTGCGTGGTTATCACCCCAAACGTCTTCATTTCGTTCAGCTGAGCCAGAATGGATTCGGCAATGGCACCACCAAGCATCGGTTCGGTTCCCGTTCCAAATTCGTCGATCAACACCAGCGTTTTTTCGTTCGAATTTTTCAGGAAGAACTTCATGTTCATCAAATGCGAACTGTATGTACTCAGGTCGTTCTCAATGGATTGCTCATCGCCAATATCGATAAAAAGCTTCTCGAATATCCCGGTTACACTGTTTTGTCTTACCGGAATCAGCAATCCACACTGAAGCATATATTGCAGCAATCCGACAGTTTTCAGGCAAACCGATTTACCTCCGGCGTTGGGACCCGAAATCAGCAGAATGTGTTTTGTTGGCGTAAGTGTGATATTTAACGGCACCACTTTCCGGTTTTCACGGCGCAATGCCATCATCAGCAGTGGATGCACGGCGCTCTCCCACTCCAGCTGGCATTTGTCTTCCAAGAATGGTTTTATGGCATCGGTATCGATGGCATAAATGGCTTTGGCGCGGATAAAATCGATTCGGCCGAGGAAGGCATACGACTGCAGCAAATCGGGCAAATATGGTCGGATATCGCTCGAAAAAGCGGTCAAAACCCGGACAATCTCACGCAATTCGGCGTATTCCAGCTCCCGAATCTGGTTATTCATTTCAACCACTTCGGCCGGTTCGATATACGATGTCTTTCCGGTGGCTGATTCGTCGTGCACAATCCCGCTCAGTCGGCGTTTTAGCGCCGAAGCAACCGGAATCACTGCCCGCCCGTCGCGCATAGCTACGGAGGCATCTTCTTCCACTAGCCCGTCGTCCTGCGCTTTTCTCAGGATGGCCTGTAACCGTTTGGAAACACTCGATTGCTTGCTGAGCAATTCTTTGCGTATCCGGGCCAGTTCCGGCGATGCATTGTCTTTAATCTTTCCGTATTTGTTCAGTATCGAATCGATCCGCTCGATAACATATGGATAAACCTGTACGCCCGAAAGCAGGCGTTTCAAATGTGGAAGCTGATCTTCCTTGGTTTGCTTCAGGAAACGGACAATTCCGGAGATGGTTTCCAGCGAACGTTTCAGATCAAATAATTCTTCGGTTTCGAGAAAGCAGCCTTCAATGCGGATTTTATTCAGCGCATCGCGAAGATCGAAGTAATAGCTGGTCGGGAAATTCTCCATTTCCTGAATGATGGTCACAAACTCGCTGACCAGCGAAAGCTCTTCGTTCAGTTGATTGTAATTATTGCGAAAGCGAATATCATCGACTAATTCCTTGCCCAAAGAACTTAAACATCGTCCTTTCAGCAGTTCTCTTATTTTGTCAAAACCTATTTTCGATTCAAAATTTTCAGGATATACCAGTGTCATACCTCATTATTAGATGTGCAAAAGTACAAAGAAGGATTCAGCTTACAAATTCCCGGATTCAGGATAAAGAAAACTATGCGGGTTATCCGGTACTTTATGAATTTTGAGCGAAAATAAATTGTACGGCATATTCATTTCGTGAGGAAAATTCCCTTTTTTACCTAAATTTGTTTCATGATTCACTAAACAGAAAATTATGCTACCAAAATTTTTGCTCGCCGACAATTCTCAGGAAATGCCTGACATGCTTTATGTTGTACACAACGAAAATCCTCGCTTCATTGTAGGAAGTGACATTGAAGATTTTTCGGTAAACCAAACCATTTACTGGATTGACGAAAAACCAAAGGACAAAGATCTTATTGCTCAACTGCTTGAAGAAGCTGAAGAGTTTTTAGAAGCTGAATTGGAAAACCAGGACAGTTATTTCGAAGACGGGGAGGACGAATAATATGGCCAAAAGACTTACACGATCGAAAGACAAAATGATCGGCGGTGTTTGCGCCGGTCTGGCAAACTATTTTGATATGGACCCGACCATTATGCGGATCCTGTTTGTAGTTATTGCTTTTGCCGGAGGTGCTTCGCTGCTGGCTTATCTGATCATGTGGGTAATTGTTCCGATGGAACAGTAAATGATGTCAGTAAAGCAATAAAACTGAGAAAACACATGTCCGTAAAACGACTTACACGATCAAAAGACAATAAAATGCTGGCCGGTGTTCTGGCCGGAATTGGTGATTATTTCGACTTTGATCCTACGATTGTACGCGTTGTATATGCGTTTTTGTCCGTTCTTACGGTTGGTTTTCCCGGTTTTATTGCCTACATCATCATGTGGGCTATCATTCCTGAAGAGAATATTCAAGTTTAATTCTGAGGCACCTGTTTCAGGCTCAATTGAATTCGTTTTCGCTGGAAATCGACTTCAATTACCTTAACATGCACATGCTGGTGCAGCTTTACAATTTCCGACGGATCGCTGATATAACGATCGGCCAGCTGCGAAACGTGAACCAAACCATCCTGTTTCACGCCAACATCGACGAATACCCCGAATTTGGTAATGTTGGTTACAATGCCCGGTAAAACCATTCCAATCTGCAAATCTTCCAC
Organism: Prolixibacteraceae bacterium; assembly: GCA_963678915.1. Classification (GTDB taxonomy): domain Bacteria; phylum Bacteroidota; class Bacteroidia; order Bacteroidales; family Prolixibacteraceae; genus Aquipluma. The sequence goes on from OY787458.1 coordinate 340,652, forward strand.
TTTATAAATGTCCGGAGCAAATTCAAACACTTTAATCGCACTTCGCGGATCGCGCCCCGGTTTAGCCAGCTCCTTTTTGATGTCTTCCAGCGTAGGCAATCCAATTTTATCAGTCACATAATTTTTCCAGACGATTTGTTTCTGCAACTCTTCCGACGAAATCAATTCCTGAATGCTGCATTTCAGGTCTTTGGCAATTTTCTCAACCACAAAGTACGACTCGGGATGAACGGCTGAATTGTCCAATGGATTCTTTGCGTCAGAAATCCGCAGAAAACCAGCCGATTGCTCAAAAGCTTTTGCACCCATACGGGGTACTTTCTGAATTTCCGTCCGTGAGTTAAACGGTCCGTTTTCCTTGCGGTAATCTACAATATTTTGTGCCAGTTGCGGCCCCAAACCTGAAATGTAAGTGAGTAAATGCTGCGATGCGGTGTTTACGTTTACGCCTACCAGATTCACACTCGATTCCACTACTTTATCCAGACTGTTTTTTAGTTTCTTTTGATCGACATCGTGCTGATACTGGCCCACCCCAATCGATTTCGGATCGATTTTAACGAGTTCAGCCAACGGATCGAGCAAGCGGCGGCCAATCGAAACTGCGCCGCGAACGGTCACATCGTGCTGTGGAAATTCGTCGCGGGCAATCTTCGAAGCCGAATAAATAGAAGCACCATCTTCCGAAACCACAAAAACTTTAATATCGCGGTCGTACTGAAGTTTTTTAACGAAAGCTTCGGTTTCGCGGCTGGCAGTGCCGTTCCCAATGGCAATGGCTTCAATTTGGTACGAACTTACCAAGGACGTAATTTTTCGCGCCGACTGAGCCACTTCTTCCTGTGGCTTATGCGGGTAAATGGTTTCGTTGTGCACCAGGTTTCCCTGGGCATCGAGACATACCAATTTACAGCCGGTACGGAAACCCGGATCGAGAGCCAGAACACGCTTTTGGCCGAGTGGCGCAGCCAGCAGAAGCTGACGCAAATTATCGGCAAATACACGAATGGCTTCCTCGTCGGCTTTTTCTTTCGACAGGTTGGCAAATTCGGTTTCAATCGATGGTTCCAGCAATCGCTTGTAAGCATCGGCTACCGCCAATTCCATCTGGTCGGTACAGGCATTGTTGCTGTTAATGAAAAACCGTTTCAGGCGCTGGATGGGTTCTTCGCTTTCGGGAGTTACCGAAACGCGCAAAAAGCCTTCATTCTCGCCACGACGCATAGCCATCAGCCGGTGCGACGGACATTTCTTTAACGGTTCTTTCCAGTCGAAATAATCGTTGTATTTGGCGCCTTCCTCTTCCTTTCCTTTAATTACTTTACAGGTAATAAACGCACCGTATTCAAACTCACGCCGCACAATTCCGCGGGCGCGTTCGTTTTCGTTAATCCATTCGGCAATAATATCGCGGGCCCCGGCCAGTGCTTCTTCCAGCGATTCAACCTTTTCGTTCACAAACGACTGTGCCCGGCTTTCCAGATTGTGTTCGTATTGCTTCATGATAATTTTTGCCAAAGGCTCCAGTCCTTTTTCTCGGGCAATCATGGCGCGGGTGCGGCGTTTGGGTTTGTACGGAAGGTAAATATCTTCCAGTTCGGTCGGATCAAAACAGTTGTCGATGCGCTTTTGTAATTCGGGTGTCAGCTGGTCCTGCTCCTGAATGGTCTTCAGAATGGTCTCCTTGCGTTTGAGCAGTTCCTCCATCTTTTCTTTGGCGTCCTTTACGGCTTCAACCTGAACTTCATCGAGGCTACCGGTGCGCTCTTTCCGGTATCGCGAAATAAACGGAACGGTTGCACCCTCGTCGAATAACTGAATGGTATTTGAAACCTGATTAATTTGCAAACCAAGCTGTTGGGCAATTAGCTGTATAATTTTCTGATCCATTTTCTGTTCTAAAAATTGAAGCCCGAAGGTAGCTTTTTTAGGCGAATTTTCAGATAAATCAGGCAGTCAGAATAATATCCCGGAGAGGTAAACCTTCCTAAAATATTGCAAAAGAAAGATTTTGAATGTGGTAACGAGAATTGAAAATTTCAGTGGCATAAATCAGGTTTCTGGCCAACGCAAATCGGATTCTGATCAGAAACTGAGCTTTCCAGATAAAAATTCTCCAACAATGTTATGTGAACAAATTTTCCGTATTTTTAAAGCTCAAACACAAATAACACGCACTATGAAAAAAATTGCAGGATTCATCTTTTTGTTCTCATTGATTTTATTGGCTTCGGGGAATCAGCTCCGCGCCGAAGTAAAAAATAAATCGTTTTTGGGCGAATGGCTTTATGAGGTTTCGGAAGCACCATATGGCTACGAAAAAGGCAGCCTGATCTTCTCAGAAAAAGACGGTCAAACCGTTTGTGTGGTAAAGCTTGAAGCCGGGGAATTAGCAACGAGTGAGCTGAAAATTGAAGACAATAAAATTTCCTTCGTCGCTTCGGTTGACGGAAACCCGATTAATGTTGTGCTTGCACTGGAAGAAGGAAAACTTACCGGTAAGGTTGACAGTCCGGAAGGCCCCAAAACCATTACCGCAACGAAAAAATAACAGTTATTACAGGCAAAGAATGAGCCGGGTTTCAGTGATGAGATTCGGCTTTTCTTTTACATCCGCGTTTTTATGAGCGCCATTTGTACAAACAAAACCGGCCTCGTGCCAATTATCAATCCTGTTTTCTTATTTTTGTTTCCGTTGAACAAAGCAGTTTCGGCTGATAAACTGATACATTGAACTAAAAGATGAGTCTTCTATTCCCGCTATTTTTACTTGCATTGCTGGTCATTGCCATTCCAATTGCTATCCATCTGTTTAATTTCAAGCGATATAAAACAGTATATTTCAGCAATGTGCAGTTACTGAAACGCATTAAACAGGAATCGAAGAAGAAATCGCAGCTCAAACAGATCCTGATTTTAATGTCGCGCATACTGGCCATCGCTTCGCTTGTTTTCGCGTTCACCAGGCCGTACATTCCGGTTGGTAACCGAACCACGAATGTTGCCCAACAAATTGTAGGCATTTACATCGACAATTCGTTCAGCATGCGCGCCGAGGGCGAAAAAGGTCCATTGCTCGAACAGGCCAAAATCAAAGCCATTGAAATTGTCAACTCCTACCCTGCCGGAACCCAATTTCTGGCTTTAAGCAATACATTGACCCCAGGCAACCAGTTTCCGCTCAATAAAGAACAGTTTATCAAGCAAGTGTCGGAAATAAAGGATAGTCCGCGTTCACCCAAATTTTCGGATGTCTATTCGCAGTCGGTTGGCGCACTTGCTTCTGCGGATAAAAAGGCTCAGAAAACGCTCTATTTCTTGTCTGATTTTCAGAAAAAAGGGATGAACGTTGAGCTGGCGAAACCTGATTCTTCGGTGTGGACATACTTATTTCCGTTCGAGGCTGGGAAAACCAACAATTTACTGATTGACTCCTGTTGGTTTGAGATCCCCGGAAGAAAAATCGGTCAGGCCGAAAAATTGTATGTCAGGATCAAAAACCTTTCGGCACAAGCTTTCCAGAATATTCCGATCAGGCTCACCATCAACGATTCGCTGAAGGCCGTTTCAAACATCAATATCGGAGCGCAGGAAGAATCGGTTCAGGAAATGAATTACACCAACAACTCGGAAGGGATACAACTCTGTAAAGTTGAGCTCGACGACTACCCGATTGTTTTCGACAACTCGTATTTTTTGAGTTACCAGGTTCGCGGAAAACTGCAGGCTCTGGCCATTTCAAATCCTCAGAGCAATGGATCTGACTATCTGAAAGCCTTATTTGCCGGTGACGAACTGATTGACTTTACCGAAGTTCTGGAAAACAACATTCCCATTTCGCAACTCAAAAATTACCAGTGCATTTTCATGGTCAACACTCAAAATATCAGTTCGGGATTGAAAGATGAGTTGACTGCTTTCGTGAAAAATGGCGGAACGTTGGTTCTTTTTCCGGATAAACCCAAAAATTACGACGAATACAATGGTTTGCTTCAATCGCTGAATGGCAACACGATTGCCAGATTTGATACGGCAAAAGCCCATATCTCAGAGATTAATTACAATCATGAATTGTATCGCGAGGTATTTAAAAAGCAGGAAAACAACGCCGATTTGCCCGACATCAAAGGTTTTGCGGTTTTTGCCGATCAAATGCAACGTCAGGAAACTTCGCTTTTACGGTTCCGAAACGGCAAAAATGCGTTAAGCACACATCCGTTTGGCGAGGGCAATGTTTACACGTTTGCTTTCCCTTTAAACTCCGGAAATTTCAATTTTGTAAGGCACATCATTTTTGTTCCGACGGTTTACAACATGGTTTTGTACAGCGGTCAGCCGCAGCGCTATGCCTATTCAACCGAATCGGATGAGCCGGTTATTCTGAATCAGAATTTAAGTTCGCCGGAAGTTAAAATCATTAATGTCCGTACAAAAGAAGAATTCAGAACTTCGGTTCGAAACTACGGAACTGAGAAAAAGCAACTGCTGCTTGATGAATTGCCCAAGGAAGCCGGACATTTCCTGGTAAACGACGGGACCAGCACGATTCAGTCTATTTCGTACAATTATCCAAGAACTGAATCTGTTCCTGAATTTTACACCAACGAAGAGCTTCAGAAGCAAATCAGTAAAACAAAAAACAGCCAGATTCAGCTCATCGAATCGACCGACAAAAACTTTAGCGAAACAGTGCTGAACCTGAACAATGGAAGACAACTCTGGAAGTATTTCGTTGTAATGACAATCTTCTTCCTTTTGTGTGAAGTCGCAATAATCAAGCTTTGGAAATAAGGTTTGCTATGCTTTCCCAGCGGGAAGTGTGAATGAGAAGACAGAACCTACGCCAAGCTTACTTTCGACCCAGATTGTGCCGTCATTCTTTTCAACAAATTCTTTGCAAAGAACCAAGCCAAGACCTGAACCAACTTCTCCTTCGGTTCCCTGCTGCATGGTGTTTTTATCTATTGCAAACAATTTTTGTCTGGTTTCTTCCGAAATACCGATTCCCGAATCAATTACATCAATCCTTACCTTTGAGCCTGAATGTGCAGCTTTCAGTCGTATTTCCGAACGTTTTTCCGAGAATTTAATCGCGTTGAAAACCAGGTTGCGAAGAACTACTGAAATCATGTCTTTATCGGCATACACCACTGTTTTGGCATCAATCTCCATCGAAAGCGTTTGCTCTTTATCAATCAGGTTTAATTCGGCCAAATCCTTCACTTCGTTAAATACTGTGGCCAAAGTAAAATTGCTCTTCAGAATGTGAATGCGGTTGGTTTGTGAGCGGGTCCACAGCAACAAGTTTTGCAACAGGTTATATCCGTTTTCCGACGCTTTGTTTAAATCGGCGATAATCTGTTCAAGCTGTTCTTTCGTAAACAAATCCAAATCGGTTTTCAAAATGCTGGTGTAGCTTACCAGCACATTGAACGGATTTTTCAGGTCGTGCGCAATGATGGAAAAGAACTTGTCTTTCGAGGCATTCAGCTCCGACAACTCCTGTGTCTTGTTTTTCAATTCGCTGGCGAGTTTTTTCTCTTTAAACAGCAAATAGAAGGTGGCTCCTGCCAATAAAATCACCAGAGCAGTGATTATAACAAGGTAAATCTGGATCGATTTTGCAGAATCAATGGCATCGAGCTGCGATTGGTTTTCAAGCTTCAATTCCTCCAGTTCACGTGCATTTCGCCCTAATTTGTACTTGGCCTGAATAGAATAAATCATTTTATTCTTCTTCTCTCCGGCCAGACTATCGTAAATAATATTGAACCGGTCGTAGCAATAAAAAGCATTTTTAAAGTCCTTCTGTTCCTTGTAATAAAGGGTGAGGTTGCTGTAAATATCGCCCACAAAATCATTCATCTTCAGCTCGGTTGCCAGCACGAGTGCCTTCTTGAAATATTCAATCGATTTCGGGTAATCTTTTTGGTCCATATACACCAGGCCAATGTTGTTGTATGCCAGTGCTATGCCTTTTCGGTCATTAATGGCCTGGTATAAATCCAGCGCTTTCCGGTAATAATCCAGGCTTTTGGCTAAATCGTGCTGGTCATACGCAATGGTTCCGATGTTATTGGTGATGGCAATAATCATCGTTGTGTCTTTCCGGAGCCGGGCCATCTGAATTGCCTTTTCGTTGTATTCGAGGGCTTTCGTTACATCTTTTTGATGCCGGTAGCCAATGGCAATATTCTGATAAGATTTGGCAATTAAAGCCGAATCTTTTATGGCTTCACTGGTTTTTAATGTTTTCTGAAAATAAGAGATCGATTCATTGTAATCTTCCAGCTCATTAAATACCATTCCGAGGTTGAGATTGGCAGTTGCAAACAAAACAGAATCGTGTATTTGCTCTGTTAAATCGAGTGCCTGGTAATAAAGCTCAATTGCTTTTTCGTAGTTGTTCGAGAAATACTCGTTTTGCCCCCGAAGAAGCAGGACATGAGCAGTGTAACTATGATTTTTTGAAGATGTTGCCAACGCTTCTGCCTTGTCGAGCAAAACAACCACACTGTCGTGATTGGTGGCAACAGGGACTATTTTTTTTGCTTTTTTGATCAGCAGATCGAATTCAGAACCGGCACCTGACAATTCCGGGCTATGTGGTCGAGCATATCCGATAGAAACTACCCCCAGCAAAAACATTAAAGTATATGTAACTACATAACGTCCCATGGTAATTTTCATTCAAAATTCAGGTAAAGCACGCAAATATAATATTTTTAGAGTATTAATATCTTCAATTTATAAGTCGGATTTTATGCTAAAAATCAAATTGAAACCACCTTGTTAAATCTCAGGTTTGTTTCGGTATTTAACAGCAGGCTAAAACTATTTGAAATTGGATAAAATATGCCTAAATCTGCAATAAATATTTAAAAGTTCAAACCTATGAATAACTTAAGCGCTAAGGATTATATGGATCGGGAAGCCCGATACGGAGCTCATAATTACCATCCGATACCGGTAGTTTTGGAACGTGGTGAAGGAATTTTTGTTTGGGATGTGGAAGGAAAGAAATACTTTGATTTTTTATCGGCTTATTCGGCAGTAAACCAGGGGCACTGTCATCCAAAGATTGTGAATGCCTTAGTTGACCAGGCTCAAAAACTGGCATTAACCTCGAGGGCTTTTTATAACAATGTGCTGGGCGAATGGGAAGAATACATGACCAAATTATTTGGCTACGATAAAATGTTACCGATGAACTCGGGCGCCGAAGCTGACGAAACAGCCCTCAAGTTAATCCGTAAGTGGGCTTACAAAGTGAAAGGCATTCCTAAAGCCGAAGCAAAAATAATTGTTTGCAACGGTAACTTCCATGGCCGCACAATTACCATCATTTCCATGTCGTCTGATCCGGATGCCTATAACGACTACGGCCCCTATACTCCAGGCTTTGTCAACATTCCGTACAACGACCTGAAAGCACTTGAAAAAGCACTTGAAGACCCGAATGTAGCCGGATTTTTGGTAGAACCCATTCAGGCCGAAGCTGGTGTTTATGTTCCTGAAGACAATTTCCTGAAAAAAGCTTTTAAATTGTGTAAAAAGCACAATGTTCTGTTTGCTGCCGACGAGGTTCAGACTGGTTTGGCGCGCACCGGACGAATGCTGGCTTGCGATCACGAAGATGTCCGTCCTGACATTCTGATTCTGGGCAAGGCTATTTCCGGAGGAATGCTCCCGGTTTCGTGCGTTCTGGCCGACGATGAAATCATGCTGTGCATCAAACCCGGCGAACATGGCTCAACTTACGGCGGAAATCCGGTTGCTGCAAAGGTTGCAATCGCAGCTCTCGATGTTATCAGAGAGGAAAATCTAGCCGAAAATGCCGAGCGTATGGGAAAAATATTCAGGAAACGACTGAAAGCAATTGATTCAGAACTGATCGAAATCGTTCGTGGGAAAGGACTCCTGAATGCTGTTGTTATTAAATCGGTAAATGGAATTTCGGCATGGGATGTTTGTATTGCTCTAAAAAACAACGGGTTGTTGGCTAAGCCAACTCACGAGCACATTATCCGCTTCACTCCTCCGCTGGTTATTAACGAGGAACAGCTGAATGAAGCGCTTGACATTATCGAAAAAACATTTGCCGAGCTGAAAGCTTAATCTGAAAAGACTATAATTTTTACTTAACTGCAAAGTTTCTGAGGGCGGTAAGAGTCTTCTGTTGTTGAAAACAGCTGACTTTTACGGCTCTCGTTTGTTTAATACTTATGGTTCGGAAAAGTATAAAGGTTTTTGAGCCAGAAGCAACTTTTTTCTGATTTTATGATCTATATTAACGAATCGAAATCGGTACAAATTCTACGTCGATGGCAAACCTTGGGAAAAAGATACAGAAAATTGGCATCCGTCTTATTTTAGGGCTGGTGTTGATTGTATTAGCCGGGTTTGCAGTATTGTACTTTGGGGCTCAAAACTACCTGAATAAGAATCTTTCGGAATTAGTAGAAAAGAAATCGAAAGGAAAATATGAGCTGACTTTCGAGAACCTGGAGCTCAATTTCAGCCGGTGGGGCCTTGAAATAAATGAGGTTTCATTCCATCCTACCGATTCAGTCATTGCCAGGCTAAAAAAGACTGACGTGAACAAGCAGTTTTATTCCTTTTCATCGCCCAAAATAAGCCTGCAGGGTATCCGGTTTCTTCAATTGCTGTTCAGAAAAAAACTGGAAATCAAAGAAATACAGATCAGTAAGCCTGAACTTAATATTCACGGAAAGCAACAGGAAGACGACAATCAGAAAAATAACATAAATACGCTTATTCAGGAGCTTAAACCGCTGGTAACAAAAACGTTTAAATCGATCAGAATTGGTAAAATCGAATTAATTGATGCCAGCTACGATTTTTACAATTTACTGGGCGACACCAAAAAGCTTTCGAATGCCGAGGATATTACCATCGGGGTTTTGAATTTTTATACCGACTCGCTGCTCCTGCCCGATCCGGCACGTTTGTTCGATGCCAGCGACATTTACCTGCGGATGCAGAAATATCAGAACAAGCTGGCCGACAGTATTCACGTGATTAACGCCGAAAGTATTACCTATTCCCTGAAACGATCGGTTATCGAAGCCAAAAACTTTGAACTTAAACCGGCCAACAACCTTATTTTAGAAAAAAGCAAGTACTATTTCTTCGTCCCTAGGGTCAGAATTACAACTTCGCGCATAAAAGATTTTTATCGGTACAATTCCATTTCCATCGATTCATTGACCTTAACCGACGCCAAAATCAAATACTGGCCCGCGCAGAAAAAAAATTCTTCAGGAGTTGAGCCCGTCGATGAATTTAACCTGAACGACTTGATTAAAAATGAATTTTCGGGCGTGACCATTCAGGATTTCAGGCTGGAGAATGCTCATGTTGGGCTTTTCAATTTACAGTCCGATTCGGTAAGTAAACAGGAGCTCAATAAAATCACACTTTCGTTGCACGATTTTCGACTTGACTCTGTTGCCCAGAACGATACCAGCCGCGTTTTTTATGCCCGAACCATCGATTTTGCTGCTACTGACTATAAACTTACGCTGGGCGATAATCTTCACCAGGTTAAAGCCGGGAATTTAAAGCTCTCGACTGGTAGTAAATCTGTTATTGTAAAAAATATTCAGATTTTTCCCTCCGACAAAAAAACGTCAAACCTGAAAAATACGATTGAAGCCAATTGCGACAGTGTAAGGCTTGACCTGTTCGATTTCAAAAAAGCATTTCATCAGAAACGGTTTGTATTTCAGCGCATCAATCTATTCAACCCTGAAGTCAAACTAACTCAAAATATTACTCAGGCAGAAAAGACAGCGTCCGAAAATTACAGCTTTGTGTATCAGTTGATTTCGGGCTATGTAAAGGGTGTTTACGCCGATAAGGTTGTGGTTCAACGGGGAAAAGTTCAGTTGGTGAATAAAACCGGCGTCATTCAAACGGGAAATATCGAATCGGCTGTTAAGCTACAGCTGAGCGGTTTTGCGCTCGACGAAATGAGCGTGAAACGAACCGACCGACTGTTCTATGCCAACCAGATCGACCTTAATTTCGACAATTATCAGATGCATCTTGCTGATCAGCTGCACAAATTAACCATTGAAAACCTGAGCATTTCAACCCGAAAGAAACTTGCGACCCTGCAAAATCTGCACCTCTTCCCTATCTCGAAAGAAAATATGGAAGATTTGCTCAAACAATACAACCGGTCGGAATTGTACGAATTTACTGTTCCCTCGCTATCGCTTACCAATGCTGATTTTCACAATGCTTTTTTCAATAAGAAATTGTCGGTCGATACCCTGAACATTACAAATCCGCAAATTTATTATGAGAATTTTGCCTTGCTGAAACAACTCAAGCCCAAAGCCGATTTCGAAGATTTATTCCGGTTAATGTCAAATTATCTGGACGATATTCATGTAAACACGCTCGAAATTCCGGAAGGTTCCATCCGGCTGATTAATCACAGCAAGAAAGACAAAACCATCTCATTCGATAATCGTTTTCGCCTGAAGCTTGAAAACATGCAGATAAACGAAGAACAGTTCAATCAAAAACGACTGCTTTTTTCAGAGAATGTTGACTTTTCGGTGCGCGACCACCTGATCAGGCTTTCAGACAATGTACATGTGCTTAAAGCCGGCGAAATAGGCTTTTCAACCCGAAAACAGGAAGTGTTTGTTACCAATGCCAAGCTTTATCCGGAGCCAACAAGCAAGGATTTTTCGGCGATTGCCTGGAACATTCAGCTTTCAATTCCTGAAATCCGGATTAAGGGAATCAATATGGAAGATGTTTATTTCGACAGGAATATCAATGCTGATAATCTGCTCATTACCTCGCCAGACATAAAGCTTTATCAGAAGCTGAAATCGGCACAAAAGAAGGAAATAAAAGAAGTTTCAATTCCGTTGCCCAAAGAAATCGAATCGATTGCTGTCAAAAACTTTACTTTAAACGACGGGTCGTTGAAAGTATTTTCTGAAATTGGGACAAAGCCATACCTGCTGGTCCAGTCGGACATAAAAATGAATGCAAAGAACATCTCCATTCAGAAAAACGATGCAACCGGAAAGCCTGAGTTTAAAAAGGGCGAATATACCAGCAACCTGGTTCAGTTTAAATTTACGCCGAAGGATAAAAATCAGATTTTCAGCATCGACGAACTGATTTTTTCAACCAGCGAGCGACAGATTCTGGCAAAAAATCTGGTTGTGAAACCTAAATCGAAAAATAATAAACTAGATCAGTTCGATTTGCAGATTCCAACTTTGGCAATGAATGGCTTTGACATGGACAATGCCTATAAAAACGACCTGTTTTCGTTTGAATCAATAGTAGTTGAAAAACCAGTCCTTCAGATCTTTAACAACACGAAGGATTCCGTAAAATTCAACCCATACAAGGTGAATCTCTACCCTCATTTCGAGAGTTTTGCCGATGTTTTTTCGTCGAAGTTACTGAGCGTTAACAACGCATCGGTTGCCGTTTTTCAAGGTACTCAGAAGAAATTTCAGGAGAATGTGAGTATGAATCTGTCCAAAATCCGGATCGACAATAAACCATCGCAGGGATTTATTCACGCTTCCGATTTTTCGTTCCGTATTCCCGATGTGGTAAGGCAGGAAAAACTGTACCGGTTTAGTGTTGGCGACATGTTTTATTCGTCGGTAAATAACCGATTTACGATAAAGGATATTCGCATCATTCCGAATTTCAGCAAAGAGATTCATCAGAAAAAAGTTGGCTTTCAGTCTGATTATTACACGGGGAAAATTGATTCCATATTCATTGTACAACCCAACATTAGACGATGGTTTGAGCAGAATGAAATGACCGGCAAATATCTTTCAATCAACGGCATGAACATGGACTTGTTTCGCGACAAGAAAATGCCGTTCGACGAAAAACGACGCCCAAAAATGCTTCAGGATATGATTAAATCGTTATCATTTCCTGTTTCCCTCGACTCACTTGTTTTATCCAATTCACGGGTAAGTTATACTGAAAAAACAGCTACCGACGATCGTGAAGGCAAAATACAATTTTCGGGAATACGCGCCCGGCTGATGCCATTTACCAACATAAAGTCAGCGAATGGTACGATTCCGGATTTATCGCTCGACGGAACTGCAACGATCCAGGATTCGTGCCAGCTTCGTGTTAATATGAATTACCTGATGAACGACCCGCAAAATTCGTTCAAAGCAAAAGGTAGTCTGAACCAGTTCAACATGCGCATTATGAACCCGGTTTTGGAGCCGTTGGCATTGGTTTCCATACGTTCGGGGAAAGTGCATCAATTTAATTTCAATTTCTCTGCAGATAATACCAGCGCCAGCGGACAGCTGTTTTTTGGTTACGACAACCTTAAGATTTCGGTACTCGAAATGAAAGAAGGAAACACTAAGGAAGCCCGCCTGGCAAGCTTTCTGGCCAATAGTCTTTTGCTCAGAAGTAAAAATCCAAGAGGCAAAGAATTACTTCCCGACGAGATTCTGTTTCATCGTGACCAAAAGCGATCGGTACTGAATTACTGGTGGAAATCGGTTTTCAGTGGCGTGCGAAATACGCTTGGCATTAAAGAAGGCAAGCAAGAAGAACAACAGCAATAATCGGCCTATTTCTTCAGATTGATGATGTACGAAAATTTAACAGTCTGGTAAGTCCAGTCGTGAATACCATACAGATATTGAATCCGGAGTGCGTTTTTCTTTAATCGATGGTTCAAATCGAATGTATAAACCATGGGCCGGTCGCGCTCGTGCTTGTACCCCACATAGCCCGACAATGAATTAGACAACGACCAGGAAGACCATTTCAGTTCAGCGCCCGCACCATACAGTAAAGCATCGTTTTGCAGGTTCATATCGTCATTGGTTTGCCACGAGTAAAATCCAAGTGAGGCATAAGGTTTAAAGGTCGTTCTTTCGTTTTTGCAGGCATAGTCCCGCGAAATACTGACATCAAAAAAATAACCCGGACTATCCGAATACCGGGCTGCATCCAAATGCCCGCCCGAAGCTGTTCTGCCTGTCATCCGGAGCATGGTATCCGGAAACCGGCGGCCCTTTACCAGCTGAATCTGGGTCGAAAAATACAAATCGCCAATGGCAATTCCTTTCCCATCGTAATCGCGGGCAACACGCTCGTCGCGAATAGTATCCGACATGGCGTAATGCTCCAGAAGAACGCCATACAATTCAATGGCTATTTTATCGTTGGCAAACGAGCGGTAATACCTGCCAAATAAGTTTTGTGTCGGATCACCTGTTTTGAAATGCAGATCCATTCCCACTTCAAGGTTATTTCCAGGCTGGACAACCCCTTTTTTTATTTCAGGAACCGGCAGTGCATTGGGACCCAAATATCCGGGAGTAATGTGTATAAAAGTACGCCAGCTGGGCATTCCAAGCTCCCAGCCATGTTTGATGTTCCACCACATCCAGTCTTCTGAAAATGCAAATAGAGGGAGGATTGAAAGTAAAATCAGGATTGTTCGTTTCATGTGCCAAATATACAAAAGGACCTTAACTAGCCTGAAATTATTTAAAATAAAAAACCTCGCCAATTGACGAGGTTTTGAGTATTATAAGTTCAGTTTCTTTCGGATATTTTTCGGAATAGCATCCTTGTGCACCATAATCGACATGGTTTTGTATTCAACGTATGGTTTCGAAGCATAGAAGAAACCATTGTAATCATTGTAACTTCCCCATGAGTTTTTCACCTTGTAATAAAGCTTTCCGTTTTGGTCTTTGGCAGTTCCAACGATCAACATTCCGTGATCATCAGTCGTTTGGTAATCGTCAAAATCAATCTGACGAAGTTCCTGTGTAATTACTTTTTCCGGACCAGGTTTTTCAAGCTTATATAATTCTTCGTTCTTTTCCTTTTCGCTTAATTTTTCCCATTTGGTAATTTCGGCATCGGTCATGTTTGCTTTGTCAACCACCGGAATAACAGCAACACCTTTCTGCGAAGTGGCAAATCCCTTTTCGCTAACATCAGCAGCCCATGCAACCGGATAGCCATTGTTAATGGCATTGTCAACAATTTCATCGAATTCGTTCAGCGGAACATTGTAAACTTCGTCCCACGACCAGTTATCGGGCACTTCAATGATAAATTTTGAATAAAACGGATGATGTGTATATGAAGTGATTTCCACATAGTCGTCCATGTTCAGGCCAACAAAATCGGTAGCAAAACTTTGCGGAGTATATTCTTTGCCTTGGTAGGTAAACTTTTCGGGCAATTTGCCCAGGTACGAATCCAGAGTGGCATCAAATGCTTCGTGCCATGCCGATGTAAGCTTTTTGTTCGGATTATCAACAACAGCCTTCACATTGTCAAGCAACAAACGGTCGAGTTCGCCATGAACATGTTTTTCCTCGCCATAATTGAGTCCTTTGAACACTTCTTCAGGAACAATACCGTATTTTTTTACCACATTGGTAACATCGTGAAATGCGCCACCGGCACCAAAGTTCAGGCTTCCGTGTAAACGAACGTATTTGCCGGCTTTATCAGAGTATGCATGATAAACTACATACATTTCAGATAAATCGACGGTTGGTTTTCCCTGGCGCAACATTTCGGCTTCCAAAAAGCCAAGGCCTGAAAACGACCAGCAGGTTCCCGAACGATATTGATCTTTAACCGAAGTACACGGAATTTCTTTAACGGAAGTAAACTGATACCCTTTTTCCTCTTCTTTCTTCTCTTGTGCTGAAACTACAAATGAACTCAACACCATCCCCGCGAGGAAAAGATTTCTTAATTTATGCATACTGATTAATTAACATTGACAAAACGTTATTTGCTGGTCAAAGATACAAATTATACAAAGTTTTGTTCAGGTTAAGCTCAAATATCCAGACAGATAACCGAATGCAAAACGTCCGACAGTGTAAAAAACCAAACCATCTTACCTACTGAACCAGAACATGTTCAGTTAACATTGTCTTGCGGTAGTTAACGAACAATTAACAAAAACATGTTATACAACAAGTTTTCGAAACCTGTATAAAATCAGGTTTTAAATCTTTTCGCCGATGTCGCATGGAATTCCTAATCTTTTCTAACTTTATCCATCAAGTTAAAAACAGCCCAAATGAAACAGTTTTTGTCAACTATATTATTTTTCCTTAGTTTTTCCGGTGCTATAAAATCTTTCGCTCAAACAAATCTGAAAGATTGTATTTATACTCCCGCAGACAAACAAATTTCCGAGGAAAAATTAAAATCGTTTGTCCCTGATGCCGGAATGCCTATTGCTGAACTGTTAGTTAAAGTTGGACTTTCATTTCTGAACACACCATATGTAGCCGCAACGCTTGAAAATGGAGTGGATGAAAAAATGGTTGTCAACCTTCGCGAACTGGACTGCACTACTTTTGCTGAAAACGCCCTTGCTTTGGCCAGAACAGTAAAACATGGGAAAACCGATTTCGAATCGTTTGTTGCCGAACTCGAAAGAATACGTTACCGCAATGGCATCAGGAACCTATACCCTTCACGATTACATTATTTCTGCGAATGGATCAGCAACAACCAACAGAAAGGCATTGTAAGTGGATTGCCCAATAAAAACGGTGTTAAGCTCGACAAAATAATAAATTTCATGAGCACTCATCCTGCCGACTATCCAGTTTTGAAGTCGAATCCAGAGTTAATTCCAATCGTTGCCCGACAGGAAAAAGAGCTTTCAGAAAAAGGTTTTATGTACTTTCCCAAAAACGATATCGCCAACCTTTACCGAAATTTAAAACATGGCGACATTATCGCATTAACCAGCTCGATCGATGGAGTTGACGTGAATCACGTCGGAATTATCATTCAGAAAAACAATGAATTTTACTTATTACATGCTCCGTTAAGTGGCAAAAAAGTGCTGGTTTCCGATGGCCCGATTACCGATTTTCTTAAACCAGCCTCGAAAAACAGTGGAATTATGATCGCCCGACCTGTGTTTTGATTTTAATGGTTACCGTTACTCCCTGAATGCAGATTCTTTCTTTGAAACGAAGTCATTTATTGTCATTTGCTAGTCATTTATTGCTTCGGCAGCAACTGAATGATTATGAATGACACCTAATATGACTAAATCTACCACCAATAGGCAATGTAACGGATGCTCATACTAATTTATATCCGTTTTTTCCGACGCAACAAGTTCTATTTTTCTAATTTTACGGCTTCAAAATTTAATGGGCATGAGTTCGTTTTTTAATCGCTTTGTAGTTGTTATTTGTAAATTAATCGCACGGCTCCCGTTTTGGTTTCTTTTCATTTTAGCCGATATTTTTTACGTGCTACTCTATTATGTGATCAGGTACAGGCGAAAAGTTGTGCACGAAAACCTGACCCGCTCATTCCCTGAAAAAAGTGCCGAAGAAATCAGGCAAATCACGAAAAAATACTACCACCACCTGAGCGATCTGGGCATTGAAACCATCAAGTTCAGCAACATGACCGAGGAAGAAATCAACGACCGGATTAAACTGAATAATGCCGAGATATTTGAAGAATACTACCAGCAAGGGAAAAGCGCCATTCTGCTCGGGATGCACCACAACAACTGGGAATGGGCTTTATATTTTCAGCAATGCATCAAATCGCAGTTTCTGGTGGTTTACGATCAGTTAAGAAGCAATAAGGCGATGGAACGATTTTTACTTGATTCGAGGGAGCGTTTTGGGGCCAGATCGGTTGTCATAGAACAGTCGGCGCGCGTGGCATTTTCACTGAATCAAGCTAGTCGCCCAAGTGTTTTGCTGTTGTTGGCTGACCAGACTTCTCCGGCCAATTCGCAGATATGGGCGAACTTCCTGAATCAGGAAACAGCTTTTTTCGCAGGGCCTATGAAAATCGCCGTAAAAACGAATCAACCGGTCATGTTTTTCCATATTCGCAAAGTCGGACGATCGAGATACGAGGCTTTTGTCTATAAGTTAGTCGAGAATCCATCGGAGGTAGCGCCTGAGCAAATCATGCTCGATTACGTACGTAAAATGGAAGAAATCATCAGGGCCGAACCCGAATACTGGTTATGGACACACCGCAGGTGGAAACACAAACGACCAGCGCATATTCCGCTCAGGTAACCGTTACATCGGATCTACATCGGCATAAACAATCATTCCCGAATTGTTTGGTTGCGCTTTGATGCGGTTGACAACTTCCATAATTTTTGCTTTCGCCTCCTGAATTTTACCATCGCGTGGCAATTTTATCAGGATTTCTTTCTGAAACCAGGTTTGTATTTTACCAACAACCGGATATTCAGGACCCAAAACATTTTTATTGAATATCGCCCGGAATGCGGTTGCCAGATGCATCGCCGCCAAATCGAGCCGCTCCTTTTTCTGGTGCTTGACCACAACTTTAATCAGCCTGAAATACGGTGGATACCGGAACATTTTTCGCTCTTCCATTTGGCGGTTAAAAAGCTGGATGTAATTATTACCGATCACATCGTGTATAACCGGATGATCTGGTTGTGAGGTTTGTACAACAACCATCCCCTGTTTATTCTTTCGTCCTGCTCTCCCACTCACTTGCATAATCAGCTGAAAGCTTCGCTCGTACGACCTGAAATCCGGATAGTTCAGCAAATTATCAGCATTCAGCACTCCCACCACCCTCACATGATCGAAATCCAATCCTTTGGTTACCATTTGAGTTCCCACAAGAATGTCGATTTTACCGGTTTCAAACTGCCAGATCAATTGTTCGTAGGCACGTTTGGCCCTCGTTGTATCCAAATCCATGCGGGCGACACGAGCTTCAGGAAACAAAAGTTTGATCTCATCTTCTATCTTTTCAGTACCAAATCCCCGTGTTTTAATCTCGTCCGACCCACATTCTTCGCATTTCGTTACCAGCGAAGTGGTATGGCCACAATAATGACATATCAGGCTTTCGCGGTTTTTATGGTAGGTTTTGCTAACATCACAATATTTGCATTTCGGAATCCATCCACATTTGGCGCATTGTACGTATGGCGCAAACCCCCGCCGGTTCTGAAACAGAATAACTTGTTCCTTATTGGCCAGCGCCGACGAAATCTCGTCATAAAGTTCGGGCGTAAAAACCGACCTCATTAGTTTGCGCTTATGGGCTTCCTGAGTGTTGGCAGGTTTCAGCACGGGCAATTCAATTCCCTGATAGCGCTCAGTCAGGTTCACCAATCCGTATTTGTTGCTGCGGGCATTAAAATAAGTTTCGTACGAAGGCGTTGCCGAGCCCAGCAATACTTTGGCACCATGAAGATTTCCCATCAAAATAGCCATATCGCGGGCATTATAGCGCGGTGCCGGATCGAATTGTTTGTACGAATTTTCGTGCTCCTCGTCAACAATGATCAATCCAAGATTGCGGAACGGAAGGAAGATGGCCGACCTGGCTCCCAAAACAACTTTGTACTGCTGTCCGGTTTTTCCGGCCTTTTCATTCAGCACATTAAACCAGATTTCAACACGTTCTGAATCGCTGAATTTTGAATGATATATTCCGGCCTGATTGCCAAAAGCGGTCTTCAGACGATTGATAATCTGCGTAGTCAGCCCAATCTCGGGAACGAGATAAAGCACCTGCTTACCCAATTTTAGCTGCTCTTCAATCAGGCGAATATAAATTTCAGTCTTTCCGCTCGAAGTCACTCCGTTGAGCAAAACAGTTTGCTGAGTTTCGAACTGAACCAGTATTTCGTCATGCGCCCGTTGCTGAGCTTCAGATAAATCTTTAATCACCAGTTCAGCATCATGGGTTCGGTCAATCCTACCGGTTTCTTCCTGAAATACTTCGAGAATCTGCTTCTCTTCAAGCCCTTTCAAAACAGCGTCCGACGATCCGGCAAGTTCAAGTAGTTCTTTTCGTGCAATTTCAGTTTGATTTGCCTCTCCATACAAGGTTTCAGCAAGGAACATTTTCAGCAGTTGCTCCTGTTTCTTTGCCTTTCGGGCCAGCTGGTCAAGCGTTGAATTCAGCTTTTCTTCCGATTGATATTCAGGATTTAACCTGACCATGGAAACTACTTTGGGTTTGTAACTTTCTCTCAGTTGCTCTTCAACAATGATGGTATTACGTTCAAGCAAAAGTTTCAGAATAGCAAACGAAGACTGCTGCCCCAGGAAGCGGTTTAAATCCTGAATGCTCGTTGTCTTCCGGCTTTCGAGCAGCAAAACCACTGCATTTTCCTTATCAGTTAAATCTTCGGTAATTACAGCATCAGGATTGAGGCTGATATTGGTCTGGCTTTCAAGCTTTAAACCTGTTGGCAACGCGGCTTTATACACTTCGCCAAGCGTACAGCAATAATAATTGGCTATCCATTCCCAAAGCTCTAATTGCTTTTCACCCACAATAGGTTCTTCATCCAGAATAGCTTCAATATCTTTAATTTCGAAATCGCCTGAAGGTTCAGTTTGATGGAGTTTATAAACCAGCGCCGAGAAAAATTTGCGTTTACCAAATTGTACGATAATCCGAATCCCGTTTTTTATACGCGACTGGAAAGCTGCCGGAACCCGATAAGTGAAATGATACTCAAGAGGTAAAGGCAAAATAACATCGGCAAAAAGCTCATCGTTTATCATAGCTGCAAAATACCGAAAAAGATTTCTGATTCGGATAGCTTCCGGAAAGTTTGTTCCTGAATTTTGTTTGGATAGTTTTCTTCAATTCGAAACATAAAGTAATTCGACCTCCTTTTTTGTTTTTAAATTAATAATTATACCTTAGTCAAGCTTAGAATCTGTTTCGGCGGAGCCTGGCTAACAGCTTTCAAACTCAACCCTTTATAACCGAATTATGACCAGGAGAAGATTTACCCTGAAACTGAAATTAAACGTTTACATCCTTAGCGTTGCTACCTTAATTTACTGCTTGACAATTGGTTATATTGGCTATCGGTTGAATCAGATTGCTTATTCCAACTCTATTAAAATTGTAACGGGATCAACCCGTGAATATCAGAACAAGATTTCAGAAGAACTGACTGTAATGATGGAGTCGGCCCGAACCATTAAAAATGCTTTTGAATCATATCCCAAACTGAAACCTGTAAACCGCGATGATTTTTACGACCAGCTAATGACCAGCAATCTCAAAAAACATCCGGAATATTTATCAGTCGGCGTTTACTGGGAACTAAAGGCTCTCGATAAAAATTACCGCAAGAAGAATGGCCGCCTGTACAACGGTTTTTTTCGTGAAGGAGATAAAATCATCAATCAAAAAGCGATTGAAGACACAACCAATCAGGAACTTACCACGACTTATTATCAGGTTCGCAAGTTGAATAAGGAAACAATCATTAATCCGTATTACGACCAGGCGACGAAAGAAATGAAGGGAATTCTGATGACCAGCTTGCTCACTCCTATCCAGAATGAGTCGGGTGAGTTTGAAGGAATGGTTGGAATCGACGTTTCACTTTCACACATGAATCAACTGATTTCAAGCATAAAACCATACAAAGAAGCCATTTCGTACATTATTTCAGAAAATAAGATTATTGTGGCTCACACCAATACCGAACTCACCGGCAGAAATTTTATAAGCACACTGGCGGCCGACTCCATGGCATTTAAAAAAGGAGCTTTTACCAATATCAGCGGTGCAAATCAATCGTTCACATACAAAAATTCGGTCAGCGGAGAGGAATACTTTGTTTCGTTCGAACCCATTCTGATCAACAACAAGGAAACCAACTGGCTGATTGGTGTTGAAGTTCCCACCAGCGTTATTCTGAGCGAAACGAGATCGGTAATGACTAAAACTATAATTGCTGGCATTCTCGGATTGCTGCTGTTGTACGTAATCATCTACATCATTGCGTTGCGAATCAGCGATCCGATTGTCAAAGGAGTTGAGTTTGCGAAATCAATATCAAACGGAGATCTGAATTCGACCTTCTCGATTGAGCAAAACGACGAAATTGGTGATTTGGCCGAGTCGCTTTCGATCATGGCAGCAAGGCTCACCAAAATTATGAGCGAAATTATTCAGAGTTCCGATACGATTGCCGAAAGCAGCGTGAGTTTATTAAATGCCTCGGTTGACCTGGCTGATGGGGCAAACCGGCAGGCTGCTTCTTCGGAAGAAATTTCCAGTTCGATGGAACACGTGTTGAGCCGTATTCAGCAAAATACGGAGAATGCCCAGGAAACTGAAAAGATTGCCCTTCAGGCGGCAAAGGGAATTCAGATTGGAAACGAATCGACAAAAGCGCTAATCTTGTCGATGAACAACATTGTAAAGAAGATCTCGATTATAGGCGAAATAGCCAAACAAACAAATTTACTGGCCATTAATGCGGCCATTGAAGCATCGAGATACGGAATGCAAGGAAAAGGTTTTGCGGTGGTTGCGGCCGAAATTAAAAAGCTGGCTGAAAAGTCGCAACTTGCTGCAAAAGAAATTAATGAACTATCAACAAAAGGACTAATTCAGGCCAGGGAAACAGGTACCATTCTTCAGAATATTGTTCCGGATATTGAGCACACTGCTGATTTGGTGAAACAAATTGCGGCATCGAGCCTCGAACAGCGCATTAGTTCGGAGGAAATAAATATTGGAATTCAGCAATTGAATAAAGTTACGCAGCAAAATGCAGGTTCATCATTCGAACTCTCGCTCAGTTCTCGCAGCATTTCAAAACAGGCTGAAAACCTGAAAAACCTGATAGCCTACTTCAAAATCGACGGGATAAATTAACCGGAAGGATTGACTTTCAAACAAAATTACGATTTACTATTGTCGGCTTGAATCAGCGAAACAATAGTAAATCGTAAATATCAAAATAGTATATTTTACTAGGTATTGATCAGCTTCTGAATCTCCAGCAGATCGGTATCAATCGTGTGATTCAGTTTTACAGCTTTGTTAAACGGTATATGCACAATCTTCTCATTGTCGAGCCCAATCATAATGCTTTTCTGGTCGTCGAGCAAAGCATCAACCGCAGCCACACCCATTTTGGTGGCATTCACACGGTCTTTGGCAGTTGGCCGTCCGCCGCGCTGAATATGTCCCAAAATCGAAACACGCACATCCAAATCGGGATGCTCTTTGCGAACCTGTTCCGCAATTTTCAATGCGCCACCGGCTTCGTCGCCTTCGGCAACCATCACAATACCACTGGTTTCTTTGTTTTTATATCCTTTACTCAGAAACTTTTTAAGCTGTTCGTGCATTTCTTTCGACTCCGGAATCAGGATAACCTCAGCGCCACAGGCAATTCCGCTGTTTAACGCCAGCAAACCTGCTTCCCGGCCCATTACTTCCACAAAGAAAATACGACCATGTGAGCGAGCCGTGTCTTTAATTTTATCGACAGCTTCAACTACCGTGTTCAAGGCGGTGTCGTAACCAATGGTGTAGTCGGTGCCATACATGTCGTTATCAATAGTTCCGGGAATTCCGATAAACGAAACATCGTATTCCTGCGACATCACCAAAGCGCCGGTAAACGAGCCATCGCCGCCAATTACCACTACTGCGTCAATTTCGGCTTTTTTAAGCTGCTGATAGGCTTTTTCGCGTCCTTCCGGAGTTCTGAATTCGGCGCTGCGCGCGGTTTTCAGCACCGTTCCGCCCGATTGGAGAATACCACTGACATCCGATGATTTCAAAGGTATAAAATCACCTTCAATCATTCCCTGGTAACCACGCCGGATACCCACCACTTTCAGTTTATGGGCAAGCGCCGCACGCGTTACCGCACGAATGGCAGCATTCATGCCGGGAGCAT
Source organism: Prolixibacteraceae bacterium (assembly GCA_963678915.1). Lineage (GTDB taxonomy): Bacteria > Bacteroidota > Bacteroidia > Bacteroidales > Prolixibacteraceae > Aquipluma. Next base: position 363,414 of record OY787458.1, read on the forward strand.
CGCCACCCGAAGTAAAAACGCCGATTTTCTGTAATTTCTTTCTTTTAAGAGAAGGCTCTGAGTTTGTATCTTTTATTGTCATAACCAATCCATTTAACTGATGAAAATTTCCAATCTAAAGGTAACTGAAGTATTGGATAAAATGATCGGGGCTGTTAAACAGCAGCGTAAGGTTAATGAAGACTTAAAACTGTTTGATTCGTTCAGCCACCTTTTCCATCAGCCATTGGGGCGTTGAAGTGGCACCACAAATACCAACTGTTTCAATTCCTGAAAACCATTCAGGGCACAGTTCGTCGGGTGACGAAACAAAGTAGCTCCGCTGATTTTGCTTTTTGCATACATCGAACAAAACCCGTGCATTTGAGCTGTATTTGCCACCAACAAATACAACCAGATCGAAGCGGGTAGCGAATTCCTGTAAATGTGGAACCCGGTTCGAAACCTGACGGCAAATGGTGTCGTGCGCCTCCACCCTGCTGGCTTGCGAGTGGTTTCTGATGTTTTCAGTCAGTTTCTTGAAATCATCAACCGATTTCGTAGTTTGCGAGAAGATCTCTACAGGACGCGATAAATCCAGTTTCTTGTAATCGTCAGGATGATCAATGATTATTGCTTGTTTGTTGGTTTGGCCAACCAGTCCGGTAACTTCGGCATGTCCCTGGTGTCCAAAAATCACTACCTGACCATTCTCCTGACGCATGGATTCGGCAGCTTTTTTAACCCGTTGCTGAAGTTTCAAAACTACCGGGCAAGTCGCATCAATCAGGGTAATATTGTTTTGTCGGGCATATTCGTAGGTTGCGGGCGGTTCGCCGTGAGCACGAATCAGAACCGTACAATCTTTAAGCTTGAGAAAATCATCATGAGTAATCGTTATCAATCCAATTTGCCGAAGCCGTTCCACTTCTGATTCGTTGTGCACAATTTGCCCGAGCGAATACAGCAAACCGCCGTTATCCAGCGTTTCTTCTGCTTTTCCGATGGCATTGCGTACCCCGAAACAAAATCCGGATTTTTGGTCAATTTCAACAATCATGAATAAATAGCTAAATACATTATAATAAACAGTACCCGTTGGTTAAAGCCGAACGGCAAAGGATAAAGGCTTCTCCGATTATTTGGAATTTGGAACCTGAAATTTGGAACCGGTTCCATCCAACTTTTCTTCTACCTTTTTAACAACCCATTTTAGCTGTTCTTCGCGGGTCATGTGGCTGTTGTCCAGAACCAGTGCATCGTTGGCTTTTCGCAGCGGGCTGGTTTCGCGGGTCGAATCGATTCGATCACGTTCCAGCACATTCTGCAAAATTTCGTCGTACGAAACCGCTTCACCTTTGGCTGTCAGCTCATCAAAACGGCGCTGAGCACGGATTTCGGGCGATGCTGTTACAAACAATTTCAACTCAGCTTCAGGAAAAACCACGGTTCCAATGTCGCGGCCATCCATCACAATGCCTTTGTTTTTACCCATTTCCTGCTGCTGGCGAACCATCTCGGCACGAACTTCGGCAATGGTTGCCACCGGGCTCACATTCTGCGAAACGGGCAATTGCCTGATTTCATCTTCCACATTTTCACCATTCAGGTGGGTATCGCTTTTTTGCTTTTCCGGATTAAACCTGAACTCGATTTTAATTTCAGGAAGTAAACTGATCAGTTCCTGTTCGTTAGCAATGCCATTTTCAATCAGGTTATGACGGAGAGCAAACAAGGTTACGGCACGGTACATGGCTCCGCTGTCGATAAAAACATAGCCAAATTGGGCTGCAACAGCTTTTGCGATAGTACTTTTCCCGCACGATGAATGCCCGTCGATGGCTATAATTATTTTAGGATTGGTCATTTTTCAAAGTTTGTGGCAAAGATAAAGGGATTTGGGAACAATACGAATAATTAGGGATTTGAAAAAGCATAGAGCAACGGAAGTGTTCAGTGGGCCAGAATGATTTGAAGATTTGAGAATTTGGAAATGCAGGGGAATGGTTGTATGGCTGAATGGTTAAATAGGTAGTTAACAATTCAACAATCTAACCATATAGCAATTCATCACTTTTACCACTTTTATAACCCATAACTCGTATCTCGAAACCCGAAACGCGCAACAATTTCAACTCCGAACTTAAATAACTTTATTTATCATGTTAGTTTACGTTAACCAATTGTAATTTTCAGGCTTCAAAATGAACCAATTCAACAGAAATAAATTCACATTAAACAACTAAAACATGCAGAAAATCTCATTTAAAGCTTTGGTTTTTGCAATATTGGGGCTTGGCTCAGTACAGCAGGCCAACGCTCAGGAGGAAGCTCGTTTGATGCGTTTCCCCGACATCAATAAAAACCTGATTGCCTTTGTTTATGCAGGCGATATCTGGACCGTGGATGCCAATGGAGGCGAAGCCCGCCGGTTAACTTCGCATCCGGGAATGGAACTTTTTCCGAAAATTTCACCAGATGGAAAATGGATCGCTTTTTCGGGCGAATACTCCGGAAGCCGGCAAATTTTTGTCATGCCTGCCAGTGGCGGAACTCCAAAGCAACTCACGTTTTACAACTCGGTTGGCCTGATGCCTCCGCGTGGTGGGTTCGACGATGTGCCACTCGATTGGACTTCCGACAGCAAAACCATCCTGTTCCGCGCTAACCGTACTCCGTTTGGTGACCGCAACGGCAAATATTTCATGATTAGCATTGACGGTGGACTGGAAAAATCGCTTCCAATCGTGAATGGTGGTTTTGCTGCTTTGTCGCCCGACAACAAAAAGGTTTGCTTCACGCCGGTTGACCGTGAATTCCGCACCTGGAAACGATACAAAGGTGGCCGGGCAAGCGATTTGTGGGTTTACGATCTGGAGAAAAATACTTCGGAACAGATTACTGATTTTAAAGGTACCGACCAGCTTCCGGTTTGGTTTGGCAACAACATTTATTTTGCTTCCGACCGCGACCTGAAACTGAATATTTACCAGTACAATACGGCAACCAAAGACCTGAAACAACTGACCAAACATGCTGATTTCGATTGCATGTGGCCTTCAGGAGAAAATGGACAGATGGTTTACGAAAATGGCGGATTCCTTTATAAACTTGACCTGGTTTCCGGAAAAGAAGATAAAGTGACGGTGAATATCCATTTCGACAACCCGAATACCATTCCTTATTACAAAAACGTGAAGGATTACATTCAGGCTTTTGAAATTTCGCCAACCGGCAAACGTGCACTGATCTCGGCCCGCGGCGATATTTTTTCGGTTCCTGCCGAAAATGGCCCGACCTACAATCTGACCAATACACAAGGCATCCGCGAAATTTATCCGCGCTGGTCGCCCGATGGAAAATACATTTCGTATTATTCTGATGCTTCAGGAGAATACGAAATTTACCTGCTCGAAAACAAGAAAGGAGCTACTCCGCGTCAGTTAACAAGTGGTTCTTCAGCATGGAAATATGACGGAGAATGGTCGCCCGACAGCAAATACCTGTTGTATTTCGATAGAACCTTGCAACTTAAGCTACTTGACGTACAATCGGGCAAAACTACGGTTGTAACTCATGCCGACCGTGATGAAATTCATTCGTATTCGTTCTCATCCGATTCGAAATGGATTACCTACGACAAAGAAGGAGCCAACGGATTGGGCGCTGTTTGGGTTTACAACATCGACAAAGCTGAAAACAAACAGTTGACAGATGACCGTTTCAATGATGGTTCTCCGGTTTTCTCTGTTGATGGCAAATACATCTATTTCATTTCCGACCGCGATTTCAACCTCGATTTCAGCAGTTTCGAATTTGATTACCTCTACAACAAATCGTCACGAATCTATGCCGTTGCACTATGTGCCGATTGCCCAAAACTATTTAAAGACAAGAACGATACTGAGCCTGTGAAGGAAGCCGAAAAGCCTGCCGAAGAACCCAAAAAGGATAAAAAAAGCAAGGTCGAAGAAAAACCTGCCGTTGCTTTGCCTAAAACCATTCAGATTGATTTCGATGGAATTAATTCGCGGATCACAGCTTTCCCACTAAAATCAGGCGAATACCGTAATCTGACTGCCGTTGATGGCGGAATTCTCTACATCAGCGAAGGTTCATTGCGTAAATACAGCATCGACGATAAGAAAGATGAAGAAGTAATGGACGGTGTATCTCAGGCTGTGGTGAGCACCGAAGGAAAAATGATGATTTACCGCGCAGGAAGGGATCTGGGAATTGCCAAAATTACCCCGGGACAAAAATCCGGAATAGGAAAACTGAACCTGGACGATGTAACCATGAAAATTGATCCACGGAAAGAGTGGAACCAGATTTATGCTGACGGATGGCGTATTTTCCGCGACTTTTTCTACGTGAACAACATGCACGGCGTTGACTGGAAGAGCATTAAAGAGCGCTACAGTCCGCTGGTTCAGTATGTGAGTCACCGTGCGGATCTCGACTACATTTTGGGCGAAATTATTTCTGAAACGAATACCGGTCACTCGTATGTTGACTGGGGCGATTTTGAGAAAGTAAAACGCGTGGATACTGGCTTGCTGGGTGCCGAATTGATTGCTGATCAGGCTTCGGGAAAATACCGGATTGGCAAAATTTACGATGGCGAAAACTGGAACGAGGCCCGTCGCTCCCCACTTACCGAACAGGGTGTAAATGTAAAAACAGGCGATTATCTGCTGGCAATCAACGGTACATCGGTTAATATAAGCATGAACCCTTACGAATTACTCGAAAACACAGTGGGTAAAACGGTTGAAATCACCGTTAATTCCATTCCTGATGCAGCCGGAGCAAGAACTTCGACCATCAAACCAATTAGCAGCGAACTCGAATTGCTAAACCTGAATTGGGTAAACGAACGCCGTGCCATGGTTGATAAACTTTCAGGCGGAAAAATCGGCTACATCTATGTGCCAAATACTTCAACCGATGGAAACCGTGAACTGTTCCGCGGAATGTACGAATTCAACGAAAAAGAGGCGCTGATTATCGACGACCGTTACAATGGTGGTGGTTTTATTCCGGATGTAATGACCGGTTTGCTCGAACGCAAAACGCTCAGCTACTGGCAGCGCAATGGTTTATCGCCTATGAAAACGCCAGGGATAGCGCACAATGGACCAAAAGTGATGCTCACCAACGGATATTCGTCGTCAGGTGGCGATGCCTTCCCATATTACTTCCGCAAAAAAGGATTGGGAACACTGATCGGAACCCGCACCTGGGGCGGACTGGTTGGTATGTCGGGCAATGCCGGATTGGTTGATGGTGGTTACATTGCGGTTCCGCGTTTCGGTATTTTCGACGAAAACGAACAGTGGATCATTGAAGGAACCGGTGTTTCTCCGGATATTGAGGTAGTTGATCGCCCTGAGCAACTGGCCAAAGGCATCGATCCTTGCATCGAAAAAGCGGTTGAAGTATTATTGAAGCAGCTTCAGGAAAAACCGGTTAAAAAGGTGAATGCTCCTGCTCCACCCGACCGCTCCGGTTGGAATGAGCAGATGAAATAAAAGAATTAAACCACATAGGGCGCATAGAAAAATAATTAAAAACTATGTGTCCTATGTGGTTCATTTTTTTCTGTAATAACCACACCATTTCTCCTAAATTTGCCAGAAACACATTGGTAATTGTTTCCAAAAATCGATGTGTTCTATGTGGTTCAATCCTTTCTGGCAAGCATCTCCATATTCTTATCGAAGTTGCGTTTCCCCTTCTGCAAATTCAGATGGCTGACCGGCCCGGCAATGCAACCTCCTTCGCAAGCCATTACCTCGATAAACTGTGCCGGAGCTTTTCCCTTCGAAAATGCTTTCAGCAAATTGATTGATTTTTTATTCAGGCCATCCACCGACAAGGTTTTCACGTCAATCTTCAGGTTTTGGGCATTCACGGCTGCGATCACTCCTCCTGAAAGCGCAAAACCACGGGCTTCGCGATCAATTTTATCAAGAATAAGATCTTCACAATCAGCAGGGTTAATTTCCATAGCTTCAAGCATTGTGTCAAGTTCGGAAAAACTGAGTACAAAATCCACCAGTTCGTTGTCAATTCCTTCTTTTCGCTTGGCAATACATGGCCCAACAAATACCGTTTTGGCTTCAGGATTTTCCTTTTTCACCATTTCGGCTGCATAATGCATGGGCGACCGTGTTTCGGAAACATAGGGTTGTAGCCCTTCAATGTGCTTTTGTGTCAACTCAACATACGACGGGCAACACGAGGTTGTCATAAACGGCGCGCCCTCTCCCAGCCTGTGCACCAGTTCCTGAGCTTCGTTTCGTGTGGTAATTTCGGCGCCGCGGGCAACTTCAACCACCTTGCTGAACCCAAGTTTTTCAATGGCTTTCATCACTTTGGCCGGATGAACATCGTATTGGCCAAACAAAGCCGGGGCCACCAATGCAACGGTTTCCTGTCCCTGCTGAATATTTTTCAGCACATCAACCAGGTTCGATATTTCGAAAATGGAACCAAACGGACAGGCATTCTGACAGCGTCCGCAGTAAATACATTTGCTTTCGTCGATGTATTCGATACCTTGTTCGTTCTTCGAAATGGCGTTCACCGGGCAAACTTCCTCGCACGGAACTGGGACATAAACAATGGCATGATACGGACAAGCTTCCTTGCAGAGTCCGCAGTTGACGCATTTATCCGACTTGATTTCGGCGTTTCCCGAAGCATTGAAACGAATGGCATTTTTCGGGCAATTCATTATACAAGGACTGGCTACACACCCGCGGCAAATGTTGGTTACGATATAACTCACCTTTACGCACGAGGTACAGGCTTCATCAACAACGGTCAGTACCTTCTTCGAAGTTTCTTTTCGCTCCATGGCTATCTGTGCAAACTCCGAAAGCGGCGTCAGTTCGTCCAGTTCTTCATCGATCCCCAAACCTAGAATTGGCATCAATTTATAGCGAACAACGGCGCGCTCTTTATAAATGCAGCAGCGGCGCTGAGCAGGTATTTCGCGTGGCGACATTTCGAGCGGAATGCGGTCGATTCCTTCCACCAGCCGACCTTCGTTAAAAAGCCGGACGACTTTTCGAACAAGCTGCCGGCGAATAATCATGGTATTATTTAAATATGCCATTCGTTGATTTTAAAAGGCGGCAAAGATAGACAGCTATTTGTGTTATTTGGCTAGTTAACATTCAATTCAGAAAAACTTAATTCTATCTTGAATTTAAGATTACATGATTTAATGGAATCAAGTTCAGAAATTGGTGATTCAAAAGTCTTTAATAGTACTCAAAAAGTGTCATTTACCTGCCAGGCCGAAGTGCTAATGGCGTATGCAATATGAGAGTGATCGGCAGCAACTTTAAAACCGTTCGCTAAAGCGGAACGGCAAAGGATAGGACTCTTCATTAATCAACCAAACAATATTCAAAGCACTATCCTTTGCCGTTGCCTTCAGGCAACGGATTCTGATACACAGAAATCCCCTAAATTGCTAAAGTTCTGGGGAATTTGGTTACTGAGCAGGTGACTTTAAGTCACCTGCTCAGTAAAGTCTCCAGCAGATAGCAAAATGCAAATCCTTCAAAAAAATCATTACTTTTAAAATATTCGTCAGCCTCGTTCGTCAACCCTGTTGTAAGCAGTGCTTCAGGCTTCAGTCGGTTAATTAATCCGGTGCACCGGACCGGTTAACCTGCCAAAGCCGAAACAGGAAACAGAAACAAAAAATGACTGGTACCGAGGTTTTAAACATGGAAATAATTCAGGCTGACGCTGACCCGACAATCAGAAGCGTGACAAAAAAGATAAACATACCTGAAGTTGTAAAAACGTACGGCGACCGTTTGCAGGGATTCATACGCAAGCGGGTGAAGAATGTGGAAGATGCCGACGATGTTCTCCAGGATGTTTATTTTCAGCTGGCCGATGCCGACCGCCTTCTGAAGCCCATTGATCAGGTAGCGGCCTGGTTGTACACCGTTGCCCGAAACCGCATCACCGACATGTACCGGAAAAAGAAGCCCGAATCGCTTCCTGAAATTTACAGCGAACGCGACGATGACATCTTTGTAGCCGAAATGCGCGATTTGATGTTCGACAATGGTAGCACTCCAGAAACCGAATATTTGCGGTCGCTGGTTTGGGAAGAACTCGACGAAGCCTTGGCCGAACTGCCCGACGAACAGCGTCAGGCATTTGAATTAACCGAAATGAAAGGACTTTCATTCAAGCAGATTTCCGAACAAACCGGAGTTCCTGTCAACACATTAATCTCCCGGAAACGATACGCGGTAGTGTTTCTGCGCTATCGGCTTCAGGAGCTTTACGACGAATTAATAAATTTTAAAAATTAATACAATGAGAAAACATTTCAAAAAACGCTGGTATTTCTTTATCCCCCTGATCATAGCAGGGTTTATCGCGTTTGGATTCGTAACCATGTACTTATGGAACTGGCTGATGCCTGCAATTTTCCATCTTCCCGAAATCACGTTCTGGCAAACCATTGGCCTTTTGATTTTATCGCGTTTGATTTTGGGAATGGGTTGCCACCGTGGGCCGCGCAACGATCATTTCCGCAGCAAGATGTACGAAAAATGGGAAAAGATGTCGCCCGAAGAACGCGAGCAGTTTCGCGAACACCTTCACATGCACCGTCCGCCATGGTCGCGCTATTGCAAACCAGAGTCGGGAAAAGAGGAATAATTACCTAAACAGAGCGGATGACTTTGAGTTACCCGCTCTGTAATTTTTATACGACCCAACAAATTGTCCAAACAGTCCTTCAATTTCTTAAATTTTTATAAAACCTAAACACTTTTCCTGTTTCTTTGTATTTATTGTTTCCAAGTTTATTCAGATAATGAGCAATTCAAAACAACCAGATCGCGGGACGAAAACTTCCAAACCCAGTTTATTTAGTTTGCTGAAACCTTATCGGGGAATGGTTGCTTTCCTGGTGATATTTGCCCTGTTAAGTAACGGAGTCAACCTCATTCTTCCCAAGATTATTTCGAAGGGCATCGACGCCTACACCAACGGAAATTTTGTTTACAAAACAGTTGTGGTCGAGTTTCTGGTCGCAGCATTTGTCATTTTCCTGTTCACCTACCTGCAAAGCATTGTACAAACCTTTGCCTCCGAAAAAGTTGCCCGCGACTTGCGTACACGCTTATCCGGAAAGATTTCGCGCCAAAGCTATTCGTATATCCTGAAGGCCAATCCCTCGAAACTCCTGACCAATCTGACATCCGATATCGATTCGATCAAAATGTTTGTTTCGATGGCCGTGGTAACCATATTCTCGTCTGTTTTTATGATTATCGGTACCTGTACCCTGCTGATCATGATCAATTACAAGCTGGCCATTCCAATTATCCTCACCATCCCGCTTATCGGCGGAACATTCTTCTTTGTACTCCGGAAGGTGCGGGTGCTTTTCAAGCGAAGCCGCGAAGTAATCGACTGGCTCAACCGAGTGATCAACGAAAGCATTATGGGTTCGGCGATTATCCGCGTGCTCAATTCGCAGTTGCCCGAATACCATAAATTCATGGAGGCGAACACCAATGCCCGCGATTTGGGTCTGGGCATTTTGCGCCTGTTTGCCGCCTTGATTCCAATCGTCACGTTTGTTTCGAACCTCGGAATGCTCACCATTTTAATGCTTGGCGGGCACTTTGTAATCACCGGAAGCATGTCGCTGGGCGATTTTGCGGCATTCAACAGTTACCTGGCGCTGCTTATTTTCCCCATCCTGATGATTGGTTTTATGAGCAACATTATGGCAATGGCCTCGGCTTCCTATCAGCGAATTAATGAAGTTCTGGAAGCTCCCGAACCTCAGGAAGCAGGAACCCTGAAAAAAACGCTGCTAGGGAATATTGAACTGGAAGGTATTTCGCTTACATACGGACAAAAACCTATTTTAAAAGATATTTCGTTTGCGGTAAAAGGCGGAACACGCGTGGCCATTATTGGTCCAACAGCTGCCGGGAAAAGCCAGTTGCTCAACCTGCTGACCGACCTGATAAAACCCGACAGCGGCACCATCAGATATGACGGAGAGAACGTTGAAAGCTATGATAAAGAATCGCTGCGCAACCAGATTGGCTTTGTATTGCAGGACAGCGTGATTTTTAACATGAGCTTGCGCGAAAACATTGCATTCAGCGGCGAACATGTAGATGCCGAACTGCTCGAAAAAGCCATTAAAACGGCCGAGTTGAAAGACTTCGTCGATTCGCTGCCCGATAAACTCGACACCATTGTTTCGGAACGCGGAACCAGTCTTTCCGGAGGACAAAAGCAGCGCATTATGCTGGCCCGGGCGCTTGCCCTGAACCCACGCATTCTGTTGCTCGACGATTTTACTGCCCGCGTCGATCGCCAGACCGAAAAGAAAATTCTGGCCAATCTGGCAGCCAATTATCCCGATTTGACCTTGCTTTCGGTTACGCAAAAAGTGGCATCGGTAAAACATTTCGAACAGATTATCCTGCTGATGGAAGGCGAAATAATTGCCAGGGGAACGCATCGTGAATTATTGGAAAGCTGCCCCGAATACGTCCAGATTTATAATTCACAACGAAGTACCAGTCATTATGAAACAGACATGACGGAAGGTGATCGATAAAAAAAGAGAATGGCATGATGATTATTCCATTCGTTGACACTTTGATTTGAAGAACGGATGGTCATACGAGAGTTGTACTATAGAAAATGAAAGAGAAACAAATGAACTATAATTTAAACCAGGCAACCGACGATAAAGAGCAGAAAAAATCGACGCTCGCTGCCCTGAAAAAACTGATTGACCTGATTCAGGAAGAAAAGCGGACGCTTGTGCTGGCCATGATGATTATTTTCGTCAATGCCGGACTAAGCCTGCTGGGGCCATATCTTATCGGGCATGCAATCGACACTTACATCCAATCGAAACAATATCACGGGTTAATTATTTTCTCCGGAATTTTACTTGGCATTTACGCTACCACTTTTGTAACCAATTACCTCCAGATAAAAATTATGGGAGGCGTGGGGCAACGAATGCTGTACAGCCTTCGCAACGCAGTATTTAACAAGTTGCAGATACTTCCGGTCGATTTTTTCAATCAGAATAAGGCCGGAGATTTAATTTCGCGCATCAACAACGACACCGATAAACTGAACCAGTTCTTTTCGCAGTCACTCATGAATTTTATCGGCAGTATTTTCACCATGGTTGGAGCCGGTATTTTTCTGCTGAGTATCAATTTCGAGCTGGGACTGGCAGCTCTGGCTCCGGCATTTGTTATTTGGGTGTTTACCAAGGCCATTTCGCCCTGGGTAAAAAGTAAAAATGCCGCCAACCTGAAAAGTACCGGTGGCTTGAGTGCCGAAATACAGGAAAGCCTGAACAATTTCAAGGTTATCGTGGCCTTTAACCGGCGCGACTATTTCAGGAAACGTTTCGACGAAGCCAATCAGAAAAACTATTCGACAGCAGTGAGTGCCGGACTGGCCAACAATATTTTCACACCGGTTTACGGACTTTCGGCCAACATTGGGCAAATGGTGGTGCTTGCTTTTGGTATTTACCTCATAATGACCGGCAATTTCACTATTGGTTTGCTGGTTGGATTTTTGGCGTATATCAACAGTTTTTACCATCCGTTGCGGCAACTGGCAGCACTTTGGGCAAGTTTTCAGACTGCCATGGCTGCCTGGGACCGTATTTCACAGATACTGGCACTCGATACCAATTTGCAGGTAACGCCGGGGCATTGCACCGATAACACCACCTCCTACCTGTCGTTCCGAAATGTATCGTTCACCTACCCCAATGGCAAAGAGGTGCTGCACCATGTGAGTTTCAACCTTGAACGCGGGAAAACCTATGCGTTTGTTGGTCCAACCGGTGGTGGAAAAACTACCACCGCCTCGCTGATTGCCCGTCTGTACGATGCCACAAAAGGACTGGTATTTCTGGAAGGGAAAGACATTCGCTCGTACCAACCGGAGGAGCGCACCCGCAAAATTGGGTTTATTCTTCAGGAGCCATTCCTATTCACCGGAACGGTACGTGACAATATATTATACGGAAATCCTGATTACCTAAGCCTCACAAACGAAGAGCTTGAACAGGTAATTCACGAATCAGGACTCGAAACTTTATTAAGCCGTTTCGACGAAGGACTGGAAAGTAAGGTACAGACTTCCGGCGATGGAATAAGTCTGGGACAAAAGCAGCTGATTGCCTTTATGCGCGCAGTTTTGCGTAAGCCCGAACTGTTGATTCTCGATGAAGCAACGGCCAACATCGACACCATTACCGAGCAAATGCTGGAAGCCATTCTGCAAAAACTACCTGAAACAACCACTCGCGTAATTATTGCTCACCGGCTGAATACCATTGAAAATGCTGATGAAATCTTCTTCGTCAACTCTGGCGAAGTTGTTCGTGCCGGTTCGCTCGAAGATGCCGTAAACCTTTTGCTGCACGGGAAACGGGAAAGCTAGGAATAACACTCGAATTGGAATAACCCATCCTCTCGATTCCGGGGAAATGAATTTTATGCGACCTGAACTATTTAGTTTGCTCAATATTACTTTTCCCATTTCCTGTAGTAAATCCTTCTGAGAACGACTTCTTGTTATTCTCTCAATCAAAAACACTCTCGATAAGGAGCCAGGTTAACATACCTAAGAAAAAGAATAAGATGTTTCGTTTGGTGATTTTCATAGCATTTGTGAATTTAAGGTGGATTGAAATTTGATTTTACATATCAAATAAAATTACATCATTTTTTTCAACTTATGTCAAGCTATATGAATTTTGAAATCACCCAGACATAAGAGATAAAATTTCTGATCATACAAAAAAAATGGCTGATCCAATTTTATCAAAACTGATTCAGAGTGCGCTATTCTTTCGTCGTTGATCGAAAGGAAATATTTACTTCAAGGAAATCGACTTATTTTTCAATTAAAATCTTCTGAAATGTAAGTTTGGCAATGCTTTCATTGCTTCTAGCCAGTGTATTTTTTTATTTCAGAAACAGTACATTCTGGGAAAAATGGCTTGAAAAGTAAAATCTGAATGAATTTTGATTTGTGAAGAGATCGAAGCGGATTCAGGAAACAAAAAACTGGGAAAGCAAAATTATTGCTTTCCCAGTTTATGAATTTTGAAATTTGAAGTCAGTGATGAATTATGCTTTCAGCAAATGTGGACGTTCGTGATAAAGTTTCAGGATCAACTCACCGAACAGGGTGTTGGCCCAGGCAAACCATTTACGGGTAAATTTGGTCGCATCGTCTTTGTGGAACGATTCGTGCATAAATCCGGTTCCGGCATGAGTTTTCACCAAAACATCGAGGCAATGTTTTATTTCCTTGTCATCGATACTGGTGATGGCGCGCAGGATGATGCTCATTGGCCAGATGGTATCGGTTCCGGTATGCGGACCGCCAATCCCCTCGCCAGCTTTACCCTGATAGAAGAACGGATTGTTTTCCGACAGCACAACTTTACGGGTATTCAGGTACAGCGGACTATCGGGTTCAATGGCTCCGAGATATGGTAATGAAAGCAGCGATGGAACATTCGCGTCGTCCATAAAATGGAAACTTCCAAAACCATTCACTTCAAAGGCAATGATTTTACCAAACTTCGGATGCTGAATAATTCCGTTCTCTTCCAGTCCTTTCTGTACTTGTCCTTGAAGCTCTTTTGCTTTGGCAACAATGACTTCGTCTTTCAGCTGAGGCGTTGAGAACATTTCGGCCAGATAGCCCAGCACCTCAATGGCAAACATGTTGCTCGGGATCAGGTATGGGAATAAAGTACAGTCGTCGCTTGGACGGAAACTTGAAACAATCAGGCCGCAAGGTTTAACCGGGTAGCCATAGCCACTCAATGGAACACCATCGGTAGCCCAGGCCGTTTCGCGCTGAAAGCTGTACGGACCTTTATCGTGAAAACGTTGCTGTTCGCGGAAAGTCTGCAAAACAAGCAGCATGGCTTCTTTCCATTTGCTGTCGAACATGCTGGTGTCGCCGGTAAGTTTCCAGTAACCATGAGCCAGACGAATCGGGTAACACAGGCTGTCGATTTCCCATTTGCGCTCGTGAATTCCAGGCTTCATTTTGGTCAGGTCGTGTTTCCACTCGCTTTCCTTGGTAAAGTCTTTATAAAAAGCATTGGCATACGGGTCGAGTAAAATACATTTGGTCTGACGATTAATTACTCCCCTGACCAATTCTTTCAGTTTGGCATCTTCCTTTACCAAAGGCAGATAAGGCCAAATTTGTGCAGTACTGTCGCGCAGCCACATCGCATCGATATCACCTGTGATTACATATGTATCAGGCTTTCCATCAATGATCTCGAAGTCAACAGTTGTATCAAGTGTATTTGGGAAACAATTTTCGAAAAGCCATCCCAATTCAGGATTTGAAATAGATGCTTTTACTTTGGCGATGGTTTTATCAACGGCATCGCTCACAAAATTCCGCTTGCCAAGCGGCGGACGATTGCTTTCGTATGCCGGAAGTAACTGACTGGCAATTACCTGGGTTTTTGCAGCTGCCATTATACCGATTCCGGCTAAGGCGCTGGTTTTAATAAAGGTTCTGCGATTTGACATGAACTTATGTTTTAACAGGTTATTTATTTGGTGTGTTTTAACTTATACATTTAATTTAGCACAACTACTCATTGCTTTATCGGGTAAACGAATTTTAAAGTCGAAAATTTTTCTGTGCGTAAAAATATCCAAATTTGATGCGGTTTACGGTAAAACGAAAAAATATTTGAATCAATTGCAACCCTTCCGAGAAATGGTTGTCAATAGAATTGTAAAGTTTAAAATTTGAGTCAGACAGCATTCATACATCAGGATTTGATAGCCGACAGCATAAAAGGCAGCAACAAAGCCCGCTACCAGCTCTATCAACTGTATTCCAAGGCCATGTTCAACGTGTGTTACCGCATGATGAACAACCGCGAGGATGCTGAAGATATGCTGCAGGAAGCGTTTGTTCAGGCTTTTCAGAAACTGGAATCGTTCAGGCACGAATCGAGTTTCGGCACCTGGCTGAAGACCATCACCATCCATGCCTGTATCAATGCACTGAACAAACGGAAGCTCGATTTGCGTTACATCGATGATTTACACCGCTTCGAAACAGCCGAAGAAGAGCCTGAGGAAGCGCTGTTCACCACCGAAAACATACTGGAAGCCATGAATCAACTGCCGGAAGGTGGTCGGATTGTCTTCTCACTTTACCTGCTCGAAGGGTACGATCACGGCGAAATTGCACAAATACTGAACATCACCGAATCGACCTCGAAAACGCAGTACATGCGCGCCAAACGCAGGGTTTATGAAATAATGAAACAGACAAAATCAAGAGAGATATGAAACAGGATAGATTGGAATCGTTTGTGAATGAAAACCGGCATGAGTTTGACCGGATGGAACCATCGGATCAACTGTGGAACTCCATTAACCAACGCCTGAACGAGGCACCGAAACAACGCACCCGGAAATTTCCGTGGATGAAAGTTGCGGCAGTTGCACTTTTAGCCTTAATTCTGCCATTTGCAATTTACCATGTTAAATTCTCTGATCAAAGACAATCGGCTAAAACAACTCCGCTCGATCCCGAAGTTCAGGAACTG
Source organism: Prolixibacteraceae bacterium (assembly GCA_963678915.1). Taxonomy (GTDB): domain Bacteria; phylum Bacteroidota; class Bacteroidia; order Bacteroidales; family Prolixibacteraceae; genus Aquipluma. Next base: position 379,057 of record OY787458.1, read on the forward strand.
ATTGAGGCTGAAGCATATTATGCTCAGGAAGTTACCGGCAAACTGGCTGAAATTCAGAAATGCTACAAGGTTCATCCTGAATTAAAATCGGAAATAGAAGGCGATTTGAATGAACTGGAAGGCATGTACCGATCGCTGAAAAACGACCTGAAAGAAAACGTATCGAACAAAGAAGTCATTGAAGCCATGATAGAAAACAACCGGAACCGAATGAAGCTGGTTGACGATGTTCTGGAACAAATAAACTGTTAACCCATTGGTTATGAATACGAAAATCAGAATAAGCTGTTTGAAGTTGTTTGTCGCAAGTTTGTTTTTACTGACGGGTTTAAACGTTCGTGCACAGTTTACCGAAACCCGCGAATTTGTAAGGCGTTTCAGCATAAAACCTGAAACACGGATAGATATTACCAATAAATACGGGCGAATTGAACTGAATACCTGGGAGAAAGACTCGGTGGTTGTTAAGTTCCGAATGGAAATAAACGAAAAGAAACCCGTTAAGCTTGAAAAAACGCTCGACAACCTCGACTTCGATATCAGTAACAGTCAGTATTACCTGGTGGTAAAAACACAAATCGATAAAAACCGGAGCCAGATTGAAAGCGAATTGCAGAAATTTAAGGAAACCATTTTGCAGACCAATGGCAGCATCCGTATCGACCTGACGGTTTGGCTTCCCGACAACCACGAACTGAGGCTTGAAAATAAATTTGGCGACATTATTATGGGCGACTACAAAGGCGAAACACAGGTTATTTTGAGCAATGGGAAACTGAAAACGGGCGATTTACCCAAACGATCGGCCATGAACCTTAGCTTTGCCGATGCCGAAATCAACAACATGCCCAATGGGCGCATTGTGAGTAATTACAGCGATATTCTGGTTAAAAATTCAGGAGTACTGCGACTGGAAAGCAAGTCGTCAACCGTTGAAATTATAAACTCCGAGGATTTGAGCATCGACTCGCGCCGCGACAAATTCCGCATCCGTTTGGCCGATAAACTGGACGCTACGGGTAATTTCAGCCAGTTCCGGATTACAGAACTTAAAGACAAGGCCAACCTGCGCCTTACCTACGGCAGCCTCGAAATGGAAAAGATAATGAACACGTTCAGCAATATTTTTATCGAATCGCGATCGACCGACGTAAACCTGTATTTCAACCCAGAAGCAAAGTTTAATTTCGAAATTACCGAAACAAAAACCGACCTGAAACTGGGGCGCGAAATGAAGGTTGAAGACAAGGAAGTGCTCGACTCGAAAGAAAATAAAACCCGTCATTCGGGCTATTTCGGGAAAAAGATGAAAGACGAACAATTAATTATTAATTCGGTGGGCGGCGAAACCAACATCTTATCTTACTAGTTCAAAAAATGAGTTTCCGTTACGCTCCAACCAGCGAAATAAGCCGTTCATCAGGAAATACCGACAAGTCGTCAACTTTTAGGTGCACAATAAATATCTGATTTTCAAATTTGTGCTGAAAACAGAAAAAAGATTTCAGAAAAAAAGTAAAAAAGCAAGCAGGATTTGCAACCACAAAAATAAAATCCTGTCTATCGAAACAGAAAACAATAACAGAAACAAACAATTCAGAAAACAATCAGCACTCAAAGCCATGAAACGAGCATTTACTAAAGAATTTTCAAACTTGCATTCAGTTAATGAAATGCGAGTTCCCTGCCGGCCGGACAGGCGGGCATCCGACAAATTAAAAACAGATTATTTTCGGATGAAACGAGTAACTAAAATTCAAACGATTGCAGCATTCGTGCTGCTTTTATTCACAACAAGTTCGTGTCTCGACGAATTATTTATTGAAGGAAACGGCATTCCACGCACCGAAAGCCGCGATGCCGAAGGATTCGACAAAGTAGCTTCAAGCGGCGATTTTAAAGTAAACATTGTTCCCGGTAACTATTATTCGGTTGAGATTACGGCCGAATCGAATTTACTGCCTTACATTTCGACCCAGGTTGATGGCCACAAACTAAAAATCGGAACTACTGGAATTCACTCATTGAGGCAAAACCTTCCCATTGAAGTAAACATCACCACTCCTGCGCTGAAAGGTGTTTCGCTAAGTGGTTCAGGATTAATACAAACCGGCAGCTTTGCAGGCAGCGACTTCGATTTTAATGTTTCCGGTTCGGGCGATATTGTGAGCACCATCAGCTGCGACAATGTTTCAGCCAATATTTCCGGGTCAGGAAGCGTTACTATTGATGGTGAGGCCGAAAGAACCAGCTTTGTAATCAGTGGTTCAGGAAAAATAAAAACATACAACCTTCTACACGACCAATGCATCGCAACTATTTCGGGCTCGGGCGACATGTATATAAATGCGAGCCAAAGCATTGATGCACGCATTTCGGGTAGCGGAAAGGTTTTCTATGTCAATCATCCCGCTATTTACACCAGCATTTCCGGATCGGGCGGAGTGGTCAACAAGAATTAAACAAACATCGAAATCATATCTTTTACTGAAACGACAAAACACCATCCACAATGAAACAAGTTTATTTGATAATCAGCATTTTAATTCTCTCATTCAACGGGTTTGCCGAAGAACCGGTTAAAGCCGTCGGTATCAGAGGAGGTTTATCTTCCGGATTCGAATACCGTGTTTTTTCGGGCGATTTAACCTCGTACAAAGTACTTCTTTCAACACGAAAACAAGGCTTGCAACTCACCGGGATGAAAGAATTTCATGTTCCGGATGCCTTCGATATCGACCAGGAGGAATTCACCTTCGTGTATGGATTTGGAGCACATGCCGGATTTGAGTCGTGGCACAGAGAATATTACAGAGACAACCTAGATTACACCTTTCCACCAACTTTGTATCGCGAACGTCGCTCTGGCCCTATTGCCGGACTCGACGGGTTAGCTGCTATTGAATACAGTGTGCGCGAAATTCCATTGGTTTTCGGGATTGAAGTAAAACCCTATTTCAATCTCTTTGGCGAAAACTTCTTCCAGATTCAGCCCTTCGATTTTGCCTTTACCGTGAAATACACCTTTTAGACAAGACTTCAGAAAGCAATAGAAAACAATTAAACATTTAGAAATGAAACAATTATTACTCCTGATTTTTATCGGGCTGGGGGGTTTATGTGCCTCTGCCCAGGAAGAAAACAACGACAACCAGATTTCGACTATTTTTTCGAAAGGACGCCAAAACGGCGGCTACGGCGCACTTTCGTTCGGGTACACTCAAATCAACGGGAAAGATGCTTTCCTGATGGGTGCCCGCGGTTCGTGGATTATCGATCATTCGTTTGCCATTGGATTGGGCGGTTGCGGTTTTGTGAACGACGTGAATTACCACAACTGGATGAACAACGATTTAAACAATAATCTGGCTGGCGGCTATGGAGGTCTGTATCTCGAACCTATCCTGGCTCCCCGCCTTCCGGTACACATTTCCATCCCGGTTTTACTGGGTGTTGGTGCAGTTGCGCAGGTTGATGATCATCACGACTGGACGTATGACAACTCGCGCAGCGATGTTTTCCTGGTATTCGAACCTGCCGTTGAGCTCGAGTTTAACATGACCCGCCATTTGCGCCTGGCCGGAACAATTGGCTATCGTTTCACCTCAAAAGTGGAGATGGTTGACACCAATCCGGATATTATGGAAGGCGCTACCATCGGTCTGATTATGAAATTTGGTAAGTTTTAGAACCTATATTTAATTTGTGGCGGTAGGGGTTTTGCGAAAGTGAAACCCTTACTTTTTAGCTACTACCTGACTTCTTTCACCTTTTTTATCCCCTCAATTATCCCTACTTTTGCGACTCATAAAAAATTAGAATGAAAAACAAAAGCTGGATACCATACGGAGCCGCCCTCTTATCGATGATTTTTTGGAGCTTTTCGTTTGTTTGGGTCAAAGTGGTGTACGAAGCTTACGGACCACTCACAACCGTATTGTTCCGGCTCATTCTTTCGGCCGGAATGCTGTTGGCTTTTACCTTGCTTAGCCGAAAACTCCAGCGAATAAAACCTGGCGATTTAAAGTATTTTGTCATGCTGGCTTTTTTCGAACCATTCCTGTATTTCATGGGCGAAAGCTATGGTTTAAAGTACGTTTCATCCACAGTTGCAGCCGTAATTGTGGCGACCATTCCGCTCTTTTCACCTATACTGGCCTGGCATTTTTATAAGGAAAAACTGAGCAGAACCAATCTTTTCGGATTAGTAATCACCTTTTTGGGTGTCAGCCTGGTGGTGCTCGATAATTCATTCAATTTCACAGCTTCACCACTGGGCGTTGCGCTCGAGTTTGTGGCAGTTTTGGGCGCAATTGGTTACTCCAGCGTATTGAAAGGCATTTCGCACCGGTACAACACGTTTACCATCATCACTTATCAAAACCTGATCGGGGCAACATTCTTTCTTCCATTTTGGCTTGGCCTCGAAATGAACGACTTTCTGCAGATTCCGTTTGACGCGAAAGCCTTCTGGGCTATCATTAAACTGGCTATTTTTGCATCAACATTTGCCTTTATTTTATTTACCTACAGTGTCCGTACTCTTGGAATCAATAAATCGAATATTTTCATCAATGTTATTCCGGTTTGTGTGGCCATCATCGCCTTTATCATTTTAGGCGACCGGCTTAATTTCCACCAAATGGTCGGAATTGCCATTGTAATTTCAGGTTTGTTCCTGGCTCAAATTAACTGGAAAAGGAAAAAATATGGATCAGATTCAATATATCAGGCCTGAAAAACTAAAGGAACTGACAAACAACCGCAAACAGGACTTTACTACCTTGTTTAAACGGCTGAAAGCCAAAAAGCCCAAGAATTTAGATGATGTAGTACACGAACTGCACCAAGAGGCATTCGATCAGTTCGATTGTCTGACCTGCGCCAATTGTTGCTCGTCAATCAGCCCCATTGTAACCGAAAAAGACATCGAACGGCTGGCCAAACGCATGCGCATGAAGGCGGTCGATTTCATTGCCCAATACCTGTACATCGACGAGGATAAAGACTACGTTTTTCAGCAAACGCCCTGCCCTTTTCTGATGCCCGACAATTATTGCATGGTGTACGAAGACCGGCCAAAAGCCTGTCGTGAATACCCGCACACCGACCGCAAACGCATGTATCAAATCCTGAACCTGACGCACAAGAATTGTGAGATTTGTCCGGTAGTGCACGCCATTACCGAAGAGTTGGTGAAGATATTTTAGTTCGGAGTGCCTAAAATTCAAAGTTCGGAGTTGAACGAAAAGTTCCAAATTTCAAGTTCCAGGTTCGAAGAATTGCGTCGCGTTTAAAGCCATCGGCTTGCGAAATATTGTAGCAACGGAATTTATTCCGTTTGATAAATGCAATAAACAATTCATCGAGAGCCGTAGGCTCGGTGCATAATTTAATATCGTCATAGGTTCAATTTGTATTCAATATGCGTCGTTCCGACGGAACTCTCATGATCTTCTATCGTCTTCATCGCCGGATTAAAATCCGACGCTACAATATAAACCGTTCCTACGGAACTGTATTTGTCCACATTCCATTTTTTATAAAGCCGTAGGCTTGCGGAATATTGTAGGAACGGAATTTATTCCGTTTGCCAAACGCAAGATGAAACATCGAGAGCCGTAGGCTCGGCGCATAATTGAAATATCGTCATTGGTTCAATTTGTATTCAATATGCGTCGTTCCGACGGAACTCACTTGCAACATCTGGTTGACCTCTTCATCAGACTAAAATCCGACGCTACAACATAAACCGTTCCTACGGAACTGCACTCCGGACTTCGGTCTCCGGTCTTCGTTTTCCCTCTTTAAACTTAAGTTAATAAAAGCAAAAGCATTTCGGGGCTGTTAGGATGTTCGGAAGCCTTTTCCTATTTTTGAGAAAATTTTCAAAAAACTATTTAAAACCATTGATAATGAGAAAAAAGATTGTTGCCGGAAACTGGAAATGTAACACAACCGTTCAGGAAGGTGTTGAACTGGCTAAAGCAGTTAACGAATTGGTTGCCAAGGCTGACGCCAAAGATGTAGTTGTGGTTCTTGGAACTCCATTCACTCACATCACCAGCGTAGTTGCTGCCGTTGACACTAAATTGGTTGGTGTTGCTGCTCAAAACTGTGCTGCTGAAGCAAAAGGCGCTTTCACCGGCGAAGTTTCGGCTGCTATGGTTAAATCAACCGGCGCTGAATATGTGATTTTAGGTCACTCTGAACGTCGCGAATATTACGGTGAAACCAGCGAAATTCTGAACAAGAAAGTAGCATTGGCTTTGGCTAACGGCTTGACTCCAATCTATTGCTGCGGCGAGGCTTTGGCTATTCGTCAGGCTAACGAGCAAAACGCATTCGTTAAAACTCAGCTCGAAGAGACCATTTTCAACTTAAGCGTTGAAGATTTCTCGAAACTGGCTATCGCTTACGAACCAATCTGGGCTATCGGAACCGGCGTAACTGCTTCAACCGAACAGGCACAGGAAATGCTGGCTTTCATCCGTGGTTTGATCGCTGAAAAATTCGGAAAAGCTGTTGCTGAGGAAACTTCAATCCTTTACGGTGGTAGCTGCAACGCTAAAAACGCTCCTGAATTGTTTGCCCAGGCCGACATCGACGGTGGTTTGATTGGTGGTGCTTCGCTGAAAGCTGAAGATTTCTTGGGAATTATTACTGCTTACTAAAAAAGACCGCAGACAGAAGTCGGGTATGCATAAAATATAAAGGGAATGATCCGAATGGGTTGTTCCCTTTTTTGTTTTCCGGAAACTGAGAAACAGATAGTTGTTGGGGTTCAGCCCAGTATGGGCGAAATATTGGTAGCCCGGGGCAAACGACGAAGGAGTGTCGCCCCGGGTCGGAATGAAACGATAAAACCCGTCCGTGCAAAAGTATTTTCAATGGATAAATCTCTTTTCGGACGGAATTGCGGTTGCCTTTAAAAAAGCAGTTAAATCAGAGAACCCAATATTACAAACGGGCGCATTTCTTTCAGGGAATTGACATTAATTCCCTACGGGAAAGTCCTGAAAAGCTCGTCCAGCCATACTTGAGCATGACCTTTCAACCAAAACGGGATAACAAACGTTTATCTGGCAATAAACTTTTACACCATGGGAAACAGCAACAAATTAACCGAAACAGAACGCGCCGACTTACTGAAGATTTTAAAAACCCGTTTTGAGAAGAACCAGCAACGGCACGAAGGAATCAATTGGGAAGATGTACAAGCCAGGCTGATTGCCGAAAAATCGGAAGACAAACTTTGGTCGCTGAACGAGATGGAGCAAACCGGTGGAGAACCTGATGTGGTAGGTTTCGACGCAAATTCAGGCGAATACCTTTTCTGCGACTGTTCGGCCGAAAGCCCCAAAGGACGCCGCAGCTTGTGTTACGACCGAGCTGCTTTGGACGCCCGCAAAGAATACAAACCGGAGAATAGCGCTGTTGATCTGGCCAACACGATGGGCATTGAACTGTTAAACGAAAGCGAATACCGCGAATTGCAAAAGCTGGGCACCTTCGACACCAAAACATCGAGCTGGGTAAAAACCCCTGATGAGATACGAAAACTGGGCGGAGCCGTATTTTGCGACCGCCGCTACAATACGGTGTTTCTGTACCACAACGGGGCAGACTCGTATTATGCCGCACGCGGATTTCGTGGCAAATTGAGAATCTAATTGATTGAATTTTCCGACAAGTCTTGTCTGAAACAAACCTTATACGAAAGACTATCCGGCATCGGGTGGTCTTTCTTTTTGTTTTACCCGTTCGAAACATGCTTGCCGGTCTTCGAAACAATCTTGCAACCGTTCAACACCAACTTGCAGCCGTTCGAAGACGTCTTAACAGCATTCAACAACATCTTGCACCCGTTCAAAACGATCTTAAAGGCGTTCAACGACATCTTAACATCGTTCGAAGGCATCTTGTTGCCGTTCAAAACCATCTTGCAGGTCTTCGAAACGATCTTGATGACGTTCAACAGAATCTTGTGGGTGTTCAAAGCAATCTTGCAGGCTCCGAAAACCAACTTGTTGCCATGCAAATAAAGCTTCAACCCGATTTTCACTGTGTTATAACCGCCGAACAAAAGGCTACTCCCTAGCCCCAAATACCTGCTGTAAAAATGCTAAACAATAATGCTGATTATCAATAATTATTGAAAAAAGTGGGTTATCTTTGGCTTAATATTCTAATTTATTAATATAGAATAAAACAGAAAAATATAGATATGAATGAAATAAACAATTTATTTTTAAAACTTTCAAAAAGAGCAGAAACCTATGATAAAGAACATTTAATAAAAACTTTTGTCAATGTAGGTCCACTTTTTACTATACTTTCAAATAAAGATCATGAGATTTTATATGGACGCCGAGGAACGGGGAAAACTCATGCTTTAGCTTATTTGGGAGAATCTATAAGAAAGAACATCAATATTGTTATCAATATTGATTTAAGAACCATAGGCTCAAATGGAGGTATTTTTTCTGATTCAACAATACCAATAACGGAAAGAGCGACAAGATTGTTAATTGATACGATTGCTTTTATCCATGATGGTATATTAAATGAAGTAATTGAGGATAAAACTGGTTTATATGATTTATCTAAATTAAGCCCAATTTCAGATAAATTAGCTGAATCAATATCAGATATAAGGATTGGAGGAGAAGTTGAGATTAAAGAATCATTTTCTGATGATGATGAAAAGGCGAAAATGTCAAAATCTTTATTTGGTGCTTCAGAAACAGGAATTAATTTTCAATTTGAGAATTCAACATCAGCAAATAATAAAAAATCTTTGGCGATTTCAAGTCAGAGAAAAGGAATCGAAAACCATAGAATTCATTTTTCCTCAGTTTTTTCAAATTTACTTGATTTTTGTCAAGAACTTAAAACGCATACGTGGATTATTTTTGATGAATGGGCAGAGATACCAATAGATCTACAACCATATCTTGCTGAACTCATAAGACGTACTATCTTACCAAATAAATTTTGCACTATTAAAATTGCTGCAATAGAGCAAAGAACAAATATGTCCATTTTTGACTCTGTTGGAAACAGAATAGGAATAGAGGTTGGTGCAGATATTGCTGCAAGTCAGAATCTTGACGAATATATGGTTTTTGATAATGATGAAGACAAGGCTAAAGAGTTTTTCAAATTGCTTTTATACCAACATTTCATAAATCTTGCTGATCCAGAACTAATTTCAAAGGAGAATATTAATCTCCCTAATACTTTAATAAATGTTGCATTTTCTCAAATAAACACTTTTAATGAATTTGTTAGAGCATCAGAAGGAGTTCCTAGAGATGCGATTAACATTCTTGGAATAGCAGCAATGAAGGCTGACAATGATAAAATTTCAATGGATGATATTCGTGTTGCAGCAAGAACCTGGTTTGCTCGAGGTAAAGAAAAAGCAATATCCTCCAACATCAATGCGCACAAATTATTACGATGGATTATAGATGAAGTCATCGGTAAACGAAATGCTCGTGCTTTTCTTCTAAAATCCAATGTAAAAGACCCGTTAATTGAATATCTTTTTGATTCTAGAATATTACATGTGATTAAAGAGAATGTATCCGGGAAAGATGAACCTGGTGTAAGATATAATGTGTATAGTATTGATTATGGTTGTTATGTTGATTTGATAAATACTATTAATGCGCCTAAAGGATTATTTGAAGTTATTGAAAATGATTCAGAGGATGAGAACCTTAAATATATAGATGTACCAATGAATGATTATAGAGCAATAAGAAGAGCAATTCTTGATTTAGAACAATTTTACAACACGATAAGTCAATAAGGATTTAGATGTATTTAAAGACTTGCATTCATCCTCAAATTTACTCATTTATATTGCATAAATACCTTTCTGTGTCTAGATAAACATCAGGAACATGCGAAAAACAAATCTCATACAAAGACCAACCTGCAACGGCTGGTCTTTCTTTTTGTATTACATTTGAAAGCCTCGGAAACAATCCTCACAAAACGTATAGAGCCATGCAGACGGACGATTTATTAAAGCAAATAAGCTTTATCAAAGAGATTGACAAGGTCAAATATATTCAGCGTAAAACGAAACTGTTCAACAGCGACCGGCCGGAAAACGACGCTGAACACAGTTGGCATTTAGCCATGATGACCATTGTATTGGCCCAACATTCGGACAAGCCCATCGACGTTCTGAAGGTGCTGAAAATGGTTTTAATCCACGACATTGTTGAAATTGATGCAGGCGACACGTTTATTTACGACTCTGAGAAAAATCACACCAATACCGACGAAGAACTGATGGCAGCCAAGCGAATTTTCGGGCTTCTACCCACAGAACAAGCCGAAGAATTTATTGTCCTCTGGGAAGAATTTGAAGCAGGTTTGACTGATGAAGCCAAATTCGCCAAATCGATGGACCGGCTGGAGCCTTTGCTGCAAAACACGTCGAACAATGGTGGAACCTGGGCCGAATTTAATGTGCCCTATCAGAAAGTTTACGACAAGAAAAAAGCCATTAAAGAGGGTTCGTCGGTACTTTGGAACTATGCCGAGAACTTATTGAACGAAAGTGTGACCAAAGGAATTCTAAAAAAATAGTTGGTATTACTGGTTATTTGATATTTATGCAAATCAAGGATTTGATCTTGAAACCCGAAGGGTTGTCATGATTGTAGAAAATGATTGATGAAGAGGTTTAAAACCACGAAGTGGTGGTATAATCCTACCATGTCTTCGACATTTTCAGCTCTATTCAAATCAATTTGCTATAATCTTATCATGCCTTCGGCATTTTTACTCGATTATTGAGATTAAACCAATAAACCGATAATTCCGTTTAATTCCATAAAGACTTAAACCATGGCAGAAAACAAATTACTCCGAATGGACAACGTCAGTATCGTTGTAGAGTCGCTCGATAACGCCATTGCCTTTTTCACAGAGATTGGCCTCCGGCTCGAAGGCAGAGCCACCATAGAAGGTGAATGGGCCGGAAGAGTGACCGGACTGAGTTCTCAGTGCGTGGAGATTGCGATGATGATAACCCCCGACGGGCACAGCCGGATAGAACTTTCAAGATTCATTACACCGCCTGCGATATCCGATCACCGGACCGCTCCTGTGAACGCCCTTGGCTATTTACGGATCATGTTCACTGTTGAAGACATCGACGAAATGGTATCGAGGCTTACCAAACATGGCGCTCAGCTTGTTGGCGAAGTGGTTCAGTACGAAAACTCGTACCGGCTCTGCTACATTCGCGGAGTGGAGGGGCTTCTGATTGGACTGGCAGAAGAAATTGGTGAAAAATGAAATAAACTCGCATACACGATTGTCAAAATCTTGACTCACCCCGTCGCATCTGCGATGCTCTGCCCCTCTCTACTTGTAGAGAGGGGTGAAGACCGAGCCTTCGGGCTTCGGGGTGAGTGAATTTAAACTCAAAATTATATTGGTCTAATTACTTCAATAAGGATTTGTAGTCCGATTCGGGATGATGGCGGTGTTGAATATTTTCAGTTTGGTGTGGGCTACTTTCTTTTTGTATTACATTTGAATGCCCGGAAACTGAACTCCGGCGCGCAAATGAAATTTAAAACCCGAAAATCAGGAACTGGTATGATTTACACACAAATAAGCTTTAAGCTAAACCCCGACACCACCGAAAACCGCGAAATACTGGTTGCCATGCTGGCCGAACTTCCGTTTGAAAGCTTCGACGAAACCGACGAGCAAATCATGGGTTACATCCCCGGCGAATCGGCTAATCTCGACGAAATTGGCGAAATCACCGCGTTTCTGTCGTTTACCGTTGAGCTTTCGAGCGAGGCCATTCCGGATAAAAACTGGAACGAGGTGTGGGAAAAAAACTATTTCAAACCGCTGCTGATTGGCGGTCGCTGCCTGGTGCGCGCACCGTTTCACACCGAATACGAGCCGGCCGAATTCGAGCTGGTGATTGAGCCTAAAATGGCCTTCGGCACCGGAAACCACGAAACCACTACCCTCGTGGCCGAACAAATTCTGAACATGGATTTGACGGGCAAAACCGTTCTGGACATGGGTTGTGGTACCGGAATCCTGGGCATGCTGGCTTCGATGAAAGGCGCCAAAAGTGTGGTGGCCATCGATATCGACAGTTGGTCGTACGAAAGCACGGTGGAGAATGCAAAACTCAATAATATTACTAACCTGGAGGCCCGTCATGGTGATGCCAGCTTGCTGGGTGGCGAATCGTTCGAAATCATCTTTGCCAACATCCATAAAAATGTGATTGTGGGCGATCTTCCGGTTTATGAAAGCGTGCTGCAAGCGGGCGGAAACATTTACCTGAGCGGTTTCTATACGCACGATATGCCCGATGTGAAAGCCAAAGCCGAATCGCTGGGCCTCGTCGAAACCGGATTTCAGGAGAAGAACAACTGGGTGGTGTACGGATTCAGGAAAGCCTAGGGCAAAGGGCAGGGAGCAGAGGGCAAAGAGTGGTCAGTGATCAGTCGCAGTTGACAAATAAAAGACAAAGTTCCGTAGGAACGGTTTATATTGTAGCGTCGGATTTTAATCCGGCGAGGGAAACGGTAGAAGATCACATGAGTTCCATCGGAACGCTGCATATTGAATATGAATTTGGTGAAATGACGACATTTCAATCATGCACCGAGCCTACGGCTCTCGATGTTTCATATTGCTTTTGGCAAACGGAATAAATTCCGTTCCTACAATATTCTGCAAGCCTACGGCTTTATAAAAAATGGAATGTGGACAAATGCAGTTCCGAAGGAACGGTTTATGTTGTAGCGTCGGATTTTAATCCGGCGAGAAAAACGGTAGAATAGCATAAGAGTTCCATCGGAACGACGCATATTGAAGACGAATTTTGTGCAATGACGACATTTCAATCATGCACCGGGCCTACGGCTCTCGATGTTTCATCTTGCGTTTGGCAAACGGAATAAATTCCGTTCCTACAATATTCCGCAAGCCTACGGCTTTATAAAAAATGGAATGTGGACAAATACAGTTCCGTAGGAACGGTTTATATTGTAGCGTCGGACTTCAGTCCGGCGATAAAAAGAGGTAAAGATCACATGAGTTCCATCGGAACGAGGCATATTGAATACGGATTTGGTGCAATGACGATATTTCAATTATGTGCCGAGCCTACGGCTCTCGATGTTTCATATTGCTTTTGGCAAACGGAATAAATTCCGTTCCTACAATATTCTGCAAGCCTACGGCTTTATAAAAAATGGAATGTGGACAAATACAGTTCCGTAGGAATGATTCATATTGTAACGTCGGATTTTAATCCGGCGAGGAAAACGGTAGAAGATCACATGAGTTCCATCGGAACGCTGCATATTGAATATGAATTTGGTGAAATGACGACATTTCAATCATGCACCGAGCCTACGGCTCTCGATGTTTCATATTGCTTTTGGCAAACGGAATAAATTCCGTTCCTACAATATTCTGCAAGCCTACGGCTTTAAATAACAACCTATATTTGTATGATAGGGAATTAACGAAAACATGGACCGAATTGTAAAATACTTCACCGATAATTTTGGGCAACCGTTTACCAACGGAACGCGCAAGGAAATTGCCGATTTGATTAATGCGCTTAGCCGCGAAGAGATTGGCGAACTGCGCTACCGCCTGTTTAACGAGGCGCGACGGCTGGATGTGGCGCATGGCGGACAGCAGGCCCTGTTTTGGTTGCAAAACTGTTTCGACCTGATTGGACAATACAAATTCAGTATGCACAAGGTGTATTTCAGTCCGGGTACCGATATTTTGGAGTCAATTTCGGGATTGCTGAAACAGGCCAGGGAAACGCTCGACATCTGCGTGTTTACCATTACGGATGAACGCCTGGCCAACGACATTTTTCATTGTCACGAAAATGGCGTTCGGGTGCGCATCATTACCGACGACAACAAAATGTACGATCACGGCTCGGCCATTAAAGGACTGAAACAAGCGGGAATACCTGTAAAGATTGATCATTCGCGCTACCACATGCACCACAAATTCGGGATCATTGATTCGCGCATTGTGTTTACCGGAAGCTTCAACTGGACCTACACGGCCACCAACCATAACCAGGAAAACCTGCTGGTAACCACCAATTACGACATCAACAAACAATACATGGAGCAATTTGAATTGCTTTGGAACCAAATGTTTAAATTATAGGCCAGGCCCAAAACGAAAAAAGGCTGTCTCAAAAGCCAATTGTTCAGATTTTCTCTTTTTAGTTTGTAAGCAGATATTTATTTTACCCCTCCAACCTCCCCTAAAGGGGCGGCTTTAGAGTCCCCTTCAGGGGATTTAGGGGTCTCGGCTATACCGTGACTTACAAATTATAAGTTTTTGAAAATCAAGAACTGCTTTTAAGACAGCCTCCTTGTTTTATAACTTTGTTGTTCTTTGCTATTTAACCTGCAATTCGCCGTTTTCGGCAGCCTTCACCAAATCGGCATTGGCAATTACAATTACTTCAACGCGGCGGTTAAGCGCACGGTTTTCGGCAGTCGAGTTATCAACTTTGGGTTGAGTTTCGCCAAAACCTTTTACGGTAAACCTCGTGGAAGCAACCTTTTCACCAATCAGGTAATTCGATACGCTCTGAGCTCTTTTTTCCGACAGTTTCTGGTTCAGTTCGTCTGATCCGGTGTTATCAGTATGTCCGTTGATCAGCAAATTGGTATCCGGATACTTGTTCAAAACTTCAGAGAACTTCTTCAGTTCTTCCTTCGATTTTGCACTTAAATCACTCGAATTCAAGGCAAACAACAAGCCCGAGTCGAACGTAACCAAAATGCCTTCGCCAACGCGCTCAATCTTGGCAGCTTCCATTTTGGCTTCCATTTCCTTGGCCTGTTTGTCCATGTATTTACCAATGGCAGCGCCACCGGCACCACCAACAGCAGCACCAATCACCGCTCCGGCAGCGGTGTTTCCGGCCAGCTTACCAATTCCGGCTCCAAGTAAAGCACCGGCTCCTACTCCAATGGCAGCTCCCTTGCCTGTGTTGCTCATGGTTTTACAGCCTGTCGATAAAAAACTGGCAATTAAAACCAACGACAACAACTTGAAAAATCTCATTTTTAACATTGAATTTGTTTCCATTTCTTTTGAATTTTCAGTTAACAATGTAACGCAAAATTACACGAATAGTTCCGGAAAAGAAAGTTAAACAGAAGGCAAATTCCTTGCTGTGCCAGTGAATTAACATTCCATAATTAATGTTTCTTAAGCAGCTCCAGCATCTTTTTATCGAGCTTGTGACCGTACCAGTCGGCGTACTCTATATCTTTTCTTCCTGAATCCAAAACACCAAAATCTCCCCTGAAATTCCAGAGCGCATAACCAATTCCGTTTTCAGTTAACACATCGAGCACATCGCCAAACCAGGCCAGAAAAACCTCGTGAGGTGTTTCGCGCCAGCAGCCACATTCGCCGCAATGAACGCCAACACCTTGTTTCACCAGCTCAATCCAGGGTTTGTACAATTCTTCCAGATTCTTCCGGCTGAACGATTTTCCATCGATTACTCCGGGCCAGACAGGTTTCGGGGCATCATCCGGATTTTTATATACCCAGGGCGCCCGGTAATGCGAAACGTAATGCGGAAAATATCCACGGCAGCTTTGGGCAATGTTCAGGTCGGTAATCTCCGGAATTGGAGAGGCTCCCACATCATTTCCATCGGCAATCACCATATGTTTGGGATTCGATTTCCGGATAGCTTGTGAGGCAGCCAGTGCAACTTTGCGATACACGGCGCCCGGAATGGTGGTACGCGAACCAAACTGATCGTTCATATCGTCGCGCCAGCTGGGCTCATTCACCAGGTCGAAACTGATCTTTTTTGAAGATACATTGGCAAAACGTTTTCCCCACATTTCCCAGTGGTAGCAAAATGCATCCAAGGCTTCCTGGTCTTTCCACAAGTTGTAAGGTTCGTTAAAACCGGCATTCACGCAATAACCGGGAGCGCGGTGCAGGTTGATGCTCACGTGCAAACCGGCTTCCTGTGCCTGAAAAACCAATTCCTGAATTTCGTCAACCACCTTATTGTTGATGTTCAAAACATCGGCAGGAGTTACGTTTTTCTGCGAATCGAAATTGATGTAGCGCGGATAGGCAATGGGTAAACGAACAAAGTCGAAGCCCCAGTCGGCAATCCATTTCAAATCGTCGTTGGTTGCTTTCGATTGGTCGCCGTTTTTTGGAGGAAGTGCACCAAAATAATCGAGTAAATTGAAGCCACGCCAGCGCGGTATGCTGTTTTTAGCCGAAGGAACCAATGAAGATCCGAGGGCGAAATTTCCGGCGAAAGCGGTTGCAGCCGTTGCCAAACTGGTTGTTTTGATGAAAATACGGCGATCGATGTGTTTATTTTCCATAGTTTAATTTGAGTTGGTTTAGTTGAGCTAAGTTATTGTTATTTCAACAACATAAAAATTCATTTTTCAGGAAATAACAGAATCAGGCAATTGCCTCGTTATCGTTTCAAAATGTATATTTGTCGCACCAATTGCAACCGATTGCATTGGTGTTCTAATCATTCATTTCAATAAAAAAACTCATGATTCTCGATAAACTTGAAAACGCGCACCTGTACGCTGTGCTTAGCGAAAACCTAAAAAAAGGCTTCGATTTTCTGAAAAATACCGATCTGGCCAACGCCGAAACCGGCAAACATGAAATTGACGGTGCCAATGTTTTTGCACTGGTAAGCGAATACGAAAGCAAAGCGCATGTGGACTGCCGTTTGGAAGCTCACCAGACTTATGCCGACATTCAGTACATTGTTTCGGGACGCGAAGCGATTGGATATACACCGTTGAGTGATCAGACTGTTACCGCAGCCTACAATCCCGATAAAGACATCGTTTTCTTCGCCGGAGAAACCAATCAGTTAATGGTTGAGGCCGGTATGTTTGCCGTTTTCTTTCCACAGGATGTGCACCGCCCCTGCATGCAAATTGACGGTCCGGAGAAAGTGAAGAAGGTAGTAATAAAGGTGAAAATCTAAGATCAAATATCCTGTAGAGACGCGCAATTGCGCGTCTCTGATATTAAACAGAATAATCAATTCGGAATAAAAGCCACTTCGGCAAAGGTTCGCCTGATTCCTGAAGTGTATTTGTATTTGGGAAAACCAAAAATAACAACGATCCCTGCCGGGGATTTAAGCGGAAGATTCCATTTGTTCTTTAGCTTTTTTGCTCCATACCTAATCATTGGGTGAATACTTCCGATCATGCACGAGCCCAGCCCAAGGCTTTCGGCCGCCAGCATGGCATACGTTGCCGGAATATACGGATCGGCAGGATCGGAATACGGCGAAGCCGTGAAATACATGGCCAGCGGCGCATCGTACAGTAAATAATTTTCCTGCTTCGTTTTCGATTCAGCAAAAAACTTCAATAGCGGCTGGGCAAAACTCTTAATCAGCCGGTAGGATTCCTTTCCGGTTAGTCGCCATAATCCGATCATGGGTGGCGAAAACAGGTATCTGATTTTGTCGAAATAGTCGAGTACATCGAACGAAAACTCGCGAACTTTTCCTTTTCCTTTAATGACCACCAGATGCACATCGGATGGCGGTAATCCCATGGGCGCAGAAACAGCGGCTTCAATAATTTTATCAATCAGTTCATCGTCAATCTCCTTGTCTTTAAAATCGCGGATACTGCGACGGCCAATCATCAGGTTTTTAAGTTGGCTGTAACTGGGCTTGTCTTTCATATCCGTCAGGTCAATCTTATCGGCAGGCAACATTTCGCGACCTGAAACGGTTATTGCACCTGTTGGGCACACGGCCATGCACTGTCCGCATGCCATACATCCAAACAAGGGTTGAGTACCCACAACAGGCAGATTATCATCCATAATCAGGGAAAAGTCCTTGCACACTTTCACACAAAGTCCGCACGAGTTGCAGCGGTCGTACGCAATATTGATCCGGCCATTTTCGTCGGTTCTGCTGGTTATAATTGCCATGGCTTGTTTTTTTTATAAATTTAAACAGTTTTTCATAAACAACCTAAACAACTATATTACACTCATGAATTCCATTACAGTTAATCTGAAAATCACCATTTTCCTTTGCCTGGCAAGTTTGTACAGCTTCGCGCAGGAACGGTATAAAGATGAAATTACCGATTCGGCCCGGGTTGAAACGTACACTTACGCCTATAAAGACGGGAAATCGCTCGACCTGGATGTGTACTTCCCGATGAACGATAACCTGCCAAACCGTCCGCTGATATTTTATGTACACGGAGGCGGGTTTTCAGGAGGAAAGCGAAATGATCCGGGAATACAAGTATTTTGTAAAAAACTGGCGAAGCACGGCTATGTAGTTTCATCCATCACCTACCGGCTTACACGTCAGGGAACTGCGACCGAATTTGGCTGCGATTGTCCGGCTGTTGATAAACTCAATACGTTCAATAAAGCAGTGGAAGACCTTCAGGACGCCACCTTTTTCATGATCAAGAACCGCGAGAAAATGGGTATCGATCCGCAGCGGATTATCCTTTCAGGAAGTAGTGCCGGCGCTGAAACTGTGCTGAATACTGCCTACCAGCCGCCCTATTGCTATGGTCTCGACAGTGGTCCCGTTTCGTATGCGGGCGTCATTTCCATGGCCGGTGCAGTCCCCGACACATCTCGTATTTTCAAGGAATCGGCCGTTCCGTCGCTACTTTTCCACGGAACATGCGACAATCTGGTGCCTTATGCCACAGCTCCGCACCGACATTGTACCAAAGAGCAAGCCGGTTACCTGGTCATCCATGGCGGATATACCATTGCCGAAAAACTAAAAAAGCTGGGAACTCCCTACTGGCTCTATACTTACTGTAATGCTTCACACGAAATTGCAGGCAAACCAATGACTGCGAATTTCAACGAAATCATCGATTTCTGCTATTCGTATGTGATAGAAAAAGGTACCGAGCAACGGACGACCATAATAAAAACCGACAATAAATCCTGTGAATACCAATCTTTTAATTTTTGTACTGAATGAAACGACTATTCTTTATTACCTTAATTCTTGTGAGCAATCTGCTTTCGGCACAAAACATCCGCATTATCACTTATAACATCCGGTACAATAATGCAGGCGACGGAATCAATGCCTGGCCAAACCGAAGCCAGCAGGTAGCTGCCCTGCTCGAATTCCATCAGGCTGATATTTTTGGTCTGCAGGAAGCCCTGATCGGACAAATTCAAGACATCCACAAGCAATTACCCCACATGAAATGGGTAGGTGTTGGACGCGACGACGGTAAAGAAGCCGGTGAGTTCTCCCCTCTTTTCTACAATTCGAAAAAATTCAAAGCTCTGAAAAGTGGTTGGTTCTGGCTTTCTCAAACTCCTGAAAAACCAGGGTTAGGCTGGGATGCCGCCTGTAACCGTATCTGCACCTGGCTTTTGCTCGAAGCCGACAAAAAAGACCAGCAATTCATGGTGTTCAACACCCATTTTGATCACCAGGGAACAACAGCCCGGGCGGAATCAGCCAAACTCATTCTTCAGAAAATCAAAGAATTAAATCGCGATAATCTACCAGTTATTCTTACAGGTGACTTTAACCTGACTCCTGAACAGGAACCTATTTCGGTCATCACCAAAGAATTAAAAGATTCGCGTTCCATTTCAAAAGAAGCGCCTTACGGACCTGCCGGAACATTCAACGGATTTAAATTCGATAGCCCGCTGAAAGATCGCATCGACTACGTATTTGTAAACGATCGGGTTGAAGTAAAACAGTACGGGGTGCTTTCCGATTCCAAAGATCAGCGTTACCCTTCAGACCATTTACCTGTTTTTGTAAACTTTGAACTGAAAAAAGAAAAGAAATAGCGGGTATATTGCCGTACTTTACCCCAAACCCCTAAAGGGGCTAAAGTTGTGAACATCACAGCAGATTATCAATGAACAAAGTCCCCTTCAGGGGATTTAGGGGTAAATAAGGAAATACGACATCTATCCATTCTTATTCCTTATTTTGAACAAATTCATAAAAATCTGCTTTCATACTACATGGAAGCAGATTTTTTTATTGTCGGCCAGGGCCTGGCCGGAACTTTACTGGCACACGAGTTACTCCGGCGTAACCAAACCGTTTTGGTTTTTGATGATCCTGATTTGCCCAAAGCTTCATCTGTTGCTGCCGGTCTGATCAATCCGGTTGTCTTTCGGCGAATGACTAAAAGCTGGTTGGTTGATGATACTTTTCCGCAAATGGAAAATACCTACCGCCAGCTGGAAGAATTGCTGCAGTCTCCCCTGTATTTTCCGGCCAGGATGTTGAAAATCCTAAACGAACAGGAGTTGATTTTTTGGAAAGAAAAGGCCTTCGCAAACGATTTGACTGCATATATTGCGGCAGAACCGATACAATTTCATCAAAACAATTATCTGCAAAATGCTTCCAGTTTTGGTTTAGTTAACTTTTCCGGCCGACTTGACATACATAAACTTGTTTCCTCGTTTTCAATCTTCCTCCAAAAGCAAAATATGCTCAGACATGAGAGATTTGACGCCGACAAATTGGAGGAACATGTGAATTATGTCAGTTACGATGGTTTACGAGCCCGAAAAATCATATTTTGTGAGGGTTCGACAGCCTCGCAAAACCCATTTTTTCAAAATTTAAAGTTCAAGCATTCCAAAGGTGAACTTTTGGAACTGGAGATTCCGGATTTAAACCTGGACGAAATTATTAGTGACGGCATATTCCTGATGCCTGTTGGGAACAACCGTTACAAAGTCGGCGCAACCTACTCGTGGGATGAGTTGGATGCAGGAACAACCGATAGAGCTCGTGAAGAGCTGCTGCAAAAACTGAAAAACATGATCAATATGCCATTTACAGTGATCGATCAAAAGGCAGGAATACGACCTACCACGCACGACCGTAAACCGGTTATTGGTTTGTTGCCCGATCATCCAAACGTAGGCATATTCAACGGACTTGGCTCGAAAGGAGTATTGCTGGGGCCATATTTTGCCAACCAGTTTGCCGGATTTCTGACAGGAAATTCTGGTTATATTCATCCCGAGGCACATATCGAAAGATATTTCAGGCATTAACGAGTTTTTACAAATCAATCCGATCATAATTCTGCGTCTATTTTTCATACATTTGAGAAACCAAACTCAACCAAATATCCAAGGTTATGAAACGATCCTTTCTCCTTTTGCTCTTACTCCTGAACATCAGCTACATTCAGGCACAAAAAACCGAAATTCAGTATCTCTCCGGAACTGGCAGCGATAATACTGTTTCGTGGGATTTCTTTTGTACCGCGGGGCAAAATTCAGGAAAGTGGACTAAAATTCCCGTTCCATCCAACTGGGAGTTTCAGGGATTTGGCACATACAACTACGGCCAGGATAAAGACGAAGTTCGTGGCAAAGAAATGGGATTGTACAAATACGAATTCCAGGTTCCGAAAGAATGGAAGAACAAACAAGTAAACATTGTTTTCGACGGATCGATGACTGATACCAAGGTTAAAATCAACGGAGTATCTGCCGGAAAGATGCACCAGGGAAGCTTTTACCGTTTCAGGTACGACGTCACCAATTTGCTGAAATTCGGCAAGGAAAACCTGCTTGAAGTGTCGGTCGCCAAACATTCGGAGAACGAAGGGGTTAACGAAGCCGAACGGAGATGCGACTTTTGGATATTCGGTGGCATTTTCCGGCCGGTATTCCTGGAAGCAAAACCACACATCAGTATCGAGCGGGTTGCACTCGACGCCAAAGCCGACGGTTCTTTCCAGATGGATGTTTTCATGAATAATCCGAAAGAACGCATGGAGCTCAAGGCCCAAATCAAAACACTCACGGGCGAACCAGTCAGCTCACCATTCTCGGTAATTCTTGAAAAAGATCAGGTGCTGGCACATTTACAAACCTTTGCCGAAAACATTAAAGCCTGGACACCCGAATCTCCAAATCGCTATATGGTTGACATTCAGCTTATCGACTATCTGGATGTGGTTCACGAAGTAAATCAGAAATTCGGGTTTCGCACTGTTGAAATCCGCGAAAGCGACGGCATTTATGTGAACGGCGAAAAAGTCATGTTCAAGGGCGTTTGCCGGCACTCATTCAGGCCAAATACAGGAAGAACACTGAACAAACAAATCAGCATAGAGGATGTAAATACAATTAAAGATATGAATATGAATGCCGTCCGCATGTCGCATTATCCACCAGATGAGCATTTTCTGGAGGTTTGCGATTCGCTGGGTCTGTTTGTGCTCGACGAACTGGCTGGCTGGCAAACGGCTTACGATACACGAGTTGGCTCGCTTCTGGCTCAGGAAATGCTGGTCAGAGACGTCAACCATCCGTCGATTGTGGTTTGGGACAACGGAAATGAAGGAGGCTGGAACACCGACCTTGACCATTTTTTCGATGAAATGGATCCGCAGAAACGGCCGTTGATACATCCCTGGGCTGAATTCAGATTTACCGATACACAACATTACCGCCATTACAACTACGGCGTTGGCACACACCAACAGGGACGCCGAATTGTTTTTCCAACTGAGTTTTTACACGGATTGTACGATGGTGGTCACGGTGCCGGGCTAGAGGATTACTGGAATATGATGATGAATAACCCATTATCGGCTGGTGGTTTTCTGTGGGATTATGCCGACGAAGCTGTGGTAAGAACTGATAAAAACGGCATGCTCGACACGCAGGGGA
This sequence comes from Prolixibacteraceae bacterium, assembly GCA_963678915.1. GTDB lineage: Bacteria > Bacteroidota > Bacteroidia > Bacteroidales > Prolixibacteraceae > Aquipluma. The sequence continues at coordinate 401,824 of OY787458.1, forward strand.
ATCTTGCTGCCGACGGTATTTTAGGCCCATATCTCGAGAAAGAAGGGAGTTATTATACGATCAAAGAAATCTGGTCGCCGGTATTTTTTGCCAAACGATACATTACCTCATCGTTTAATGGTGAATTCCCGATTGAGAACCGCTATCTGTACACCAATCTGAAGGATTGTAAATTCACTTACAAACTGGTTGATTTACCCAACCCATACGAAAGCGAAGCGAAAGTGAACGAAACCGGCACCATTGAATCACCCGATTTGGCGCCGGGGCAAAAAGGGAAGCTGGTTATGTTTTTGCCGGTTCGGTTTTTCGAGAACGATGTACTTTACATCACAGCTACCGATCCGCACGGACGTGAAATTTATACCTGGAGCTGGCCGATCAAAAGCGCTCAGGCCATTGCCGATGAATTCATCTCAGGAGAAAAAGCAGGAAAAATACGTATGGTGGAAGATGCGGTAAGTTTAAATGCGCAAATCAACGATCTGGCCTTCAGGTGGGACAAGAAAACAGGACTTTTATCCGGGGTTAAAAGTGGATATCAATCTGTCCGATTCGCACACGGACCAGTTTTAGCTACCGGGAATGCCGAATTTCAGGAAATAAAAAATTACAGCGATGGTGACAACCAGGTTATTGAATGTATTTATAAGGGCGACCTTAAAAAAGTTATCTGGACGGTACTTCCATCGGGATGGCTGAAACTGGAAGTAGCTTACAAAGCACCGTACGAAACCAAATTTATGGGTATCAGTTTTGATTATCCCGAAGATCAGGTCAAAGGCGTCAGATGGATGGGCTACGGACCTTATCGTGTGTGGAAAAACCGAATGAAAGGCAATTCGCTCAATGTTTGGGAGAAAGCCTACAACAATACCATTACAGGCGAAAGCTGGCAATATCCGGAGTTTAAAGGCTACCACCGCAATTTCAACTGGGCAACCATCCAATCGAAAGAGCGGAATTTTACAGTTGTATGTCCCGACGAGGATGTATTTTTGCGGCTTTTCACTCCCGAAAAACCCAAAGGAGCCAATAACGACAACACATCGCCCGAATTTCCTTCAGGAAATATTTCGTTTTTACATGCGATAAATCCGATTGGCACCAAGTTTACCAAGCCCGAAACCATGGGGCCAATGAGCCAGCCCAACATGTATTCGAATGAAAAATCGATGACCCTTTACTTCGATTTTGGAAGCGCTGAATAGTCTGAATTTTTCATATTTCCAGGTGTGTCGGATCGCTAGAAAAAATCGACAAAATTGATTTCCAGAGAGTTTCTAAAACTGTATTTGAAATAAGCAGAAATGCTTACTTCGAATACAGTTTTAGACTGAACTGTATGATTGTTTGAAAAGCTACTTTCGTATAGTATCACCCGAAAACCAAAAATGGAACTCTATCAGGAACTTACGAAAGATGTTCGGTTTGAAGAAGGCCTGAAATCGTGCATGAACTGCGGTGTTTGTACTGCTATCTGTCCTGCCGCCGAATTTTACGAATACGACCCGCGAATCATCGCCGGAATTGTCCAGTCGAAAGACGAAAAACGAATAGAAGAACTCCTTAAAAGCGATACAATCTGGTATTGCGGCGAATGCATGTCGTGCAAAACCCGTTGTCCGCGCGCCAATACTGTAGGACTAATCATCATGGCTCTACGCTCCCTGTCTCAGGAACTTGGCTATTTTGCCGAATCGGAAAAAGGGCGCCAGCAATTGGCCATTAAACGTGTAGTTGGCGAAAACATTGTCAATAAAGGTTACTGTGTGCTGCCCGAAAACCTTGTACCTGAAATGCATCCGGAACAAGGCCCGGTTGGCGAATGGATTTACGACAATAAGGAAGAAGTTTACGAACGCGTTGGCGCTAATTACAACGGCAATGGTGAAGGTGCCCTGCGAAAAATCCCGCAGGAATCGCTCGACGAAATTCACCGGATATTCGAAGTAACCGGCGGATTCGAGCGGTTCGATAAAATCGAATATTTTTCGAAACAAAAGGCCGAATCGATGGGATTCACCGAAGACGGCAATAACTATTCCGATTATGTCGGTCACATTTTCACCACCAATAACGGCAAACACAACCGATAATGAAACTAGAAGGTAAAATACACGTCTGGAAAGATTACCAAAAGGAAATTGCTGACGATCACTATTTTTATGTACGCAGTTGCATCAGGCAAAACTTTTTCCCCGGATCGGAACAAACATTTTTACGGATTTTGCGCACCGAGCTCAACAAGGATATTTTTGAAAACCCGCACCACACTACCTGTTCCGGAATTGGATATCATTCGGATGTGGTTCCTTTCGATACCATTCAAACCATTGTTGCGCGACAATTTGCTCTGATGACCGAAGCCGGATATCAAAATCTGGCTGTTTCGTGCATCACCTCATTCGGCATTTACAATGAAATCATCGAAACCTGGAAAGAGTTTCCGGAGGAATTGGCCAAAGTGCGCGATTTTCTCAAAAAGGCCACCGGACGCGAGTTTGAGATTCCGCAAAACGTGGCTCATGCCAGCGACATTGTATATAAATTCAGAGAACAAATTGCCGAACGAGGTAAACACAGGCTGATTAATCAACAAACCGGTAAACCACTGAAAATCGTTGAGCATATTGGTTGCCACTATTCCAAAATGTTCCCGAGCAAAGGCGTTGGAGGTGCCGAGTTTCCGCATGTTTTGGTTGGAATGATCGAATCGTGGGGCGGTGAAGTGATTGATTATCCTGAACGTCGTCACTGCTGCGGCTTTGGATTCAGACAATATTTGGTAATGTCGAACCGTGGCTATTCGGTTTCCAATTCAAGAAAGAAATTTGAATCGATGGAACCATACAAGCCCGATGCCATCCTGTGTAATTGCCCGGGTTGCCCTATGTTCCTCGACCGTTGGCAGTATGTCATTGAAGAAATGGAAGGCAAAACCTACGGGCAAAACGGACAGGGAATTCCTGTGCTGACTTACGAAGAAATAGCCGGACTGGTATTGGGCTATAACCCTTGGGACATGGGTATGCAAATGCACCAGACCAACGTGGAACCGTTGCTCGATAAAATGGGAATTGAATACGATCCTGAATTAAAATATGCTAACAAAGACGGGAAAATCATCGGCAAGCCGGTAATGGCGGGCTGTAGCTGTGGATAATCCCAGAGATTTGAAAACAGTCGCTTGAATGCTAACTTGGAATTTGAAACTTATATTGTGAAACACATTGTAATTATAGGTGGCGGAATCGCCGGAATGGAAACGGCCAGCACATTGACTGACGCCGGTCATTGGGTAACTGTAATTGAAAAAGAGGCACAGGTTGGAGGCAAACTCAACAACTGGTCGTACCTGTTTCCCGACTTTACGCCTGCTGAAAAAATTAAGGAATCGCTGCGGGAAAAATGCGAAAAGAAAGACTTTACCATCCTCCGCGAAACCGAAGTTCAATCGGTTGACCGTAAGAATGACAAGTTTGACATTAGTACCTCATCGGGTCAGAAGCTGGAAGCCGATGCCGTTGTTGTGGCCACTGGGTACGAACTTTTTGATGCCCGCCGTAAAGAAGAATACGGTTATAAAATTTACGATCATGTGATCACTTCGGCTGACCTGGAAAAATTACTTCTGCCTGATGGAGATTTAACCGTGGCTGCCGGTGCTCACCCCAAACGAATTGCTTTTGTGCACTGCGTGGGTTCGCGCGACGAAAAATCGGGAAATCAGTATTGCTCGAAAGTCTGTTGCATTACCGGTGTAAAACAAGCTATCGAACTCAAAAAGCGACTTCCGGAAGCCGAAATCTATTGTTTTTACATGGATTTGCGCATGTATGGCAAGCACTTCGAAGAACTGTACCGCGAAGCTCAGGAAAAATACGACATCCAGTTTATCCGCGGCCGCCTGTCGGAAGCATCCGAAAAAATTGACAAAAGCTTGCTGATTAAAGCTGAAGATACCCTTTCGGGAAGACCGCTGAAAATGAATGTTGATCTGCTGGTTTTGCTGGTTGGAATGGAAGCTGGTAAAGGAACCGCCAACACCGCTACCACCTGCGGAATTGAATGCGAACAATCGGGTTTCCTGAAAACAGCAGATTCATTTTTGAAATCAAATTTTTCGGCTAAGGAAGGAATTTTTCTGGCAGGAAGCTGCACGGCACCCATGTCGGTGAACGATACAATTTTACATGCACGGTCGGCTGCGATTGAAGTTGATAACTGGTTAAAACAGACGAATTAATGAAGGACTTTGGATTTACCGTGATTAAGCAGCGAACCATCGATTACGATCAGTTTGACGGACGTTTGCTGAATTACATTCTTGAAATGGAACCATCGTTTAAGGTATGTTTGTCGTGTGGCGGATGCACAGCCACCTGTAGTGCCGGCGATTTGGTCAGTTTTAACATTCGAAGGTTGAACCTGATGCTGCGCCGTGGCGAAACAGTCGAACTTGAATCAGAAATTAAAAAGTGTATGCTTTGTGGCAAATGCCAGCTGGTTTGTCCCCGCGGAATTAATCTGCGCAATGTAATCATGCTGATTAAAAAAAGTGTGGCTAAACATCAGGCCGTAAATTCTTAAACTGTTATGAAGTTTCCCCCATCATTCATATGGCCTTTTACCATCGGGCTTTTGTTCATCAGCTGTTTCCTGGTGATCATCGTCGGAATCTGGATTTCGGAGCTATCGAAAATCGACAAAAGCCGCATCGTGCATAATATATTCACACGGAAAAGTGTATTGGCCATTCGCGAAACGTTCATGGAATCGTTGCTTCACCGTAAAATATTCGGGAAAAATCCGGTTCTGGGCTACATGCACATGAGCCTGGCATTTGGATGGTTTTTGCTAATCGTTGTCGGCCATATTGATGCTTACAACCACTACCAAAGTTTTTCCATTCCGGCCTACAAAGCTATTTTTTTCAGATACTTTATTACCGCACCAGCTTCAACAATTTCAGGCAAAGTATTAGCTGCCAGTATGGATCTTTTGCTTGTTTTTGTGCTTTCAGGCGTAATGCTGGCTTATTATAAACGCTTCAACAGCCGGACATTTGGTATGAAAAAAACCACCCGACTGAAAACCGGCGACCGAATTGCGTTGACAGCTTTGTGGTTTATATTTCCGCTTCGTTTTCTGGCAGAAAGTGTTTCGGCCGGAATTCATCACAACGGGAGCATTATTAGTCAGCCCACCGGCAATATGCTGGCGTCAATACTTCCCGTTCAATCTGCGGAAATGCCGCTGTGGTGGGCCTATTCCTGTGCATTGGGACTATTTTTCTTTGCGCTGCCAGTGTCGAGATATATGCACATTCCGGTTGAAGTGGTAATGATTTTCCTCCGGAATTATGGCATAAAAGTGCAGAAGCGGATTGATGGCTATTCACGCATTCAAATCTATTCGTGCTCGCGTTGCGGTATTTGTCTGGACAGTTGCCAAATGACGCATGCGGCCATAACCGACACACAATCGGTTTATATGCTCAAACACCTCCGCAACAGGAAAATAACCGACGAAAAACTGTTCAACTGTCTGCTTTGTGGAAGATGCCAACCGGATTGCCCCGTGGGTTTAGAACTGAACAATTTACGCATTACCCAGCGAATTGAATCGACCAAAGAATACAACTCATCATACGATTACCTGAAGAACGGCAAAGTGGCGGTAAGTCCGCAAACCGAGGTAATCTATTTCGCCGGATGCATGACTCATCTTACCCCGGCCATCATCAAGTCGATGAAAGGCTTATTTGAAGAAGCCGCTGTGAAATACTGGTTTATGGATGAAGAAAAAACGGCCTGTTGCGGTCGGCCGCTGATGCAGGTTGGTCAGTACGAAGCGGCACAGAAACTGATCGAACACAATCGTGAACGCATCCTGGCTTCAGGAGCAAAAAAACTGGTTGTTTCGTGCCCGATATGCTACAAAGTTTTCCACGAAGATTATGCGTTGCCCGGCATCACGGTTCAACATCATTCCGAATATTTGCTCGAATTAATGGCTGACAACAGGTTGCCGGTTAATAAATTGTCATCACGAGTGATTTATCACGACCCTTGTGAGCTGGGACGTGGAAGCGGAATTTATCATCAGCCACGCTTGTTGCTCGACGAATATGCCGAAGTAATTCCGATTAAAAATGAAAAAGAAGCGGCTTATTGCTGTGGCGGAAGTTTGGCCAACACCAAGATACAAATGAGTGAGCGCAACCAAATCCGAGACAAAGCGCTGAACGAATACATCACCTACCAGCCTGACATACTGGCAACTGCCTGCCCGCTTTGCAAGAAAACATTCGCCAAAAGCCGCGAGTTACCGGTAATGGATATTGCCGAAATCGTTTATATGGCCATTAAAGAACAAGCCGGGTCGGGATCGGCAAAAAACGGAACCCGCGTTTCTCAAAAAATAACCTCCAACGTTTAAGTGACAAAACAAAGACGGATAGTTTCCATACGTTAAACGAATTTCCGAATCTCCTTTTTTCTGTCGAAAACGGTTAACTCTGTTATGCCGAATACTTATATTTGTATGCGGCAATGAGGTCTGCCTTTAACCGCCGGTTTATTTCCGGCTGATGACATCTACCAACACTAATTTTTGAAATTCAATTTATGCTTAAATCTATTTTGATTGTCGGATTTGGTGGATTTATAGGTACGGTTGCCCGGTTCCTGACTTCACGCTATGTCCAGGAAAATATTGCTTCTGTTTTTCCCTGGAGCACATTTATTATCAACATTATTGGCAGTTTACTGATTGGTATTTTCTTCGGCATTTCAGAAAAAGGAGATTTTATGAGTCCCGATGTCCGCTTATTCCTGACTGTTGGAATCTGCGGCGGATTTACCACTTTTTCGACCTTCTCAAACGATGCGTTTTTGCTGCTTCGTCAGGACGAATGGCTTCGTTTTGCTTTTTATACTTCTATGAGTTTTTTCTTGGGATTAGCTGCCGTGTACTTCGGCCGGATTATCATTAAACTTATTTAAGATGGAAACTTCTAAATCAGTTGGTCGGTTAAGAATCTACGTTAGTTCAACCGACCAGTTCAGGCAAACCCCGTTGTACGAATTCATCACCCTTCAGGCTAAAAAAGAAGGTCTGGCCGGAACAACCGTTACTAAAGGGATTCTTGGTTTCGGAGCCAGTTCGGTTATTCATTCCTATAAATTCTGGGAAGTGAGCGACAAAGTTCCAACCGTAATCGAAATCATTGACGAGGAGGACAAAGTACTTTCGTTTTACGAGCACATTAAACCGCAGCTCGAAAGCATGAAATACGGCTGTATGGCCACTTTCGAGAAAACAACAGTTCTTATTTATAAATCGGGGAATAAACCTGCAACCGATCAGTAATCTCAAAAATACAGGCTTGATTGAGTAAGTCGAAAATTGTTCACGGATTAATGTTATGAAATGATTAAGACTTACTGTACATTGTAGTTTGCCTACGATGTAAATAGGGATATTTGTGTTGAATATTATGCTCTCATTATATTTCAAATTAAAAATTTAGACTATATGAGTTTTACACACGAAGTTGCAGGTATGATCTGCGTTGCTCAAGGCGCGAATCATGGCCCGGCTCCAATTCCTTCTGAAGGGAAATGGGTAAAAGCCAAAGAAGTAAAAGACATTTCGGGTTTGACCCACGGCGTGGGCTGGTGCGCTCCACAACAAGGTGCATGCAAATTAACCCTGAACGTAAAAGAAGGTGTTATTCAGGAAGCTTTGGTTGAAACCATTGGCTGTACCGGAATGACTCACTCTGCTGCTATGGCATCAGAAATTCTTCCCGGAAAAACCATCCTTGAAGCATTGAATACCGACTTGGTTTGCGACGCTATCAACGTAGCCATGCGCGAACTTTTCCTCCAAATTGTTTACGGACGTACACAAACTGCTTTCTCTGAAGGTGGTCTGCCAATCGGCGCTGGTTTGGAAGATTTGGGTAAAGGTCTGCGCGGTGTTACCGGTACTTTGTACGGAACGATTGCCAAAGGTCCTCGTTACCTCGAAATGGCCGAAGGTTACATCACAAAAATCGGTTTATCAGAAGCTAACGAAATCATCGGTTACGAATTTTTAAGCCTCGGCCGAATGATGGACATGATCAAAACAGGTATGGATGCCAACGAAGCGCTGAAAAAAGCTTCAGGTAAATATGGCCGTATGGAAGATGCAGTGAAAGTAATTGACCCACGTAAAGAATAGGAGAAACAGAACATGCCATTATTTGAAAGTTACGACAGAAGGATCAATCAGATCAATGCATTCCTGAATGCAAACGGCATTTCTTCTATCGAAGAGGCCAAAAAGATATGCGACGAAAAAGGTGTTGATGTTTACCAGATTGTAAAAGACATCCAACCAATCGCGTTCGAAAACGCCATGTGGAGCTACATAGTTGGCGCTGCTGTTGCTATCAAACGCGGACAAACCAATGCTGCTGAAATTGCTGCTACCTTAGGCGAAGGCCTGCAGTCGTTCTGTATCCCCGGATCGGTTGCTGATGACCGCAAAGTAGGTATCGGACATGGTAACCTTGCAGCTATGTTGCTGAAAGAAGAAACCAAATGTTTCGCTTTCTTAGCTGGTCACGAATCGTTTGCTGCTGCTGAAGGAGCTATCGGTATCGCTAAATCGGCCAACCGTGTACGTACCGAGCCATTGCGCGTTATCCTGAATGGTTTGGGTAAAGATGCTGCAAAAATCATCGCCCGTATCAACGGATTCACTTATGTTGAAACTGATTTCGACTATTTCACAGGCGAATTGAAAGAAGTACAACGCATTGCTTACTCGAAAGGCGACCGTGCTAAAGTAAACTGCTACGGAGCTAACGACGTTCGCGAAGGTGTTGCTATCTTCCACAGCGAAGGAGTTGACGTATCAATCACCGGTAACTCAACCAACCCAACACGTTTCCAGCACCCTGTTGCAGGTACATACAAAAAAGAATGTATCGAACAAGGCAAGAAATACTTCTCGGTAGCATCAGGTGGTGGTACCGGCCGTACTTTACATCCTGACAACATGGCTGCTGGTCCGGCGTCTTACGGTATGACTGACACCATGGGCCGTATGCACTCTGACGCTCAGTTTGCAGGTTCATCATCAGTTCCGGCTCACGTTGAGATGATGGGATTGATCGGAATGGGTAACAACCCAATGGTTGGTGCTTCGGTAGCAGTTGCTGTAGCTGTTAGCCAGGCATAATTTGATTTTGAAAATACGGTGGCGCTGCGCCACTGTGAAAATCATACAAAATAAAAGGCACAAAGACACGGAGAAATCCGGAGGCTTTGTGCCTTTCTTTTTGTTACAGCTTTATATCTTCTGGATTTTGTCTGCAATCCCAAATCAAATGAACGATTATATGAGTTTCGCTGACTTCATAGAAAATCTTAAAATTACCTCGAATAAGAACACGAAATCTTTCCTTTTCAGTTCTTGTGCCTATGCGAGGTTGTTTTGATATAACCGACAATAAAACTTGAACTTCCTTATTGAGTTTACGACTATATGTTTTTGAACCATTTCTCTCAATATAAAACTCAAGAATCCTGGTAAAAGCATTATCAGCCCTTTCTGTCCATATTATTCGTTTAGCCATTCGTCATTTCTTGAATTAACATTTTCATTAGAAATGATTCTTCCGGCCAAATAATCAGCTTCACTTTCAGCGAGCATATTTTTTTCAAACTCCGAAAGTTTATAGGCTTTTTGTTCTACTTCGTTACTCAAAAGCTGGTTCAGATAATTCAGTAGCTCATCGTCGTTAGTTCGGCGAATCTTCTGAATAATGCTCTCCTGAAGTTCTTTCGTACTCATGTTCTTTTTTCTTCAAATGTATGGAAATTTGAGAGTTGATGCAATAAATAAATATTTGAAACTAATCTCTGGCAAAATTGATCGCCTGCTTAGTTTGGTTGTCATACATCATTATCTTTGCTGAACCGACTAAAATAAAACAGATGAAAGCAGCAGTACTCACCGAATACAATAAAGTTGAATGGCTTGACGTTGAAAAGCCTGCCTGTAAACCCGGCGAGTTATTAATCGAAGTAACTTACGGATGTATCTGCGGAAGCGACCAGCACATTCACAAGGGTGAATTCCACCCGCGAACGAAAACTCCCATGATTATGGGGCATGAATTTGGTGGAATTGTTGAGGAAGTTGGCGAAGGAGTTACCGGCTGGAGTGTTGGTGAAAAAGTCGCCCCCGACCCTATTTATTGGTGCGGAACCTGCCCTGCCTGTCTGAAAGGCCATTATCCGGCGTGTACCAGTTTAAAGCTGATTGGTATTGATTCGGATGGCGGATTCGCTCAATACGTTTCACTACCCCCATCGATGCTGTATAAAGTTCCGGCGCATATTCCCGACGAACATGTAGCATTGGTTGAAGTATTAAGCATTGGCTGCCATGCCAAAAACAGGGCTGGTGTAAAAAGCGGAGATTCGGTTGTAATTTGGGGATCAGGAAAAGTGGGGCTTTGCATTCTGGAAGCTGTTCGAACAGTAACCAACAACACAATTTTCATGGTCGATATTTTGGATAACCGACTGGCCATTGGCTCGAAATACTACGAAAATGTAATTACCATCAATGCTTCAAAAGAAAATCCGGTTGAACGTATCAAAGCCGAAACCGGAGGAAAAGGCGTTGATGTGGCTTTCGAAGCTGTTGGTCACGCACACGAAATTGAAGGTGTGGTAAACCCAGTCAGAGGTTGTATTCAGAGTATTTGTGGAGGCGGAACCGTTTGCGTGCTGGGTTTAGGTAACGATCCAACTCCAGTATTATTCAAAGAACTGATATGGAAAGAAGCAAAAATCGTTTCGTCGCGGGTAAGCCACGGCGAGTTTGCCGAGGCCATTGAACACCTGAAACACGGCCGTTTAAAACATGAGGCGCTGATTTCTAAAAAACTACATGGATCGCGAACTCAGCTCGGCTTCGAACTTCTGGATGAAAACCCGGCTGAAAACATAAAAATTTTACTTGATTTTCGCTCATAAATTCTGATCATGAATAAACAAGAAATTATTGAAAAGGCACTTTCCCGCTTCGACGAAGGTTACGCCTGCTCGCAGTCGGTTGTACTGGCTTTTTCCGAAGAATTCAACCTGGATGAGCGAACCGCCAAATTAATCTCGGCGAACTTTGGAGGCGGCATGGGTCGTTTACGCGAAAAATGCGGTGCGTTGACAGGCGGCTTCATGGTGCTTGGCCTGAAATACGGAAACGTTGAACCCAAAGATCTGGATACCAAACTAGCCTCATATAAAAAAGTAAGGATACTGAATAAGCAGATGTTGAACGTTTATGAGTCTGCTGACTGTTCCGACATTTTAAAAAAACATGCCACCAAAGAAGAGGTAACCGACCGGAAACACCACCAGATTATTTGCCGCGGAATCGTTGGTAATGTCACCGGGATGGTTTACGATTTATTGCAACCTGAAAACACACAGCAATGATAGGCTATTTAAAATCGATTGATACCGAATTATTCCTCTTCCTGAACGGTTGTCACAACGCGTTTTTCGACCCGATTATGTATTGGCTGAGCGATAAGCTCGTGTGGTTACCCATGTACCTGTTGATTGTTTTCCTGATCATCAGGCGATACAAAATGCAGGGAGTCCTCATGTTGGTCTTTATTGCTGTGGTCATTGTTTTATGCGATCAAACCGCTTCAGGATTACTGAAAAATACCGTTCAGCGGCTACGGCCATCGCACGATCCGGCGCTGATGAATCTGGTTCACCTGAGTAAAGCCGGACCAGGAGGTTTATATGGATATGCTTCGTCTCATGCCGCCAATGTTTTTGGGCTGGCAACATTTCTATGCTTTGTGCTCGATCAAAAATTCAGGATATTAAAATACTGGATGTTTGCATGGGCAACACTGGTGGCCTACAGCCGCATTTACAACGGGGTACACTATCCGGGCGATGTTATTACTGGCGTCGTTATCGGGATTGGTTACGGTTATCTGTTGGCAAAAGCGTACCAATCATTAACCCAATACCTCGACAACAAGCAATCAACTAATCTGCAAAGCTGATGAAGAACACAATAAAAGTAATTGGCTTCGATGCCGACGACACACTCTGGGTTAACGAACCGTTTTACCAGGATGATGAGAAGAAATTTTGCCAAATACTGAAACCACACTTTCCGGAAACCGAAACGTCGAAAGTCTTGTTTCAAACCGAAATGCAAAACCTCGAAATATACGGGTACGGTGCAAAAGGCTTCATTTTATCGATGATTGAAACGGCAATCCACGTAACCGATGGCAAAATTACGTCTGAAGAAATCAGCCAGATCATTGACATTGGCAAAACGCTGCTCGAAATGCCTATTGAATTGCTTGATGGTGTTGAACGGGTGCTGCAACTTCTGCAGAGAAAATATAAACTGATACTGGCTACCAAAGGCGATTTGCTCGACCAGGAGCGAAAACTGCAAAAATCGGGACTGATTGGCTATTTCCATCACATCGAGATAATGAGCGACAAACATGAAAATAACTACCGAAAGCTCCTCGCCCACCTCGATATTGAGCCACACGAATTTCTGATGATCGGGAACTCAATAAAGTCGGATATTTTGCCGGTGATGAATATTGGTGCCAAGGCGGTACACGTACCGTTTGAAGTAACCTGGCAACACGAGAAACATCACGGATCAACCGAAAAACATTCATTTATTACCATATCGGAAATTTCAAAACTCCTCGAAATCCTCTAAACCACCAACTATGAACGAAACCGTTTACCAACTGGCTAAAATGATCGATCACTCAATCCTTCATCCAACCTTAACCGATGAAGACTTGCGTCGCGAATGTGCAGTTGCTCTGAAATACGATGTTGCATCTGTTTGTGTAAAACCATACGCAGTAAAACAGGCTGCCGAAATTCTGAAAGGTAGCGAAGTGCTGGTTGGCTGCGTTATTGGCTTTCCGGCCGGAAATTCATCTATTGCGGTTAAAGTTTTTGAAGCAGAAGCCGCATGTAACGACGGAGCCGTTGAAATTGATATGGTTATCAACATTGGCAAGGCTTTGCAGGGCGACTGGGATTACATCACCAAGGAGATCAAAGCTGTAACCGATATTTGTCACCAGCATCGCGCCATTGTAAAAGTGATTTTCGAAACCGATTATGTGACCAAAGAAGCAGACATTATAAGGCTTTGCCAGATTTGCACTGAAGTTGGAGCCGACTTTGTAAAAACTTCTTCGGGTTTTGGATTTGTGAAACAACCGAATGGTGACTATAACTACAAAGGCGCCACACTTCCGGTTTTGGAGCTGATGAAGAAAAGCGTTGGCTCAAAAGTGAAAGTTAAAGCAGCCGGTGGTGTGCGCACCCTCGATCAATTGCTTGCTGTTCAGGCAGCAGGATGCGCTCGTTGTGGCGCAACTGCAACAGCCGTTATCATGGAGGATGCATTTTCTCGATTTGGAAAATAATTGGTGCTTTTCGCCAAGCCTTTGGCACGAAATATGTAAAACGGGCAATAACATTCAAAACAGAACACAATGAAAACTTCAGGAATTTGGATTGCTTCGATTGCTTTTGTTATTAGTTTCGGTATTGGTGCTTTGCTTATCGGACGGTCGTTACAGCGCTTTAAAACCGAAGACCGCAGTGTTAGTGTGAAAGGTTTCTCGGAACGGGAAGTAAAAGCCGATCTGGCCGTTTGGATTATTCAGACCCGCATGGCCAACAACGACCTGATGGAAGGAAGCAAAGCCATTGATGCTGCCAAAAACAAGGTGATCGATTTCCTGATTCAGAATCAGATCAAACAGGAAGAAATCATTGTGGAAGGAATCAATGTTATTGACAAAAAAGCCCAGCAATACGACAACTTTCAGCAGGGAAATGCTTTTCGCTACCTGATTACCCAAAACTTCCAGATCAGAAGCAACAATGTTGACCTGATTCAGAAAGTGAGCCGGATGACCGGCGAGTTGCTTCAGGTAGGTGTTTTCCTGTCGAACAGCGATTACGGAAATCCGCTGCAGTTTTATTTCACCAAGCTGAACGACATTAAACCGGAAATGATTACCGAAGCCACCCAAAATGCACGAAAAGCAGCTGAACAGTTTGCCACTGAAAACAATTCGAAACTTGGTCAGCTAAAAAAAGCTACCCAGGGACTTTTCACGATTGTTGACCGCACAGCCTCGCTCTCGGGTGGTGAAGGTGGTTATGCATCAGGAACCAACGATTTATACAAGAAAGTGAGAGTTGTAATTTCAGCCGAATATTCGATTGACTAATTATCCATATTTACGCCTTTTCGACATATAATTGGGCTGCTTCAACGCGAACCACAACGATTACTGAGTCTTTATCAATCATTCCCGAAACGGCTATTGCGTCATGAATCTGGCCATCGACATTCACTTTTCCTGAAGGGCGCAAAACGGTTACAGCCACGCCTTGTTTTCCTTTCAGCTGAAGTAATTCTGAATCAACGCCCAAAAATCCACGTTCCGTGCTCATCACTTCTTTGAGCGAAAGATGGGCAAATCGTCCGGTTTCGGCGGTAAACATTTTCTGGCCCAGGTAAAATGCCAGTCCAATTCCGCCAATCGTGCCGATAAAAACAGTTAAAACGGCAATCAGCAAATCGTTTCCATTCACTTCGTCAAACGAAAAATTGACATTCTTGACAAGACTCAGTACCAATCCTGAAAAAGCAAGCGTAATTCCTGAAATACCTGTAATTCCAAACCCGGGAACCACAAAAATCTCGAGTGCAATCAGGATCAGGCCAATTACAAAAATCAGGATTTCCCAGTTAGCAGCCAATCCTTCGAGATACAATGGCGAAAAGTACAGGACGGCCCCAACAATGGCCACCAACAGCGCGAACCCAATGCCCGGTGATTGCATTTCGAAATAGATTCCACCTAAAATCAACATAATCAGAATACCTGAAACTATTGGATTAATCATAAACCCAATAAATTTTTCGATAGCAGTAGGCTTATATTCTACGATCCGGGCATTTTCTATCTTTTCTTTTTTCAGCACATCGTTAACTGTTTCGCAAATCCCTTCACAATAGTGGTTCTTTTGTGCTTCCAAAGGAGTAAAAGTCAATATCTTCCCCGAATCAATTACATTCGGAATGTACACGCGCTCGTCAACCATTGCTTCGGCAATTATAGGGTCGCGCTTCCAGCGATAAGTTGTATCCTGACCGTTGATAATAGTGTCTTTCCCGTGAGCCTCGGCTGTTGCACGCATTGTTGCCCGCATGTACGACTGATATTTATCGGGCATCTTTTCGCCCGTTTGATTAACAACAGTTGCGGCTCCAAGCGAAGCTCCGCTACGCATATAAATCCGGTCGCAGGCAATGGAAATAAGCGCCCCGGCCGATGCGGCATTATTATCGACAAAAACCACAACCGGAATTTTGCTGTGTAAAATACGGGTACGAATCGAATCAGCATCAACCACTGTGCCCCCATAGGTATTCATGTGAATCAGAAATAAATCGGCTTTCATACTGTCGGCTTCAGCAAAAGCCTGCCGGGTTTGCCGCCAGATTGCCGGTGCAATGTTTTCCTTGATGTTGAACTTGTAAACAAGTTTTTGCTTTAATTGAGTCTCATTCTTCTTCGGAATTCCGGACTGAGCAAACGATTCGCACAAACCGAACAACAGACTAAAAATGAGGAGCATAAGTAGTTTTTTCTCAGAAATAACAAACAAAAATCTCATAATTGAACTTTAATTTAAGATTATATCCCGCGTTGCGGAACTTTGACCAATTGATCGAGATTGTAGCCACGCTTCCGTGCTTTTCCGAGCAGCATCTCGTAAACTTCAGGAGCCATTTGCGGAGTACGGCATAGAATCCAAAAGTATTTCGGAGTCGAACTTCCAATCATCACATACTGGTAGTTTTCGTCTAATTCAAGCACATAATAATCGCCATAAAAAATCCAGAAGAAGGAAACTTTCAGCTTTCCGGGATCAGCGTTATCCGGAATCTTAGCCTTTCCCTCGGCTACAGAAAGTTCTCCATCGAGTGTATTTTTGTATCCCTGGTTGATCACTCTGATTTTTCCATCGTCGCGCATGCTGTAAGTAGCAGTAACACCTACCAGATTTTTCTCAAATGAATGCGGGAAACGTGCAATTTCGTACCAGGTTCCGAGGTAACGGTTCAGGTCGAGCGTTTTAACTGTAGTTTTATCAATCACCTGATTTGAAGTGCCTGAACAACCCAACAATGATAAAAAAACAAATACCGACAACAGATGTATTCCTTTCATAAGCTTTGTTTGTGTTTTCCCAAATTTACTTAATAAAAAGATTGACCCATACGAAAGTGAAAAATAAACTGAAAACTTTCAGTTTCAGTTGTTTATTTGGCGAATGATTTCGGGCATTGCAATGCATAACCGCACCTCTTCCCAATCACAATTTTTCCTACCTTTACGGCTCGAAAAAAAATCAAAATATGGAATTGAATTTACTTACAGCTATATCGCCTATTGATGGCCGTTACCGTTCAAAAGTAGAAAACCTTCAGCTTTATTTTTCTGAATTTGCACTGATCAGATACCGCGTACTGGTTGAAGTTGAATACTTTATTGCTTTGTGCGAATTACCGCTGCCCCAGCTCGCAGAGTTCGACAAAAACGTTTTCAGTGCGCTGCGGAAAATTGTTGAAAACTTCTCGGTTGAGGATGCCCAACGCATTAAAGACATCGAAAAAATAACCAACCACGACGTAAAAGCTGTTGAATATTTCCTGAAAGAAGAATTCGACAAATTAGGCATTCAGGCTTACAAAGAGTTCATTCACTTTGGATTAACCTCACAGGACATCAATAATACCGCTGTTCCGAAATCGATTCACGATGCGCTGGATAACGAATACTTTCCGGCCATCAACGATTTGGTTGACAAACTCGACGAAATGGCCGAAGAATGGAAAAACATTCCGATGCTGGCCAAAACACACGGGCAACCAGCCTCACCAACCAATCTGGGCAAGGAAATCCGCGTATTTTCTGAACGTCTGAAAATTCAGCTCAATCAACTGAAAAGCATTAATTGCGACGCCAAATTTGGAGGTGCCACCGGAAATTTCAATGCGCACCAAATAGCATATCCCGAAATCAGCTGGAAAGCTTTCGGGAACCATTTTCTGAAGAAATATTTAGGTTTGGAGCGTGCACAATACACCACGCAAATTGCCAATTACGACAATCATGCAGCCATTTTCGATGCAATGAAACGCGTGAACAACATCATCATGGACCTGAACCGCGACATGTGGACCTACATTTCGATGGAATATTTCAAGCAGAGAATCAAAGCCGGCGAAGTGGGATCCTCGGCCATGCCGCATAAAGTTAACCCGATTGATTTCGAGAATTCAGAAGGAAACATCGGTCTAGCCAATGCAATTTTCGAGCACTTAGCCAACAAGCTACCAGTTTCGCGCCTGCAACGCGACCTCACCGATTCGACTGTTTTACGCAACATCGGCGTTCCGTTTGCTCACACCCTTATTTCGGTAAATTCGACCATGCGCGGGCTTAACAAACTGCTCATTAATACTGATGCGATTGAAGCCGATCTGGAAAAGAACTGGCCAGTAGTTGCCGAAGCCATTCAAACCATTTTGCGCCGCGAAGGTTATCCAAACCCTTACGAAGCATTGCGCAATTTAACCCGTGTAAACCGCAAAATTGATCAGCAGGCCATTCATGAGTTTATTGATACACTTGAAATTTCTGATTCGTTGAAAGCCGAACTGAAAAAAATCACACCTCAGAATTATACCGGAATATTTTAGTACAATAAAACATTCATTTTTAAAGTTTTATTACTCAGCACACATCGAACAAATACGTCCATGAAGGATTTTTTCAAGATTTTAAAGCGATTCATTCCACCATATAAACGGGAATTGGCTCTCAACTTTCTGTTCAACCTCTTATCAGCAATATTCACTGTTGTATCAGTAACAACCCTGATTCCTATCCTTCAAATCCTTTTCGATTCGTCAAAAGATGTGCTTGAATTAAGACCCTGGAGTTTTTCTACGGATATTATAACAAACAACGTCTATTATCACATTACTGCATTTAAAATTGCAAATGGAGCCGGATTAACCCTGTTGTTTATTGGTATTTTCACCATTATCACCACGATGCTTAAGGTTGGTTTTTATTACCTGGGAGCTTATCAGGCAGTTTATATCCGGAATGGCGTGGTGAAAGACATCCGCGAACAAATCTATAGCAAAATACTGCGACTGGCATTGCCATTCTTCTCTGAAGAGCGCAAAGGCGACATCATTTCGCGCATCACCGGCGACGTTACTGAAGTGGAAAACTCCATCATGTCGTCGCTCGATATGTTCCTGAAAAACCCGGTCATCATCGTTGTTTTATTGGTCTCAATGCTGATCATGAGTCCAACAATGACGTTGTTTATTTTCCTGGTGTTGCCAATCGCTGGCATTGCTATTGGCCGAGTTGGAAAATCGCTCAAAAAAGTATCGCGCGAAGGACAGGATAAAATGGGAATGATTCTGACTGTTGTTGAAGAAACTCTTGGTGGCTTACGCATCATTAAAGCTTTCAATGCTGAAAAGAAAATGAATGCCCGTTTCGACGAGGAACTGCACGATTATCGCCGGATTATGAACCGACTGATGCGTCGGCGCGAGCTGGCACACCCGTTGAGCGAACTACTTGGTACAATCGTCATCATCGTTGTTGTTTGGTTTGGCGGAACACTTATCCTGAGCAAAAACAGCGAACTTTCCGGTCCTGAATTTATTGCCTACATCGCTATCTTCTATCAAATCATAAATCCGGCAAAAGCCTTTACCCAAGCACTTTACAGCATTCAGAAAGGTTTGGCTTCGATGGACCGTATCGATAAAGTTCTTTTAGCTGACGTGACCATTCCAGAAAAAACTGATGCTCAAAAGATCGCAACACTGAAAAGCTCAATTGAGTACCGGAATGTGACTTTTGCTTACGACGAAAAAATCGTTCTGAACAATGTTTCGCTCACCATCGAAAAAGGAAAAACCATTGCATTGGTTGGTCAGTCAGGCAGCGGAAAAACCACTTTTGTCGATTTATTACCCCGTTTCTACGATGTCATTGGCGGACAAATCCTCATTGACGGAATCGACATTCGGGACTTAAAATTACACGACTTACGTGATTTGATGGGCAATGTCAATCAGGAAGCTATTCTGTTTAACGATACCATTTACAACAACATCGCTTTTGGCGTTGAAAACACAACGATGACCGAAGTGATTGCTGCTGCCAAAGTAGCCAACGCACACGATTTCATTATTGAAACCGAACATGGATACGATACAGTTATTGGCGACCGCGGAAGTAAACTTTCCGGTGGCCAACGCCAACGTTTGAGCATTGCCCGCGCCATTCTGAAAAATCCACCGGTATTGATTCTGGATGAAGCAACTTCAGCGTTGGACACCGAATCGGAACGACTGGTGCAAAATGCGCTTGAAAACCTGATGAAAAACCGCACATCAGTGGTTATTGCGCACCGGTTGTCAACCGTCAGAAATGCCGACCTGATTTGTGTTTTCCATGAAGGTGAAATTATTGAACGAGGCACTCACGACGAGCTGATTCAGCTGGATGGCCGTTATAAACGACTGCACAGCCTGCAAATGTTCTAAGCAACTAATATTCAAAGGATCCTGACTTTTTGTATAGTCGGATCCTTAATTCCTGCTCATTGATTTAAAAAATTAAAATCACTTTTAATATTTTATTACATTTACCCCGCACGAAAAATCGTGGGGCGAACAGAACTGGCGCGGATTTCAGGAGTTTTTTCTGATTAAGTTTTTATTCAGCACCTGACAACCCAAAGCTGTTTGCTTTGTTATTTTTCAGAAATTAGTTTTTCAGAAGCAAAAAATGAGAGAAATGCCACTGAGAGGGCATCAAAAATGAGTATAAACACACAATTAATTTTTCCTTAATGAGAAAATGGCGTATTGAAGACTCGGCTGAACTCTACAACATCAATGGTTGGGGGATCAACTTTTTTTCTATCAATGAAAAAGGGCACGTAACTGTAACTCCTAAAAAGAATGGAATACAGGTTGACCTTCACGAATTGGTTGAAGAACTTCAGCTTCGGGATGTGTCGGCTCCTATGCTGCTTCGCTTCCCTGACATTCTGGACAACCGGATTGAAAAAATGGCCAGTTGCTTTAAAACTGCAGCCGAAGAGTATGAATACAAAGCCCAAAATTTTATCATTTACCCCATCAAGGTAAATCAGATGCGCCCGGTGGTTGAAGAAATTGTTGGCCATGGTAAAAAATTCAATATTGGTCTGGAGGCAGGTTCGAAACCCGAATTGCACGCCGTTATCGCCATCAACACCGACAACGATTCGCTGATTGTTTGTAATGGGTATAAAGATGAAGATTACATCGAGCTGGCGCTTCTCGCCCAAAAGATGGGACGTCGCATTTACCTGGTAGTTGAGAAGCTCAACGAATTGAAATTGATCATTAAGGTTGCGAATAGACTTCGAGTTAAGCCAAATCTAGGCATTCGCATTAAGCTTGCAAGCTCAGGAAGTGGCAAATGGGAAGACTCAGGTGGCGATGCCAGTAAGTTCGGTTTAACTTCAAGTGAACTACTCGAAGCCCTTGACATTCTGGAGAAAAAAGAAATGAAAGATTGCCTGAAACTGGTGCATTTTCACATCGGAAGTCAGGTTACAAAAATACGCCGTATCAAAATTGCCATGCGCGAAGCGTCACAATTCTATGTGCAGTTATATCTGAAAGGTTTTAACGTAGAATTCGTGGATATTGGTGGTGGTTTAGGTGTTGATTACGACGGAACCCGCTCGTCGAGCAGCGAAAGCAGCGTTAACTACAGCATTCAGGAGTATGTAAACGATGCCATTGCAACAATGGTTGACGCCAGCGATAAGAACAATATTCCGCACCCAAACATTATTACCGAATCGGGTCGTTCGCTAACTGCGCACCATTCGGTTCTGATTTTTGAGGTTCTTGAAACGGCAACTCTTCCAACCATGAGCGAAGAGGAACAGCCACAGGAAGACGACCACGAACTGGTTAAAGAATTATTCTCGTTATGGGAACAGATTAATCAGCCACGTATGCTCGAAACCTGGCACGATTCGCAGCAGATACGTGAAGAAGCGCTCGATTTATTCAGCCTCGGCATGCTCGATCTGAAAACCCGTGCGCAGATTGAACGCTTGTTCTGGTCAATCACACGTGAAATTCATCAGATGACCAGCGAACTGAAACATATTCCTGAAGAGTTACTTTATTTGCCCAAGTTACTGTCGGACAAATATTTCTGCAACTTCTCACTGTTTCAGTCTCTACCCGATTCGTGGGCTATTGATCAGATTTTCCCTATCATCCCTATTCAACGACTGGATGAAAAGCCGGAACGCTCGGCCACACTTCAGGACATTACCTGCGACTCCGATGGTAAAATCGACAACTTCATTTCTACCCGGAATTTCTCGTATTACCTGCCCGTTCACTCTTTGAAAAACAGGGAACCATATTATATCGGCGTATTTTTAGTTGGCGCCTACCAGGAAATTCTGGGCGACTTGCACAACCTGTTTGGCGACACCAATGCGGTACACATTTCGGTAAGCGATAAGGGCTACAGTATAGACCAAATCATTGATGGAGAAACTGTTGCCGAAGTTCTTGACTACGTTCAGTATAATGCCAAGAAATTGGTTCGCACTGTTGAAACCTGGGTGACAACTTCGGTTAAATCGGGAATCATCTCGGCTGAAGAAGGAAAAGAATTTTTATCGAACTACCGCTCCGGATTGTACGGATATACTTATCTGGAATAAGCGTATTAACTCATAATTTACTGAAAGGCAAATACTTTAAAACTGTATTTGCCTTTCTTTTTGCTCATATTTTCTTACTTCTGGTTCTTTGAAAAAAGATAATAATCTTTCACTAACCGGTCTTTCATACTCTTTTTGTAGTGTAGATTAACCCGATACAACTTCTTGATGTTAAATTGAGTAGATAGTCCTTTCACCATCGTTGAGTCTTTCATATCAACCATAAGTCCAAATTGCTTTTCAGCAGGAAAAGAAATCCAATCGCCCTTTTGTTCAAGTATAGGGATAGGTTTGCCAAAATCCCAAACAACCTCTGGCGCCACAGCTGACAGGCTGTAAGTCTTTATCTGATAATCCTTTTCAAACTTCAGAGCATAACTCGCTGATGCATAATTTGGATTATTAACCACCTCGTTATAAAGCGACGTAAGCCCAATAACCACAGTTGCAAAAAGAGCAATCATGGAATAAAAAACTATTCTGAAATTTTTGCTTATCAACCCTTTGACAATAAAAGTAGCGCACCCAATCATTAAAGCAGAGGTGAAAACTCCGATCCAAATGTGTGATGTCAGATTTTCTTTCAGCACAAGAAACAGAGCAAAAGGATATGCAAAGCCAATCAAGGCAATTAGTCCAGATGAAAAATAAACTGGAATTCTTTCCCATTTCATCATACTGTCCTTAAAGCTTCGAATCAAATATTCGGTATAAAAACCAGTAGTTAAAGCCAGTGGAATGAGCACCGGAACCAAATACCTGACCTTCTTCTCAGGAATAGCGGAAAGAAAGACCAATGCCAATAAAGTCCAGAAAAATGCAAAGCGATATGCTTTCAGGTCATTTATGCGGGTTTTCAGGTATGGATAAATTAGGGAGACCAGGGAGAGAATAGCCCACAATCCACTTTGCAAAAAGAAACTCCAGTAATAGTAAAACGGTTTTACCTCGTATGTTGACCAGTTTTCCGTTTCGCGGGATGCAATGGTTTGAAAGGCCACCGGATCCTTTATTCGAACATAAATATACCACGAGGAGCCTATGACTAATCCGGAAAGAAGCGTTCCGGTAAAATAAATCCATTTTTTTCGAAATGGTATACGATATACAATTCCATAACTAATCAGAAACGGAAGCAACAACGCGTAAAACGAAACCGGGCCTTTACTTAAAATCGAAAAACCAAGAAATAAGCCGGCAAGCAGACTGTTTCGCCATTGGTTTGCATTATCCTGAAATAGTTTCCAGAGGAATAAAATACACACCATCATAAAGCTGTGCGTGTACATATCCCACTGATTATCGCGCCCGGCAAAGAACACGTAAAATGAAGTAATCAGGATCAAACCGTTTTGCAGTGCGTGTTTTGAGTCGAATTCCAGTTTTCCGGAAAAGGAATAAAATGCAAAAACGAGTAAAATTGTAATTAATACAACCGGCAACCGCATGGCAAAAAGCGAATCGAAGCCAAAAACAGCTCCTGAAATGGCAGTCAGCCATGTTGGAAGCGGCGGTTTTTCGTACCGTGGCTGATTATTTAAAGTAGTCAGTAAATACTCGTGGTTTTGAATCATTTCGCGCGCCGATACAAAGTTTCGGGCTTCCATGATATTCACTTCAAGCTTATCGAGCCCCGCAAATAACAATGTGGCGCAAATAAAAAATAATAGAACAGACTGCCTGACTGAAAACGAATTAGTTGCCATATTTCTTCATTATAATCATATTTCTGGAATAGATAATGATTCCTGAAAGATGACCAATAAAAAGTACCGGATCGCGCCGGAATACAGCATAGATAAAAATGAGCAGAGAGCCAATGAGGCTTAAAAGCCAAAATCCCATCGGAAGCAACGATTCCTGCTTCGACTCGGAGTAAAGCCATTGATATACAAACCGAAGCGTAAACAGCACCTGTGAAACAATGCCTAAAACCATCAAAAACAAAGGAATATCCTCGTTGCTAAACAGGTTTACACGATCGAGCACATTGTTATTGTATCCGTAGATGAGAATAATTGCGGGAAACAAATAGATAAAAATGCGAAGCCAGCGTGGCTTTTTTTCCCATTCGCGTTCCAACTGAATATTTCTCACGTAAATGTAATAGGTAATGACCTGCCCCAACATAATAGCAAAATCGTCGCGCAGATAACCATAAATAAACAAAAGGCAGGATGCAAACAGGCTGATTTCCCAGAACAAATTGGGCGTAAGTACTTTCTTGTGCTTTTCAGAAATGATCCATTGTAAAAAAATGCGGCTTGAGAATAATCCCTGCGCCAAAAATCCAAGTCCAAAAACAAGCCAATGGGTCATAAATACTAAAGTTTTGATTCTTCAATACTGTAATTTATATACTTCCTCTTCATCCAGAGGTAAGCAAAACAGTCCATGAGTGGCCCAAACAACCGGTTCCACAGGTTATATTTCGACTTTCCTGCTACTCGTGGAAAATGTTGCACCGGAACCTGAAATATCCGACCGTTCTGAAGTAAAATCATTGCCGGAAGAAACCGGTGAAGCCCGTTAAACATGGGGATTCGCTTCGCCATATCGGTTCTGATAATTTTAAGCGGGCAACCGGTATCATCCATACCATCGTGTGTAAATGCCCTGCGTATTCCGTTAGCAATCAGCGATGAAAGGTTTTTCACAAATGAATCTTTTCGGTTACTTCTAACCCCGGTAATTAAATCATACTTATCCGTAAGTCCCAGAAGGATATTAAAATCATCAGGAGAAGTTTGCAAATCGGCATCAATATATCCGGTCCATGTCGTATCTGAATGGTCGAAACCCGCTTTAATAGCGGCACTCAGACCATAATTCCGGTCAAAAGAGCAATAGGTAAAGGAAGCTGATCGGGTACATATTTCTTTAATTTTAGCTAAGCTACCATCTTTCGATCCGTCGTTCACAAATAATACTTTTGTCTTTTTTACGGCCGATTTCATAAACTCATTCATCCGGAGATACACCCTTTCCAGATTATCTTCCTCATTGTAAACCGGAATGATTACAGTTAACTCAAAATCCATATTTTGTTGTTTTATATAATCTTTTAAATAAACGTAACGGAGTTTTTACCCAATATTTCAGGGCTATGCGGGCCTGATAAAACAAGCGGGTAAGTGTCATTGCATTTAAAATTTCCAAATCATTTGCTCCCGACACCCTTGCATACTCAGCAGCAACAATGCCCATCCCTTCAACCGGAATGGCCATCCGGTTCAGGTTTTTCATTCCTTTCCTGAATGAATAGTCAGAGGTTTTCAGCCGGTTATTGTCAATCAGCGAAAAATCGTATTGATTATCGACTTTTGAGTACAAAACATTATTTATTGAATAGTCGTGGTGAAATACTCCAGCTTTATGAATCTTATAGGTAAACCGGGCAAATGCCTTCAACCCTTCCTCCGATTCAGAAATTGGTAACGACAGCATATCTTTAAGTGGTTTATAACCCGAATACAGACTTATGTAATACGACTTATGCAACATTCCAAACTTATAGCAATTGACGTAAGCCACATTTTCCGGAGAACTTATTCCCTGACCCAAAAGCCATTCGGTATGTTCAAATGCCCTTTGTGCTTTTGATTTTCGTATCGTTGCATAAATATAACGATTTGCCAGCGTTAATTTTTTAAAATACTTAACCGCTAACACCAGTCCGTTTAAATTTATCACACGAACATCGTTTCGTCCAGAATAAATCTCAGTTCCAACATCCGCATAATTATCAGGTATTTGCCTGACAAAATCATTCAGAGAAGAGAACTTCTCCTTTACAAATATCTTTGTTTTCACATCTGAACATTTTGGTTAGTAACCAACAAAATTTATATAGACGTGCCTGTTGCTTAAAATTTCATGGCATAACAATCAGCAAACACAACACATAAAAAACAAATCAACAACCAATTACATTCATCAATCAATTGAATTAATCGCTTGATTAATTCAAAAACAAATTTTTTAAACCTTAATGGCTTTAATAATAAAATCGGCTACTTCCGTTTTCCGGTCTTCAATGACCAGATCGAAAACTGAGTTATCGCAATCGTTTACCTGGTAAGCCATTGGCTTAATAATTGCCGGAAAAACGCACAACGAAATGATATTCAGCAGCAGCGAAAGAGCCGAAATTTGTCGGATTGTTCCTTTTTCATACTCCTTTTCAAGTTGCTCGGAAAACGTGCGGAAAACGGTTAAAAAACTCATATTCTCAAGCATCCGTTTCCCAATCCATTCCGGATTCCGGATAACCTCTCCCATCAGAAACTGTGGCAGAAAAGGCTTTTCGCTAAAAAATGTGATGTATTCGCGAACGATTGTCCTGATTTTTTCAAAGATGTCCAACTCTTCATTGGTTAATACAGTCACAATTTTCTCGACCAGCAACCTGAAAGCTTCATCCAAAATCATGAAAAAGAGATTTTCCTTCGACCTGAAATAGTAATGCACCATGGCCATGTTGATGTTGGCCCGTGCGGCAATATCGCGCATGGTCGCTTCCTTAAAGCCTTTCTCCTGAAAAACCAGTCGCGCTGCTTCAATAATATCCTGTTCGGTATTCCGGTCTTTTTTCATTTTTAAATGAATGATTTAATCAATTGATTAATTAAACAAATGTAAAACTATTTTGCCATAGAATATCAATGGTTTTAATATTCTGTCAGTTTTTAATTTAACGTTAACTCACTTACTGACCGGAGATTTTGCTCCATCACTGCTCTGCATGAACAGAATGGCAAGAAACATTATAACTGCAACTAGAGCTCCACCCCAAAAGGCACCGTTTAACCGGCCAAGTGTGTAAAAAAGGCCTATAACCAACGGCCCGAATGTTTGGCCAATACGCAATACCATACTGTTTACCGACATAAAAGCCGCTCTTTCTTTAATCGACGCATAGCCTACAAGCAGGTTTTGAATGGATGGAACCAATAAGCCATGGCCTAGCCCAAAAACAATCACAGATAAGACAACCTGGAACCAGCTATGGCTGAAAACCAGTAAAAGCATCGACAGGAAATAAAAAACCGAACCGCACAGCAGAACTGACTTTGATGGTAAAAGCTTGTTAATTCGTCCCAACTGTGAAGATGTGCTTGCTGTAACCAGCGACATAACCGACATCACTAACCCAATATGAATAGAACTCGCCTCAAGCCGATCGGCCAGCATTACTGGGAAATAAGTTAGGTAAGATCCATAAAGCAGAATAAAAACCAATGCATTTACAAGAAAAATTCCCCAGACACTTCGCTGATTAATGTTTTTCCAGATTCGGCGAAAATACTCACCAATCCCCTGATGATCTTTGGGCTCCGGATTATTTAAGCCATAAAGGACAAAGAAACCCAGAGGGATAGCCAGTAGCGGCAAATAAAATACATAACGCCATCCGAACGCAGCGATAAATCCGCCCAAAGCGGGATATGCAGCAGTACCGATGCTCAAAATACTGGCATTGTAGCCCATCAGAGCCGTACGTTTTTCGCCTGAAAACAAATCACCAATGAGCGTAATATTAATGCTGGAAAGACCCGCTGCACCAATTCCTTCAATAAAAAGAAAGAAAAGCAGCGAATGAAAATCGTTCATAAACGAACAAAGGAACCCAGCAATGCCAAATAAAAAAAGTGAAGGAATCAACACCAGTTTCCGGCCATATCGATCAGCCAGAATACCTGTTACCGGCGTCAGAAATATTCCGGGAAGAGTAAAGGCCGCAATGAGTAAACCTACTTCCTGTGTAGAGATTCCAAAGTATTTGATAATCCCCGGAAAAGCCGGAGTAATGCTCGAAATGCCCATTACAGCAACCAGAGTTACCCCGAAAATAATAATCATATTTTTCTCAATACCAATGGAAGTTCTGCTACCCATCGTTGTTGGTTTTATTGCTTGTGAAATTAGCAAACAAACCAGCAAAACAGAAACAATTCAGTCAAAAGCTTCACCTACAAATTTTGCCTTCGCTTGATTTCCTGCATTACTTTTTTGCGCAGTTCAGCCTCTGTTTGGTAGAGTTTTATAATTTGTTGCGGAGCAAGAACTTGCTTAAATTCATGGTAATACTTTTCCCGAATCTGCACCAGGCGCTTGGCGGCATCAATCTGATTAACAATTAACTGGTCTGCTTCTTTTGCCGAAAGGCTATCGGCATCAACTTTCATGAGACGCCCCATCTTGCGAAAATCGATTGAAGTCACTTCCTGCTCGTACCGCACGTAAACAGGCCTAAATCTGTCGAAAGTAGCCTGATCGAGCTTAAGGCTTTCTTTTATCTCGCGTAATTTCGCCTGGGTAATGCGTTCGCGTAATCTCGGGAACCGGTCAAAGTTTTGCGATTCAGCATTCAGACCAGCAACTAACGCTGCTACAAAAAGCACTACTGCAACTATATTTTTCATTTTTTTGTTTTTTATTGTTCAAATTCTCCAGAAAACGGATCAGTTTTTATCATTGCAGCCATCTGAAGTAATTCTTCTTCAGTTAAATCGGCTAGAATTTCATCCATATTTTCACTTGGTTCTTCTTTTACAACAGCAGGCTGTACTTTTTCCTGACTGATTACTTTTTTTGCCGGAAGAGTGTCAACCGAAGGTTGAACAACCTCAGTTCCGACAATTGGCTGAATTACCGGTTTACTATCCTGAACGACAATCTGAACTTCAGGCTTACTGTCGTCCTGAAGCATGAAATATCCAACTATTCCAACCGCAGCAAGCGAAGCCGCAACAGCCACCGATCGCCACAAATAAATTGTTTTGCGCGATTTCCGATCACGCAGTTTAGCTTCATACAGCGTTTTACTGGCCACGTTTTCAAAAAAATCGTCGGGAGCCTTATACGGCAGCTTCTTCCCTATTCCCTTAAATTCATCGATCGGTTCCATACTACTCGTTTTTAAATTCAGGCATGTTCAACCAAATATTGTTTAATTTTTTCGCTGGCATAATGGTAATTGGTTTTCAGCGTACTCACCGTAGAATCAGTAATCTGGCTGATTTCTTCGTAGCTCAGTTCGTCGTAATAGCGCAGATTAAATACAAGCTTCTGTTTTTCAGGAAGCTGTAAGATGGCCTGCTGAAACTTTACCAGCATCACCTCGCTGTTGTCGGCATCGGTTCCGGTAAAATCGCTCAGCATTTTTTCAGTAATCGCTTCGGCCTTCTTCAGCCAGTTTTTGTTCTTCCTGAAATGCTTGATGCACTCGTTGGTTGCAATCCGGTAAAGCCAAGTGAAAATCCGGCTCTCGCCTTTAAACGAGTCAACAAACCGATACACATTGATGAACGTTTCCTGCAAAATATCTTCAGCATCCTCGTGCGAAACCACCAACCTGCGAATA
Organism: Prolixibacteraceae bacterium; assembly: GCA_963678915.1. Taxonomy (GTDB): domain Bacteria; phylum Bacteroidota; class Bacteroidia; order Bacteroidales; family Prolixibacteraceae; genus Aquipluma. The sequence goes on from OY787458.1 coordinate 431,152, forward strand.
TGCCAGTACAAGGGCTTTTGGTAGGCTTCCATCAGTTGCATAAAACCCCGGTCTTTCGAGGCCGGGTCATTTATGAGTGCAAGCAAGTAGCAGTCGGTCGTTTCGTTCATTTATCTTATCCGGAATGACTGATTTTTACGAGTTCGATGCTAAAACTAGATAAAGGTTAAATTTCAACGACTATTTTTTCAAAAAAAATTCTTTGATTTTTCTCCAATCCCGATTTAACTTCTTTCACAAATCAGCTTCATACAGGTCATCAATCAATTTTAAAACTTAAAATAAATGCCTTATGAAACAATTAAAATTATTTATCGCAGTATGCCTGATGTTCATTGGATTTAGCTCTTGCCAGAAAGAAAACCTGGTGGCATCGGAAGACGAAGCTACATTAAGTTTGCAGGAAACACAAGCTGAAGAAGCCGCTGCCGACATTGATGTATTGGTTGACGAAGCTATTGATTTAAATGCATCGCAATTGAAATCGGCTAGTCTTGTTAACGCGTATTATTTAACCGACTGTCCGGTTGTAACAGTTAATAAAAATGTAAATCCGCAGGTAATTACAATTGACTTTGGCACTTCATGCACAGGAAAAGATGGCAAGGTGCGCTCCGGAAAAATCATTGTTACATCAACATCATTCACTACGTTTCCTTCGGTTAGAGATAAATCGTTCGACAACTACACCGTTGACGGTAAAAAAATTGTAGGTAGCATTTCGAAAACCATTAGTAAGGATCAGGAAAACAACATCCGCACAGCTGTTATTTCCGAAAATATCACGATCACCTTTCCAGATGGCGAAGGAACAGCCCAACGTGTGGCAAATATCACCCGTCAGTATCAGCGAAACGCCCTGTTGAACCGCAACGATAACCAGATTGTGAGTTGGGGAACAGTTGAATTCACCCGAAGATCAGGAGTGAAAGTTACCAAAACAATAAGCTCAACCGATCCACTGGTTTTTAAAATGGAATGCCACCACATCGTAAGTGGAACGGTTTCGGTAGTAACAAGCAATAATCGCAGCTGGACAATTAACTATGGAAATGGCGACTGTGATAACATTGCTACGCTTACCATTGGCGATAAAACAAAAGAAATCAGGATTCGATAACAATTACTGTTCGTAAAATCGAAAGCCATCTTTGCAAAAGGATGGCTTTTTTAATTCAATCAGGAGAATTTAGCAAGAAGAAACAAAAAAAATCGATTTCGTTATCGGATTGATTTTGAAAAAGTCAGACTAAAAAGCCCGATTTTGTTCAGAAAAATTCGGGTTCAGGCTAAAAATTCATTAGGTAGTGAAAAACTAATTACTATATTTGCACTCGCAAAACGGATACGGGTGTAGCTCAGTTGGTAGAGCATCGGTCTCCAAAACCGAGTGTCGGGCGTTCGAGTCGCTCCTCCCGTGCAAAAGCTGCTCAAAAAGGGCAGCTTTTTTGTTTTAAAGAAAGTCTTTGGTACCTTCGATCCAAATTAGAAATGGTTATGACAGTCGATTTATTTATACCTTGTTTTATCGATCAGATTTATCCTGACACCGCGTTCAATACGGTAAAATTACTTCGCAAAGCCGGCCTTGATGTGAATTACAACCCGGAGCAAACCTGCTGCGGACAACCCTCATTTAACAGCGGTTACTGGGACGAAACAAAAACGCTGGCTAAAAAATTCATCCGCGATTTTCCAAACGAACGACATATTATCAGTCCATCCGCTTCATGTACTGGTTTCATTAAAAATTATTATCCTGATCTGTTCAAAAACGGACAACCGGGCTACGAAGATTATCAACGACTGAACCGCGACCTGTTTGAATTGACTGACTACCTGGTGAATCACCTGAAATTTACAGATTTTGGCGCTGAATTTCCGCACAAGGTTTGTTACCACGATGCCTGCACAGCGCTGCGCGAATATGGTATTCGTCAGGAACCTCGTCTGCTGCTGTCGAAAGTAAAAGGCTTGGAACTGGTTGAGATGGAAGACACCGAAACCTGCTGCGGATTTGGCGGAACGTTCTCAGCAAAATTCACTGCTATTTCATCGGCAATGACCGAACAGAAAGTTGAAAATGCACTGAAAACCGGGGCCAAATACATTGTATCTACCGAATCGTCGTGCATCATGAACATTGAAGGCTACATTCTGAAAAACAATTTACCGATTAAACCCATTCACATTGCCGATATTTTGGCATCGGGATGGGAATAAACTCTGAAAATGCCCGTCAGCTAAAGCAGACGGCAAAGGATATCTGTGACTTTTGAATGACAGACCCGACCTGGAACTTTAAACTTGAAACTTGAAACTCATTATGGCACAAATAGGAAAACTGAATCATCTGGAAGTTCTGAAAGAACTTGATTTTGGTATTTATCTCGATGGCGGCGATCTGGGTGAAATCCTGATGCCCAAACGTTACGTTCCTGAAGGAACGATGTTGGGCGATTTTATTGAGTCATTTATTTACCTCGATTCCGAAGACCGGCTTATTGCCACTACAGAGAAGCCATTGGCATTAGTGGAAGAGTTTGCCTTGCTCGAAGTCGTTTCGGTAACTCCTGTTGGCGCTTTCCTGAACTGGGGACTGCCTAAAGATTTGTTTGTGCCTTTCCGCGAACAGCGTAAACCAATGGAAGTTGGTAAAAAATATTTGGTTTATATTTATCTGGACACTGACAGCAAGCGCATTGCCGCCTCTTCCAAAATCGAACAGTTCCTCGACAACATTCCGGTTGACTACGACGAAAATGAAGAAGTTGACCTCATCATTGTTAACGAAACCGATTTGGGCTACAATGCCATCATCGACTACAGCCACCTGGGCATTTTGTACAAAAACGAGGTCTTTCAGGAATTAAATCCTGGAGACAAAGTTCAGGGCTATATAAAAAAAATAAGAACTGACGGAAAAATTGACCTCCGGTTGGATAAAATTGGCTACGAAAAAATCACCTCATTTGTCGATCGCATTATTAGCGAACTGCAAAAGAACAAAGGTTTTTTGCCATTAACCGATAAAAGCTCGCCTGAAGAGATTTATAAGACATTCAAAATCAGCAAAAAGAATTTTAAAGCTGCAATTGGTGCCCTTTATAAAAAGAGATTTATCGCGCTGGAGGAAGATGGGATAAGACTTTTAACTCATTAATAATAAGGCTAGAGAGTTCAAACAAATTTCAAATTTTATTCAGAAACCTGTAATTTGTAATGCAAGCTCGATTTGTCACCATTCGCACTAAAAAACTGATTGGGAAAAAGTTACAAATGTCTGTCATTCATGATCGAACGCCTGAACTTTGGCAATCATTTATGCCACGGCGAAAGGAAGTGACAAACCTTGAAAACAACTTTTTGTATTCGGTTCAGATTTTCGAATCAGACCAATATTTCGACAAGTTTTCGCCTGAAATTGAGTTTGAAAAGTGGGCCGCCGTTGAAGTAGCTGAATTTACCAACATTCCGGAGGATATGGAAAAGCTGGAAATTCCCGAAGGTCTTTATGTCGTTTTCAACTATAAGGGATCTGCCAATGCCGCACTACCCTTCTTTCAATATATTTTCCAGACCTGGATTCCTGAATCGGAATACTTGGTGGATAATCGTCCGCATTTTGCGCTGATGGGCGAAAGATACCGCGGGAATAATCCAGACTCAGAAGAAGAAATCTGGGTGCCTGTAAAAAAGAAATTATCCAATATTGAATAATCAATCTCCAAAGCCCAATTTGGAACTTGAAACCTGAAATTTGGAACTCAAAAAATGAAAGTTTGTATTGCTGAAAAGCCAAGTGTAGCCAAAGAACTGGCCCAGATTATAGGTGCGAAAACCCGTCGAGACGGCTATTTTGAGGGGAATGGCTACCAGGTAACCTGGACATTCGGCCACTTATGTACCCTAAAGGAACCCAACGATTATACCGAACAATGGAAGTCATGGAATCTCAGATCGTTGCCCATGATTCCACAGAAATTTGGGATCAAACTGATTGATGACGATGGCGTAAAAAAGCAGTTTGCAACCATCGAAAAACTCATGCAGGACGCCGAAGAGGTGATCAATTGCGGTGACGCCGGCCAGGAAGGAGAATTGATTCAGCGCTGGGTAATGTCGAAAGCAAAATGCACCGCGCCAGTCAAACGGCTGTGGATTTCGTCGCTTACCGAAGAAGCCATACGCGAGGGATTTCAAAAATTGCAGGACGGCAAAAAATTCGACAACCTGTATGCTGCCGGAAGTGCCCGTGCCATTGGCGACTGGCTGCTGGGAATGAATGCCACCCGATTGTACACCCTGAAATACGGGCAAAACAAACAGGTACTTTCCATCGGGAGGGTACAAACCCCTACCCTGGCGATCATAGTTAACCGGCAAAAAGAGATTGATGCTTTCAAGCCGGAACCCTATTTCGAGATTAAAACGATATATCGCGATGCTACTTTTTCGGCTGCATCCGGGCGATTCCAAAACCGGGAAGATGCCGCACAAGTTCTGGAAGAAATCAGCCGGTTTGAATTGGAAATTGGTAAAATAGAAACAAAAAACAGCATTGAAGCCCCCTTGCGCCTGTTCGACCTCACCTCGCTTCAGGTGGATTGCAACCGCAAATTCAATATGGGGGCCGAAGATACACTGCGCACCATCCAGTCGCTTTACGAGAAAAAACTGACTACTTATCCGCGTGTGGATACGACTTACCTTTCCGAAGATATTTACCCCAAAGTGCCGGGAATACTGAAAAACCTGAAAGGCTACGAATTTCTGACCGCGCCCTTGCTTCAGGATAAAATTCGCAAATCGAACAAAGTTTTCGACGACAAAAAAATAACCGATCACCACGCCATTATCCCAACTGGCCAAACCCGTATGGACCTGAATCAGCAGGAAAGGCAGGTTTTTGATATGGTGACACGCCGGTTTATTTCGGTATTTTATCCCGACTGTAAAATTGCCAATACCACCGTTGAAGCCAAAGTGGGGCCGCATGATTTTAAAGCAACAGGAAAGCAAATTCTTTCTCCCGGATGGCGCACCGTTTATATGAACGACAAAAATCCAGTGCAAAGTGACGAAAATATTCTACCCGTTTTTGTGACCGGCGAACATGGTCCGCACGAACCGGGACTACTCGAAAAACAAACACAGCCGCCAAAATACCTAACCGAAGCGACACTTCTCCGCGCAATGGAAACTGCCGGGAAAACAGTTGACGACGAAGAACTGCGTGAGTTGATGAAAGACAACGGAATTGGCCGTCCATCAACTCGTGCCAACATTATCGAAACTTTGTTTCGCCGGAAATATGTAAAAAAAGAGGGCAAACGGCTCGTGGCCACTCAAACCGGTATCGATTTGATTGATACCATTGAAAACGACCTTTTAAAATCGGCTGAATTGACCGGACTGTGGGAAAAGAAACTTCGGCAAATTGAATTGGGACAGTACGACGTTTCCCTGTTCATGGACGAAATGAAACAAATGGTAACCGAAGTGGTCGATCAGGTGAAACGTTCGTCCGGAAAATCGATTGCCATCACACCCGAAGAAACGTCGGTTCAGGTAAAAAAAGAAAAAGCTGCACCAGCCGAACCAACTGAAACTACCTGCCCCGCCTGCAAAAAGGGCATATTGAAAAAAGGTAAAAATGCATGGGGATGCTCCGAATGGAAGGATGGTTGCCGGTTCATTATTCCGTTCGAATTTATGGACAAAAAGCTGACTGATGCACAAATCAAACGACTGGCTGAAAAGGGAAAAACTGCACTGATCAAGGGTTTCAAGCAGGATGATGAATCGGTTGATGGGTTCCTGGAATTGGACAACGAGAACAAAGTCATTTTTACTGAAGCCGAACCAGAAAAGCTGATATGTCCATCATGTAAAACCGGCGAAATCATAAAAGGAAATTCGGCTTATGGCTGCAGCAATTTCAGAGGTGGATGCAAATTGCGTATTCCATTCGAGCTTCAGGGGAAAGCAATCACTGCAAATCTCGTTGAACAGTTGGTCTTGAAAGGCCAAACCCGATCGTTTACAATCAATTCAGGAGATAAAAAAACAACGGGGATTTTCAGGTTTAACAGCCAGTTTCAAGTAGAATTTCAGGGAAAATAATGCCACAAAGTCACGAAGACACCAAATGTCATAATTCGTAAACTTGGTGCCTTTGCGACTTCGTGGCAAAAATCAAAGCTTCACGAAAATCATATCGCCGGTAACCGGATCAAGGGTGAAGGTTTCGCCACGGCTGTTTTTTTGAATGGTATTTCCAGCCTGATCAACCCCGAGGACATTCACATTTGTTATTTCCGACTCCATCTTGATGTGCGAAAGTCGCTTCCCGGTGGCCATTCCAGAACCAACCTCTCTTGCAGTCGGCCTGATTTTTATACAACAGTAAAATTTTGCGAATTCTTCAGGCTTAATGAAATTCATATCGCCCGTTTTCGAGTCGAAGGTAAAAAATTCGCCCTTGGCATTCTTAAAAACCGGCGAACCGTTTTCGAAACCAACAATCGACATTTTTGCCGCCGTGTCCCTGATTTTAATGTGAATGTGTGTGCCGCTCATAGCCGAACGCTGCATCACCTTTTCCTGAGTGCCAGTTTGGGCAACAGTTTTTGCCGGCATGGCCTGAATCGCTAAAATAGCTGCTGCCGACAACATCATCCGAGCCGACAGATTGTTTTTCTTTTCTGAATTTTCCATAAGTGTAAAAATTAGTTTGAGAATTTTATCAATCATGAATTAATGTTCCTCTACAATTTTCGGCGCCGCAGCAACACGGGAACCATTTTTTCTTTTCCTCTTCAGAAAGGAAAGCATCAGGTCCTGCGTCGTATTGATAATCAAAACTCAATTCTTCGTCGGTATCAATCTGGCGAATCGCATAGATGTATGGAGTTTCATTGAAATAAAGAACCTCACAATTCGGATTACAACTGTGGTTTATGAAACGTGCGTCATTACCGCCCCTTTCTCCGTCAATAGCAGTAGTTTCATTCAGGTTCATTACGTATGCCAAACTAGTTAGCCCGGAAGCCAAATCAGCAGCAAGATCGGATTTCAGAACACGAGCACCTGCATATTCAAAGATGCGTGTGCCTTTGGGAATAGTATTTTTGGCAAACACCCCGCTTCCATGAATTGAAGAGGTTTTAACAAGAGTAAAATCCCGATTAATTGCAGTCATTTCTATATGATTTTTAATTAAGACAAAAACATCTGATATTTGTTTTAAGCAAGTAATTGTTTTTAAACAAAAAAGGCCGCGAAGGAATATTCCTTCGCGGCCTTCTGTCTCCTGAAAATAATTTTTACGGCGTCACCACAAACTCAAAAGTTCCGGCAGCCAGATTGGTGATATAAACATTGTTTTCCGCCTTTTTAAGCTGATAAACAACTTTTCCATTGCAACTAATTTCTGATCCCTGCAATTTTACCGTCGCGGTACTATTCGCCGGAATAACCACCTGGCAAATCACTTTTTTGCCATCCCGCTTCCAACTCGATTGAATTTCGCCAAAAGGTCCTGTGTGGCTTGCTTCAAACGAGTTCAGCCCTTTGACAAAATGTGGCTCGAGTAATACATTTTTAAACCCGGGCTGAGCAGCATCGGGTTTTAGTCCGCCCAAAGCCTTATAGTACCAGGCGCCAATTTCGCCAAACATGATGTGATTGAGCGAGATGTCGCTCTTGGCATCAATCGGCCAATTTTCGTAGAGTGAAGTGGCACCATTCACAATCCACCATCCCCACGACGGGAAATCCTGCTGAGCCGCAACTTCATAAGCCAGATCGGCATACCCATTTTCGCTCAGGGCATTCAAAATAGCTTTTGTGCCAAGTAAACCAACATCGAGATGTTTTCCATCGGCAATTACCCGATTAGCAAGGTTTTCAGCTACTTTAGCTTTCAGATTTTCAGGAACAATTCCCCAGAAAAGCGGAGCGCTTAGCTCGGTCTGCAGACCTTGTCCGTAAATGCCGGTTTCCCGATTCAGATATTTTTTATTGATTGCATCTGCAATTTTTTTAGCCAAAGCCGAATACTTCCTGAAATCATCTTCTTTACCAAACATCCTGGCTGCTTTAGCCAAAATATCAGTATCAACAAAATAATAAATCGACGAGGTCAGTTCCTTTGGAGTAACCGACTTCACCGGAACCCAATCTCCCAAACCCCAGTCGGTAATGCCATTCGGACTAATATCAGTAATGTGATCGACATACCGTTTCAGGTTAGGATAGCAATCAGCCAACAGTTTCGAATCGCCGTAAAACAGATACACATTCCATGGGATAATGGCAATGGTGCTGGTCCAGTCGGGCCCGTTGGCCCAGGTGTAGCCCCAACCGCTTGTCGGAATGATGGCAGGCAATACGCCGTTGGGCTGCTGCTCGTCGCGGTGGTCGGCCAGCCACTTCTCATACACGGTAATTCCATCGAAATTATACAAGCCTATTTCGCTGGCAATGTGCGCATCGCCCGTCCAGCCGTTCTTCTCGCGCTGCGGACAATCAGTTGGATATCCCTGAAGATTGGACAAATACGAAACATTTGTAGCTTTCCAGATTTTATTCAGCACATCGTTCGAACTGGTTACATTTCCAACAGGTGGAACATCGCTGTGCATGAAAAAACCTCTCATTTGTGTTATTTCAATCGGTTTATCGCTCGTAACTTCCACATATTGAAAACCTTTGTAATTGAAGTGTGGCCAAAAAGTTTCCTCACCGTCGCCATTCAAAATATAAATATCGGTCTGAAACGGGTCTTTATCGTCGGTTGGGCGGTAATGCACATCAATGTTCGATTGATCAACCGTGCCGTCCGGATTTTTACGTTCGCCATGCTTCAACCTGATTTCAGTTCCTTTTTCGCCTTTCACACTAATTTGGCTAATTCCTGAAATATTTCGACCCATGTCATAGACGTAATGCTGATTACCATACATTAAAGTCCCGACCGGAGTAATTTCTTCGACAAAACGAATTGGGTGCAGCGCCTGAGCAACGATATGCTGCGATGGAACATTTACCGGAATAGCATTTGCCCATTTAGAATCGTCGAATCCGGCTTTATCCCAACCGGGCTGACTGAGCCGTGCATCGTGGTGTTCGGCTGTATAAATGCTGTTGAAAATGATTGGGCTTAACGAGGTTTTCCAGTCGGTTCCCGATTTGATAATCTCTTCGCGGCCATCCTGATAAGTAATGTGCAAATCGAGACAAAACTTAGGCCGGTCGCGCCACGGAGCTTTATCGAAATACCAAACGGCGGTGGATTGGTGGTTGTACCAGCCATTTCCAAGCAGCACGCCCAAAGCAACATCGGGGGCATTTACCAGCGAAGTTACATCATAAGTCACATACAGTGTACGACGATCAAAACGCGTGTACATGGGGTCGAGTCGATGGTCGCCTACACGCTGACCGTTAATGGAAAGCTCGTACAATCCAGCTGCTGCAAGGTAAATCCGTGCGCTTTTTACTTTTCCTGAAGGATGAAATTCTTTGCGAAAATAGGGAGCTGGCTTTAAGTTAACATCCTTCGAATCCGAAATCCATTCGCCTTTCCAGTTGCTGATTTGCATCATTCCGGTTTCGAAGCTGGCAACAGTTGCCGGAGCCAGTTTTTGCTGATCTTTGTCCCACAAAACAACCGTCCAGTAATATTTGGCAAACGGCTGCAAGGGCTTTCCGGCGTAAATAACAAGCATTTCCGGGCCCGTAACTTTACCGGGTTCCCAAACATTTCCTTTTCCCGAAGTCACTTCAAGCGAATCGGTTCCAACAAGCAACTGGTAGGCTGTTTGCAATGCGCCTTCACGGCTGTCGTTCATTTGCCAGTGTAATCGCGGAGACGGGACGTCAATTCCGATGGGATTAACGAGGTATTCACATTTTAAATTAGAGGGCTGACCTTCCTGTGCCTGTGCCTGAATGACCACAAGCAAAAGCAACAAAAGTCCTACGAATCGAATGGATTTCATAAAATGTTGGTTTAGATTGATTTTTCAAAGATAACTAAACACCAATTATTGCTTAACTTTATTCTATTATTTTAAATGCCATCAAAAACTTAAAAACGCAATATGTCAGATAAACTTATCGAAGAATTATTAAGGAACCTCGAAGCACTTGTACCGGTTTATATGGCTATTCCTGAGGATTACGCCAAATCGAAAGGAGTGGCATCGGTTTGCATCATCAGCGAAGAAGGCCGAATTTACGGAAAAGTATTTGGAACCGACCAGCTCCGCGGCCGCGATTCGTTTCGGATTGCCTGGACAAAAGCCAGCCAGGTATGGATAACAGGCTACAAAACCAACGAATACGAACGATTGATTTTTACCGACCAAATGGATTATCACACTTTTGGCATCAGTTTGCCTGATTTAGTTGGTTACGAAGGCGGACAACCCATTACCTTACCTAATGGAACCCAACTGGCCGTTGGATTTAGTGGATTCCGGGGAGGAAGTGATCTGGAGATTGTGCAAAAAGCACTGGAAAAATTAAAAGAATGATAGAAAATGCAAAATATTGGCTCGATGAACTCAAGCTATCGGGCCAGTTATATAAACGCCATGCAAAATAAGATTAAAGTTCTCTCCGAAAGTATCATATGATTCTATCAACATGAGAACTGACAAAATTCGTTCATTTTTCTTTTGTAAATTTAAATATCAACAACCTTAACACGAAAAGCCGTATGGAAAAATCAATTGCCTGTTGCGGAATTAACTGCGCCAACTGCGACGCCCGAATTGCAACCCTCGCCAATGACAATGAATTACGTGAAAAAACTGCTGCAACCTGGAAAGTTCAGTTTGGGGCCGACATTACGCCGGAAATGATTAACTGTACCGGCTGCCGGGAAGAAGGTGTAAAATTTGCACATTGCAGCGAATGCGAAATCCGCAAATGTGCTGATGCCAAAGGGTTCAAAACCTGTGCTTCGTGTGATCAGCTCGACACCTGCCAAACAGTGAAAAACCTTCATCAGTATCTTCCGGAAGCTTTGACAAACCTTAAAAATTTAAATTGAAGTGATAAAAAAAAGGGCTGTTTCAGAAGAAACAGCCCTCGGCAATAAATGTCTTATCTTAGTATAATCTATGCTAGCTTAACATTAACTGCGTTTAATCCTTTACGACCATCCTGTAGTTCGAAAGTAACTTCGTCATTTTCTCTTACCTGATCGTTTAACCCAGATACGTGAACAAAATATTCATTCTTTGATTCACTATCAACAATAAATCCAAATCCTTTAGATTCATTAAAAAACTTTACTGTACCTTTTTGCATTGTAATAAAAATTAATTCGGGGCAAATATAGACATTAAATCGAGATACAATGCAACTTATTGAAAATAAATATTTTTAATCTTTAAGCACACGTCGTTCCAGTAACACCACATTCTCAACGTGATGTGTATGCGGGAACATATCAACCGGTTGGATTCTGGTTACCTGGTATGCTTCATCCATTAATGCAAGGTCGCGAGCCTGGGTCGCTGGGTTACAGCTTACGTACACAACCCGTTGAGGAGCAGCTTCCAGAATAGTTTTCACCACATCTTCATCCATTCCGGCGCGAGGCGGATCGGTAATAATCACATCAGGTTTTCCGTGTTGGGCAATAAATTCGCTGGTCAGAATTCGCTTCATATCACCAGCAAAAAAGCTGGTATTTTCAATACCGTTCAGCACCGAATTTACATGCGCATCTTCTATAGCTTCAGGCACATATTCAATTCCAACCACTTTTTTCACGTTGCGGGCTACAAAATTAGCAATGGTTCCGGTTCCGGTATATAAATCGTAAACCACTTCCCCACCTTTGAAACCGGCAAATTCACGAGCAACTTTATACAATTCGTAAGCCTGCTCCGAGTTGGTCTGGTAAAAACTTTTCGGTCCGATCTTAAATTTCAGACCTTCCATTTCTTCCAGAATATGATCTTTCCCTGAGTAAACCAAAATTTCCTGATCCGTAATCGTGTCGTTGCCTTTTTCGTTAACGACATACATCAGCGAAGTTATTTGCGGGAACTCTGCGGCTAAAGCTGCCATCAGGCCCTCAATATCTTCTTTATCATTCCTGAAAAAGCTAACAATCAGCATTACATCACCAGTTGTCGAAGTCCGGATAATAATATTGCGCAGCAATCCGGCCTGAATTCTTCGGTCGAAGTACTCCAGACCATTTTCATCAGCATATTTCTTAATAAAATCACGGATTTGGTTTGATGGTTCGCCTTGCAACCAACATTTATTAATGTTGATGATTTTATCGAACATGCCCGGAACATGAAATCCCAACGCATTCATATTAATGTCGTCGCCTTCCAACCCCATTTCGGCGCTCGTCAACCAACGTTTGTTCGAAAAACCAAATTCCAGTTTGTTCCGATAAAAAGTGGTTTTCTTCGATCCTAAAATCGGAGTAATTTCAGGAAGTTCAATCCGGCCAATGCGACGCAGCTGGTCAGCAACCTGTTTTTGTTTGTAGTAAAGCTGTTTTTCGTAAGGAAGAAACTGCCATTTGCAACCGCCGCACACTTCAAAATGCTCGCAAAATGCAGGAACGCGATCGGGTGACGGCTCAACCACACGAACCACACGCGCTTCCATATACTTGGTTCGTTTCTTGGTAACCTGCACATCCACAACATCGCCGGGAATAACATGCGTGGTAAATACAACCACATCATTCACGCGAGCAATCGCTTTTCCTTCTGCACCAATATCGGTGATGGTAACATTTTCAATAAACGGCTTGACTTTTCGGCCTCTTCCCATGATTTTCAAATTTTCGGACAAAAGTAATCAAAATAGCGCGAAAGGCGAAGTTGATGATAAAGGCTGAAAAATATTGAACTATGCATTGTTTATTCAGCTTAGTGTATTTTCAACAAACTGTTCCGGTTTCTCATCAGGAATATTTATCTTCGAATCGTTTTTAACCCAAACAGGAAACCTAATCTACGCAAAATGAAAAACTTATTAATCCTCATTATTTGCCTCATTTCAGCTGGGGCAATAGCACAAAATCCAATCGGTATTTTTAAATCAGGCAAAGACATTGGCTCACCAAAAATGGCTGGCGGCGCTTCGTACGACGAAAGCGCGCAAACCTACACCCTCAGCGGTTCAGGATATAACATCTGGTTCGAGCGTGACGAGTTTAATTACCTTTTCAACAAGATAAAAGGCGACTTTATCCTGACAGCAAACTTCGCTTTTGAAGGCACAGGAACCGATCCGCACCGTAAAATTGGATGGATGGTTCGAGCCTCGGAAGACGCCAACGCCGTTCATGCTTCGGCTGTGTTGCATGGCGACGGACTCACCGTTTTGCAGTGGCGTGTGATGCGTGGTGCTTTTATGCGCGATCCTGAAGATGAAATCTTCGCGCCCAAACCCGGATATTCAATTCTTCAACTTGAGCGTTCGGGGAAAACCGTCATTTTTAGGGCAGCACATCCCGGAGAACCTTTGCAGGTTATTGGCTGTCAGGAAATGAAAGAACTTCCGGAAGAAGTATTGGCCGGATTGTTTATATGCTCGCACAATCCGGATGTAGTTGAAAAAGCCAAGATTTGGAATGTGCGGATCGACCAGCCAGTTGCCGACACCTACAATCCAGACAAAGAAGGCTATTTGGGTTGCCGCATGGAAATACTGAATGTTTTTGACGGAAAACGCAAGGTGATCTATGAAAAGAACGGTCGCTTTGAAGCCCCAAACTGGATGCCCGACGGCAAGAAATTGCTGTTCAATATGGATGGTTCGATTTATAAAATTCCGGTTGAAGGCGGCGAAATCGAAAAACTTAATACCGGAAGCGCTACCCGCAACAACAACGACCATGTAATTTCGTTCGATGGCAAAATGCTGGGTATTAGCAGTCACCGGCAAGGCTTAAACGGAGGCGGATCGTCGGTTTATGTGCTTCCGATCGAGGGAGGCGAACCACAATTGGTCACTCAGGACACTCCTTCATATCTTCATGGTATTGCTCCAAACAACAAGGAAGTGGTTTATGTGGCTCAGCGAAACGGCAGCAACATTTACAACATTTATAAAAATTCGACAAAAGGCGACAAGGAAGTTGCCTTAACCGACAATAAAAAAGGCGAACATGTTGACGGATGCGAATATTCGCCCGACGGAAAATACATTTATTACAACGGCAGTCAATCAGGTACCATGCAACTGTGGCGAATGAAACCTGATGGCACCGAAAAAGAACAACTCACATTCGATGAATATAATAACTGGTTTCCGCACATTTCTCCCGACGGAAAATGGATTGCCTTTATTTCGTTTGAAGAGAACATTCAGTTCAATTCGCACCCCTCGTATAAACGGGTAATGCTGCGATTGATGCCGACATCGGGAGGCGCGCCTAAAGTAATTGCTTACCTTTACGGCGGTCAGGGAACCATCAATGTTCCATCGTGGTCGCCCGACAGCAAAAGCATTTCTTTTGTCAGTAACTCAGCAAAGAACAATTAACAAATTAGTCCTTAATACCTTAAAAAATGAAGTTTTTTATTTCTTTATCCTTTTTGCTTTTTGTGGCATTCCATTTCGCGGGTGCTCAAAACAAAACCGTTAAGCAGGAAAAACTGATCAGGTTCGATCTGCAATCATCCGAATTGATTAACGATTCGGGAGACAAAATTTCGCAAGCCGGTTACCGTTCAAATGTTTACTGGTTTCCGGTGAAAGTTCCGTCAACCGTTTTGACCGGACTCGTAGCCAACCGGGTTTATCCTGATCCATACACCGGAATGAATAACATGTTTATTCCGGATGCAAACGACGAATTCAACAAAAGGTACAACCTCGAACAGTACAGCCACATCCCGAATGTTGGCAACCCATGGAAAAAACCTTACTGGTACCGCACCACTTTTCAGGTTCCTGAAACCGACAAAGGACGCCACTTCCAGTTGATTTTCAAAGGAATTAATTACCGTGCCGCAGTTTGGGTAAACGGAAAACAAATTGCCGATTCAACTCAAATGGCCGGTATGTTTGCCGAATACAGTTTCGACATCAGTAAGCTTATTCTGGCCGGAAAAGAAAACGGACTGGCCGTGAAAATTTATCCGCTTGATGTACCGGGATTACCTGATACTGAGCAGCTGAAAGCAATGGGCGATTTCTTCCTGAATGGAGGCCCTTCAGGCGATATTGGCTACAATGTAACCGAACTTTGCGCAGTTGGCTGGGACTGGATGCCTCCGGTACGCGACCGCAACATCGGAATCTGGCAGCCGGTTATTTTACGTACTTCGGGCGATGTAACCATCAAACACCCGAATTTGATCACCGATCTCCCTAATCTTCCGGATACTTCGCTGGCTAAATTATCGCTCAAACTTGAACTGGCAAACCACGGAGCAAGCCAGTCAAAAGGAACTTTGAAAGTGGATATTCGTCCTGAAAACTTCTCAGGAACCGGAATCCAGATCACCAAAGATGTAACTCTTGCTTCGGGTACAACTACCCTGATAGATCTGAATGCCGACAACACCGACAAACTGAACATTAAACAGCCAAAATTGTGGTGGCCCATTGGATACGGAAAAGCAAACCTTTACCGCATTCAAATGAAATACGAAACCAACGGTGTTGTTTCCGACGATACAACTTTTGTATTCGGTATCCGCACCGTAGCGTCAAAGGCAGTTGATGTTCCCGGAAAAATGCTGCGCCGCGATTTCTATGTAAATGGTCACCGTGTCCACCTGGTGGGTGGCGCATGGGTTCCGGATATGATGCTGAACCGCGACTCGCTTCGCTACGACGCCGAATTGCAACTTTGCCGCAATGCCAACATTAACCTGGTTCGCATCTGGGGCGGCGGCGTAACTCCTCCTGATGTGTTTTGGGATTTGTGCGACAAACTAGGTTTGCTGGTATGGTCAGATTTCTGGGTGACCGGCGATACTCATGGTGAATTTAAAGGTTCACTCCAGAATCCGAAAGAAGGAAATGTATTCCTGAACAATGTGGTCAGCACGATAAAACGTATCCGCAACCATCCGAGCCTTCTGGTTTGGACCGGAGGAAACGAAGGACATGTGCGCAAAGATGTTTACGACCAGATGCGCGAAAGCATCGTTACGCTCGACGGAACCCGTCCGTATATTCCTTGCTCATCAGGATACGCCAAACTTCCGGCAGGATGGAATGGCGCTTATCCTGACAATTTGGCTTCAGGCGTTTACAGCGGCGGACCATACACCTGGCAAGACACTAAAAAGTACTATCAGCTGGCCGACGATGCCAAAGACTGGGTTTTCAAAGATGAAACCGGTATTCCATCGCAACCAACCTACAATAGTCTGAAAAAAATTATCCCGAACCTGGTTTGGGACAAAACACTTCCATTCCCGCTGAACCATACCTGGGGTTACCACGATGCCGCCACCGGAAACGGTAAATACGACGACTATTACAAAACAATGGTTGAACGTTATGGCGAACCCACTTCGATGGAAGATTTCTCGACCAAAATGCAGTTTATGAATGCCACCGGTTACCAGGGAATTTTTGAAGCTGCCGGCCACAAACTAAACGAAATTGGCGGTGTTATGACCTGGAAAATCAATGCGGCTTTCCCAAGTGTAATCTGGCAAATATACGACTGGTATCTGGCACCAAATGCAGGTTATTATTTCGAACAACTTGCCTGCGAACCAATTCACGTTCAACTAAATGCACTGGATTACAATGTAACTGTACTAAATCGCACTTATAAAGCAGTACCAAATCTGACTGTAGTTGCCGATGTTTACAGCATCGATTCAAAATCACTTTTCCACCAGGAAGCTAAAATTGATCTGACTGCCACCGACGTAAAAGAGCCGTTCTCGTTATCGAAAGTTTTAACCGATGCGAAAGGTGTAAACTTTGTGGTGCTGAACCTGAAGAATGCTGCCGGAAAAGTGATTTCGCACAATGTGTACTGGCTGGCTGCCGACAACAATTACAAAGCGCTGAACACCATGCCGCGCACGCAGATTAAAGCTTCAGTTGTAAAATCGGAACAGCTAAAATCTGAAAAACAGTGGACTGTTAAGCTGACCAACGACTCGAAACAGCTGGCCTTCTTTGTAAATCCGCAGTTGGTTTCTGATGGTGAAGAAGTACTTCCTGCTTTCTGGACGGCCAACTACGTTTCGTTGGCACCAGGCGAATCGATCACGCTAACAGTAAGCGCACCAAACAGAATGCTTTCAGGTAAAAGTCAGGAAATACTGATTGAAGGCTGGAATACTGAAAAGCAAACACTGCGGTTACAATAAAAATGTCATTCAGCATTGGTCATTCGAAATGCCTTTTTTCTAATGACTAATAACTATTTCATAAAGGGTTTATTGAATTTTGGGATTAATAATCAGCGATTATCGCCCAATTTCAGTAAACCCTTTTTATCTTTGCACGAAACATAAAAAGCCATGATACGCATCAAAAAACGCTATCTCATTCCGGGAATAATCCTTGGAGCTTTAGCCATACTCCTTTTTTTTCTTTCTGACATAACTAAAAATTACCTGGTCAAAAACAGCGAAAAGTTGATTCATCGCAAAATCGAGATCGGCGAATTGCATTTCAACTATGCGAAAGTCGCGGTTCAGGTCAAGAATTTTGCGATATACGAGGATAACAAAACCGATCAGTTCCTTTCATTCAGCGAGTTTTACATCAATCTGAATCCATGGATGCTGCTGCAAAACGAATATTCAGTTTCTGAAATCCGGCTGGATGAGCCTAGAGTGCAGATTATACAGAATGGCGAAAAGTTCAATTTTGATAGTTTGATGCCAAAGGACAGTGCAGAGGTAAAAAAAGACTCCACTGCAAACGAAATACTGAAATTTACAATCAGGAATATTCAGTTGAAAAATGGTCAGCTGAAATATGTTGACGTTCAGAAAAAAAATGAACTCGACATGAAGGACCTGAACCTGAACTTGCCACTGATTGCCTGGAACAACGAAAAATCGAACCTGGGTGTTGATTTCACATTGGGCGAAAAAGGACATGTGAATGTTCAAGCTACAGTTGATAATATTCAGAAAAAATACCAAATCGACCTGACCACCGAGAATGTAGATATTCAACCTGTTAAAAACTACATGACCGACTATTTTGATGTTAAATCGCTCGAAGGGGCGCTAACTTCGAAACTAAAAATTGTTGGCGACATGAATGAGGTGATCAATATCGCTATTTCAGGAAATGGATCTGTTTCTGATTTTTCGGTTACCGACGGACGTTCCGAGAAAATCATTTCAGCACCGAAAGTTTCAGTTAGCATTAACGAAATGAACCTGAAAACTTTCCATTTTGGCTTTGGGAAAATCCAGCTTGATCAGCCCAAAATACTAGTTATTCGCGACAAATCGGCAATGAATATCATGCAATTCTTCGAGCCTATTTTCAGAAATGATTCGATTGCCACAGCCGCTAGTCCGAAAACTGAACCCGGAACACCAGTTACTTATAGTATTGACACGATCAGTGTAAATAACGGGTTGGTTTCGATAGCCGACAATACGCTAAATCGCCCGTTTAAGTATGATTTGAACGAGCTGAATGTGACTATGACAGGACTTACTGAAAGCGCAGATCAAATTCCGGTTGAATTTACCACCAGACTCAACAGCAAAGGTGAACTCATCGGGAAAACCGTCTGGAGTATGCTCGATTTCATGAAGTTGCAAATGGATGCCAAAGTAAAGCGAATGGATTTGGTAAGCTTCTCGCCATACTCAGAATATTACGTGGCTTCGCCAATTACGCAAGGTTGGATTAGTTACGACCTTGGTCTGAAAATGACAACTACTGTCCTGACTAATACCAACAAGGTGGAGATTGATGAACTGGAATTTGGAAAGAAAACCAAAGATACTACTGCCATGAAAGTACCGGTGCGTCTGGCTTTGTACATCATGAAAGATAAAAACGACCAGATCAAATTTGACTTGCCCGTTTCCGGAAATCCGTCGGAGCCGCAGTTCAAGCTAGGCAAACTGATCTGGAAAACGTTTGCGAACCTGATGATAAAAACGGCATTATCGCCATTCAATGCATTGGCCAGCTTGGCCGGAGCGAACCCCGAATCGATGGACAAACTACCTTTTACATTCGCTCAGGATTCGCTCGATCAAAAGCAGCGCGACGATTTAACCAAGCTGGCTACTATCCTGAAGAAAAAGCCCGATTTGGTAGTCAACTTCAATCAAACCACCGATCCTGAAAAAGAAAAAGTGCAGATAGCAATTGAACTTACGAAAGCTGAATTTGCTGCTTCTCAAAGTACCGATCTTGCGACACAAAAGATTACTACTGCTTCAATCAAAAACGATGATGCAAACTTATTAGCATTTATCAGGAAAACTCTTCCTGCAGTAGATTCGTTAGGTGTTGAGGCCGCCTGCGTCAAACGAACCGATTCAAACCGCATAGAATCACGTTTTCAGGAGATTCTGAATCAGAGGAATAAGGCACTTACCGAATTTTTAACTCAGAATCAGGGAATTCCTGCTGAAAACATACAGGTTTCCACGACCGACTTCAGAACACTTCCGCAGGAATTAAGAGTTCCGCAGTTTAAGGTGGAGGTGTCGATAAAATAATCTGAATCCGTTCACTAAAGTGAACGGCAAAGAATACGTGTAGCTATGATGAATATTGTGCCATTTATCCTTTGCCGTCTGCTTTAGCTGACGGAGAATGTATCTCTCTTTTTTCCCGATGATTCTTATATCTTTGCACCCTCAATTTTAGCACTATGATTTCGGTTGATCAATTGGTCGTCAGTTTTGGCGGCTTCGACCTTTTTAAAGGTATTTCTTTGTTGGTAAGTCCGCGCGACCGCATTGGTCTGGTGGGTAAAAACGGGGCGGGCAAATCTACGCTCCTGAAAATATTGGCCGGGTTTCAAAAACCTAGCGAAGGCGTAGTTTCTGTTCCGTCCGATGTGCGTTTAGGCTACCTGCCACAGCACATGCTGGTTACCGATGGCCGTACTGTATTTGAGGAAGCAGTGACATCGTTTGAAGAAATCCTGGCTCTGGAGAAACGGATCGAAGACATCAACCACCAAATTGCCATTCGCACCGATTACGAATCGGACGAATATCACCGTTTGCTCGACCATGTCACCGAATGCAATGACCGCTTCCACATGTTGGGCGGTAACAATTTTGAGGCTGAAGTTGAACGCACCCTGGTTGGACTTGGATTCAAACGCACTGATTTTACACGCCAAACTTCAGAATTCAGTGGTGGCTGGCGTATGCGTATCGAGCTGGCCAAAATATTGCTGAAACGCCCGGATGTTTTCCTGTTGGATGAGCCAACCAACCACCTCGACATTGAATCGATTCAATGGCTCGAAGATTTTCTGAAAACCTACAATGGAGCCGTAGTTTTGGTTTCGCACGACCGCGCTTTTCTCGACGCCGTAACCAACCGTACCATCGAAATTACGCTGGGCCGCATTTACGATTTTAAATCAAATTATTCAAGATACCTTGTACTCCGAAAAGAGCTGAAAGAGCAGCAAATGGCGGCTTTTACCAATCAGCAAAAAATGATAGAGGACACCGAAAAGTTCATTGAACGGTTTCGGTACAAAGCCACCAAATCGGTGCAGGTTCAGTCGCGCATTAAAGCGTTGGATCGATTGGAACGACTGGAAGTTGACGACGAAGATAATTCGGCACTCCGCATCAAGTTTCCGCCTGCTTTACGCTCCGGAACCGTGGTTGCCGAAATCAGGGAACTTTCGAAAAGCTATGGAAAAACACATGTGCTGGACACCATTGACATGACCATTGAACGTGGCGAAAAAGTAGCTTTTGTAGGCAAAAACGGCGAAGGGAAAACGACACTGGCCCGCATCATCATGAACGAGCTGGAATACAATGGCGGCGATTGCAAGCTGGGGCACAATGTGAAAATTGGCTACTATGCCCAGAACCAGGCCAACTTGCTCGACGAAGAACTGACCGTTTTCGACACCATCGACCGCATTGCCGTGGGAGATATCCGTACGAAAATCCGAAATATATTGGGTGGCTTTATGTTCTCGGGCGAAGATGTGGAAAAGAAAGTGAAAGTGCTTTCCGGAGGTGAACGCTCGCGTTTGGCTATGGTAAAACTAATGCTCGAACCAGTGAATTTGCTGGTGCTCGATGAGCCAACCAACCACCTTGATATTCGCTCGAAAGAGATCCTTAAACAAGCTTTAGTTGACTACGACGGAACCGTAATTGTCGTTTCGCACGACCGTGAATTCCTCGATGGACTGGTAAAATGTGTGTATGAGTTCCGCGATAAAAAGGTGAAACAACATCTGGGCGGTATCTACGATTTCCTGCTGAAGAAGAAAATGGACAGCATGAAGGAATTGGAGAAAAAGGATGTACCTTTGGCCCAGAAAATTGAAGTTCAGAAAGTTGACGATTCGGATAAGCTGAGTTTCGAAGAGCGAAAGGAAATCAACAAAAATATCAGCCGACTCGAAAAAAGCGTGGAAAAGACCGAGCAGGAAATCAACGCTTTGGAAGGAAAAATTGCCGAAATGGACAAAATTCTGGAAAATGCAGATGGTTCCGATCCTGAAATTTTCAAAAAATACGACCGGCTAAAGAAAGAACTCGAGCAAAAAATGTATGAGTGGGAGCTTCTGACGGAAGAATTAGAAGAGATTGTTAAGAAGAAAACATGGTAATAAACAACATTTGAAGATGTGGAAATTTGAAAATTTGAAGATGAAAAATTCTTTGAATTTCCAAATCTCCAAATTTTCAAATTTTCAAATCATAAAAAATGTTTGACCGCGAAAATAAACCAGCCGACGATTTAATCTTTGGCATACGAGCCGTAATCGAAGCCATTCAGGCCGGAAAAGAAATCGACAAAGTCCTGATCAAGAAAGGACTAATCAGCGATTTATTTAAAGAAATGTTCGACCTGATCCGTATTCACCAGATACCGTTTCAATACGTGCCTATCGAGAAAATCAACCGGATCTCGCGAAAAAATCACCAGGGTGTGCTGGCCTTTGTTTCGCCGGTTGCCTTGCAGCGCATCGAGGACATTGTTCCAACTCTTTACGAAGATGGCAAAACGCCTTTTGTGCTGGTGCTCGATCAGGTGACTGACGTGCGTAACTTTGGAGCCATCGTTCGTTCGGCCGAATGTGCCGGAGTTGACGCCATTGTCATTCCGGATAAAGGTTCGGCCCGAATCAATGCCGACGCTGTAAAGACTTCAGCCGGAGCCTTGCATATTGTGCCGGTTTGCCGCACCCGAAGCCTGAAAGAGACCGTTTCGTTTCTGAAAGATTCAGGATTAAAACTGGTTGCAGCCACCGAAAAAGGAAATGCCGTTTACACCAACAGCAATTTATTGGGACCAATCGCCATCATCATGGGTTCGGAAGATACCGGAATTGATCCGCGTTTGCTGGCTTTGGCCGACGAGCAGGTGAAAATTCCAATCCTCGGAAAAATTGAGTCGCTGAACGTTTCAGTTGCTGCGGGTTTGCTGGCTTACGAGGTGGTGAGACAAAGAGGGATTGCCACCGTAATTTGATTTGTATCTGAGTCATTAAGTTGTCATTCATAGTCATTTATTGTAATTGAAGTTGTGGACAAGTAATGACGCGAAGCAAATGACCATCAATGACCATTTAATTCACTGCTGTTCTTTAAGAATTTATTAATCTTAAAATCAATCGTTTCAGGCAGATATTGCTACCTTTGCGACCCTGAAATTTCATAAAATATTACCATAAATGATTACAGTTTCAAATTTGGCCATTCAGTTTGGGAAAAAGCCATTGTTTTCAGACGTTAACCTGAAATTTACTCCCGGCAACTGTTATGGCGTAATCGGTGCAAACGGCGCCGGAAAATCAACTTTCTTACGCATTATTTCCGGAGATCTGGATGCGACGCGCGGCTCAGTGTTGATGGGACCAGGCGAACGTTTGTCGGTTCTGAACCAGAACCACCATGCCTTCGACGAATACACCGTGCTCGACACCGTACTGATGGGACATTCCGAGCTCATTCGTATCATGAAAGAAAAAGATGCCCTGTATGCCAAACCCGATTTTTCGGAAGAAGATGGATTAAAAGCTGCCAAACTCGAAGACGACTTTGCCACGATGAACGGATGGAATGCCGAGAGTGATGCTGCCGGTTTGCTCAGTGGTTTGGGCATTAAAGAGGACATGCATTACACCATGATGCGCGACCTGAACGGTAAGGAAAAAGTGCGCGTGCTGCTTGCCCAGGCTTTGTTCGGAAACCCTGACAACCTCTTGCTCGATGAGCCGACCAACGACCTTGACCTTGAAACGGTTCTTTGGTTGGAAAACTATCTGGCCAATTGTCAGAATACCGTGATCGTTGTTTCGCACGACCGCCACTTCCTCGATAATGTGTGTACCGACGTGGTTGACATCGACTTCGGTAAAATCCGCGCTTTCTCCGGAAACTATACCTTCTGGTACGAATCGAGCCAGCTGGCTTTACGTCAGGCGGCCAATGCCAATAAGAAAGCTGAGGAAAAACGCAAGGAACTGCAGGAATTTATTCAGCGGTTCAGCGCCAACGTGGCCAAATCGAAACAGACGACCAGTCGCAAGAAGATGCTCGACAAACTGAAGATTGAAGAAATTGAGCCATCGACACGCCGTTACCCCGGAATCATTTTCCAGCAGGAACGTGCCACCGGCGACCGCGTACTTTCGGTTGAAAACCTTTCGTATGAAGTGGACGGAGAAGTGCTTTTCAAAGATATTTCATTCACCATTGAACGTGGTGACAAAGTGGTGTTTCTGGCCAAGGAAAACCGCGCCATTTCAGCATTCTTCAATATTATCAATGGCCTGATTGAACCCACATCCGGAACATTTACCTGGGGTGTAACCATCTCGACAGCTTATCTCCCATTCGACGTAACCGAATTCTTTACCAAAAACGAAACTTTGTACGAATGGCTGGGTAACTACTCGCACGACACCAGCGAGAACTTTTTGCGCCAGTACCTGGGCAAAATGTTGTTCTCGGGCGACGACTTGCAGAAAAGTGCCAAAGTGCTTTCAGGAGGTGAAAAAATGCGCTGTATGATTGCCCGTATGATGCTGGCTCACCCGAACACCATCATTCTCGACCACCCAACCAACCATTTGGATATGGAGTCGATTCAGGCCTTCAACAACAACATGAAAGCTTTCCCGGGACAAATCCTGATGACCGGTCACGACCACGAGTTCATCGAATCGGTTTGTTCTCGCGTGATTGACCTGACAACCAAAGGCGCCATCGATAAATACATGGACTTCGAGGATTACCTCACCGACGAAAAGATCAAGGCCCTGCGCGAAGAGCGATACAACTAAAATACGAATACAATTTATGATCGGCTAAATTTCGACCGATCAGCTAAAATACAAAAGCCGACTCCGGAGATTTTCGGGGCCGGCTTTTTGTTTATAAAAAGGAACAATAAGTTCCACTAAAACAAGCTTCTGCAGAATTACGGGAATAGCCTCCACACCACTTTACTGCATTTTCATTGCAACCTTATTTAATTCGTCAGTTTATTTCACCTGACAAAAACCACGTTTTGATCAATAGCAAGCCTCATTTGCTAATTGGCTTCCAAATCGACCTTTTTCTGTATCAATTAATTGTTTACATGTTCATAACTTTAATTGCGAAGAGCGAATAATTTGCATTTAACCACATTGTTCGCAAGGCGTTTTAAAGTATAGAATAAAAACCAAACAACTAATAAATGAATGCATTAGAGCAAATGTAAGCAAACAACAAAACCCAAAACCCGGAAAACACAGTATGCAGAATCTCGGACATACTTCTTCCTGAAAGTTTTTGACACAAACACCAGCGGACAAAACCGCAGCAATGCTTCCCGGCATTAAAACGGGATAAATACGGATAAAAATGCTAGATAAATAAAAAGTATAATAAACTTAACACCACCATTATGAAAAAACGTTTACTTCGATTTACAAACGTGCTATTACTTCCTTTGCTCTTTTTGCTGCTGATGGCAGTAAGTATGAATGGGAGGGCAGATGACACCACTTCAGGCTCATCAGTCACCGCAACTATCTCGATTGATAAGTTGGACTATGCTCCCGGAGATAAAGTGTATATCACAGGAAAGGGTTGGACAGCAGGAGAAGAAGTAATTCTCCAGGTTTTTAACGAAACCTTTCCTAGTTATAGCAGTACAGACTCCCGATATCTCGATTGGTCCGTTTTTGCGGACGCTGACGGAAATTTCACCTCGGCATGGCCAGTGGAAGATCCCGATTTAAATACCTCGCTCGTCTTAACTGCCGATGGTCAAACTTCTGGATTTAAGTATCAGGTATTTTTCACGGATGCAGCAGACGCTGATGATGGAGATGGAACTATGACTGTTGACGTAACGTCAATTTGTACAGGATTAACTGGAAAAACTTTTGTCTTTACATTCACAAATAATCAAACTTCACCTTCTCAAGATTTTAAAAATAATTCGCAAATAACGCTAACCATACCAACAGGTTGGACGGTTCCTACTATAAGCAATGTAACATTAACAACTGTGACTGGTACAAGTGTCTCTCTTGGTACTATAAGTGGAATGGTTATTCCTGTGAATATAACAAATCCGAATGGATTACCTTCCGGGAAAACCTTTACCATTAAATATTCAAATATTACAATTCCTGGAAGTGGAAGTTATAGTTTTACCACAAAATCAAAATCAAAACCAGGTACATTAACAGAATTGACAATTGGTTCTCCAACTATAGTTGTTAATGATTTGCCTGTTGGTTCAGCTTCACCACAAACTATTTGCAGTGGAACTGATTCCCGTGTGGATTTGTCATCTTCAATTAGCGGTACCACTTTTGCATGGACAGCAGCCCAACAGTCGGGTGCAACCATTACAGGTTTTGGCAGTGGATCGGGCACAACAATCGCACAAACACTTACCAATACTGGCAACATACTATTCCAGGAGTTGTACGCTATACTATAACCCCTACTTCACCGCTTGGCTGTGTAGGTAACCCATTTACCGTTGATGTAACTGTAAATTCAGCACCGGCTATTACGACTCAACCAACAGAACAAACGGTAACTTATGGAGCTGATGCTACATTTACTTTTGCAGCCAGCGGAACACCTGAGCCAACCTACCAATGGCAGGTAAATACCGGAAGTGGATTTGTGAATATCTCTAATGGAGGGTTTTATTCGAATGTGACTACTGCAACCTTAACGGTAACCAAACCTACCGTTGCCATGAGCAACTATCAATATCGCTGTGTTGCAGCAAATAGTTGTGGAAGTGCAACAAGTGATGCTGCTAAGTTAACCGTAAATGCCCGTCCAATCACCATTACTCCTACAGCAGGGCTGACTAAAGTATATGGCACCGCTGATCCAATCTTAACCTACACTGCAAGTGAACCATTACAAACCGGTGATTCTTATACAGGAGTGCTTGGGCGTGCTCCAGGTAACAATGTAAACACTTATGCCTATACATTAAATACTTTAAGTGCAGGTGATAACTATGCATTAAGTTTGGGCGGAAGTAACACTTTTACAATCACTCCTAAAACTTTGACCGTTACTGCCGATGCAGGACAAACTAAAGTTTACGGTGATGCAAACCCAACCGCATACACTTATGCCGCTACAGGATTCGAGTTCTCTGACGGACTGGCTGTAATGACTGGTGCTTTGGCTCGACTTGCCGGGGAAGACGTTGGTTCTTATGCAATCAACCAGGGAACTTTATCTGCCGGTGCTAACTATTCGATCAGCTACACTGGTGCTAACTTTACAATCACTCCTAAAACTTTGACCGTTACTGCCGATGCAGGACAAACTAAAGTTTACGGTGATGCAAACCCAACCGCATACACTTATGCCGCTACAGGATTCGAGTTCTCTGACGGACTGGCTGTAATGACTGGTGCTTTGGCTCGACTTGCCGGGGAAGACGTTGGTTCTTATGCAATCAACCAGGGAACTTTATCTGCCGGTGCTAACTATTCGATCAGCTACACTGGTGCTAACTTTACAATCACTCCTAAAACTTTGACCGTTACTGCCGATGCAGGACAAACTAAAGTTTACGGTGATGCAAACCCAACCGCATACACTTATGCCGCTACAGGATTCGAGTTCTCTGACGGACTGGCTGTAATGACTGGTGCTTTGGCTCGACTTGCCGGGGAAGACGTTGGTTCTTATGCAATCAACCAGGGAACTTTATCTGCCGGTGCTAACTATTCGATCAGCTACACTGGTGCTAACTTTACAATCACTCCTAAAACTTTGACCGTTACTGCCGATGCAGGACAAACTAAAGTTTACGGTGATGCAAACCCAACCGCATACACTTATGCCGCTACAGGATTCGAGTTCTCTGACGGACTGGCTGTAATGACTGGTGCTTTGGCTCGACTTGCCGGGGAAGACGTTGGTTCTTATGCAATCAACCAGGGAACTTTATCTGCCGGTGCTAACTATTCGATCAGCTACACTGGTGCTAACTTTACAATCACTCCTAAAACTTTGACCGTTACTGCCGATGCAGGACAAACTAAAGTTTACGGTGATGCAAACCCAACCGCATACACTTATGCCGCTACAGGATTCGAGTTCTCTGACGGACTGGCTGTAATGACTGGTGCTTTGGCTCGACTTGCCGGGGAAGACGTTGGTTCTTATGCAATCAACCAGGGAACTTTATCTGCCGGTGCTAACTATTCGATCAGCTACACTGGTGCTAACTTTACAATCACTCCTAAAACTTTGACCGTTACTGCCGATGCAGGACAAACTAAAGTTTACGGTGATGCAAACCCAACCGCATACACTTATGCCGCTACAGGATTCGAGTTCTCTGACGGACTGGCTGTAATGACTGGTGCTTTGGCTCGACTTGCCGGGGAAGACGTTGGTTCTTATGCAATCAACCAGGGAACTTTATCTGCCGGTGCTAACTATTCGATCAGCTACACTGGTGCTAACTTTACAATCACTCCTAAAACTTTGACCGTTACTGCCGATGCAGGACAAACTAAAGTTTACGGTGATGCAAACCCAACCGCATACACTTATGCCGCTACAGGATTCGAGTTCTCTGACGGACTGGCTGTAATGACTGGTGCTTTGGCTCGACTTGCCGGGGAAGACGTTGGTTCTTATGCAATCAACCAGGGAACTTTATCTGCCGGTGCTAACTATTCGATCAGCTACACTGGTGCTAACTTTACAATCACTCCTAAAACTTTGACCGTTACTGCCGATGCAGGACAAACTAAAGTTTACGGTGATGCAAACCCAACCGCATACACTTATGCCGCTACAGGATTCGAGTTCTCTGACGGACTGGCTGTAATGACTGGTGCTTTGGCTCGACTTGCCGGGGAAGACGTTGGTTCTTATGCAATCAACCAGGGAACTTTATCTGCCGGTGCTAACTATTCGATCAGCTACACTGGTGCTAACTTTACAATCACTCCTAAAACTTTGACCGTTACTGCCGATGCAGGACAAACTAAAGTTTACGGTGATGCAAACCCAACCGCATACACTTATGCCGCTACAGGATTCGAGTTCTCTGACGGACTGGCTGTAATGACTGGTGCTTTGGCTCGACTTGCCGGGGAAGACGTTGGTTCTTATGCAATCAACCAGGGAACTTTATCTGCCGGTGCTAACTATTCGATCAGCTACACTGGTGCTAACTTTACAATCACTCCTAAAACTTTGACCGTTACTGCCGATGCAGGACAAACTAAAGTTTACGGTGATGCAAACCCAACCGCATACACTTATGCCGCTACAGGATTCGAGTTCTCTGACGGACTGGCTGTAATGACTGGTGCTTTGGCTCGACTTGCCGGGGAAGACGTTGGTTCTTATGCAATCAACCAGGGAACTTTATCTGCCGGTGCTAACTATTCGATCAGCTACACTGGTGCTAACTTTACAATCACTCCTAAAACTTTGACCGTTACTGCCGATGCAGGACAAACTAAAGTTTACGGTGATGCAAACCCAACCGCATACACTTATGCCGCTACAGGATTCGAGTTCTCTGACGGACTGGCTGTAATGACTGGTGCTTTGGCTCGACTTGCCGGGGAAGACGTTGGTTCTTATGCAATCAACCAGGGAACTTTATCTGCCGGTGCTAACTATTCGATCAGCTACACTGGTGCTAACTTTACAATCACTCCTAAAACTTTGACCGTTACTGCCGATGCAGGACAAACTAAAGTTTACGGTGATGCAAACCCAACCGCATACACTTATGCCGCTACAGGATTCGAGTTCTCTGACGGACTGGCTGTAATGACTGGTGCTTTGGCTCGACTTGCCGGGGAAGACGTTGGTTCTTATGCAATCAACCAGGGAACTTTATCTGCCGGTGCTAACTATTCGATCAGCTACACTGGTGCTAACTTTACAATCACTCCTAAAACTTTGACCGTTACTGCCGAT
This sequence comes from Prolixibacteraceae bacterium, assembly GCA_963678915.1. GTDB lineage: Bacteria > Bacteroidota > Bacteroidia > Bacteroidales > Prolixibacteraceae > Aquipluma. Next base: position 460,764 of record OY787458.1, read on the forward strand.
GCAGGACAAACTAAAGTTTACGGTGATGCAAACCCAACCGCATACACTTATGCCGCTACAGGATTCGAGTTCTCTGACGGACTGGCTGTAATGACTGGTGCTTTGGCTCGACTTGCCGGGGAAGACGTTGGTTCTTATGCAATCAACCAGGGAACTTTATCTGCCGGTGCTAACTATTCGATCAGCTACACTGGTGCTAACTTTACAATCACTCCTAAAACTTTGACCGTTACTGCCGATGCAGGACAAACTAAAGTTTACGGTGATGCAAACCCAACCGCATACACTTATGCCGCTACAGGATTCGAGTTCTCTGACGGACTGGCTGTAATGACTGGTGCTTTGGCTCGACTTGCCGGGGAAGACGTTGGTTCTTATGCAATCAACCAGGGAACTTTATCTGCCGGTGCTAACTATTCGATCAGCTACACTGGTGCTAACTTTACAATCACTCCTAAAACTTTGACCGTTACTGCCGATGCAGGACAAACTAAAGTTTACGGTGATGCAAACCCAACCGCATACACTTATGCCGCTACAGGATTCGAGTTCTCTGACGGACTGGCTGTAATGACTGGTGCTTTGGCTCGACTTGCCGGGGAAGACGTTGGTTCTTATGCAATCAACCAGGGAACTTTATCTGCCGGTGCTAACTATTCGATCAGCTACACTGGTGCTAACTTTACAATCACTCCTAAAACTTTGACCGTTACTGCCGATGCAGGACAAACTAAAGTTTACGGTGATGCAAACCCAACCGCATACACTTATGCCGCTACAGGATTCGAGTTCTCTGACGGACTGGCTGTAATGACTGGTGCTTTGGCTCGACTTGCCGGGGAAGACGTTGGTTCTTATGCAATCAACCAGGGAACTTTATCTGCCGGTGCTAACTATTCGATCAGCTACACTGGTGCTAACTTTACAATCACTCCTAAAACTTTGACCGTTACTGCCGATGCAGGACAAACTAAAGTTTACGGTGATGCAAACCCAACCGCATACACTTATGCCGCTACAGGATTCGAGTTCTCTGACGGACTGGCTGTAATGACTGGTGCTTTGGCTCGACTTGCCGGGGAAGACGTTGGTTCTTATGCAATCAACCAGGGAACTTTATCTGCCGGTGCTAACTATTCGATCAGCTACACTGGTGCTAACTTTACAATCACTCCTAAAACTTTGACCGTTACTGCCGATGCAGGACAAACTAAAGTTTACGGTGATGCAAACCCAACCGCATACACTTATGCCGCTACAGGATTCGAGTTCTCTGACGGACTGGCTGTAATGACTGGTGCTTTGGCTCGACTTGCCGGGGAAGACGTTGGTTCTTATGCAATCAACCAGGGAACTTTATCTGCCGGTGCTAACTATTCGATCAGCTACACTGGTGCTAACTTTACAATCACTCCTAAAACTTTGACCGTTACTGCCGATGCAGGACAAACTAAAGTTTACGGTGATGCAAACCCAACCGCATACACTTATGCCGCTACAGGATTCGAGTTCTCTGACGGACTGGCTGTAATGACTGGTGCTTTGGCTCGACTTGCCGGGGAAGACGTTGGTTCTTATGCAATCAACCAGGGAACTTTATCTGCCGGTGCTAACTATTCGATCAGCTACACTGGTGCTAACTTTACAATCACTCCTAAAACTTTGACCGTTACTGCCGATGCAGGACAAACTAAAGTTTACGGTGATGCAAACCCAACCGCATACACTTATGCCGCTACAGGATTCGAGTTCTCTGACGGACTGGCTGTAATGACTGGTGCTTTGGCTCGACTTGCCGGGGAAGACGTTGGTTCTTATGCAATCAACCAGGGAACTTTATCTGCCGGTGCTAACTATTCGATCAGCTACACTGGTGCTAACTTTACAATCACTCCTAAAACTTTGACCGTTACTGCCGATGCAGGACAAACTAAAGTTTACGGTGATGCAAACCCAACCGCATACACTTATGCCGCTACAGGATTCGAGTTCTCTGACGGACTGGCTGTAATGACTGGTGCTTTGGCTCGACTTGCCGGGGAAGACGTTGGTTCTTATGCAATCAACCAGGGAACTTTATCTGCCGGTGCTAACTATTCGATCAGCTACACTGGTGCTAACTTTACAATCACTCCTAAAACTTTGACCGTTACTGCCGATGCAGGACAAACTAAAGTTTACGGTGATGCAAACCCAACCGCATACACTTATGCCGCTACAGGATTCGAGTTCTCTGACGGACTGGCTGTAATGACTGGTGCTTTGGCTCGACTTGCCGGGGAAGACGTTGGTTCTTATGCAATCAACCAGGGAACTTTATCTGCCGGTGCTAACTATTCGATCAGCTACACTGGTGCTAACTTTACAATCACTCCTAAAACTTTGACCGTTACTGCCGATGCAGGACAAACTAAAGTTTACGGTGATGCAAACCCAACCGCATACACTTATGCCGCTACAGGATTCGAGTTCTCTGACGGACTGGCTGTAATGACTGGTGCTTTGGCTCGACTTGCCGGGGAAGACGTTGGTTCTTATGCAATCAACCAGGGAACTTTATCTGCCGGTGCTAACTATTCGATCAGCTACACTGGTGCTAACTTTACAATCACTCCTAAAACTTTGACCGTTACTGCCGATGCAGGACAAACTAAAGTTTACGGTGATGCAAACCCAACCGCATACACTTATGCCGCTACAGGATTCGAGTTCTCTGACGGACTGGCTGTAATGACTGGTGCTTTGGCTCGACTTGCCGGGGAAGACGTTGGTTCTTATGCAATCAACCAGGGAACTTTATCTGCCGGTGCTAACTATTCGATCAGCTACACTGGTGCTAACTTTACAATCACTCCTAAAACTTTGACCGTTACTGCCGATGCAGGACAAACTAAAGTTTACGGTGATGCAAACCCAACCGCATACACTTATGCCGCTACAGGATTCGAGTTCTCTGACGGACTGGCTGTAATGACTGGTGCTTTGGCTCGACTTGCCGGGGAAGACGTTGGTTCTTATGCAATCAACCAGGGAACTTTATCTGCCGGTGCTAACTATTCGATCAGCTACACTGGTGCTAACTTTACAATCACTCCTAAAACTTTGACCGTTACTGCCGATGCAGGACAAACTAAAGTTTACGGTGATGCAAACCCAACCGCATACACTTATGCCGCTACAGGATTCGAGTTCTCTGACGGACTGGCTGTAATGACTGGTGCTTTGGCTCGACTTGCCGGGGAAGACGTTGGTTCTTATGCAATCAACCAGGGAACTTTATCTGCCGGTGCTAACTATTCGATCAGCTACACTGGTGCTAACTTTACAATCACTCCTAAAACTTTGACCGTTACTGCCGATGCAGGACAAACTAAAGTTTACGGTGATGCAAACCCAACCGCATACACTTATGCCGCTACAGGATTCGAGTTCTCTGACGGACTGGCTGTAATGACTGGTGCTTTGGCTCGACTTGCCGGGGAAGACGTTGGTTCTTATGCAATCAACCAGGGAACTTTATCTGCCGGTGCTAACTATTCGATCAGCTACACTGGTGCTAACTTTACAATCACTCCTAAAACTTTGACCGTTACTGCCGATGCAGGACAAACTAAAGTTTACGGTGATGCAAACCCAACCGCATACACTTATGCCGCTACAGGATTCGAGTTCTCTGACGGACTGGCTGTAATGACTGGTGCTTTGGCTCGACTTGCCGGGGAAGACGTTGGTTCTTATGCAATCAACCAGGGAACTTTATCTGCCGGTGCTAACTATTCGATCAGCTACACTGGTGCTAACTTTACAATCACTCCTAAAACTTTGACCGTTACTGCCGATGCAGGACAAACTAAAGTTTACGGTGATGCAAACCCAACCGCATACACTTATGCCGCTACAGGATTCGAGTTCTCTGACGGACTGGCTGTAATGACTGGTGCTTTGGCTCGACTTGCCGGGGAAGACGTTGGTTCTTATGCAATCAACCAGGGAACTTTATCTGCCGGTGCTAACTATTCGATCAGCTACACTGGTGCTAACTTTACAATCACTCCTAAAACTTTGACCGTTACTGCCGATGCAGGACAAACTAAAGTTTACGGTGATGCAAACCCAACCGCATACACTTATGCCGCTACAGGATTCGAGTTCTCTGACGGACTGGCTGTAATGACTGGTGCTTTGGCTCGACTTGCCGGGGAAGACGTTGGTTCTTATGCAATCAACCAGGGAACTTTATCTGCCGGTGCTAACTATTCGATCAGCTACACTGGTGCTAACTTTACAATCACTCCTAAAACTTTGACCGTTACTGCCGATGCAGGACAAACTAAAGTTTACGGTGATGCAAACCCAACCGCATACACTTATGCCGCTACAGGATTCGAGTTCTCTGACGGACTGGCTGTAATGACTGGTGCTTTGGCTCGACTTGCCGGGGAAGACGTTGGTTCTTATGCAATCAACCAGGGAACTTTATCTGCCGGTGCTAACTATTCGATCAGCTACACTGGTGCTAACTTTACAATCACTCCTAAAACTTTGACCGTTACTGCCGATGCAGGACAAACTAAAGTTTACGGTGATGCAAACCCAACCGCATACACTTATGCCGCTACAGGATTCGAGTTCTCTGACGGACTGGCTGTAATGACTGGTGCTTTGGCTCGACTTGCCGGGGAAGACGTTGGTTCTTATGCAATCAACCAGGGAACTTTATCTGCCGGTGCTAACTATTCGATCAGCTACACTGGTGCTAACTTTACAATCACTCCTAAAACTTTGACCGTTACTGCCGATGCAGGACAAACTAAAGTTTACGGTGATGCAAACCCAACCGCATACACTTATGCCGCTACAGGATTCGAGTTCTCTGACGGACTGGCTGTAATGACTGGTGCTTTGGCTCGACTTGCCGGGGAAGACGTTGGTTCTTATGCAATCAACCAGGGAACTTTATCTGCCGGTGCTAACTATTCGATCAGCTACACTGGTGCTAACTTTACAATCACTCCTAAAACTTTGACCGTTACTGCCGATGCAGGACAAACTAAAGTTTACGGTGATGCAAACCCAACCGCATACACTTATGCCGCTACAGGATTCGAGTTCTCTGACGGACTGGCTGTAATGACTGGTGCTTTGGCTCGACTTGCCGGGGAAGACGTTGGTTCTTATGCAATCAACCAGGGAACTTTATCTGCCGGTGCTAACTATTCGATCAGCTACACTGGTGCTAACTTTACAATCACTCCTAAAACTTTGACCGTTACTGCCGATGCAGGACAAACTAAAGTTTACGGTGATGCAAACCCAACCGCATACACTTATGCCGCTACAGGATTCGAGTTCTCTGACGGACTGGCTGTAATGACTGGTGCTTTGGCTCGACTTGCCGGGGAAGACGTTGGTTCTTATGCAATCAACCAGGGAACTTTATCTGCCGGTGCTAACTATTCGATCAGCTACACTGGTGCTAACTTTACAATCACTCCTAAAACTTTGACCGTTACTGCCGATGCTAAATCCAAATACTGTGGACAGGTTGATCCTGCTCTTACTTATCAGATCACTTCAGGAACACTTGCGTTTGCCGATGCATTCACCGGAGCTTTGACACGTGACGCCGGAGAAAGTTCTGGAACTTCTTATGCAATCTTGCAAGGAAGTGTAGCCTTAAGTGCAAACTATGAATTGTCTTATGTTGGAGCTAATCTTATAATAAAACGTATTTCCGTTGATGCTTCAGCCAGCAGTTCCCCGGTTCAGAAGGGCAGCCCTAAGGGTTTGACTGCTACTGTGACTCCAAGCATTTCAGGAGATGTTTCAGGAATACCAGTAACTTTCATAGTAACCAATGAAGCAGATGGTGGGGTCTTCACAGAGACTGTTGTAACAAATTCATCAGGCGTGGCAATTACCACGGTACCTTCTATAGCAATCCCAACAGTTGGGGTTTATAAAATAGTGGTAACTGCCGGTTCTGGTTGTGCTGAATCAACAGCCTATTTCCCGGTATTTGACCCAACAGAAAGTTTTGTAACCGGTGGTGGCTGGATTAATTCACCAAAAGGTGCATTAGCAGGTGAAACTAATTATGATGTTATTGGCAAAGCCAATTTCGGATTTGTTTCAAAATACAAAAAAGGCAAAACGCTGACCACAGAAGTAGATGGAAATACTGAATTCCAGTTCCAGGCGGGTAATATTAACTTCAAAAGTACAATGCACGAAGCTGGTTCACTGGTCATCTCAGGAGGTAAGGCAACATACCGTGGTACCGGAACAATAAACGGTAGCGGAATCTATAAGTTCCTGATTGTTGCGATTGATGGGGATTGGAATGGAGGGACTTCTCCGGATAAATTCAGAATCAAGATCAGCACAACCTCTGGTGGTGTAGTTTATGACAACCAAATGGGTATAGATGAAAACAATGCTGACGCTACTGTTTTAGGCAACAATGGCACTGGCGGTGGTTCTATCGTAATCCATGAGGTAAAAGCGGTAGCTAAGAAAGCTGCCTTTATAGAACCAGAGGTCGTAGTTGTTGAACCAACTGTTAAAGCTTATCCAAATCCATTCACCTATCGACTGAATATTGAATTTAGTTCGGCAACTGATGGAATGGCTAAACTTGAAATTTACGGTGTTACCGGCGCTAAACTGGCAACTTTGTGGGATGCCCCGGTTAGCGGTGGTGTACTGAATAAGGTAGAATTTGTACCGAATTTGGTGAGCAGCCAGATGGTATTCTATCACCTGACTATGAATGGAAAAACACAGGTAGGTAAAGTGGTTTTCCAGGAAAGAAGATAAACTCACCCCTGCCCCTCTCTCTAACCAGAGAGGAGTGAAGGTTGGGGTTTAGAATAATGAGTAAGTTGATCTAAAAAAAATGATAAACCAAGGAAATAGCTCTAGCATTTCATATGGTGGAACAGACTAACTACTAAAACTACAGTCTGTTTGTTAAGGCGGGCGCTCCAGAGGGGGCGCCTGCTTTTTTATGGCCCTGCGCAAGCGGGAAGCTGTCCTGCGCGTACTTTTCATCGTCCTGCGCAAGGGGGACATGCCCTGCGGCAGTTTTTCGCCGTCCTGCGGAGGGGGGAGGTCGTCCTGCGCAACCTTTTGGTCGTCCTGCGGGGGTGGCAAGCCGTCCTGCTGCGCAGGACACTAAAAAACCCGCGCAGGGCGGGTTCAGGTTGCGCAGGACGAATCCACAGCGATCAGTCTTCAGTCTTAGCTGTTTCTTTTGTCGCAGCGCTTCGTTTGCGTTGCCAGTAATCACTCGAATAGCCCTGTGCCCGTTCGGGATTCCGCCAGAACACAAACTTACCGCACTCTCGCACTTCGTCAACGGCCTGCTTCAGGTAAGTATAGGCTTTGTCGCGAATGATCATGGTTTCGCTGTCGGTTTGTCGTTCGCCATTCACAATGCCAAGTAGTTCACCCATCTCGTCGGCAGTTTGCGAAGCCCGGTCGAGTAAAGCAACATCGAACCGGATAAGCTGCAACGGCTCGGGATTGTTTCGTCCAAGTACGGCCAGGTCGTTCAAATCCTGAACCATATCGGCATTGGTATCGCCCAGGGCAATCTCCTCTACCCGATCAAGCAACGTTGAGTCTTTCCTGAACGCATAACGATACGTATGCACCAACTGGTTGCGAAGATCGAATGCCTGTGGCGCCTGCTCTTTCCAATCTTTCTCAGCCTTTTTGCGAACATTGCGTTCTTTGTTCCATAGCGACTGAGCCTCGCGGCATGCGCCGGCACGAACTGGCAAACTGGCCACGAAGTTCCAGTCGAGCCCGGCGGCTACAAGCGCACTTTGATCGTCTTTGCACCATTGCCAAAGGTTTTCGGTTTCCTGAACATACACATCGATGGGGATGGTGGGTGTTAACACCTCACTGGACGGGATGGCCTGAATAACAGGCAACAAATCGTTGTAATCTGAAGTGGAAGACATAAATTAAAATTTTTAGTTAGTAATTAATGTTTAGGAGAAATGATGATGATTTTCCCCGGAATCGGTAACGATTCTTATGAAAAGTTAAGAAACCCTATCGACAAAAACAGAAAATTTAACTAAAAATAATATGAACAGTACGAAATTTTACACGAATGGTATGTATGGGCATATGAACGTGTTAGCACAAAAAAAAGCAGATGAAAAATCGTGGCAATCTGGGCTGCCGGAAAATAAAAATACGTGCTAAAAAAATGAAGTATAGCATCGCACATTTTCCTGAAAACCTTCTAAGAAATACGTTTTGCTCAATGGGAAGCACGATTTGTTCATTGGCTTAAAAAGCTAAGAAACAAAACCTTAACTTAATACTAACCAAAAAGAACTGATCATCAATAAGTAAAACACTCCTTAAACTAAATACCTCATGAGAACCTTGGAAAACCATCGACCAATAAGCCGGATATTTCTGTTTATGCTTTCCCTAATGCTTTGGAATTGTAGTTCGTCGGCCGATTTAATACTTCCAGCAACTGAAGATACGCCGCTAAGCTTGAAATCAGGAAAAATAAGTAAGCCACTTGATAAAACTGACGTGATAGAGCCATATTATATATTTAATGACCATACCCTTATACTTAAAACTAATCAAGGTAATGAGATTGGAACATTATACATTTATACTGATTCAGAAAAGGGGAATATTTTTGTTTCTGTTACAACTATCGAGGGTTGGAAGATGAAAAACATTCAACTTTTTATAGGTGATAAAAACAATTTGCCAGTGAATGGAAGCAAAAAGCTTATGCTTAAGAAATTTAATGTAACCGAAAGCTTTGAAACACCAACAAACACTTACTTATATGAATTTAATTCCGGATCGGAGCCTGAATATGCTGTCGTTTTTCGTTCTGAAGTTGAATTTACGGATGCTGACAGTCAAGTAACTAAAACTGAAATTGCATCAACTGGTGATACTGATTTAAATATTAAAAATAGCTACGGTTTCTATTTTATATATTCGAAAATGGCAGGAGGCTGAACCTCTCCACAATAAACTTCCGGAATGTAAAAAATGAGTAATCCTAAAATCGGTAATGATTTTAAGACTACTCATTTAAAAATGTTTTTACTTCAACTTAAACAAGCTTTCCAAACCTTCGGCTGAGTTTGGTCCCACCCAAAGTTTAAAATCGCCGGGTTCGGCTTTAAACTGATTGTCGGCTCCATAAAATGCCAGATCGTTTTCTTCCAGCGTGAAGTTGACAATCCTGGATTCGCCCGGGTTAAGCGATATCTTTTCAAAACCTTTCAATTCTTTTACCGGTCGCGTAATGCTGCCAACCAAATCGCGCAGATAAAGCTGTACAACTTCTTCGCCAGCTACTTTGCCTGTATTCTTTACAGTTACCGAAACCTGCAGCTTCTCTCCTTTCGAGATAGCCGGAGCACTGATTTTCAGGTCGGAATACGCAAAGGTGGTATAGCTGAGACCATAGCCAAACGGGAACAGGGCGTCGTTAGGGGCATCGGTGTAATGCGACCAGAATACATTGCCTTCGCCGTCAAACGGACGGCCCGAACTTTTGTGATTGTAATAAATAGGCACTTGTCCCAAAGTGCTTGGAAACGATGCCGGAAGTTTACCTGCCGGATTATAATCGCCAAAAAGAACATCGGCAATGCCATTTCCGGCTTCCGAGCCCAGATGCCATGCTTCAACTATCGAAGGAACATTTTTTGCTATCCAGCTGATGTCGAGCGGGCGGCCATTCATCAAAACCACAACGACATTTTTATTCACAGCAAATACAGCCTCCAGCAACTCCTGCTGCAAACCTTTCAGTTTAATGTCGGTCTGACTACGACCTTCACCGGTTTGAAAACAGTTTTCGCCCAAAGCCATCACAACAACATCAGCTGCTTTAGCTGCTTTTACGGCTTCATCAATGCCGGTCTTGTCGGTTGTATTAAATTCAAGCGGAACCGTAAACAAGCTTTTGCCTGAAACATAAACCGGACCTTTGGTATATTGAAGGTTTTCAGGTTGCGCCAGCGCCGATTTCATTCCTTCGAGCAAGGAAACAGCTGAACCGGTTATGGCTTTTGCGCGCCAGCTTCCCAGAGGAACATCTTTATCGGCGGCCAGTTCCCCAATCAAGGCGATTTTCTGACCAGCTTTTTTTAGTGGCAATAATCCACCATCATTTTTCAGCAGAACGATGCTTCTTTTAGCAGCTTCGCGTGCAGCAGCCAGATGTTCTTTTGTCAGAATCTGTGTCTTTTCACGATTTTCGTCGCAATACCTGTACGGATCGTCAAAAAGTCCAAGTAAATATTTTACACGCAATACACGTCGCACCGCGTCATCAACTAGTTTCATGTCCACTGCACCTTCTTCAACCAACTTCTTCAGATTAGGAACATAGCAGTTACCTTCCATATCCATGTCAGACCCCGCAGTTATCGCAAGTTTGGCAGCTTCTTTCTTGTCGGCAGCAACCCCGTGAATGAGCAGTTCACCAATCGAATTCCAGTCGGAAACAACCAATCCGTTAAAGTTCCACTCTCCTTTCAGAATGTCGCGAAGCAAATGGGCATTGGCTGTTGACGGAGTGCCTCCAATCTCATTAAAGGCATTCATAAACGATAAAGCACCGGCATCGGCAGCAGCCTTGAACGGTGGAAAAACTACATTCCGCAAAGTGCTCTCACTTATTTCAACCGTGTTGTAATCGCGGCCAGCTTCAATAAAACCATAAGCAGCAAAATGTTTTACACAGGCGGCAATTGTATTATTCGCACTTAAGTCATCGCCCTGAAAACCTTTTACCCGTGCGGCTGAAAATAAAGAACCCAAATAAGGATCTTCGCCTGAACTTTCCATAAAACGCCCCCAGCGGGCATCGCGTGCAATATCAACCATTGGGGCAAAAGTCCACTGCACTCCGGAAGCCGAGGTTTCGATAGCAGCGATTCGGGCTGACTTTCTGGCCAATTCGGGCTCCCAGCTTGCAGCTTCGGCCAGCGGAATTGGGAACATGGTTTGATAACCGTGAATAACATCGTATCCAAAAATCATCGGGATTTTAAGCCTGCTACCCTCTACAGCCAGTTTCTGAGCTTTACGGGTAGCATCAACACCGGTCACATTTAACATCGAACCCACCATTCCGGATTTGATCATGCCAAGCATTTGCTGCTCGTTGGTTCCCTGTGGTGCCGGACCAGTCATTTCCCAGCGACTGGTGTATTGGTTCAGCTGCCCCATCTTTTCATCGAGGGTCATTTTCGACAGCAAAGTCGTGATTTTTGCCTCAATTTCCGGATTCATCAGTTTTTGAGCATCCTTTTCCGGCTTAAACGAAAAGAGCGAAAAACTTAATAATGTAATGAATAACATTCGTTTGATCATAGTATGGAATATTAAAATGAAAATACTTAGTTATTGTCAAAAGTACATATTAAAGAATTTCGCAGATAAGGCTTACAAAAAAGATTTCGTCAGGAAGTAAAAAAGGCATTTCAGGAGATTAAAACAGATATTTTTTTTGAAAAAGCAGCAGAATTTTGTTGAAAAACGGAAGAAACGAAGTCAACTACAAAAAGCAATAAACAACTGATTACCTGACAAATAAATTGCAACAAATGCCAGCTAGTTAACACACAAGAAACATTAAGGCCTCAATTTAATGTTTTATAGCACAAAAATTAATGTTCGATTAACGCTTATGTCTGCGGGGCAACTTATCTTTGTAACGTTATCACATTTCATAAGTTAGGTTTGATTAGTTTTATTGGTTTAGTTAGTTTAGTTAGTTTAGTTAGGTTTAGAGAAAGGGTAGATTAGAGAATCTATCCTTTTTTCTATTTTATACGGTGCCTCATTGAATTACAGACCTTCTTAACGATTGTCAGCAAAAAATTCCTTTCATCCTTTATTCTCCGGATGACAAAAGCAACTTACCAAATGATCGTTCACCATGCCAGTAGCCTGCATATGCGAATAAACAATCGTGGAGCCCACAAACTTAAATCCTCTTTTTTTCAGGTCGTTGCTAATTAAGTCCGAAAGTTCTGTCCGGGCAGGTATCTCCGAAAGTTTTGTCCACCTGTTGACAAGCGGCTTGTAATCCACAAATTTCCAGATGTATGAATCGAAACTGCCAAATTCGCTAACAATCTCCAGAAATCGTTTGGCATTATTAATACTGGCTTCAATTTTCGACCGGTTCCTGATTATTCCGGAGTTCTGCATCAGCTCTTCAACCTTCAGCTGATCGAATGCAGCAACTTTCAGCACATCAAAATTATTATAAGCTTCGCGGAAAGCCTCCCGTTTCTTCAGAATAGTAATCCAGCTCAAACCAGCCTGCATACCTTCCAGAATCAAAAACTCGAATAACTTTTGGTCGTCGTGTAAAGGTTTTCCCCACTCTTCGTCGTGGTATTGCGAATAAATTTCGCTTTTTTGTGACCACTCACATCTTTGCTTCATATCAACATTGTTTTAAGTTAATTGTCCATCAGCTGATTACTATAACGGGATAAAATTCGGGGTTACCAAATCCCAGTCCTGAATTATCAATCCAAAAAATAATTAAAATTTCTAAACGAAAGTGAATTGGCCTAAAATATTACTTTTGCTATGCATAACTTGCACCGGCACGAAACGAGCGTTTTACAAGGGTTTTTCCAATGAAATGGACCCTCCGTACAGGGTAAATCTCAATGGATGAAACTACAAACAGGCAGGTTTCTAAAAAACAAAGATTCAACACATTAACATCACAATTTTAGAGTGAAAAAACTGCTGATCATACTTCTGCTATTCAGTTCTACTCTGGCATTCAGCCAGCTGAATATTAATTATTACATGCGCGTTGGCGAAACCCGAATACAAATCGGCAATTATGTTGGAGCAATCGAAAACTTCAATATTGTCATTAAGTTTAAGCCTCACCTTCCCGAACCCTATTATTTCAGGGGAATTGCCAAACATCAGCTCGAAGATTTTCGCGGCGCTATTCAGGATTACGATAAAGCCATTGAAATAAAACCTTATTATCCTGATGCTTATATGTATCGCGGACTAGCTTATCTGGAAATAAACGATTATGCGAAGTCGATTGCTGATTACAACCGCGCCATTGAGCTAAATCCGCGCGACGCAAACATTTACAATAACCGGGGTATCGCTAAAATATCGATGAAAGACATTGACGGCGCTATTGCAGACTACAACAAAGCACTGGAAATAAACCCCAAATTCACAAACAGCTACATCAACCGGAGCAATGCTTTGCTGATGAAAAAAGACATTCGCGGGGCAATAAAGGATTTGAACCAGGCCATTATTATCAGGCCACATTATGCCAATGCCTATTTACTGCGTGGGCTGGCCAGGTTCGAACTGAACGATTATGCGTCGGCACTTCGCGACTTTGACCAATGTATTAAGCTCGATCCGCAAAATGCCTACGCCTATAACAACCGTGGAATTGTCAAGCAAAAACTGGAAGATTTTAAGGGAGCCATCAACGATTACAATTTAGCACTGCAACTCGATCCAACAATGGCCAATGCCTATTTAAACCGCGGAATTGCCAAGGAAAACTTAAAAATACCGGGATACGATCAGGATTACGCCATTGCGGCCAAGCTCGATCCTAAATTTGCTTTTAACCCCAAAGATGTCGATTACAGCGCCCTGGCTCAATCAAAGAAAAGCTCCGGGCAGCAAGCTTCACAAAATCAGCAAAATCAGCAAAAGCAACAAACACAGGCACAGGCTTCAGCATCAAATACAACATCAAACTCATCAAATACACCTGCACAAGCCCAAACAACACAACAGCAGACCGATCAAAACAACAATGCTGAGCCCAGAAAGGAGACGAAGGAAGAAAGAGACCGCAGAAGGTATAAATTGTCGCTGGCCGATGCCCGGAATTTGCCAACAGAAAAAGAGGAGAATGTTGAAGATGGCCGGATCCAGAATAAAAACATCATTATCGACCTGCAACCTCTGTTTATGCTCTCTTCCCGAAATAAAAACTCGAACGATTACGAGCAAATTCAGTATTTCAACCCTGAATTGGAAGCATTGAACAATTACAATAACTACGATCCGGTGATCTCAATCTCGAACAAAAAGAATGATACCCGGAAAGAAGACTATAAAAACAATATTCTCTATTACAACGAACGAATTGGCAACAACAAAAAAGAAAGCCTGAATTATTTGAGCCGCAGCATTTTTTACTGTCTGACCGAGGATTATTCGAACTCGATGAGCGACCTGCAAAAAGCACTCGAGCTGAATGATAAAAATGCGTTGATCTATTTTTCGCGGGCTAATTGCAAAATGAAAATGAATGATCTGATTGAACAGGTTAAACAGAATTCCGACCTGATTACTGTTCCGTTGAAAAACACTCCAAAACCACAGGAAAGCACTGTAACCGAAACTTCGCTGGAATATCTCGATATACTGAACGATTATTCAAACAGCCTTCAGTTGAATCCAAAATTTCCGTATGCCTATTACAACCAGGCTTATGTGAAATGCAAAATCCACGATTACCAGGGAGCACTTTCTGATTTAAACAAAGCCATCGACATCGAAAAAGACTTTGCTGAAGCCTATTTCAACCGGGGATTGACCAAAATTTACCTCGATGATGTTGAAGGCGGAGCGATGGATTTGAGTAAGGCCGGTGAACTTGGAATTCAGGATGCCTACAATGTCATCAAACGTTATTGCAATTAAGTGTATCTTCGCAATATTGTTAATATTCAATCTGCAATTTTATGCCATTTGCAAACCAGCCTCTCGCCGAACGCCTGCGCCCAGCCTCATTAGATGATTACATTGGGCAAGAACACCTGATTGGAGAAGGAGCCGTTTTGCGAAAAATGATTGAATCGGGAAAGATTTCTTCGTTTTTACTTTGGGGTCCTCCGGGGGTTGGTAAAACAACATTGGCCAAAATTATAGCCAACACGCTAAACCGTCCGTTTTACACGCTAAGCGCTGTCAATTCAGGAGTTAAGGATGTAAGGGAAGTGATTGAAAAAGCTCAGCGTAACCAGTTTTTCAATCAACCAAATCCCGTCCTTTTTATCGATGAAATTCACCGTTTCAGCAAATCGCAGCAGGATTCACTTTTGGGCGCTGTTGAGCAGGGAACGGTTACGCTTATTGGTGCCACAACCGAAAATCCATCGTTTGAAGTGATATCGCCGCTTTTATCGCGCTGCCAGGTTTATGTACTGAAGCATCTCGAAAAGGCTGATCTGATGAAGATCGTGGAAATGGCTTTGACCAGGGATGCATATCTCAAGACTCGAAAAATAGAAATCAGGGAAAATGAGGCTTTGCTGCGATTCTCGGGCGGAGATGCACGTAAATTGCTCAATGTGCTCGAATTGGTGGTGAATGCTGCCGAAGATGAAGCAACTGTAATCACCAACGAATTGGTTATCGACCGGCTTCAGAACAACATGGCCATTTACGACAAGAATGGTGAAATGCACTACGACATCATTTCGGCATTTATAAAAAGTATGCGCGGAAGTGATCCGGATGCAACGGTTTACTGGCTGGCCCGCATGATTGAAGGTGGTGAAGATGTGAAATTTATAGCTCGTCGCATGTTGATTTTAGCCGCCGAAGATATTGGCTTAGCCAACCCGAATGCGCTGCTCCTGGCTCAAAGTACATTCGATGCTGTTCATAAAATTGGTAATCCTGAAGCAAGAATAATATTGTCTCAGTGTGCTATTTATCTGGCCACTTCACCCAAAAGCAACTCAGCTTATTCAGCCATCGACGAGGCCATTGCACTTGTAAAATCTACCGGCGACCTGCCTGTTCCGCTACATATCCGGAATGCGCCAACCAAACTGATGAAAGAATTGGGCTATGGCAAAGATTATAAGTATGCTCATTCGTACGAAAAGAACTTTGTTGAACAGGATTTTCTTCCGAAGGAAATTAAAAACCGAAGGTTATACACTCCGCAAAACAATCCGCTGGAGATTAAAATACTTGAGCGACTTAAAAGCCTTTGGGGCAAACGATACGACAAATAATTCGTTTGATTTTTCAATTTGTTCCCACACATATCATTGTTGATTTTTCACCCCAAACCCCTAAAGTGGCTTAAGCGATGAATATTGCAATGGATTATCTTTACGGCAAGTCCCCTTTAGTTTTAGGGCAATGCTGTTGAGTTAGAAAATTCTTTGTGTTTTCATAGTGGCATGGAGCCTTTGTGGTAAAAGGAAATAGCCCCTAAATCACAAAAACACGAAGTTTCACAAAGAAAAAAAGCATAAGAACCATAACTTAATGACATTCGGATTTAAGAGTAACACAACATTATTTCATTTTCAGTATTTATTCTCCATTCGTTATATTAGTTTTCAGAACTAACCCAGCATTTTACACCGAAAAAGTAGGGTAAAAACGGTTGTGTGCGGACTTATTTCGCAAAAGTGGCAAACCCTGTCGTGAAATTCTATAAATCACAGGAATGTTGCGTGCAGATCACATTTCAATTACATTTTGAGCAAGAAAAAGATTAGTTTCGTACCACCTTTAAACTAACCATGGACAAGATAAAAACTGCTATTGCGCAATTCAGGAAAGTATCGCTGTCGGATCTCGACAAGGTAGAATTAATGAATCGCGTTGACCTCAAATTTTGCTTTCATTTTAACCAGGCTTATCGTGTTTTTGAATTGATAAAAGACAGTTATTCTATACTGGAAATCGACGGAGAATCGATATTTAACTACTACAACACGTATTTCGATACCATCGACAATCAAATGTATCTCAATCACCACAACGGCAAGCTAAACCGTTACAAAATAAGGGTTCGCAGATACAACCAAACCAATAACAGTTTTCTGGAGATAAAATTTAAAAACAATAAAGGCCGGACCATAAAAAAACGTGTGGAACGCTTAGATTTTGATACCCCGTTCAATGCATCGGAGCTGGATTTTATCAGCAAACTCACCCCATTTTCGGGCGAACAGCTCAGTCCCAAAATCATCAACACATTTAATCGGATAACACTGGTAAACAACAGTTTTACTGAAAGAGTTACCGTTGATTTTGCTCCCGGGTTTAAAAATGGGGAAAAAGAAGTGACACTTCACAATCTGGTGATTGTTGAAATAAAACAAAACCGGGCAAACGAAACAGCACATTTAACCCAAGCCCTGCGAAACCTGAAAGTAGGTAAACAAGGTTTTAGCAAATATTGTATCGGACGCTCGCTCACCGAGGATATTAAAAAGAATAATTTTAAACCTTTACTGCTGAAGATCAGCAAAGAATACTCAAATTAAACCATCACACATGCAACTTCTAAATGTTCTCCTGCAGTTATCTTCAGGTTCCGAAGAATTAAAGTTTCTGGGAATGAAACTTATCAATCCTGAAGACTTTGTTTCGCTTCTGGTTCGGTTTTCATTGAATCTGATTGTAATACTTGCAATTGTTATCGGATTATATGCTAAAAACAGCAGACGAAAAGATTTCTATTTCAGCTACATAGCTGTGAGTATCGTTATTTTCCTGCTATGCTTCCTTTTGGCCAACGTAAAAATGGAATTGGGTTTTGCCCTCGGGCTTTTCGCCATTTTCAGTATCATAAGGTACCGCACCGACTCTATTCCAATTAAAGAGATGACCTACCTGTTTGTTGTGATTGTCGTCTCGGTAATTAATGCTTTAGCCAACAAAAAAATAAGCTACGCCGAACTGATAATCACCAACTTACTTATCATTGGCGGACTGTATATCCTCGAGAAAATATTGAATCTGCGTCAGGAAATTATGTACCGGATATTGTACGAAAAAATTGAAAATGTACAGGTGGGCAAAGAAGAAGAATTGTTGGCCGACCTGAAATTAAGAACTGGTAAAAACATTAAACGATTTGAAATTGAACGCATTGATTTTCTGAGAGATGTTGCCTACATCAATATTTTCTTCGATCTTAATGGAAAAAATAAACCGACTTTATGAGAAAACGGATCGTTTCACTGATGGCTATTTTCGTATTTAGTCTGGGCGGATATGCACAAAGCGGACCTGCAACCTGGGTCGAACTTGAATTCAGCAAAAAAATAGCAAAAAACTTAAAAATTGAATTCAACCCTGAACTAAGGCTTTTGAACGATTTCAGGATGGATACCTATATTCTGGAAGGTGGACTTTCGTATAAACTACATAAATATCTGACACTTGCAGGTTATTACCGATTTGAAAATGCCTGGGATTACAAAAAAAGTACTGGAGCATACAAAGGACAAGTTTCATCGGGCAGAATTGCATTCGATGCAAAATCTGGGTTTGAGCTCAAACGGTTTGATTTTCAGTTCAGATTACGCTACACCAATGGAGCCGACTTTGATGCAACAACCGACGACAGAGCGTCCTATTTCAGGTACAGGGCTAAAGTTGATTACGACATAAAAAACAGCAAACTTCTGCCCTATCTTTCGGTTGAAACATTTCACGATCTGATTCTGAAAGAAATTGACAAAACAAGGTACACCGCCGGAATAAGCTACCCCATAAACAACAGCAACGAAGTTGGCTTATTTTACCGGCTTCAGGATTATACTGAAACCGGAAAGGAAAGCCTAAGTATCATTGGTATTGGGTATAGCCTAAAGTTTTAGTCCATACTTCAGTTAAAAAATAACCGGGAATAAGTGGTTTTCACCTCTGTTCCCGGTTTTTATTGTTATGAGCCCTAAAAGATTTATCTTCGTAAAAAAAAATTGAATTATGATCCCAAAATTAAAATACGACAATTCCAATTTTCTGCTTTTAGCAGGGCCATGCGCAATTGAAGGCGAGCAAATGGCACTCGAAATAGCCGAACGTATAGTAAAAATAACCGATAAGCTTCAGATTCCATATATATTTAAAGGTTCATACCGAAAGGCAAACCGCTCACGGCTCGATTCTTTCGCCGGAATTGGCGACGAAAAAGCACTTAATATTCTCAGAAAAGTAAGCGAAACCTTCGATATACCCACGGTTACCGATATCCATTCGGCTCCTGAAGCTGCAATGGCTGCCGAATACGTTGATATGCTGCAAATACCGGCATTTTTATGCAGGCAAACAGACATTTTGGTTGCAGCTGCCGAAACAGGCAAAGCGGTAAATATTAAAAAAGGTCAGTTTTTATCAGCCGAAGCCATGAAATTTGCGGTAACCAAAGTTCGGGAAAGTGGCAATAACAGCGTATTTCTAACTGAAAGAGGATCAACATTTGGCTATCACGACTTAATTGTTGATTACCGGGGCATTCCTGAAATGCAACGGAATAATTGCCCTGTAATACTCGATATTACCCACTCGTTGCAACAACCTAACCAATCGAGTGGTGTTACCGGCGGACAGCCTCAATTAATTGAAACCATTGCCCGTGCAGGGATTGCTGTTGGGGTTGATGGTATTTTTATTGAAACTCATCCCGATCCGGCCAACGCCAAATCAGATGGTGCCAATATGCTCCAACTTGACTTACTTGAAGGACTTTTAACCCGGCTTGTTCAATTACGACAAGTCGTAAAATCATTCTAAACCATGGAAACCCGACGAAATTTTGTTGCCAAAATCGCTGCCGGAATGGCAGCAACAGGACTTATGGCTACTACGAACGATGTTCAAGCCAGCGAAGTCACCATCAAAAACACATTTGTGCATCATGTGTTTTTTTGGCTGAAAGAGCCAAATAATGTAGAAGCTTGCAGACAATTTGAACAAGGACTGCAAAGTCTGATCAAGGTTCCACAAATTCAAACCAGTCACATTGCCCGGCCGGTTGAATCGTCAAGAGACGTTGTGGATGACTCGTTTACATATTCTTATATGGTTTTTTTCAAAAACAGTGCTGATCAGGAAATTTACCAGACTCACCCAATACACCTGAAATTTATAGAAGATTGTCAGCACCTTTGGAATAAAGTTGTTGTTTATGATGCTATGGATTAGAACTAAAACATATTGGGAATAAACAAAAAAGGCTATCTCGGGTTCTCGAGATAGCCTTTTGTTCTATTAACTAAATAAATTAATAACCTGCATTTTGTTTTAAAACACCAGGTTGAAGATCTAACTGAGTTTGAGGAATTGGAGCCCACAATGATTTATCTGTAACAACTGCACCATTTAAGAATTGTCTCGTTCTGAGATCATCTTTGGCATACTGATTTAAAACAGTTTTGGCAATGCCCCATCGTCTTAAATCAAAGAAACGAGATCCTTCCATGGCAAATTCAAGGCGCATTTCAAATTGGACAGCTTTCATTGCATAATCTTTGTTTGCAAAAGACGCATATGGCTGAACATCATAATTTGCCGCAGGTTTTGTCAAATCAATGTCAACATTAAATGGATAGGCTGTTGTTGGTAATGAATATGATGTAACCAAACCCATAACTCTTGGACCTGTTTTTGCCCTATTACGGATTTGATTAACAAGACTAAGCGCTTTGGGAAGATCGTTTTCACTTGCAGCAACTTCTGCTCTCCATAAAAGCACATGACTATACCTGTAATACCTAAAATTGTTAGTATTTACACCACCTTGCCAACCAGTAGAAGGCAATGCAGCAGTTTTTTCAGCTTTCTTAAAAAAGAATTTAGGAGCAGGTAAATATGGGCCACCATTTGATTGCATACGAATCCAGTCGTTTCCCCTATTTACACCCCAGTCCATATAAGGTATACCTCGACGACTAACAGTAAAATCCAGCCGTGGATCGACCACATCGGCGAAAGGAACAAAATTCGCGTCTGAATTTACGTTCATATCGTTCTTTAAATCAACCTGATTGTAAGTATCCAATAAAGGTAACCCATTAGCATCAACCTTATAAGCATTTACAAGGTCCTGAGAAGGTTGGAAAAAGCCACAACAGGTACCAATATCGCTACCCTGAGGTGCATTTAATCCAGTTCCAATATCAGCAGAACCGCCATCTGTAGACCCATTGTTGATCGCACGTTGAATTTCGTAAATAGATTCAGCATTATTTCGGTGAGCAATATCAAAGTTGTCCATGAAATTAGGCATCAACGAAAATTTACCACTGGAAATAATGCCATCAAGTAAAGGTTTAGCAGCTGCATAATTCAAGGTCTGCATATGTGCCCTTGCAAGAACTGCCATTGCAGCATATTTGGTAGGACGGCCGGGTTGAGCTTGCTTTGCCACATCAGGTAAATTATTCATAGCAAAAGTTAGATCCTCAATGATAGCAGGCATTGCATCAACATTGTTAGGAACTTGGGTAGCATCTGGAGTATCTTCTTTGATAATTGGTATGTTTTTGAATACCAACCAAGCTTCGAAATTAAACCATCCTCTTAAGAAACGGGTCTCGGCTTCAAATTCTTTTGTTTCTTCTGCGGTAAGACCTTTGGTCCCTTTTAATACCTTAAGAACACCATTTGCCCGGGTAACCCCCTTTAAATACCATTTCCATTTGTCAGCAGCATAATTATTGGTGGTTTGAATATCCCAACGTTCTATCTCATTAACAGTATTTTGATCAGTTTCTGTTGACCCTTTATAAGCATCGCCACCTGCAATTGCACCGAATGTCCAGTTTGTAACTGATCCGCCCCAGGTTATGTCCCAGTTTTCGTAAGTATCTCCTTTCCCTCCAACCATGGAATAGGTTCCAGTCAAAAGAGCACTAATCCCTTTGGCATCATAAAAAATATTTTCAGATGTTACCCCCAACGGTGCTTTATTTAAAAAGTCTTCTGAACATGATAGCACGAAGGATGCCATCATAGTCATCAATACAAGATATTTTACTTTTTTCATATTACTTGTTTTAGTATTAATTAAATTATTACAACGTTAGCCTTAATCCAAGCATAATTTGGCGCGAAGTTGGCACAGAGCCTCTGTCGAGTCCCAAAGTTCTTGGATCTGAAGAATAATATTCAGGATCAAGTCCGCTGTACTTTGTTATTGTAAACAAGTTAGTTGCCTGGCAATAAATATTTACATTTTCAAATTTTAATTTGCTTATGATTGACTTTGGTAAATTGTACCCAAGTTGTAAGCTCTTCATTCTTAGGAAAGATGCATCTTCAACAAATGCAGATGAATTTTGTTGGGAAACTGAATTGATATCATACATTGGAAGAGTTGCATCAGCGTTACTTTTCAGGTAAGGACTACCCCATGATTTGTAAAGCGCATCTTTACTTAAACCGCCATCAAACTGGCCATAATCAATCCATCTTCTAACATAATTGATCATTTTATTTCCATAGCTTCCATAAAATACCATATTCAAGTCAAAACCACTATAAGTAAGATTGATATTCAACCCACCTGTAAGTTTTGGATGAGGACTCCCGATAAAGGTTCTGTCAGCAGCACTAATTATGCCATCTGGTTTACCATCAGGCCCACTAATGTCACGAAATTTAAAATGGCCTGGTTTATTGTATGTTCCAAATGCAGGATATGCGTCAACTTCAGCTTGGGTTTGGAAAATGCCATCAACTACATATCCAAAGAATTCTGGGAAAGCATGTCCAACCTGTGCACGAGAATAATCAACCTGTCGTTCACTGGCAGTTGTAAGAAACTCATTTGCATTATTTGAAAGCTTGGTAACTTCATTCACATAATGTGATAAAGTGGCATTAACTCGATAGGTAAGTTTATCACCCATTGCTTTATTTGAATATCCCAGTTCGATATCAAAACCAGTATTTTTCATGTCCCCAATGTTTACGTAGGGCTGAGTGGCAACACCTGACACCTGGGGCTTTTGCACTTGATAAAGCATATCGGTAGTTTTTCTTTGCCATACATCAATACCAAATGTCAAGGCATTATTTAAGAACCTACTATCAAGACCAATATCTAAGGTACTTGTTTTTTCCCATGTAACATCCTCATTACCATACTGAGCTGGCTGAAAACCTGTAGTTAAACCACTGGTAGTTCCATCAAGTGGATAAGATGATTGAATTTTATTTACGGCAAAGGTTGTGTAGCTATTGTAATCACCAATACGATCGTTACCTGATTTACCCCAACCTCCTTTTAATTTCAAGTAGTTGATCACATTGTTGGTTCCCTCCATAAAATTTTCCTGAGAAATCACCCAACCTCCTGATAATGCAGGAAATATACCATAACGGTTTGCTTTAGCAAATCGGGATGAACCATCGCGACGTATTACTCCTTCTAAAAGGTATTTGCCATTCATCGAGTAATTTACACGACCAAATTGAGAGAAAAGTGACCATTCAGAAGCATATCCGCTATTTGTTATATTAGCTTCACCAGAATTGAGCTGCATATAGTCGAAACTATTATTAAAATATACTGCTCTGCCTGCATTTTCAACAGTATAAACACTTGAAATAGCTTCAGTGCCAACTACAGCGCTGATATTGTGCATACCAAAAGTTTTATCATAACTCAAGGTATTCACCCAGTTCCATTGCATATTGTAGTTATGATTTATTGCCAACGCATCGTTTGCACGTGCTTCTGCCATTTCAGGATTTGCTAACGTAATGTATTTTTGATCAGTTGTCCCATAATCAAATCCAAAAAGCGATTTAAGATTTAAGCCCTTAATGATCGTAGCCTCTCCATAAAAATTCCCCATTGCCCGCGCATACTTGTCATAATTATTGGAATTACGGGTCAACTGAGCAACCGGATTTTCAGCATTACCAAAATTAGGACCTGATTTTGATCCTGCAAATTTGCCCATGATATCATATACTGGGATAATTGGCTGAATACGATAAGCCTGAGATATAGGCGAAGCTTCACCATCATTTCCCATATCTCCTTTTTTAATAGTAAAAGTTGCACTCAAAGATTGTCCAATCTTTAACCAATCGCCAATTTTTACATCTGAATTAGAACGGAAAGTGTACCTTTTAAAATCAGTATGAATGAGAATACCTTGTTGATCAGCATAACCTGAAGAAAAAGCATAGGTTGCCTTTTGCGTACCGCCGCTTATCGAAAGATCATATTCCTGATTGAAACCAGTCCGATAAATTTCGTCGTACCAATTGGTGCCCAATTTATTTGCTTTTGTTATAACATTTGAACTGGAATATGAGGCAGGATCAGTTCCAGGAGCGCCTTCCTTTGCACCTACAGGAGTTAGGTAATCAGGCAAAACTGGTGAACCACCTGTTCCATATAGAGCACTTGGTCTAACCTGTCCGTTATTATCAGCTCTTAACCATACTGATTGAGCATATTCCTGTGCATTTAGCATGTCATATTGGTTTGTAGCATTTGATATACCTAACCTGGTTGAAAATGTAATTATTGGCTTATCACCTGCTTTACCCCTTTTAGTCGTAATCAAAATAACACCATTAGCACCTCTAGTTCCATAAATAGCAGATGAGGAAGCATCCTTAAGAACAGAAACAGACTCAATGTCGTCTGGATTTATAGAAGAACCAGGATCTCCAGGTACGCCATCAACGACGTATAAAGGTCTACTATCATTAATTGTTCCCATACCACGAACTCGGATAAACGCATCACCTCCGGGTGTGTTTGAATTAGTTACTGAAACACCAGCAACCTGTCCCTGCATACGGCTGATTACATTTGTTGAACTCGAAATCTTCATTTGCTTTTCGGATACAGTTGAAATAGAACCAGTCAGCTCTTCTTTCTTACGGGTACCGTAACCAACAACTACAACTTCATCAACGCCAATAACATCAGCTAATAATGTAATATTAAAAGTAGTTTGATTACCAATTTCTAATTCCTGGGTTTTCATCCCAATGTAAGAAACACTTAATATTTTTGCCGTGGTAGGAGCATTAAATGTGAATTTACCATCTATGTCGGTAATTGTACCGGATGTAGTTCCTTTTACAACTACAGTAACTCCGGGAATCGGTGCTCCGTCTTCACCAACCACCTTTCCGGACAGTGATTTTTGCTGTGCAAAAGTGGTAATAGCTAAAAAGCAGGAAAAAAACAGCAATGCTGAAATTCTCCAGATACCTTTTAATTTACTTTTTTTCATAAATTTTAATGTTTAATTTGTGGTAATTACGTGATTTAAAATAACTTAATTAAAGAAAGTCAGATATGTGACTTTTAGGTTCTTTAACTGCAGAGATTTACATAGGCATTTAGTTTATATGAATAATTTAATTTATTTCAATAGAAAACAACTCCCTCTGGAGTTCAACTAAATGCAAACATCAAAGCATGAAAAAACAGCCGAAAGGCCTGAGGATTTTTAGGAAAGACAGGCAAAACATTTCATAATAAATATGACTAAAAATGCCCAATAATAAAAATAACCAGTTCTTCGATCTTGTTTGTGTTTGCGTGTGTTAATCCAGGATTGCGTGATTGGATTAACGATACGAAAGTAGATAAAAATGTAAAGGTTGGTAAGTGTTAATATGTGTTAAAGAAAACATTCTGCAGACTAGTAGAATTTTCCACAGGGGATTTTCGCACAAGCAACAAAGACAAAGCAAAGGTAAAACACTGATTAACAGACAAAATAAAAGAAAGAAATACAAGTAAAGAACCCTTTCACATCTAAATATCTACAAAACAAGATAACATCATAGTAAACGATTTTACAAAAAAATGAGAATATCAGAAGAATTTATTCTGATATTCTCATTTGTATATTATTTCACTAATTCAAACTATTCAGGAAGGTCGTTTTCGCCTTTTACATATCCAAAATTAGCCAAAATACCACCATCAACATAAAGAATATGACCATTTACAAAATTGCTTGCCTTTGATGCCAGAAATAAGGCTGCATTGCCTACATCTTCAGGTTCGCCCCAGCGACCTGCAGGAGTACGGGTCATCACTAAATCGTTGAATGGATGGCCATTCTCACGGATAGGACCTGTTTGAGAGGTAACAATATAGCCCGGACCAATACCATTGATCTGTAAATTATATTTTGCCCATTCGCAACACATATTAGCGGTAAGAAGCTTCAAGCCTCCTTTGGCGGAAGCATAAGCCGATACTGAGTTACGACCATAAACGCTCATCATCGAACACATATTAATGATCTTTCCGGCGCGTTTGGCAATCATTCCGGGAGCTACACGCTTTGAAACAATAAGCGGGGCAACCAAATCAACATCAATTACCTGCTTATAATCAGCAACCGGCATTTCCAGAATCGGGATTCGTTTAATGATACCTGCATTGTTTACCAGAATATCAATTGTTCCAACTTCTTTTTCGATGATCGAAATTCCACGATCAACATCTGCTTCATCAGTAACATTAAATACGACAGTAAAAACATCGATACCCGATGCCTTATATTCAACTTTGCACGACGCAAGTTTTTCTTCGCTTAAATCGTTTACACAAATTTTAGCTCCGGCCTGGCCAAGAACTTTACCAATTGCCATTCCGATACCATGCGTTCCACCGGTAATCAGAGCAACTTTTCCAGTCAAATCAAATAATTCATTCATATTTATAAGTTTAATCGTTAAAGTTTCTGAGTTAATCATTAATTGCGTGGTCGGCCATGAAATCCTGACCGCCCCATATTTTTCGCGAAGTCCAGTCGGCTGACGGGCCTGACCAAAAAGGATCAGAAGCAGGAAGTCCCAACGGAAGGAGGCCAACTGAACACAGATACAAGCTACCAGTTGAAATATAGGATTCAGCGATATTGGGCTGGTGACCAAAGAAGCCAATCCTCAGCCAGCCTTCTGGGTCAAATACTTCCGGCGCTTCGATCATACGTTTTATTACTGCAGACAAAGCGGATCGAACCTGTGCCGGATTTAAGTCCTCCGGCAAACGGTGCTGCAACGCCATTTGAGCAAGCAGCTGAAAAGCGCCAAACCTGTATGGCAACGAGCGGCCAATAGCCGGGAAAGTTCCTTCCGGAGAAATCAGCTTTTCCTGAATGGCTGCATAACGCTTTGCTCTTTTAATTACTGTCTCCGAAGTTTTTTCGTACTTCTTCCCATGTTTCACCAATTCGCCGAGAATGTCAACCAGCATTGGCTGAATAACAAAACTGTTGTAATAGTCCCAGTGAAAATCAGGACCATCGCCGTACAATCCGTCACCCTTATACCATTCCATATGTTTACGAATGGCCAGATCCATGCGAAGTTCATCGTGTTGTTCGCCGGCAAAAAGTAGGAAAGCTTCAACCATTGCGCTGAACAACAACCAATTATTATAACCGGGAGTGATCGCTCGGCTACTTTTCATGGCAGCAACAAGCTGTTGTTTCGTTGTTTGATCCAACTGTTGCCACAAAACATTCGGTGCACGCAAAATAGCATGTGATAAAAACGCGGCATCGACCAACGGTTGCCCACCTTCCGTATAGTTCATAAAATCAGGCGACTGTGGATCAACCGCCATCTTCATGCTTTTCTGAGCAAGTGCGATATATTTTTTGCGAAGCTGTCCTTCTTCTGTTTCATCAGCACTCAACTCAAGCCAGGGAGCCATTCCAGCCATCAAACGACCAAAAGCTTCCAGATAAGTTACTTTTCTGCGATCGGCTTCACTGCCAGGCTTACACTCAACCGGCATGTTCTTCCGCAACTCGCCTTTGCTGAGCGATTCCAGAAGCGGATCGGCTATTCGAGTCAGAACATTTAGCCAATATTTCCGGTCAACAACCTCAGTATCTTTAATGATTGTTGAAGCTTTTAATTGCCCGGCAAATGGAACCAAGCTTGCAAGCGACAAATATTTAAATGCGTTTCGCCTGTCCATAAAATATTATCTCAGTTGGTTAGGTTGAACCACATCCATATCGCCATAATCCAGGTTTTCGCCTGCCATACCCCATATAAATATATAGTTGCTTGTTCCGGCAGCCGAATGAATTGACCAGTTGGGCGAAATCACAGCTTGTTCGTTTACCATCCAGATATGGCGGGTCTCCTGTGGCTGACCCATAAAATGACATACTGCCTGACCTTCAGGTACATTGAAATAAAAGTACACTTCCATACGGCGGCTGTGCGTATGTGCAGGCATCGTATTCCATACACTTCCTGGCCTGAGTTCCGTCATCCCCATCTGAAGCTGACAAGTTTCAACTACCTTATTAATCAACAACTGATTAATCTGGCGTTCGTTTGAAGTCTGCTGCGAGCCCATCTGCAAAACATTGGCATCTTTCATCGTAATGTGACGGATAGGCAATTCTTTGTGAGCCGGTGTTGAATTCAGGTAGAACCGTGCAGGTTCGTTTGCACTTGCCGATTTGAAAATAATCTGCTTTGCGCCTTTCCCAATGTACAATGCTTCTTTGAAATCAACGGTATAGTCGGTTCCATCAACAGTTACAACACCCTTGGCACCTACATTAATAATACCCAACTCACGGCGTTCACAGAAATAAGAAGCTTTCATCGGGTCAATTGCAGTAAGTTCAAGTTCTCCATTAACCGGAACAGCACCGCCGGTGATATAACGATCGTAATGCGAATAAACCAGGCGGATTTTGTCGGCCTCCATTACTTTTTCGATCAGAAAATGCTCGCGAAGCTGAGCTGTATCGTACGTTTTAACATCGTTGTAATGAGCAGCAAATCTTTCTTCAAAAATGATTGACATGGTACTAATTTTATTTGGTTATGTATTTTAAAGCGATAACAAAAACAATTTGGCCTCGTGGATAACGGACCAATTTTTCATACAAAGATAGAAGTTATTTGCAAATGCGCAATCGATTGCATTTTTATTTTTCAATTGAAACATCGAAAAGAAATAATTAGCATATTTGTACCAATTACCATTTGATTATGAATAGAAATAAGAATACTGAACCAACTATCCACGACATTGCCCGCGAACTCGAAATATCAGCCTCAACGGTATCACGCGCCTTAAACAACAACCCTCGCATCAGCCTGAAAACCAAGGAGAAAATCAAAGCAGTTGCCGACCGTTTGGGTTACCGTCCTAATACACTGGCCTCCAACCTCCGGAATAAAAAATCGAATACCATCGGGATTGTGGTTCCGTTAATCAACCGTCATTTCTTTTCGTCAGTAATCAGTGGTGTGGAAGACATTGCTTTTAAAGCCGGATATAATGTGGTCATCTCTCAATCGAACGACCTTGCAGCCAAGGAAATCAGCATTGTACAATCCATGTTTTCAAACCGGGTTGACGGACTGATTATCTCTATTGCCATGCAAACGAGCAATTTTGACCACCTCAAGCTGTTCCGGAAGAAGCAGATTCCCCTTGTATTTTTCGACCGGGCTGTTCCTGAGATTGATACCGATAAAATTGTTGTCGATGATTTTGACGGAGCTTTCCGGGTAACTCAACATTTGATTGATCAGGGCTACAAACGAATAGCACATTTAGCCGGACCCCAAAATCTGACAACTTATTTTGACCGAAAAAACGGCTATATCGAAGCACTTCGTAAAAACAATATCACTTTCGACGAATCGCTGATAAACGTAAGCACTTTGACCAGTGAAGACGGCGTTCCGGCTATCGAAAAACTGATGGCTTTACACAATCCTCCTGAGGCTATTTTCTGCGGAAACGACACAACGGCGCTTAGTGTCATGATTTACCTGCGCGACAAAGGAATCCGGATTCCTGAAGATTTTGGGATTGTGGGCTTCAGTAACGAGCCTTTTTCAAAGGTTGTTTCTCCAGCTATTTCAACCATTCTTCAACCCGGGTTTGCCATGGGACAAAAAGCTGCCGAACTGATTATCAGCAAAATTGAAAATAAAGACCGAACTTATCAGACAATAACTCTGCCTACAGAACTCATTATCAGAGATTCTTCGAACAGAAAGAAGTAATTCCGGTCATGATAAAACAAAAACAGCGGCCCTGAACGAGTCGCTGTTTTTGTTTTATATCGTAAAAATGAATTAACGAATTCGATCGATGGAGCGAATCAGAGCCTCGTCTTTATCAATGGCACGAATAGCCAGATAATCAAGAATGATCGCAATTAAAGGCAAAACAGCGCCAGGTTTGAACCCGATTTGCGCTCCGCTAAACGAGAGGTAAGTAAAATAAACAAATGCAACCAGCAAAACTACCAGCATCAGTACCGCGCCCCAAACCAGTTTGATCTGTTTACCGCGATTGCTGTAGCTAAAAACAGCCAGAAGATTCAGAGCGATAATCATAACCAGCAAAACCGGAACGACCAACCCATTGGTTTTCACAACTCCGTCGAGCAAAACGCCTTTAAAATTGAAAAGATAAATCGCGCCATCCTTTGCAATTTCAGCAAAAGGCAGTAAAAACAAAAGACCTGTTAAAACAGTAGCAATTAAGATGTAAACCGATTGTATTCGTTGTATCATATGTTTTTAATTTTTGTGCAAAAATAAACTTTTTTCAAGGGGAATGCTCAAAAATATAGTGCTACCTACAGTTTTTATTAATCATGCCCTTTCTCCAAATTAATTTTAGGGCAAAGCATTGCTTGCACGGATTAACATACAAATAACCGATTGTTTGATTGAATCGAATGTTTCCGGAACGAACGAATGCCCGATTATTTTATACTTTTGACGAGCCAATGATCCTATAAACCTAAAATGCACCTATCAGCCAAGTCCTTCAAACAATACTGTTTTGCTTTCATCCTGATTATCGGATGCCCTATTTTGATAAAGGCTCAGGATCCATATTTTTCGCAATTCTTCATGAACCCTGTTTACATGAACCCGTCGTATGCCGGTACCATGAAGGTGCCCCGCGCTGGTGTTCAGTACCGAAACCAGTGGCCGGGCATAAGCAGCGCCTACACTACCTATTTTGCTTCGTTCGACACTTATCTGCCGCGAATAACCAGCGGAATCGGAGCACTTTTATACAACGATGTTCAGGGCGACGGACTTTACACCGAAACCAGTTTTAAATTTATTTATTCCAAAGAAATACGGTTAAGTAAGGAATGGAATATGTATGGAAGTATTTCAGCCGGAGGCCAGCTGAACTCCCTGAATACTGGCCGGTTGGTACTACCTGACGGACTCGATCCGATATATGGGCAGCACCAGCCATCGGCAGAACTTTTGCCTGATAACAACAATCGCTTTTTTCCTGATTTTGGCGCCGGCGTTTTGCTTTTCAACGACAAATATTTCTTCGGAATTTCTGCTGATCATTTATCAGAACCCGATCAATCAATTTATTCGGCCTATGCCAATAAGCTTCCCCGAAAATTCACTGCTCATTTTGAAGTCAACGTTCCATACTACGAAAGGGGTCGCTTGCGGAAGCTTTGCACGTTCAATCCTAACTTTATCGTCCAGTCGCAGGGAAATGAGCACAATATCACTTACGGCGTTTACGCAAACCGGAAAGGCTTTTCGGTGGGGCTATGGAACCGGCTGACCACTCAAAAAAGCTCGGACATGATCGTTATGGGTGGTTTCATGGGGAAACAGCTGAAAACTGCTATTACTTATGATATAAATTTTAAAGGCGTCGGGTTGCGATCTCATGGATCAATCGAAGTTTCAGTCTCCTTTCTGCTGAAAGATCCGGGCCAGAAAAGTATTTTCCCGTTCTATGAAATTCCCGGAGAATGGGACTTGCACTAACAGCAACTTATCTTAACAGCATTACCGTCCCTTTCTGCTGATGGTCAAATCCCTGAATGTCTTCATATTTCACGATCCAGACATAAACTCCACCCTCTGCCTTAGATCCGTTTGCTAAATTTCCGTCCCAGCCTTCTGTCGAATTTTCTGATTCAAAAATGGTTGACCCTACCCTGTTGTACACCACAAATTTGTACTTCGCCGGATTGATCCCTTCCGGAATAGGAATAAAAACGCGGTTCTCCGGAATTTCGCTGTCGGGGCGGAAAGCATTGGCCATGTAAAACGAATACGGAACAATTTTCACTGTGGAGCCAATGGTATCGGTACAACCAAAATCAGAAACGGCTTCCATCAGCACTTTGTATTCGCCAATTGCAGAGTATTTATGCTTCGGACTTTGCTCTTTGCTGGTTTTTCCGTCGCCAAAATCCCAGAAATAGCTTGCAGCGCCGGTTGTCTGGTTCGAAAAGGTTATTTCCGGATGATCCATTGTGGCCACATCGTAATTTTGCGAATAAGCTACTTCAGGCAATGGGTACACATGAATGAACTGCGGCTTTTCCAATACATCTGAACAGCCTGTCAAACCGGAAAAAGCTTCGAGCCTAACCGAATAAAAACCATCTTTATGGAAAAGATGACTGAGTGAATCACCCGGTATTTGCTGTAGCGAATCGACACTCCATCGGAACTGTAAATCCGGATCTTTCGGAATGGCTTTCAGTGTAACCGAAAAAGGCAAACACACCTCGGGTTCGTCAGCCGTAAAATCGAAGTTTGGCTTCCGTTTCACCTGAATTTTCAGGGTGTCGCTGCTGCACCGGTTTTCTTCAACCACAAAACCAACTTCTGAAATTTCATTTTTCAGAAAATAGGTAGCTTTTGTATTTTCCGAAGAAAGTAACTGATTCCCTTTGGCAAACCATTTACAATGCGAATAGTCTTTTACATTAAGGTATTCGAAACTGGCCGTATCACCGTAACAAAACTCCAGGTTCGCCGAAATTACAGGCTTCGGAGTTGGATAAATTTTGATCATTTCCTCTTCGACCCAGCCATTCCGACAACCATCGATGGCATTGGTCACCATCAGTGAGACGTCGAATTTGCCCGTATCCTGGTAACAATGCCACGGATTTTGTTCTGCGGAAACCGAACCATCGCCAAAATCCCACGAATAGGTTACCTGATCGTCGATCAGCATTTTGCTGTAAAAATGCACACATTGCTTGTCGCAACCATGAACCGTGTCCGCACCAAACTCGAAGTTAGGTTTTACACCGATCGATTTGGTAGTGACCACGCTCGAACAACCATTTTCCTCAACAAACAGCGAAATTGTCCGGTTAGGGTTATTCGCTCCAATCGAAACCCTGAACTGATTGGGGGCAATGGTTCCCAGCACCATCAAACCTCCAAAATCCCAGGTGTATTTGGCCGAAGCGCCATTTCTGCCGGCATATTTCACAATTCGCTCGTAAGTGCTGCACTTGTCAGTCGATTCAGGAGACTCGATGGTAAACGACGATTCGGGCGTTTCAAAAAAGCCAACCCGAAACGAATCCGAATCCTGGCAACCATCTTTGGTGGTCAACACATAATTCACGGTATATAAACCCTGCTTTTTGGCTTTCAGGGTAACTTCGTCAGGCCGGATGTTTTCAAATACCAAATCCGGCGAACTGCAGGTCCATTTTCCGGCTCCGGAATAATTCCAGAGTGCAGCATCTACATTCGCAATGTTCACTTTCAGCACCGAAGTAAAAGTACCGCAGTTAAGCGAATCGCCAACGATTTTTACCTCCGGAACCTGAAATACATCAACATGAATTGTATCGCTCGCCTGACAACCAAACTCGGTAGTACCAACGACTGAATAATCGCCGGATTTCAGAACGGTAAAAGTTTGTTTTTCGGAACCATCTTGCCAGCGATAGGTTTTAAATCCTTTTCCGGCATCGAGTACTATTTTTCCCTGTCCGCACGAGCTGGTATCCTTTCCAAAAGCTATTTTCGGGTCGTTCACCTTGAGGTAAACTTTGTCTTCCAGCATACATCCGGCCACCGTTGATGCCGTAACTGTGTACCATCCTTCCTTCGAAACATTTATCGAGGGCGTCGTTTCGTTGGTGCTCCATTTGTAGGTGTCGAAATAAGCACCGGCATCAAGTTTTGTAATAGTTCCCTTGCAAATTTCGAGGGTGTCAGATGTCGCACTTCCGCCAACATCAAGCTGAATATTCAGGTTAAAACCAACGCCGTAGCCATACGACTCGGTATCGCCCGGATCGCCAAATCCATAAATAAAAGCCAGGAATCCGCTGGTAGGATTCGAATTTCGAAGTGTGTGCGTGCCTTTTGTAATCGGAATTTGTGCGTAAGAATAGATGCTTCCGGGAAACGAGGTAAAACTGGAGCCAACATTTACCCCGTCAAGTAAAATATTGTCCTTGTCTGATGTCAGGCAAATTACATTGACAAAGAATACATTTTTGATTTTCGTCGATTCGTACGCCACGAAAGTCACATCGTTTATTTTCTGCGAAACGGGACTAATAATAATCATAAAAGGATCGCCATACCCCGTTGATTCATCGGCTTTTTGCGAGCGGCAGTACTGTGCCAGCAGTATTTTCCGGTTTGCTGTAATCCGGCAGGCCTGACTGTTGAACAGCTCAAACTCGAAAAACTCACCCCGTGAGAGTAGTCTCGAAGTATTCGTTCCTTCAATTTTCACCAGGGTTCCATCTTCGGCCGCTAAAACCCGGTAGGTGTCTTTGGTCCGCATTTTCAGCGGCACCACATAAAATTCCTTTCCCCAGGTACTTGTTGGCGGAATTTGCTCGAACAGGTGATCGTACGAATAATTGGTATAACCAGAAAATGGTATTGGAGTGGCTTTCGATCCGGAAAAAAAGGCGATGGGTTTAGTGGAGGTCACATAACTGCCGGTCAGGTCTTCCCTTCCTGAAGCATCGGTATTGCTCGATTGCACCTGGTAGGTCTGCCCTTTATTCAGCGACACACTGAAGGTTGCATTGGCCGGTTTCCCCTGGTCGGTATTGCGGCTGGGCGTAATTTTGACGGTTGTATTATCTTCGGTGGCCACAATCAAAAACTCGCTGTTCGACTCGTTATTGCTGGTGTATCTCGGGCTGTAACACATGGCATAATATTCCGAGCCCAACGATTCTGTCGGATAAATTACGGCCACATCCGACGATTGCGTCCGGTAATTTAAGGCATAAACATTCACAGGATTGGTTGAAACCAGATGAATTCCCTTATTCTCATTTGTTTCCGACCCGTTGGATTCCAGTAAATTATAATCGATTGAAATAGGAACCGAGGCATTGGCTCCCACCTGGTATTTCCCCAGCAAAACCTGGTTCTGACCGTAAGTCACCGTAATTTCGGCACCAACCCGCGAAGTAACTGTAATTTCGATGTAATGCGAAGCGCCTGTATTACGGTTTTGCATAAACCCCAGCCAAAAATCTTTTCCTTCGGTGGAATAATGACACGGATCTTTCGCAGGTGGGTTATCGGCCCGCACATTGAGCAGGGTTGTGAAAATTGCACCAATTAAAAGAAAAAATCGCAGCATGAAAAGGTTCGTTAGTTGAGGCATAGTTGCAGCCAAAAGTAATTTATTTTCCGGGCAAAGCGACAATCCATGCCTTCAGAAAATAAGCCCTTCCGTCAGGCTCAGATTTTCACCCGTTTGTTCATTTTAGTGTACCAGATGTATCCTGAAACATTCCGAAATCCGCAGTTAACGAGTTCGCGAATATAGGCACGCAGCTGGTACTTGTATTTGTCCGATTCCACATCGCCCGATTTATAATCGACCACCACCACGCTATCTTCCCCGATCATAATTCGGTCGGGGCGTTTTATTCCGTTGGCACCGGTAAGAATATTCCGCTCGTTCACTACCCTGAAGGTTCCGTCGAACCACGATTTTACTTCCTGATCATTGAGCAGGTCGGTTAATTCGGTTAGCATTTTTCCTGCCTCGCTGCCTGCAATTTTTCCATCGGTTTCAATGCGTTTCATCGCTTTGGGCAAATCGCTGGTGGTTTCAATCAGCGACAAAACTTCGTGTATCAGTTTTCCTTTGTTTATTCCGCTTTGACGCTTGTTTTCCCTACTAAAAAAATCCTCTCCGTTTTTCCGGATGTTCAAAAATTTCCGGAAGTCAGCAAATTCGAAGGTCGAAAGCCGGACATCTTTCGCTTTTTCGTGATCACTTTTTTGCCCCGAAGCTGAGAATGAACCAATTTCGATCAACCATTCCTCCGGATTGTAGTTTTCATCAAAACAAACCGATTCTTCGGCATTTAATCCGCACGACCCCAGCATTGTTTGCTTGTCAACCGCCTGTTTCAGCATATCGCCAACCGTATTCATTTTGCCCGAGAATGAAGCCCAAATGTACAATCCAGCTTTGGCTCGTGTGAAAACTACGTACATCAGGTTCAGGTTGTCGATGTAGGTATTGAACTTCTCAGCAAAATATTCGCGGTAGAAAATTGATTTTCCGACGTCCGACTTAAAGCGCACCGGCACCAGTTCCATCTCGCTGAATGGCTCTACATCAGGCTTACACCATAACAACGGCGCCATTTCGGGTGACGAATGTGGCTGAACCGACCAGTCGAAAAATGGCACAAACACGTGGGTAAATTCCAATCCTTTCGATTTGTGTATCGTCAATACATTGATGGCCTCGATGCTTTCGGAAACCGGAATGGTAAAACGCTCGCCGTTATCGTCCCACCAATTCAGAAAACTGGTTAATTCGGAAGCATTGTTTCGCTCAAACACCGAAATCTGATCGACAAAAGCCTGCAGATAGGCCAGTTCATCGGTCAGGCTGAACAATTCCAGCTTTTCGCAAATGCTGTAAATGATCTCCAAAATGGGTTTTCCGGACACCAACTCCTGAAACGCCTTACCTGCAATAAACTGCAAAATTGGATTTTCAGGATTACGGGTTTCCTCAAACTGCTGAGTCAGCCCGGGTTCATATATTGCTGATATTTCCGTAGATTTTTGTCCGGAAAACAAACCTTCTATAGTCAATTGACCATCCTCGACTTCCCTTTTCCCGTCTCCATGCTCCATGCTCCATGCCCTTCGCCCCTTGCTCAACGCCTTCAACTTCGGATAAATCTTTTGGTAATACAGGTAATTCACCTGCGTTTTTACTACCTGATCATCGGGGTTCAAAAAACTGGTCAGGATGGAGATAATCAGTCTGACTACTTCCGAATTATTGATGTATAACGACTCTCCGGAAAGAATGTCGAAATTGTAATTGCGGTTTTCCGGCAGGCCTTTCTGTTCGAGAAACAAATCGGCAATCAGCCGGGCTTCCTTCTTCTGACGCACCAAAATAGCTATTTCACTGGCTTTTACACCTTTGTCCTGAAGCGATTTAATCGAATTGACCAGTTCTGAAAGAATCAACTGTTCGTTTTCATCGGCCTGCTCCTTTTTCGACTCCAGAAATTTGACCCGCACATAACCCAGATCGGAAACCTCCTTGTTCGAAACCTCCTGAACACTGTCGGCATACACTTCAGGAATGGTGACACCAACCGGGTTTTCGGTAATTCCGGCATCAGCCAGCTCGCCTTCGATATGCTGCTGCAACAGCTGAGGCACCAGCCTGAACAAGGTATTATTAAATCGGATGATTTTCCCGTGGCTCCTCCAGTTGCTGTTCAGTACTTCGTTTTGAAGACCAAAAACCGGGAAACTCTCGCCCAGCTTGCCGGCCAGCAAACGCCAGTCGCCGCTGCGCCAGCGATAAATGGCCTGTTTTACATCGCCCACCACAAGCCCAAGGTTTCCTTCGGCCAGCGAATTTCCGATCAGCGGGCGAAAATTATTCCACTGCAAACCGGAAGTATCCTGAAACTCGTCGATCATGAAATGCGTGTACACCGAACCTGTTTTTTCGTAAACGAACGGCGTTTCCGAGTCGGCAATCACATCTTTCAGCAAATGACCCGAATCGGAGATCAGGATGATTCCCTTTTCTCGACACAATTCTTTAACCGACCGGCGCAAATCGACCAGAATTCCCAGTGTATAAAGCTGATTGACGATGAGTTTGGCGGTAATATATTTGCGTTTCTCGGTTTCAATCAGACGAACTGCTTCCTGAACTTTAGGCATCAGTTTGTTTTCGGCCACCGCGGTCAGCCGCGATTTCAATGGCTCTTTCACCGAAGCGGCAACCCAGCCCGAAA
The DNA here is from genome assembly GCA_963678915.1 of Prolixibacteraceae bacterium. Classification (GTDB taxonomy): domain Bacteria; phylum Bacteroidota; class Bacteroidia; order Bacteroidales; family Prolixibacteraceae; genus Aquipluma. Next base: position 498,647 of record OY787458.1, read on the forward strand.
CATCACCGGCTGCCTGAACAACTGTATTGGAAGGATCAAAATCCTGATCTTTTAATCTCTGGAAATAGGCTGCCGGTCCTCGTCCTTTTCCTTTAAAATCATCAATAGACAAACCTTCTGCCGCCATCACATTCAGTCCCTCCTGCCCCAGCGCTTTCAGCCTGCTTTCGTAATGCGAAATAATTTTGCTGAGTTTATCACGGTATTCCTTCAGAAATGCCCGGTCGTTGAGCTTTTCGTACAGGTTTTCGTTAAGCGATTTGAAGGTTTCATTATAAATTTCAGAGCCCAACCGAACGATGTCCTTTTTCAGGTTCCAGCCTTTGCCATCGCGCATTTTATCCGAAGCAAACGCATTGAGCCAATCCAGCAATTTGGGATCATCCTCAACCGATTGAATCAGGCGATCGGCGGCTTCTTCAAGAATACCCATTTCGTCGAGCTCCACATTGTAAGCAGCATTAATGCCCAGCTCACGATTAAAAGCCTTGATGACCCGCTGGAAAAAGCTATCGATGGTGCTAATCGAGAAACGGGAATAATCGTGTAAAATGCGTTTCAAAACCAGCTGTGCCTGTCGCTGCACCTGCATAGGCGGCCATCCGAGTTCGCGAGTTAAAACATCCAGGTAAACCGAAGCCTTTCCGGAAGCCAGATGATACAATTCGCCAATAATGCGCGATTTCATTTCGGCCGTAGCCTTGTTGGTGAAGGTTACCGCCAGAATGTGCCGGTAGTTGGGCTCGCTGATCAGAGCGAGCTTCATATATTCGATGGTCAGCCGGAAGGTTTTTCCGGAGCCCGCAGAAGCTTTATATACTTTGAGTTGCGACATAGAAGCAAATTTCAACACAGAGAACACATATTTAAAAGCCCATTAATTGTTTTTTTCGTGTCTTGGCGTCTTTGTGGCTATTTTTTAAAAAATTGAAAAACTAAAAGTAAGCATATCTGCCGAACTGGAAGCAAATTAAGTTCGCTTGTTAAACAAGTTGTTGAAAAGTATTATGTAGAAAAAATTTTTACTGAACAATTAAGAGATTACATTTTCGTGTTCAACCTTTTGACACTTTTACTCGCCCACCAAGTGGGTATTCTACCATTTAAACCAATATATTTCCGATTGAAATTTCAATAGTTATCTGTTACCGGACGATTTTCAGCTGATTTAGCTTTAATTTGTACCTGCAAATTGTACTTTCAAACGGATTATTAAACAGCATAAAATCAACGGATATGAGAATTGAATACGACATCAAATTAGGTTTTAAGGACGTCATGTTTCGTCCCAAACGGTCGACGCTTAAAAGCCGCTCACAGGTAAATCTGGAACGCACCTTCAAACTGATGCACAACAAGACCGAATGGAGTGGCATTCCAATTATGGCGGCCAACATGGATACGGTGGGTACTTTCGAAATGGCGCTGGCACTGGCTGATAAAAAAATGTTTACCGCCATTCACAAACATTACAGCATCGACGAATGGAATCAGTTCCTAGCAATGGCTCCACAGGGAATCGAAAATTACATCGCACTGAGCACCGGCACCGGTTCTCAGGATTTTGAGAAAATAGCCCAAATCATGACTGCGAATCCACAGTTGAAATTCATCTGCATCGATGTGGCAAATGGCTATTCGGAGCATTTTGTTTCGTTCGTGAAACAAACCCGCAAAAAATACAGCGACAAGGTAATCATTGCCGGAAATGTTGTAACCGGTGAAATGGTTGAAGAATTGCTGCTTGCTGGCGCCGACATTATAAAAGTTGGAATTGGTCCGGGATCGGTTTGTACCACACGTGTAAAAACCGGCGTTGGATACCCTCAGCTTTCGGCAATTATTGAATGTGCCGATGCAGCGCACGGACTTGGTGGTCAAATTATCAGTGATGGCGGCTGTTCTACTCCGGGCGATGTTGCAAAAGCTTTTGGCGCCGGCGCCGATTTTGTTATGCTTGGAGGTATGCTTGCCGGACACGAGGAAAGCGGGGGTGCAACCATTGAGCGGGATGGAAAAACGTACCGGCAATTTTATGGCATGAGTTCGGCAACGGCCATGGACAAACATGCCGGAGGTGTAGCCGAATACCGGGCCAGCGAAGGAAAAACGGTAGAGGTTCCTTACCGCGGGAAAGTTGAAAATACCGTTCAGGATATATTGGGTGGCATACGGAGTACCTGCACTTATGTAGGCGCTTCTCAACTAAAAGAACTGAGCAAACGTACCACTTTTATACGTGTGGCAGAACAGGAAAACCGGATTTATACCCGATAATTAAATGAACACCAAAATTAGATTTCTGCAGATTTTAAGAGTACTGATGACCTCCGTGGCTTTAAGCACTTTGCTCCTGACTCTGGCTTCTGCTCAATCAGTAAATGTAGGAAAATCAGGAACTCAGGGCAAAGTATTGAAGAAATACATTGAACCAGCTGAGCTGAAAAGAATAGTTGAAAACCCGGTTGATTCAATATGGATTATCGATGTTCGGTCGGAAAAAGCGTATTCGAATGGCCATATTCCTACTGCACGGTCGTTTCCTGCAGGTAGTGTGGCCAATCGGCTAAATGAGATACCCAAAGACAAATATTTAATTATTTACTGCACCGTTGGGGCTAATGCACAAATCGTATCCAAAAAACTGAGGAAAGCCGGGTACCGCCGCTATATCAACTGGGGCGGCCTTTCGCGCTGGGAATGGGAAAAAGAAATCGGCCAACCCACTCACCACTAGTTGTAATAAATCGTCCATATCGAATACCAATCCATCTACAAATTAAAACTTACAACATGAGATCATTCAATTTTAAATTCGCGCTTGTTGCATTACTTGTTTGTTTTGCAATTACGAATGGCTACAGCCAAAAAGCACGTGAAGAAATTTCAGAAAAATACAAATGGGATTTTACCACCCTTTTTCCTACTGAAGAAGCCTGGCGCAATGCGCTGAATGACATTAAGGGGAGACTGGATGAAGTTGAAAAATTTAAGGGAACGCTGACTCAATCGGCTTCAAACCTGCTTAAAGCCCTTGAGTACAACACCGAAATATCCAAACAGGCTACCACCTTATTTAGTTACGCATCCATGAATTCGGATCTCGATACCCGAAACATGAAATACACGGGGATGAAACAGGAATTGCAACAGTTATTTTCAAACTTTGGAGCTAAATCTGCTTTTATCGATCCTGAAATTTTAACTGCCGACTGGAAGGCCATCGATGGTTTTATCAAACAGGAACCGAAACTGGAAGTTTACCGCAAAGGGCTGGAAGACCTGTTCCGCACCAAAGAACATAGCCTGAGCGAGCCGGAAGAACGCATCATGGCTTTCGCTGGTATGATTACCGGAGTTGCCGGATCGGTTTACGGAACCTTTTCGAATGCCGAAATGCCAAATCCTGAAGTTACCTTATCGAACGGCGAAAAAGTAAAACTGACCAGTTCCGAATTCAGTAAAATACGAGCATCGGGCAACCGCAACGACCGGGAAATCGCATCAAAAGCATACTGGAACAACTATGCCAATTTCAAAGGAACTTATGGCGAAATGCTGAACGGAAAAGTAAAGACCGACATTTATCGCTTCAGGGCAAGGCATTACAGTTCGTCGCTCGAAGCTTCGCTTTATCCGAACAACATTCCTACCGACGTGTACCAATCGCTCATTACCAATGTGAATAAAAGCCTGCCTTCGTTCCATCGCTACCTCAACATCAAAAAACGCATGATGGGCCTCGACACCCTTAGATACAGCGATATTTATGCACCGGTAGTGAAAGATGTTGACCTGAAATACACCTATGATGAAGCTACAAAAATTGTTCTTGAAGCATTGAAACCAATGGGTAGTGAATATGTTTCGACCGTAAAAAAAGCGATTAATGAACGTTGGATTGATGTTTATCCAACTACCGGGAAGCAAAGAGGCGCTTATTCAAACGGATCGGACTACGACGGGCATCCTTTTATTTTACTGAATTACAACGATCAGTACAACGATGTCAGCACGCTGGCTCATGAGCTGGGACACACTATGCACAGCTATTTCTCGAACAAAACCCAGCCCTATCCGCTTTCGCGATACGAAACTTTTGTAGCCGAAGTGGCCTCAACATTTAACGAAGTACTGCTTTTCAACTACATTATTGGCACGGTAAAAGACGACGATGTGAAATTGTCGATCCTGATGAACTGGCTCGATAATTTTAAAGGAACACTCTTCCGCCAGACTCAGTTTGCCGAGTTCGAACTTCGGATACACGAAATGGCTGAGCAGGGAAAACCACTGACCGGCGACAGCTTCACAAAACTGTATAAAGAAATTACCGACAAGTATTATGGCAACGATAAAGGCGTTTGCCAAGTGGACGATTACATCAGCATGGAATGGGCCGCCATTCCGCATTTCTACCGCACATTCTATGTTTATCAATACAGCACTTCCTTTACAGCATCGATTTCGCTGGCTGAAAAAGTGATGAGCGGCGATAAAACTGCCCTCGAAAATTACATGAAATTCCTTTCTTCCGGAGGTTCCGATTATCCAATCGAAATCCTGAAAAAAGCAGGAGTTGACATGACTACTTCCGATCCGTTCGAAAAAACGACAGTTGCCATGAATAAGGTTATGGACGAAATCGAAAAGATTCTGGATAAAAAGAAGAAATAATCCAAAAAGCCCAAAGCTACAGAACGATCGGAAGTGAATTGATTCAATTTGCTTCCGATCGTTTCATTTTGTAGTTTTATGAGCAACCAACACCCGCTGCACGATTCTTCTGCCTAAAGCCGTATTGGAACAACTACCAAAAAGGATTATTCAGTTAATTAAATTTGATAGTTTTGATGTTGGTGTACACAAAAGTCGATATTCGGACATAACTTTGTAACCACATTAACCGGTAGCCCATGATCCTTAAAATACTCTTTGTTATTGCCATTATCCTGCAATTTTTTGCGGTGGCGGTAGCCCTTAAACTAATGCGGGTTACCAAATACAACTCGTCGTGGATGTTGCTCACACTTGGTTTCATCCTGATGGCCATTACCCGTCTGGTCGAGTTTCTGCCTTATATCAGCGACATAAAACCACAGGACACCCGCGAAATTTTCGTATGGGGCGGACTCATCACCTCGCTTGCCTTTGCCATTGGGGTTTTCCTGATTCAGAAGATTTTTAAGTACATGAAACGGGTGGAAGACTCGAGAAGATTAACCGAAAAAATGTTTCTGAATACCATTATCCAGACCGAAGAAAAAGAGCGTAAACGTTTCGCCAAAGACCTTCACGACGGATTAGGGCCTTTGCTGTCAACTGTTAAAATGTCGGTTTCGTCACTGGCACAAATGAAGCACGACGAAGCTTCGCGCGAGATTGTTGAAAATACAGAACTGGTTATCAACGAAGCCATTAAAAGTCTGAAAGAAATATCAGACAACCTGAGTCCGCATGTATTGAGTAATTTTGGTTTGGTTCGTGCCCTCACCAACTTCATCAACAAAATCAATATTGCAAAAACTATTCGGATTAACCTGCTGACTGAACTTAAAGACGAACGGTTTGATGCCAATGTGGAAGTTGTTTTGTATCGCGTTATCTGCGAATTGATAAACAATACCATAAAACATGCTCACGCAAAAAAGATTAACATATCTTTGTCGCTTGCCGACGATTACCTGACCATTATTTATAAAGATGACGGAAAGGGATTTGATGTGAGTAAAATCATTGAACAGCAAGGCGGTAGCGGAATGGGATTTTCGAATATTTACTCGCGCATCAATTCGCTGAAAGGCGAAATAAATATTGAAAGTGAAAACAGGAAAGGAACACAGGTAACCATAAAAGTGCAGACGCATGACGAGTAAACAAACTAAACGGAACGTAATCATTGTTGACGATCACACCCTGTTCAGGAACGGGTTGCGGATATTGTTGAACACGCTGGAAGATTACCAGGTTATCGGAGAAGCATCCAACGGAAAGCAATTTCTTGAGCTTCTGGAAAAGGGCGTTCCCGATCTGGTTTTACTCGATATAAACATGCCGGTGATGGATGGCATTGAAGCCGCCACCATTGCCCAAAAATTGTATCCCGACCTGAAAATCATCACCTTGTCGATGTATGGAGAAGAAGACTATTACTACAAAATGGTGAATGCCGGAGTGAAGGGTTTTGTACTGAAAAATTCGGATATCAAAGAAGTAAAAACGGCTCTCGACGTGGTTTACGACGGCGGATCGTTCTTTTCTTCTGAGCTGCTTCAAAATCTGGTTGCCAGCCTGAAATCATCATCGAAAAGCAAAGAATCGCACACTGAACTTTCGGAACGCGAAATGGAAATCCTCATCCTGATTTGCCAGGGTTTATCGAACCAGGAAATCGGCGACAAACTCTTCATCAGCAAGCGTACTGTTGATAAGCACCGGGCCAATATTCTGGAGAAAAGCGAAAGCAAAAACACGGCACAACTGGTGGTTTACGCCATCAAAAACAAACTGGTCGAGCTGTAGGAAGACGGAAGTTGGAAAGTGGAAATCAATCAACAGGATCGATTCCTGAAGGAACATCTCTTTTTCGACGAAATTTATTCCTGATTTTGACCAGAAATTCTTTCCCGATCAGGAAAATACTGAGGTAGAACGTAATTTCTCCGGCAATAACCAAGCCGGTTGTTATTCCGGCAATCTTCCCCACCGATAATCCCAAAAAAGGAACGACGGGAATCATCAGCCAAATCAAAATTGAAATTCCAAGAATAATATATCCGGCCAGTTTAACCATACCGATTAACTTTCTTTTTCACTAAAACACCCTAAAGCGGAAAAAGTTAATCGATACTCACAGAAGTGACCGAAAAGGGAGCATGAGAAAAGCATAAACATTCTGAAGCAAATCCAAAATCACAAATACTCCTTTGCTATCTCCAGAGCCTCCCAGCCATATGAGCCTCCAAACAACAAATAGTGGTTCAAAACATGGTAAAGCTGATAAAGCCTGATTCGTTGCTTCCAGTCTTCAGGAAGCTGAAATTCTTCGTCATAAGCACTCCAAACTGCTGCTGAGAAACCGCCAAAAAGCTTCATCATTCCCAGTTCCATTTCACGATCGGCGTAAGAACAAGCCGGGTCAATCAGGGCCGGACCACGACTGGTGAATATGTAATTGCCCGACCACAAATCGCCGTGAATAAGTGAAGGAATTGTTTGATGAGCTAGCAATTCAGGAATCCTTAGAACTAGTTTTTCATGAATTTTTAGTTCTTCCGACGATATTCCACGGGTCGCTTTTATCTGTTGAATCAAAGCCCAAATCCGCCGTTGTGCATAAAACTCCGGCCAACTGGTTGTCCAGCTGTTATCCTGAACCGTAGTTCCGCAGTAATTGAAATGATAAAAACCAAATGCCGTGGCGGTTTTTCGATGCATTTGTGCAATTCCGCGGCCCAGTTGTTCATCAAATCCGGAAGTGCTGATCGGCGAGGATAAATATTCCATTAGCAAAAGCCCCGGAGAATCGTCTGTTTCTTTGCTCCAGATCACGCGCGGAATTACCAGTGAACTATTCGAAAGAGCCATTTCTGTTAAACCAGCTGCTTCTTTCACAAACATATCTGCCGGAGCCGAAGCATTCCATTTCAGGAAAAAATCGCCAGCAGTTGTACTGATTTTCAAAGCATGATTAATGCATCCTCCTCCGACAAATCGGGCACTGGTTAATCGAACTGAAGTACCATAAATATCGGTGAGTTTTTCTATGCACATCCTGATGATATCCTGCTCACGGAAGTAACCCATAAATCTGCTTACTTATATTTTTATCAGAGCCAAAAGTCGCAAATTACTCCAAAATAAAAAACCGGATAAAACTGAGTTTACCCGGTTTGTATTTCGTAACAGTAACGATTATCTGTGAGCAATCGGATCTGGATTCCCGTCAGGGTCGCCGGTAACATAGCCATCGGTATGAATTTTTCCGAGAAGCAATAATCCGGCAACATGCGGTGTGGCCATTGATGTTCCGTGCAGAGTTTCATAACCTCCTCCTTTATAGGTAGAATAAATGTAAACTCCCGGCGCGCAATAATCAACAGGCGGATTGCCATAATTTGAGAATGACGCCCACGCACCACTTTCCCACATGGCTGAAACAGTAAAAATATGTGCTCCATTAATACGGGCGGGAGAATGATTGTTTGCATTATCCGATTCGTTTCCGGCAGCCAGTGCGAAATCGACCTTTCCTGAAGCATTCAAAACAGCATTATCAAGAGCCTGAGAAACTCCGCCTCCAAGACTCATATTTGCAACATCGCCTCGTTGTCCGTTTGCAGCTACATAATTAACTCCGGCAATGACACCGGAATTGGTTCCGCTACCTTGTCGGTTAAGCACACGAACAGAGACAACAGTAGCTCCGGAAGCAACACCAACGACGCCAATTTCATTGTCAATAGCGGCAATGGTTCCGGCCACATGGGTTCCATGTCCGTTCTCGTCCCAGGGTGTCGATTTTCCACCCAAAAATGTTGCCGAACGAATCGCGTCAACATTCAGGTCTGGATGAGTCAGGTCGATTCCTGTATCGATAACCCAGGCCGTTTTTCCGGTTCCGTCGCCGGGACCTCCAACCCGCGTAACACCCCAAGGTGTTTTCTGTATAGGCTGAGGTGCTTGACCGGACCTTCCACTTACCACAACCGGCGATAAGGAAATAACCTGATCTGCTTCAACAAACTTAACCGACAAATCGGCACCCAGTTTCTTTGCCTGTCCAGGAGCCATTCTCACGGTAAATCCCTGCAAGGCGGTTTCATAAACTTCTTCAACCTCGCTGACAACCTCGTATTTTTTCAGTAGCCCAACTGCCTTTTCCTTTATTCTGAAATTTCGGGATTGAAAATTGTAATTCACCAAATCAGCATCGTCCTTCAATACAACAATGTATTTTCCTGAAACACTCGCACTTTTTAGTTCCGGAGTTACCACATTGTCGGTATTAATTAATTCCTGTTGCGAACACCCGGCGACCAATAATGCGGCCAGACATGTTGCTGCTAAAATTTTAAGTTTTTTCATGGTTTCTGAATAAGATGATTGAAAATTCTCAACTGATCAAGAGTCATTTACCTTGCTGCAAACTCCTCTCCTATCAAATTTACGAAATCTTACTCATATAATCAGAATATCAGGTCATTTGGTTTTTCTCATGGGAAGCTATTTCCATTCAATTACCAGTGTTTCTTCAGGCGAAACAGTGACTGATTGCCCGGAAACAGTTCCTTTTTTATCGGCAAACAACACAATTGGCTTTTTGGTTTTATCGGCTACATTTAGCGCAATCCGCTTCATTTCAGTTGATTTATTGACAATCACGGTAACAAACGAATTGCCCGATTGAAGGGTTTTCATCAACACAGCTTTCTGCTGACCAGCAAATGAATACGGAGCTTTGTTGAAATTGGTTTTCAGTTCGGTCGTCAGGAATTGAGCGAGTTTTTCGGTTCCGCCAAGCCGGGCACCCATCCCGATCAGCGAAGGAATCCAGATTGTTTCTCCTTTCCCAAACTGATTGCGCACAGCAATCGGCTCTCCTCCTTCTGTAGCAATCGGCTGTCCCGAAGTACTTCGGATAAATCCCCGCCAAAGGTGTGCTGGTAAACTAATCTGACCAATTTTCACTTCAAAAAGATTGTCAACAGCCTTAAATTCACTAATATTTCCGCCAAACAAACGTGCAAACGGAAAGCCGGTTTTCATGGTATTGTGCAGGTTATCGTCGAAAAATGCAGTTAACCCGTCAACAATGAGTTTCCCACCTCTGGAAACAAAAGCTTCCAGCTTTGCTGCATATTCTGACGGCACAGCGATTTGGTGCGCCAGAATAATTGTTGAGCCAGTATAGTCATCTTTCGAAAAATCAAATTCGCCAAATTCCTTCAGGTTACAGTTGATACCCATTTCTGAAATCGCCTCGAAATATCCTAAAGCCGATTTCATTACTCCACCAGCCAACCGGGCCTCATAATTTTGCTGCGAGGGCATGGCCATTTTCTTCTCAGCCCAAAGCGATTGACGCACATATAAAATATTGATACCCGAATCGACTTCCCGGGCTTTTGAAAATAATTCCGGATTCGAATCAATCACTTTTATCACCTCGGAAGCCGCTTTGAGCCTGTCAGAAGGCTGGTCCTGAAAATCGATCATCGCCCACTCGCCTGCTTCTATTCCAGATGATCGTGGATTCAGCGACCAGAAAATGCCACCCTTCCCTTGTGTTCCCAAGGTTATCCACATCCATTGGGCAATCTCATTTTTTGTTGGGCAAAACGGAGCACCGCCACTGTATGTATTGTTTCCACCCTGAATCTCGGTCATAATCCAGGGCAATTCGCCAGCTCCCGAACGAACAATCTCGCTGTTGGCCGACATAGCTAAAGCGTACTGTTCGCGCTTAAAGTAGCCAAAATGCCAGCTGGCATGTGCCGAACCGCCCAAAGTTGTCAGGAACTTCCGCCATTCAGGAAAATTATATTCGGCACAATTCTGGAACATCGCATGATTATTAACGTGCAGCACGTGCTGTGTGTCGTATTTCCTGATTTCTGTTGCAATCCATTTCAGAAACCAGGTATTGTAATCGAGCAAAAAACGCTGGTCGGTTAACTCAACCAAAATTGGATAGCCATTATCAACAAAGTCTTTTGGGGGATTCTGTTTCAGCCATTCCTGATATTTGGCCTTGGAAAAATCGGTCCATGGTATTGATCCGGAAACACCGGGTTCATTTATCAGCACCCAGCCGTATAAACTTTTAAACTGACTGAAATGCGTAACCAGCTTTTCAATAAACGTGGCTATTGACTGGAGATGCGCTTCATCGCGGGGAAACTTAAATCCACCGATATCCGTCTTTTCAGTGTAAGGAAAGATCGTTCCATAAACTTTTATATCATACTTCTCTGCGGCCTTAAACGCCAGATCGAACAAACTAAAATCCCAAGTATCGCCGGTTTTATGCATGTACGATTCGAACATACGAATACGGGTAGTTTTCATCCCGTTTTCTTTCAGCACACGAAACCAGGTATCAATATCTTCGGGAGTTTGACCGGGTTCTATAAAGATTTGGGCGCCAAAAACAGGCAAATCAGACATGGATCTCTGCGCAGTGGAGGCTGTCGAAAGAGAGACCATCAGAAAAAGAGACAGAAAGAGTTTTGTTAAGTTCTTCATGAGGTAAATGCTTGGTTCAGGTTGTTATTTCTACAAAAATAGAACATTCTGACAAAGACCTGATAAAAAGAAAAGCCGTTTCCAAAACAAATCGGAAACGGCTTTCAGGAGGTTGTTGTCAACCTTATTTATTCAGTAAAAATTGTTTAAAATCAGCAAATTCCGTGCTTAGCGGAATCGAAAGTTTTTCACCTTTCATAAATGCCTGCAATTTTTCAGGAAGAACTACGGTTCCTTCGCCCAGAACACTTTCAACCGTTTCGGTAAACTTCGCCGGATGTGCCGTTTCGAGGAAAACACCAACTTCGCCGGGTTTCAAATCAGCTTTCAGGGCGCGGTAACCAACAGCCCCGTGCGGATCGAGCATGTAATTTGTTTCGGTATATACCTCTTTCATCGTTTCGCGTATTTCCTGATCGGAATAACGGTAACCAACCATGTCGGCGGCAATATCCGAATGCGAGTGGTTATAAAGTTCCAAAATACGGGCAAAATTGCTTGGAGCACCCACGTCCATTGCATTGGCAATAGTGGCGACCGAAGGTCGTGGTTCATAGTTACCCGATTGCAGGTACTTGTACACAATATCGTTTTCGTTATTTGCAGCAACAAACCGTTTAACCGGCAAACCCATAAATTTGGCGAACAATCCGGCAGTCAGGTTTCCAAAATTACCGCTTGGCACCGAAAACACAATATCGCCCGAAACGCCAGCCTCACGCAAACGGGCATATGCATTAAAATAATAGAACGATTGTGGTAAAAACCGCGCCACATTGATTGAATTGGCCGATGTCAGCACCAGTGCTTCGTTCAGTTCCTGATCGAGAAATGCCGATTTTACAAGGCGCTGGCAATCGTCAAAAGTACCGTCAATTTCCAGAGCTGTTATGTTCTTTCCAAGCGTGGTAAACTGCTTTTCCTGAATGTCGCTAACCAAACCTTTAGGGTACAACACATATACTTTTATTCCGGGAACATCGTAAAACCCGTTGGCAACGGCACTTCCGGTATCGCCCGAAGTAGCTACCAACACATTCACTTCTTTTTTGAATCCCTGAAGAAAATACCCCAGAAGCCGGGCCATAAAGCGTCCGCCAACATCCTTAAATGCCAGGGTCGGTCCATGGAAAAGCTCAAGCGAATAAACCGAGTCGTTCACTTTTACAACCGGGCAGTCGAAGCTCAACGTATCGTAAACCAATTCTTTCAACGTCGTTTCAGGAACATCTTCACCAAAGAATTTTTTAGCGACTTCAAACGCTATTTCCTGAAAACTCATTTGGTGAATCCGTTCAAAAAAGCTGGGATGAAATTTCAAAATCCGTTCAGGCATAAATAAACCATTGTCGCTGGCCAAACCTTTGGTTACGGCCTCCATTAAAGCTACAGGCGGAACTGATTTATTTGTACTGTAGTATTTCATATATTTTCGTGTTTATTTACTCAAACTGTAAGCATTTACCGGCTACAGTTGATTAAAAAAATTATTTTAACAATGCCTCCATAAACTGCTTGCCGTGCAAAAGACCATATGAGCCTTTTTTAACTTCAAACTCATCGTAAAACTGAGCTGCATCAGGTGTTTCGCCAGGTTTATAAATAATGAAAGGCACTGCATCGCGCGTATGTATTTTGGTTGCACAAGGCGTTGGATGATCGGGTAAAACGGCAATTGTTACCAGTTCTGCCATTTTCTCCGTTTCCTGAACCAGGTATTTCACAATGCGTGAATCGAGATAGCCAATTGTTTTGGTTTTCAATTCCACATCGCCTTCGTGTCCGGCCTCATCACTGGCTTCAACGTGCAGATACACCAAATCATGATCTTTCAATGCATCGATTGTTGCCTGAGCTTTGCCTTCGTAATTGGTATCGTACAATCCGGTTGCTCCCTCCACTTTGATGACGTCCATTCCAGCATAAACACCAATGCCCTGAATTAAATCAACTGCCGAAATAACAGCCGACTTTTCAATGCCAAAAAGCTCTTTTAAAGTTGGCATCTGAGGTCTGTACCCTGGCGACCATGGCCAGATGCTGTTGGCCATATCTTTTCCGGCGGCCTTTCGTTTCAGATTCACCGGATGATCAGCTAACAACGCCTGCGAACGCAAAATCAAATAATTTAGCAATTTAGCAGTGGCTGCCGATTCTTCATTTTCCGGCTGAATTAAACATGGCCGGAATGGTTTCCCGGGAACATCGTGAGGCGGCGTACAATTCAGTTGTTTTTTGCCTCCCTTAATAACCAGCAAGTGCCGGTACGAAACTCCCGGATAAAACTTAATGATGTCATTTCCAAGCTTCTTGTTCAGAAATTCAATCAACTCGTAAGATTCTTCATTGGGAATGTGCCCTGCCGAATGATTTTTGATGTTCCCATTCTCGAGGCAAATCAGATTGCAGCGTAATGCCAGATCGCCTTCGGCAAGCGTAACACCAATGCTGGCTGCTTCAAGCACTCCGCGACCTTCAAACACCGAGCGAACATCGTACCCCAAAACAGACATATTGGCGATTTCGCTTCCGGGATGCATATCCTCCGGAACCGTTTTCAGCAAGCCCGTCCGGCCTCTTTTTGCCAGACCGTCAATTTCTGGTTTTTCAGCCATCTGGAGCGGAGTTTTTCCACCAAAATCAGCCAATGGCTCGTCGGCCATACCATCTCCCAAAACAATTATATATTTCATAATAATCAATTCAAGATTTAACTTTCAAACAATTCTACTTTCAGGTATTTAAGAACTTCATTTAGCATATAAAGTTTATCCCGAGTTAAAATTCTATTGCCTGTGTTTGAACTGTGTGCTTTATTTAAATATTCGAAACGCGGATAATATCGGCAAAAACACCTGCCGCCGTAACAGCAGCGCCAGCCCCGTATCCCTTGATAATCATCGGGAAATCATGATAACGCTCGGTGGTAAACATCACCAGGTTATTCGATCCCTGTAAATCGGCAAACGGATGATTGGCGCCAATTTCCTGAAGCCCAATTTCGGCCTTTCCGTTTTCGAACTTGGCCACAAAACGCCAGAAACGACCGGCAGCAGCAAGTTTCTTACGGTTTGCTTCAAACTCAACATCAATCTCCGGAATATTCTTCCAGAAATCATCAACACTTCCCTCGAAGTATTTACCGGGAACGAACGTATTGATTTTGATGTCCTTCATATCGAACTGATAACCCGATTCCCTTACCAGGATAAGCAGCTTGCGGGCAACATCCACACCACTCAAATCAATGCGCGGATCGGGCTCGGCATATCCCTGTTCTTTAGCCATTTTGATCGTCTGACTTAAAGGAACCGTTTCGCTGATTGTATTGAAAATGAAATTGAGTGTTCCGGAAAGAACAGCTTCAATCTTCAGAATGGTATCGCCCGAATTGACCAAGTCGTTCAAAGTGGTAATAATTGGCAAACCTGCGCCAACATTGGTTTCGAACAGGAATTTGGCTCCTTTTCGTTTCGCTATTTTCTTCAGTAACGCATAATTTTCGTATTCCGAAGAAGCAGCTACTTTATTGGCAGTCACAATCGATACGTTGGCATTCAGCAATTCGGCATACAAGCCGGCAGCCTTATCGTTTGCAGTACAATCCACAAAAATGGAATTGTACATATTCAGCCTTATAATTTCATTTTTAAAGTTCTCCAGGCTCGATTCCTGACCTTCATTCAACATTTTTTCGCGGAATGTGGCAATATCAATTCCGTCGCGGTTGAAAAGCATTTTCTTCGAATTGGCAACACCTGCAAGTTTTATTTTAAGGTGCTTTTCGCTCAATAATTTGGGCTGCTGAAGTTTGATTTGTTCGAGCAAATTGCCGCCAACCAAACCAATACCCAGAAGGAAAACATTCAGTTCAACATTCTGTGACAGGAAGAACGACTCATGAACCACATTCAGCGTTTTGCGCAAGTCGGAAACCTTCACCACCCACGAAATATTCAACTCAGAAGCGCCCTGAGCAATGGCAATAATATTGATACCATTCTTTCCGATTGTGTTGAAGAGCTTTCCGGCGACACCGGTAGCATGTTTCATATTCTCGCCCACAATAGCCACAATAGCCAAATTGTCTTCGATGGTAATTTTATTGATCTGATCGAGCTGAATTTCGCGATCGAACTCCTGACGAATTGCCGCTTCAGCCTTAGCCGAACTTGATGAATCAATGGCGAAACTGATCGAATTCTCAGAAGAAGCCTGCGAAATGAGGATAACATTTACATTCTGACGGGCCAATGCTCCAAACAAGCGGGCCGAAATGCCGGTAACGCCAACCATTCCCAATCCCTGAATGGTAATTAAAGTAATGTTCGAAATTGACGAAATACCCTTAATTGGCAAATCTTTCCCGTTGAGCTTGCTGTCGGTAATCAACGTTCCTTCGGCAGCAGGCTCCATGGTATTTTTAATGTGTACCGGAATTCCCTTTTTATATACCGGAAGAATGGTCGGCGGATAAATTACCTTGGCACCAAAATGCGAAAGCTCCATCGCCTCGGAATAACTCAGTGTTTTAATGGTGTATGCTTTGCTGATCACGCGCGGATCGGCAGTCATAAATCCATTCACGTCGGTCCATATTTCGAGCGATGCGGCATCGACAGCAGCAGCCATAATAGCACCGGTATAATCCGATCCGCCACGGCCTAATGTGGTATAATCACCGGCTTCGTTGCTCGCAATAAATCCGGGAATAATGGCAATGCCTTTAAATGATGCAAAAGCCTCTTGAATCAATGGATTGGTTACGTTAAAATCAACAATAGCCTTTCCGAAATCGCTGTTTGTGCGAATCAGTTTACTCGAGTCGAACCATTTCGATTCGGTAATGTATTCAGAAATGATAAGCGACGAAAGACGTTCACCAAACCCGCCAATTTTATCCAGCGTTTTTGGAGTAAGCTCACCAATCAGTGAAACCCCATGAATAATGCGTTCAAGTTCTTCAAGTAAAACTGTAGTTTTAGCCTTGATGTCGGCCTGCATATCTTCGGCAAACAGTTTTTCGATCGTTTCGTAGTGGCGCGTGTTTATTTCCGTTAATTCAGCCTGAAAGTAGCCGGTTCCAATCGCAGCCATTTTTGCTGCACTCAAAATCTTGTCGGTAATTCCACCCAAGGCCGAAACAACAACAATCGCGTCGTCGTCCTGTCCCATCAGGATTTCTTTTACCCTTTGAATGTTTTCAGCACTTCCTACGGAAGTACCTCCAAATTTTAAAACTTTCATAACTCAATAATTTAACGGAAGCCTACGAATTTGTAAGTTTTTCAGGCCGCCAAGTTAATATTTATAAATTAAAATGGATTGTACTTTACAATTCCTTAATCTTATCACAAATTAGTGCTAAAAAAAATGTCCGGATGAAACAGCAACGCTATCCCACCCGGACATTTACTGTATGGTTAATGTTTACTACATCGTCGTTGTTGTAGCGGTTACTACTTCCAGAATTTTAGCTTCCAGTTCTGAAGCCAATTCAGGATTATCTTTAATAACCGATTTTACCGATTCGCGTCCCTGTCCCAGTTTGGTTTCGCCATAACTGAACCACGAACCACTCTTTTTGATGATATTGAATTCAACACCAAGGTCAATGATTTCACCGGTTTTGGAAATACCTTCGCCGTACATGATATCAAATTCAGCTTTTTTGAACGGTGGCGCCACTTTGTTCTTCACCACTTTCACACGGGTGTGATTTCCCTGAGATTCTTCGCCGTCTTTAATCTGACCGATGCGACGAATATCCAAACGTACCGACGCATAAAATTTAAGCGCATTACCTCCGGTTGTTGTTTCGGGATTACCAAACATGACGCCGATTTTATCGCGCAGCTGGTTGATGAAAATAACGCAGGTCTTGGTTTTATTAATATTTGCTGTCAGTTTGCGCAATGCCTGAGACATCAAGCGAGCCTGAAGACCCATTTTCGAGTCACCCATTTCGCCTTCAATTTCGGCTTTTGGAGTCAAAGCAGCTACCGAGTCGATTACGATAATATCAACTGCTCCTGAACGGATCAGGTTGTCAGCAATTTCGAGAGCCTGTTCACCATTGTCGGGCTGCGAAATCAGCAATTCGTTGATGTCAACGCCCAGCTTGACCGCATAAGTTGGGTCAAAGGCATGTTCGGCATCGATGATGGCAGCAATACCGCCGGCTTTTTGAGCTTCGGCAATGGCATGAATTGCCAAAGTTGTTTTACCTGATGATTCTGGTCCATAAATTTCGATGATTCTGCCTTTTGGGTAACCACCAACCCCCATTGCGATGTCTAATCCAATCGATCCGGATGAAATAGAAGGCACGTCTTCCACAACGCGATCGCCTAATTTCATAATCGAGCCTTTGCCGTAGCTTTTCTCGATTTTATCCATGGTTAACAACAGCGCTTTTAGCTTTTCCTTGTTTTGACTTGATTTTTCTTCGTTTGCCATATTATTTGATATCTAATGCTTTAAAAATCTGCTCAGTGTGATTCTTTGTATCTACTTTTTCAAAAACATCGGTAATAACACCATTTTCGTCGATGAGAAAAGTGGTACGCAAAACACCCATATATTTTTTGCCATACATACTTTTTTCGCCCCAAACGCCGTAAGCCTGAAGGATTTCAGTTTGTGGATCGGCGACCAGATTAAACCCGAATTGAAACTTATCGGCAAACTTTTTGTGCGAAGCAACACTATCGGGACTAACCCCCACCACTTCGTATCCTTTGGACAGCCACGACTGGTAATTATCGTTCAAATTGCACGATTCGGCTGTACAACCCGGAGTATTATCTTTCGGATAAAAATAAAGGATAAGCTTTTTACCTTTAAAGGTATCCAGTGAAATGTTTTCGTTTCGTTGGTTCAACCCACTAAAATAAGGGGCTTTATCACCTTTACTTAAAGAAGTCATTGTTGAATGTTTTTAAGTTAGACAAATATACTTGAAATATTGATATGATTTGGTTTTAACAATACGTTGTTAGTAAAATAAACCAGTACCCAAACCACAAGAGCGTACTACATTTTTTGTAATTTTAAAGCGGAATCAAATCCATTTTCAATATGTTAATTCAACGCACTTTTATACTAAAAACAATAATTATTCTCCTATTGTTTAGCACTGGCAGAATAAATTCATTCGCACGGGTTTCGTCGGAACATAATTTTTCTGTAAAAAATTCATCTCTATTGGCCGATACGCTTCAACCAGCCTCTGTTATTCCGGAACAAGTACAAAACGAAGTCATAAACTTCCAGATAAACAGTGAAATCAGCTACTTCAGTCTTAGCCATTTTGTAAAGGGCGAATCGAAACAACTTTTTTATCAGGCCTGGCTGAAAGAAAAGGAAGTCAGCCGACTCTCGCTGCAAACCGACAGCCTGCGCAATTCGTACGCAAACTCGTCGGATGCTCAGAAAGAAAAGATTACCGGACAGATTCTTTCGGCCGAGAAGCAAACACTGGCTCTGAATGATGAAATCCCTGCACTGTACGAAAAGGCCCGTGAAATCGAAAATCAATACTGGCAGGCAGCTTCCGGGGATGAAAAAAGTAAATTTCAGGAAAAAATAAGGCTTTTTCAGGATAGCATTCAAAAATCCATTGACCAACAGACGCAGCACATAGCCTCAAGTCAAACACTCCCCGACACCATAACATTTTACCGGGCCGATCAGAAAACTGTTGTCAACGAGGTACCAGCAACAGCAGTAGTTTATAAAATTCAGGTTGCGGCTTTCAAAACAAAATTGCCTGAAACAACGGCTAAAGCGATCAAGAAGCTTGAAATATTGCGGAAGGTCGAAAACTACAAAGACGAAAAAGGAATAACCGTTTACACCACCGGTAATTTAAAAACTTACCAGGAAGCAGTGACTCTGCAGAGCCAGGTAAAGCTCGAAGGCATTAAAAATGCAACAATTGCCGCTTACAACAACGGGAAAAGAATCACCCCGGAAGAGGCCAGAAAATTAAATAACGAGCCTGCGGTTCAACCTGTGAAGCAAAAATAGCCGACAGCTAAACAAAACAAAGCGATAATTGTATATACTAAATCAATAATCGCTGAATGTCACAAGAATAAGAGTTTGAAAAACCAAAACATTCACTTTTACCGACAAAGATTATGACCTCGAAAATAGTACCACACCACGAAAAAGATGAAGAGCATGAGGTACAGACCCCAGAGGAAAAATTCCTTGTTCTTCATAACGACGACTACCACACGTTCGATTATGTGATCGACGCCCTTATGAAGATTTGTGAACACGATATGATTCAGGCCGAACAATGTACCCTGCTTGTTCATTACAAAGGAAAATGTGATGTTAAAAAAGGAAGTTTTTCTTATCTTAGACCAATGAAAAATGCTCTGATTCAGAAAGAGCTGAAAGCTACCATTGACTAACACTTACATCATGAATTTCCTGGTCATTTTATTGCTGATCGTTTTAGGAATCATTTTATTGCTTGTTGAAGTTACCATTTTGCCCGGGATAACCATTGCCGGAATTGGCAGTTTTGTGCTGCTTGTTTTCAGTGTTTACCTGGCATTTACGAGCTACGGATCATTAATTGGCTTCCTCACTTTAGCCTTCGTTTTAATCGTTTCACCCCTCATTGTTTACTTTCTTTTTAAGGGCAGGGCAGGAAAATCGATGGTTTTGAATACTGTGATTTCAGGCGTGGCAAACGAAATTGATCCGGTAAAAGTAAAAGTTGGCGACATCGGAATTACCGTCAGCCGCCTGGCACCAATGGGAAAAATTAAAGTGAACGATGAAGTTGTTGAAGTGAGATCGACCGGCACATTTGTTAATCCGGGCGAAAAAGTCAAAATCATTCATATCGAAAAATCACTCATTACCGTTGAACCTTTAAACCTATAATAATGGAACAAATTCAAGGCTTTGGAGTATTGGGACTAATCATCGGGATATTTGTCCTGCTGGTCATTATTTTATATTATATCCCTGTTGGACTCTGGTTCTCAGCGCTGGTTTCCGATGTTCGTATCTCACTGATTCAGCTGTTTCTGATGCGCTTTCGTAAGGTTCCTCCATCAGTTATTGTCCGCGCCCTGATTGAGGGAACCAAGGCCGGATTGGTTCTAAACCGTAATGAACTTGAAGCTCATTACCTGGCCGGCGGACACGTCGAAAAAGTAGTACATGCCTTGGTTTCGGCGCAAAAAGCCAACATCGAACTTAGTTTCAAAATGGCCACTGCCATTGACCTTGCCGGACGCGATGTGTTTCAGGCAGTGCAAATGTCGGTTAATCCTAAAGTGATTGATACCCCACCGGTTGCTGCAGTTGCCAAAGATGGGATCCAGTTAATTTGCAAAGCCCGTGTTACGGTAAGAGCCAACATCCGTCAGCTGGTTGGTGGTGCCGGTGAAGAAACCGTGCTGGCCCGCGTTGGCGAAGGCATTGTTTCATCCATCGGATCGTCACACTCACATAAAGCTGTCTTGGAAAATCCTGATTCGATCTCGAAAGTTGTTTTAGGGAAAGGTCTGGACGCCGGAACTGCCTTTGAAATTCTGTCAATCGACATTGCAGATATCGATATTGGCAAGAACATTGGCGCCGGTTTGCAGATGGATCAGGCTGAAGCCGATAAAAATATTGCACAAGCAAAAGCCGAAGAACGCCGTGCCATGGCTGTGGCCCTTGAACAGGAAATGAAAGCCAAAGCCCAGGAAGCTCGCGCCAAAGTGATTGATGCCGAAGCTCAAATCCCGATGGCCATTGCCGAAGCTTTTAAAAATGGTAATCTTGGAATTATGGATTACATGAAGTATAAAAACATTATGGCCGACACTTCAATGCGCGAATCTATTTCGCAGGAAGAGCAGAATAAAAAGAAGAAATAGGCTAATATGAGCAGAAATAAAAAACCTTGTCACAAAAATGGCAAGGTTTTTTTTATGATTTTATTGCAAAAACAGGATTAAAGGGTAATCCTCAAATACCGGTTATAGGCTTCGTCCCAATTCAATTCACCCGAAGGAATAAACTGCACCAGTTCGCACGAATCAGCAATAATTTGCCGGATTTCGGATAAAGAAGCCACGTAGCCAAGGGCTTTGGCCTGAATCATGATATTCCCTATTGCTGTCGCTTCCGTTGGTCCGGCAACCACCTGCAATCCGGTGGCATCAGCAGTCAGCTGATTTAAGAAATGATTGTTGGCGCCACCTCCAATGATGTGAATCACCTCGATTGGCTGATCTGAAACATCGCCAATTTGCTCAAGGGTAAACCTGTATTTTAAAGCCAGACTGTCGTAAATACAACGAATAACTTCACCATGCGTATGCGGCGTTCCCTGCGCTGTTTGATAGCAAAAGTCCCGGATAGCCTGGGTCATATCCCTTGGATTCAAAAACATCGGATCGTCCGGATTTATCAGGAACTGAAATGGTTCAGCATGTCGCGCCAGTTCGACCATCTCGGTCCACGAATACTTATTTCCCTGTTCTTTCCATTTGCGCTGTACTTCCTGAATAAGCCACATTCCCATGATGTTTTTCAGGAAACGGGTAGAACTGTCAACTCCGCCCTCATTGGTAAAATTCGAATGCAAAGTTTGCTCCGAAATAAGCGGCTTAGCACTCTCAATTCCCATAAGCGACCATGTTCCGGAGCTGATGTAAGCAAAGTTCTTCGATGTACACGGCACCGATACAACAGCCGAAGCGGTATCGTGTCCGGCAACCGCAATAACCGGAACCTGTTTACTTCCGGTTTCACTTGCAATATCTTCTTTAACGTTACCCAACACGGTTCCCGGCAAAATGATATCACACAAAATATGCTGCGGAATTCCCGCTTTTTCAAGCAATTCGTTGTTCCATTTGCAAGTGCCCGGTATAATCATCTGGCTGGTGCTCGCAATCGAAAACTCACTTTTCTTCACGCCTGAGAACAGGTAGTTTAAGGCATCGGGCATAAACAGAATGGAATCAGTAATCTCAAGAAGCGAGGATTTGTCCTTCACCATCGAAAACAGCTGAAACAAACTATTGAACTGCATGAACTGGATGCCGGTTTGCAGATAAACTTCCTCCTTCGGAATAATCTGGAACAAATCGTCCATCGATGTATTGGTACGCGAATCGCGGTAGGCAAACGGAAGGGAAAGTATATGCCCTTCCCTTGTCAGGTGCACAAAATCAACGCCCCAGGTGTCAATTCCGATTGATTCAGGCTGAATTCCATAATCCTTCATACATTTTTTCAGACCGGTTTTCAGTTCATGAAACAAGCTGAAAATATTCCAGAAATAATGTCCGTTAATCAGCTGCATCTGGTTCGAAAACCGGTGCACCTCGGTCAACTCAAGCTTACTGTTTGTCAGGGTTCCCAAAATTGCCCGTCCGCTGGAAGCCCCCAAATCGAAGGCTAAAAAATATCCTTTGCTCATTCGTATCAATTTTTATTTTGATCTAATTTATTGAAAACCTGAATATTACGAAAGCATCCCAAAGAAACCAGTCTATTTGAAAAATTTATCGGCAAAATGAATATACTGCTGCCAGTCGTACAAGGTCAAATCATGTTTTCCCGAGCGAATGTGGTAACCGATTGTTCCCATTACCGGATGATTCACTTCGGGCATCTCTTTTACAGGTAAGCCTTCCTTTCCAAGCAATTCGTAAACAGGAGAAGCATATTTAGCTGCCAGAAATTCGCCGCGCGGATCGGCCCATTTGTCTCCTTCGGCACTGGCAACATACAACGGACGCGGAGCAATCAAAGCCAGAAGCATGTGCTGATCAACCGGCAGGTCTGCTTCGTTATCGTTATATTTCTTGAAGTTTCCACAAAACCAATGTGGAAATGAAGTATTGATAATTTGCACGGTTTCGCCAAAAATGCGTTTTGAAAGCGCTGCTCCTCCGCATCCCGATTCGTTTGAAACAACCATGGCAAACCGCTGATCGGTAGCTCCGGCCCATAAAGCTGTTTTCCCTAAACGCGAATGCCCCAGAACTGCAACCTTTTTAGCATCAACCCAATCGTCTTTCTCCAGGTAATCCATTACCCGCGATAATCCCCATGCCCAAGCTGCAATCGATCCCCACTCGTCAAACTTGGGGTGTGTTTGGTTTTCCTGGTAAAAAAATGGTTCAATCCCATCCGAAAAATCATCTTTATCCGGATCAACATCGCCATAATACAATGTTACCAGGCCATACCCCGATTTGATAATCTCCTCAACCGGCCAACGGTTCGAGGCAGTTGCTCTTGATTGCTCGGTTACCTGATTATTGATGATTCCGACAGATGGATCATTATTCACCCACGATTCTGTCAGGCGAATGTTCGGGTCGTTATAAACAGCATGATTTCCGGAGAAATTATAGGCCAGGAAAACCGGCACTTTTTGCTGCGATTTGGGCAAATACATCAGCACATTTACTTCCAGATTCTTATCGCCTTTTTTGAAAAACAGCGACAGTTGTTTACGAACTGCCGTTCCGTTCAGCGCATCGGGCGAGGTTTCCCAAACCTTCACTTCATGTATTCCAAGCGAGCCCGGAACTTTACCATATACTTCGTCGGTGAATTTCTGCAAAATTTCAGGTCGCTGTTTTCGGTACCAGTCTTTGGCCGTTTTTACCTTCCCCCCGTTGAACCGGGTCAAAACATCAGGAACCTTATATTCCGGAACTTTGGCTTCGTCGTCAATTACATTCCTTTGCTGAGCTAGCAGTCCGCCCGACAGAAAACAAAAAAGCATCAGGATTATCAGACCAGATTTCATTAGTTTAGTAGTTTTAGTTTAATATACGAAGATAAAATCTTTCGACCGACGATACGCCGTTTTACTTCACAAAAACTGCTAAAAAAATCAATACTGGAAGGAAACGAAGAAATTAGGAGTCATACCCAACGATTTTACATAGGTAGTTTCATTAAAACTAGTGGTATCAAAGTTAAAATCGCGTGAGTAAATGTCGTTGTAGTTTTGCTGATTCAGACAATTGATGAGCGAAGCGCCGAGTTTAATCTGCAACTTCTTAATATGAATGTTATAATTGGCCGATAAATCGAGCCGGTTGAAATCGGGTAGCCGATTGTAAACAAACCGCGCAGTAAGGGTTTTATCAACGGTTTGACTTGTTACATAAGGCTGACCGGTTGAATACACCCACAACGTCGAAAAATTCCACCGCTTCCAGGTAAACAAATTGGTCCATTTTAGTTCGTGAGCCTTATCGTACGGCGCTGGAATATCCTCACCCATATTTATATCAGCAAAATTGCGAACAGATTTGCTCCGCGAATAAGCGATCCAGCTGGTAAAATTGTTGCTCTCGTATTTTAGCAAAAGGTCGAGTCCAACAGCCTCACCGTTTCCGTTGATGAACTTACTGGGAAGAATCTTCCGTTGCTGCCCTGGTGCCTGTTTTTTAAAGCCATTTGGATCAGCATTTTTCTGAAACGAAGGAATATACAAAAACAACTGAAGTCCGTCCATCGTTTTGTAATACGCTTCGGCATCAAACGAAAAATGTCCAACGCTAAAGTTCGCCCCTCCAATTAAATGATCGGACGACAAAACCGGATGATTTTTCCCGTCGGCAATTACCCAAAAATCGCGGTTGTAGCCATACGATTGGGTGGGCGCAACTTTACTCAGAAACTGGTAATATTTTCCGGCAGCAAATTTCAACCGGAAGAATTCGGCAATCCGGTAACTGCCCGAAACCCGTGGTTCAAAATAAGTTTTCGATGACAGATTATAAGTACTAACCCGCCCTCCAAATTTCATTGTCAGATTTTTAACCTGCTGGGTATTAAATTGTGCATAGGCCGAATACAACCACGATGAATTGGCAATATCCGAATAATAGGCATCCGTTCCTTCACTTTTCAGGTAAGTGTATTCGTTGTATTTGCTGTGGAACCCGAAATCTATTGAGTTTTTAAGATCAATAGTAAACTGGTTTTTCAGGCTTGCCGAAAAATCGTTCAGTTCATTTTCTTCGTATGAATCAAAAACTCCGACCACTTCATTCTTCGACTTCGCTTTTGAATTTACAACCGTGTGATTTTCATATTTATTCTGATATCCGGAATAACCCACCTGAAGATTTGAGAAAAACTTTTTATGCCATTGTTTTATCCACGAAAAACTAAAACCATAATTGCCCCAATTGTTGTCATCGGTGGTTTGCGAATAAAGCTGCCGGCTTCTCCCCTCTCCTGCACTCGAAAGAAAATCCTTTCCACCGAAAACACTTACCGACATCTTTTCCTGCTCACTTTTACTGAAAGTGAGTTTACCGTTGTAGTCGTAAAAATAATACCCCGGCTGCAACTGCATGGTGCTGTTACTCTGGAGCGTTGTATTAACGTCTTCGACATGATTTTCAATCATATTTTTAACCAGGTAACTCGAATAAATATCAGCATACGAACGGCGTCCGGCTGCAACCAAGGTCCATTTTTCAGAAAGCGGCAATTCTGTTTCAAGATTTCCACTGACAAGATTCAATCCTCCGGCTATTTTCGGGCTGTACTTGTTGCCGGTTTTTCCGGTGATATCAACAATTCCTGAAAGCCGTTCCCCGTATCGCGAATCGAATCCACCTTTATAAATCTGGATATCTTTTACCACATTGGGATTGACTGACGAAAAAGTTCCGAAAAAATGGTCGAGGTTATACAGCGTGAACCCATCAAAAAGAACCATATTCTGATCGGCTGTTCCGCCCCGTATGTTCAATCCTGAAGAGCCTTCGGAATAACCAATTCCGGGCAGCAGCTGCACCGTCCGGAAAACATCGGTTTCGCCCATGCTGGGTAAATTGGAAAAACCAACCGGGTTAATTGTCGAGTGGCCGGCTTCCTTGTTTTGATCGATCATTTTTACCCGGTCCATTTTTACCTGGATTGTCGCAAGTTCCATATTCTTTTGCTTCATCCTGAATGACAACAAAGCCTGAGATCCGGAAAAGACAACAGTAGTATCAATTTTCTGGTAACCAAGGTACTGAATGCTCAAATGTACGGGTTGGCTTACCGGCACTTTAAACGTAAATGTTCCGTTTACTGAAGTACTTAAATATGAATTTCGTTCAGGAAGGAAAATGGTAGCGTATGGTAGTTGCTCGCCGGTGAGATCATCCAGCAGTAATCCGGTAACGTTGACCGCTGCAACCGGCGCGGGTTTTACGGCCGAAAACTCAGGAACAATCAGGTAGTTCCCATATTTCTTTTCAACCTTGAAACCTGTATTTTTGATAAGTTCAGGTAAAATCTCATCAGGATTCTGTGAATTAAAAACTCCTGAAACAACATGATCCGACATCGCTTTCGAATCGAACGATACCGAAACATTTAACGCTTTCGAAACCTGTTTCAGCGCTTCGGGAAGCGGAGTTTCCTTAAAATTAAATGGGGTAATCTGGCTATAGCTAAGGGTGGAATTAAAAATAAGAAACAACAGAACGAGAGGCCAAAACTTAGTGCGTTTTGGGCTTAATACTGATTTTGTTTCCGTTTTTAATTTCATAATCTAAATCCATTGGTAAACAAACCATTTCCAAAGCCTCAGCAAGTTTGTTGTTGGTAAAACTTCCGGTATAAAAACGGCCTTCAATTCCCTGAGCGGAGATGCTGACATTAAATTGCCGTTCTATTTCCTCAAAAATAGAAATTAAAGGAATGTTGTCAAAATTAAACTGGCCTTTGACCCATCCGGCTTCGCTTTCGCCCTGCGGAAGAGCCATTTTTTTCAGAACACCATTGTCCCAAACTACCTTTTCGCCCGGAAGAATTGTTACACTTTGTTCGCCAACAGTTACCTTAACTTTTCCAGTCATACAGGATACATTAAACTCATTGTTGCGGGCAAATACATTAAGCGTTGTGCCCAAAACTTCGACGGTTCCGACCGAAGTTTTTACCACAAACGGCTTGCCTTTCTGTACCGAAAAGAATGCCTCACCCTCCAATTCAAGCTCCCGCTTCTTTGTAAACCGCGAAGCTGAGAACGTGATTTTTGAATCAGCATTTACCTTAATTTCTGAGCCATCGGGCAAAGTATATTCGAAATGCTGGCCTTTGCTGGCAGCAACAATTTGTTTTTCGGCTGGTGCAAAATAAAAGTAAACAGCACTCAATAAAGCGATCAAAGCAACAGAAGCAGCCGCCGACCAATAAAAGCGAAGGTTTCTGACAGGAGTTTCTACTTTGGTATTCGAGTCTATTTTCTGGCGAATTGCATCTAAAGTATCAGCTTTTGTGCGGGCCTGCGGCACATGATATCCCTGAACGAAAAGATCAACTTTTTCGCTGGCCGAAAGCTTGTCGAACTCGGCTTTCGAAAAATTCAACGGGTCAATATGTTCTTTTCTTTTAGGTTCCATTTTACTCGAGTCTCCGATACTTTATTCTGATACTTTAAAATTTCTGTTCTATTTCGCTATGCAAATATTCCAATGCTTTTTTCATTCTTTTTTCAACAGCCTTAACACTAATATCAAGGTTTTTAGCTATTTCGTTATAGGTCATTTGGTCAATCCGGTTCATTAAAAAAACAACCCGGCTTTTTTCGTTGAGCCCACTCAGCACCTGCTGAAGTTTTCGGTCGAATTCTTTGACTTCCAGTTCAAACTCAGGAGTTTCAAAGGTTCGGTCTTCAACGATGGTCTGCTCAAACTTAAACCTCAGTTTTTGCCGTTTATATTTGTTTGCAAATTGATTTGTCGCAATAGTGTAAAGTAAAGCCCTTGCCGTTTCAGTTCTTACAGAAGATCGCATTTCCCAAATCTTCAGAAAAGTGTCCTGAACAATGTCTTCAGCAACTTCCATATCGCCCGATTTGTAATACACGTAGTGCCGCAGCTCATCACAATAAGCATCAAATAACTGCTCAAACCCATCTTGGTCAAGACCAGTTTCTATCCGAGTTTTATACGACAATTCACCCATCACAAGCGGCATTCAAACTACTATTCAAATTCTACGATTTGGTTATTTGCTGCTTTTCTCAACTTTAAACCTAATACAACTTCAATTTAAATTACCCTACTTTATATATGAAAATAATTTATTTTTCAGTGCATTAAAGATTTCAGCCCGTATTTTAGTTTCGACAAACAAAGTAACCAAAATTATGCTTTGTAATTTACTGTTTTGATTTGTACGAGTTCCCATTTTTACAACGAAATAAGATACCCGATTGAGAAATTAAAAAAGGAAGTGGATTCCAGTTTCTCAGTTGTCACTATCGATCGGGGAAAATTCAGGTTATAACCAAATTCAAAATCGAAATTTCTATAACCGACCGAAACCGGCAATTTTAGCTCCGTATTCATCCAGCCGAATTTCGTTTGTTCCGATTGGGTAACCGCAAATTTCGGAGGTTTGCTTCCCGGTACAACTCCAAGCTGCGAAATGATTGTCTGATCGTTTCCAGCATAAAACGAAACTTCAGGTTCAAACTTCACGCGATCGTATTTCCCAAACTTAAACAACACAAAGCGGCCATAAATGTCCCACGAAAGCTGCGAATTATACTGTTCTCCCATTAACAGCGAGTAATCGAGCCGGGTACCAGCAATTTTCTTATCGATTGTAATGCCAGCACTTGCGCTGCTATTAAACTTGCTTGAAATTAACGTATCAGATGTTGGAAAGAAAAAACGGTCGTACGACAACCGAAACCGATAATCAGGAGATTTGGTAAAGTGCCCGCTGTAGCCAGCCATGAGCAAAACGGTATTAATTTTGGGCTCCATCGCACTGTAATAAACAGCAGCAGCCCCCAGACTAAGGCCGCTGGAATGAAACCAGGACAATTGTCCCGACATATTGTATTGATCGAGACCAATGTCTCTTCCTGCAAAAAATGTTTTTGTGTCGTAACTGACACGGGTATAAAGAAACTGAAACTTCTCCGTAGAATTGATCAAATCCACAACATCCTCATCTTCAAATAAAAGAATATTCAGCAGAGAATCAATTCGGTCTTCCTGCGAATGAGCTTTTGACCCAAGAATGCAAAAAAGTAAAATGATCAGAATTGGCCTTCGTTTCACTGTTTCATTTTTAAATTGTTAAAAAAAGTAGCAACCTGATGGCTGCTACTTTAAGAGAATGAGTGGATATATAATTATTTATTTGGGGTGTGCTTTTGCTTGCGCTCTTTAACTTTTTCGGCAGCCTCTTTCATTTTCTCTTTCTGAGTTTCATTAGCCTCCTTCATTCTTTCGCGTTTAGCTTTCATGTTCTCTTTCATCTGAGCTTTTTGCTCTTCGGTCATTGGTCCTTTAACAGCTTCTTTTATTGCATCGCGGGCATCCTGATTGGCCTGCCACATGGCTTTCTGTGCTTCAGTCATCGACGCCATAAATGCATCGTGCCGTTCCTGGGCAGTTAATGTTTTATCCGAAAGTATTGCTTTTTGTTGTTCAGTTAAGGTTGCTTTAAAAGCTTCGCGGGCAGTTTTGCGGTCTTCCTGTGTCTGTTTAATCTGAGCTTTCTGTTCTTCTGTCAGGGTCTGTCTTACACGTTCCTTCACCGGTTTAGTGGCGTTATCGGTTGTTGCATCCTGAGCATACAAAACACTTGCCGACATCATTAAGGCAAGCGCTGCAATTACTGTAATTTTTTGAATGTTTTTCATGGTGTTTTCTTTAACGTTAATAATCAATTTCGTTTTCTGATGCTAATACCACCAAAAACAAAATTACCCTACTACAACACCATAATTTTAAGATTTTTTCACCTTTCGAGGTCAAAATAATCTTGAACAAGCGGATTAATTGGGATATTCCAATGGTTCGATTTCGCCGTTAGCAACGCGCAATGCATTCATTGCCAAAGCTTCCAGCTCATCTTCTCCGGGATAAATATACACTGCTGAAATAAATTCGACCTTTGAGGTAATGTAATTCGTGAGATATTTGCTATGTGCAAGACCTCCGGTAAGCAAAATGGCATCGACATAGCCATTCAGAACAACTGCCATTTCGCCAATGGTTTTGGCAACCTGGTAGCCAAGCGCATCCTGAATCTGAATGGCAAGCGGATCTCCATTTTTAGCACGCGTTTCAACTTCCATGGCATCGTTGGTTCCCAGGTAAGCCACATAACCTCCCTCGCCAATTATCATCCGCCGGATTTCTTCTTTCGAATATTTTTTACTGAAACACAAATCAATTAACTGTCCGGCAGGCAAAGTACCACTGCGTTCGGGACTAAACGGGCCTTCGCCATCAAGAGCATTGTTCACATCAATAACCTTTCCCTTGCAATGTGCCCCAACCGAGATTCCGCCACCCAAATGGACAACAATCAGATTAAGTTTTTCGTAGCTGCGTCCTACTTTCTGAGCATGAAGCCTGGCCGTTGCTTTCTGATTCAGTGCATGAAAAATAGAACGACGTTCGAAAAGCGGGTGACCCGAAAAACGGGCAATTTCTTCCAGTTCGTCAACCACAACCGGATCGGCCACAAAAGCACGGGCTCCGGGAATTTGTAAGGCAATATAGTCGGCAATCAGTGGCCCGAGATTACTGGCATGCTGGCCATAAATTCCAGCCTTGGCATGTTCCAACATTCGGTTATTCACAAGGTAAACACCCGATTTCAAAGGATACGTTAAACCACCACGGCCAATGATGTAT
This sequence comes from Prolixibacteraceae bacterium, assembly GCA_963678915.1. Lineage (GTDB taxonomy): Bacteria > Bacteroidota > Bacteroidia > Bacteroidales > Prolixibacteraceae > Aquipluma. Next base: position 529,564 of record OY787458.1, read on the forward strand.
TTAATTTTATCAACGTCAAAGCCTTCGCTTACAAGTGCATCAATAACCAATCCTTTTCTGAATTCAAACTGGTCGATGATGTTGTCGTAAAGAGATAGTTCTTCGATTGAGTGCCGGAGTGTCTTTTTCAGTTTGCACTCGGCCCCAAAATAAACTGCAAATTTGGTAGAGGTGGATCCCGGATTTATAGCCAGTATTCGAATATCACTCATGAATCAGTATTATTTACTTAACAACGCAGCAAGTGCAATTGAGTTCAGTTTAGTGCTTATACTATCGCCACGCGACGACAGAACTACGGGAACAGTTGCCCCCATAACCACAGCTGCCTGATTGGCGCCGCAAAGTTTTGTATTCGTTTTGTAAAAAACATTGCCCGCATCAATATTAGGGAAAAGCAAACAATCGGCCTCACCTGCCACTTCCGAGGTTATCCCCTTTATATCAGCCGATTCCTTATCAATTGCGACATCCAGTGCCATCGGACCAAACACCACTGCCGGCTCAAACTGACCATTTTCAGCAGCCTTCATTACTTCAACAGCATCGGTGCACGAAACCAACGATGGTAAAACCTGCTCAGTGGGGGCAATCAGGGCAATCTTCGGTCGAGAAATGCCCAAATCGAGCGCCATTTGCTTCAGATAGTGGGTCATGGCAATTTTCTGCTGAATAGTTGGATACGGAATTATTGCCACATCGCTTGCGATCATCAGCTTATGGTAATTCGGATTATCAATCACCGACACGTGACTTAAAACGCCACCGGGAGGCAGTAATCCGGCTTCTTTGTTCAGAATTGCACGCATATACTTGTCGCTGCTTATCAATCCTTTCATGAGAATACTGCCGGGAGTCTGCCTCACTTCGGCAACAGCTAACCGGGCAGCCTCTTCTTCTGTTTCGGCATGAATGATCCGGAACAACTGATGATCGATATGATTTGACTCGCAAACCTGTAATATGGCATTTTTGTTTCCGGTAACAACTCCTGAAACAATTCCAAGTTTTACAGCTTCTGTTATTGCTTCGAGCGTGTGCAAATCGACTGCATTTACAGCAACCAGTGTTCGTTTCTGAAGTGACTTTGTATATACAAACAAATCGGCCAGGCGTTCTAGTTTCATCCTTACACTTATTTTAATGCTGTAAAATTACATTTCACCACCGAATAATTACATAACAAACATCAGCAACGTAAATGTTTTTAAACCACTGAAAAACAAAACGTCCGGTGTTAAATAACACCGGACGTTTCAATACTGCTTCGTAGAACAAGGATTGCTTATAAATTGCTGCCTTGTTTTTAATGATTACTTACGATTTATAGCGACTCAAGTGATTTAAAAATCATTCAGACCAAAGAATAACCGAGGTTTTGTTAAAATAAATACCGGTTTTCAGAACAATTCTGATTAAAATATTCTTTACAAGCCTGTATTTATTGACCATCTTTGCCTGAACCAGCCCGTTTTGTTTTCAATTTTCCGAACATGTTTGGCAAACTCGTCCCACATCCCAGGCAATTCCTTTTTATATTTTTCATTAAGCTCGCTTTCTTTTTGATCTAAAGTAATCGGATCGGAAGAAGATATAGCTAAAACCCAGGCAGGAGTATCATTTCCCATCATTACTTCATATACGTCCCAATCAAACTTTTCCCCGTTCTTTTTATATAAATCTACATATTTCTTAACGGCTTCAGTCGCTTCTTTCTCATGACCTTGTTTGAGGTAGCAAAACGCCCATTTCATATACTTCTTATCTGTGGTTTGACCAAACTTTCCATCGGGATGGTAAGAAATATCCGGCATCCAGTGAATATAGCTAAAGCGCGTAGTTGAAAGATCGCGAAAACTACTGCCGTCATAACCATCCAAATCGTGTGCTTTTTTCATATATGACGCTGATTTTTCGAACATAACATCAAGGGATGCAAAATTCTGCATAGGCATTACCCAGAAGAACGAATTGTCGTCGGTAGCATAACAGTAAATTGTCAGGTCGAAGTTGTGTTTCTTCCATAAATCAACTGCCTCTTGCTGTACTTTGCTAAAAGCAACCATGTCGGCGGTTGAAACCATTTCTTCGAATACGGCAAAGTAAACGGGTGCGGGCTGCTGGGCCCTGGAGCTTACACAAAGCATTCCTGTAAAAAGAATGCTCAATACGATAAGAACAAATGATTTTTTCATATTTGATTTTTTTATAACCATATAAGTTACAAAAAATTAAATACTTATACAATAATCTTCATTCTAATCCGTGACATTGTTGGTCTAACGAATGTGCATTAAAAAACGGATGCCATCTTAAGAAATAAAGATGGCATCCGTTTATATAATATTGAAGGGAGCAGACTATGATTTATTGCCGCCCACTACTATTTGTTCGGTATCAAGTGCAATCATCAATTCTTCGTCGGTAGGAACGACAATAATCTTCACCTTTGATTCAGGAGTGCTGATTACACCTTCGCTTCTGAAACCTTTATTTTTCTCATGATCCAACGAAATTCCAAGGTAATCCAGATCAGAACACACACCTTCGCGGGTAGTATCGGCATTTTCGCCAATTCCGCCGGTCATGATCAGAATATCTAGTCCGCCCATGGCAGCAATATACGAACCAATGTATTTTTTAACCTTGTAGTTATACATATCGAGGGCCAGAGTTGCGCGTTCATCACCATTCTCTTTAGCCATCTCAATCTCGCGCATGTCCGAAGAAATACCAGTAATCCCCAGCATACCGGCATGTTTATTAAACAGGGTACTTGCCGAACGAATTCCGATTTCTTCCTTTTCCATAATAAAATGAACCACACCCACATCCAGATCGCCGCAACGGGTTCCCATCACCAAACCTTCGATAGGTGTAAAACCCATAGAAGTGTCAACCGAAACACCATTTTTAATTGCAGTTACCGATGCACCATTGCCCAAATGACATGAAATGATTTTCTGTGTAGCAGGATCAACACCAAGAAGTTCGCAGGCCCGCTTACTTACATAGCGGTGGCTTGTTCCGTGGAAACCGTAACGACGTATCCCATATTTTCTATACAAGGCATATGGAATTCCGTACATATAGGCTTTAGGCTCCATGGTTTGATGGAAAGCTGTATCGAAAACACCCACTTGCGGAATGCCCGGAATTAACTCGTCCATCGCCTTGATTCCCTTAAGGTTCGGCGGATTATGCAAAGGAGCAATATCTATGCATTTGGTTACTTCGGCAAGAACTTCGTCGGTTAACAGAACACTTGAGTTAAACCGCTCGCCTCCATGAACAACCCGGTGTCCAACGGCATCGAGTTCTTCAAGACTTTTAAGGCAACCATGCTTTTCGCTGGTTAAAATCCCGAGAATATATTCAACACCGATTTTATGGTCCAGAATTTCGCCTTCAAAAACAACCACCTGGCCATCCTGACGGACATGCTTCAGGAAACTACCTTTCATACCCAGCTTTTCAACACCGCCTTTGGCGATAACCTTACGGTCGGTCATATTAAAAAGCTGATATTTAATTGAGCTACTTCCGCAATTTAAAACCAGAATTTTCATCTGTAAATAGTATTATTACATTATTAATATCCGGATAAAAATTAGCATCCCCGGCCGGGTACTGCAATTCTTTTTCCATTCTCGTCGTATTTATAAAATCCTTCGCCCGACTCAATTCCCAAATGCTTACCACGAACTAACCGACGAAGGTATGGGTTTGGTTTGTAGCGAATGTCGCCAAATTCGTTGTAAATATTATCCATCCAGCGCAAAACCTTATCCAATCCCATTTTATCGGCAAGTTCAAACGGACCAAGACGCATTCCAAAACCTATTTTCATAAGCTGGTCAACATCCTCAGTATTCGAGATTCCTTCCATCAGGATTTCACAGGCTTCATTCAAAAGGACTACAAACAAGCGCACGCTAACTAAACCTGCAGATTCCTGAACAGGAACAATTTTACGGTTTATCAGCGACACAAATTTGCAGACTTTTTGGTATGAGTCGTCGGTAGTATAAAGTCCTCTGACCACCTCCACCACCCTGGCTTCCTGATGATTAACAAAGAAGTGTAAACTTACACAGCGATCACGATGCTTTAATTCGGATGAAAGTTCGGTGATCACAATTGTTGTAGAATGCGTCGCAATAATACATTCAGGATCAACAACTTCTTCAATCCGGCGGAAAATATCTTTCCGTTCCTTAATCTTTCCACCGCGGTCGATGGCTCTGATTGCTTCAATCACAAAGTCGCAGCCAACAAGGTCTTTATAATCGAGAGTCCCTTTGATTCTGGATAAAATGGCTCTTTTTTCACCCTGCGTAAGCCCCCAGTGTTCGATCCGATCATCCAGTACCTTTTCAATATTCTTATAGGCCTCCCGAATCTTTTCCTCACTCACTTCAATAAAAACAACTTCTATTCCGTAGAAACTGGCTACTCGTGCAATGTTCTGACCAACAAGGCCACAACCCACAACTCCAATTCTGGAAAAAAGTGTTTCACTTCGGCTTTTTTTACTTAACCCAAATTCTTCGATTGGTTCGTAAATAACTTCACTCGGCATGTTTGTATCTGTTGTATTTATACTATTCGAAAAGTGCTGCTGCCTGATTAGCAGTAATAGCCACCATGTTTACAATGTCGCTAACCGAACATCCCCTTGAAAGGTCGTTTATCGGAGCAGCCATACCTTGCAAAACCGGACCTACAGCTTCGGCTTTCCCTAAGCGCTGAACCAGTTTATAACCAATATTGGCAGCTTCCAATCCGGGGAATACCAGAATGTTGGCTCTGCCGGCTACTTCGCTTGTTGGTGCTTTCAGACGTCCAACTTCGGGAATGAGAGCGGCATCCAATTGCATTTCTCCGTCAATTTTCAACTCCGGATCGAGTTCGCGGGCAATGCGTGTTGCATTCACCACTTTGTCAACCAGCGGATGTTGTGCGCTTCCCATCGTCGAAAAACTGAGCATAGCTACACGTGGATCCATTCCCACAATGGCTTTGGCTGTTTTGGCAGTGGTTACCGCAATTTCGGCCAGCTGCTGTTCGTTTGGATCGGGCATTACAGCACAGTCGGCAAAAACCAGGATTCCATCATGTCCAAAATGCGGATCGTTTACAAACATCAGGAAAGCTCCTGAAACCACACTCACGCCAGGCATTGTTTTCACGTATTGCAAAGCCGGACGAAGTACATCGCCGGTTGCATTAATAGCACCTGCTAATTCGCCATCAGCATCGCCACTCTTAATCATTAAAGGAGCAAAATACAAAGGATCATTCAGCAAATCGAGCGCTGCTTCTTTCGTTAAACCTTTGCCTTTGCGGATTTCAACCATCAAATCGGAATACTGATCCCTGCGGGCATCAGTTTTAGGATCAACGATTGTAACTCCATCAATATTAACTCCAATTTCCCGGGCTGCCTGATGTATTTCGTCAGGATTTCCTAACAAAATTAGCCGCGCAAGCTTCTGATTCATAATAATTTCAGATGCACGCAAGGTCCGGGGTTCCGCTCCTTCAGGTAATACTATTCTTTTCTGATATTTTTGAGCGTTTTGAAAGACACGTTTTAAGATTTCCATCGGTGTTTAAAGTTTAAACTTTGGAGTAAAAAATTCGAAGCAAAAGTACTTAAAATATACTGTGGTGTACTCTAATTTCGTAAGAATTATTGGCCAAATTGACAAAACTCATATCTGAAATGACACTCGAAAATAGTTTATTAATTATTAGACAATCGATTGCATCAACTTCTAAAAAAACTTAATTTGTCTATTTTTGGAAAAACATTTCAGATGAAGTCAACCGATCCATTTTTTCCGCTCAGGCAATCGCTCGTCGGCGATGTATTTACCGATCAGGTGCAGAAAGTGATTTATGCCACCGATGCCTCGTCGTACCGCGAAATTCCGCAGGCCGTAACCCGTCCGAAGAATAAAGAAGACATTCGCAAAATTATCGAGTATGCGCGCACAAACAACACGTCGGTAATTCCGCGGGCGGGCGGTACTTCACTGGCCGGACAAGTGGTTGGCTCCGGAATTGTGGTTGATATTTCGAAATACCTGAATAAAATTGGAGAACTGAATGCGAACGATCATTGGGTGGAAGTTGAGCCCGGAGTTGTTCTGGCCGAACTGAACCAGTTTCTGGCCAAACACGGATTGCAGTTTGCTCCTGAAACCTCAACTGCCAACCGCTGCTGCATTGGCGGGATGCTTGGAAATAACTCCTGCGGACTGCATTCTCTCATTTACGGCAGCACCCGCGAACACATTCTGGAAGTGGAGGGAATTCTCTCGGATGGATCGGATGTTGTTTTCAAAGCACTTTCAATCAATGAGTTTCACGCTAAATGCAATGGAAATCCGGAATTGCTGGAGACCAAAATCTACAGGAATATTCAGGAAACACTTTCGGATAAAGCAAATCAAGAAGAAATTCGCCGTGAGTTCCCCGATCCGAAAGTGACCCGCCGCAACAATGGCTACGCGTTGGATGTGCTGCTCGAAACCGATCCGTTTACTGAAAATGGCCAACCATTCAACTTCTGCAAATTGCTGGCAGGATCGGAAGGAACGCTTGTTTTTGTGACCAAAATAAGGTTGAATGTGGTTCCGCTGGCGCCTAAATTTCAGGGATTGGTTTGTGCCCACTTTAAAACGCTGGAAGAATCGTTTTACGGAAATATTGTTGCCCTGCGCCACTTTCCGGATGCTATTGAATTAACCGACGATATTATTCTGAACTGCACACTCGAAAACATTGAGCAGCGCAAAAACCGCTTTTTCATTCAGGGTGAACCGAAAGCCATTCTGACCATCGAATTCTCATCGAATTCGGAAAAAGAGCTTCATGAAAAAGCCCGGAAACTGGAGGAAGATTTACGAAAAGAAGGATATGGCTACCATTTTCCCTTCTTTACTGATAAAGATAGCATCAAGAAAATATGGGAGCTGCGCAAAGCCGGACTGGGACTACTTTCCAACATTCCGGGCGATAAACGTAATGTTACCGTGATTGAAGACACCGCCATTGCACCCGATTATTTACCTGATTATATCCGCGAGTTTGATGAAATAATTGCGCAATACGGCCTGACTTGCGTGTATTACGGACACATTGCCACCGGAGAATTGCACCTTCGTCCGCTATTAAACCTGAAAGACCCGGAAGATGTCAAAATCTATCATTCGCTGGCGGAAGATGTGGCGCGATTGGTGAAAAAATTCAGGGGATCGTTGAGCGGAGAGCATGGCGACGGACGTCTGCGTGGCGAATTTATACCGCTGATGCTCGGACAGCACAATTACGAACTGATACGCAAACTGAAATACACCTGGGACCCGCAAAACATTCTGAATCCCGGTAAAATTGTGGACACGCCGCCCATCACCAAAGATTTGCGACTATTGATGGGCCAACCGGCATTCAAGGCGAATACGCTGTTCGATTATGCACCGCATGGCGACTTGTTGCGCTCGGTAGAGATGTGCAACGGCTCGGGCGACTGCCGCAAAAGTAATCTGATTGGAGGAACCATGTGCCCATCGTACATGGCTACCCGCGACGAGGATAAATCGACCCGCGCCAGGGCCAATATTTTGCGCGAATATCTGACCCGATCACAAAAAACAAATCCATTCGACTCTGAAGAAATACTTCAGGTGCTCGACTTATGTCTCTCGTGCAAAGCATGTAAATCAGAATGCCCATCGAATATCGACATGGCCAAGTTCAAAACCGAATTTTTGCAGCAATATTACGACCTGCATGGCTTCCCAATACGATCACTTCTTATCGGTTATCTTCCTCAGATCAATAGATTTGGAATGGTTTTCAGACCAATTACAAATCTGATTACCAGTACCAAACTATTTAAAAAAGCGATTGGTTTTGCTCCTGACAGAAAAATACCCGGGCTTTCAAAACTTTCACTCAAAAAATGGTATAAAAAGCCAATCTCTGTCGAGAACAAAAAAGGAAAAGTTTACCTGTTTGCCGACGAGTTTACCAATTTCAACGAGAGTCACATTGGGATAAAAACCATCTTACTGCTGAATAAACTGGGCTACGAAGTGGTTATTCCGAAACACCTTGAAAGTGGGCGAACCTATCTGTCGAAAGGCTTGCTGCGCAAAGCCAAACAGATTGCCAATTTCAATGTCAGCCAGCTTTCGGAAATTATTTCAGAAGAAACTCCGTTACTCGGAATTGAACCATCGGCCATTCTGGCTTTCAGGGACGAATATCCGGAACTGGTGGATTCTACTCTACAAAACAATGCACGAAAACTGGCAAAAAGCACCTTGATGCTGGAGGAATTTTTGGTTCAGGAAATGGGAAAGGGGAATATCAGGCCGGAACAATTTACTGATGAGCAAAAGGTAATCAGGCTTCACGGACATTGCCAGCAAAAGGCCATCGCCTCTACCCTGCCCACCAGAAAAATACTGGAATTGCCTGCCAATTACTCGGTTCAGGAGATAAAAAGCGGGTGCTGCGGAATGGCTGGTTCGTTTGGTTACGAAAAAGAACATTACCAGTTGAGCATGCAAATTGGCGAACTTGATTTATTTCCGTCGGTGAGAAAAGCGACTTCCGAAGATATTATCGCAGCTCCCGGAACTTCGTGCCGCCACCATATTGAAGAAGGAACCGGACGCAATGTGCTGCACCCGGTGGAGGTATTGTGGGATGCATTGATAAAATAGAGATTACTCAACTTCTCAATCAAACGAATAAAAACTCTAATTTTCAATGAATTAATTACGCAAGAATAGAAAATCTATCAGAATAATTCCGTAACTTTTATCAAAGTAAAGCATTGTTTCATTTTATACCCGCTATTCAATGAAATGCAAACAAATTACGATAACGATAAGTGTACTTTTATTCTCTTTACAACTTGCAGCCCAGGACTCAATTTACAAAAAAAACGGTGAAATAATTACCGCAAAAATTCTTAAGACTTATTTAAAAAGCATTGAATATCAAGTTCCAGGACAACCTGACAACTCAATCCATTACCTCAACGTTTCTGTCATTGACAGTATTCGATTTCAGAACGGGCAAAGACAAACATTCCTGTCTAAATCGCCTGAAACCGCATTAGAGGTACATAGTGCAAATCCTGTATATAACCACCACCTGGTTGGAGCTGATTTATTTGGACTTCTTTTCTACCACAACATTACTCTTTCATACGAATACTTGCCCGGGAAAGCTATTGTTGGATTTAAAGTGGCTTTATCAAAGAATATTAAATCACGGGCTGATTACTATTATTATCCTTTCAATTTTACCAGCATTACCGATTGGAACTGCCGCTTTGGAATTAACGGTTACTTTTTTGCACCTCGAACATTTCGTTTGGGAGGCGGACTATATTACATTTTTGGTTCCTATCCAATTGAACATTATTACTATGATCCAAACACTTACACCAGCACATACCAACACGAAACCGGAAGCATGAGCGGAGTTGTATTCAGTATTTTCGGCTTCTATAATATTACCAAAAATCTTGCTTTTAACCTTGGAATGGATTTTCCCAGCTTTGTATCGCCGGACTCCCAGTCTGTTCTGCGCTGCGAACTCTTTCTTAATTTCTAAACTAAACACAATGAACCGTATCCTGACCAATGCCTCCACAAAAATGTATAACCATTTTACCCGTTACAGTAAATCTGTAAAGAAGTGGACTGCAATAATTTTGGCATTTGCACTACTCAATTTAGCGGGAGGCTGCTACAACTATTTCAGAATCAGATCATCAGAAAAACCAACAAGCGAATCGATAACAACTATGACAGATGCCGGGAAGACAATCATCATTCACTTTGCTGAGAAAGAATGGGTTTTAACTGATATTCAGATTAATAACAACATTCTCTCCGGAAATATCGAGGATTACCAAATGCCACCAACCCTTAAGCCGATAAAAGCTGACAAACCTAACCGCTACCTGACCCGGGCATCGCAGAACCAACGATATCTCCTTAACGAAGTACACCTGTATCTTGATGAATTTACCAGAACGGGAAACAACCAGGTTTCAATTCCGATAAGCTCAATAAGTAAAATCGATATTTACGACAAGGATACTGCGACAACTGCCGGATCGTACTTTATTGGAGGAGTTGGAATTACAGCCTCAGCCATTCTTGTTCTTGCTGTAATCGTAGCATTAACTAAACAATCGTGTCCATTCATATATACAAGCGACGATAATAACTACCAATTTGCAGGTGAGATATATAGCGGGAGTATTCATAAACCACTTGAAAGAAACGATTATCTTAAATTGCCAACATATCCAAATCAATCGGTATATACATTGAAAATAACCAACGAAGTACGTGAGATTCAACACACTAATTTATTAGAGTTGTTGGTTGTCGATCATCCTGATCATACCACAATGTTAGCCGACAAATACGGCAAATTACACAGCTTGAGTCAGTTAATTGCGCCAAAGTCAGCCTTTTCATTTGATGGTAAAGATGTAACCAAACAATTAACGGCAAAAGATGATTTATTCTATCAGAGCAGCACTACTGAAACAAATTTGCCACAAAAGGACGGTGTCATCCTGGAATTTCCAAATCCCGGAAAAGCCAAAACAGCCAAGCTTGCTGTGCATGCCAAAAATTCAATTATTCTGGATTATATGATTGGGCAGTTTCATGAGTCATTTGGCAACTTGTATGATACTTACATGAAAAAACAGCAAAATGCACCTGAGGCAAAAATGCGCCAATGGGCATTGGATCAAGGAATTCCTCTTTCTCTTTATATCGAGAGAAATGGACAATGGGAGTTTGTCGATTATTTTCATATCGCAGGCCCCATGAAATTTAAAGACGACATCCTTCAATTTCCGTTGAAAGGAACTGAAACTGATCCGTTAAGATTGAAACTGGAATTTGGTAATTTTCTTTGGGAAATCAACTATGCAGCACTCGATTACTCACCAGATCAGGCATATAAAACCTACACCATTTCGGCCCAAACAGCGGTTACTGAAAAACAGGAAAACATTGTCAAACAGCTTTCATTTGATGATCAGGATTATTATACTCAACCGGAAATCGATAATCAGGCCATAGTTACTTTTAGCCTTCCGGTAATGACCGATCAAAGTCGAACGGTTTTTCTGCATAGCAAAGGCTGGTATCAAATATTGCACGATCCCAAAGGGAAACCCGACATTGCGTATTTGAAATCATTTCAAAATCCGGGGCAATTTAACAACTTTGTCAATGCTGAGCTAAAGGAAATGGGACAGCGATTAAGCCAGCCACATTAATCAAACCATTATGCAAAGCAATATAAAACTGATTACCGGATGGAAAGCCCGATTAATCAGGGCCAAAATACATTGGTTTATTATTTCTGAAGCATTTAACTTTTTCAGGAATCCCATTATTGCTTTTTCAGAAATGAAAAGGCTTCGATCTCTTCGCAACAGCGTGCATGGCAGCACAATAATTTCCAAATACATTAAATCGGCAGACCGTTATTTCTGGAATTCAGATTATTGCGGATTCCCATCTGATAATCTGAAGAGTTTAATTCACAGCGAGTTCATTCGGAACATGAAATCAAACGGCAACAAGAAAGCTGAAAATCCAATCCTTCAAACACTGATTTGGGGAATTACCAATCGCTGTCCGCTATCTTGCCAGCATTGTTACGAATGGGATAACATTTCTCAGAGCGATCAGCTTGATATCAATTCTCTTGAAAATATCCTCGACATTTTTAAATCAAATGGATTAAGGCATATCCAATTTAGTGGCGGAGAGCCTCTGGTCCGGTTCAACGATCTTATCAGGCTCATCCAAAAAGCCTCACCAACCATCGAATGCTGGCTGTTAACTTCGGGGTTTGGACTAACACAGGATAAAGCGTTTGCCCTGAAGAAAGCGGGATTAGCAGGTGTTAATATTAGCCTCGACCATTGGAACGAGGCACAGCACAACCAATTCAGAAACAATGAAAAAAGTTTTTCGATGGTAACCGAAGCTGCCCAAAATTGCAAAAATTCAGGAATAATGGTCAGTCTTTCGCTGTGCGCAACCAACCAGTTTGTTAATGAGGATAATCTTGAAAAATATGCATTACACGCAAAAGAAATTGGTGCAAATTTTATCCGGATCCTTGAACCGAGAGCTGTTGGCAAATTCCAGGGAAAACAGGTTGGATTGGATAGCAAACAGGTAAAAATGTTGTCGGATTTTGCTATACGCGTGAATGCCGATCCCCAATACAAAGATTTCCCAATTGTTGTATTTTTTGGATATCACCAGCGGAAACTGGGATGTTTTGGCGCCGGAAACCGGTATTTATATGTTGATCCCAATGGAGATGTTCATGCCTGCCCATTTTGCAGAGGAAAAATTGATAACATACTGAAAATGCCATTTCCCGACATCATTCAAAAGATGCAAAAAATCGGATGCCACCAGTTCGAAACAATCAACGAATAAAAAAAAACCTGATCGTTCCACGGAGCAGGATCAAATTCAGGACAACACTCGGGTTTGGGATCCAATGAGGTAGCCATAAGAAATGATTTTAAGGTTAGCTGACTAAAATCGATCAAAGCATAACACACTACGATACAGAGATTTATTAGTTGACAACCCTGCCAGATATTCTTACAGATTAATCGAGGCAATCACATCCTTAAAAGCATTCTTATAATTCTCGCCAACCGGTACAAACATCGAGCAACGTAATGAGTTCCAAATCCATGAAACTGCCGTTGGATCTCGGTGTTAGCATAAGTTTGAATTACAACAACAAGCTGATCACCACATTTGACCTCAAAAAGTGCAACTGGAAGGATGCCACTCTTGATTTTAACCCAAATAAACTTACTTCGAACATTTCTCGCTCGAGCTGGGTACCCGCGGAACAAAAACCGCACATTTAATCAAGGAAAATTTTGTAAAACTTAACTACAGCTTCAACCTCTGGGATCGGTGGTTCATTAAGCGCAAAATCGAATAATACTTGAGTAGAGGCGCGATTCTTTGCGCCTCTACTCAAACAATTATTTATTCAAAACACCATTTTCAACCACTGCCTTTCCATCAAGTTTAAGGGTGCTTCCAGGCAAAAAACACGACAACGAATACGGACACTTATTATCGCCGCCCGCCCAAACATTGTTACCAATGCCAACTGTAACCATACCGGCAGGCATCCAGGCCAGCAACTTGCTTCCCGGTTTTACTACCACATTCGGGTTTATGCCTAAATCAACAAATGCAAAATCTTCTTTCCCGGCACCTGCTGCATCATACAATTTCTTTAATGGTTCAAGTCCCGATTTGGCTGTCATCGAGGTTAGTTTTCCGGCTTTAAAAGTCAATGTCAGACCGGTGATTTCCTTTCCCTGGTAAAAATGACGGTCAACAACAATTTTTCCCTCGGCGGTACCTACCACAGGAGCCAAAAAAGCTTCGCCAGCCGGCAGATACACCTGTGAAGCGGCAAAACCTTTTTTCAGATCATCCGACGAAAGAACTCCATCACTGATAAGCATCGGGCGTTTCTCTATCCGTACTTTAAAATCGGTTCCGTTCGGGTTGGTAATCTGAATCTCCTTTCCCCCGGAAAATTTTGCCTGCATGGCTTTACCTGTAGCTTCCAGTTTCGTGTAATCAACATTTACACCCTTCCAAAATAAATCCGAAAGCTCCTTTTGTGTCAACCCAAATAACCTGGCTGAGGCTTCGGATGGATAAAGTCCGTTTCCAAGACTGACTCCTTTTACATTTCGCTCGGCAATTAATTCGTTAACAGGCTCATACGCCTTGCCACGTGCAACCAGTCGCTCTGCCGGAATATCGGAAAACAGGCCAACTGCTTCGTTATAATCAACACTTATTATCGCGGTAATAAAACCGAAAAGTTTTACATCTCCTTCCGGAGTGCGTGAGTCATATTTGGCCGGCACTTCGGTTACCCAGCGTCGTGTCATACGGTCGCTTCCAAGGGTCAGAATTGGGAAAGCACCCTTCTTCCCTACGTTAACTACAATATCTTCCAGCAATTCAAAATCGCGCATTCCACCGCTAACCAGCACAAATTCACCTTCATGAATATTGGCACATTGATTTACCAGTTTTTGCGCCAGAGCTTCGTTTTCGGCCTTGCCTCTATCGGGCATTGGCTGGGCTTGTGTAACATAAACAAAACTCATGATTAAAAGAATAATGGCAAAAGTCCTTTTTGTTTTCATCCTAATTTTTCGTTTTATAATTAAACAGAACAAATGAAAAGAATACTCCTTGCCAAATTTTAAGCCGTTGAAAAGGAATATATTGAGCAGAATAAGTGAAGAATTTCGGAAAGTTCACCGTTTATCAAACGGTTTCAAAACAATTGGCTGGCTCGTTCAACTTCAATCCCCTTCTTTTTTTCCAATTGAGATCAAGAGTTCTATTGCCGGAAATCGACAATGAAAAAGGCACCTGGAAAAGGCTAGTAGTTAAGGCTTTTAGCGAATGTTACAACAAACATCCGGACGAAGAGTTTAAACAATCAAACTTAAACTTCGCGATCAGAAGGATCCGATACAAACCGAAGGCATCAAATAAGGTGGAGGTATTTTAAACCATCAAAAAAGAAAAACACCGAGAATACAAATAAGGCTATCGCAAGAAAACGCATAACCCACAGGTACAGCATATTGCTGAAAAAGACTTTCGACTTTGCAACCAAATGTGCAATACTAATTTTTGAACCAATTAGGAATATATAGAACGACAAAAAATATAAAACAAGGGCAACAACATTTAGCTCATATGCTTTTAGAGCCATTGGCGCCCCCACGGTAACCCAGAAAAGATATGGATGTGGACTCAAAAAATTGGCAATAATTCCCTTCTTCAGCGACTGTGCCTGCATTCCCGGCTCACCAATACTAAGTTCCCTCGTTCTGATTGTTTCGTAACCAAGGAATGCAATGAAAATGCCACCAAGGCACGAAACCACACCCAAAATTGCATCAAACTGCGCCACTCTGGCAAATACGAAAAGCGAAACTAAAACAATCGGTATATCAGTAAACAAAGGTGAAACGGCAATCCGAATCCCTTCTTTCCGGTTGTGCTTCAGTGTTTCTGAAATAACCAGTGTAAGCAATGGTCCCGGCGATATTCCGGCGGTCAGGCCAAGAAACGCGCCGATGGTAAAGAATTTCAATATTGCCACAGTTTCGGTCATGAATTGCAATCTTTCGGTCTCCTAAAATAAGATTTTTGCATGAAAAAGGTCATCCCGAATTTTCAGGATGACCTTTGTTTTTGTTTCCATAGAGACGCAAAATTTTGCGTCTTTACGTAGATATTTAATCTTTGTATTCGTCCCAACTTTTAATTGACAAATCTTCGATACCGTATTTACAGAAGGCGTAGATAAACGCACTGGCGACGCGGGCATTGGTGATGAGTGGAATGCTGTAATCAATCGCGCTACGGCGAATGGTATATCCGTTGGTGATTTCACGAGTCGTGTGGTCTTTTGGAATATTGATGACCAAATCGATCTTCTTTTCCTTGATATACTCCAGCGTGTTCGGATGCTTATCAGTTTCATCAGGCCAGTACAAGCGGGTCGATTCAACGCCATTATCAGCCAGAAACTTCTGAGTTCCACCAGTTGCGTACAGGTTAAATCCACGTTCGGCAAGCATTTTGGCACTGCTGAGCAATTCAATTTTCGACCGTGTTTCGCCTGATGAAATCAGGATATTTTTCTTCGGAATAGAGTAACCAACCGACAACATCGATTTCAGGATGGCCTCGTAATACGTTTCGCCAATACAGCCCACTTCGCCGGTTGACGACATATCGACACCCAAAACAGGGTCGGCATTCAGCAAGCGGGCAAACGAGAACTGAGCCGCTTTCACACCCACGTAATCCAGTTCGAACAACGACTTGTCCGGAGTTTGGAATGGGGCATCCAGCATCGCCTGAGTCGCGATTTCAATCAGGTTGTATTTCATTACTTTCGATACAAACGGGAAACTGCGCGATGCACGAAGGTTACACTCAATCACCTTAATATCATTGTCTTTAGCCAGCAACTGCATATTGAACGGTCCGGTAATCTGGAGTTCTTTGGCAATCTGGCGGGCAATCTTTTTGATGCGGCGAATGGTTTCGACATACAATTTCTGAGGGGGGAAAACGATGGTGGCATCGCCCGAGTGAACCCCTGCAAACTCAACGTGTTCCGAAATGGCATAAGCCACTACCTCACCATTTTTTGCCACAGCATCAATTTCTATTTCCTTGGCCTGCTCAATAAATTCTGAAACCACAACCGGATGTTCTTTCGACACGTTGGCCGCCAGGTTCAGGAAATGTTCCAATTGGTCTTTGTTCGAAACCACATTCATCGCAGCTCCTGAAAGTACATACGACGGGCGAATCAAAACCGGGAAACCTACTTCATCAACAAATGTATAAATGTCTTCGATGCTGGTTAATTCTGACCAGCGCGGCTGATCGATACCCAGGTTATCACACAAAGAGCTGAACTTTTTGCGGTCTTCGGCACGGTCGATATTTAGCGGCGAAGTGCCTAAAATCGGAACATTCTGACGATGCAGTTTCATGGCCAGGTTGTTCGGGATTTGTCCTCCCATCGAAAGCACAACGCCTTTCGGTATCTCCAGATCAACAATGTCCATCACACGCTCGAAAGTCAGCTCGTCAAAATACAGGCGGTCGCAGGTATCGTAGTCGGTACTCACGGTTTCCGGATTGTAATTGATCATGATCGAGCGGTAGTTTTCCTTGTGAATGGTCGTTATCGCGTTTACGCTACACCAGTCAAATTCCACTGAACTTCCAATTCGGTATGCACCGGAACCCAAAACGATCACTGATTTATCATCGTGCTGAAATTCAACATCATGTTCATTTCCGTTGTAAGTCAGGTACAGATAATTGGTTTGCGCCGGATATTCACCAGCCAGCGTATCAATCTGTTTTACAAAAGGCAAAATATTTTTGCTTTTACGCCATTCGCGTACTTTCAGCAAATCGTTATTGATGTCTTTGTTGGCCGATTTCAGCACCAAACGGGCAATCTGGAAATCAGAATATCCTTCCTTTTTGGCCTGAAGCAACAGCGAATCCTCTAATTCAGGAAGCGCATTTAATTGCTCCAGATTATTTTTTGTATGGTGAATATTATGCAGTTTCTGCAGGAACCAACGGTCGATTTTGGTTTTTTCGTAAATGTCGTCAACCGAGTATCCTTTGTTGAACGCCTCGGCAATGGCGAAAATACGACGGTCGGTCGGGCGCACCAGTTCTTCGTCGATCTGTTCGATGGTGATTTCTTCCTTGTTAGCCACAAAACCGTGCATTCCGATGCCCACCATGCGGATACCTTTCTGGATGGCTTCTTCAAACGAACGGCCAATCGACATGATTTCGCCCACCGATTTCATTGAGCTTCCGAGGTTTTTAGATACTCCGGAGAATTTATTCAAATCCCAGCGTGGAATTTTACAAACGATATAGTCGAGTGCCGGTTCGAAAGCGGCTGTGGTTACTTTGGTAACCTGGTTATTCAGTTGGTGCAGTCCGTAGCCCAAACCCAATTTGGCGGCCACGAATGCCAGCGGATAACCGGTTGCTTTTGATGCCAGCGCTGAAGAGCGCGACAGACGGGCGTTTACCTCGATCACACGGTAATCTTCAGAGTGCGGATCGAGTGCATATTGAACATTACATTCGCCAACGATTCCAATGTGACGGATAATCTTGATGGCCAGTGCACGCAATTTGTGATATTCAGAATTTGAAAGCGTTTGCGAAGGTGCAACCACGATACTCTCGCCGGTGTGAATTCCCAGCGGATCGAAGTTTTCCATGTTACAAACGGTGATACAGTTGTTGAAGCGGTCACGAACCACTTCATATTCCACTTCTTTCCAGCCTTTAATTGACTCTTCAACCAAAATTTGCGGTGAGTAAGTAAATGCTTTAGAGGCCAACTCTTCCAGTTCTTCATCGTTGGCGCAGAATCCGCTACCGAGTCCGCCAAGTGTATAAGCTGCACGAATAATGATCGGATATCCGATGGTCTTAACCGCTTCTTTAGCTTCCTGCATGTTGACACAAGCGATGCTACGCGGAGTTTTTACGTCGATTTCGGCCAGCTTTCCGGCGAAAATCTCACGGTCTTCCGTATCGATAATAGCCTGAACCGGAGTTCCTACCACTTTCACATTGTATTTTTCAAGGATGCCGCCTTTGAAAAGAGCAACACCGCAGTTTAGCGCGGTTTGACCACCAAAAGCAAGCAAAATGCCATCAGGTTTTTCCTTAATGATGACCTGCTCCACAAAATAGGGAGTCACCGGAAGGAAATAAATGCGGTCAGCAATGTCTTCCGAAGTCTGGATGGTTGCAATGTTCGGGTTAATCAGAACCGTCTTAACATTCTCTTCTTTCAGCGCCTTCAATGCCTGCGATCCGGAATAGTCGAATTCACCGGCCTCACCAATTTTCAGCGCTCCCGAGCCAAGTACAATTACTTTTTTAATGTCTGTATTTATCATGTTTTGAAAAGTTTCAAGTTCCAAATTTCAAGTTCCAGGTTTTCCGGATTCCCGTCTTCGGTCTCCGGACTTCTGACTTTTTACTTTTTCGTCTTTTTAAATTCAATCACATTATTCATGAAATCGTCGAACAAAAACTCGGTGTCAACCGGTCCGCTGGCAGCTTCAGGGTGGAACTGAGTGGAGAAGAATGGTTTCGATTTATGGCGGATTCCTTCGTTGGTTTGGTCGTTTACGTTGGTAAACAACGGTTCCCAGTCAGATGGCAAAGTTTTGGTATCTACAGCAAAACCGTGGTTTTGCGAAGTGATGAAACACCGGTCGGTTCCCTGAAGCAAAACCGGCTGGTTGTGGCTACGGTGACCAAATTTCAGTTTATAGGTGTCAGCTCCGGCAGCACGGGCAAGTAACTGGTTACCCAAACAAATGCCCATGATTGGCTTTTCGGCGTCCATAGTTTTGCGGATGTTTGCAACGGTAGCATCGCACAAAGCCGGGTCGCCCGGGCCATTCGAAAGGAAAATTCCATCAAAATCTTCATTGCTGAAGTCGTAATCCCATGGCACGCGGATCACGGTGGCATTGCGGTTAAGCAGGCAGCGGATGATGTTGTATTTTACACCACAGTCAACCAAAACTACGCGGTGTTCGCCATTTCCATAAACCTGAACTTTGTCGGTACTAGCAATGGCAACCAGGTTTTCCTTGTTCGGATCGTAAAAGTCGATTGGCTCATCGTCGAATTCAATTTTGCCCAGAAGCGAACCTTTCACGCGGATGATTTTGGTGAGTGCGCGGGTATCAATTCCGAAGATTCCCGGAACTTTATACTCTTTCAGCCAGTCGCCCAGGCTTTTAATCGCATTCCAGTGGCTGTATTCGAACGAGTAATCCGAGATAATCAGTCCTGTAATGTGAATTTTGTTCGACTCGTAGAAATCCTCGATTCCTTCTGTTTGTGAGTCGCTTGGCACACCATAATTCCCAATCAGGGGGAAGGTTGAAACGAGGATCTGTCCCGTATATGAAGGATCTGTTAAACTTTCAGGATAACCGGTCATTGCGGTGTAAAAAACCACTTCTCCGGCCACCGATTTTTCGTACCCGAACGACTTTCCTTCAAAGGTTGTCCCATCTTCAAGAATCAATCTGACTTTTCTTAGTTGTGTCATCGTTGCAATGTAAAATATTAAAAAAAATGCGTTTGGCTACGGCTGTAGGGCAAACGCATGGTTGTTATTTCTTTCTTAAACAAACTCTCTTCTTTATGTACTTCCCGATTTTCAACTTGTGTTTTTTCAAGTGTCAATTCGTTTTTGATATTTATTTCTGTGACAAAAATAGAAATAATTTCTGAAAAAAAAGTTCGCATTCAATATTTATTGCATATTTTTGCATCGAAAATGTATAAATATTCAAAATGAAGAATCGCACAAAACGACAGCTTGCCATTAAGCAGGCAATTCTTAGCGGCCAGATCAGCAGTCAGGATGAGCTTTTGCACATCATGAAAGATCAGGGCTTCGAATTGACCCAGGCTACCCTGTCGCGCGATTTGAAGATTTTGAAGGTGGCAAAAGTAGCCGACAAAGCATTGGGTTACGTATATGTTATTCCGGAAGGAGTAGCTGCTGAAAACCACAAAGAGAATTCTCGTATAAGTTTTCTGGCTGATGGCTTTCGCGACATTCAGTTCTCCGGCAACCTGGCTGTTATCCGCACCATGCCTGGCTACGCCAACAGCATTGCGGTAATTATCGACAATTCGGAGCCTTACGAAATTTTAGGAACCATTGCCGGCGACGACACAATATTAATTATTATGCGCGAAGGAGTTTCTCAAAGCGACCTGATTAACAGCCTGATTCTGCTTATGCCGGCGCTGGAAGATAAGTTGGGATAAAAAGTGATCAGTGGACAAATCGAAACTGCTGATTGAACATGAAATATTCTTTGCCGTCTGCTTTAGCTGACGGACATTTAATGAAAAAAAAACAAAACCGTCCGCGGGAAAGCGATCAGAAAAGAGATAACATTATTTCGGACGGTATAGAGATAATGATCAAAACAAGAGAGTGAAATTTTAGAAAAAGATTATTCAGGAAAATGAAAGAATTAAAAAATATCCAGATTCTGGTAGCCACCGAAGAGCACCTCAAATACGTTGATCAGGTGAACGATGCAATTGATATTGCGTCGAAGGAGCGTGGAACCGGTATTGCCCGTCGTACATACGATTACATTGCCGATAAAATGCTTGCGGGAAAAGCCATTATCGCGCTCGAAAACGGCGAAACATTTGCTGGTTTCTGCTATGTTGAAACCTGGGGAGCCAAAAGTTTTGTAGCCAATTCAGGATTGATTGTCGTAAAAGAATATCGTAGCATTGGTCTGGCTACTGAAATTAAACGTAAAGCATTTGCCTTATCGCGTCAGAAATATCCGGAAGCCAAGATTTTTGGTTTGACAACCGGTTTGGCCGTTATGAAAATCAATCACGAACTGGGCTACCGTCCGGTTACATTCTCTGAACTAACTGACGATGAGGAGTTTTGGAAAGGATGCCAGAGTTGTGTGAATTATGATATTTTGACCCGTACAGGCAAAAGTAAATGTTTGTGTACAGGAATGTTATACGATCCGGCCTGGGAACAGGAAAAGAAAACCGAAGAGAAAAAACAAAACGGTCGGGCAATAAAAGATACTCTGCTCGACATTATTAACAAACTGAAGCCCAACAAAAACGGGTCGCAGGCTAAAAAAGAAGAAGGATTTTCATTGTTCAAAAGTAAAAACAAAGCATAAAACGATGGCTCCTGACGGATATTCAGGATTATTTTCTCATGTAAACTGGCCTTCAGCAAGCCAGGCAAAGGTTCAGCATAAAATTGATTGATCAATCTCCTGAATCGAAGTATGTTGTAAGTGTAGTAAAGTTGTAAGTTGTTAAGCGATTCTGTTGGTGAGTCATCGTTTTTCAAAGTAAAATCATATCAAGAATTATATCATGAAGGATAAAGTAGTTTTAGCGTTCAGCGGAGGTTTAGATACTTCTTATTGCGCCAAATACCTTTCGGTAGAAAAAAATCTGGAAGTTTACACGGCAATTGCCAACACTGGCGGATTCAGTCAGGCCGAACTCGAAGTAATTGAGCAAAAAGCCTACAAACTCGGCTCGGTGAAGCATGTTGCTCTCGATGTAACCAATTCGTATTACGAAAAAAGTATCAAATACATGGTGTTCGGAAACGTTCTCCGAAACAACACCTATCCTATTTCGGTGAGTTCAGAACGTGTATTTCAGGCCATTGCCATTATTGAATACGCCAAGCAAATTGGTGCAAAATATGTGGCACACGGAAGTACAGGCGCCGGTAACGATCAGGTTCGTTTCGACCTTACTTTCCAAATTCTGGCTCCTGAAATCGAAATTCTGACACCAACCCGCGATTTGGAACTGAGCCGTCAGGAAGAAATCGATTACCTGAAAGCACATGGCGTGGAAGCCGACTGGAAGAAGATGGATTACTCCATCAACAAAGGACTTTGGGGCACCAGCGTGGGCGGAAAAGAAACGTTGAAATCGAACCTGACTTTGCCCGAGGAAGCTTATCCATCGCAGTTAACAGCTACTGAAGAAAAAGAAATTAGCATCGACTTTGTGAAAGGTGAATTGAAAACTGTTGACGGTGTTACCTACGAAAATCCGGTAGATGCAATCAACGCGCTGGAAGCTATTACTTCTCCTTTTGCCATTGGCCGAGACATGCACATTGGCGACACCATTATCGGTATCAAAGGTCGCGTAGGGTTCGAAGCTGCAGCTCCGCTGATCATCATTAAAGCACACCAAATGCTCGAAAAACACACGCTCACCAAATGGCAGCAATATTGGAAAGAGCAATTGGGCAACTGGTACGGCATGTTCCTGCACGAAGCCTTGTATTTCGAGCCGGTAATGCGCGACATCGAAAAATTTCTCGAACATTCGCAGGAAACCGTTACTGGTAAAGTAATCATCAAGCTGAAACCTTATCATTATATTTTGGTTGGCGTTGAGTCGGAACACGATTTGATGCGCTCTGAATTTGGTCAGTACGGCGAAAAGAATTCAGCATGGACAGCCGACGATGTGAAAGGCTTCACCAAAGTACTTTCTACTTCGCTGAAGATTCATAATT
Source organism: Prolixibacteraceae bacterium (assembly GCA_963678915.1). GTDB lineage: Bacteria > Bacteroidota > Bacteroidia > Bacteroidales > Prolixibacteraceae > Aquipluma. The sequence continues at coordinate 552,373 of OY787458.1, forward strand.
CGGTAAATCACAGCTTCTAGCAAGTTCGTGTTAAAGTCACCCCGAACTTGTTTCGGGGTCTGTTCAAGATTGAGATGCTGAAACAAGTTCAGCATGACACTTCGATTTAGTTTTAATATGAATATCAAAAAATGATCAAAGTAGGAATAATAGGTGGCGCTGGATATACAGCCGGAGAATTGATCCGGATTTTGCTCTACCATCCACAAGCAGAAATAACTTTTGTGCAGAGCAGCAGCAACGCCGGAAATTTGCTTTCGGATGTACACACCGATTTGCTGGGCGATACCGATATTCGCTTCTTTGCCGATACTGATTTTTCGGCCATCGATGTAGCTTTTTTCTGTATGGGACATGGCAAATCGAAGGAATTTCTGGCAAAAAACACTTTGCCTGAAAATGTAAAAATTATCGATTTGAGCCACGATTTCAGGCTGAAACGCGAAGGAAACGATTTTGTGTATGGCCTGCCGGAATTGAATCGCGATCTGATCAAAAAATCGACCAAAATCGCCAATCCGGGTTGTTTTGCTACGGGAATACAGTTGGCCGTTTTGCCATTGGCCGCTGCTGGCCTGATCAAGGATGAGTTGCACGTCAACGCTATCACCGGATCAACCGGAGCAGGTCAGGCACCCAGCGAAACCTCGCATTTTAGCTGGCGAAACAACAACTTGTCGGTGTACAAAGCTTTCCAACATCAGCATTTGGGCGAGATCGGCCAGAGTTTTAAACAACTTCAGCCAGATTTCACTCACGCAATCAATTTCATACCAGTCCGCGGAAATCATACCCGAGGCATTTTTGCCTCAGTTTATACCCAATTTGATCGTTCTTTAGAAGAAGCCACTAAGCTCTATCAGGATTATTACGCATCGCACCCGTTTGTGCAGGTGAGCGCCAAAAATCCTGATCTGAAACAAGTGGTAAACACCAACAAAGCGATTGTTTACCTCGAAAAACATGGAAATAAACTGATGATCCTTTCGGTAACTGACAATTTGCTGAAAGGTGCCTCCGGACAGGCCGTTCAAAACATGAACCTCGTTTTTGGATTGGAAGAAACCACCGGCCTGAATTTGAAAGCAGTAGCTTTTTAAGAAAACAGTCATTTGAAAATCATCATTGGTGGTCATTTGCGTTGCGTCATTTTTTGTGGAACAACAACAATGAATGACCATTGAATGACTTAATGACAACAAATGACATTTTGAGATTTGGATTTTTAAACTATTGACAATGAATCTTTTTGACGTATATCCTTTACTTGACATTACTCCGGTAAAGGGCGAAAACTGTTATATCTGGGACGAAAACGGAACAAAATATCTGGATTTGTATGGCGGACATGCTGTCATTTCTGTGGGGCACTCACATCCGCATTACATCAAACGAATCAATGATCAGCTTAGCCAGATTGGCTTTTACTCCAATTCGGTGCAAATTCCGCAGCAAAAAGAGCTGGCTGAAAAGTTAGGTGAAGCCTGCGGCTATCCCGATTACCAGTTATTTCTAGTGAATTCGGGTGCCGAAGCCAACGAAAACGCGCTGAAACTCGCGTCGTTTGTTACAGGACGCAAAAAAATGGTGGCATTCAAAAAAGGCTTTCACGGCCGTACCTCGGCTGCCGTTGCCGTCACCGATAATCCAAAAATTGTTGCTCCTGTCAACGAAACTTCAAACGCCATTATTTTACCTTTCAATGATTTGGCTTTGCTTAAAGAGCAGTTAAAAACCAATGAAATTGGCGGAGTAATCATTGAAGGAATCCAGGGAATCGGTGGCATTCATGTTCCTGATCCAGAATTTTTGATTGGTGCCGAAAAATTATGCAAGCAATATGGTACGCTGTTGATTCTGGACGAAATTCAGTCGGGATATGGTCGAAGTGGAAAATTCTTCGCGCATCAGTACACTCCGGTGAAACCCGATTTAATTACGGTTGCCAAAGGAATGGGAAATGGTTTCCCTGTTGGAGCTTTGCTCATAGCTCCAGAAATCAAGCCTTGGTTTGGTATGTTGGGAACCACCTTTGGTGGAAATTACCTGGCTTGTGCAGCAAGTTTAGCCGTTCTGAAAATTATGGAGAACGAAAAGCTTGTTGAAAATGCTGCTCAAGTTGGTGAATATCTGATTAGTAAACTCAAAGAAGTGTCAGGCATAAAAGAAGTTCGCGGACTCGGTTTGATGATCGGCCTCGAATTCGAACAACAAATTAATGACATTCGTCATGTTTTATTAAAAAAACATCATATTTTTACAGGCGTAAGCGGGGCAAATATCATCAGATTACTTTCTCCGCTAACTTTGACCAAAGAACAAGCCGATACTTTTGTTGAGGCCCTTGTTCAGACCATTTAGGAATCGGGATTAGAAAAGAGAAAACATTCCTTTTTTTGGTTCAATTGTAAATGGCAAATGATTAAATAGTAAATATTTAGAATATGATTGACCAGAAAATAACCATTATTGGAGGAGGAAATCTCGGAGGTTCGGTTGCCTTTGGCTTAATTAAATCGAAGCAAATTCAACCATCGTCGTTAACCGTTTCCGACCGTTATACAAGTGTTCTTAAGAAGTTTCAGGATCAGGGTGCCACAGTTACCAACAATAACATAGAGGCTGTTCAAACCGCTGATATTGTTATTCTGGCCATTAAACCCTATCAGGCGCAGGAAATTATTGCTGAAATCAAGCCTTTTTTACATCAGAATCAAATTCTTATTTCGGCAGTTGCTGGTTTAGGACTTCTGAAACTTGAAGAAGCCGTAAGCGGATCTGGAATACAGACATTCAGAATAATGCCAAACACTGCGATAGCCATCCAGGAATCGATGACTTTGATTTCAACCAATGTAAAATCGGAGGAATTGTGCAACCTGGTGGTTCATATTTTTGACCAGTTAGGGAAAGCAACAATCATTTCAGAAGACTTGATGGCGGCTGCCACTGTGCTTGGCTCGTGCGGAATTGCTTTTGCACTGCGTTATATGCGTGCGGCTATGCAAGGTGGTATCGAAATGGGTTTCAGTGCCGAAATGGCTCAGTTTATAACTGCTCAAACCGTGAAAGGCGCAGCGGAATTAATTCTGGAATCGGGCAGACATCCTGAGCAGGAAATTGATAAAGTAACCACACCACGCGGTATTACCATTACCGGATTGAACGAAATGGAACATCAGGGATTCAGTTCATCGCTGATTCAGGGTTTGATTGCTTCCTTCAATAAATGCTGATTTTGAAAACAAATTTGCGATATAAAAAAATAACTGTCAAAGTTGGCAGTAACGTTCTAACCAAGTCTGATGGTACATTAAACGATGCCAATATTTCGCATTTGGCCGATCAGATCACTAAACTTCGTCAGGAAGGCGTTGAAGTAGTGCTGGTTTCTTCAGGCGCTGTGGCTGCCGGACGTGGCGAAATCGGGAATGGGCGCAAGCTTGACACCGTTTCGGCGCGCCAGTTGTGGTCGGCAGTCGGGCAGGTAAAAATGATCAATAAATGGGCTGAAGCTTTCAGTAAATATGGGATTGTGTGCGCACAAGTGCTCACCACCAAAGAAAACTTCGGCGACCGGGTTCATTACCTGAACATGAAAAACTGCATTTCGACCCTGATTGAAAACAAGGTGATCCCGATTGTGAATGAAAATGACACGATTTCGGTGACCGAGCTGATGTTTACTGATAATGATGAGCTTTCAGGATTGATTGCTTCAATGGAAGATTCGGAGGCGCTAATCATTTTGAGCAATATCGACGGAATATACGATGGTTCGCCTGAATTGCCCGAATCGAAGGTGATTCGCGAAATCACGACCAAGAGTAAACCGTTGAATGAAGCGATTTCAACCAGTAAATCGAGTTTCGGCCGTGGCGGAATGTTGACCAAATACCACATTGCAAAAAAAGTGGCCAAAGGTGGCATCAACGTTCACATTGCAAACGGGATGAAGGAAAATACGCTTCTGAAAATCATGAACGTTTCAGAAAATTTTGTACATACCGTTTTCATGTCGGCCAAAAAGAAATCGTCGAATGTGAAAAAGTGGATTTCCTACTCCGAAAGCTTTGCAAAAGGCGAACTGGTTGTAAACGACGGAGCCCGCACGGTACTCCTTTCAAGTCAGGCAACCAGCTTGCTGCCAATCGGAGTTGTTTCGATTGAAGGAACATTTGAAAAAGGCGATCTGGTCAAGATAAAAGACGAAACCGGAGCCCTGATCGGAATTGGCAAAACGGAATACAACTCGGAGAAAGCTGAGAAATTGATCGGAAATAAAAATAAGAAGGCGATAGTTCACTACGATTATTTGTATATCATGGAATAAAAAATATTGATTCAGGATTTACGTACTCATACCCTTTTCTTAGACCCCTTATTTTTGCCCAAGGCAATATTATCCTGAGTTATTTGCCCCTTCCTCCCCCTTGGAAGGGGCTTTTTTTCCAACATTTATATCGTTTTTTGCGTTTAGAAGAATAAAAGAGGACAGTATCATCAAAAATTAATTTTGAATAAAATGACTGTAAAAGAACAACTTGGACTGGTTTTAAAAGCCAGCCGGAAACTGAACCTTGTTTCAGAGGAAAAAATAAATCAGGTTTTGCAAGATGTGGCACAGGCTGCTATCAATAATACCCCATTTATTCTTGGGGAAAATGCCAAAGATTTGAGTCGTATGGACCCCAAAGATCCGAAATACGACCGACTGATGCTGACAGCCGACCGTATAAAAGGAATTGCTGCCGACATGCAGAATGTGTCTAAACTGCCCTCTCCGCTTGGCCGCATTTTAGGTGAAACCACTCGTCCGAATGGATTAAAAATTACCAAAATAACTGTTCCGTTTGGCGTTATTGGCATCATTTACGAAGCACGCCCCAACGTAACTTTCGATGTATTTTCACTTTGCCTGAAATCGGGAAATGCCTGTGTTTTGAAGGGTGGCAGCGATGCCAATGATTCTAATCTGGCCATTGTAAAAGTCATTCAGAACGTATTGCACAAGCACAGTCTTGACGAAAATATACTGGCGCTTCTTCCGGTTGATCGCGAGGCAACGGCAGAATTGCTGCACGCACATGGTCTTGTCGATTTGATTATTCCGCGTGGTTCACAAAGCCTGATCAACTTCGTGCGTGAAAATTCATCGATTCCGGTCATTGAAACCGGAGCCGGAATTTGTCACACCTATTTTGATGTAACCGGCGATACGGCCAAAGGACAAGCCATTATCAACAATGCAAAGACCCGTCGCCCAAGCGTTTGCAACGCGCTCGACTGCCTGATTATCGACGAAAAACGGCTGATCGATTTGCCCGAACTAACTCAATTGCTTCCATCGAGCAAGGTGGTAATTTATGCCGACAAAAAAGCGTATAAAAAACTCGAAGGCACCTACCCTGCCGAATTACTGGAACACGCAACAGAAGAGTCATTCGGAACTGAGTTTCTGGATTACAAAATGGCCATCAAAACGGTTTCAGGGCTTGATGAAGCACTGGATCACATTGCGCAATACAGCTCCAAGCATTCCGAAGCTATAGTTTCAGAAAATCCAGAAACATTACAGATATTCAAAAAATCAGTTGACGCAGCTGCTGTTTATTGCAATGTTTCCACGGCATTTACCGATGGCGCACAGTTTGGTTTGGGAGCCGAAATTGGCATCTCCACACAAAAACTTCATGCCCGGGGTCCAATGGCTTTGGAAGAGCTGACCAGCTACAAATGGATTGTGGAAGGCGACGGACAAATCAGGCCAAAATAATCGGCGGAAAAAGCCAAAATGCAAAAGGTAAAAGTAAAAAATACACTTATATTTATGCAACAAATAATTTCAACACAACGCGTTGAAATCCAATAAAATCGTTTTTAAATTTTAATCTATAATGAGACAATTCACATCCGTCCACGACTTGAAAAATCTGGACGAAGCATTGAAACTGGCTTTCGAGCTTAAAAAATCACCATACAAGTATCAGGATTTGGGCAAAAACAAAACGCTTTTGCTCGTTTTCTTCAACTCAAGTTTACGCACACGCCTCAGCACCCAAAAGGCCGGACTGAATTTGGGAATGAACGTGATCGTTTTCGACATTAACGAAGGTGGCTGGAAACTGGAAACCGAAATGGGAGTTATCATGGATGGCGACAAACCTGAACATATTCGCGAAGCCGTGCCTGTAATTGGCCGTTACTGCGACATTATTGGAGTTCGCTCATTTGCCAAATTCGAAAATAAGGAAGATGATTATCAGGAAAAAATATTGCAGCAATTCATCGACTACTCCGGAGTTTCGGTGGTAAGTATGGAAGCTGCCACACGTCACCCGTTGCAGTCGTTTGCCGACCAATTAACCATTGAAGAATATAAAACCAAAGCCCGACCAAAAGTGGTATTAAGCTGGGCACCACATCCACGCGCATTGCCGCAGGCCGTGCCAAACTCGTTTGTTGAATGGATGCGCGCTGCCAATTATGAAGTGGTGGTAACACATCCGGAAGGCTACGAACTGGCCCCTGAATTTATGGGCGACCTGAAACCCGAATACGACCAGATGAAAGCCTTTGAAGGCGCCGATTTTATCTATGCAAAAAACTGGGCGTCGTTCACCAGCTATGGGCAAATCTTGTCGAAAGATCGTTCGTGGACTGTATCGGAGCGCCAAATGGCTGTGACCAACAATGCTAAGTTTATGCACTGTTTGCCTGTTCGCCGCAATATGATTGTGAGCGATGAAGTGATTGACGGACCAAATTCGATAGTAATTCCTGAAGCTGAAAACCGCTTATTCTCAGCTCAGGCCGTATTAAAAATGATGTTAGACAAATTAAAATAAAAAGTTCGGAATGCCTAAAGTTTTAACTCCTAACTCTGGGCACTTCGAACTTAAAAAGAAATTTATGGAAAGATTGACCATTGTAAAAGTTGGTGGTAAGGTTGTTGAAGAAAAAGAGTCGCTGGATTTGCTGCTCAACCAGTTTGCCCAAATAAGGGGAAAACGCATTTTGGTGCATGGAGGTGGGCGATTGGCAACAACATTGTCGGAAAAGCTAGGGATTGAGACCCAAATGGTGGAGGGTCGCCGTATTACCGATGAAGCTACGCTGGAAGTGGTTACCATGGTTTATGCCGGGTTAGTCAACAAAAATATTGTGGCAGGTTTACAGGCCCGCGGGTGCAATTCAATTGGACTAACAGGAGCCGACCTGAATTTAATTAAGGCAAAAAAACGTCCGGTTAAGGATATAGATTACGGTTTTGTAGGTGACATTATGGGCGTTAGTACGTCCGAGCTTCGATTGTTGCTAAATGAGGAAGTTGTACCGGTAATTGCGCCAATTACACACGATACACATGGTCAACTATTAAATACAAATGCTGATACCATTGCAGCCGATCTGGCCATAGAACTGTCGAATTATTTCACAGTAAACCTTTTCTATTGCTTCGAAAAGAAAGGCGTTTTACTTAATGCTGAAGATGAGAATTCTGTCATTTCAGAACTCAGCTACGACCGGTTTAAACAATTACAAGGCGATGGCGTGATTAAAGAAGGAATGATTCCAAAACTTGATAATGGGTTTAACGCTATGCGCAATGGGGTAAGTCAGATTCTGATTACCAACCCCAACCTCATTTCGATGGCCAGAGGAACCAGATTAAGCCTCAAGGAAGACTAAATAAGCCTACCACACTACATAAACAGTCCGGGATCGCATGATTCCGGACTGTTTATTTTTACAGAGATACCACTCTTCAAAAGATCCAGAAATATCTAAGCTATCACCTGAAATAAGTATAGTAAAACCAAAACTTTTTTAATCTATTTACGTTTATATGTTTGAATCTCAACGCATCTAAGCAATATTTCAGAAGTACTATAATTTAGGAAAGTTGATTAATGATTTTAGATTATCCATTGATTAGATGAGTTAAAGGTTTAGGTATTCAATACAATTTAGTGGTGATTGTTTTTTGTGTGGATTGGGATTGATTGTGTGAATTAGAGAACCGTTTCAAGTTTAAACTTGAAACGGTTTCTCTTTTTTGTAAAGGCAAAACTTAATTCGTCAAAAATGCCGAATTCATCCAATTTTCTTCAAAGAAGTCGTTCTGATTTAATTCAGAAAATTATAGATTTGCATTGTAAAATAGAGTTAGCGTTTTCGACAAGGAAACAGCGACCTTTGAATTAATTGTACGGGGTGTAGCACAGTTGGCTAGCGCGCCACGTTCGGGACGTGGAGGTCGGAAGTTCGAGTCTTCTCACCCCGACAACAAACAAACCACTATAAATCAAATATTTACAGTGGTTTTTTATTTCAAAATGTTATAAAAACTCTTTATTTGTTCAACCGACCATTTCAAATTGGGCTATCAGGGTTACTTCTAAAAAATGATACCTAAGTCACATATCTTCAACTACGTTTTAAAACTCCCGGTCATTCTCATACGCGGATAGCTTAAATTACACATCAACATTTTTACCTGAATTTGCAGAAATTATTCTCACTTCATAAAAATATAAAAAGATATAAATGTCTTTTTATATTAAAATTTTATACCTTTAGCAGAGAAATAAAAGTTATGACAATGGAAATATCAACATGCTATGTTAGGAAGAACAACTGAATATGCAATCAGGGCAATGGTTTACATCTATATCCGGAATCAGGAAGGAGGAAGACCAAGTTTTAAGGAAATCGCAAAAAACATTGATTCTCCGGAACAGTTTACAGGCAAAGTATTACAAAATCTGGCACGATCAAACTTAGTGTCCTCGGTAAAAGGCAAAGGAGGAGGATTCTTTTTCTCCGGGCCATCAAAATCTCTGACATTATATGAAATAATAAAGGCTGTAGAAGGAGATGAATATTTTTCGAAATGCGGCTTTGGATTAAAACAATGCGACTCCTCCAGCCCCTGCCCTATGCACGATGATTATTCTGAAATACGAAAATCTTTCTTTCAATTGACAAATAAACAAACCATACAATCGTTGGCCGAAAAGGTTAATCAGCACAAAGCGGTATTGAACCGGTTACAATTAACATGAATACAATCAATTACATACCAATAGCTGTTGTTCTTTTTTGGGCTGGTTTTGTAAGTTCCATCAGTTTTATAGAAGCATGGCTAAAATTCAGAATTGAAGGTGTGACTCTAAATATTGGACTACGCATTGGCAAAAGGATTTTCAGAGCGTTAAACCGCATGGAATGGATATTTCTGGCCAGTTACTGCATATTCTGGATTTATCGTTTCAACACCTTTAACGGATCAATAGCAACTTTATCCACACTGCTTTTTGTAATACTGGCTTTACAGACATTTTACCTTCTTCCGCGACTCGAAAAGCGAATTGATCTGATTCTGGCTGGAGAAAACGTAATAAAATCAAAGCATCACCTTTATTTTATTGCAGCAGAAACTCTTAAAGTCATTCTTTTATTTGGGTCTGGCTTACTGCTGGTGGATCGGTAGCATTTCAAGCGTACAACATTAAACATCAGAACAATGAAGAAAATTGGAATTATCGGAGGTCTGGGACCAGAAGCAACAGTAGATTATTACAAAGAGATAATTAATACGTTTAAAAATGAAAAGGGTGATTTGGATTACCCCGAAATCATTATTTACAGTGTAAATATGGCGTATTTTATCGGGTTGATGCGGGAACAAAAATATGAGCAGGCAACCGCATATATTTCTGAAAAAATAGAATGTCTGAGATGGGCCGGTGCCGATTTTGCTGCTCTCAGCGCCAATACGCCGCACCAACTATTCGACCAGCTACGCGAACGCTCGGCAATTCCTTTGATTAGTATTGTTGAAGCCACCAGCAGCGAAGCTAAAACAAAAGGGTTAAAGAAGGCCGGACTTTTCGGAACCGATTTGACAATGAAAGCCTCATTCTTTCCGGATGTTTTCAGAAAACAGAATATTGAAGTTGTTGCCCCGGAAAAAGAAGACCGGGAACTCATCAATCACAAGCTGTTCAGCGAGATTGAGCTGGGTATTTTTAAAGACGAAACACGGGAAATGCTGATCGGAATCATACGAAAAATGATCAGAGAACAACAAATTGACTCACTGATCCTTGGTTGCACCGAACTTCCGCTTATCCTGACCGAAGAATCTTATGCAGGAATTCAAATTTTAAACACCACTCAAATCCATGTAAAGGCAATAGCAAAATACTACAATGAAAACTGATAAATTGATCGAAACAGAATTTAATCCTGTTTATCCCATCTATTATGAAATATTTGAAACTGAACGAGAAAAAGCATTCAGTAAAGTATTTTATTTCGGAAACGGGACAGAAATAGAGGAAGCAAAGGGTAAAATCACAGGTTTGGCAACCAAAACAAACAAGGCCGAATACATCGTTTTTACTTCCGGAGAAGAAGTTCGAATCGATCGTATTATTTCAATAAATGGAATACCCGGTCCGGCTTATGACGAGTACGACGCCTTTTCACTTGCCTGTCTCGATTGCAATGTTCCGGGAGATTAACCCCATAAAACTCAGCCATCATGATTAAAATCAAGAGAGCATATCTGGAACCTGAAAATGGGGATGGCACGCGAATTCTGGTTGATCGCCTTTGGCCGCGTGGATTGACCCAAAAAAAGGCTAGCATTGATTTATGGATGAAAGACGTTGCACCAAGCACAGGGCTTCGAAAATGGTTTAGCCATGACACCGGAAAATGGGAAGAATTCAGAAAACGTTATTTGGCTGAACTCAAGGCAAACAGAGAGTTAGTAGTCCTTCTGAAAGAACAGTTAACCAGAGGAAATATAACATTAATCTTTGGTGCCCGGGATGAATTGCACAATGAGGCGATTATCCTCAAGGAACTATTAAGCGATTGACCGGCCCCAATACCGGTAATCATCAATATCATTTAAACAATGAAAAAGAACGACCATGAAAAAAGAAATATTTCTTGCAATAAGTCTGGTTTTATCGATAGGTGTAACGGCAGGAGTACCGAAAAAAGAAACCAGCAGCAACATAGGACAAGTATCCGCAAGTAATACAACGGCAACAACTAATCTGGAGAAAAACTTTCAATCTCCTGCTAAAGTTGTGAGCCCCGGGGAAAAACTTTTTAAAGACAAAGGCTGTACAGTTTGCCACCAGGTAAGCACAAAATTGGTGGGCCCCCCGTTAAAAACTATTGCAACAGCGTATGCCAATAACAAAAAGGGTTTGGTCGCTTTCTTAAAAGATGCAGGCAAGCCTATCGTCGATCCGGCCCAGGCTTCTGTGATGCATCCGCAAATTGCTGTTACCAAAGCATTACCGGCTAACGAACTGGATCTGCTTGTAAATTATATTTTATCGGTAAAGTAATAATCCGACTAAAGCAGTTACCAACACGATTTAAATCTCAAATAATTTTAGAGATTGGATATTCTACAGAAGCTGAATATGGCTTTTACAAACCATGCGGATTAGGCTTGATGGGCATCTTTGCCATTTTTTCCACTTCAAGGCTCGGGAAACCAAATTCCTCAACAATCTTGCCCAATACGAGGTAAACACCGTCGCCTCGGAACGGATAGTTTTTTAGTGAGGGGGGAAAATGCACCGTGTCGAAAAATTCGCCCTGCACATCGGTGAATGTACCAAAGTGCATGATTTCTTTTCGCGTGGTCCACACATATTTAATGGTCACCAACCGCCCAAGCATACGCACGGTTCGCCCAACATTCGTCATCATGTTTTTGGCCAATACTTCTCCCCTAAATTTGGTTTCGAGCATATCGAAAGGACTGAGCGTTACCGGAAAACCCAGCAACTCAATTTCGTCGTAGGCGTCGGCCAGTGGTGATTGCTCAAACTTAGGCAACTGGTATTTTCGCTCCTGAGGCTGGAACATGGGGCGGGTTTGCGCCACCTGAACCGGCCGGCCAATCAGCATGTGAGCTTCCCAAAGCAACTCGGCTTTTGTTTTTTCGCAGAAGCGGAAAGCGCCCAGCCGAATCAGGATAACCAGTTGCTCCTTCGAACTGTTTACCCGGCTCACAAAGTCGGTCAGCGAAAGAAATTCTCCATTTTGCGACCGTTCTTCGAGCAAATGTGCGATGGTATTTTGTTCGAGGTTTTGTACATGAACAAAGCCGGTATAAATGGTTTTGCCGACAATACGGGTTTCGCTGCGGCTGTGGTTTACGCAAGGTAATTCGATGGTGGCGCCCTGCCGTTTGGCTTCGTTAAAATACACCCAGGTGCGGTAAAATCCGCCAAAATTGTTGATTACAGCCGTTTGAAATTCGAGCGGATAGTGGGCTTTCAGGAAAAGGCTCTGAAAACTCTCGACAGCATACGAAGCCGAATGTGCTTTGGAAAACGAATAGCCCGCGAACGATTTAATCTGCCGCCAAACGTCCTGACTGATCGAATCATCGTAACCCAAGCTCCGGCAATTGCTGAAATATTTATCCTCAATACGCTGGAACTCATCTTTCGATCGTGATTTTCCGCTCATTCCGCGGCGCAGCACATCGGCTTCGTCCAGATCGAGTCCGGCAAAATGGTGTGCCACCTTGATCACATCTTCCTGGTAAACCATTACCCCAAACGTTTCTTCGAGTTGCTCCCGCATCTTTTCGTGCAAATAATTGATCTTTTCAGGATGATGAAACCGCTGAATGTATTGCTTCATCATGCCCGACTGGGCCACTCCGGGACGAATGATGGAACTGGCAGCCACCAGCGACAGGTAATTGTCGCAATGCAGTTTGGTGAGCAGTCCGCGCATGGCCGGACTTTCGATGTAAAAACAACCATTGGTTTCGGCCGTGCGAAGCTGAAATTTCACCTGCTCGTCCTGAAAAAAGCGCTCGACCTGGTGAATATCAACTTCCTCACCCCGGTTTTCCTGAATAATTTCGACAGCTTCCTTAATGTGCCCGATGCCGCGCTGACTGAGAATATCCAGTTTTTCGAAGCCCAGATCTTCGGCCACGTACATATCCCATTGCGTTGTGGGTAAGCCTTTCGGGGGCAGATCGAGTGCCGTGTAATAGGTAATTGGTTCTTCGGAAATGAGGATTCCTCCGGCGTGAATGCTGCGGTTGTTGGGAAAATCAGCCATTTTAGCGCCCAGCGATTTAATGATTCGGGCGATTTTATTTTGATTACGGACATCGTCGGGATAATCAATCAGCAGGTCAATTTCCTCCTTTGGAAGACCAAAAACTTTACCCAATTCGCGAATAATCGACCGGTCTTTAAACGTGGTGGTGGCACCCAGTAAAGCCACATGATCGCTGCCATACCGTTGAAAAATATATTGCTGAATGTGCTCACGGTCGCGCCACGAGTAATCGATATCGAAATCGGGCGGTGAAGAACGTTTCGGATTCAGAAAACGCTCAAAATAAAGGTCGAGCTTGATGGGATCGACATCGGTTATTTTCAGGCAATAAGCCACAATGCTATTGGCGCCGCTTCCGCGCCCCACATGGTAAAACCCGCGCGATATGCCGTATTGTACAATGTCCCGCGCAATCAGGAAATATGACGAAAATGCCAGATTATGAATGATCTCCAATTCGTGCATCACCCGTCGTCTGGCTTCGTCGTTGTTATTCCCGTAGCGGTAAATCATGCCTTCGATCGCCAGTTTTTCGAGCAGCTTTTTGTCGTCGTAAACCGATTGGGTGAATGTTTTTTTATTTTTATTCTGCTTAAAATCGAAGCTGATGCTGCAATTGTCGAGCAGTCTTTTTGTGTTTTCAAGGATTTTTGGATAATTCTGGAATTGGTTCAGCAAGTTTTGATAATCCATATTTTCGGCTTCGTCGGCAAACTGCTTGGGTTGCAATTTGCTGATCAGTGTGTTGTGAGCGATGGCTCGCAGCGATTTGTGTAAAAACCGACCCGTTTGGTTCTGAAATGTTACCGGCTGCCAAACGACCAGTTTTTCGGTAAAATTACGGTATTCGGAAGTAAATAATTTATTTAGCTGTTTGCCATTGATGCCGGTAAATTCATTGTCCTTTAGTTCGGCTACCGGTTTACGTCCAAAAGGATAAACAACATAAACATGATTGAATTTGGGAGCATCGGCCGGATATTTTTTTTGCTGAAGGTTGTGTTCGGTTTGCCAGTCATTCAGTTCTTTCAGCCCTTCGCGGTTTTGGGCAATAGCGATGTAAAGCAGATCATCGTCGTTCCGGAATTCGCAGCCAGCAACGGGTTTGATACCTTTTTTCTGAGCTTCCATTACAAATTCGGGAATACCCATGGTGGTATTAATATCAGTCAGTACAACTGTTTCGATGCCGTTTTGCACGGCCACATCAATCAGCTCGCCAATGCTGAGCGTTCCGTAGTGAAGACTATAATATGAATGGCAGTTGAGATACATAACTAAGTTTCAAGTTTCAGGTTTCAAGTTCCAAGTTGTTTCATGAAACCTGGAACTTTGAATTTGGAACCGCGTTCGACCCCCGAGGCGCGGTGTATGGAATCGGAGCCATAGCGCAGTCGGATTTTGTCCATCGACAGGTAAAGTTTGATCATTTTATCGTTGTTGTCGAACAGGTCGAGTTGCTGAACGCCGCCAATCAATCCGCCCAGTTTTACGCCAATGAGCCGGATGAGCATTCGGCGTTCGTACAGCCGTCGAAACAGGTCGAGGGCGGTACTCATCAGCACATGATCGAACGAAGTGTAGGCAATTTGCTTTTGCAAAGTGTGTGTGTCGAAGTTCGAGTAGCGGATTTTGACGGTAATCACCGAGGCCAGTTTTTGTTTCTTCCGCATTTTAAACGCAATTTTCTCGACCATGGCAATCAGCAAACGTTCTAGCATTTGCACGTCGATGGTATCAGTTTCAAATGTTCGTTCGGTGCTGATCGACTTTTCTTCGGAATAGCGCACCACCGGCGAAAAATCGATGCCATTGGCTTTTTGCCAGATGTCGATTCCTGATTTTCCAAGAACACTTTGCATCATTTCAGGAGGAATGATACTGAGCGTTTGAATAGTGAAAACACCCATTGAGTGCAGCATTTGACGGGTTTTGTCGCCCACACCTGGGATTTTTTTAATGGGTAGCGGATTCAGGAACGGTTGCACCAGATCGCGCGGAACCTGTTTTTCGCCATTCGGTTTGGCTTCGCCGGTTGCAATTTTCGACACTGTTTTATTGACCGATAAACCGAACGAAATCGGCAGTCCCGTTTCGCGAATGATGCGGCTGCGCAACTCGTGCGTCCATTTATAGCAGCCAATAAAGCGGTCCATTCCCGAAATGTCGAGGTAATGTTCGTCAATCGATGCTTTTTCGTACACGGGGGCACATGAAGCAATTACTTCGGTTACCTCGCGCGAGTGTTTGCTGTATTCGTCCATATCGCCGCGAATAACGGTGGCGTCGCGGCACAGGTTGAGCGCCATACGCATGGGCATGGCTGAATGAACGCCAAACTGCCGGGCTTCGTAGCTGCAACTGGCCACCACGCCCCGGTCGGAAAGTCCCCCAATGATCACCGGTTTTCCGATTAATTTTGTATCTCTCAACCGCTCAACCGATACGAAAAAAGTGTCGAGATCGAGGTGTACAATCGTGTTGTTTTGAAAATCCACAGCTTAAAATCCTCCCTTTATTTTCGTTTCCTGACTTATCACAAATCCCTCATTGCTCATGATTGATATCGAGGGTGAATAAAAAAGTCATCAATCGTTTGGTGTTCAAAACTTAAATTGTATTTTTGATTGAATTTTAATCAAAAATTGTGATTTTAATTTAATCATTCAATTTTAAATCTCCAAATATGTATTTCGATTCGAACATTAAATTTTTGAGGACGAGAAAGAAACTCACTCAGGATCAACTTTCTGTGGCTTTGGAAATAAAACGATCGACGTTAAATAATTACGAGAACGGAATTTCGGGACCGAGCATTCAATCGCTCATTTTATTGTCCGATTATTTTCATGTGGCCATCGATACTTTGTTGCGGGTCGATCTGGCAAAACTTCGCGAAAGCCAGCTTTACGAACTGGAGCACGGGCAGGATGTTTTCCTGAAAGGCAGTAACATCCGAGTTTTGGCCACTACCATCGACCGGCAAAACCGCGATAATATTGAGTTGGTTTCAGAAAAAGCCAAAGCTGGCTACACCAACGGGTTTGCCGATCCGGAGTATATTTCGGAACTGCCCGTTTTTCAGCTTCCGTTTTTGTCGTCGGAACGGAAATACCGCACTTTCCAGATTAGCGGCGACTCGATGCTGCCCATTCCGGATGGCGCTTGGGTGACCGGCGAATTTGTATCCGACTGGAATGAAATAAAAACCGGCGAAATGTATGTGGTACTTACTTTAAATGAAGGCTTAGTCTTTAAACAACTAACTAATGAACTGGCTGAAAATGGATGTTTTCAGATGATTTCGCTCAATAAAGCTTACAAAACCTATGAACTGGCAGCCACCGAAATCCGGGAAATCTGGAAATTTGTGCATTACATCAGCCGCGACGTAGCCGAACCACCGCTTACTGACAACCTTATCGGGCAACAATTGAAAGAGCTGACCGAAGAAATAAAAGGGTTGAAGCAAAGGATTGAAAATCACTAGAAATTAACATCTTAATAAATGGTGCAAACGTATAAGTACAGGAACAAAGTCAATACACAATGAACCCGTTTACGAAAGTTGCATCAGTTATTTTTGGAATTATTGCATTGTTTCACCTTTTGCGGATGGCATTTTTCCCGATTGAGATTATTATTGATGGTTGCAGTGTTCCGGTATGGGCAAGCATCATCGGATTTATTGTCACCGCAATTCTGAGCATCGGCTTATGGAAAGAGGCCGGCAGGAAGTTGTAGAAATTTCACCGAAACCTCTTTGTATTGCAATAATCCATCCGGGCATGCGTTTTTCGCGTAATAATGAATGTTCCGGAAGATTCTTCTTATTGTGCAATCCATTGTTTTAGCCGCCATCATTCATACCTTTGCATTTTAAATTCGATCGTTATGCCGTTTATTAAGCTCGAGAAATGTACCCGCTGCCTGAAATGTGTGAAGGATTGCCCGGCCCAGGCCATTACCATCGAAACCGGAGAAATTGCCGACACCTGCATTCATTGCGGACATTGTGTGGCTATTTGCCCCGAAATGGCAGTACGACCCGATTTCGGCGATGTATTTCTGCTTCAGCCACATGAAGTTACTCCCAAAGATTTTCGGAACCTGAGCTCAGGAATACGTTCGTGCCGGAGTTATTTGCCCAAAGATGTTCCTGATGCAGTTTTGCTTCAGCTAATCGACAATATGAAACACTACCCGTCGGCCAGCAATGCGCGCCCGCTTCAGGTTACCATTGTTCGTTCAAAAGAAAAGGTAAAACTCCTGAATGACCTGACCGAAGAAGCATTGATCCGCATGTTCAGTTTCCTTTGTAAGCCGTGGGTCAGTCCGTTTATCCGGATTTTTGCACCATCAATCAATGTCAATAAGATCAGACGATACCGCGATTCGTTTATCAGCCGGAGCGAAACCAACGACTCGCAGATATGTCATCATGCACCGGCAGTTGTGCTGTTTCACGGCGCAGCTTCGAAAACCGGCATGGCCGAAGCCGACGCCAATATCTGGGCCACTTATACTTCGATTTATGCCAATACACTTGGGCTGGGAACCTGCTTTAACGGGTTTATTGTGAAAGCGATGGGTAAAAAAAGTAAGTTAAATCCAAAATTTAAAGTCCCGGTCAATCATCAGGTTTACGCAGCTTTACTTGTTGGTTATCCGAAAGTAAAATACCGGAACGAGGCATCGCGCACGAGTCCGGAAGTAACATTGGTTTAATCAGTCAGGTACAATTTTATTCGTTTCAACTGTATTTTTTGCTGCCCTCTTATTATTTCAATCTTTTATTTTATTTTGCAGAAGATTAACCAACAGCTGTTTTTTACTATCAGGCAGGTTGCGTTGCCAGGTTAAGTAAAGAATCCGATTGAGAAATTATTCCGTATATGGGAAATCCGGCAAAGAACATACGATTACTGATTATTCAAATCATCGATTATTTTTATACCCCTTTCCGGCGGTTTATTCCCGTCGAAACATTCAGGTATGCAGCAACCGGCGGATTTAATACAGTTCTGGATATTGTCCTTTACTTTATTTGCTACAACTTTATCCTCGATAAACAGGTGGTCGATCTGGGTATTGTTTCTATCAGTCCGCACATTGCTGCCTTTTTTATTGTTTTTCCGATCACATTCTTAACAGGTTTCCTGTTTGCCAAATTCATTACGTTTACCACTTCCATTGTTAGTGGCCGCATTCAGCTCATCCGGTATATGATTTCGGTTTCAGGATCTATTTTCCTGAATTACGTTTTCCTCAAAATATTTGTCGAATTTGTAGGATTATGGCCTACTCTTTCAAAAATAATTACAACCGGCATTGTGGTTATTTACAGTTATTTTGCCCAAAAATTTTTCACTTTCAAAACAACCCGGCTGGCCACCTCGTAACGGTTGCGCAGTCTGCCTTCAGGATTATTTAACCCTGAAATCGGCATACGCATTTAATTTTAATATTATCTTAGCCGCCGGAATGGTGATACTTTTATTGAGTATCAAGAGGGAATCCGGTTAAAATCCGGAGCTGTACCCGCAGCTGTAAACTCCGCACATTTTTTGCAACCCGCGCCACTGTCCGCGCTGATTTTCAGGATGGGAAGGCCGCAAAAATGGAGTAAGCCAGAAGACCTGCCATTTTGAGCTACAATATTCAAAGCTTTCGGGAGAAAAAGCTTGGAGTAACCAAATTCATCTGTTACAAGGTTATTTCAGCAGTTTTGCGTATTGTAATATTTTGAACCTATTCAAAATTATTACATAATGAAACACAATTACTTACTGGCAATTTTTGCTACTTTTTTTGTATTTACTACAATGGCCCAGTCGGTTGCCAAATTTGACGACCTGACTTTATCATCCGGAAAATTCTGGAATGGATCTGATTTATCCGGAAATTTTAAAAGCGGTGGCATCACGTTTTACAATTCGTACAACAAAGACTGGCAAAGCTGGACTGGATTTGCCTACTCGAACATTACCGATGTAACCACAGCCGGCTATGCCAACCAGTACAGCGCCATTACCGGAAAAGGTTATGCCGGAAGCGCCAATTATGCCGTTTGTTATCCGGCTCCAACATCAGAACTCGAATTTGCGACTTCGACCAAAGCCTCCGGTTTTTATGTAACCAACTCGACTTATGCCTACCTGTCGATGAAAAACGGCGACGATTTTTCGAAAAAGTTTGGTGGAGCAACAGGTAATGATCCTGACTATTTCAGGCTTATGATTGAAGCACTCGATGCAGCCGGCCAACCCGTTGATACTGTATATTTTTACCTCGCCGATTTTCGTTCGGCCGATAACTCGAAAGACTACATCCTGAATAAATGGACATGGGTTGATTTGAGTGAGCTGAAAGAAGCCAAAAAAGTGCGTTTCAGCCTAAGTTCGAGCGATAATGGCCTTTGGGGAATGAATACGCCAAGCTATTTCTGCATCGACGATTTCAACGGTGAAAAACCTTATAATTACCAACCGGTAACTTATGCCGGCTTCGAAAATATAACTCTTGGTACCCAGGGCTATTACAATGGCAGCGACGGGAAAGGCGAATTTACCAGCGGAAATTTTCGGTTTTTCAACGACTACACCGCCAGCTGGGACAGTTGGTCGGGCTTTGCGGTTTCGAACAAAACAGATGTAACGACTCCGGGATACGCCAACCAGTACAGCGCCATTACCGGCAAAGGAGTTTACGGCTCGGCCAATTATTTGGTAGCCTACCCTAACCCGGTTTCAACTATCGCCTTTAAAGACACCGTTATTTCGGGCTTGTATGTTACCAATAGCACCTATACTTACCTTTCGATGAAAAATGGCGATGCCTTTTCGAAAAAATTTGGCGGCGAAACGGGTAACGATCCCGACTGGTTACTGCTGACCATCGAAGGGTTTGATGCAAACAACCAATCGACCGGGAAAGTGTATTTCAATCTGGCCGATTTTGCTTACAGCATCAACACCAACGATTATATTCTGGACACCTGGAAATGGGTTGATCTGAAAAAACTTGGCCGCATTTCGAAGCTTGAATTCTCGTTACGTTCAACCGATAACGGAGCTTGGGGAATGAATACCCCTGGATATTTCTGCATCGACAACCTGAACCGGCAAATGATAACCTCGGTGCCCGATCTGCAGCAAATGCAGGCTTCGGTTTTCCCCAATCCATTTGTCAATCAGATTGTAATTTCAGGAATTACCGAGACCGCGAAAGTTTCTATTTCCGACATTTCAGGAAGAATTGTAGCCGAATACCTTAATATATCGAACAGTCAACCGATTAGCAATTTGGGTCATTTAACTTCAGGCGTGTACTTTTTGAAAATTGAAGAAGGCAATCGGCAATTCACCCAAAAGCTGATTAAGAAATAAGCTGTTAAATCATGGCAAAAAATGGGCAAATACCTGAATTTTGGATTTCGGGTCTAAACCAAAGCCCATTTCTGATGTTATCTTTAACTAAGTGAAATGAAATGGCTGATACTTTTTGTATTATCTGCGATTTTTATTTCTTTGTACCATTATTAAAATTTAAACATTTAAACAAAAGGCTATGAAAATAGGAAAAAACAAAATGGTTTCCCTGACATACGATCTACACTATGATGATGCTGAGGGAGAATTGATTGAGCAGGCAACAAGTGAGAAACCATTGAGTTTTGTATTTGGCGCAGGTTTAATGCTTCCAAAATTTGAATCATCACTGGAAAGTCTTGAAGCAGGAAGTCCATTTGAAATTAGTTTGGCTGACGTTGACGCTTATGGCGAATTAGACGAAAATGCAATTGTTGACCTTCCAAAACATATTTTCTTTATCGACGGCGAATTCGACGACGAAATTGTATCGGTTGGAAACACTGTACCGATGATGAGCACCAGCGGCCAGCGCCTGAACGGTCTGGTTCTGGAAATCACCGACGATATTGTGAAAATGGACTTCAATCACCCACTGGCTGGCGAAAACCTTTTCTTCAAAGGCGAAATTATTGAAGTGCGCGAAGCTACCGACGACGAACTTGCTGCTTTGGTTAGCGGTGGTTGTGGTTGCGGAAGCGGTGGCTGTGGTTGCGACGACGAAGCTGAATGTGCCGATGGCTCATGCAGTTCAGGCAGTTGCGGTTGCGGATGCTAATCTGTTAAAGCCGAATACATCAAAATGTTGTTTCAGAATCCTGTATTTTGGAACAACATTTTTTTTACTTGAAACTTTGAATTTGAAACTTTAAACTTCATCATGAACAGCTTTGGACAAATCTTCAGGTTAACCTCGTTTGGCGAATCGCACGGTAAAGGCATTGGCGGAATCATTGATGGCTGCCCTGCCGGTTTGGAAATCGATATGGATTTTATCCAGAACGAGCTGAACCGCCGTAAACCCGGACAATCGAAAATCACTACGCAGCGCGACGAAAGCGACCAGGTTGAGTTTCTCTCCGGAATTTTCGAAGGGATGACCCAAGGGACACCCATCGGTTTTCTGGTGCGGAATAAAGATCAGCATTCGTCGGACTACAACGACCTGAAAGACGTTTTCCGTCCATCGCATGCCGATTTCACCTACATCCAGAAATACGGAACCCGCGACCATCGTGGCGGCGGCCGCTCGTCGGCCCGCGAAACCATTGCGCGCGTGGTGGCTGGTGCTTTAGCCAAATTACTCCTGAAAAAAGCACGCATTTCTATACAGGCATACGTTTCAAGAGTTGGCGAAATTCAGCTTAGCAAATCTTACACCGAACTGGATTTAAGCCAGACCGAATCGAATATTGTTCGCTGCCCGGATGCTGAAACTGCCGAACGCATGATTGCCCGCATTGAAGAAGCCGGACGCAACCACGATACCGTTGGCGGAGTAATTTCGTGCGTGGTTACCGGAGTTCCTGCCGGATGGGGCGAACCAGTGTTTAATAAACTACATGCCGATTTGGGCCATGCCATGCTGGGCATCAATGCTGTAAAAGGATTTGAGTATGGCTCGGGATTCGATGGAACACGTTTATCTGGCTCTGAACACAACGATATTTTTATTAAAACTGAAAGTGGAGTTCGCACCAAAACCAACCATTCGGGCGGAATACAGGGCGGAATTTCAAATGGCGAGGACATTTATTTCAATGTGGCTTTCAAACCCATTGCCACCTTGCTGAAAGAACAAAACACGGTTGACAAAGCCGAAAATGAAGTGGTGATTAACCCCAAGGGACGCCACGATCCATGTGTATTGCCACGCGCCGTGCCTATCGTCGAATCGATGGCCGCCATTGTGCTGGCTGATCATTTTTTACTGAGCCGAATCAATCATATATAGAAAAAGAAAAGCCGGAGTTCCCGGCTTTTCTTTTATATCTGAATTCTTATAGACCTAACAGGTTTCCAAAACCTGTTAGGTCTGATGAGATTACTTCCTTAAAATCTTCTCCATCGCCTTTCCTTTGGCTAATTCGTCAACCAGCTTATCCAGGTAGCGAATCTGCTGCATCAGTTTGTCTTCGATTTCTTCCACACGATAGCCGCAAATTACACCCGTAATTTTCGAAACATTGGGATTCATTTGTGGTGCCTCGGCAAAAAACGTCTCGAAATCAACGTTCAGATCAATTTGCTGTTGCAACGCTTGACGATCATATCCCGTCAACCAACAGATTACGATATCCACTTCGTCTCTGGTGCGACCTTTTTTCTCTGCTTTCTGCACATACAGCGGATACACACTGGCAAACGACATTTTAAATATGCGGGTATTGTTCATTTTAGATGTTGTTATTTTTCTAAGTTATTTTATTTCGTAAGCTGCAATTTAGCACTATTACCAAAGAGTTGCAAACAACGGTTGATAGAATGAAACCCAGGGATTATACATTTATAGCGGAAAACCCATATATCGAATATTTGTGAATACCCATCCACACTCACCATGTTCAAATTTTCACCACCATGTTAATCGGGAGCCTGCCATGTTAAGAAAAATCGTCATCATGTTAGATTTTGAGTCGTCATGTTGATGGATATACCCGCCATGTTAGGTTTTTAGCCGTCATGTTGCCCGGGAATCCGTCATGTTGAATATGGCGGTAGTCTATACTCCCATTAGTACACAAACTCGATGTTATCGACCCAGAAAACCGATTCGGGCGAGCCCTGGTACTGTATGCCCTGATAGCTCGAAGTGAAGTAAAAAATAAGGTGAGTTGGCGTATCTTCGGGTTTTCCCCAGCCGGTTTCAACCAGCAGAACCATTTTGCCCTGCGAGTTTTTTACATACACCTCTCCTACCGAAGGAATCAGTCCCATGGTTTTGGCGTCGTACTCGGGCAAGTGGGTAATATCGCCATAAAATACAGGAAAGGTTGCACCGTTAATCCATTGATCGACCGAACCGGTAAAAAACTGGCGGGCACCGCCAATGCGCGTAGCAAATACATTTCCGTTTTTATCTTCCCAGCGCTTTTGCAGAATCACGCAAAACTCAGCTTTATCGGGCCCTTCAGCCGGATCAATACTATAGATTGCCTTTACCCGCTTGTTCCCAACACGGTATTTATAATCAAATTTCACGGCTTTGGGTTTCCGGTTAAACGGAATACCCTGACTCACATTTTTCAGCGGATCTTTCAAACCCCGCACCGGCTCAATCATTTCGCCAACAAACAAAGTTCCGGCAATCAGTACTTCCACCTTTAGTCCGGCAATGTTATCTTTCCGGATTCCGGTTTCCAGACGGCTGCAATAACCATTGCCACGCTTTTCAGGAAAAACACGCGTATTGGCCACATCGAGCACCATTTTCGAGTAAATGTTGGTTGTTCCCCAGGGCGATTTCGGGTCTTTCAGCTTCGTATCAAAAAAATCAGACTGAGGGCTTACCATGCCAACGCCATATAAATCGATGGTTTTACCGCTCAGCATAAACGATTCCTTTACTTTTCGGGCATACCACGAATCGAGCGACGAATAGTTGAGCTGGCCGTGTGAATCGACAAATGCAGATGGATCGTTTTGTGCAAAAACAGTAGCAGTGCACAAAAGAGTGAGAAAAGAAACCAATACTATTTTAGGAAATTGCATGAACTGTGTGGATTTTCGATCGGCGCAAATTTAGCTGAATCAATCACAAGTCATTCAATTCTCCACATATTTCCTGTTATGATTCGGAAAATAATAACCCACATTTATCCCCAGATTAAATCCCCTGGAATAACCGCTGTAGGCTACATTATATTCCAGATAGGGTGATATGATAAAACGCTTATAGTATCGGTTTAACTCCAATCCTGCAACAAAAAAAACATGGAGAGCATCATCTTTTGCTAAAGCCGGGCTTTTATCCATATTAAGTTGCTTTAACCGAAGAAAACTTACAAATGGAGAAAACTCGGTATTGTTACTTACAGGAAAATGATAGGCAACGTGCTCGGCAGAAAGCGCCATCAATGTAAGGGAAACCAGGAATAATCCAAACGAACCCTGCTCATCAGTCGAAAATCCGGGTTGGGCACCAAAAATCAATAACGGAAGTCCAAAAATGCCGGGTCCAAAATGGAAATAGTCCTTTCCGACTACTAAATCGGTGTCAAAGCTAAACCTTTCTCCTACGAACATTCTCATTTTAAGTCCACCTGCAAAAACTGATTCAAATGGATCGTTAAAAAGCATATTTCCAGACAATGAAACACTTACATCTTCAGCTGAATGAACTATACGGTTCAAACTTTGTGGATTAGTTTCGTTAATTGTTTGCGCAGAAAGACCGGCTGAACAGAGAAATATGAAAGAGATGATTAAGAGTTTTTTCATTTCATATAGTTTATTGAATAAAACTTATAACGCGGTTATTATTGGCAGAATAAGCATCAACATCGAATCCAATTCTCAATCGTTTTGGCCTGCGTCAAAAATGAGATGCGCTGTATTCGATGTTGATGGATCTTTTTAAGAAATGAAAATTGCAACCGACTTCATTCAGCGCTTATTTCAATTGGATTTCAAATTCATTGTCAGCGGGTGGTAAGTCTGTCCAGATAGAGGTTAGCGCACCATACAGAAAGGGATTCACACTCAACGAATTTACGTAGGTTCGTTCTGTTTCTGAAATCTTTTCATCACCTGCATAATGAGCCGTAATTGCACTTGTAAATCTTGGAGCGATAAAGTTTATTTGATCCTGGGTCAGTCCCATTCCCATATATTTTAACATGTATGAAAAGTAGCCATCCATCGATGCGGAAAGAAACATATTTGAATAGCCGACAAAACTCATATTCAAGGGAATTGGATAATCGATTGAAGTAATTTTCCGGCTGCTAACTGTAAGTTTGTCATCGAGTAAAGTAACGATCCGGTAAGGACTTGGTGCTGTTACCAGTGATCCGGTTTCCACATCGTACAAAACATTTTCATCGTCACTGGTCATGGTAATGTCGTTGGCGTGATAGTGTCCGGTAAATATAACCTGAACACCAGCTGCCATTAATTCTTTGGACATTTCCGTCCAATCATCAGTAACATATCCCTTATCCAATGCTTCCTGATTTTGGTAATGCTCCACAATACCATGATGCATCATCGCAAACACAGTAATCTTATCTTTTTTTGCTTTTTTCAGTTTTTCCTGAATCCAGGTCATCGTTTCCGGTTTAATCCTTCCTGAAACTTCGGCCTTTGATACATTTTCGTCGTACTTGCAGTCGTCAATTCCCAAAATCCATAATTTACTGAACGGCTCGCATAAATAGCTTAAAGAGTTTGGGTCTCGTTCTTTGGCTTTTTTGTAACCAAAATCTTCATAAATACTGGCAAATTCAGCCGCAGCAACAGTTGGAGTCGCAAATTCATCATCTCCGTCGTAGCCAACAGCTCTCGGATTATTAACATCGTGATTCCCGGGAATTACATATACTTTAATTCCTTCTTTGGCCACATCCTGCAGTATTTTGGCCATTGCCAGATGGTCAATTTTTTCTCCGTCTTTGGATAGGTCACCGGGAATCAAAAGTATATCAGGCCTTTCTGATTGAAGTTCAGATAAAACCTGAGTAAAAATAGGTTTGCTAAATTGAATCAATTTAGGGTCAGTTTGAAGATAAGTTTGAAAAGCCTCACCATTTTCTGCGTCATTTTTCAAAAGTAAAGGATCAAAATAATGAATATCGGAAACAACCGCAATCTTAATTGGCATATGTTTCGATTTCAAAACATTGTCGCTGTTTGCAAAATTCGAATCAGAAGGAATCAGATCATCTTTACATGCGCTGAAATGAAAGATGATTACCAGGATAAAAACTAATTTTAAGATTTTCATGATTGATAAAACTGTATGTTTTAAGCGGTAGGTGTACAAGCAAAATGGATAGTCAATTTGCTCTAAAATATTTGAGAAAAGAAGGAAAAAACGATTTACATAAAAGAAGGGTGAAAAATTCACCTTTTGCATGCATCACCTTTAACATGCGAACAATTTGAGCGAGTAGTATTTATCATTAAATATACAAAAAATTAGATTATTTCAATGAATTCTAATCACTTGAATTTTGAAAAAAGTATTCCTTAACATACCGAATTTTGAAAAAAAACATTTACTTAGCAGCACAGTACAGGACAACACAAAACTGAACGAATAATACTAAAAAACTAAATTAAAATGACTCAAAACAGCAGACTGATTGGTCGTTTGCCCAAAGTGGGTATCCGCCCGGTGATCGACGGAAGAGAGCGTGGTGTACGCGAATCGCTCGAAGTACAAACCATGAATATGGCCAAAGCTGCCGCCAAACTGATTGAAGATAATCTTCGTTTCCCCGGCGGCGAAAAAGTAGAATGCGTGATTGCCGACACCACCATTGGCGGCGTTGCCGATGCTGCTCATTGCGCCGACAAGTTCGAACGTGAAGGTGTGGCTGTTTCGCTTACTGTTACACCTTGCTGGTGCTACGGAACCGAAGTGATGGACACCCACCCCACCATGCCAAAAGCGGTTTGGGGATTCAACGGAACCGAACGTCCAGGCGCTGTTTATCTTGCTGCCGCGCTGGCCGGTTATTCGCAAAAAGGACTTCCGGCATTTGGTATTTATGGCCGTGATGTTCAGGATGCCAAAGACACCACTATTCCAGATGATGTTCAGGAAAAAATCATCCGTTTCGTGAAGGCTGCTCTGGCTGCCGCTCAAATGAAAGGAAAATCTTATTTATCGATTGGCTATACCTCAATGGGTATTGCCGGATCGATGGTCGATTCGAATTTCTTCCAGGAATACCTCGGAATCCGTACCGAGTTTGTGGAGTCGGTTGAACTGATCCGCCGCATGGAACAGGGCATTTACGATCAGGATGAATTTGCCAAAGCGATGGAATGGACCAAAGCCAACTGCAAAGAAGGAAAAGATTTGAACCGTGCCGAAAAACAATCGTCGCGCGAGCGGAAAGACTGGGAATGGGAAACCGTAGTGAAAATGACTTTGATTGCCCGCGACCTGATGACTGGTAACCCAAAACTGAAAGAAATGGGTCACGGTGAAGAATCGAAAGGAAGAAATGCCATTTTAGGCGGTTTCCAGGGACAACGCCAGTGGACCGATTATTACCCGAATGCCGATTTTACCGAAGCTATTCTGAATTCGTCGTTCGACTGGAACGGAATCCGCGAAGCATATGTATTTGCAACCGAAAACGACAGTTTGAATGGTGTTGCCATGTTGTTTGGACATTTGTTAACCAACACCTCACAAATATTCTCCGATGTTCGTACCTTCTGGAGTCCTGATGCCGTGAAACGCGTGACTGGCAAAGAGCTTACCGGCAAAGCGAGCGGTGGTATTATCCACCTGATCAACTCCGGATCGACCACCCTCGACGCTACTGCACGCCAGAAAGATGCTAACGGAAACCCGGCCATGAAACCATACTGGGAAATCTCGGAAGCCGAAGCAGCTGACTGTTTGGAAAACACCAGCTGGTGCCCTGCTGATCTGGGTTATTTCCGCGGTGGCGGTTACTCGTCGTTGTTCAAAACTGCCGGAGAAATGCCGGTTACCATGGCGCGTGTAAACCTGGTAAAAGGAATTGGCCCGGTATTGCAGATTGCTGAAGGATGGACCGTTGAATTGCCTGATGATGTGCACAACACATTGGACGAACGCACCAACCCAACCTGGCCTACCACATGGTTTGTTCCTCGTTTGGCCGACAACGATGCCTTTAAAGATGTGTACAGTGTAATGGCTAACTGGGGCGCCAACCACGGAGCCATTTCGTACGGCCACATTGGTGCCGACCTGATTACGCTGGCCTCAATCCTGCGCATTCCGGTAAATATGCATAATGTAAGTGAAGACAAGATTTTCCGTCCAAGCGCATGGTCGGCTTTCGGAACCGATAAAGAAGGAGCCGATTACCGTGCCTGCTCAACCTACGGACCGCTTTACAAATAAAAGTGTTGAAAGTGCACTAAAGTGCGAAGTGCCCAAACTTTAAAATTACTATCTTCGCAACAGATATACCTAAAGCCTGAATTGTACCTGCAGTTCAGGCTTTTTCAAAGAAAATCCGGATGGAAAAATTTTCATTTAAACCCGACGAAAGCTCTTCCCAAACCAAGCTGCAGCAACTGATTCACGCCGTTACCGAAGCGATTAACCTCGGGACCTTAAAAGAAGGCGATTTTCTGCCTTCGGTGAATCAGATGAATAAGGAAAGTGGTATTTCGCGCGATACTATTTTCAAAGCCTATTCACTACTGAAACAACGGAGCATCATTTCATCAACGCCAACCAAAGGCTATTTTGTGGCTTCCGAAGCATACCGTGTCTTTATTTTACTCGACGATTTCAGCGCCTTTAAAGAACAGCTTTACAAATCAATACGGGCCAATCTACCAGATAATTATTCGGTCGATTTGCTCTTTCACCACTATAATCCGGAGGTATTCAATCAATTAATATTAAACAGTTTGGGGCGATACAGCATGTATATTGTTATGAATATTGACAATAAAAACATGGAAGATGTTGTCCGGAAAATTGACCCTAAAAAACTGCTGATTCTGGATATGGGTTTCGACTCTAAAAATGAAGTTTCGAGCCTGACACAGGATTTCAACGAAACCGTTTATCAATGCCTGAATTCAGGATTGGAACGCATTCAGCAATACGAGGAATTTATCCTCATTTTTCCGAAAGATACGCCACACCCTGTCGAAACCATCGATGCATTCAATCGGTTTTGCGCCGATCATCAGCTCAAACACAATGTTCTGGAGAATATTAATGACCGCGAAGTTCAGCCCGGACAGGTTTATCTGGTTATTAAAGACTCCGATTTGGTGAAGATTGTGAAAGATTGCAAGAAAAATGCTTATCAAATTGGTAAAGAAGTAGGCATAATTTCTTATAATGATTCACCGATGAAAGAGATTGTAGGCTCCGGAATCACGGTTATTTCAACCGATTTTGTCCGCATGGGAAAAGACTGTGCCAACTTCATTGTCAATAAAGAAAGGGTAAACAAGGTTATTCCAACCCAGCTGATTGTTCGGGGATCGCTCTAAAATGGCTGCAACATGCAACTCTTAGGCATAAAAATTGTCAGTAATAAACAGACCCGAATAATCGTTTAATAAAAAAATTTGACAGCCATGAAAAAAATTACTGTTCTTGTGATAATAGTCTTACTGGCACTGACAGGCAAGGCTCAGAAATTTTTTGATGCCGGTTTAAAAGCTGGGCTCAACTCCTCAAAAATTTCGACTGATGTTGCTGATTACAATCCGCAGACCATTAACAACTATTCGTTTGGTGCTTTTGCCCGTTTAAATCTGGGACGGTTGTACATTCAGCCCGAAGCCTACTACAACTCGAAAGGCGGCGAATACATCGACAAAGTAAACCTTTCAACGGTCAACTCGTTCGACCTGAAAACAGTTGATGTTCCGGCTTTAGTCGGAGTTAAGCTTATCGACCAGAAAGCCCTGAACCTGAGAATTATGGCAGGCCCGGTTGTTTCGTTCCTCACCGACAAAAGCGTGAAAGGCCAGCTCACTGAAGACAACCTGAAAAACAGCTTGCTGGGCTGGCAATATGGGGCAGGTATCGATTTTCTGTTCCTGACTTTCGATGCTCGAATGGAGTCGTACAGCAGAAATTTTTACGAAGGACTTGATTCGAAAAATGGCACCTTTGTGCTCAGTTTAGGCATCAAATTGTTTTAACCCCGATATTTGAATGAAGCGGCTATTCTCATTACTGATTTTCTCTTGTGCTGTGGCTTTTGCTTCGGCACAGGAGAAAATTATTTCTGATAGTATTCCTGAATCCATTAATATTATAGAAACCAAAGAATTAATGCCCGGAATGCCGTTGCTGTTGAAAAGTTCGTTTTCTGAAGAGACATTCAATTTGCCGGATCCCTCGCTGTTCAGCCAGCCGCTTCTCCCCGACTTCAGTAAAAATCTGGATTTTAAAAAGTATTTCAATCAGTCAAATATATCAGCCGGAACCTACAACTACCAGCTTGGACTTTCGCCTTTCTATGCCAACGGAATGGTGTTTAACCAGGCCAAATACAAGCTGAATGACCGGTTTTCGTTTGGTGGCAACAGCTTCGGCGCACAAAGCATTTTCGATCAGCCACAAATGAATCCCGCCATACAAAACATGAGTACCAAAGGCGCCTCCATGTTTATGCAATATAAAGTTTCGAAGAATTTCAAAATAGAGACGCGGGTAAGTGTTACCAACCATCAATCGCCATGGGGTCCGTAATGCCAAACATTGCATCAGCTTCTTTTCTGCTGTGCGACACACAACACCGGCGTTATATTCTTTTGAAACAATAGGATAAACAAACAACAATTCGACTAATTTTGGTGCGCTTTTTACACAACCTTGATTTATGCTTGAAAAAATCAGAAAAGTTGAACGGGTTTTTAAACATCTGGATAAAGACACCAGGAAATTTGGCCAGCAATCGAATCTGAAGTGTCTCACAAACTGTAACTTATGTTGTCTCAAAAAAGGACTTGAAGCCAATGTCCTTGAATTTCTGCCGCTGGCCTATCACCTGGTTTCAAACAACCTGCACGATGCTGCACTCGATTTACTGGAAACCGTACCTGAACACTGTATAAACCTTGCAAAAAGTCAGGCTCCGGGAGAAACCGCCGGATGCTCAGCATATGAGTATCGCGGGCTTATCTGTCGCCTCTTTGGCTTCTCGGCCGTTCACGACAAGAATTCAAGATTATCGGTTTACACCTGTTCGCACATCAAAAAAGAGTATTCTGAAGAATTTAAAAGAGCCTCGGAACTCATTAATACGAAAGCGATGTTTATTCCTGAGGTAACCGATTACTACTACCAGATTTATTCGATCGATCCGTCGCTGGCGAACGATTATAATCCGATCAACATAAGTATCCGAAAAGCAATAGAGCGGGTTGCTTATTATTACGCCAACAAACCTATGCGTAAACCCAGGAAAAAACAGGATCCTGAAACTAAAACCGAATGATAATGGACGATTTTGCGATCAGTATTCCGGATTTGTCGGCCGAATTTCAGTTTCTTACTTCCCGAAGTAGCGGACCCGGAGGCCAGAATGTAAACAAAGTCAACTCAAAAGTTGAGCTCCGGTTCGATGTCCGTAATTCATTGCAACTGACTCAGGAACAAAAGGATTTAATCTGCATAAAATTAGCCTCAAAGATTAACGACGACGGTATATTGAGCGTAATTTCGCAACGCGACCGTTCGCAGCTTTCGAACAAGGAGGACGCGATACAAAAATTGTATCAGCTTCTGGTAAAAGCTTTAACTCCGGTAAAACCACGAAAGAAAACCAAACCAACACAAGGCTCTGTCGAGAAACGATTGACCCAAAAGCGGTTGAAATCAGAAACAAAACAAAATCGTCAGAAATTCAGCGAGTAACGAATTTTATCGGGAAACTTGTAAATCCTGACATTCTACACCAGAACCACCAGACATCGGTTTAAAAGAGTAAAGATTTTCTATTTTTGCACCATATTTTATTGTAACAATACGCATTTCACTAATAATCAATGAAATCACTTTACGCACTATTAAATCAGGTATTCCTGGATTTTAATTTCTTGGAAATGTACGCCAAACTGTCTGCGGTAATGGTGACTTTTCTGGCTATTATCGTAGTAGCCGCAATTGTTCACTGGATTACCAAATGGATAGTCATTAAAATCATTCACCGGCTTGTTGAAAAATCGAAAACCGATTGGGACGATTACCTGCTGAAGCATAAAGTTTTTCAGGCATTATCGCATCTGGCCTCCGCCATGGTTTTCTATTATTCATGTAATTTTTCTGAAATACCGGAAGTTACAAGTCTCCTGACCACCTTTACCAACATTTACTTTGTAATCATCTTTGTTAAAGTAGTTTCCGGAACATTAAGGGCCGCGAACGACATTTATCTTACAACTCCCTATGCTGCAAGTCGTTCAATCAAAGGATACATTCAGCTCATCATGATCCTGGTTTACTTTGTGGCCACAATTTTCATCATTGCCTTCATCTTTAAAAAATCGCCTTTAGGGTTAATGACCGGTCTTACTGCGTTTGCGGCTGTACTTCTGCTGGTTTTTAAAGATCCGATTCTGGGGCTGGTTGCCTCTATCCAGCTTTCGGCAAACAACATGCTTAAACCAGGCGACTGGATTGAAGTGCCCAAACATAACGCAAACGGTACTGTTGTCGATATTTCGCTGACTACCGTGAAAGTTCAGAACGGCGATAAAACCATCTCGACCATCCCAACTTATTCACTGGTTACCGACTCGTTTCTGAACTGGTCAGGTATGGAAGAATCGGATGGGCGCCGCATTAAACGATTCATCAATATCGACATGAAAAGTGTTCGCTTCTGCGACGACCAAATGCTTGAAAAGTTCCAGAATTTCAGGATTATAAGGAGCTATGTAACCGAGAAACAAAACGAAATTAACGAGCACAACACAAAACTGGGAGTTGTTGACGATCACATTCCGAATGGCCGCCGGCAGACCAATCTTGGCATTTTCAGAAAATATCTTGAAATATACCTGAAGAACAACCCATACATCAACAACGATATGACGTTCCTGGTGAGGTATTTGCAGCCGACAGAATCAGGCCTTCCAATCGAAATTTATGTATTCAGCAAAGAGAAGCAACTTAGTGATTACGAAAGCATCCAGGCCGATATTTTCGATCACGTTCTGGCCATTATTCCTGAGTTTGAATTGCGTGTATTTCAGGCTCCTTCGGGCAGCGATATCAACGATTTGAGTGAAAAACTGGCCACACGAATAAATTAAGATCAAAGAATACTGAACATCAGGTTTTTGAAGAGAAAAATCACCTACATTTGCCCTAAATGGCAACGAGGTCAGGTGAACAAAATGGCCGACACACTTTCAGTTCATTACAATCATGATGTTTTTCAACAAGAATAATTGAAATTTGTCATTTTTTTGTACTTTTGGGTTTCAATTTTTAAAACTACAGTTAGAACAATAAATTTATGAACGATCTGCATATTGAACCGCTACCGAACATAGACGAGTTAGATGAGAAAATTCTGAAATTGATCACGAAAAACGCGCGCATCCCATTCTTGGAAGTTGCCCGCGAATGTGGTGTTTCCGGAGCTGCCATCCATCAGCGCGTACAGCGTTTGCTGAATCTGGGTGTAGTTTCGGGTAGCGAATTTATCGTTAATCCGCAAAAATTGGGCTATTTTACCTGTGCCTACATGGGAATTCACCTCGAAAAAGCTAAATTTCACAAACAGGTTGTCGAGGCCCTTATAAAAATTCCTGAAATTGTGGAATGTCACTATACTACAGGATCTTACGCCATTTTCATCAAAGTTCAGACAAAGACCAACAAACATCTGAAAAAATTGATAGATGAAGATCTTCAGGAAATTGAAGGTATCGCACGTACCGAAACGTTTATTTCGCTCGAAATGGAGTTTAAACGTCAGGTTCCGATTAAATAGCAGAACAATATTTTCTTGAATTATACAGGGTATCATTTTTCAGTGATACCCTTTTATTTTTTCTGCGGTAATACTTAAAGCTCGCACTTTTTTCTGACATTTTGAATAAAACCAGCTCATTTATTATCAAAATCACATTATTTAGCTAGTTTTGGACTATCAAATGAACAACTATAATTTATTCTCATGACTTTACGAAATCAATTAGACGATGTCGATCTTAAAATTCTGGACATCATTTCCAGAAATGCCCGTATCCCTTTTAAAGATGTCGCTGCTGAAGTTGGTGTTTCCAGAGCTGCTGTTCATCAACGTGTTAACCGGATGATAGACCTGAATGTCATCGTTGGCTCAGGATACCACATTGATCCGAAGAAAATTGATTTCAAAACCTGTACCTACATTGGCGTTTTTCTTGAAAAAGGAAGCCTGTACTCAACTGTAGCCGAACAACTCCGCCTAATTCCCGAAATTGTGGAATGCCATTACACCACCGGTCAATATGCCATTTTCGTAAAAGTTTATGCCAAAGACAACGAACATCTCCGCGATATTCTAAGCGATAAAATTCAGAAAATTGGCGGCGTGGCCAGTACCGAAACATTCATTTCGCTCGACGAAACCTTCAAACGCGAAGTGCCTATTTTTTAAGCAAAATCTATTATGGTTTAAACGCAAAGTACCCCGGAGAAATTCCGGCTTTAAATTCGTGGATGAGTTTTCCGGAGGAGGAATACCGGCGAACGATTCCGTTTTGGCGATGATCTATCGCGTCGCCAACATATACTTCTGAAGTCGTCGGATCGATTCCCAGGCTGTAAAAACCGCCGTACAAACTGGCATTTTCAGATAAAATAAATGGTTGGTCAGGAAGACGTTTATCATTTACGCTCATCCGCCACACATGCCGGTTCAGGTAAAAAATGGAGTCGCCCGATGGGTTTATGGTCAGTTTAAGCGGTCGTTCGCCCAATGCGAAACGAAACGAACGTTCAATCTCACGGGTTTCAGCATCAATTTTTAAAAGGCCAGGCTGCTCGTAGCCATAAGCACTTCCTTCAAAACCGCCATCGGTCAGCACCCAAAGTTTATTGTATTTGTCGAGAACCATGCTGTTGGGCTGTTTAAAAACTTCAATTGAGTCAACCAGTTGATCGGTATTGGTGTCAATAACCAAAATTTTGTTATCGTACGACCAGCAATTCACAAACAACAAATTCTTCCAGGCCACCATCTGTTCGGTCGGATGCTGTGCAAATTGAGAATTTGGATTATTCACCGGAATTTTTCCTGTTACCTCAAAAGTTTCAGGATTGAAAATGGTGATTTTCCGGGCATACAAATCTGTCACATAAGCCTTTTGTGCGTTTATAATGTGCACATATCTTGGCGAACTCAATCCGGAAATGCTGCCTTTAAACTCCGCTGTTTTGCTGTCAATCACATAAATCTTTCCTGAATTGTTCACCACCACAAATCCCAGATTATTCCAGATGGTCATCGACTGGGCCACATCGCCCAGAGGCGCTCCGTTCCGTGCCTGAAAAACCTGATTATACACCCGCTTTTCTGCCGGATCGTAAAATGACAGTGATGAATTTCCATACATGAAATTTCCTTCACTTAAAACGTACACGCCGCGATTTCCTGTAAAATCAAAATAAATCGTTTCCACCGGATCATCGTTGCAGGAAAAAAGTGCAAGCAAAACAGCCAGTATGACAAGGTATCTCGGCATCATTTTTTATAACTGATCTGGATGGTTAGCGAATAATATCGTCCGGGCATTGGGCGCCACAAAATAGCCATATAATCGGCATTGGCCAGGTTTTCAACGCCAGCAACCACATCAACATGAACAGGCTTAAAATTGAATTGCCAACCGGCACTAAGATCTATCAGCCAGTAAGGATTCAATACCTTTTCATAATCCGATTCCTCGTTATTACTCGAAGTATAACGTTTGCCAACAAATGGCGCATTCACTTTCAGGAAGTAATTTTTATAGTCAACCTCTGCAAACAAATTCGCTTTATCTTTCGGAATATAAATCAGCTGTTTTCCCCTCGATTTATCAACCGAAGGAACTGCATCAACATTCGATGTTGCCGAGTACGAATAGTTTCCCTTCAAATCAAAGCTAATTTCACGACCCATTTCCCGGTGAAACGTAACCTGAACCTCGGCGCCACGGGCGAAAACCTTGCGCAAATTATTGGCCTCCCAATACGAGGCTCCGCTGGCCGATGGCTGCCACACAATCCAGTCGTCGATTAACGAAGCGTAACCGGTAATCTGGCCTGAAAGAAATGATTTTTCTGTACGTTTCTCAAAAGAAAAAGCCAAGTCACCGGCAAATCCATCTTCCGGTTTCAAATCCGGATTTCCTCCAGGGAACCAGTATAAATCATTCAGACCGGGCTGATGGTAATTGCGCGAAAGGTTCATTTTTAAAGCACAATTCCTTTTTGCTCCGATCAAATATTCGGTACCAAGCGATGGAATAAAGCCGATAACTTTATTGTCGTAAATTTCACTTCGGAACAAAAAAGAAAACAAGAGCCTGGAATTTGGCTGAAAATGAGCAGCATTCATCAACGAAAGTTCCATCCGGTCATGGTCGTATCCAATTTTCTGGGCACTGTCGAAAACCGAAACCTGGTGATAAGCCGAATTCAATGACCAATTTAAACTCAGGTTTTCCTGAGGTTTCCAGTCAAAATTCAGATTTCCAGTGTAGCTCATTTCTTTGCTGCGACTATCAAAATTCACAAAACTGGCTTCGGTACTCGATCTGAAATAATTCAGCCGTGTACGATTCATGCCAAGCACCAATTCTATAATGCTTTTTTCTGAAAGGTATTTCCACGAACCCACCGCCCTGATATTCTGATCGGTCTGAGTTTCCTTGCGCGTATCTCCTTCAAACGACATCAGCTGTGGCAAATCGCGATTGCTGCGGTAGGCCCAAAGCTTAGCAGAAAAAGTCTGATGGCTCAGCCGATAATATAATTCCTGAAGCAAACCCAGTTTTTCGTATCCGGCATTCTTCTGAACTGACTCGTGCATTGGCAAAACACCATAATTGAAGTACGAAAAATCATTCCGGCTTTGGTCAGAAAACAGTCGGGTTTTCGATTGAAAATAACCATTTCCCAAGCCTACATTCAGATATTCTTTAGCTGTCGCAAAACTTTCAATCGTTTGAACATAGCGAATACTAAACCTGTCGGTCCAATCGGGCTTGTTGTTGATCAAAACACTTCCGCCCAATGCCCCGGAGCCCGACTGCAGCGAACTTCCGCCGTGCAAAAGGCTTATATCGTCAACGAAATAAACCGGGAAAAGCGAGAAATCGACATCCCCGCGCATGGGCGAGTTCATCTTCATACCGTTCCAGTACACTTGTGTATGCGAAGGCGCCGTTCCGCGAAACGAGGCTGTTGCTGTTGATCCACGGCCGTATGACTTCATGAAAACCGGCGAATACGACGACAATAATTCCGAAATAGTCTGGGTTTTCATCATCTGAATCGCCAATGTATCAATGTGAGTAACCATCGCGCCAGCCTCTTCAATCTTTCGTTTGCCGTAAACTTTTATCTCCTGAATATGAATGGTATCCGTTAGTTTTTGAGCCACAATTTCTCCTGAAAAAGCGAACAAACCAACAACACAAAGCAGTGCTTTAAATTCCTTTCGAAGATATCTGGCAGCCACGTTCACTTTCTTATTCTTTTACAATTTTCTGCAGAAAAACCTGTTGCCCCGATTTTATCCGGAAGATATAAAGTCCGGAAGGTAAATGCTCCAGATTGAGTTCTTGCGACGGCTCTTTTCCCATAAAAACCAATGAACCTTCAACATTAAGTACTTCAACCGAAGAGATTGGTGATGCGCAGTTCATTTTAACCAAACCGGTAAACGGATTGGGGTAAACCATACACTTTATAGTGGCTTGAGGTAAATCCGGAACCCCAGTCACCAATCCCGAAATCACACGCAAGACGTCAATTCCGGAACTAACCAGGTATTGTCCCGATTGATTGGCCAAAAACAAAGCTTTCCCAAACTCGTCAGTTGTTAAGGTTAGCCGATTAGCAGCCGCTTGGTTTGGTTCAGCAACAACCGATTGACCGGCAACTGCCTCCGAAGAATTTATAGCTACATTCCGCTCGGCATCCATCGTGCACGAATATTTTTTCAGCTGAACTTCAACACTTTGTCCAACTTTTATAGAATCTGCACTTGAGGTCAGTTGCGAAACTAACCACGGAAAATTGTTATCGGCGATATGATAGATCAGAATTTCATCGTTGTTATTCACTTTGATTTTATCGAGTCCAGTCACAACCGGTTGCTGGTTCAGCATGACCACCCAGGTTTTCCGGTAAGCATCAGCAGTTCGGGAACCACCGTAGCCCATCGTATAAACTGTTGAGCCTTCTTCTACCGACGGAACTTTCCACAGATACAAGGCCGATCCGCCCTGCGCATCGTCACGGAATGCCCAATCGGAGCTTTGTCCGGCAGTTTTCAGGATTGCTGCAACTGCATGTGCCAGCGAAACATAGCTTATCTCGCTCAACCCATATTGCTTTTGTGCATGATCAACTTTTGCTGTCAGATCAATCTGCTCAACCCAAACCGACTGGCGTGGAATTATGGTCTTTTCTTCAGTTTTCACGGTTGCAAACACTTTTTTCAAAGCGGATTCAGAAAATACTTCAATCTGAACAGAATCGCAAACCGATAGATTATCGGCAACCTCGAAATGCAACCAGCTCTTTCCAACCTTCTTTCCTTTCAGAAAATAAGTTCCATCAACCAGAATAATTTCGGCAACGGTTTCATCATTAAACCTCCAAATGGTATTAATTCCGGTCAAAATATTTCCTGACTGGTCTTTCAGTCTGCCGGTAAGTTCCAGTTTATCATTTACTTTCAGGCTCTTCGACGAAAGGGTTATTTCAGCTTTACCTGCTGAGAAAATTTCAAGTGAAACCTCAGTATAAATTGCAGGATTTGAGGCAGAAGTAGCCCGAAGCTGAACAGTTCCCGAATTTTTAGCGACAAGTTTTCCGTTCTGAATGGCGGCCAGTTGAGCATCATTCACACTCCAGTTTATCCCGGTATTTTGCTGCCTGATTCCGTTTTCAAACACTATTGCTTCCAAATCGAGGCTTTGCCCCAAACTTATTTTTCGGGGTAATTCTTTGATAACTACCACAGAATGAACTCCGGAAACATTAGCAGGTTCCACATCGCGGATTCCGATAATTTCGGTCGATACCTCACCAAGCCAACCTGCCAGCGCATTCATTCCGGTATAAATCCGGATGAAATGAATTTCGTCCAGATTGACCGGTTTATTATCCTGATCAACAGCCCAGTTAATATCAATAGCATCACCGCCACTTCCTTCCACCTGTGTTGTGTATGGATTATCGGGTAATTTTTCGGTGTACGACAAAACAGGCGTATTATCGGCATATCCGAATGTTTTATGGTTTGAAATAACAGATCCCGGAATCGACAAATCAATTGGACCGGTCAAGCGAGTTCCGATCAGATTGTATTTATCTGCAGCAATCGCCGGAAATAAATCAGCCCGGGGATAATATGGCTGCTGGTGAAAGCTGTTGACCGGAATAATTCCTGATGCCGATTGATTATCTGTCCAATGAATATTTCCGGCCACATTCAACCCGTTATTCAGGTAACTAACCTGGTATCCCGAAAATGTTGAATTCCAGAAATGCTCACTTCCGGCAATTTCGTACCAGGTATCATCGGGCAAGCCGTTATGATTTTCATCTTTCATCACCTGAATAATACCAGGCTCCGACCAGGTCATAGTTGCATTGCCATAAACCGTAAAATCAACGCCGTAAGGATTCGCCGGATCATTCTTAATTCCATCGGCAAAATAAACCGTAACCGACCCGCCAAAAGCACCCAAACTAACCAGCCCCTTGTTCGTTCCAACAATCGAGTTGGCTGCCGATGGTGTTCCAATATAATCGGCATTGGTAAACTGGCCCGGGGCTGGTAAATATTCGATAACCCTGGATGCAAACTGAGCATTGGTTTGGTTAAACCAAAAAATCAAAAAACTGATAATCAATAATCTATAACCGATTTTTAACTGTGGCATTTGCTGTAAAATCATTGTTAAAAAGTGGATTTTGCAGCCTTACAGAAACAAAAAGAAGGTACTTGGTTCTCGCTTTTTCGCCGAAAGCTTCAAAATCCGGATATGCACAGGCAGGTCTTCTGACTCGTCCCCTTTTCAACACCTTCCCATCTCTGGACTCAAAGACAGTGGCTCAACATCGAAAAGTTATTCAGGACTTACAGCAGCGGGAACTGTACAGGAATTGCCCGTAGGCGCACCTGTTTCCCTTTTAATTCTCCGGAGAGAAACCTGTTACGCCGCAAAGTTATACAAAAGAATGGAAGAAATATTTTAAAATTAAAAGGTTTACTTTCGAAGTTCATAAAATGCAATTTTCCATCAATCCTACTCACGCAATTCACTATAAATAAAACAGATAAACAGGCACATCAACATCAAATTAATTGTTAACAAATCTTTGGCCTATTCCCCCACTTTTCACTTGAAATCGTATAAAAGTGCTTATTTTTGCATCATATCCAAAGCTGCAATCAATTTATGTTTGAAAAGCTAATTCATCTCGAAGGAATTGATCCATTGGAATTTTTCGGCGTAAACAACGCCAAGATGAACCTGATCAAATCTTTCTTTCCCAAATTAATCATTGTTTACCGTGGCAACGACGTTATCGTTAAAGGCGATGACGAGGAAATACTGCGATTCGAATCTAAGTTTCATCTGATCATAGATCATTACAATCAATTTAATGTGCTTCCTGACGATGTAATCAACCAGGTTTTTCTGAACGAGATGGAAGGAATACCGGAAGCTTCGGATGAAGATAAAGACATTCTGTTGTTCGGGATAAATGGCAAGGCAATACGGGCCAGAACTCCCAATCAACGGTTGCTGGTTGAAGCAAGCAAAAATTCGGATATGATTTTTGCCATGGGACCTGCCGGTACCGGGAAAACTTATACCGCCATTGCCTTGGCTGTTCGGGCATTGAAAAACCGTGAAATCAAACGAATCATTCTTAGCCGACCTGCCGTGGAAGCAGGTGAAAGACTTGGATTTCTTCCGGGCGATCTGAAGGAAAAGATCGATCCGTATTTGCAACCTTTGTACGATGCGCTGCTCGACATGATTCCGGCCAAAAAACTTGACGAATTTATGAAGGACGGAACCATTCAGATTGCGCCGCTGGCTTTCATGCGCGGGCGAACGCTGAGCAACGCTTTTGTTATTCTCGACGAAGCACAAAATGCAACTGTCCTTCAGCTTAAAATGTTCCTGACACGCATGGGCCTTAACACCAAGTTTGTAATTACTGGCGACGAAACGCAGATCGACCTGCCATTCCAAACTCCCTCAGGATTGATTCTGGCAAAACGAATCCTTCGAAACATTAAGGACATTTCCTTTGTTCAGTTTGACGTAAAAGATATTGTACGGCACCGGCTGGTTCGTGAAATCGTGCTGGCCTATGAAAAGCATCATGCCCATGAATTGCAGCGAAAAGAAAAAGAGAAAGACAAGGAAAAAACAGATAAAACCGAAGAAAAATGAGCAAAGCATTAACAAGAACAGACTTTAATTTTCCGGGACAGAAAAGTGTGTATCACGGAAAAGTAAGAGACGTTTACAACATCAACGACGAGTATTTGGTGATGATCGTCAGCGACCGTATTTCGGCATTCGACGTTGTACTGCCCAAAGGAATTCCGTACAAGGGACAAGTATTGAACCAAATTGCCGCCAAATTTCTGGATGCAACCAGCGACATCGTTCCAAACTGGAAAGTGGCAACTCCCGATCCGAATGTAACAGTTGGTCATCACTGCGAACCGTTTAAAGTGGAAATGGTCATTCGCGGATACCTTACCGGACATGCCTGGCGCGAATATAAAAGCGGTAAGCGCACGCTTTGTGGAGTAGCTCTGCCTGACGGAATGGTCGAAAACCAGAAATTCTCAGAACCAATCATTACACCAACCACCAAAGCTTCGGAAGGTCACGATGAAGACATTTCGCGCGAAGAAATTATTGCACAGGGTATTGTGAGCAAAGCAGACTATGAAATGCTTGAAGATTACACCCGAAAAGTTTTCCAGCGCGGAACTGAAATGGCTGCTGAAAAGGGCTTGATTTTGGTTGACACCAAGTACGAATTCGGTAAAAAAGATGGTAAAATCTACCTGATCGACGAAATTCATACTCCAGATTCATCGCGTTATTTCTATGCCGAAGGTTACGAAGAACGCCTGGCGAAAGGTGAAAACCAGAAACAACTTTCGAAAGAATTTGTGCGTCAGTGGCTGATCGAAAATAACTTCCAGGGAAAAGAAGGACAAGTGATTCCGGAAATGAATGAAGCTTTTGTTGGCTCGGTTTCTGACCGTTACATCGAGCTTTTCGAAAATATCACCGGCGATAAGTTTGTCAAATCAGATTTATCAGACTTAATGGGACGAATAGAAACAAACGTAACGAACTTCCTGAAAAGTCTATAAAAGAAATGGCTGCCCCGATAATCGAGGCAGCCATTTTTAATTTTATAGTTTACCGAATGATTGATTTTCCTGATTTAGAAACTTGCTGAGATATGAATTCCAACCGGTGCAGGAGCCATTACATAGCCTCTTGGTGAAAGCTGGAAGAACAAATCGCCGTTTCTGAACATGAGGTGACCTCCAACATAAACCCGTTCACATTCAACCGGAAGAGTACGGAAATAGACGTTACGAGGAGGTTCTGCTACACAATAACCGATTCCCTTGCGATAAGTATAGAAGCGATTTCCGTAGTAGTAATAATCGTCGCGGTCGTGGTGAAATACAACCGGGTTATGATCGAACCGGTGATAAACACGTCCGTAGCGGGGATGCTCAAAATAGTCAGAATCGTAGTGTTTGTAGCGATTGTTATATTTCGGGCGATATTCGCGATATTTGTAATCCCGGTCACGGTCATCATCTCGGTCAGCATATACTCTTCTGTCGTCATCGCGTCTCGATTCCCGATATTCTTTTTTACCGTGCTTGTTTTCATTCTTTTTCCAGCCTTGTCCCCGGTTATTCTGGGCACTTGCTTCAATTACAGAAGCGGTAAGTATAAACGAACAAATCAGAACCGGAAAATATTGCCTTAAGTTATTTATCGTTTTCATGGCCTTCAGTTTTAAGGTGAATAATTAATTGTTTGAACTTTTACCGGTAATTTGCCTAGGGTAAAACAAAGCTTGTGCCAAAAGAACATGAAAAACAAGACTTTTTCACAATCAATTAATTTACAAATACATAACACAGCAAAATACAACCATATTTTCACTACATATTCTCAAAACTGAAAGTTTATTATCAAAATTATACTATTTTTGCCCTCAAATTTCAAGCTTGTGGGACGAATATTGGCTATTGATTACGGAAAAAAACGGGTTGGTCTGGCGGTTACTGATCCTCTTCAGA
This sequence comes from Prolixibacteraceae bacterium, assembly GCA_963678915.1. GTDB lineage: Bacteria > Bacteroidota > Bacteroidia > Bacteroidales > Prolixibacteraceae > Aquipluma. The sequence continues at coordinate 596,108 of OY787458.1, forward strand.
TGATTGCAACCCGGCTCACCACAGTTTCAAGCAACGAAATATGGACTTTCCTGAAGGAGTATTTTTCCAAAGAAAATGTCGAAAAAGTGATTGTTGGATACCCGTTACAAATGAACAATCAGCCCTCCGAAGCCGTTAAATACATCAATCCATTCCTGCATAAATTTCAAAAGGATTATCCTGAAATGCCTTTGGAACAAGTGGATGAACGATTTACTTCGAGAATGGCTTTTCAAACCATGATTGATGCAGGCTTGAAGAAAAAAGACAGGCAAAACAAGGAAACTATTGATGGGGTGAGTGCCACCATAATTTTGCAAAGTTATTTAGAACACAAAAAATATTTATAAATGATTTATCCGGTTACTGTATTTGGCGATCCTGTACTTCGTAAAAAAGCCGAACCAATTACTAAAGATTTCCCGAATTTGAAAGAATTTGTTCAAAACATGTTCGACACCATGTACAATTCGGATGGCGTTGGATTGGCTGCACCTCAGGTGGGACAAGCGATCCGCATTTTTGTAATTGACTCAACAACCGACGAAGAAGAGGAAGACGAAGTTCCCGGAATAAAACGAGCTTTTATCAATCCTGAAATTCTGGAGAAAAAAGGCGATGAATGGGTTATGAACGAAGGATGCCTGAGTTTACCCGAAATCCGCGAAGATGTTTCACGTCCGGAAACCGTGAAAATTAAGTACATCGACGAAGATTTTAACGAACATATTGAAGAATTCAGCGGATTTACCTCAAGGGTTATCCAGCATGAATACGACCACCTGGAAGGGGTAATGTTTGTCGATTACCTGAATCCTTTGAAAAAAAGAATACTCAAAAGTAAACTGACTGCAATATCCAAAGGAAAAGTCATTCCGAAATATCGTATAAAAGTTCCTGGAAAATAAAATCAGATACGGTTCATATACCAAAAACGACCATTCGTCACGAATTTCGTATCGTTCATATAATTAGACTGTTAAAATTAAACAAAACATAAGTAGGCTACGTATTTGACAGAAAACTATTCTGTCAGTTGTGCGAAATATTTTCCAGAAAATACCTTTTATCCGGATTACCAGCCTGTTTTTGACTGGAATTCTGCTCGGTTCTTATTTTCAACCCGACAATCGGATCGCTGCGGTTGTTCTTGTCTCATTAATTTCAGCATTGATCCTTTTCTGGCACAACAGCAACTACGCTTCGGGGCAGATTCAAAACGCACTTTTATCAATAGCCATATTAATTTCAGGAGTTTTTTATCCAAACCGGGCAGATGAAAGCAAAGAACCTGAATTTACTGAAAAGGACTATTACCTGGCTGAGGTATGTCAGAAACCGGCAGAAAAAGCGAAGACTTACCAAACTGTCTTATTAATTCAGAATGAAAGACTTCCGGACACTAAAAAAGTCGTAGCTTATCTCAGTAAAGAAGGATTCGATTCCACTATAACAACTGGCGATCAACTAATTATACTCACAAAACCTCAACAAATACGAAATTCAGGCAATCCATTCGAGTTCGATTATCAAAAGATGATGGAACGGCGAGATATCCGTCATTCGGTTTATCTGTCGTCAGGAACTTACCTGAAAACCGGACATCAAATTCACTCCATTGGTAATTTAGCTGAGGAAACCCGCGATCAGCTGATTGCTCTATTTCCGGAAATTTTACCCGATCGGGAAGAACGATCAGTAGTGTCTGCGTTGACACTTGGCTACAGAACCGAAATTGCGCAGGACACACTCGATTATTTTGCTTCCACTGGAGCAATGCATGTGCTGTCGGTTTCAGGCCTGCATGTGGCACTTATTTACATGATTCTGGGATTTCTGCTGGCATTTTTGAAAAGAGGAAAAGCAGGACCAATACTATTTGCTGTAATCATGATTTCATTTCTCTGGATTTATGCTTTTCTATCCGGATTTTCGCCTCCTGTACAACGGGCAACCGTGATGTTTACTTTTGTGATTATCGGAGAGAATCTTCGCCGACCTGTAAACATTTATAATTCACTAACCGCCTCTGCCCTATTTCTGATTCTTTTGAATCCCAATGTTTTATTCGATGTTGGGTTTCAGCTCTCATACCTTGCAATTTTTGGCATCGTACTTATTCAACCCATTCTTTATAATATATTCGAGCTCACTAATCCGGCATTAAAGTGGTTATGGGCCTTGTTTACAGTTTCGGTTGCAGCCCAACTCATTACCTTTCCTCTCGGGCTTTTCTACTTCAATCAGTTCCCGAACTTTTTCTGGCTAAGCAATTTCATAGTAGTCCCGGTCACAACATTTATAATGTGGTTTACCCTTGCCTATTTTGTTTTTGTTCCTTTTCATACTGTGGCTGCATTCATAGGTATTATCATTCAGAAGTTAACATGGGTTATGCTCGCTGCTTTGAAAATAATGGACGCTCATCCGTTAGCTGTTTCAAGGGGCATTGTTTTGACAACTGCGCAGGTTTTTATCATCTATGGAAGTATCGTTGCTATCCTGATTTATGGATTCTCCAAACAGAAACAATGGCTGTTTTATGGGCTATTCCTGATTTTGGCATTACAAATAACCGAACTGAGTTCAAAACTTCAGTTAATGAACCAGAAACACATCTATGTATATAATTCCCGAAACACAATAATTCATTTAATCAATGGCCGAACCAATTACGTGGTTGTGAATCAGGATTCGATTCCTGAGGCTGATACGCGTGCAATTCAAAAAGTAGTTGATCATTTAAGGCTAAATAAACCAATCGTAATCAATCGTTTGAAATCAAATGGGTTTAAAAACAATGATTTTGTGCTGCAGGAAAGTGCCATTCAATTCCTGAATTGCAAACTTGAGTTCAGAAAAAAGCCTGCTTACATTACTGCTGACCAACTTTCGTTACAAATTCAGAACACCAATTCAATGATCAACAACACCAGAACAATCAACCTGTTTACCGGAAATTTAAGTTCAAAAAACAGAAAATCACCTGCAATTGATTTCAGCACAAAGGCGCAGGGAGCATATCATTTGGAACTGAAATAGCAAAAAAAGTCCCGGATTTAAATCCGGGACTTTTCAATATTCTATGAAGTAAAAACTACTTGGCGTAACTAATTGCCCGCATTTCGCGGATTACGGTGATTTTAATCTGACCCGGATAAGTCATTTCATCCTGAATACGTTTGGCAATATCGAATGAAAGTTGTTCCGATTCTTTATCACCAATCTTATCGCTGCCAACAATTACACGTAACTCGCGGCCAGCCTGAATGGCATAAGTTTTAAGTACTCCCGGATACGAGAGTGCCAATTCTTCCAATGTTTTCAAACGTTTGATGTACGATTCAACAACTTCGCGGCGGGCACCAGGACGAGCGCCAGAGATAGCGTCGCAAACCTGAACAATTGGAGAAAGCAATGAAGTCATTTCCACCTCGTCGTGGTGAGCTCCAATGGCGTTGCAAATATCTGGTTTTTCCTTGAAGCGTTCAGCCAGCTTCATACCCAATACTGCGTGTGGTAATTCCGGTTCATCATCCGGCACTTTACCAATATCGTGCAACAATCCGGCGCGTTTGGCGGCTTTGGCATTCAGGCCAAGTTCGGTAGCCATAATCGCACAAAGGTTTGCAACCTCGCGTGAGTGCTGCAAAAGGTTTTGTCCGTACGACGAACGATATTTCATTTTACCAATCAAGCGGATCAATTCAGGATGAAGTCCATGAATACCCAAATCGATGGTAGTACGTTTTCCGGTTTCAATAATTTCTTCTTCTACCTGTTTGCGCACTTTTTCAACCACTTCCTCAATACGGGCAGGGTGGATACGACCATCGGTAACCAACTGGTGCAACGCTAAACGGGCAATTTCGCGACGAACAGGATCGAATCCTGAAAGCACAATAGCTTCCGGAGTATCATCAACAATGATTTCGATACCGGTAGCAGCTTCAAGCGCACGAATGTTACGACCTTCGCGGCCAATAATACGGCCCTTTATTTCGTCGCTTTCGATATGAAAAATGGTAACAGAGTTCTCAATTGCAGCCTCGGTAGCAACCCTTTGTATCGTTTTCACAACGATCTTTTTAGCTTCCTTATTTGCCGAAAGTTTGGCTTCTTCCATAATCTCGTTGATGTACGACATGGCTTCGGTTTTAGCCTCATTCTTCAGCGAATCAACCAGTTGAGCTTTTGCTTCTTCGGCTGACAATCCTGAAAGTAATTCCAGTTTTTCGAGGTGCTGGCGATGCAGGCTTTCCACTTCATGTTCTTTCTTTTCAAGAAGTTCGAGCTGGTTGTTCAGATTTTCACGAATAACTTCAACTTCATGCTTTGACGATTCAAAATCCTTGATTTCACGGTTCAGTTCATCCCGACGCTGGTTAATCGAAGTTTCACGCTGTTTTAGCTTGGTTTCAAAATTGTTAACCTTGGCACTTTTCTCGTTGATGTATTCTTCGTGTTCTGATTTCAGCTGAAGAAACTTTTCTTTGGCCTGTAGAATTTTATCCTTCTTTATGACCTCTCCTTCAGCAACAGCTTCATTAACGATCTTTCGTTTTTTACTTTTCAGGGCCTTGTCCCACATAAAATACGATAGGACTCCACCACCCAGAAGGCCAGATATGGCGTATATTATCTCCATTTGTAATTAATTAAACTTGTTAACACTAAAAAAACCCACATCTTTTATTTAAAAACTACGGATTTTTCTGAATCCGGAATTTAAATAAAAAATGCGGGTTTTCGTATATATGATAAAATTTATTCCTTCAATGACAAATAATCGCTCAATTCTTCGTCAAGTTTTTTCAGCCCGTCAAATAAAGGCGACTGATCAGCTTTTTCTTCCAGTTCGATATTTTTCACTACAAACTGAAAAGCAGCCATCGCTATAAAATCCTGCGAATCACTATTGACGTACTTTTGACGGTACTGAAGAACGATGTCGTTTATTATTTTAGCCGCTTTCCTGTATTTTTCCTCATTCTCCTTTTCGACCTTTAACGGGTAATTTCGCCCGTCAATCCTGATATTTATAGAAAGCTTCTCTGCCATTTTATTCTTGTATTACTTGTTTAATAGAGCAATACATTTATCAATTTCCCGCACTATTTTTTGTATTCTGCTTTTTGCATCTTTTGTTTCATCTTCCGACGCAATCAACATTTTTGCAAGCTTCAGATTTTCGTATTTCTGCTCAAGCAACTGATTTTCCTTTCGAAGCTGATTTAACGTTTCTTCCAGATCTTTGGTCTTTTCCAAAAGCTGACGTTTCTCCTCTTTAAGTGCCTCGTTCCTTGCAAAAATTTGCTTTACCTTGAACTCAACATTTATCAGTAAATTTTTCTCCTGATCGGTCATCTCAATACACTTTCATCCAAAAATATCCTCAAAACAAATGATCAATTTTCAAAAACCAGCTCAAGTAAAGACTAAAAACATGCTTCTGAACGTTCATTTTATTCTTCCGAAACTTCATTAATCGACAAAATTAACATTTTTGCCCAATACACGAAATCTGTAATGTAATATTTCGTTTTGGCCACAGATACTCCAAACGCGCATTGGCTTTGATAAGTTTTATATTTTCGCAGTTCAAACATGAAGCAATGAAACGAATTCTGAATACATTCCTCCTTATATCCATTGGGTTAAATCTTTTCTCGCAACCGCTGGAGAAAATTGATCCGCATTATTATGCTGTTCCGGTAAAGATTCCTGTTTTTTTAGCCGGAAATTTTGCTGAGCTCCGCCCCAATCATTTTCACGGAGGAATCGACATCAAAACGCAGGGACGAACCGGCCTTGAAGTCGATGCTGCTGCCGACGGTTATGTTTCGCGCATCACCATCTCTCCTACCGGCTACGGAAGGGCATTGTACATCGACCACCCAAATGGAACAACAACTGTTTACGGGCACCTCGAAAGTTTTGCCCCTCAAATCGACGAATACATCCGGAACATTCAATACGAAAAAGAAACTTTCACCATTGATCAAACTGTGCCTCCGGGAGTTTTGCCGGTGAGAAAAGGTGAACAGGTTGCCAAAAGCGGAAATGCAGGCAGTTCTGCTGGTCCTCATCTTCATTTCGAAATCAGAAGGACAAAGGAAGAAATGATGCTCAACCCGCTAATGTTTAACATGCCGGTCAAGGATAAGCTAAAACCTATCATTCAGGCGCTGATGGTTTATCCGTTGTCTGACGAAGCAAGCGTTTCGGGTAAGCAAACTCCGCAAAAATTTGAAATTATTAAATCAGCAAACGGTTATCAGTTAAAAGTGAATCAGCCTATTGCAGTCTTCGGAAAAATTGGATTCGGGGTGCAGTCTGTCGATTTGCTCGACGGAAGCCCAAACAAATGCGGCATATTTTCCCTCAAATTAACGGTTGACGACCAGTTGATTTATTCATTCACGATGGACGATCTGGTGATAAACGATTCGAAATATGTAAACTCTCACATGGATTACGCCTTGGCCATGCGCTCGAAACAGCGGCTTTACCGCACATGGCTTGAGCCGGGAAATAAATTACAGATATACGATTCGGTTGAAAAACGGGGCATTTTTGATGCAACCGATGGAAAAATGCATCAGGTTAAATATGAAATTGCCGACGTTTACGGAAATATGACCGGCCTATCATTCAAAATTCAGTCAAAAGAATTAAAAGTGACACCAATTCCGGCCAAGGGCGAATTATTCAAATACAATCATCACAACGAAATCAAAGACGACGGAATCAGGTTCTCGATTCCTGAGGGCGCCTTATACAGCGACGTCAGTTTTCAGTATTCCCGAAAACCGGCGCTTCCTAAATTTTATTCGCCCGTTTTTCAGCTTCACAACGGATCGGTTGCTTTGCATTTTGCCTGTCCGCTGCGGATAAAAGCCGTCAATCTGCCCGAAAACCTGCAAAGCAAAGTAATGTTGGCTCAAATCGATCCAACTTCAGGACGAATCTATTCGGCTACAGGTAAATACGACGATGGCTGGGTGGAAGGAAACATTCGCACTCTGGGAAGTTACGCTTTGGCAATTGATACCGAAGCACCCAAAATTGTATCGCTGAATACCGCCGACAAAAAAGGTCAAACCGATCCGAATGCCTTGAAATTCAAAGTAACCGATAATCTTTCCGGCATTGAGAATTTCAGGGGAACCGTTGACGGAAAATGGGTGTTGTTCGAATACGATCTGAAAAACAATTTACTTTCTTATACGTTTGATAAAAAACGGCTTACATTTGGGAAGAAGCACGAATTAACCCTGGAGGTTACCGATTATAAAGGCAACACAAGTACTTACAAAACCAATTTTTACAAATGATGAAAAGTTATGTGAGCATCGGGGTAATGTCGGGCACTTCGCTCGACGGACTTGATTTGGCAGCCTGCAGGTTTTCCTTCGATAGCTCATGGAATTTTGAAATCATAAAAGCAGTAACCATTCCTTATTCGCACAAATGGGTCAACAGGCTTTCGTCGGCCGCCGATTTAAATGCCCTCGATTTTGCTTTCCTGAATAACGATTTCGGCAAATTCATCGGAAAACAGGTTGCAGAGTTCTGTGCCGATCTTCCTCAAAAATCCGATTTGGTTTCGTCGCATGGGCATACTGTTTTTCATCAACCGCAAAATAAACTCACAGTGCAAACAGGCTGCGGAGCATCAATTGCTGCCTACTCAGGACTACCAACGGTTTGCGATTTCAGGTCGCAGGATGTTGCCCTCAACGGACAGGGGGCACCTCTGGTTCCCATTGGCGATGAACTGTTGTTTGCCGACTACGATTACTGTCTCAACCTCGGCGGAATTGCCAATATTTCGTTTCGCGAAAATGGAGAACGGAAAGCATTCGACATTTGTCCGGCAAACATGGCATTCAACCTGTTTATTAAAGAGTTAGGCTTTCAGTACGACCTTGATGGAAATTACGGACGTACAGGAAAAGTTCAGGAAGAATTGCTTCGATTATTAAACCAACTTGAATTTTACCAGCAGAAAGGACCAAAATCGCTAGGCCGCGAGTGGTTTGAAGAAGATTTTTTGCCCTTGATCCGTTCGTTTCAATTATCGCCAACCGATGCACTCCGAACGCTTTACGAACATGTTTCCGATCAGCTGAGTCTTGCTGTCGATCAATATCCCAAAGGCCGCATGCTCATTACGGGTGGCGGCGCCCACAATGTTTTTCTAATCGAACTTTTCAGCGAAAAAACCAAGCACAAAACAATTGTCCCATCGGCGCAAATTATTGATTTCAAGGAGGCCATCATTTTTGCCTTTCTGGGAGTTCTCCGGCTTAGAGAAGAACCCAATTGCCTGAAATCGGTGACCGGCGCCAATTACGATCATTCAGGAGGTGCTATTTACCTGCCCTGATGTTATACAATAGGTTCCATACTTGAATTAAATCATACTACGCCTGTGTCCTGAAGTCTAACTTTAGAGAAAACTAAAGTATAGATATTATGACATTCGATCCGGCTTCAAACATTCAGCATCTCAAACAATTTGGCGAATTTGGCGGAGTAAATCCTTCGATCACCGATTCATCGACATTCACCTTTCTCCACGCCGACGACATGGAAGAAACTTTCCTCGGACACATGGAGGGATGTTTCCTTTATTCGCGGCACTGGAACCCTACCAATAAATATCTGGCCGAAGCATTGTCGGCGATGGAAGACACCGAATCGGCCTGGATTACCGCTTCAGGAATGGCTGCCATTACCTGTGCATTGCTTCAAATTTGCAGTGCTGGCGACCATATAATCACTTCGGTCACCACGTATGGCGGTACATATGCTTTCCTGAAAAACTACCTGCCTAAATTCAACATCGAAGTCAGCTTTGTCGATATTACCCGGCACGATCTGGTTGAGGCTGCCATCCGACCAAATACACGGGTTATTTATACCGAGAGCGTGACCAACCCTTTGCTGCAGGTTTCCGACATTCCTGAATTATCGAAAATTGCCCACCGGAACAATGCACTTTTGATGGTTGATAACACATTTACACCAATGATTATGTCGCCAGCCCGCCTGGGTGCCGACATTGTGGTGTACAGTATGACCAAATTTATCAACGGGAAAAACGATTGTGTTGCGGGAGCCATTTGCGGATCAAGAAAGTTTATCGACGATTTGTCGAATGTGAACAACGGAACAGCCATGCTTTTGGGGCCGGTGCTTGATCCTATGCGTTCGGCATCCATCCATAAAAACCTGCACACCCTTCACATACGCATTCGCCAACACAGTTCGAATGCTATTTTTCTGGCTCAGGAATTAACAAAAGCAGGCCTGAAAATCTCTTATCCCGGACTTGAAAATCATCCACAGCACGAGTTACACAAAACTTTAATGAACGAAGGATATGGTTTCGGCGGAATGCTGGCTATCGACTTTGATTCGCTGGAAATGGCTAACCAGATTATGCAAAAAATGCAGCAGGCCGATGTCGGCTATCTGGCCGTAAGCCTCGGGTATTTCAAAACTCTGTTTAGCTGCTCCGGAAAAAGTACTTCTTCCGAAATTCCCGATTCGGTACAAAAACAAATGGGACTTTCGCCCGGATTGGTGCGCTTCTCGGTTGGACTCGACAACAACATTAAAGAAAGTCTGAAATCAATTTTACAGATTTGCAAAGAGGAAGGAGTTATTGGGTAAATGGGTTTTCATTGTTAAAATTATTGCGGTTGTTCTTGTCTTCTCCAGAAAAGCAAAATATTTGTAGGAAGATTTTGGACAAGAGAAATGAGATTAAAACCTCATTGTTCGACATTAGTAATCAAATTTCCATAGCCGAAAAAAGTATTATCTTTGGCGCCTGTAAATTAAAAACACTACCGATGAAAGCATATGTATTTCCTGGACAGGGAGCTCAGTTCCCCGGAATGGGCAAAGACCTGTACGAAAAATCGCCTTTGGCTAAAGAACTTTTCGAAAAAGCCAACGATATTTTGGGTTTCCGAATCACTGATATCATGTTCGAAGGAACTGAAGAAGATTTGAAACAAACCAAAGTAACCCAACCTGCTATCTTTTTGCATTCAGTTTTGCTGGCAAAAACATTGGAAAACTTTCAACCCGAAATGGTTGCCGGCCATTCATTGGGCGAGTTCTCGGCTTTGGTTGCAAACGGTGCTTTAAGTTTTGAAGATGGACTTCGTTTGGTTTCGAAACGTGCCCAGGCCATGCAGAAGGCCTGCGAAATTGAACCATCAACAATGGCTGCTATCGTTGGATGCGACGACGAAATCGTTGAAGAAGTTTGTGCTTCGATTGACGAAGTTGTTGTTCCGGCAAACTACAACTGCCCCGGACAATTGGTTATTTCCGGATCAATCGCCGGAATCGACAAAGCTTGTGCTGAATTGACCGCCCGTGGAGCTAAACGTGCATTGAAACTGGTTGTTGGTGGTGCTTTCCACTCACCACTGATGGAACCTGCCCGCGAAGAACTGGCTGCTGCTATCGAAGCAACACCTTTCTCAACTCCGGTTTGTCCAATTTACCAGAACGTAAATGCAGCTCCAACCGCTGACCCGGCTGTAATCAAAAAAAACCTGATTGCCCAGCTGACTGCTCCTGTAAAATGGACACAGACTGCAAAAAACATGATTGCTGACGGAGCTACTTTATTTACCGAAATTGGTCCTGGAAAAGTTCTTCAGGGATTAATCAAGAAAGTTGAAAAAACTGCTGAAGTTGCCGGAGTTCAGAGCTTCGAATAAGATAAAAGACAATAGATTTTAGATACAAGACTGCTGGCTGAAAGGCCGGCAGTTTTCATTTCAGGGCTTCAGCTTTAAATTCTGCAAGAATCTGCGCATGATCAAAAGCCAACTCCGGAAGTTCGTTTAGCGAAAACCATCGGACTTTGGCGGCATCGTCACCAGCAAATGCAGGTAGTTCGTCATTGATAAAAGCATAAAAAACAACTGAAATTGTGCGGTGGCGCGGGTCGCGACCAACAGCTCCAAATGCTTTAAACTGCTTCACCTCATCCATTACAATTCCTGTTTCTTCCTGAAGTTCGCGAAGGCAGGCTGTTTCAAACGATTCATCCATATCAATAAATCCACCTGGTAGCGCCCATTTCCCTTTATACGGTTCTCTACCACGCTCAATTAAAAGCACAGTTTTATCGGAGCTAACCAAAATTGCATCAACTGTAACTGCCGGACGTGGATAAGGATAGGTAAACATTTATAAGTTATGAATTATGAGTTATAAGTTCGGAGTGACTGAAGTGAGCTAAAGTTCGGAGTTTTAAAAAGTTTCAGGGTCCAGTGTATGTATATCTGAAAACTGCGACTGAACACTCTGCAAGCTCCACGCCCCAACCCCTTGCTTCTCCCAATCTCCAGATTTTCTAATCCTTTATAATTCTTTTCATCACCCGCATTTGGTGGGTATAGCGTTTGGTATCCACATTAAAAATTCCAAACTGGTCAACATTGTCGATACGCACCTGACCCGAAGCATGGATGATTTTATTCTTTTCCCAGATAATTCCGACATGGATAATTTTGCCTTCCTCATCATCGAAAAAAGCCAGGTCTCCAGGTTTTGTCTCTTCAACAAAGCTGAGCGCTCTTCCGCAGTGAACCTGCTGACTGGCATCCCGGGGAATAACATATCCGGCCATTTTATAAATAATCTGGGCTAAACCCGAGCAATCGATACCCAAAGGCGACCGCCCACCCCACAAATAAGGTGCATTGTAATATTTCAGCGCCTGATCAATGATTAGTTTTCGAACATTTGCAGGTTTGCGGTAAGTCACATTACCGGCATGCAGATACGAATCGTATTGCAAAGAAAACTCTTTCAGGGTGGGACGCCAGCAAGGCAAAGTACTTCCGGCAACAATCATCACAGTTTGTTCCGAATTTACCGGAACAATATTAAAAATATCGGTTGTTACTGCATACGGCGCATGATCGATCTTCTGGTAGGTTTTTTCGGCAAGCGGGGTAATCATTTTCATGTCAACCCAGCCATCGCAACCATCAAAAGCCAGCTTAACATGTGCCCAGCCCAGCATAATCTCGTTGACCACGAAGTGTTCACCATAAAGAATTTGGGTAATCATCTCACTCAACTCGCTGGGTTCGCGCCGAACCGGAATAATGCTCAATCCTGAAATACCGTAATTCATAATCTGAAATATTAACGGATCGACCAAGCAGACCGAAAAGCAATTCTTTCGCAAATTGGTCCAATTGCCCGAAACTTCGAAGATTTTATTAATTTTAGTTTATCAAAGATAAAACTTAGCTGTTACTTTCTAAATTGCAACGGTTTTCAAAATCCAGAACTTATGAAAAAGTTATTAACCCAACTCAACCATTCGTACCATCTTTTTTACCTGCTGATGGTGTTTGTTGCCGGCATTAGCTTAATTTTTCTGGTATTTCCGGGCGAAAGTCGTTTTAAATACGAATTTCAGAAAGGCAGCCCCTGGAGACATGAAACTTTGATTGCACCTTTCAATTTTGCAATTTTAAAAACCGATGCGGAAGTTAAACTCGAAAGCGATTCGTTACTAGCCAATTACACGCCATACTTTTCGCTCGACACCTTAATAGAAGCCACCAAAACCCGTGAGTTTTCAGCAAGTTTATCAAAGCTGACGGAAACAAATCCATCATTAAAATCAATAAAATCAATTTCCGGATTTCCGTTGATTCTGCAAGGTATTTATGCATCCGGAATACTTCCCAAATCAGCCAATGCATACAAAGAGCTCGACGGAAAAACTGAAATACGGCAAATCAGGGGAAATAAAGCTGTAAAGATACCTACCGATAAGCTGTATTCCATCAAATCGGCCTACCTCGAACTGAACGATACCATTCGGAAACTGCTGGGCCGAAACTACGATGACTTCATCAAGAGAATTAACCTGAGCGACTACATCACCGAAAACCTCAGTTTTGACGAGGCAATGAACCGGAACGAGCGCAAACAAATTCTCGATGGACTTTCCTCCACAAAAGGGATGGTGCAGGCTGGCGAGCGAATCATTTTTCAGGGCGATTTAGTGGGGCAAGAGAAATACATTATTCTTGAGTCGCTTAAAAATGCCTACGAAACAAAGCGGGGCGACAATATCGAGTATTTCCTGGTAATTGCAGGCCGTATCGTCATAATTGCCACACTTATCGCATTAATGTTCCTCTATCTGATTTTTTACCGAAGAGAATTATTTGAACACAAGCGCAAGCTAACTTTCATCATTATGATGATTGTTATTATGACTTTTTTGGCAGCCATTGCCACGAAGGTAAACTCAATCAACATTTACATGGTCCCCATGGCCATACTTCCTATTTTGGTCAGGATTTTCTTCGACTCGCGCACAGCTATTTTCTCGCTGATGATAACGACCCTTCTTATTGGATACTTTGCTCCAAACAGTTACGAGTTTATCATTCTGCAAATGATTGCAGGTATTATCGCCGTGTTCAGCCTGAACAAACTGCATAAACGGGCTCACATCATCTTTTCTGCACTCTGGGTATTTCTGGCTTATTCCATTGTTTATGTGGCGATGGCTCTGGTTCAGGAAGGCAGCCTAAAAACAATTAATTGGATGAACATCAAATGGTTCGGATTCAGCAGCTTCTTTATTTTCATCACCTATCCGCTCATTTATATTTTCGAAAAAGCATTCGGGTTTGTGTCAGATGTAACCCTGATCGAACTTTCGAATACCAATCAACCGCTGTTGCGTAAACTTGCAGAGGAAGCTCCGGGAACATTTCAGCATTCGCTACAAGTTGCCAATATGGCCGAAGCCGTGATCCAGAAGATCGGCGGGAATCCATTTTTGGTATATACCGGAGCTTTGTATCACGATATTGGCAAAACCCACAAATCGGAGTATTTTATCGAAAATCAGGCGGTAGGTTTAAATCCTCACGATAATCTGGATTACCTGAAAAGTGCCGAAATTATTATTGATCATGTTGCTCATGGCGTTCAACTTGCCCGGAAATACAAGTTGCCTGAAGTTCTGACTTCATTCATCACGACACATCACGGAACCACCCAATCAAACTATTTCTACAAGAAATACCTGATTGATAACCCCGGCGTAGATGTAGATACCAACCGGTTTTCGTACCCCGGACCAATCCCGCATAGCAAAGAAACTGCTGTGGTAATGCTCACCGACGGAATTGAAGCAACGGCTCACAGTTTGAAGGAAAAATCGGCTGCTGCATTTAGCGAGATGATTGATTACCTGATTGATCAGAAGATCAAATCGAATCAACTGATTGATGCCGATCTGACTTTACGCGATATTACAATCCTGAAAAGCACTTTGCTTGAACGATTAATCAGCATTTATCATGTACGAATTGAATACCCGAAATAGAATGATGAGTTATGAATTATGAGTTATAAATGTAAACCCAATTAACCATTTAGCAGTTTAACCATTCAACAATTGCACTATGTTTTATACCAGTATAGCTCCTCATTATCAGCATATTTTTCCGTTCAATCCTGCTCAAATCGAATTTCTGAAGCACGTACTACCCTACAATGGTGCTCGCGTTTTGGATGTAGGCTGCGCCACCGGCGAGCTGGCATTTGCCCTTACCCATTTTGGTTTTCCTACCTGGGCTTTCGATTTTGATGCACAAATGGTACAACTCGCTCAGAAAAACAAATCAGAGGAAGCCATGTTCCCGGTTTTCGAGCAACTGAATATGCTTACCATCGCCGAACATTTTCCGGAATCATATTTCAACACAGTTGTTTGCTTTGGGAACACCCTTGTGCACTTGCTCAGCGATGCCGATATTCATCAATTTATTAATGCAGCCTTTAAAGTGCTTAACTCTGAAGGGAAACTGACAATTCAGATTTTGAATTACCAAAATATTCTAGAAAACCGCGTAAAATCACTTCCATTGATCGACAATGAACATATCCGGTTCGAACGAAATTATGAATTCCATGATGAATCGAAACTGATCGATTTTAATACCAAACTGACTGTAAAATCGACTGGACAGGAGATTAAAAACTCAACAAAACTTTACCCGATCACACAACAAAAGCTTCAGAAATTTCTGGAAGAAGCAGGATTTATTGGAATTGAATTTTTCGGCAGTTTTAACCGCGAATCGTTGACTGACAAAAGCCTTCCGCTGGTTGTAGCTTGCCAAAAACCTTAATAATTCAGAAACGAATAATAAAACCGGAACGAGGACATCAGCAGCGGAATCCCCATGGTAATGTACATAAACGAAAGGTATTCGGGCTGAACAGTTCCTGATTTACGAAGTGTAACTCCAAGTGTTATCATGGAGAACATCATCAGATAGCTTCTCAGGTTAAAAAACGAAAATACCACAGGTCGTTCGGTGGAAAGATTTTGTATGCGCTGCACATGTTTTGCCGAGATGCGGTTAAACAACAACTTAAAGAAAAGTAATCCGGCAACTATACAGGTCGCAAGTTTTAGCCACCACAATACGGGTAGCGGATTATTGAGTGTATAACCTCTGAAAAGCAGCATTCCGCCAGCAAAAGTCCAAACCAGTGCGGCTACAAGCAATAAATAACGTTTCGAAACGCGGGGAAGAAAATTAGTCAACTGCATTTATCCTGAAAATTGATTCCCAAAGAAAACAAAATTCAGGGCAAAAAGGTCAGTGCAAACTCAACATTCCTGGACCGAATGATTTGATACTTCTCAATTCGCGCCATGCAAAACGACTCTTTCAATTGACACTTTTGGCAATACTGTTCATTTCATTTTAATATCTTTTCCACTAAAACGCCTTCAAATCTTAAATAAAATTGTGATCTTTGTCATACTTTTATAACTTAAAAAGCCAAAATACCCTTAAATCTCAATCATATGTATAAAATTCAGACGTTGAACAAGATCGATCCTGAAGGATTGAAGATATTCCCACTTGATCAGTATGAAATTGCCAGCGAATTTTCGTCCCCCGACGCTGTTATTGTTCGCAGTCAGGCTATGCACGACATGGAATTACCTTCCAGTTTGTTATCAATTGCGCGTGCCGGTGCCGGAGTTAACAACATTCCGATTGAAAAATGTACCGACAAAGGAATTGTAGTTTTTAACACTCCGGGAGCCAATGCCCATGCCGTAAAAGAAATTGTGATTGCCGGAATGTTACTTGCCTCGCGCGATATTGCCGGGTCAATTGAATGGGCCAAAACCCTTAAGGGCAAAGGCGCTGAAGTTCCCGGATTGGTAGAAAAAGGCAAATCGAATTTTGGAGGAACTGAAATCCGCGGAAAAACTCTGGCTGTAATCGGACTTGGTGCCATCGGCGTATTGGTTGCCAATGCTGCTCAGGCACTAGGAATGAATGTTTTGGGTTACGACCCATACATTTCGGTAAATTACGCATGGAAGCTCAGCCGCAACGTTAAAAAAGCCGAAGGAATGGAATCGTTGCTCGCAAGTGCCGATTTTGTAACACTTCATATTCCTCAATTGCCCGAAACCAAAGGCTTTATCAATAAAGATAAGCTGAAACTCATGAAAAACGGAGTGAAGATTTTGAATTTTGCCCGTGGCGGATTGGTAAATAATGCCGATATGATCGAAGCTATTGAATCGGGTAAAGTTGGAAAGTATGTAACTGATTTTCCTGAAGATGAACTGATTGGCATAAAAAATATCATTGCCATTCCTCATCTTGGCGCTTCTACCGAAGAATCGGAAACCAATTGCGCCATCATGGCCGTTAACCAAACCATCGACTACCTCGAAAACGGAAATATTTTAAATTCAGTGAATTTCCCTGCGGCCGAAATGGAACGCAACGGCGGAACCCGAATTGTTGTGGCCAATAAAAATGTTCCTAAAATGGTTAGCCAGATTTCATCGTTGCTGGCTCACGAAGGACTAAATATTGCCAATATGCTGAACCGGAATAAAGATGAAATTGCCTATAACATCATTGATATTGACGGAACTGTGCCTCCTGCCGTTAAAAATATGATCGCTGAAATCGACGGAGTGATCATGGTGAGGATATTGGCTCCAAAAGAATAAACGTCATTAAAACATTTATTAATTACCCGGTGAAAATTAAGCATATTTGCTATATTTGCCGGGTATTTTCTTGTATAGACAAGTCAACTCCACATTTAAAATCTGGATTTGAGCAATTATAACTAACTATAAGAATTTCAAACATCTAAAAAACAATAATGAAAAAAAATCTTGTAACGAAAGCAGCCGACAACGTTAGAATACTTTCGGCTTCAATGGTTGAAAAAGCGAAATCGGGACACCCCGGGGGCGCAATGGGCGGTGCCGATTTTGTAACCGTACTTTATTCTGAATTTCTGAACTACGATCCAAGTGATATGACATGGATTAACCGCGATCGCTTTTTCCTCGATCCAGGACACATGTCGCCCATGTTGTACTCAATTCTGGCTATGACCGGAAACTATACCATGGAAGAACTCTCCAATTTCCGTCAATGGGGAAGCCCAACACCAGGTCACCCTGAAGTTGAGCCAGCAAGAGGTGTTGAGAATACATCCGGTCCACTTGGGCAAGGCCACGTAATGGCTGTTGGTGCTGCTATTGCCGAACAATTCATGGTTCAGCGTTTTGGCTCATGGATGGCTCACAAAACCTACACATTTATTTCTGACGGTGGTGTTCAGGAAGAAATATCACAGGGTGCCGGTCGTTTGGCAGGTTTCCTCGGATTGAGCAACCTGATCATGTTCTACGACTCGAACGACATTCAGCTTTCGACTGAAACCAAAGATGTTACCAACGAAGATACAGCAAAAAAATACGAAGCATGGGGCTGGAAAGTAGTGACCATTGAAGGAAACAATGCCGACCAGATTCGCAAAGCATTAAAAGATGCCCAGGCTGAAACCGAGAAACCAACCCTGATTATCGGTAAAACTATCATGGGTAAAGGCGCTTTGAAAGAAGACGGTTCGAGTTACGAGCGCCGCTGCGAAACTCATGGTATGCCGTTGGGCGAAGCTGGTGCTTCTTTCGAAAAAACAATTCTGAATCTGGGTGGCGATCCAAAGAACCCATTCGTTATTTTCGACGACGTTCAGGCCTTGTTTGACGCTCGCAAAAAAGAACTGATTGCTGCGGCTGCCGCTAAAAAAGCAGAACAGGATGCATGGGCAAAAGCCAATCCTGAACTGGCTGCCAAACTGGTTAAATTCTTCAGCAAAGCAGCTCCGGAATTCGACTTCAGTAAAATTGTACAGAAAGCGGGTTCGGCTACACGTGCTGCATCGAGCACTGTTTTGGCCGCATTTGCCAGCGAAGTTGAAAACATGGTTGTTTCTTCAGCCGACCTTTCAAACTCCGACAAAACCGACGGTTTCCTGAAAAAAACCAAAGCATTCCGCAAAGGCGATTTCTCGGGTGCATTTCTTCAGGCAGGTGTTTGCGAGCTGACCATGGCTTGCGTGATGAACGGTATGGCCCTGCACGGCGGTATTATTCCGGTTTGCGGAACATTCTTTGTCTTCTCTGATTATATGAAACCAGCAGTTCGTATGGCTGCTTTGATGCAATTACCTGTAAAATACGTTTGGACTCACGATGCTTTCCGCGTTGGAGAAGACGGACCAACTCACCAGCCGGTTGAGCAGGAAGCACAAATCCGCCTGATGGAAAAACTGAAAAACCACCACGGCAAAAATTCAGCACTGGTTCTTCGTCCGGCTGACGCTGAAGAAGCTACTGTGGCATGGAAACTTGCTCTCGAAAACACAGATACACCAACCGCGTTGATCCTTTCGCGCCAGAATATCAAAAACCTTCCGGCTAAAGCCGATCGTTATGCAGAAGCTCAGCAGGCAGCAAAAGGTGCTTATATTGTAACCGACACTGAAGGTACCCCTGATGTTATTCTGTTGGCCAGTGGTTCTGAAGTAGCTACTTTGGTTGAAGGCGCTGCTTTACTTGAAAATGAAGGTATCAAATGCCGTATCGTTTCGGTTCCTTCTGAAGGATTATTCCGTGCTCAAAGCAAAGAATACCAGCAAGCAGTTTTGCCTGCAGGAGTGAAAAAATTCGGTTTGACCGCCGGATTGCCTGTAAATCTGGAAGGTTTGGTTGGAGCCGATGGTAAAGTATTCGGTCTGGATTCATTCGGATTCTCAGCTCCATACACCGTTCTCGATGAAAAACTGGGCTTCACTGCTCAAAACGTTTACAATCAGGTAAAAGAAATCCTTTCTTAATTAAGCAATTCTACAATTGACTGGGTGAATTAAAGTCACCCAATCAATAAGAAATAAGCAAATAAGGCAGCCCGATTAGAGCTGCCTTATTTATTTTTTCAGAGTGGTCATGCCGAACTTGTTTCGGCATCTCTGATAGAAAGAGACCCTGAAACAAGTTCAGGGAGACTGGGTTCATTTGTATTTTGGCAACCGCCAATCGATCACTTTCTGCTCACCTCAATTGCCTTGCCTTCGTAAGTTACTGTTGCATCAGCTTTCTTGGTCAGGTCGAATGCGGCTGGCTTCTGCTTGCTTACCCAAACAATATTAATGGTGCGCGATTTCAACATGCCATCGAATGTACCGGTAGTTTCACCAATAGTCAGTTTTCCCGATTGCTCGTCGTATTTCAGCGGAATGGTGCTGAACGCTCCCTTTTCGTAGTTGTAGTTCACTCCTTCATCTTCGTACAAGGTAAACTCAGCATTTTTACCGGTGTAAACATACAAGGTAATTACATCGGCCTGCTTTTCGCCTGTGTACTGAATTTCAGGGCCAAAAGGAACAATCGAACCTTCTTTCACAAATAGAGGCATCCGCTCGTAAGGCGCGTCAATAGTTAGTTTCTGACCTCCTTCAGTATATTTTCCGGAGTATAAATCGTACCAACCTGTCGATGCCGGGAAATAAACTTCGCGACTGCGGGCTTTGTACTGGTAAACTGGTGCTACCAAAAGCGACGGCCCAAACATATACTGATCGCCAATATTATTCACCTGAGTATCACCTTCAAAATCCATTACCAGCGGTCGCATAATGGTGTAATCTTCGAAATGCGTTTTTCCGGCCAGCGAATAAATATATGGCATCAGGCGGTAGCGCAACTTATTCACGTAAACCATGCTTTTGTAGGCCGGATGCGTTTCAGGAGCCAGATTATAAATTTCGCGGTAAGGGAACTGGCCGTGACTGCGGAACAACGGGCAGAATGCGCCAAACTGGTACCAACGGGAATTGAGTTCGCGCCATTCATCCAAATCAGCCGAACCTTCTTTTGCCTGCTCGTAACGTTTTTCAACGCAGAAACCACCAATATCCATGGTCCAGTATGGAATTCCGGAGATAGAGAAATTTAAACCGGCAGAAATCTGTGCTTTCATGTCTTCCCAACGTGTGCCAATATCACCACTCCATGTTGCAGTTGAATACCGTTGCAAACCTGCAAAACCGGAGCGTGTCAGCAGGAAAACCCGTTTATTCGGATCAACACCGCGCTGACCATCGTAAATGGCTTCGGCATTCATTAATGCGTAAGCGTTGAAATATTTGGTTGACGGCCCCAACGCGGTTGGAGTCATCAGTTGTTTACGGTATTCGATGCTTGCATTCGACAAGATATCGGGCTCCGAAGCATCCATCCACCAGGCATCAAATCCTTTGCTGTAAATGTGCTCCTTCATCTGGTTCCAGAACAATTTGCGGGCATCGGCATTGTAAGCATCGTAGAACGAACCAATGTAGCCTTTGCCAATCCAGTCGCGGATGCTGTCTTTCACGGCGCGTTGAAACATCCAGCCTTTGCTGTCGAATTCCTTGTAATGATCGGTTGTGTGGTAAAACTTCGGCCATACCGAAATCATGATGTGTGCATTCATATCGTGTACTTTTTGCACCATTCCGGCCGGATCAGGGAAACGGGCGGCATCAAACTCGTGCGATCCCCAGGCTGTTTGAGGCCAGTAACTCCAGTCGAGCACAATATTGTCGATCGGAATCTGGCGTTTGCGGTATTCCTGGACGGCGGTAACCAGTTCATCTGCTGTTTTGTACCGCTCTCGGCTTTGCCAGAAACCCATTGCCCATTTCGGCATAATCGGCGCTTTTCCGGTGATGGTGCGGTATCCACTGATTACATCGTCCATATTGTTTCCGCGCACAAAATAATAATCAATCTGATCGCCCATTTCCGACGACAATGTCAGAGCCTGTTGTTCAGCTTTTGGACGCGGACTTAAAGCCTTCAGGCTGATGTACGAAACGCCGCCATCGGGTTTCCATTCCAGACGAACTGAATATTTTTTGCCTTGTTCAAGCTGTTTGGTGAATTTGTAAGTATTCGGGTTCCAGGCCGTGCGCCAGCGTTCGGGAACAACCAATTCATTGTCGATATACACTTTGGTATATCCGGCGTAATACAATTTGAAATGAAATTCGCCCGATTCCTTCGGTTCAATCTGGCCTTTCCAAACGATCATCGAATTGTTGAACGGGAAACCTTCAGGAAACTTTTTAATGGTTTCCAGATTTTCGTAATCAATAGCCGACTCGGTGCGATTGGCAAATACCTGATTGGTGTCTGATTTAGTGTAATAGAAGGCTGACAAACCGCCCTCTTCGCCTTTCGCATTGTAAAGTTTAAACTGGTCCATTTCGGCATAATCGCGTGGATCGCCGAATTTGGTCACCGAATAGTTGTCCCACAAAAGGCCGTAATTCTTGTTCGAAACAATGAAAGGAACCGATACTTTGGTGTTGTACTGATATAGAATTTCGTTCCGGCCTTTGTAATTAAACTCGTCCGACTGATGCTGCCCCAATCCATAGAACGCTTCGTTATCGGGCGATTCAAAAATCTGCGAAAAGCTGTAGCCTTTTGTTCCTTCAACAGTTATCGGCGTAAAAGCTTTACTCCCGGCAGCTCTTTCCTGAAGTAATTTTTTACCGTTTTCGTCGTAAAAAACAACCGCTCCCGACTCCAGTGAAACTGCCGCTTTCAGCTTGGCAACCGACAAAATCAGGCTGTCGTTTTGCTCCAGCACTTCAAAAGGTGCCACTGGCGTCTGCTGATCAACCACACAAAGGCTTTTGGTCTGCGTTAACTGATTGGCAGGCGAGGCCTGTACGTGAATGATCTGGTCGTTCACCACCTCAAGGCTAATTGTTTTAGCCCCATTTTCAGTTTTCATCCGGGGATGAATGAGCACACCTTTGGCCGTTTTCTCCCAAACCTGCTGAGAACAGGACGAAAGAAACACAACTGCCGATAAAAAATAAATTATTCGCTTCATATATAGGATTTTAGTTGATTCCGTTTAAAAGACCACCACCTTTATTGTACTATTGACAATTTGACGCAAAAATAAACTTTTATCTCATTCGCCCAATCATGTAAGCGAATACAAAAGTTATTTGTGCTTTTATTTTCAGAAACCCGCGTTGTTACTGAATAACCCATTCATAAACCCCGGAGGAATTCTCCGCAGGAAGCTGCACTTCAAGTCTTAGTGCCGAGGTAATTACCGGTGCAAAGCGGACTTCGTTAAGTTTATCCTTCGCGTTCTCGTAAGGAGTTGTATTCTCAACCGCTTTCCATTCGCCCTTGGCTGTCTGGTACAAAATTTTCCACGATGCCGGCACACGGCAACCTCCAAACGGACTGTCATCGAACCAGTAAACTTTAGCAACCGAAACCTTTTCAGGTTTTTCGAATGTGTATTGAATCCAGCGACTGGCATTTTTCAATGGCCACCAATGGCAATAAATAGCTTCACGATCGCTCGAGTTTTTGGGTAAAATCTGATCGTTCAGCGCAATCAGTGGTTTTAATTTTTCTTCAGCGGTAACCTTGCTTTTCGATGCAATAGTTGGCGCTGGCAAAGGCTTGGCAGCACTTGAGCTGGTTGCAAACCATACTTCCATTTCGCCTGAACCGCGGTTTGCCCACGAATAATAAGGAATGGCTGTAAACGGAACCTTCGATTCTTTTGTAGCCGAATCGCTGACACGTGACGAGCTTTGAGCTTCACCTTTTAAAACCATAACACCACCCAACAGGGCCGGATTAAATTCAGCTTTCAGCGATGCACTGTTTGCCAAAACCAGGTTCAGCACATGTTTATCCTGAAAGTCGGGCCATTCGGCGCAATACACCATCGGACCACGCATCAGGGCCACTTTATTGTTGTCGGCTACGACTTTGTTATTGGCTATAACCCGGCGTACTTCCATTGGCAGCGAAAGCGTAACAACATCGCCTTTCTTCCATTGTTTGTTAATGATGGCATATCCGTTTTCGGTTTTGTAACCAGCAGGTTTTCCGTTCACTTTCAATACAATTTTTTTGTTCTGAGCAGTTGCATATGCATATAAGTCTCCCGGCAGCGGTTTTTCTGTCAACCAACCCGGAATGCGCAACGCCAGTTCAAAATCTTTCTCTTTCTCCGGATTAAGGGTGAATTTCACTTCGCCGTCCCATGGATATTTGGTCGATTGTTCAATCACCAGTTTATCGCTGCCCATTTGTACATTGGCTTTGCTCTGAATAAACAGGTTGACGTAAAGTCGAGAATCGGTTTGTCCGTACATATATCCCGGAACTGAAGGGATAAAGCGGCAAACATTGCTCGGGCAGCAGGCACAACCAAACCATTCGCTACGCGAATGCTGTCCCATCGATTCGAGCGGATTTGGGTAAAAGAAATGATCGCCGCTCTGTGAAACGCCCGAGATCATTCCGTTATATAAAATCTGCTCAAGCACATCGTAGTATTTCGAATCGCCGTGCAGCAAAAACAGGCGGTAATTCCAGTAAATATTGCCAATCGACGCACAGGTTTCGTTGTAGGCCGACATATTCGGAAGTTCGTATTTGGGACCAAAACCTTCGTGACCGGCTGCAGCACCAATTCCACCAGTGATATACAATTTGTAATTCACAATATCTTCCCAAATTTTATCAATCGCTTTCAGGTAATTCTTATCGCCGGTAATTGCAGCTACGTCGGCCATTCCCGAATACATGTAAGTGGCTCTCACCGAATGGCCAACAGCCTCGGTTTGCTCAATAACCGGAATGTGATCCTGCGAATATTCACCGGTTGAGTGTAGCGAATTATGTCCACGGCTGTCAAGGAAAAATTTAGCCAAGTCGAGGTATTCTTTTTTCCCTGTTGCGCGGTACATTTTAACCAGCCCCATTTCCACAATCTGGTGACCGGGCGAACGCATTAGTTTTCCGGGGCCAAAAGTTTTTACCAGCAAATCGGCATTTTTAATGGCAATATCAAGAAAAGTCCGTTTACCGGTAGCCTGGTAATGTGCTACGGCTGCTTCAAACAAGTGGCCGCTGTTGTACAACTCATGGCTCAGATCCGATTCCATCTCCCAGCGTTCTTTGCCCGACCATTCGTGTGGATGCGCCGGATCGATCGTGCGAGTTGTATAAAGATATCCATCCGGTTCCTGCGCCTTGCCCACATAATCAATCAGGGTGTCCATCCGGGCATCAAGAATTGGGTCAGGCGTAGTTTGCAACGAATAGCTGGCCCCTTCTATAATCTTGTAGATATCAGTATCGTCAAACGGATATTCCGTACAAAATTTTCCATCCTTCAATTTCCCGGCTACTTTGAAATTATCAACCCGGCCGGTGATATAGCATTGTTTAAGCGCAATCGGAATGGTCACATCATGATTCAGTTTGATGCGCGGTGCCCAAAAACCGTCGGTAACTTTTACTGAAGTGAAGGGAACCGGACGAATGGGATAATCGTTGGCCGTTTGACTTTTTGCCGGAATAATGAACGATCCGGCCACAACCAGCAGTGAAAGTGTTGTTTGGAGCAGTCTCATGGTATAGTTTTTAGTTTAGCTTAATCGTATTTTTCAAAATAGGTGTTAAATATACACTTTAAATTTAAATGATCATATGAAATATGCTTTACTCAACAACATTAGCTATTTTTACCAGGCTATCAATTAAACAATGTATAAATGAATCATTCCGAAATATCATCATCGCGCCTTCGCTATCAGCAAATTACGTCTTCTGATTTTCAAACTACCCGGGAACTTGTGAACTGGATGGGTGCCATGCAGGCACAGGATTTCAATCAGGCCAAATGGGCCATTGGCGCACGCTTGCCACATGTAACCGAGAAACAAATAGAAGATGCGTTCAACCGTGGAGAAATCATCCGCACACATTTAATGCGCCCCACCTGGCATTTTGTTTCGGCTGACGACATATACTGGCTGCTGGAACTTACTGCAAAACAAATCAAATCAATTACTAAATCAAGGCACCGTGATTTGGGACTTACGGAAAACGAGTTAAAAAAAAGTAAGGAAGTCCTGGCAAAATCGCTCGAAGGAAATCGGTCATTGACTCGCGAAGAATTAAGTGACCAACTTAATCGGGCTGAAATAAACACCTACGAACAACGATTACCACACATCCTGATGGATGCAGAAATTGATGGGATTATTTGCAGCGGCCCGATGAACGGTAAAAAACAAACGTATGCGTTACTTGCCGAAAGAGTTACCGAAAAACGAAACATCACTACCGATGAAGCTCTGGCGCTTTTGGCTAAAAAATACTTCACCAGCCACGGACCGGCAACGCTGGCCGACTTTACCTGGTGGTCGGGATTACCGGTTTCGGAGGCACGGAAAGCCCTCGAACTCAATAAAAGCATGTTATATTCTGAAACTATCGAATCCGACACCTATTGGTTTGCCGATGCACCCAAACTTCTGGAACCAGCGCCAGACAATGTTTTCCTGTTGCCGGCATTCGACGAATTCCTCATCAGCTACAAAGACCGCAGCGCATCGATTAAAGCCGATCACCACTCGAAAGCAGTTTCGAACAATGGCATATTCAGGCCAATAATTGTTATTAACGGACAAATTTCGGGACTCTGGAAACGAACGGTTAAAAAAGATACAGTAGTGATTGAATTGGACCACTTCAGGCCACATAACAAAAAGGAAATACTTTTAATTGAGCAGGCAGCCGAAGCATTCGGATATTTTTCAGGAATGAAAGTAGAATTAAAATTTTAGCAGAATTATCTCCCAATAAACAGAAAACCCGGCGATCGACCGGGTTTCTTATTTTACAAGCTATACTATTTTCCTTCCGTGAGTCTTTCGAGCAACCAGTTACGCAGCTTTTCGTTTTGCTCGGGATAGGTCCAGTGGCCGGTTTCCTCATAAATGAATAAGCTTTTGGGAGCCTGAATCACGTTGTAGGCCGAGTACATCGACGTTGGCGGACAAGTCACATCGTTGTAGCCCCACGAATACTGGCCGGGCGCTTTCACCATGCGGGCGAAGTTCACCACATCGTAATATTTCGAGGTTTCAATCTTATCCTTTTTTACATTGAAAGCCTTGTTGGCATCGTTGAACATGTGCGGCCAGCCACCTGCCCTTCCGAATAAATAACCGGTTACATCGCACAGTGCGGGGTAAAAAGCTGCCAGGTATTTCACACGCGAATCCAATCCGGCAGTTATAATCGACAAAGCGCCACCCTGACTTCCACCGGTAACGCCCAAATTGGTTCCGTCGAATTCGGGCAGTGAATACAGAAAATCAATCGCGCGGACGCAGCCCAGGTAAACGCGTTTGTAATAATAGCGGTCGCGGTCGTCGAGGTTAAAAAATGGATAGCCATCGAGGGTTGTTTTACCCAAATCGAGGTAAACTGAAGGATCCATCGTTACCGGAATGCCGTGAATGCCAATTTCCAAAGAGATAACACCTTTTTCGGCCATCGCCACATCGCCGGCATAAGCACGCACACCGGCTCCGGGAACCTTCAGCACTGCCGGATATTTTCCTGCTTTTTTAGGGACGCAAAGAATTCCGTAAAGGCGCATTCCGGGTCGATAATTCTGAATATTGACGTGGTAAACATTCACTTTTTCGGTACAACGATCGGGCAATAAAGTAAGCTTGGCATCCATCGGAACTTTGGCAGCTTCGGCTTTGGCTTTGTCCCAAAACTGCACGAAATCGGCTGGAACTTCTGTAGTCGGCTTAATCAGCTCAGGAGAATAAGCTGCAGTGGCCAGGTTTTCGTAGCGAACGCCATCGACCACAACCGACACTTTGCAACGCAGGAATCCCGGATCTTTCATGGTTCCTCCGTCAATTTTAAACTGACCAACTTTTAAAACCGCAGAATCGCGTTTGGTTGGAGTAAGCATCTCCGGACCAAATTCGTACCTGATTTTGACATTCTGAAGAAGTTCGCTGTTTTTCATCACCGCAACCTGGAAACTGGCTTTTTCGCCCGGTTTGTACACCCAATTGGCATGATCGGGCGCGACAATAATTTTGACAAGTTTTTCAACCGGTTGAGCCGAAACAAGGAAGAAGCTCAGCACAAAGCCAAGTAGCAGAAAGGTTTTTAGGTTTTTGAGTGTCATGATTTATTGATTTAGTTCTTTCAAAAATAAAGGTTTTTAGTGAAGGATATCATTAAGTTGCCCCCTAATCCCCCAAACGGGGGACTTTTGTCAGCAGAAACTTACAACTTATTTTCCTCAAAGTGAGAACTTCATAAAACCACTACCCTGCTCCCTTCTCCCTCGGAGAAGGGTTGGGGATGAGGCTTTTACAACTCTCCCCTTTCAAACAACTCTATCATCTCACCTGCAATGCTCACATTTTTCGGATGGTTTGGCAGATTGTCGCGGGTGAACCAGGCGGCGTGGGTAATCTCTTTATCGTCGGTTTGTATCGGTTGGTTTTCGTCGGCCTCGGCAATAAAACCAATCATCATCGAACCCGAAAGCTCCCAGGGCTGACTCTTGTAATAGCGGATGTTCCACACATCGAGCCCCACTTCTTCCTTCACTTCGCGGCGCACGGTTTCTTCCAACGTTTCGCCTACATCGGTGTAACCGGCCACCAGCGAGTACCAGCCACCTGTGAAATTCGAGTTTCGGGCCAGCAAAATCTTATCGTTGCTGAGGATGGCCACAATAATGGCCGGCGAAATTTTGGGATAAACCACCGTGTTACAGGCCGGACAAGCCACCGCCCGCTCGTCGGATTTGTGTTGAGTGCGGGTGCCGCAAACGCCGCAGAAACGGTTTTGCTGATACCAGTTGCGCAGGTGAAGCCCCACCAGACTCACCCAGCCAATTTCGCGCTGCGCGGTGCTGCGGAAAAAACCAATTTCGGTAAAGGCCAGTTGCGGATTGTCGTATTTCAGCTCGCTCCAAACCAGGAAGCACGGCACCTCATCGAGCGTAAACAGGAAAACGCATTCGGCCGACTCACCCAACTCCTGAAAATCTTTTTTCTGCGGAAGGGTAACTATTTCGTCTTTGGTTTTGAGCAATATGGTATTTCCCTGGTAATGAAGAATGTAATCGTCGTCCTGAGGCGTGCGGTTGGCCAAATACAGGTTACTGAAGCGGTGCGGGTGAATATCCTGAATCATGGAATGTGCGAATTGATTTACGCTGGTAAAGATAGTGCTGAAACCACAAAGAACACGAAGGTTTCACTAAGATACACGAAGAATTAAGAAAGAGTTGAGAGAAAGGTTTTGTGCACAAAATCAACCAAATAAAACCTTTGATTATCAATAATACTACAAGAAAATACGATATTTGAAGGTCTTTACAATAGGAGCAATTATAAAGGCACTCTTCAAACCATTAACAATAACTGTTAAAACAAAATGAGTTTTAAACTTCCAGAATTTGACAAGAAATTTTTTTGCATTGTAAATAGCACGTCAATCAATATTGCCGCATTAATTTCAAGTTATACCTACAATAAGGATTTTTATACTCCCTTTTTTGAATGCAAGACTGTCACAATTTCGAAACCAGACAAAATAATTGAAGGATTTCATGAGGACTATATAAGCGTTAATTTAATGGAAGAATTGGACATCAAACTTTCTAATACACTTAACATGATTGGAAGTTGCGAATATCTAATTTTGGGTGGTCTAGATGAAAAACAAAAATCTTATCTAAGTTTCCTTGATAAATATAACGTGATTGACATTCAAAATGAAGAAGAAGTTCACCTTTATCTTGGCAGCATATGTGAAAAGAAAGAAGCTTTAAGGTCTAATGAGAAGTGTATTTTACAAAGTTTATTTCAAGCAGCTAAAAAGAATCAGTATTTACAAATTGACAATACGTCAGACGATATCATTTTACCTTCTGAAAATCTTGATGGACTAGTCGTAATTGAAGATATAAGAATGACATCTACGATTACTGCTATTAATTATGCTTTAAGTATTTGTGCAAGTGTTGCTATTATCGATCCTCCTAAAATAGATGCTAGTCAGGTAAATTCATTAATTAAAGCTTGGACGTGTGGAAATACTTATGAAATTAACAACTTGAGAGCCGAAGTCTATGACTCGATCGAGGGTATAAACTTTTCAAAATATAAATTTGCAACATTCTTCACAATAGGAATTCCTTATTCCCTTGTATTAGAAAATATTATTCCGATATCTCATGTTCATCTCTATTTGCGACCGGATTTTTTTGTATTTAACGGAATATATTATGAATCAAATTTCATTATTGAATCTAGTATCGTTTTTTCACCTTTAGAATTTTCAAATGAAGAAACGGAGTTCGTAAAAAATAAGTTAATCCGTAACCATTCGGTAAACCCCGTCTTGTTTTCATAGAAGATTTGCATCTCATTTTCAGAGTTTCTCTAAAATGTTCGGAGAACTTTGAGAGGCTTCGGAGACCGGATCAGTTCGATTATTTACCGGTTTACAGTTTGAAGTTGTGCGGAAGCAGTTCGGCCAGGTCCTTGCTGTAATCGTTATCGTACTTGTGGATGTTATTCAGGAAGAAGACAAGCCAGTCTCGGAAGTTTACTTCGTGAGCCTTGCAGCAGCCCAGCATGGAATAAATGATTGCTGCATTTTCGGCGGCATCGTCGTTCCCACAGAACAGCCAGTTCTTCCGTCCTAAAGCGATTGGCCTGATTGCATTTTCCCCAAGGTTGTTGTCGATTTTCAACCTCCCATCCAAATGGTACCGGGTCAACTTGTGGTAAATGTTATAGGTGTACCGGATGGCTTTGCCGATACGCCCTTTGGGCAAAACTTTGGGAATCTCATTCAATAACCATTTTTCGAAGGCTACCATAATGGGGTAAGCCAACCGGGATCGCAGCTCGGCCCGCTGCTGATATGGGAGTTGCTGCTGGTCGGCTTGCCGTTCCACATCATAGAGCAGCCCTATTTGCTCCAGGGCATAAGAAGCCCTGACTTTGTCCTCTGCCAAAGCCTCTTCAAATTTACGCCGGGCATGAGCCCAGCACCCAATGGGCAGAACACCCTTTTTGTTTTCGTAAATATCGTAAACGGCATAACCATCACTCTGGATCACTCCCTGGTAATCTTTAAACAATTGCAGTGCGACTTTTTGTGCCCGCGAACCGTGGTCGTAATGGAAAATGACCAGGTTGTCCATAACCGCGCGGATCATCCAGATGTACCCTTTTATTGTGGTGTGCTTTTCGTTGTTTATAATCGGGATCGTGGTTTCATCACTCTGGATATAATCCGAATCCAGGATCATCTCCTTTAGCCGGTAATAGGTGGGCCGCATCAGATCGGCCACACCCTGGAACCAGCCGTTTATGGTTGCCGGGGCAATGGATATACCCTGTTGCTTGAACATCTGTACCTGGCGGTAAAACGGAAGATGGTTCACGTATTTGTCGATGATGATGTCGGCCAAAACGCTTGCCCCGGCATAGCTTTTGGCTATGGGTAGTGCGGGCATAGAGGCGGTAATGATTTGCTTTTCCACATCCTGGCTTTTGTCTTTCAACGCGTATTTATGGCGGACGATCCGGCGCACATACCAGCGGGATGGTTCGCGTTCCAGTATTTCAGTAATTTCCGGAGTTAGTTCGGTCCAGTTCTCCGAATTGATATTTTCAGGATAAATATGGGTTTCTTCTCTTGGGAGGCCTTCGGGCAGCGGTTGGCGTACCGGATGCCTTTTTTCTTTTACCTCTACAACACGGATGGTCTTGTATTTTTCGATCTCCTCTTTGGCGCTGGTGGCAAGTTCTTTTTCCTCTGGAAGAAGGTCAAGTCCCTCAAAATCGAGTTTTCGTTGCAGTGGGTCTTCATTGATGTACCGTTCACTGGATTTGCCCCAGATTTTTCGCTGGAGCATCTCAATTTGTTGTTTCAGCTTATTGATGGTCTGCTTATTTTCCTCAAGTTCATGCTGATAGGAGCTTCTTTCCGATTCGAAGTTTTGGTAGCTGGAAAGTTGACTTTTAAGCCGGGAAGTTTCCCTAAAAAGCCGGTCGCGATCTTCCAGTATTTGTTGTAAAAAAAGCTCTTCGTCAACTGTCATTTCCCTTGTCTTTAATGGCTCGAAGATACTAAATATCAGTTTTATAGCCAAACAAAAAGTATAACAAACACTACTGTTCTGAAGGTTTTTCCCATCTTTTTTTATTCATTTTTCCATCCAGATAAACACCGCGAACCATCATCATCAGATCCTGCCAATTGGTTTGGAACGTGTTGGTGTTTTCATCAAAAGCAGGAAGTTTGAAACTGCCCTGTTCCAGTTTCATGTGATAAATCACCAGGCCGCCGCATTCCATGTGCAGGATTTTCATGCTGGTACACTGCCGGTTGATAAAGATATACACATCACCGTCCTGAACGTTGCGACCCATTTGGTTGGTCACCATTCCGCTCAGGGTGTAAAAGCTCCGGCGCATATCGGTCGGGTACGAATACAGGTAATACCGCATTGACGAAGTGAGGCTGAACATGCTACCGGCGTGTTAAAACCAACAGCGACCTTAACATCTGTGCGTCTGGCAATCCGTTCAGTTTTACTTGCACTCCGTTCGGATAGCTTATCTCACAGGATATGGTTGGGGTTGTAGCTTCAGGGGTTGAAAAGCTTGCCGACTCTGGCTGCACAGGGGCTGGAACACGGGATGACTGGGCTTGCCCACCATTCTCAAAAACCACAGGGATGAATCCACTTTTAGGTGGCAATAGTCCTTTCAGCTTGTGCTGCCAATAATAGAACTTGGCCTCATTCATTTGTTGATTGGCGCAATAATCACGGATGGTCAGGCCCGATGCCAGAAACTCGTCATAGATGGCCCGGAATTTTTTCTCATTATACATGTCGTTTGTCTTTGAAGTAAATAGCAAACTTAAAGACTGACATCCAAAATTAGAATACGCACTTCAGCGAATGCTTACGTTAATCCAGAATAATTATAACGTAAGGGAATTAATTGGGCCCTCAGCTACCGCGCACAACCTAGATTTTAATATCAAAGAATTTCCTTTTAGCATTCTTCATCTCTGTAGTCACGGTGGTGAAATTGATGGGTTTGAATTAAATGAGACTTTTAAGGATAGAGATGGTCAAATTCACACGGTTAAATTTGATGAGGTAGTCACTTTTGCCCCATCTCCCAAAAAAGAACTAATACCAGTTATGACAAAAAGAATCATTAGAGAATTTGATGGTTTCGATTGGAAAACAGGTAAAAAGGAAAAAGAAAATTACCCTCACTATGTCTTTGCAGATATGTTTAGCGCTATTTCTAAATTTGAAAAACCGAATAGGAAACCAATTAAGAATATTCTCGATTCTTGTTCAATAAAATGTTCTGATTTTAATTACCAAGCAATGTTTAATATTCTTGCAGGCATTCTTTCTCCTATTATTTTCAATAATACCTGTTGGTCATGGTATGAAATAGCTATGGCATTTATTAGCTCTGGTTCTCGTGGCTATATAGGCACTCTTTGGAATATCAGTAATAATACAGCAACCAAATTCGCTGAATCATTTTATGATTCATTATTTAGTGACACTATTCTAAATTCCTTACATCAAAGTCTTGATATTACAAAAGGAACGAAAGACGAAAATATATACTTATATTGGGGTTTACATTTTACGACTTTGCCTAAGGGAAATTCGATTACAGAGAGCCGATTACGTATAACTATCGAATTATTAAAGTCGTTAGATAGGTGGAAGGAGAAATTACATAAATCAGACGACTCAATTAAAAAAAATATTCAAGAAATAATTGAATGGAATGCCTCACAATTAGCAGGTGATTTTATAAAAGAAACTAAAAGCCTTATAATTAGAATAGAAAAATAATTGAGGGCTTCACCCCAGTGAAACCCTCAATATAAATCCTTTTACTTCGCCATTTTCCATACTTCGCTGCCGGCCAGCAGGAAACAGCCGAGGCCGTAATCCTCAAAGTCGGGTTTGCTGTCGTAGGTCACTGGTTGGCCATCTTTTGGTTCTTTGCCGGTTCCCTGCACAAAGCCTAAATAGCCGTCGGCATGCACCGATTCGTTGGCCATGGCATTCCAGCCTTTTACAATGGCAGGCATGTATTTTTTGGCGCTCAGCAGGCCGTGGTTCACGCCCCAGGCCATGCCGTAAACAAACAAGCCGGTTCCTGTAGTTTCCTTGCCACCAAAGTTGGTTGGATCGTGCAAACTGGCATTCCAGAAACCGTCGGCACGCTGAATCGGCAGCAAGGCTTTCATCATCGCGAGGTAAGTCTTTTTGTATTCCTTGTAGTGCGGGTCTTTCGGCGCAATTTCCATCACGCGCACCAGGGCAGCCACCACCCAGCCGTTTCCGCGCGACCAGTAGCAATCTTCGCCATTCGGCTCTTTGTACGGAGGCCGGAAATCCTTGTCGCGCCACCACAAGCCATCGGCCGGATTGTAAAATCCCTGGCGAACCTTCGAGTCCATGTACATCTGGTACATCCGTTCCGAGTATTTCTTGTCGCCAGTAATCACTCCAAGTTTAGCATACACCGGCATTCCCATTTGCAAGGCATCAATCCAGGTCCAGTCGTCAATTTTATCCGAAGCAATCATCGCATCAATCGACTCTTTCAGGTCTTTAATCATCTCCGGCTTTTTCTCCTTCTCGTACAAATCGAGGTAAGTCTGGCCGCAGCAATGGTTATCGGCATTTCGGGTTTTCACACCGCCATTGAGGCCCCATTTGTGCGCCTCGCCCCACGACATCGCGTAATCGTAATACGCCTTATCCGGATTGACCGAGTACAGCGCCATCAGTCCTTCATAATACACGGCGCGCGTCCAGATATTGCTCTGCCGCTCCTTGTTGGTGATGATGGTTTTTCCGGTGTCGGGCCATTTCTTCATGAAATAGGCATTGGCGAGCACCATTTTGTCAATGATATCCTTTTTCGCCGGAAGGTTCTGCGCCCCGGCCAGCCCTGTCGCAACAATCAGCAGGACCATAAATAGCGTTAGTTTCTTCATTGATTTTGTGTTTATTGTGATTTGCAATTAATATTCCGCTCTTTTTAGATTCACTCTATTCCGTCCGAAAGAACTTCAACTCTTTTTTGAACACTTTCCCGCGTACGGCATTGGCTCTATTTCTTGTACCCCCGGTTAAAACTGGGGGCTATTGATATTTTACCCCGCTGGGGTAATAACACAGATTCTAACAAGGCAAAATTTCAAATTCCTATGTGTTCTATGTGGTTCAAATTAATTTCCATCCGGCTTAATCAAATTCACTGCCGGACTGTCGTACCAGCGGAACTGGGCAACCGGATCGGGCGCGGCCGGATCGAAAGTTTTCCAATCGTCTCGAACATATTTGGCCAGATCGGGAATGGTCTGCAGCACGGCCTGCGTCACGCATTTGGCCAGTTCGTAGGCGCCATACGGATTAAAATGCGTATCGTCAGCCAGCGGCTTGTCCTGTCCGGGGTAACTGTTGGCCGGATAATGCACAAACGCTTTCTTCGAGTTTTCCACGCCGAGCGTTTCGTACAGCGATTTGCTCATCGCATTCAGGTCGATCAGCGGAATATTTTGCTCTTTGGCCAGTTGGCGCATGGCCTCCGGAAATTCTTCCAGCGTGTTGATAATCTTTCCTTTCTCGTCGAAACGGCGTCGGTTGGTCGAAGTAACCAGCACCGGTTTAGCCCCTTTCTTCCGTGCTTCGGACATATAATACCGAAGTTCATCCTTGTAGGTGGTCATCGCGTCGAGGTGGTTTCCGCCGGGTTTCTGGTCGTTGTGCGCGAATTCCATGAACAGGTAATCGCCGGTTTTCATTTGGCTCAAAATCTTTTGCAGGCGGTTTTCGTGTTTAAACCCCAGCAGCGTTTCGCCCGATTCGGCATAATTGGCTACCACCACTTCGGGCTTCAAGAAATTCGGGAACATCTGTCCCCACGAGGCCCAGGGCTCATTTTCCTGATCGGTCACAGTTGAATTTCCGGCTAAAAAGATAGTGGGCAACTCATCAGCTTTTTGTATTTCGATGGCCGCCACGCAAGGATGCTCGCCATTGAATTCGAGCGTCAGTTTGTGGTCCCAGTTCAGGTAATTCAATTCACGTTCTTTCAGTTTAATGCCCTCCTGATTTTTCATCTGCGGGTAACGCACATCCACCACCACCATTTTCCGCACCGTTTCTCCGGAAGCTGTTTTCACATTTTCGAACAACAACCGGCGCGACTCCGCTTTCAGGGTAGTTGAAGAGCCTTCCGCCGAACCGCCCAACGTGATCAGCACCCGGTAATGCCCTTCCGGCAGGTCAACCGTAAAATAAAATGGCTTTTTACTGCTCAGGAAATCGGAATTAGGTTTGTTCAATACGGCATTGTTGCCCGTTTCCATTTCTCCTGAAGGGATCAGTCCATAGCCCTTTTCAGCCGAGTAAACCGACTTTTTGGTAACAGCAGTCCAGCCCGGATTAGATTGCTCCGAACCAAAATCGAAACAAAAAACCGCCGGAGCTTGAAATTTTTCAGGATTGATCTGAGGACTTTTCAGTAGATACGGCTTTAAGCCAATTTTCTTGTTGGCACGAATACCATCAACCACCAACGAAGCGGCCAGCATGGCTCCTTTTGCCGAAGTGTGCGTGTGGTCGGTGGCAAAAAAATACGCGCCAGTAACCTGCGCCTCTCCCAGCCTATCCAGCTTTTCCGACATTTTCTTATTTAAATCGATGTACTGAATGCCTTCCTGACGAGCCACCTGCATCGCCCAATCGGGATAACTGCCCGGTGTGCGTTTGATGGCTCCGTTTTCCCAATCGTTGCGCGGAATGGGAGTCACAATAACTGGCGTGGCACCTTTCGCTTTGGCCTCGTGAACCATTTTGCGCAGGTACCAGCCATAGCTATGCACCACCTCGTGCTGTTTGGTAATGAGGTTGTCGATTTCTTCGGTTTCCTCGCCAACACCTTTGATGGTTCCACGGGCGCGAAGTGTGTCGTTGATGGCACCGCCGTCGTTGTGGCCAAACTGCATAAGCACAAAATCGCCTTTCTTCAATTCTTTCAACACCTCGTCCCACAAGCCTTTGGTTTGAAAGGTGCGGCTGCTGGTTCCTCCCAGCGCACGGTTTTTTACCAACACTTTGGTGGTATCAAAATATTGCTGAAACGGGTCGCCCCAGCCTCTCTGGCCGTTCGCACCGTCGCCCTTGCCGTTTTTCACGGTAGAGTCGCCAATGGTAAAAATCGTTGTTTTGTCTTTGGCCTGAAGATTCAGTCCAAACACCAATCCTAAAAGCATAAGTAATGTTCTAAGCTTCATATTCGTATGTTTTACCACAGATTACACAGATTTAAAACTATGTGTTCTATGTGGTTCTTAATTCTACTTTACTTCAAAAACAAAATTGGTCGAGGTCATGTACTTGCCACCCTGCGAAGCCACGAACAGATGCGTGGGGTGGCCGTTTTGCATCAGGATTTGCGGTCGTTCAAACCGACCGTATTTCTTCAGATATGCCGGTGCAGGCGGTTGCTGCAAATAATGACTGTAGCCAAAATAACCGATCTTCGGCTCCGACCAATGAATCCCATCCTTCGATTCGAGAATAATTCCAACCTCGTGATCAAAACGTCCCATGTCGCGCGCCAGCATGTAAAAGCGGCCATTCTCCATAAACACATTGCCATCTTCCAACTGGCGGTTGTTGCCCAGTTTCGAATAATCCAAAATCGGGTTTCCGGAGTATTTCACGTACGGCCCTTCGAGCTTTTCGGCAATGGCCAGTCCATATTTCCGGTTTCCACGAATAGCAGGATCCGCAGGATGCTCATATTCCTCGGTATTCCACGATTTGTAATACAGCCAATATTGCCCGTTCGAATGTTTCAGAAATGCCGGATTCGAGGTGCAATGGTCGTCCCAGGCTCCTGTTGAACCGACTTCCAGCAAAGGTTTTTCCGGACGGTTCCACGGCCCGTAAAGTGAATCAGCCGTGGCCATTGCGATGCGTTTGGTATTGGTTTTTTTATTCGAATTACCGATATAAAACAGGCAATATTTGCCATCGACCAACTGAATGTGCGGATTGTGGCAGGTGGTTCCGTCGAAATAGCCCTCGCCACGCGGAGCCAGAATGATTTCGATGTTGTAATACGGTCCTTCCGGTTGATCGGCCACAGCATGGGCTATCTCCGAACCGTTAATCCAGCCACCCATTCCCTTTTTAGCGTCCCACCGTGAAAAGAACACGTGGATTTTGCCGTCGGGCGCAACAATCGGACTGGTGCCCCAAACGTAGTAGCCTTCCAGTTCCAGAATCCGACCCAATGGTTTCAACCGTTTGGCGAAGGATGAAATGTCCTTTTTGCTGTAGCTTTTTTCAGGAGCAGCGGCAAAACCGGCTATTCCCGAAGCGAATAAAGCGCCTCCGGCTAAAAGGGTTTGTTGGATGAATGTTCTTCTTGTTGTCATATCAGTATTTCCAGGCCTAACAGGTTTTGAAAACCTGTTAGGCCTTTTCGTTTAATTCAGCAATCCAAAATAAAAATACAGTGTTCGTTTGACAGGTTTGTCCATTTTATTCAGTTCGCCCATTGGTCCAAGATTCCAGGTGTCGTTGCTGATGCCCATCGCCAGCTTGGTCCCAATTGGGGGAATCGCATCCAGAAATGAAATGTCGCCAACCGGTAATTCCGGGTAATTTTTTGGTCCTGAAATTCCGTAGAAGTTGAACAGGCGCACAAACAAATCATCGTCCTGCGCTACAACCGTAAATTTGCCGTCAACAGTATTGAACTCCATCCACGAAACTTCGGGGAAATAACCCTTGAATTGCGGCAATCCCCACGAATTATCAGCTGGCAAACGGTTGTTGTACATGCGCTGATACACATCGAGTACGCCTCCGGCCATGCGGTTTTTCCACACATGCGCCGGACCTTTGCCCAGCCATTTGGTGCCAATCACATCCGACTCCGGAAAATCGAAACTGATTCCGCAAAATTTCTGCTCGCCTGCCACCTGGTATTCGTAATCCATCGCCAGCCAGCCACTACTAAACATCGTCCAGATTACCTTCCGCATATCGCCGGAATAGCTCATTTCCAGCGAACAACTTTTCTCTCCTTTTCTAGCCTGAATGCTTTCCAGTCGAGCGTTTCCGCTAACCAGAACCGGTCCATTGCTAAATGGAATCGGCAATCCAAGATCGTTGGTTACTTTGCGGATTCTACCATCTTTTCGACTGAAAGTCACCGCAATTCCGGAGGCTTTCAAGATAAAAAGACTGTCGTTTTCTGTCAGTTCAGCAACTCCATTTTCTTTCGAAAGATCGGCCGATTGCTGTTCGATGGGCAAAATATTGTCAGCCTCAATTCCGGCAGCTTTCAGCTTTTCGCGTTGCTGCTTTTCCTGCTCGCTGATGTCCATTTTTACCAGTTGCGAAACCGCACGAAGGTTGCCGCCAATCTTCCAACTGTAGCAATAAATTTCTTCGCCGGAACGGTCGAAGACCTTGAGGTAAAGTGCATCGTATTTTTTGTAATCGGCGGGGAGTTCAAAGTTCAAAGTTCCAAATTCCAAAGGTTTTAAGTCTGGACTTTGGGCAATTCCACTTTTTAGTACTTTGTGTGCAACCTGACGGTCGATTACCGTGCTGAAATTGACCAGTTGCCATTCGAAACGGCAATTTTTCAGGTTGGTAAAGTGGTAGCGATTTTCAACCGGTATTTTACCTTCGAATTGCTCCGGAAGTTTTTTCAGGCTGATTTTTACGGGGCAATAAATTTCTCGGAATGCGTAATAACTGCCTTCTTTTTCGCGGTGCGGACCAACCACCCCATCGGGCGCATTCACCCGGTTGACGTCGATAAAACCGTTCAAATCAGTACGAACGATTCCCTCGTCAGTTAAAACCCAGGTAAATCCACCTCCGGAATTCGGTGTCTTCCAGAATAATTCCCAAAAATCTTCCAGTCCGGCAGCACCACCGCCATCATCCTGCGCATGAAGGAACTCGGTTGGCATGTAAATTTTGCCTTCAGCAAATATTTTTTTCGAACTGTAATAGGTTTCGTAATGATTGCAGTCGATGCCGTTGAAATCGTTGCCCGGACGGTGATGCGCATGAATGACAGGTCGATTCGATTTGTCGTACATCGCAAAATCATCGTCGAGTTCCTTGTTGGTGCCGCCTTCGTTGCCGTTGCTCCAGAAAATAATCGACGGATGATTGCAGTCGCGTACCACCATTTCCTTTACCAGTTTGGCGCCGGGAGCCGTCGCGTAGGCATTTTGCCAACCGGCCAGTTCGTCGAGTACATACAAGCCAAGTGAATCGCAGTAATTCAGGAAACTTTTGTCCGGCGGATAATGCGAGCAACGAATGGCATTCATGTTCATCGACTTGATCAGCTTCACATCGTCGAGATTAATTTGGTCGTTCAGGCAGCGACCGGTTTCGGGCCAAAATGCATGGCGGTTGATGCCTTTCATCTTGATTTTTACGCCATTCAGATAAATGCCGTCGCCCTGCCGGATTTCGATGGTGCGGAAACCAAATTTTTCAGAAGTCGAATACAATTCATTCTTACCGTTTTTCAGCGAAACCCGAACGGTATATCTGTTGGGTGTTTCGGCTGTCCACAATTCGGGATTAGAAACCTTGCAGTTTAAGGTTACCAGTGAATCTTTGCCGGATGCATTGCAGGTAGCAATCACTTTATTTTTTGAATCAATGATTTCGGCAGAAACCGTGCGGGATACCTTCAGATTTTGAACAAAAACATCCATCGCAAACGAGCCGTCAGCTTTGGCGTCGATGGCCACGCGTTCAATGTGTTCTTCTGGAAAAGCTTCGAGGTAAACCGGACGAAAAATACCACCAAACACCCAATAATCGGCAAAACGCTCAGCGCGGTTCACCGATGGTTCGTCCGACATTTTGCTGACAGTAGCTTCCAATAAATTGGTTTGCCCGAACTTCAGTTTGTCCGTAATGTCGTATCGGAACTGGTAAAAAGCGCCCTGATGAATTGGTCCGGCCAATTGACCGTTGATTTTCACTTCAGTGTCGGTCATCGAGCCTTCAAACACGATAAAAACCTTCCGGTTTTTCCAGTCTGCCGGAACCTGAAAAGTGTATTTGTACATGCCTTTTTCGTCGGCAAACTTGAATTTCTTGCCGTAGGTACGGTAATCGCGACCATAATCGTACTCGCCAAATCCTTGTTGTTCCCAGTGCGACGGCACTTCAATCTTCGACCACACGTCACTGTTTCTTCCTGAAGTGCAAAAGAATTCCCAGGTTTTGGTGTGCGTATTGTCGGTTCCGGAAAGGAAAAGGGTTTGCTTTTGAGTGGGAGCCGCAACTAAATGGAGACAGGAAAAAGCAAACAGGAAAATAGTCCAAATTAATTTCATAACTCAGGTTTTATATACGCAAATCTTCCGTTGTGTAGAAAATTAGTCAGTTTTGATATTGGTATTAGTTCTTTAATTAGAGACGATTTTAATTTGTACCACCCTAATCAAATCCTTTTCAGGAAATGATTTAAATGGTATTCCAATGCGGCGCATACTGCATTTGTATTTCAAAAATGATTGACTGATGCGCCTTTTTTCTTTTCTTGTCTTTTATCCGTTGCCTAAAGGCAAACGACAAAGGATAATTTACATCTATCAATATTTTTACCCCTGACAGGGTTTAAAACCCTGTCAGGGGTAAAAACACTAAAAATCTTTCACCAAACCTTCCCATCTTACATTCCATTTACCGTCCTTCGGAAAACCGGGATTTTCGGTGGTGCAGCCTTCCCATCCGGCGCACATCAGCGAAATGGTTTTCAGGAAACCGCCGTTGCCGGGCAAATAAATGCGCAGGCGCTGACTCTGGTAATTGTGCCCGTTTTTCAGGTAGGTATTTTTCTGAACGTCTTTCAGCAAGGCTTCCAGAGCAATTTCGGGTTCATTCAGGCGAGTAGCACACATGGCCACCATGGGGTAATCCCAGCCCCAGGAGGTTGGCCAGTCCCAGTTGCTCATTACTTTTTTCAGGGTTTTGCGCATCACTTCAGGATCGACTTTATCCCACATCGGAAGCATCCCAACCGTACCGGTTACCATCGGATGGTCGGTTATGGCTTTTGGATTGGTGTACGAATCGGATGCCTTAGCAATTCCAAGGTACACACCATTTTCCTGATCGGGAGCCGCCATATTGTTGCGAACATTTTCCCACAGCGGTTCGGGTTGCATGTTCAGACGCTTCCGCCATTCCTGGGCAACAGTCAATCCCCAGTGCCAATAGGCAAGTTCGAAAGGCGGATTCATGGTGGTCTCGCGTTTCCAGTGTTCCTGGGCCGGAATGAGCGGAGGCAGCAAATTGTAAACTTGTCCGCTTGAATCAGGCACGGCAAAATCGGCCATGAACTCTGCGGTTGCAAAAACCAGGTCTTTGTATTTGTTCAGGATTTCGGGCGATGGATTGCTGCGGTACAACTGCTCGGCCATATAAATAATGTGCGGTTGCTGCCAGATGAGGTAACTGCCCACTCCTGATGGACTGTTTTGTCCTTCGGGACCAACCATCTTTGGCCAGCGAACTCCTTTGAATCCCTGCATTTGAGCAGTTTCGAGCGCTTTTTGATAAATGGTGTGATACCATTCCAGTTGCTTATCCAACACCTCGGCATGACCCCAGTTGGCAAAATGCGCCGAGTGCCACCAGTGCATTTCGAGGTGTGCTTTTCCATACCAACTGTTGTACACCAAACCGGTTTCCTGCGGCGGCAAATTGCCCGAATTCTGAATTTTTGTAAGGTATTGCGACAATACAAAGCGGCGTTCCAGTTCTTTGGCGCGAGGATCGGTACATGCCGAAAAATCTACGACACCGCTGGTTTCCCAGAAGGTTTTCCAGCTATCCAAATTCTCTTTTTCGGTTTCAGCAAAAGCAGGCAACTTTTCATCATTCATTTCCGGAGTAAACAAACAGCTAAATTCGAGTGAGTTGCCTGATTTTGGCGACAATACAAAATGGTGTTTTTCGGTTTCCTTAAGCTCGGCCTGACCAGCCCAATCCATTTTCACCTGATAATGATTATTATCCAAAGTCCGCAGAATTTTCGCGCTGTTCGCCCCTGCTTTTTCCAGTTTCGACTGGTGCTTGTCAACCGAAGCAAAATCATAACCCGAATGCGTGTTAACAGGCACGGCATAAGGGAAAATCCACTCCACTTTCAGTTGACCTTTTTCAATCAGCTGCGAACTGATTTTGGCTGAAACCATATCTTTTTGCTGATGGCAGAAAACCTCTACTTTTACGGGCTGACCTTCAACCGAAAACTCGCTGCTGATGCGGCCTTCCCAAAGATTAAGCTGCTGTTTGGGCTGCTGAATATCGGTTAGTTTCACTTCAGAGCCATCTGCTTTTTTCAGAAGCAAGCGAACCACTCCCAGTTGCAAACGCTGCGGATTTTCGCGGAAATAGTTGGTTGCTTCGGCGTCCTTCCCCGACTTGGCATTCTGCGCCAGATAAGGAACTTTGCGACCCCGGTAATCGGAATATGCAGCGCTTTGCATGACGTTGAAATTCTCCGTATTCGGAAACGTGTGCCAGCCCCAGTTCGACTGTGTTCCCAAGGTCACGCCCAATTCATATTCTTTATAAAAAGTCTGAAGTCCGGTAATGTCGGTAGTAAATGCAAATTCGCCGTTTCCAAGCGAAAGACTGGCCAGCGTATCGGGCTGCTCCAGTACCACATTGTTTCGGGTTACCAACGCAAACCGGTCAATTTTCACTGGTTTCCGAGCCGACTGACATCCAACGAAAACCAACGCAACGAATAAAAACTTAAATTTTGAACCACATAGATACATAGAGCACATAAATAAAATTTTAAACTCAACTTTAACCACAGAGCACACAGATAACCACAGAGTTTGAAAGAGAAAATTCTTTTCTATTGTGGCCTATGTGGTTACTATTATTTCACTGGTTGAAGCGGCGTTAACGAAACAGGGCCAAATAATCCGGAGATTTGTGGTTTCCAGTTAAGCGTTGTGAATAAGCCATCGGCACCACGGTTTTTGGCTTCCTTCGACGGGAAATTCACATTATAAAATATCTTGTACGGTTGGCCTTTGCGTTCCATGTCGGCAATGCGATTGCCCATCAGGTTGGTCACCGAAATCTCCAGCGTGTTCTCAGCTTTCATTTCCGAAACAGGAATGTCAACAGTAAATGGTGCACAGATCAAGGTCGCCAGTTCTTTTCCATTCAGGATAATACGGGCGCTGTGAGCCACTTTCCCCAAATCAAGACGATACGAAGCTGCAGTTCCGGCAGGTTTAGTGAACGAGGTTTTGTACACAGCTGTTCCGGAAAATGCTTTGTACGAATCGCCCAAATAGGTCCACGAACCCAGCGTGGTTAATTTTACCGGAGCCGGTAAAACAGGTCCTCCGGAAACAAACGATAAATCCCAGCCTGAATTCAGGTTAATTGCATCGCCAGCCGCTTTTTGATAGACATACTCCGGAGCATTAACTTTTCCGGGGAAAATCTGAACCAAACAACTCTCTCCCGGTTTCAACTGCAGATAAACTTCGCCGAATTTGTCTGAAGAAATTGTTTTTGCTTTGCCCAAACTGCCATTCATCGGATTATACAAAACTGCCGATCCGATTTTAGTTTCCAGCGCAACCATTCTATCGATTGTCTCAGCACCCCGGTTGGCAATGAAATAAGTTGTTGTGGTGCCATCAACACGCCGAACACACTGCAAACCATGATCGACCATAATTTCGTGACGTATTTTAGCCTGCACCAGTATCTCCGAA
Organism: Prolixibacteraceae bacterium; assembly: GCA_963678915.1. Classification (GTDB taxonomy): domain Bacteria; phylum Bacteroidota; class Bacteroidia; order Bacteroidales; family Prolixibacteraceae; genus Aquipluma. The sequence continues at coordinate 640,305 of OY787458.1, forward strand.
AGATTTCCGAGTAAAATCTGGCCTTTACCTACTTTTGCACGCTGAATTGCACCACCCACTTTCGTGAAATTCAGCGACTTTTTCAGGGCTTGAAACGAAATCTGTCGTTCAGCCAGGTGCCCGAATCCCGGAACATCTTTAGGAAGTTCTTCCATTAAAACAGTTGCCCCGTTTTTTGCCAGATCGATCACTTTCGCAAAAGTTTCCAGCGGAATCAGTTTGGTCGTTGGAAGTAAAATTGTTTGATAATTAACTCCACCAGTTTGCAATTTTCCCGATTGGGTTTGAAGGTTATTCACCTGCCTGTCGGAAATATAATCGAACGCATATCCTTTATCGAAGAGGTATTCGGCTGTTTTTCGAACCGACGAACCTTTGGCCGCACCATCAAAATGCAACAGCAACGATTTACCACGAACAGCATATTCGTCAGAAATCGGGTAATACAATAAAACATCGTTATCCGGTTTTCCGGCCTGAAGAAACGACTGTGTGCGGGCAATGTAGGTATTCAAGGTTCCGAAGTCATTCCAGAAGCTATTGGTTGGACCGAAATGCACCGCGGCATAAAACATCCAGCCCGGCCAGGGAGCATCCTGTGGTGAAAATGTAGTTCCGTGATAAAAAACATGATTGATTCCGGCCAGAAAGAATAAATCGATGGCATGTTTCACATCCGAAAGCGACGCCTCAAAATGATCTTTCAACCAGGTTGCCGATTCGGACGAAGCCAGCTTTTTTCCCATCACATGCGCTACCGATGAAGCTGTTTTTACTTTTACAATGTCCTCGCCTTCCGTTTCAGGAATGTCGGCAGCAGCATACAAATCCAAAATGTTGGCCGGAGCGCCGTGTGCCTGATTACGAATGATTTTTCCACCACTAACAGCCCAGTCGTGCCAGCGTTGCGTGTATTTTTCCAGAATCAAATCCGAGATTGTTTCGCGGTAATCGCATAAAACCCGCTGGTTATATTCGTCAGAATCCTGACCCACCAAAGCCGGAATATACTCGCGCAGATCGTAGCCGCGACGTTTCTTAAATTCGTCGAACATCAGCGGTGTGTAATCAGCTTCACCACGGGCATCGTCAACTTCATACGAATCGTTGAAATATGCCCGAAGTCCGTTAATATCGTGTCCTTTAAATGTTTCAGTAAAATGATTCAGATAATTGTCGATTGCCTTATCCGAAAAATGATCAATTACATCACCTTCTCCGCCCGGACCGGCACGTTCAACCATTTTGCCATGCCAGCCTTCAAACACGCCAAAAATCTTCCATAAACCTTCAGGAGCAGTCCAGTTTAGCGTTCCATCCGCGCCAACTTTCGAGGTCAGATTAAGAATGTCTCCTTTGTTCGAATAAGCCATCAACGCCTGAAGCGGCATCGGACGCGGATACCGTATCTGTTCAACAGCCCAGCTCTGAAGGCTGTCCTCGTTGGCACTAATCGGATATTTTACCTGCGAGATTTCCAGATTCTTACGGCTGATGGTGCGAAGCATAGGTTCCTGGCTCATCACCACTTTTTCTGTCAGTTGTTCGCCTTCTTTCAGTAGTGCATACGATTGCACAGCCATAAACTTGCAGGCATCTTCAGGAGTTACCCACAAACCGCCAAAAGGCCAGCCCGAAGCCATGGCCAGATCGATACCCATACCCAATTGTTTCCCTTCCTGAAGGGTATATTCGAAGTTTTTAACCCAGTCGGGCGAAAGGAATTTGATTTCACGGTTTTCGTAGCCATGAACACTATAAATTGGGGTGATTTCCAATCCGCCCAAACCGGCTTTTGCATAGGCTTCCATGGCAGCTTTCAGGTTTGACGGATCGACACTGCTGCCCATCCACCACCAACGGCTCCAGGGTTTTGCTTCCTGCGTAATTTGCGGCCAGGTAGCTTTTACCGGAGCAGTTTTTTGTGCCGATGCCGAACTGTCAAAAAACAGTTGTGCAGCTATCGCAACAGCCAGCAGAAGTGAGTATTTGCTTGATTTATTCATATCGTTTGTTGTTTAAATTTTAGTTGATTGCTTTTTCTAAAGATACGGCATAAATGTAGGAATGTCCATCAAAATTGGCACGGAAGATAATCCATTTTTCGTCAGGCAAAGATTTGTTGTGAAAGTAAAAATCCAGTTTTTGCCACAGCGCGAAGTCAGATGTATTGGAACCTGTTTCAACAACTGGAAGCTTTTCAGGCTGCTGAGCATTGGCAAAGTTTGTTATAAACAGGATAATGAAAAATAATCGTCGCATTTAGTTGTAGTTTGTTTATCGGTTTTCAAATATAAGACAAGCCTGAAAAGCTTCCATCCTGCCTTATCTGGTCATCACGACATTTCGCTTTAGTTTCATCGCATTTCCAGTTATTCAATACCCAAATGCAACCAGGAGATTTTTTAGTTTGAAGCTCATTGGGCATTTCAGGGTGAAAAGTAAAAAACTCCGGTGATACTTTCAGAACAAAATATTGAATTCGATCATTAATAAAATATGAACAATCCGGCATAATTGAACCAAATTCGCCATTTCAAGCAAAAACAAACAAATCATTCTGGCCTAATTTTCAAAAGTTAGCTTTATTATATATCTTGGGAAGCGCTTATCCGGATAAAAAATAGAAAATAGCTACAGAAGATTGAAGTAATGAAGAATGAGAGGAAAATTGTGAATCTGGAAGATGTCAGGCTAATTGAAATCTTTAAACAATCACCCATTTCAATTGAACTGTACGACAAAAATGGCATTTTACTTGAAGTAAATCAGGCCTGTGTAGATTTATTCGGACTCAACAACAACATAGAAATAAGAGGGTTCTGCCTGTTTTCAAATCCGCACCTTACTCCGCAGGGAATACTTGATATTAAAGCCGGGAAGCCAATTAAATACGAACTGGAGTACAATTTTGATCTCATCAGGGAAAAGAATTTATACGAAACCACGCGGCAAGGCAAATGTTACCTCGAATGCTTTATCAACCCAACAGTTGATTCGAACAAGGAAATTACGGGCTACATTGTTCATATAACCGAGATTAGTGAACGGAAAAATGCTGAAATACTGTTGGAGAAGCAGGCCAAAGAGCTTCAGGAGTTAAATGCAACGAAAGATAAATTTATGTCGATCATTGCTCACGATTTGAGAAGCCCTTTTAATGCAATAATCGGGTTCTCCGACCTGATGGTCAAAAATTTTCATGAGCTCGATGAGGAGACTTTTCTGAAAGGCTTAAAAATTATTGAAAGTGCTTCGAGCCATGCCTACAAGTTGCTTGAAAATTTGTTGATTTGGGCCCGCAATCAAACCGAAAAAAGCCAATTTACTCCGGAAATGTTGAATCTCAGCCAGCTGGTGAACGAGGCTTTGAAGACGGTTGAAAGTACTGCAGTTCATAAAAACATTACCTTTTCAACATCGCTGAATAAAAGTCTGCAGGTTTTTGCCGATCGGAATATGCTCGATTCTATTATTAGAAACCTGGTAACCAACGCTGTCAAATTTTCATTTAAAGATGGAAAAATCAGGATTTCGGCTGTTCGCTCTGAAAATGAAGTTTGCATTTCGGTTACTGACAAGGGAATTGGAATATCGCCCGAAAGGCTTACTGCTATTTTTGAAATTGACAAACATACCAACACCAGCGGTACTGAGAATGAATTGGGCAGCGGACTTGGGCTCATTTTGTGCAAAGACTTTGTTACCCGGCACAATGGAAAAATATGGATAGAAAGCACGCTAAATAAAGGGACGAAAGTATCGTTTACTTTGCCTTTAAATTCAGGTACAAGAGAGAATCGAGAATTATGAGTAAATACATTATTGCCGATAACATTCCCCAAAACGCATCGCGAATAAAATCGCTGATCCAGCTCCTTGATCAGAATCCTGTTATGATACATTCTTCTTCCGGAGAAGAATTATTAAGTTTGATCGATACAGAAAATCCTGATGCGATTTTTATCAATCCTGATTTTGCCAATAATTCAGGTATCAAAATTTGCAAGAACATAAAAAACACACCACAATACTCACACATTCCTGTGCTTATTTATGCTTCGAATACTGTACAACGGGTTTCTTTCGAAGTAATTCTTGATTCTAATGCTGAAGCCTTCTTCCCCAATCCAATCGACGATTTAAATTTTTGTCTCACATTACGAACACTGTTAAAAACTGCAACCCATTTATCCAATACCCGACCGACGGAAGAACTCCGGAAAAGCGAAGAACGATTTAAATTATTGTACGAAAAAGCTCCGGTTGGCTACCAAACAATGGATGGAAATGGTTATCTCGTTGAGGTTAACGACACCTGGCTCGAATTGATGGGATACACAAAAGAGGAGGTAATTGGAAGATGGTTTGGCGACTTTATGACACCCGAATATGCCGAAGTGCTGAAGAAGGAGCTTCCAATATCGCAAACATCGGGTAAAATTGTGGCCGAATTCGAATTAAAGAAAAAAGACGGCCCCATTGTATTTATTCACCTTGAAGGACAGATTGGACTTGCGGACAATGGAATTTCAAAACAAATACATTTCATCCTTTCGGATATTACTGAACGGCGAAAAGCTGAAAAGTTAATTGCCGATGAGCGAATTTTGCTGAAAACATTAATTGACAATGTTCCGGACCCAATCTACGTAAAAGATACTGAGGGAAGGAAATTATTATCGAACAAGGCCGATCTGGAAATATTAGGATGCACAAACGAATCGAGCGTGTTGGGAAAAACCGATTCGGAATTATCATATCCGGGCGATCCGGTACAAACCTATAACGACGATATTTCGGTAATACAATCTGGTCAACCCATCCGGAACAAGCTTGAATCCTTCACCGACAATCAAGGTAAAAAGAGATACTTTTTAACCAGTAAAATCCCATTAATTAACGATTCCGGAGAAATAACCGGATTGGTGGGTGTTGGGCACGACATCACGCTACAAAAGGAAAATGAACAGAAAATCATTCAGTTATTGAAGGGAATTGAACAGAGTCCGGCAAGTATAATCATAACTGATATTGAAGGGTATATTGAGTATGCAAATTCAAAGTTCACCGAGATTTCAGGATATCATTTCGACGAAGTAAAAGGGAAAAATCCAAGGATTTTGCAATCAGGCACAACTTCGGTTGAAGAATATGAAAGGCTTTGGACAACTATTAAAAGTGGCAACGAATACCAGACTGAAATTCAGAACAGGAAAAAAAATGGCGAGTTATATTGGGAATCGATACACATTTCCCCCATTCGAAACGAAGAGGGCACGATTGTAAACTTTATGGCAATAAAAGAGGACATCAGCGAACGGAAAAGAGCTGATCTGGAAATCCTCAAACTTTCGGTAGCCATTGAGCAAAATCCAGCCAGCGTGGTCATTACCAATATCTACGGAGAAATTGAATATGCAAATAAAAAATTTATAACCGATTTGGGATATTCCAAAGATGAGCTGATCGGAAGAGTTTTACGTATTTTCAAGCCAGGCCATACCTCGAACGAAGTTTATACCCAAATCAGAAATAACCTTTTTGCGGGCGAAGTTTGGAAAGGCGAGCACCTCAACCGGACAAAAAATCACGAAACCTATTGGGAGTCGGTTCAGATATCGCCAATCAGAAATCAGGAAGGTATAATTACCAATTTTGTCGTGTTGAGCGAAAACATCAACGACCGCAAAAAAATGGAAAAAGATCTGATCACAGCCAAAGAAAAGGCTGAGGAAAGCGATCGTTTGAAATCGGCATTTCTGGCAAACATGTCGCACGAAATTCGTACGCCGCTAAATAGCATACTTGGGTTCTCCGATCTGCTTGCAACTCCAGACCTCGCCCCTGAAGTAAGAAAAGAGTTTGCCACATTGATGAATACCAGCGGGAATAATCTGTTGGCCATTATCAACGACATTCTGGATATTTCGAAAATTGAAGCCGGACAGATTAACCTGATTCTAAATGAATTTTCAGTACTGAGCCTCATTTCAAATATTCAGAAAGAATATTCATTCCGAGCCAGTTCAAAAGGGATTGAATTTAAACTTAATCCGGGAAATACAACACATGGATTACTCATTATAAGCGACGAATCGCGCATTCGGCAGGTTCTGGTTAATTTTGTAGGCAATGCGTTGAAATTTACAAGTTCGGGGTACATTGAAATAGGTATAAAACACATTGACAGCGAATTACAATTCTATGTAAAAGATACCGGAATAGGTATTCCTGAAGATTATCACGATAAAATTTTTGACCGCTTCAGGCAAGTTGAAACGGCGCAAACCAGAAAATACGGAGGTAACGGACTTGGACTTGCCATTACCAAACACCTGGCCGAGTTGCTGGGCGGAAGAATCTGGCTTGAATCTCAACCCAATTCCGGGTCAACATTTTACTTTGCCTTGCCCGACGAATTAAGAGTAAACTAAACGAACCCGTATAAAACACGAATGGGAACAATCCTCGTCGGATGGTTCCCATTCACTTTTGGTACACCTTGCGGTTTCCCTTAGTGCCAGACTACGGTTATTATGACTGGCTGTTCGATTCTGGCTTTTCAGCATTCTCTCCCAGCCTTTGACTTTCAGATCCGGCCTGTTACAGCAGAATCTTACAGTTGTTCGCCCGATCGCTTCTTTCGAATTGATCTTCACGAACGAAGCCTTCAGGTCAGCCATCTTTAATTCGTCTTTCGACAAACTTTGCGATGAAAGATATCCGATCGTCCTAAGACTATCATCAACCTCGGCCAATTTTCCGGAACCGGAGTCCCTTCCAATCTTTCTCCTTCCTGACTCAACTAACAATGAACTTTTGACGGTTAATTGACGGCTGATGAATTTTGAAAGTAAACTTTCTGATTCAGCTTCAACTCATCCGGAATGCAGATCTTACGACCTGAATGATCGGAGATTAAACCCGGTTAAGAACTCAGTCTCCTTTCCATTCCCTCAGAGTAGTCTTTTATGGCTCGTCTGATGAAATAAAGGTAGCTCAATAAACCAATATAAATCAAGCTTTTTCTACGTTTTAAACAAACTGGATATCAATTACGCTTATCAACAAATGTTAATAACTGTTTTTTGTTCAGCTTGCCAGTAAATACAGGTAAAAAAACCTTATAAACATATCATTTTCAGGGTTATCAACAAAACGGATGAGATTCAATTATGCCAGACTGAAGTAAAAAATCGGGCCAAAAGCAAATCTCTTTTTCGTCAGAAGAAACTAATGAATAGCAAAATATTCAGAAATGTTACCACCAAACCAATCAGCAACATCAGGATTGTGGTCGATCGGGTATTGGCATATTTCCCCATAACTTTGGGCGACGATGTCAGGTATATCTGTAAAAAAATTGTAAACGGAAGCTGGATACTCAGTACCATTTGCGATACAATCAAGGCTTTAAAAGGATTTCCGATAACAAAAATCAATACCAAGGCGACCAACAACGATATGGCAATACCAATCCGGCTGTGGTTGTCTTTAACATCGAATGGTTCACTGAACAAACCGGCAAAAATACTTCCGCCAGCCATTCCTGAAGTAATTGAACTGGCAATTCCGGCAAACAATAAGGCAATTGCGAATACCACACCGGCATTGTTGCCAAGTAATGGCCCCAGCATTGACTGTGCTTGCTGCAATTCACTCACCTTGGCGCCATTAGTAAAAAAAGTTGATGCTGCCAGAATAATCATTGCACTGTTAATAGCCCAGCCAATCAGCATCGAAACCAAGGTGTCAACAAACTCATAATCAAGCTGTTTTTTTATCACCTCATCATTTTCAAGATTCCACTGCCGACTTTGTATCACTTCTGAATGTAAAAACAGATTATGCGGCATAACCACTGCACCTAAAACACTCATTACAATCATGATAGAACCTTCAGGAATAGATGGAACAACCCATGCGATACCAGCCTGTGCCCAATCTATTTTAACTAAGCTTAATTCGTATAAAAATGAAAGTCCGATAATTGAAACGAATGCAATAATTATTTTCTCGATGAATGCATACGAGTTGGTGTACAACATGATACCCACAAAAGCAACAACAAGAACAGCTCCGGCCGGAATCGGGATCCCGAATAACATTTGCAGGGCAATGGCTCCACCAAGAATCTCGGCCAGCGAGGTAGAAACCGAAGCCAGCATTGCCGAACCTAAAATAACTCTGGAATAAAATGGTGAAACATATTTGGTGGCTGCCTCCGATAAACACAAACCAGTAGCAATACCCAGGTGCGCCACATTGTGCTGAAGTATAATAAGCATAATGGTTGACATGGTGACCATCCAAAGCAAGGTGAAACCAAAATCAGAGCCTGCAGCTATATTGGATGCCCAGTTTCCCGGATCGATAAAACCAACTGTAACCAACAACCCTGGCCCAATGTATTTTAAAACTTTTAGTACACCAAAAGTTGGTTTGTGATTTTTATTATCGATATTTTTAAAAATGGAGAGCATTCCCAGATAATTATAAACTTATAACCTAAAAACAGGCAAAGAAAACATGAAATTCTTAATCGATCTGATAGTGGTTACAGCGAAATAACCTCAAAAAAACCTTGCATTTACTACAAATAACGACATTTAAATCAGTGGCAAAATCACATTGAATTTAATTTGATGAAGTATTCCCGGATTTTCGTCCTGATGAATAGTTTCTTTTCCCATTGTTGCGATTGCCTTTCCGCGGAGCTCTGACTTTATAAACAGGTCCTTCTCCCAATTCCTCTGGAACCGGAATTTTAAGAATCTCGTCACCAATGAGCTTTTCGATCCGATCAAACTTATCCATATCATGCTCATTTATAAGGCTTATTGCAATACCGGTTTTGTCGGCACGTGCTGTTCGCCCTACTCTATGCACATAATCTTCAGCAGAAGAAGGAACATCGAAATTAATAATCAGGTTGATGTCTTTTATGTCAATTCCGCGACTTAAAACGTCAGTTGCCACCAAAATCCGGGTTCGTCTTGAACGAAAACGCATCAGTACCTCTTCCCGCTCCTTTTGCTCCAGATCCGAAGAGATTCCTTCAGCGGTATTTCCAGCTCTTTTCAGGCTTTTTACAATATCAAGCACTTTTCGCTTGGTTGAACTAAAAACTAAAATACTGTCCAAATCAGGCTTGTCAGATATTAAACCACTAATAATCGGGATCTTCTGATTTTCATGCACCACATAGGCAGCCTGTAAAACACCTTCGGCAGGTTTCGAGATTGCAGTACTAAGTTCAACCGGATTCTTTAAAATTTTAGAAGCTAAATCTCTGATTTTCTGCGGCATGGTAGCCGAAAACATTAAGGTCTGTCTTTCGGCGGGAACATAACTTAAAATGCGGAGAATATCATCGTAAAAGCCAATATCGAGCATGCGGTCGGCCTCGTCCAGCACCAAATGTTTCAACTTATCGAATTTAACGTAACCCAGATTCAAATGCGAAATCAGCTTTCCGGGAGTTGCCACAATAATATTGGTTCCTTTGGTTAGCGCCTTGCTCTCAGCATCCCAGTCAGAACCATCGCGTCCTCCGTAAACAGTAACCGAATTAATATTCAGGAAATAGGAAAAACCTTGTATCTGTTGGTTAATCTGAATGGCTAACTCGCGGGTGGGAACAATGATCAAAGTACTTAAATCGTGATTATCTTCCTCCGAAAGATGGTTGAGAATCGGGAGCATAAATGCTGCAGTTTTTCCTGTTCCGGTTTGTGCACAGGCCAATAAATCGTTGCCTTCCATAATTGCAGGAATTGCAAGCGTCTGTATTTCTGAAGCTTTTTCATAACCCATATACGAAATAGCATCCAGTATCTTCTCATTCAACCCAAATTCTTCAAAACTCATATTCGAATAATGTATTTTAACAACCTAAACTAAGCATTTCATTAAAAATAATATTTGATTCGATTTTGTTCACTTACTTATATTGAATTTAGCAGCTGAACCCGGATATAATTTATTTAACGAATTGCACTGCAAAAGTACTAAACTTTATCAACAATAAACCGGAGGAACAAATATGGCCTGATTTTCAAATACAAAATAAATATCAGTTACGGTTTTCTAATTTCAGAATCAGTGATTAGCATATTATAACGGGGGTAAAGTGCTGTATCATTTGAGATTTTGTAAAAACATGCATTTTCATTCGGGAAAAAGAATTGCAATTTGTACTTTTGTGCCATTATTTAAAAAGCTGATTTCAGCAGTAACTTAAAAGATTTTACTTATGGGAAGAGCGTTCGAATATCGAAGAGCAGCCAAAGAAAAACGGTGGGATAAAATGTCACGGGTATTTCCCAAACTGGCAAAAGCAATTACTGTAGCAGCCAAAGAAGGAGTTCCGGACCCCGAAATGAATGGAAAGCTTCGCACAGCCATTCAAAATGCGAAAGCGCAAAACATGCCGAAAGACAATATTGATGCGGCAATTAAACGTGCGTCGGGCAAAGATGCCGAAACTTTTGTTGAAATAAATTACGAAGGCAAAGGCCCTCATGGAGTGTTGATTTTTGTTGAATCGGCCACTGATAACCCGACAAGAACTGTCGCCAACGTAAAGTCATACTTCAATAAATCGGGTGGATTGATGGTTCCAACAGGTTCGCTGGAGTTTATGTTTTCGCGCAAAGCAGCTTTTGAATTCCAGAAAAAGGACGGAATGAACATTGAAGATCTTGAATTGGAATTGATTGATGCCGGCCTTGAAGAAATTGAAGAAAATGATGGAATAATATATGTATCAGGCGACTATACCAATTTCGGAACTCTTTCGCACGCATTGGAAAACCTGAAAATTGAAGTTACCAAAGCAAACCTTCAACGAATTCCAACCACGCCTGTTGAATTTACTGAAGAACAATTGGTTGACATCGAAAAACTAATTGACAAGCTCGAAGAAGACGACGACATTCAGTCGGTTTTCACCAACATTGCATAAAGAGTTTTTGTAATCAGACTCTGACTTTAAAGTTCGCCGGGTTTATTTTGTAGGAATACAAAATTTCCCGGCGAACTTTATTATTTTTATAAACGCGCCAACGATCATTCGCTAACGACTTTTTAATTAAATAACATGAGTAAACGCGAACTCCGGAAATATTTGAAGGACCTTACAAAGGATCAACTTGAAGATCAAATCGTTGATTTATATGAAAGATTCAAGCAGGTAAAGGAATATTATGATTTCGCGTTTAATCCGAACGAAAATGCACTGATTGAACAATGCCGTTTCCAAATCAGCAAAGAGTATTACCCTGTCAGTAGCCGTAAAGCCAAAATGAGAAGATCGGTGGCTCAAAAATGGATCAAAAAGCTCACTTTACTCGATGCCGATGCCTCGCTATTGGCCGATGTAATGTTCTTCAATATTGAAATTGCATTGACCTTTTCAAGCGAGCATATTATTCGTCAGGAATCATTTTTTACAAGTATGTACAAATCGTTCGACGAAGCACTGCGTTTTGTTTCAGAAAAGGGAATTCTGACTGAATTTCGCGGAAGAATAGAAAAAATTACCAACGACACCTGGGATCAGCAATGGCCCAACAGAAATGCTTTCGAAGATATTTCGGACATGTACCTTCAGTAGTCCGTTTTATTCCAGAAGCCTGATGAACCGGGACACACTTTGCGGATCGTCAAACGATACTTCATTCGATTTGATGTGTTTCTTCACCATTTCCGACTTTTCAGGAAATATTTTCGTTAGTTGTCGCAAGCTGACAAATTTCACCAATTTCCCATCCTTTTTCAGCCAGTAAAAAGTATTTGGAATAGTTTCAAAACTCTCCGGCAATTTCATTTCGTAAACCTGACTTCCGGTAAAGAAAGATGAATATGTATTTGTTGCAGCAGTTTGAGACGATCCGCCATAACCAGCCGGTTTTCCGGGATCTTTCAATTTGCATTTGTGTTCAACGTACAAATCACATTTCGAATGTAAAAGCATTTCAAAAAACTTACCATTTACCAGACAGAATTTCCGGCCATCAATATATACAGTATCTAACGATGCCGGCTGCGCTATTGCCAGTTTCACACCATTTTTTTCAAAAATCATTTCTTCGGTAAGTGCATTATAATTCAGCAAAGCCTCTTCTTTGACCTGGTTTTTCATCAAGACTACCCCCTTCGTAAATTCCGGAAATAAATAATGCGTTATATTGTGTCCCTTCTCCTGACCATAACTATTCAAGATCAAAAGACTCATAATCAACAAGAAAAAATTACGTTTCATATTAATATCACATTTACTGGAAATCGTATTTGAACTACTACAACATATCATAAAATCAAAGTTAGAATAAGTTTGAAATTATTCTTGAATAATATGATTGGGTTTTAAGATTTTTTTTAGTTTTGCACTCACAAAATTGAAATGCCCAGATGGTGAAATTGGTAGACACGCCAGCTTGAGGGGCTGGTGCCGGTTACGGTGTGCAAGTTCGAGTCTTGTTCTGGGCACTAAAAAGAGAGTCAATTCATTGACTCTCTTTTTTATTTTTTTTACTTAATCACCACTAATCCAGCGTCTTACAACTATCAAAGTCTAATTCCTCATTCGGTATTCAACCGGAGAAACCCCAACCTCCTTTTTAAACATCCGTGCAAAGTGTTGCGGATGCTTAAAACCTAATTCATAAGCCACTTCACCAATTGATTTGCCCGGATTGAAAATTTTTTCCTTGGCTACATCAATCAGTTTTAACTGAATGTGTTCCTGAGCCGATTTCCCGGTTTCCTTTTTCAGCAAATCGCCCAGATAATTGGGTGACAAAAACAGTTTTTCGGCGCAATAGCTTACCGATGGAAGTCCTGATTCAATGGGTTTATCCGAAGAAAAGTATTCGTTAAGCACCTTTTCGAACCTCGAAAGCACATCTTTATTGACATGATTCCGGGTGATGAACTGCCTTTCGTAAAATCGTTTGCTGTAATTCAGGAATAACTCGATATACGAAACAATCAGCGTTTTACTGTGTGTGTCAATGGCATGTTCCAATTCGTAGCTAATTTTCTCCAGACAATCGTTTATGATGGCTCTTTCTCGCATTGAGAGGTGCAAAGCTTCGTTCACTTCGTACGAGAAGAAGCTGTATTCCTTGATATTCCGGCCCAATGCAGTTCCATGAATCAAATCAGGATGAAAAAGCAATGCTTTACCTTTTCCCTGCCGCTTTTCGCTCTTATCTTCAAATCCATAAACCTGGTTCGGAGCAGCAAATACCAGCGTCCCTTCCTCGTAATCGTATGTACTGCAGCCATAAATCATGTCGCCGCATTTTAAATCTTTCAAAAAAATGGCGTACAAACCCATTTGCATCCTGAAGTAGTAGAATGGTTCGGCCTTCGAAAAATCGACAATGCTAACCAGCGGGTGCAATGTTTCCTGCCCCACCCTGTTATTGTATTCGGCAACCGTATTTATTCGGATAATCTCATTCATGACTTTCAATTCATATTTTATTCTCCAGCAAAAGTAAGGAACTCATTCCTAAAAAAATACCCGCAAAATCAGATTCAGTAAATTGGGTAAGTATCTCCGTAATTTGGGTCATTCAATACGGATTTTTCAATCGAAATTTGTATCATCGAATTTTAATAAATCAGAAAAAAGTATAAACAATGAAAAATTTCACTTATTGCAATCCAACCCGAATCGAATTCGGACAAGGAAAAGAAAAAAACATCGGACAATACATTTCAGAATACGGCGTAAAAAAAGTGCTGATTGTTTACGGATCGGAACGTATTAAAAAGAGCGGATTATTCGATACGGTAACCCAATCGCTGACCGACCACAACATCAGTTTTGAAGCCCTGGGCGGTGTGCAAAGCAATCCGGTTTTAAGCAAGGTTTACGAAGGTGTTACACTGGCCAAATCATCAGGTGCTGAAGCCGTTCTGGCTGTTGGCGGCGGATCGGTGCTCGATTCGTCGAAAGCTATTGCCGCTGGCGCAACCTATGAGGGCGATGTGTGGGATTTCTTTACTTACAAAGCCGCTCCGAACAAAGCACTGAAGATCTTCGACATTATGACCCTGGCTGCCACCGGAAGCGAAATGAACAACTTTGCTGTGGTAACCAAGGAAGAAACCAAAGAAAAATTTAGTCTGGCCGGAGCTGCAACTTATCCAACGGTTTCGGTAATTAATCCTGAACTTCAGGCTACAGTAACCAACGAATACCTGGTTTATTCGGCTGCCGATATTTTTGCGCATAGTTTAGACATGTATTTGTCGGCCACCTATTTACCTGAATATATGGCTGGTTATATTGAAAATATCCTGAAAACAGTGATGCGTACCACCGAAATTTTGCTGGCCGAACCAAACAATTACGAAGCTCGCGGTGAATTTGCCTGGGCCGCCACACAAGCCCTGAATTTCACTACTTTCTGTGGCATCGAAAATAATCGTTACGACACTCATTTTATTGAACATACTTTATCGGCCGAGTACAATATTGCTCACGGAGCAGGCTTGTCTATCATTATGCCAGCCTGGATGAAATGGCAAAAGAACAATCTGCCCGAACGCTTCGTACAATTCGCCAAAAACATGTTTAATGTTGAAGGCGCTGATGCCGGAATTGAAGCTTTGAAAAACTGGTACTCAAAAATCGGCACACCGGTAACTTTAAAAGAAGGCAACATTCCGGAAGAAGACATTCCAATGCTGGTTGAGAAACTATCGGTAGTTGCTAAAATGTGGGGTGCGGAATCGCTTTACACCAAAGAGATGATTACGACAGTATTAAAAAATGCAATCTGAAAAACGAGTAAAAATGAACGAATTCAAGCAGATTTTCCCAATGGGAGAGAAAAATGATGCCTATGCGCCATACTTTTCAGGTCAGAGTTATTTAGCTGTATTGACTCAGGAAGGTATACAATCCTATAATGTGACATTCGAGCCCGGTTGTCGCAACAACTGGCATATCCATCATAAAGGTGGTCAAATACTATATTGCACTGCCGGAACCGGTTGGTACCAGGAAGAAGGAAAACCCGCAAGACTATTGAATCCGGGGGATGTAGTAAACATTCCGGCAGGAGTCAATCACTGGCACGGGGCTGCAAAAGGTAGTTGGTTTTCACATATTGCCCTTATGGTACCGGCAGAAGGCGCGACAACAGAGTGGAGAGAACCTGTTGCCGATGAGGAATATAACGAATTGTAACAAAAAAAAGATGACCATCTTCGAACGATTACAAGCTGGCGAATCCGTTCCATTTGATGATCCGCAGTATTCTGAGATCTTTGGGATAGTGTCGCGCACCATGAAACTATTGGCAGAATTGAATGCTTCTGCCGATAGTTCCACGGTTCGGGAAATATTAAGTAAAATTACGGGAACTACCATCAATTCAAGCACAACGCTTTTCTTACCATTCCAAACCAACCTGGGAATATTCACCCGAATTGGTAAAAATGTGTTTATCAATCACGATTGTACATTTCTGGATATGGGCGGAATTATGATTGAAGATGATGTGATGATTGGCCCCAAAGTCTGCTTAACCACCGAAGGTCACCCGATTAATCCGCAGGAACGGAAAAAGTTGCTAGTAAAACCGATTGTGATTAAGCGAAACGCTTGGATTGGAGCTGGCGCAACTATATTGCCAGGAGTTACGGTGGGCGAAAATTCAGTAGTGGCAGCCGGAGCGGTTGTTACCAAAGATGTTCCGGCGAATACAGTGGTTGGCGGAGTTCCGGCGAAAGTTATCAGAAATATTGATTGATTTATGAAATATGTATTTTCAACTGTCATCTTATTCATGTGTATGATCTCAATAAATGCACAGGAAACAGCTAAAATCAGAATCACGGTAGGTTCTGTTTCGTTTGTCGCCACAACTTACGATAATGCGACTGCAAAAGGATTTCTCACCTTGCTGCCTATGACCGTCACTATGAACGAATTGAACAGTAATGAGAAATATTACTACCTGTCGGGCAACCTACCCAATTCGCCGGAAAATCCGTCAACGATTAATGCAGGAGATCTAATGCTTTACGGGCAGAACTGTCTGGTGCTCTTTTATGAAACATATACCACTTCCTACAGCTACACAAAAATTGGCTTTATTGAAAATACAACAGGCCTTAAAACTGCACTTGGCTCAAATAACCCGACAATTGCTTTTGAACTGATTGGTAATTCCACCGGAATTGGGTCAATAGAACAAACCAAAGTTGAGTTTATGATTTCCAATGATGGTTTATTTTACTATACAGGCAATGCCAAAAGAATCACTTTAATTGATATAAATGGAAAAATATTGTCGAGTACAACGTCTAAAGTTCTTAATGTAAATAGTTTTCCAAAGGGAATTTATATCCTGAAAGCAGAGTGCCAAAATCAAACAAAAACAATTAAAATCAATATTTAAACATTAAAATTCAGATAATCATGAGAAAGATAACAGCTTTAGCAATATTGTCCCTCATCATTTTGGGGCAGGTTTTCGCACAGACGAAAAAGAGCGATTTCAAACAAATATTCCCATTGGGAGTGAGAAATGATGCTAACGCACAATATTTCATAGGTCAGAGTTATTTGGCTGTACTAACAAAGGACAACGTTACATCCTATAATGTGACTTTCGAACCCGGTTGTCGCAACAATTGGCACATTCATCATAAAGGAGGTCAAATACTTTATTGCACTGCAGGTAATGGTTGGTATCAGGAAGAAGGAAAACCCGCACGAGCACTAAGTCCGGGCGATGTGGTAAACATTCCCGCTGAAGTAAAACATTGGCATGGAGCTGCAAAAGATAGCTGGTTTGCCCATATTGCCCTTATGGTACCGGCAGAAGGTGCAACTCACGAGTGGTTAAATCCTGTTACCGACGAGGAATACAACAAATTGAAATAGTTGATCGAGATATTTACCCGAATCGGTAAAATACTGTAATAAGCGGAGTTCCGGCAAAAGTGATTAAACCCTTTTGAACAGATACAATTATTCAAGTTTTATAATTTCTGGATATATTTAGATCTCTAAAAATAATTGAGATGGCACGAATATTTATCACAGGTTCAGCCGACGGACTGGGGCAAATGGCAGCAAATGCGTTAGCCAGTTTAGGTCACGAAGTTGTTTTGCATGCGCGCAATGCGGAACGGGCTCGTCAGGCTATGGAAAAAACGCCGAATGCGATGTCCGTTGTTTCGGGCGACTTATCAGTAATCGACGAAATCAGGCAAGTTGCTGATCAGGCAAATGCTTTGGGCCCGTTCGATGCCATTATTCACAATGCAGGAGTTTACCAGGCTTCAAACGAAGAAATTTTTACAGTCAATGTTCTGGCTCCGTACTTACTGACGTGTTTAATCAAAAAGCCCAAACGCCTGATTTATCTGAGCTCGGGAATGCACCAGGGAGGACAGGTAAATTTTGATAATTTATCGAAAGGTCCTCGGATAAGCTACTCGGACTCAAAACTGTATGTATTGATGCTCGCAAAAGCAGTTGCACGATTATGCCCCGATGTATGTTCGAATGCGGTCGACCCGGGTTGGGTACCGACTAAAATGGGAGGTCAGGGAGCAACGGATGATCTTCAGAAAGGATTCGAAACGCAGGTCTGGCTTTCCGTCAGCAACGAAGAAAAAGCCAAAGTTAGCGGTCGATATCATTATCATCAGAAAGAAAAACCATACAGCAAAAGCGCTGACAATATTGATCTTCAGGATAAATTTCTGGCCGTTTGCGAAGAAATTACTGGTGTGTCATTTCCCAAATAAATTTATCAACAATCATATTCCACTTTTAAGTACTAAAAATGAAATAATGTCGTATAATTTGATTTAAAATCCTGACTCACCCCCATCACACCTTCGGTGTTCTGCCCCCTCTCTACGCGTAGAGAGGGGAGAAAGACCGATTTATCAGGCTTTGGGGTGAGTGAAATAAAATACGACAATAAATTGTTCTGTTTACTTAATGTGAATTTTTATTGATTGACCGACCCTTCAGTATTAATCAGAGTTGAGAGCTAAAAGAATAGTTTCCGGAGCCGATGGTAAAAATGGCATATCCGTCTTGCATCTTTTGAAAACTTACTGAGTTTTTGCCTATTATCTTTTTTCCACTTTCAGTAACCGCTTTTTCACTCGATGCAGGCATATAAACAGTGGCGGTGCTTCCTACCGGCACTTTTATATCCATTTTGAATGAACCAACACTCTTTTCCCATCTGACCGAAGCATTTCCCTGGGGTGTTTCATTTGAATAGGATGCAAATGTTACATCGCCTGCAGGTTGTGGTTTGAAAATGATATTCTGGTAGCCCGGCTTTTCCGGATCAACATTCATTCCGGCCAGGACACGGTAAAACCACACAATACCGCCGCCAAACATCGGGTGATTGCGAGATCCTTTACCTGACCATTCTTCCCATGTTGTGGTTGCTCCCTGATCGATCCACCAGCCATAACTTGGCTGTGTTCGTTTGTTCATGGCTTCGAATGCCTGATCATGAAGGCCGTTTTCCGACAGCACTTCAAAAAGGAATTGAGTTCCAAAAATCCCGGTATCCAGATTTCCGCCATTGGCCAGGATATCAGATTTTAATGCTGCTATAACTTTGGAATACTGATCAGCAGGTACGCCCATTTTAAGCGCAAATATGTTGCCACCATTGGGGCCGTAAGTTCCTTTCACGGTGTCGTAGTATTTTTTCTGAAAAGCCTTTTTTGTTCTTTCTGCCAGTTCGTTATATTCTTCATATTCCGAAGATTTCCCTAAAGATTTGGCTGTTTTGGCAGTGAAATCGGCACATCGCCACAGGTAGAATGTGTGAACCATATCATCAGCCGGCAATTTTCCCGGAGCACACCAATCGCCCAGATTTAGCCAGCGGTTTGGTTTGGCTGGATCAGGTGCCTGTGAATACATAATACCATCTTTATTTGTCCACGTAAGCATGTATTTGATATACCCTTTCATGCCTTCATAATTAGTTTTCAGCATATCAATATCGCCGTACTGTTGGTAAAATTCCCAAGGCATTATATTAATTGCAGCACCCCAGGCTACACCGCCGCCACAGCCGGGTTGCCATGGAGCACCATTGGGAACATAGCCGGTTTCAGGATTTTGAGCGCCCAGAATATCCTGAATCCATTTGGTATAAAAAGCGCGTGAATCAAAGTTATGCATCACCGTTACGCAGGCAACCTGCCCATCGCCGGTGTAGGGCGAACGTTCGCGATGAGGACAGTCACTGGCAACTCCGCCATGCATATTGTCGGTTTGGCTGCGCCACCAAATCTGATTGATCTGATTAAACAGTGCATTTGACGACTCGAACTTACCGGTAGTTTCAACATTGGAATACACTGCTTCAGCCCTTAGTTGCTCTGGTTTTAACTCACCGGGCCAGTTTGAAATCTCAACTTCACGAAAAACAAACCAGGTAAACCGGGCTGCATACGATTCCGATCCCCCACCCTTTAGTGTGTAAGAGTTGCCGCCAACCGGAGATTCACAGATATATTTAATGTCGATTTTTCGTCCGGCTTCTCCTGAAACATTTAACAGATGCAACCAACCGGAGATTTCCTGACCAAAATCGACTTTGTATTTTCCGCTCCCTAAAGATTCAATTTTCACAGGCGCTAAACTTTCCATAACCCGATCGGTTGGCGACATATGAGCCTTCATTTTACCTTCAGGAGTTTTACGAATAGCAACCTGTTCCCATTTCGAATCATCGAATCCAGCTATGCACCAACCAGGTTGTTCCAGCCGGGCATCATAATGTTCTCCATCATACACTAAGTCCATCACAATCGGACTTTTGGAGGCTTTCCATGTTTGATCACTTACAATAACATCCTCTGTTCCATCAGTATAAGTTATATAAATTTGGCCAATAAATCTTGGAGAACCATAAGATTGGGTCCAATTTATAGGGGCATTGTAAAAGCCATTTCCAAGAATTGCTCCAATTGCATTCTCCCCATTTTTAATCTGATCTTTAATATCATAGGACAAATACATCACCCGGTATTCCCTGAAATTATCGGGCAAAGAGATATAATTATTTTCAAGTCCGGGACGTTTCCCGAAAGCAGTTAAATTCGGAACTAAAACATCGTCACCAACTTTTTTACCATTTAAGTACAACTCAAAATATCCCAAGCCTGAAACATAAGCCCTGGCTGATGCAACTTCTTTGGTAATATTGAATGATTTACGTAAAAGCGGAGCCGGTGGCGGAAGTTGTTTCGATGTATTTTCTGCTCCCGGACTCTGACGAACCGGCTTTGGTAAAGCATCTTCACCCAGCCATGGCACCCCAATCCATTGAGCCTTCCACTCTTTTGAATCGAGTAAACCCATACTCCAAAAAGCGGGTTCGCTCCATTCCGACACGTTGCCCGATTTATCCCAGGTTCTCACCTGCCACCAGCAATCCTGCCTCGACGACAATGGATTACCGGCATATCGGATATTATTTGATTTATCAGAAATGATCTTCCCACTGTTCCATAAATCAGCGTTACCACTTAGCAGTTTTTCCTTTGTTCCGGCAACTCTGATTTCCATTGCGGTTTGAATCTGACCTCGTTCACCAGCATCAGCAATATTCACCCACGAAAGGCGAGGATTAACAACATCAATAACCTGCGGATTTTCCAAATATTCGCACCGCAAGCGGGTAGGATTAATTTTTGCCTCAACCAGAGAAACGTTTACAGCAAGAGAAATCAGCAGAAGTAGAATCTTTTTCATTTTAGTTAATTAGGTTTTTTAAAGATAGTAGAAATAAAATTACCATTCATTTTCAAACCAGCTGAAAATTCTCCAAAAGTCATACGGAAGTTGATTTGTTTTAAACAGAAGCCATTCTTCCAGAAGGTAAATGACTGAACAAATCATTGCATGGATGGTTAATTTACGCATGATAAAGCTAGAAGACCATCTGGGAAGGCGATTCGAGAAACTGAGAATTAGTTTGTTGAATTCCTGCAACTTTTCGTGTGTGTATTGTGTCGCCGAAAATTTTCAAGACATTTCTGCAAATACATTACGGATATCAACTGCCGACCAGCCCCTTTCTCCGGATGAGTTTACAAAACTAATTGAAGCCGTGCACCGTCTGACCGGGCTGAAAAGCATACGATTAACCGGCGGAGAACCGCTGCTGTACAACGACCTTTTCCCGTTGATCGACCAGATTCAGAAAATTGGGATTTCCGATATCCGGCTGACAACAAATGCATATTACCTGAAAGAAAAAGCCTCCAGACTTTTTGATGCCGGTGTTAAATCCATCAACATTTCGGTCGATGCCGTCGATCAGGATATTTTCAACAGCATTTCGCGCCATCCAAATACGGCAAGGGTCTTTTCAGGAATTGAAGCTGCGGTAAAAGCAGGAATGAATGTGAAACTCAACGCTGTTATCATGCGCGGAAAGAACGACTCCCAAATTATTCCGCTGCTGGAATATGCCACCAACTTGGGCGTGAAAATACGTTTTCTGGAATTAATGAAAATGGGCCATTTGTACCATTCGGAGAACGGGCTCTTCTTTTCAGAAAAGGAAATACTGTTCGCCATTCAGGAAAAATACTCAATTGAAAACATACAACGCGGACAGGCTGAAACAGCGCATTACTGGCGTGCTTCCAATGGTGGAATTTTCGGAATAATTGCCAACGAATCAACACCATTTTGCCACGATTGCAATCGATTGAGAATGGACAGCAACGGTTTTTTCTATGGTTGCCTCAGCAATGCACATGGCGAAAAACTCTCATCGTATATCGACGATGATTTTCTATTAGCTGAGAAACTGAAAGGATTGCTGCGATTGAAGCAACCGGTTAAATTTCATGGAAGTGAACTATCAATGAGAAACATAGGAGGATAATATGGATAAAAAACCGATCAAAATAATCTGCTTTGCAGGACTCCGGAAATATTTCGGGAGCGAAACAACCGTTCTTGTTGAACCCGGAGCCAGCTATTCAAAAATCATTGACGAAATGAAAGGCATTAACCCTGAAGCTGCCGAAGTTTTATCAAGTTGTAGAATTGCTGTCAATGAAGAATTTATATCGCTCGACGAGCCATTGAAAACCGAAAACACAATCTTTCTGATTCCGCCATCGAGCGGAGGCTAAATCTTACACATTATGAATCACTTACAACATACCGAGCTAAATTACAGCGAACTTTTCGATGGATTTCGAAATCCCAATAGCGGAGCAGTCGTGCTCTTCAGCGGCGAAGTGAGAGACAATAACAAAGGCCGGGAAGTTACGCACCTCGAATATGAGGCCTATGAACCCATGGCCAATAAAATGATTGATGAGATTATTGGAGAAGCCATTTCGCGGTTTAAGCTGAACCAGGCCATTTGCGTTCACCGTTTGGGACGGGTTGAAATCAGTGGATGTGCCGTGGTTGTCATTACGGGAGCCGGGCACCGAAAAGAAGCTTACGATGCCAACCGATACATTATTGACAGGGTGAAAAATGAAGTCCCGATCTGGAAACACGAATTTTTTGCCGATGGCACCAGCGAATGGGGACAAAACTGCGATTGCGTAACTTACGGAGACGAACATAAGCATGATTACCAGCATGAGAAAGCTAAGTAATGAGGATTCATCGCGATTTGCCCGACATTTTTCGCTGGCAGAAATTGGTCACGAGGGTCAGGAAAAATTAAAAAATGCACGGGTTTTGGTTATCGGAGCCGGTGGCCTGGGAAGTCCGCTGCTGATATACCTTGCTGCGGCTGGAATTGGCACTATTGGTATTGTTGATGACGATGTGGTAAGTACCTCAAATCTTCAGCGGCAAATTTTATATACGACAGCTGAAGTGGGTTTGAAAAAGGTGGAACTGGCTTCCCGGAAACTTTCTGCTTTATATCCTGAGATTGAAATCCAATTGTTTGATTTAAGACTTAATGAGGAAAATTCAGAAGAAATTTTTAAAAGTTACGATGTAATTGCTGATTGTACTGATAATTACAAAACCAGAGCGCTTATCGGGAAAATGTCGGCAGGATTAGGAAAACCACTGGCTTTTGCTTCGGTTTTAAATTACGAAGGACAAATAAGTGTGTTTAATTATCAGGGCGGACCGGCCTTTAACGATTTGTATCCCAACATTCCGAAAGATGGAATTTACAAAGAAAATGAAATTGGGTTGCTGGGCGTTTTACCGGGAATTGCAGGAACACTTCAGGCAAATGAAATCATTAAAATCATTACCGGATACGGTGATGTAATTAGTGGAAAACTCTTAGTCTTTAACATTCAGGAAAACAGATTCAATCTATTCAAGCTTTAACAACGGTCATTAAACCAAGTGTTTCCGATACAATTCCTGATACGATTTCAATGTGTCAATATCCTTTATAATTTCGTTGCATACCAATGCTTTAATTCGGTTTGGATATTGCTGAATTAAAGTTTTGGCACCTTTTTCGCCCTGAAGATTTTGAAGCTCGCTGAAATAGCATTTATCGAAAAGTGCCGGAACTCCAAGCCATCCTTCGGCCGATGTGGAAGCAATAATTTGTTGATGTCCACCTTCAAAAGCGTTCAGCATTTCCTCAAAATGAATGAAAGGAATCAACGGCTGATCAACCAAGGTAATTAATACTCCGTCGGCATCTGGTTCTGTTTGTTCCAGTTTGTCTATTCCGCAGGCTACAGAGCTGGCCATTCCTGATTTCCAGTCGCTGTTAACAGCCACAATCACAGGGTATTTTTGGATGACAGGTAAAATCAGATCAGCATACGCACCCAAAACTACAATTACAGATTCGCCGATTTGCATAAGTGTCTGAATCTGATGTTCAATGAGCGTTTGCCCGCCCCAGGGCAACAACTGTTTGGGCTGTCCCATTCGCGACGAACTGCCTGCAGCCAGCAATATAATTGGAATTTTAGCCATGAATTGAACCTACCTTCTCGCTCAGGGCAATGGGTTGCTGCCGGCGAATCACACTCAGTATTTCCGCCAGAATGGAAACTGCAATTTCCGGAGCACTTTCGGCACCAATGCTGATACCGGCGGGCCCGTGAATCTGTTCCAGAAAGTCGGTTGAAATATCTGGCATATAGTCGAGCAGCATCGAAAGAACACGTTCTCTCCGGTTATTTGAGCCAAGCAAACCGAGGTAAGCAGGGTTGGTATCTTTCAGTGCCATCAGGTACTGAACATCTTTATTGAAGCTGTGAGTCATTAAAACCACTGCCGTTTGCTCATCAATTTCAGAGGTGTCGATATCGTCGAAAGTTGGTGCGACCAGCGAACTAGCTCCCGGAAAATATTCGCACGATTTCGATTCGTCAGGCGAGGCAACAACCGTAACATCCCAGCCAAGCAACCTTGCAGCCTTGCACAGCTGAACAGCATCGTGTTCGGCGCCAAATATGAAAAGCTGAAACAGTGGTTTTAATGTTTGGGTAAAACATTCCTGATTCGTTATCTGGTCAATCGTAAACGAAGGATGCAACGAATACTTTTTTCCGTTCAAAAGCACCATCGTTCCCACATTGTCATATTCTCCAACTTCGCGGTAAAACCATGCTTCCATCCGGAAGGACTGCCTTTTTTCAATCTGTTTTTCAAATGCTGCGAATAATTCATCGGAGATAAAAGCCGGTTCAATCAAAATATGAATAATACCTTCGCAACCTATTCGGAAACGTCCGTCATAAACAATTACTTTGGCTTTGCCAGTCTGGAAAACACGCTGGGCCTGCCGTTCAATTTCGGTTTCAACACATCCGCCGCTCACCGCGCCAACCATCTCGCCATCCTGACTCATGATCATGCAAACTCCGGGACGACGATACGATGAACCGTCCAATGCAACTACCGAAATAAAAACAGCTTTTTTGCCAATTTCCTGCCAGCTTCTTAAGGTCTGAAACAACAATCTTATTTCGTGAGTCATAATTATAAAAAGGGTTTCAGTTATCAGGTAATAAAATGCTATTCGAATTTGTTTTTGATAAAGGGCTGATGATAATACCGCGTTCCGGTGGCCTTGTACAGGGCATTTGCCAACGCCCCCATCACTGGTGGGTAAGGTGGTTCACCAAGCCCGGTTGGATTAATCTCATTTTCAACAAAATGAACTTCAATCTCTTTCGGTGCTTCGTTGTGCCGGATTAATCGGTATGAATCGAAATTATCCTGATCAGGTTTTCCTTTTGTAAAAGTGAGTTGTCCGTACATCGCCTGGCCAATTCCATCCACAATGCTACCTTCGGTCATATTAATTGCGGCATCAGGATTTACGACAATTCCGCAATCAATAGCAGCATACACTTTTTGGACGATGGGTGTATCATTTTCAATGACGAGATCCAGCACATTGGCAACATACGAACTATGGCAGAAGTATGCAGCAACTCCGCGGTTTTTTCCGGCTGAATTTTTACCCCATCCCGATTTTTCGCGCACCAGTTCCAGAACTCCTGCATAACGCGCAGCATCGTAATCATTCTTCTCTCCCACCGGATTTTCCTTTGCCCGCTTCAGAAGATCGAGCCTGAACTGAATTGGATCTTTGCCCATCGCCTCGGCTACTTCATCAAGAAAAGATTGCTCGGCCACCGCGTTGAAATTAGAGCCCGGAGCCCTCATGGCACCAACACTTATATTCGATTCTATTTCCCAGCTTTCGGCCATGTAATTATCAACAGCACCAGCGGGAAACCTATTAGCATGAAGCGCATTTTCAGGAACACCACCCATTTTAACATGGAAGCCGGTGAGATTATTGTTGGCGTCGAGCGCTGCACGGTACAAGGCATGATACGCCGGACGATAGATGCCAAAGGTTATTTCGTCTTCGCGCGAATAGATCAGTTTAACAGGCGCTTTCATTTTTTGCGAGATCAAAGCCGCTTCCACCATAAAGTGTCCGTACAAACGTCGTCCGAAACCACCTCCCATGCGGGTCATTTGAATATCAACCTTTTCCAAAGGCAAGCCAAGTCGTGCCGATATGGTTTTTTCCATGTATTCAGGAGACTGAACGGGCCCAACCAATACAGCGTTGTCGGCTGTTACATCGGCAAAAAAGTTCATGGGCTCCATCGGCGTGTGTGCCAGAAATGGTGCGGTATAAGTTCGTTCAATTATTTTCGCTGCATTTTTGAAGGCATCTTCCGGATTACCGTCTTTTCGAACAATCTTACCGGGTTTTGCTGCTGCATCAACCATTTTGGCATTGTGATCGGCGGTACTTTCCAGTCCGGCCGGAACGGTAACGAGCTGATCGCCTCCCCAGCCAGCCATCGCAATTTTATAATCAGCAAAGGGTTCCCATTCTACTTTTAAAAAGTTCCGGGCATTCATTACTTCCCAGGTTGTGTTGCCCACAACAGCTACCAGCTCGGTAAACGAAGTTGTATCGCACCACTGCGGTTTATAGTCGTCGTTATAGGTTTTAATCCGGAAAACATCCTTGATTCCGGGTTTGCTTTTGGCTTCTGTTGCATCAAACGATTTCAGTTTCATACCAAAAGCCGGCGGATGGACGACCATGGCGACAAGCATTCCTTCTTTTTTATAGTCGAGGCCGAACAGAGGTTGACCGGTCACTATTTTCTGTCCATCCACATTTTTCTGAGAAGTTCCGATAATTTTAAAATCCTTCAGTTCTTTCAGTTCTACTTCTTTCGGAACAGGTATTTGGGCTGCAGCCGAAGCTAATTCACCATAACCGGCTTTTTTACCGCTTTTTTTATGATACAGAAAACCTTGCTCTGTTGTGATTTCTGACACCGGAACACTCCATTTTTTAGCGGCAGCTTCCATTAGCATCCTTCGTGCTGAAGCGCCTGCCATGCGGAGTCCACCCCAGCTTTGCTTTATCGAATCGCTTCCTCCGGCCAATTGTCTTTTAAAAATTTCGGTGTTCAAAGGTGCTTGTTCAACCAATACATTTTTCCAGTTTACATCCAGCTCATCGGCCACAATCATTGGCATGGAGGTTTTTACATTCTGGCCAATTTCAGGATTCGGCGACATGATGGTTACCTCGCCATTAACACCAATCTTTAAATAACCGTTTATTTTAAACCATTCTTTAGGCACGTCAGCCATTTCGGCGCCCTGTGCGCTTAACGACGCAAACCAGTTAAAACCTAACATCAGTCCGCCACCGGCCAAAGCTGAGCTCTTAATGAATGATCTTCTTCCGAAATTTATTTTTGCTGTTGTCATTTTTCAATCATTTTAGGTTTGAATCAATCACTAGGAATTGGCTGCGGTTTTAATGGCTTTCTTAATTCGAGTATAGGTGCCGCAACGGCATAAGTTTCCGCTCATGGCTTCCTCAATTTCCTGATCAGAAGGATGAGGATTTTTCTTTAGCAAAGCTGCAGCAGTCATGATTTGTCCGGTCTGACAATACCCGCATTGGGCAACATCAACTTCCAGCCAGGCCTTTTGCACCGGGTGTTCTCCATTTTCCGAAAGACCCTCGATGGTGGTAATTTCCTTGTCACCCACTTCCGAGACGAAAGTGATGCACGAGCGTACAGCTTCTCCATCCAGGTGAATGGTGCAGGCACCACACTGTGCAACTCCACATCCAAATTTGGTACCTACCAGGTTGAGATGATCACGGAGTACCCAAAGCATTGGTGTGTCAGGATCTACATTTACACGATAAGTTTTTTTGTTGATTTTTAAATTAAAAACTGCCATAATATGAAAAATTTTAATTTCCAGTTTCGAGATTTAGCCGTTAATTATCTTGTAATATTTTTCTATTGAGAACTTATAACCACAACCGATCAAATACAAATATCTGTACAACACACGTTTGTCCGTAATGTTTTCAGTCGCCAACATTTTCCCGATCAGATCAGTGCATTTTTTAATTTCCCGATTTGTCCGATAAATTCCAGGTAGCATGAGCTGATGAATAATCATAGCATCAGTGTGGAATTTATTCCCCAAATGACCTGCTATCCGAAAGAAAAGCTGAAATAGAGTTATACTTTTGTGAGGTAAACAAACCTGACGGATAGGCTATTGTTTTCCCTCATTTCATTAAGTGAAAATTAACTAACTCAAACATGAAAAACTTATTAGTCCTTATCTTTTCCGGATTAGTTGCATTTGCCAATGCACAATCCAAGCCGGCTAAACTCGTTACAACTACCGAAAATAAAGCGTGGAGCGAATCAGAATTAAAACTTTCCGGTAAAGCCGAAAGCGCCGATGTAATTCTCGACCTCAGCAAAACGCAACAAACCATCCGGGGATTTGGCACCTGTTTTAACGAATTGGGGTGGACATCATTAAATATCCTGAAAGCAGATGACCGTGAAGCAATTATGAAAGAACTTTTTGCTCCTGAAATCGGGGCAAACTTCACCATTTGCCGCATGCCGGTTGGTGCCAACGATTTCTCGCTCGACTGGTATTCGTACAACGAAAACGAGAACGACTTCGAAATGAACAAATTTTCGATTGATCACGATAAAAATACGTTGATCCCTTTTATTCGAAATGCAAAAAAATACAATCCTTCAGTAGAAATATGGGCGTCACCCTGGAGTCCGCCATCTTGGATGAAATACAACAAGCACTACGCCAGCCGCTCGTCAGTGAAAATTCAGGAAATAATGAAAATGAAGATTGACACGAAATACACCAATGATCTGGCGGCTGACAAAGAAGGCAAAGAAGGTACCGACATGTTTATTCAGGAAGATAAATACCTGAAAGCCTATGCTTTGTATTTTTCAAAATTTATAGATGGGTATAAAAACGAAGGGATAGAAATCACCTCTATTATGCCCCAAAACGAGTTTAACTCGGCACAGATTTTTCCTAGCTGTTGCTGGACGGCCAAAGGGCTGGCCAATTTTATCGGTTCGTATCTGGGGCCAGCCATGGAAAAACAAGGCGTTGAAGTTTTGTTCGGCACCATGGAACGTCCCAAAGAAGAGTTGGTGGACACTATTTTAACTGATCCGAAAAGCGGTAAATATGTAAAAGGTGTTGGTTTCCAGTGGGCAGGAAAAGATGCTTTACTCGGCATCAATAAACGCTATCCAAACCTGAAATTTTATCAATCGGAACAGGAATGTGGCGACGGGAAAAACGACTGGAAAGGTGTTCTGCATTCGTGGGATTTGATGAAGCACTACCTGAACAACGGCGTTTCGGTTTATGAATATTGGAATACCTCGCTGCTAAAAGGCGGCATCAGTCGATGGGGCTGGGCTCAAAACTCGTTGGTTGTTGTTGACCCCGACACCAAAACCTACACCTACTCGAACGAATATTACCTGCTAAAACATCTGAGTCATTTTGTAAAACCAGGTGCTAAAAAGCTTGATGCAACTGGCACTTTCACCGATTTAGTGGCTTTTGTTAATCCAGACAAAAGTGTTGTCGTGATGATTTTTAATCAGGACCAGACTGACAAATCGATAAATATTAATATAAACGGAAAGGGTTTTTCGCCAAAACTAGCGGCAAACTCAATCAATACCTTAGTCATTAACTAATTGACAATCCAGTCAAGTAGTTATTCATATCTTCTAAAAAATTATCCCCTTACCTGAAATTCGGGTAAGGGGATAAAAAGCAGATAGGTATTATTTAATATTTTATCATTCAGGAAGCAGACATCGCAGCTTTATTGCTTCACATATTCGAACCAATCGTAATCGGCACTGGCCGAGCATTTTTTGCCATTTCCAGTCGCATAAAGTCCTACATACACGCCGGTAAAACCGCCGGCCGTTTCCGAACTCAGGAATTTTGATGGTACTTTCTGAATTTCTTTCATCGATTCGTTTCCTTGAGCATACCAGAAACTAAAATTCGATTTTTCACCTTTAATCATCAGTTTTACCGGGCCGGCTTTCAAAGCTATTTCTTTAGAATCGTGGATTATGTTGCCAAAACGCAACCGGCTAACCAGCACTCGCTTGCCATTCAACTGCTTTACCAGCAAATCGAAATGCGCGCCGTTGTTAAGCAAAGTCATTCCGGCTTCTTCGTTGCTTTTGTTCGGGCTGAATTCCAATTGCGTGGTGGCGGTAAAATTCATATCCTGAATCCGGCGCCCGATAAATGTTGGAGACTTCCGGTCTTCAATGGTTTGCTCCGAGCCAGTCAGCCTGAAAAATCCTTTGCGCGAAGTCAGCGAGTAATTTTCAGTAATTGGATAGCGCAGGTAATTCCATTCCAGACCTAACTTACCAGTATCAAACTCCGTTCTGGCAGGCTTTTCTGCAAAAGGTTTTAATGGAAGTGTCGGACAGGTCATGTCAACAGTTGCTGTTCCATTACCATTTACCACAGGCCATCCGTTTTTTGGCCACGACACAGGTGCCAGGCAAGTTTCGCGTCCGAGAATATGGTGGGTTCCATCTCCGTTCGAGCGATAACCATGAAAAACAATCCACCACGAACCATCGTGGGCATTTATGATATCAGCATGACCCACTCCCTGAATTGGATTACCTTGTCCGGCAGCATTCACATGGGTCAAAATTGGATTTGCGGGGTTCGAATTATAAGGCCCCCAAATGTTCTTACTTCGGGCAATGGTTTCGGAGTGAGCTTCTTCGGTACCACCCTCGGCAGCCATCAGGTAATAAAAGCTATCCTTTTTATAAATGTGAGGTCCCTCGGCATAACGACCTCCAATACCATTCCAAACGGTTCTTCCTTCAGAAAGAAACTTACCAGTTTTTATGTCAATTTCGTGCAACTCAAAAGTGGACGAAATGCAATATACTTTTTCATCCTCATCAAAAAACAAATCAGGATCGATGCCTTGAACCTGTGTAAAAATTGGATCAGACCACGGACCGGCCGGATTGGTTGCTGTTACATAAAAATTACCTTCGCCGCCAATATTGGTGGTAATCATGTAAAAAGTTCCATCGTGGTAGCGAATGGTGGTCGCAAAAATGTTGAGTCCCTTGGGAAGTTGTGTCGCCCGATCGATACAATAACCGATCTGTTCCCAATTCACCAGATCTTTGCTATGAAAAACCGGAACTCCGGGAAAATATTCGAAAGTACTATTAACCAGATAATAATCGTCGCCCACCCGGCACACACTTGGATCAGAGAAAAATCCGGGTATGATCGGGTTATGATAGGTTACTTTTTCACTCGGATCGGTAATTGCCGAGAAAGGTGTTTGGGCAAACAAATTCAGACAAACAACAATCAGGAAGATAAGGATTACAGGCTTTTTTTTCATTGTGGACTTTTTTAGGTTCGGACAAATTTAGATTTTTCTGATAAAAAAATGAGATAGAAAGCCATTAGTCTGAACAAACCATCAAACACTAGATATTTAGTTCCCAGAAAAAAAATATTCATATAATAACATTGCTGTCCACTTAAAATAAATTGAGGGACAGTTGGTTACAATTTAGTTCTTTGACATCGTTGTTATCTATTTTGCTAAAGAGCTCTTTTATAGGAGTTTTATCAAGAAGGGATATTCCCAGAACTGTTAAAATCTCGTAGGTTGAATGATCAAGTTTGAGGTCATGGCACACTATTGCTACCATACAGTAGGTAATAATTGCTGTGTAAATCTGGATACGAACAGCATTCTCTGTTGTACCCCAGAATGACTTTATTTTGAGGTGTTGTTTAATCCATTTGAAAAATAGTTCGATCTGCCAACGATTCTTATAAAGCAATGCAATTTGCTCGGGTGGAAGTTCGAGGTTGTTGGAAAGGAAGATGAAAGTCCTGTCCATTTCTGCATCGTAAAAAACCACTTTTCTGAGCTTTTTCGGGTAATGCTTTAAGGTATAGAATCCGATAAGGACACCGACCTGGTCACTCATAACACCTGTACTTGCATTGACAGGCCTGTATTCAGAGCATTCAAATTGCATGTTCTTTTTTGACCTGATTACAAAGTAAGAGCCAAGTTGAGTTATTCTGTAAAGTCTTTCAAAATCGACATATCCACGGTCGAAAATGTAATAGGCCCCGATCTCGTAGGCAATCAAGTCCATCGCCTTCACATCATGCACTTTTGCATCAGTAATGTGTACAAATGCTGGTATTTGAGTGGTGATATCGTAAAGCGTGTGAATCTTGATGCCTCCTTTTGTTTTGCGGAAATTAGCCCACCAGAATACGCTCAGGCAAAGATCGATAGTTGTTGAGTCGAAGGCGTAAACTTTGCCCTTCACTTCAAAATTATCGTTCGAAAGTTTTTTTCTGGCATTACCGATCAGGTAATAGGCAAGTTCCTAAAAAATGCGATAGTCACGTGATTCATTTGCCTTTGCAAGGTTGCTTCGCGTGACACTTTTACCGAATCCAAGATGGTAACTTTTTTGACTGTGGGCATCCAACGAAATGATCAGTTCTCTGAGACTGTCCCGGTTTGAAAGTTGTCCGAAGATCATCACCAAAAGTTGGTTCCAGCAAGTAAAATGCTTGACATATCTGTTGCCTTTGTACTTCTCAACTATGCCGTCAAAAAACCTCGGACATTCCAAACTGAAGTAGCTATCCTTCCTCCAGGTTTTAGAACTCGAATCATTTCTTTTG
The DNA here is from genome assembly GCA_963678915.1 of Prolixibacteraceae bacterium. Taxonomy (GTDB): domain Bacteria; phylum Bacteroidota; class Bacteroidia; order Bacteroidales; family Prolixibacteraceae; genus Aquipluma. The sequence continues at coordinate 672,904 of OY787458.1, forward strand.
CAGCTAAAAGCATGTCAGGAAAGAACATAAATCCAAAACGACAACTTATGGCATCAAACGTGTTGTCTTCAAAAGGCAATTCACAAGCATCACAAGCAAAAATCTCAATGTTATGAATTCCTCTTTTTGCAGCATTTTCATAGGCTATTACCAGCATGTTCTCTGAAACATCTGAAAGTCTGACCTTGCCACCATTCAACATCGAGGCAATAGTTAATTCTGGCTCTCTAGTTCCTGATGCAATATCCAGTACATCAATATTTCCTTTAGGGTCGATCATTCGAATAATCTCATTACCGACTGGCTTTAAAAAATCCATCACCAGATCATCCCATTTCCTCCAGCCAGAAGAAAACTTGTTCCATGATTTCTCCTGCTGTTCCCTAATCTGTTCAAGTTGTAATTGTAGTTTCATGGCATTTTTAGTTATAATTTTAAACTTCTGAAATCAAAGGACCACTTCTGTTTCCTAATGTGTTTCAATACGAATATCATCAATAAATATTCGGATATAAGGATCTATTTATCTTCATTAAACAAAATCGATGTTTTACATTTTGTGTTTATCCTTGGAATGTGGAACTCTGTTTATTTTTAAACGAAATCACATGATGAACCGATTCGGTGGGCGGTCAATTTGAGTCGGCAACACATTGTTGATTTAAATCGGCAGATAGGTCTAATATTTTAAATTCAGATAATAGAGAAGTTACCTTTTAACCTGATTCTTGTTGCTTTTATGGCTAATTTTTAGTAAATTAGTTATTCCACTACAAAGCTACCATTTGATAACCTTTTTAAAATCAATACAATGAAAAAGAGATTTTGGATTAGGTGTCATTACATCACCTTCATTTGTTTATTGTTATTCACCCTCCACACATTTGCTCAGAATTCATCTCCAAACCAAAGTAATGTAAAAAAAATTGCCGAAGGTATTTACATGATACATGGAATGGGAGGTTGTATGATTACTGCAGTTGATGGACCAGATGGCGTACTTGTTATCGATACTGGGACTAAACCTGGGAAGCTTGATTCTGTAATTTCAACAATATCCAATCATCCAGTTAAGTATATTTTAAATACCAATTTCCATTTCGATCATATTGGGGACAATAAGCTGTTATGTGATAAGGGAGCAACAATAATTGCTCACCAAAACACTAGGGATGTATTAGCAGCTGGGTGGAAATCTCCTGATTTTTCAGGATTTAAAGTTCTGCCAGAAATTGATAAATACTTGCCAAAAATCTGTTTCAAGGATACCCTGAATCAGTATTTCAATAACAATACAATTCAAGCAATTCATTACCCTCTTGCCCACTCAAGCGGTGATGCAATCTACTGGTTCAGAGATCGAAACATAATTCATATAGGTGACTTGTTTGTTTTATATGGCTTCCCATACATTGATTCCTATCATGGGGGAACATTTACTGGTTTTATCAAAGCAGTGGATGACATCCTGAAACTTTGCGATGATAAAACAATATTAATACCAGGCCATGGGATTCCAGGTCATGAGGATATTTCAAATCGTCAGGGCTTAATGGAATATCGGGACATGCTTGTTGAATCCAAAGTAATTATTGCCAAACTTATTGATGAAGGGAAATCATTAGATGAAATAATAACATTAGATCCAATTAGCAAATTATTAAAAGGACCGACGCAAGGCTATAAAAAATTGTACATTGCGATTGTGTATAATGAGCTTACTAAAAAATGAGTTTCTATTGATACACTTTTAAATTTTACAATTAATCAAATATTGAAATGTGGTTACTACGCCTTAATCTGAAAGTTAATTATCCTCCATTCGTTTAAAAATAAACGAATCCTTCTTTCATGAAATTTCTTCCCAAAACATCAAATTACTCTAAAACCTAGCTCAAACCTAGCGTAAAATAAAAAAGAGTTACGAAATTTCTTCATAACTCTCTGATTTTAAATTGGGCCCAAATAAACCATTACGGTTTTGTGGTCAGATTTGCTGAATACAAGATAAATGCCCGAAATTCAATAAACTAACATTCAGGTTTTTTTTTCGTAATCACAATTGTCATATCAAAAATCAACTGTCGTGAAAACAATGCAAAAACAATCCTCCACGGGGTGGGTCGCGGGAGATGTTCTGATCTTTAATGGTAAAACCACGTATAAATATGTGCAGGAAATTGGTAATAATGTCTTAACTGACCAGTTTTGTCCAAATACAGTAAAAATCACTTTCCTTGATAGTCAAAAAATTGAACTTTTCATCACGGAATCAGGGGTTTGCGGTGGAAGAAGTTTCTATGCCTATGGGGAGATTAAAGATGGCGGCTCTGTTATATTTGAGTATGCGGTTCCGGTAATTACACTTCCCGATGGCACAAATATGAAAATTACAGAAGTTATAATGGGGCATCTGGGTGGTTCAATAAGTGGAGAGGGCATTGATAGAGGAACACTTGTCTTTAAGGGAAAATTTGATGGATATAGTTTAACCGCAACTTCTAATTTCTTTTTTAAATGTGAAGTTGAATGGCCAGCCAATAATATATTTCCAACACCCGTAAACGGCCCGATACAATGTTCGTGGACTTTTGAACTTACAATTAATGATTGACAGAACTTCAGTTGTATAGTTTTATCTAAAAGATTTTTATCCTTTTTTTAATCATTGAATTATGAAAACACTATCTGGCTTTACACGGTTTGCTTTTACCGCACTAAAAGAAAGCAGGATTATATCTGATGGCTATTCAATGAACTTTCTTGAATGTACAGCCGAATTGACGTTCAGCGATAAAAAGAACTTTATTCTACACACAAAGGAATTCTTTCCTAATTCTCAAACAATGTATCGTGAAATAAATTTTAAGGGGATGATGACACCAAATGACCAGTTAACATTTACTTGGCCGGAAACATGGTATGAAATAGGAATTGAGAGTATCTGGAAGGAGAGAACAGACATACTTGCACAAGTCAGAAGACATACGGGGATGAATATTTTTGGTCAGGGAATAAGTAATAATACGTTGAATTATATGGGTTATTTTGATGGTAAAAAATTATTAGCAGACATGCCTGTTGTAGGATTAGCAGAAATACCTGGCGAAATGGATTTTTTAAAAAAAATAGTAGATGGCCCTGTAATGATAAACTTTATGATTGACTTAGAAGTTTCACAATGACCCATTAAAATAAAAGGGTCCTTGTTACATTTATACATTTTAAAGTGAATTCAAGAAAAGTGTCACCTTCCACCTATCCTTAAATCACAAGATGAACCGATATCATTGGTGGTCAATTTGACTTGAATTTTCAGCTTGTACCTAAATTACATCGAATAATCTACATTAACGATTATAAAATTAAGCGCTGATATTCATATACTTACATTATATTTTAATAACTTTATATTTAGAATTGAAAAGTAGAGATTCATTGTAGTAACCATTAGTAAATTTTTCTCTTCTGAATATATTATAAGGTTTAATAATTGGCTAGCTAATAAATGTTACAACTAGCCCTCGTTTTCAAATTGCATTTATCCATTTCTTTCAATATTCAGTCTGCATACAGACTGACAGTCTGGGCATACTCCGGACAAACAGGTTAATTGCAGTCCCGCCTTTGAGCGCAAATATTGTTTCTTTTGCAACATACGGGAGTGTTTGCAACAATAAATCAACCTGTACTTTATATTTTGGATCGATCATAGTTGAGCTAATTCTTTGGATATTGTAATACGAAATTCAGAATTGTACGAACCATTACTGACAATATTGCGGTCACCCTCTCCGAGAGTGACCGATGATAAATCAAGAAATTGGAACCATTGATGATTTGCTTTTTTCGCCATGTATAAAAATAAGCGTTTAACTTTTACCGATCTGCATCCTTCCAAAAGCTTCTGTCCATCAATCTTGATTTCATTAAGTCTATACTCAGAGTTTCCTTTAAAATAGATAAAATCTTCATTAATAAGCCACAGGTCACTTTCATCAGGGTTGTCTGAACTTTGTTGAAATATGAGGTTGTGTAATCCCTAATTTCATTGAGGATTTTAGAAATTCCACAAGTCCCTTTTTGGCTGTTCAGGATTGCTTCAAAGAGACAGTTAAAATTGCTTCAATTTGGCAATTTGTTTATCAAATCGTGTATCAAATAAAAAAGCAGTTACATTTTTAATTGTAACTGCTTGATTTTCAGTGACTCCGGCAAGACTCGAACCTGCAACCTTCTGATCCGTAGTCAGATGCTCTATCCATTAAGCTACGGAGCCATTGCAAAAGCGATGCAAATATAGTACTTAAATAAATAAAAACAACCCTGCAAAACAGTTTTTTTGACTAATCGTATTTATTCATTTTATCGTCAATAAAAACATCCTGATTATGACGTGTTTGTATTTTAATATTTGTAATCATTTCTTCGGCACCACTGGCATAAACAGCCTCGTGAATGTCTTTAACAAGCTTCATTATCTCATCGTAACCGCCTTCAATTACTGTTTCGAATGGACAAACGCGATAATTTAGTCCCGATTTTTGGATCAACTCAATTGCAACATCAACCAGTTCGTAGGTTCCTTTGTCCTTTGAGCGAGGCAATACCTGAATCGCCAAATTAATCTGATTTTTCATTTTTATTACTTTTCCCGGTTAACGAAATTCCTGATTTCATCAACGCTCATTCGTTTAACATTCGTAATAATTATATCCTGACGAATAAAATCGCCATATTGATTGCATTCGTTTATCACACTACTGAACACACCTTGAATATCTGATTTGACAGGTAAAAGGAGAACTGCAATGGCCAAATCCTTTTCAAAACCAATTTCTTCCAAAATGCCATCGCTGTGTTTCAAAGCATAATCTAACTCATCCTGAATCAGTTTGCGCTGAACCGAAGTAAATTCCTCAAGATCTTCCTTCGAAATAAAAACTACAAAGTAGCGCAGATTTTGTCCCCTTCCACCAAGTCCGGTCGAAATATAAACCTGCTGCTCGTCCATAAGTGAACTTTGAATAACCATCCGACTTTCCTGTAAAGCCAGAATGCTCCATTCTCTTAATTCAGGATCAGGTTTTTGTGCATATTTTTCAATTGTTCTGAAGGCTTCAACCTTTTCCTGCGAAGCAAGCAAAACAAGTAAATTCTTTTTCTCGTCAAGCGAAACTTCCGGATTAAACAAATCCACCTGATGCTGCATTACCATTTCAATCGGAAATTTTGCCTTTATATCGCGGCTAAAATTGAAATATTCCATTTGAAGCTCAACATCAATCTGTTCCTCAAGGATGCTGAAATTTTCGGGCAACGAAGAAATTGCCTCCTGAATTTTCTTGTATATATTGTCTTCTTCCATCCCGTTGTTCATATTCTGCAAAAGTAACTGAATGAATTATGATTTTTCAAGAAAGCAATATTTTTTGAGAGTTTTGTCAAAACTTAAATATCTTTGCGAAGTTATTCTTATTTAGTTTAAATTAGTATTGGTTCGGGATAGATTAGCGTGCGACTCTCAGAAGTAAAAAATAAAGAAACTGTAATAATTACCAAGGTTTTAGGCCATGGTTCTTTCCGTAAAAGAATCACCGAAATGGGATTTGTAAAAGGGAAAGAGGTTACCGTAATTAAGAACGCTCCATTTAACGGCCCAATTGAATATAAAATTCTTGATTATAACATAACCCTTCGACGTACCGAGGCCAATTTAATTGAGGTAGTTAGTCAGGCAGAAGCGGCGGATTTTGTTACCCAAAACTTTGAAGGAGTTATCGATTTTGAAAGCCTCAAAATATCGGCTAAAGAAAAAGAACACACTATCAATATTGCTTTAATCGGCAACCCCAACTGTGGCAAAACAACGCTATTCAATTTTCTCTCAGGATCAAAAGAACATGTAGGAAATTACAGCGGGGTAACTATCGATGCGAAAAAGGCCACTTTTACCAGTTCAGATTATAACTTCAACATCTTCGACCTTCCCGGAACTTACTCTTTAACAGCATATTCTCCTGAAGAAATCTATGTTCGGAATTTCATTATGGATGAAACTCCCGACATTGTAATTAATGTGATTGACTCGTCGAATCTGGAGCGTAACCTTTTCCTGACAACCCAGCTTATAGATATGGATATTAAGGTTGTCATCGCCTTGAATATGTACGATGAGCTGTTGAAAAATGAAGTTAAGTTCGATTACAAAAGTCTTGGGAAATTAATTGGAATACCCATCATCCCGATGGTAAGTTCAAAAGGAGTTGGTATTCAGAAACTAATTGACAAAACCATAGAAGTATATGAGGATCAAGATCCTATAGTGCGCCATATTCATATCAACTATGGTGTTGAACTCGAAGAATCAATCAGGGTATTGCGCAAAAAAATAAAGCTCGAAAAACCTATTACTGATAATATCTCGTCCCGGTTTCTGGCAATCAAAATACTCGAACGCGACAAACAGACCATTGAATCGTTAAAATCGTACCCTAATTATGCCGAAATTGAGAAGACTGCTTTTTCAGAAATAAAGAGGATTGAAAGTATTTATAACGACGACAGCGAAACGGTAATAACCGACGCCAAATATGGTTTTATCTCGGGAGCGCTTGAAGAAACTTACAAAAAACGTAAAAAAAACACTTCGAAGACTTCGGAAAAAATTGATAATATACTAACAAATAACATCTTAGGTTTTCCAATATTTATTCTTTCAATTTCACTGGCCTTTTTTGCCACATTTAAAATCGGAGCTGTTCCGATGCATTGGATTGAAACACTGGTAGCATTTGTTAGCCGCGAGGTTTCGGCGCTTCTGCCTGAAGGAATGTTTAAAGATTTATTGATTAACGGCATAATCGATGGCACTGGGAGTGTCCTGGTATTTCTTCCAAATATCCTGATTTTATTCTTTTTCATTTCGTTTATGGAAGATTCGGGATACATGGCAAGGGCCGCCTTTATCATGGACAAAATAATGCACCGGTTTGGCCTGCATGGGCGTTCGTTTATACCAATGGTTATGGGCTTTGGATGCAATGTACCTGCCATAATGGCCACACGCACATTGCGCAGCTCGAGCGACAGATTATTAACCATGCTCATTATTCCTTTCATGTCGTGCAGTGCCAGGTTGCCCGTTTATGTTTTGTTTATTACGGCATTCTTTCCAAAAAATCCGGCATTGGTACTTTGCGGCATTTACTTCTCCGGAATAGTTATTGCCTTTTTGACTGCCCAGTTACTTAGCCGAACTATTTTCAAAAATAAGGAAACCCCGTTTGTTCTGGAATTGCCTCCTTACAGGCTTCCTACCATGAAAAACATCATCGTTCACATGTGGGACAAAGCCAGCCAGTATCTGCGAAAAATTGGAGGAGTAATATTAATTGGAGTCGTAATAATTTGGGCTTTGGGCTATTTCCCCAGAGAAAATAAAGAGATTGCTGGAGCTCCGGATAATTCTCATGTAAAAACTGAAACAAACCAAAACGATCAGTCCAACAGCAAAAGCATGCAACTGCAAAACAGCTATTTGGGTCAGCTGGGCCAGTTTATCCAGCCGGTAATGGCACCTCTGGGTTTCGACTGGAAGATGAGTATTAGCCTGCTGGCAGGACTTCCGGCAAAAGAAATAATTGTTAGTACAATGGGCGTTTTATACCAGGTAGAGCAAGACCATGAGAACATGGGATTGAGCAACAAACTAATCGAGGAAAGATATCTTTCCGGGGAAAATGCCGGGAAAAAAGTAATTTCGATACCTGTTGCTCTGGCATTTCTTGCCTTTGTGCTGATCTATTTCCCATGTATAGGCGTTATAGCCACTATAAAAAGTGAGTCAGGAAAAATGAAATGGGCATTATTCACTGTTGTTTACACGACCACAGTGGCATGGCTGATTTCATTTATGGTTCTACGGATTGCAACTTATTTTCTAACCTGAAACTCAGATATATCATGATTCTCGATATTGCAGCATATCTGGTTATATTACTGGCATTCATTGCACTGGGAAGAAATATCCTTTCCTTTTTCAATATTACAGGCAGGAAACAAAATTACTCCGCAAAATGCAGCGGGTGTTCTTCGGGTTGCGACATGAAAAAGACGGGACCGTTTGAGAACAACAAACTGCGAAACCAGAATCAGTATAAATTCTATCTATAATTTTTTGAGAGCGGCAATAGTTTCAATTGGGTCGTTTGCACCAAATACAAAGCTTCCGGCAACCAAAATATCAACACCTGCTTCATAAAGTTTCTTGCCAACTTCGAAATTTACACCACCGTCAACTTCAATAAGTGCCTTCGAGTTTCGGCGCAGTATCATTTCTTTCAGAGTTTCAGCCTTGCGATAAGTATTTTCAATAAACTGCTGTCCCCCAAATCCGGGATTTACTGACATGAGCAAAACCATATCAAGTTCTGGAATTATATCTTCGAGCAAAGTAACCGGAGTGTGCGGATTTAAACACACACTTGCCTTTATTCCCAGATTCTTTATCTGCTGCACCGTGCGGTGTAAATGTGTGCAAGCTTCGTAGTGAACTGTAATAACCGAAGCGCCGGCCTTGTGAAATTCGGTGATATATCTTTCTGGATTTACAATCATCAGGTGAACATCAAGTGGCTTTTGGCTTACCTGCTTAACAGCCTGAATAACCGGAATACCGAACGAAATATTTGGCACAAAAACGCCATCCATAACATCACAATGGACAAAATCGGCCTTGCTTTTGTTAAGCATTTCTATCTGATCACCAAGTTTGTTAAAATCAGCAGCTAAGATTGACGGTGCAACGAGTTTCATATGTTTATTATTTTAAAGCCAAAAGTAAGATTTTATCGCTCTCATTAAATCCTACAAAAAAAATAAAAGCTGCCATAAGCAGCTTTTATTAGGTTATAAATATGTTCTCAGTAGTTTGTTACGATAATGATTCCGCATCTTTTTTATCGTCTTTTCTTTGATTTGTCTGACTCGTTCACGGGTTAATCCAAACTCATCTCCAATCTCTTCTAGCGTGTACTGGCGGTGGCCACTTAAGCCGAAATAGTAACGAATAACATCAGCTTCCCGCTCCGATAATGTTGATAAGGTTCTTTCAATTTCTTTACAAAGCGATACATTCATTAAACCTTTATCCGGGCTTAGAGAATCTTCGTTAAGCAAAATATCATACATATTGTTCCCCTCGTCATCATGAATCGGGGCATCCATTGATATATGATGAGATGATACTTTTAAGGCATCTTCAACAATATCCGACGACGTTTCGAGCAGAAATGCCACTTCCTCAGCAGTTGGTTCGCGCTGGTATTCCTGCTCCAATCGGCTGAAAGTTTTATTGATGCGGGTAATCGATCCAATTTTATTTAATGGTAAACGAACAATACGAGCCTGTTCGGCTAAAGCCTGAAGTATAGATTGACGAATCCACCATACACCATACGAGATAAATTTAAAGCCCCGGGTTTCGTCATAGCGCTGAGCAGCTTTAATCAACCCCAAGTTCCCTTCATTAATCAGGTCGGGCAAGCTCAAACCCTGGTTTTGGTATTGTTTGGCTACGGAAACAACAAATCTCAAATTGGCCTTGATTAATTTCTCCAATGCATCCTTATCGCCTTTTTTAATTCGTTTGGCCAATTCAACTTCTTCGTCCGAAGTAATCAGATCAACCTTCCCAATTTCATGTAAATATTTATCAAGCGATAATGTTTCCCTATTTGTGACCTGTTTTGCAATCTTTAGTTGTCTCATCATATAAATTTATGAAGGTTCTTGACCAAATTTCAGTCTTCAAGAAATATTATACCTGACGAAAGTAGCGATTCTCAATTTCTTTTATTTACATCCAACCATAAATTTATATGAACTATACGTTATTTTACACGAATGGTTGTTATAGGCATATGAACGACATTTGCAGATAAATTTTAATTGCCAATTTTTAACTATAAAACGAACAAAACAACCTGTAAAACCGTTTTTAATGTGATTTTTGAACCATTGCTTTGCTATATTTTAGGATTTGCTTATACTTGCACAGAATTTCGAACAAGTTGCGATTATCCAAAATATCAATCCCACTTTTCTTTTTTTCTAATCACTTGACCTGTTAGGTATTAACAATTCAATCAAAAAATTATGTATGATATTATCGAATTAAGCAGAAAACTTCTTCCTGACTTAAGAGAAATTGCAAAAGAACTTGACATTAAAAAAATTGAATCTTTCAAAAAGCAAGATTTGATCTATAAAATTCTGGATACTCAAGCTATTTTGGCGTCCGAGAAAAAGACTGATGACAAAAAATTAAAATCACCAAGAGATATAAACCCCAAACGAGAAGAAAACTCTGTTTTCAAAATCTTCAGCCGACGCAAAGAAGAAAAGCAGCCTGAAGTTTCTGAAGAAATCTCTGCTGAAAAAACAGAAACTGAAAAGCCGGCTATAACTCAGGAAAACGAACCAAAGAAAGAGGGGAAAAGAGAATTCCAGATAAAAAAACGACCACGCACAGAGCACGTTAAAGCTGGATCTTCAAATCATAATCCAAACCAGAATCAGAATTCAAGACCTAATAACAATCCGAATCAAAGGCAAAATCAGCCACAAAACTCTGACAATAATCAAAAGCAGAACGAACAAGCCAAAACAAACCCGAATCCAAAAGTAAGACAAGAGATTTTGTTCCCTGAAGATCCTTCTGAAACAGAAACACTGCTCAGTGTACCCGACGCTTCGGAAGAACAAATTGCACCAATTCAGAAAACTGAATTTAAGCAGGATCAACCGGCAGAAGAAGTTAAAGCTGAGGATTCGTTCGAAAAACGGAATGACAATCAGAATAAGAAGAAAAACTTCGATAATAATCCAAAGTGGGAGAACCGCGACAACCAGGGACAAAAACCACAAAAACAGCAACTTCCCCAGGAAAAGCCATATGAATTCGAAGGAATTATAAGTAATACCGGCGTTTTGGAAATTATGGCCGACGGTTACGGGTTCCTGCGCTCTTCAGATTTCAACTATCTGAACTCGCCTGACGATATTTATGTTTCGCAATCACAAATAAAACTTTTTGGGCTGAAAACCGGTGATACTGTTACCGGAACCATTCGTCCGCCCAAAGAAGGTGAAAAATATTTTCCGCTGATTAAGGTTATCGAAATCAATGGCCGTACTCCGGATTATATCCGCGACCGTGTTCCATTCGAGCACCTGACTCCGCTTTTCCCAAATGAAAAATTCAATCTGACAGGAAAAGGACACGACAACATGTCAACCCGGATTGTTGATCTTTTCTCTCCTATTGGAAAAGGTCAGCGTGGATTGATCGTTGCTCAGCCAAAAACTGGTAAAACCATGTTGCTGAAGGAAATTGCCAATGCTATTGCTGCCAATCATCCGGAAGTTTATATGATGGTTCTTTTGATCGACGAACGCCCTGAAGAGGTAACCGATATGGCGCGCAATGTGAATGCCGAAGTTATTTCATCAACTTTCGATGAACCTGCCGAACGCCACGTACGTGTTGCCGGAATGGTTCTTGAAAAAGCAAAACGTCTGGTCGAATGTGGTCACGATGTGGTAATTCTGCTTGACTCAATCACCCGTTTGGCTCGTGCTTACAACACTGTCGCTCCGGCTTCAGGAAAAGTTCTTTCCGGTGGTGTTGACGCTAACGCACTGCACAAACCAAAACGTTTCTTTGGAGCTGCCCGTAACATTGAAGAAGGTGGTTCTTTGACAATTATCTCGACTGCTTTAACCGAAACCGGCTCGAAAATGGACGAAGTGATCTTCGAAGAATTTAAGGGAACGGGTAATATGGAATTGCAGCTCGACCGCAAATTGTCGAACAAACGTATTTTCCCGGCTGTGGATATTACATCGTCGAGCACCCGCCGCGAAGATTTGCTGATGAACAAGAATGTGCTTGATAAAACTTACATTCTGCGTAACTTCCTCAGCGACATGAACTCAGTGGAAGCCATGGAATTTATTTCGAACAGAGTTATGAAAACTGCATCGGTTGAAGAATTCCTGATTTCTATGAACGATCAATAAATCGAATTTTCACTATCAAGATAGAAAAAGAGAGCCAAAAGCTCTCTTTTTTATTTTAATCCAAGTTTGAAGTTGAAATTGGTTGAGGGTTGAACAGCTTCCGAATCGAGGTACTTTTTAAGTACACGTTTTACCACGTTGGCCGTCATAATTTCTCCTGAATAATCAATCAGAAAACGATTGAAATCACTTTTCTCGAGCTGTTTACGATAATGAAACAAAGCTACTGGCAACGACGGATAAACAATAGTTATCCCGTCTTTTACCAAAACCCGGAATTTCTTGTTCGTTTCATCGGCAAAAATACCACTTCCATTAGCATCAACAGGCATTCTGGAATAAAACAATTGAGGATAAAAATACAATGGTACAATTCCCTGTTTATTGGTCATTGACAACAAATTATCCAAATCATTTTCAAGCGGATAGGTAAAATCTGTTATTTTCTCGTCATGCAGCATCCGGGCCGCAGCATCATTTAACACATAAACATTTTCGTTACAACTAACCTTCGCTCCTGCAGGAAGTAACATCTTCTGAGATAAATGACTGATAAAAAAGTGATTAAATCCTGCATCGAACGTTTTCGATACTAAACTCTTGTAGAAGTCGATGTGTTTTTCAGAAATAAATTTGGGCAGTTCAATCCTGATTTTTTGTTTGTTTGCCTGAAAAATTGCCGATTGAGGATCAAATTTTTCCCAATCGGAGCGTTTATACGAAAGAATCACGGCATCATAGTCATCAAAACGCAATTTGGGCAGCCATTCCGGACTTCCAATCCTGACAAGCAATGCAGGCTTTTGTGGCTGCCTGGCTTCAAATGTCAAGCTTTTCCTGATTTCCAGCTTTCGTACCGGTACCTTCTTTAATTCAGGAAGACCATTTGTGTTGCCCAACCGGGAAGAAAAACTTTGAGTTTTTATGCGGACAAGAAGGACATCGTCACCTTTGGCAACTTTACCGTACAACTCGGAAGATACCTGATAAACATTTCCATTTTGAGTGAAATTTTCAAGCTTTACATACAATTGTTCGTTATCGCTGGCATTTCGGATGCGAACCCGATAACCGTTTTCAAGCTTTACGGAACTTGTAAATGAGATGGTTTTCCGATCGATGTTAGTTACTTCGCCAACCTGAATCCCAATCGACGGATCGTCAGTAATCCCGTCGCTTACATTTCCACCCAAAAACCACGAAGTCTTTTGTCTGCCCATATCCAATTCGAGCATTTGTGAGGCCGTTTCAATATCTCGGGGATCGTCCAGAACTATTCGGTAGGCTTTACACACCTGGAAAACATAGTCCGCCGACTTCATCCTGCCCTCAATTTTAAGAGAATGAATACCCAATTCTACCAGTTTCTGAAGATTTTCAATTTGCTGGTTGTCTTTCAAGCTAAAAAGAGCATGTTGTTCTTCCCCATCCTGATAAATGCGCCTACAGCTTTGTTTACATATTCCACGGTTAGCTCCCTGCCCACCCAAATAACTGCTGAACATGCATATGCCCGAGAACGAATAACACAACGCTCCGTGTACAAAAACCTCCAGTTCAGCCTTGCTCCGGCGGGCGATCGTTTCAAGTTCGGGCATCGTCAGTTCGCGGGCAAGAACCGTGCGAACGATTCCTTTGGATGCACCAAAATTTACCCCAACCGAGTTATGGTTGCCCATTTGGGTACTGGCATGTAAAACCAGTCGCGGAAAATATTTTTGCGCAATAAAAAATACACCCCAATCCTGAATAATGACCCCATCAACTTTAACAGCATCGAAAAACGCAAGTGCATCAAGCAATTGGTCGATTTCCTTGTTTTTAATCAGCACATTAAGAGTAACATAAACCTTAACCCGTTTCTCATGCGCCTTCATCACAGCAAGCTGAAACAGGGGCCGTGTAAAGTTACTTGCCCTTCCACGGGCATTAAATTCCTGAAGACCCATAAAAACTGCATCAGCACCGGCATTCAGAGCTGCATAAAATGATTCGACGTTACCAACGGGCGCTAATAATTCGGTTTTTTGTTTCGACATTTTAAGACTTTTACGGCTCAAAATTAGCTATTTTCAATACTCAACAATAACGCAGCGATGTATTTCAACAATGCATTATTCTTATCAATAAAGCAACACAGACGAATTTACTATAATTCAACCTGTAAATAGCAGACAATTGTTATTTTTAACAAATATAAATTACAGTTTTAAATATATTTTGCTATCTACAGATTACAATTCAAGCAATAAAAGAGTTAAATTTGTTGCATAAAATTCGGTAAATGCAAAGTTTGGTCAACATTCACAATACCCTTCAGGAACAATCGCAAAATACCATCCGGAGAGAACTCATGGATGAAATCGATTGGAATTACCGGATTATAGGTATTAAAGGGTTTCGAGGCGTTGGCAAAACAGCTTTACTTATCGATATTATCAAAGAGAAATTCCTGAACGACAAATCATGCCTTTACGTAAACCTGAATAATTTTTATTTCACCAAACGGAAAATTGTATCGTTTGCCGACGAATTTTACAAAACCGGTGGTAAAACATTAATTCTGGAACAAATACACAAGTACCCGGGTTGGGCCGCCGAACTAAAAAGCTGTTATGACAGTTTCCCTGAATTGCAGATCATTTTTTCGGCTTCGCCCGTTTTACGTGTTCTCGAAGAAAACAGTGAGCTGAAAGATATTGCCAAGATTTATCATCTCGAAGGATTTTCATTTCGCGAATATCTGAATTCCCAGACCAATCAGAACTTCAGGAGCTATAAATTATCGGAGATTTTGACTAATCATGTTTCCATTGCCCGGGAAATAACCCAGGAAGTTAAGCCTTTGGCTTTCTTTAACGACTACCTGAGAACCGGTTATTATCCGTACTTTATGGACAACAAAGCTTTTTACAGCGAAACCCTTTTAAAACATATAAACCTGGCACTTGAGATTGATGTGACATATCTCAACCAAATCGATTTGCAATATCTGCCTAAACTTAGGAAATTGCTCCAGATTATTGCCAGCCAGGCGCCATTCTCGCCAAATGTGAGCAAAATTAGCGCCGACGTACAGACGTCGCGGGCAACCATTATGAACTATTTGAGATACATGAAAAATGCACGAATAATAAACATGTTATTCTCGAATGGCGACGAAGATGAAATTAAAAAACCTGATTTGGTTTATTTGCACAATACCAACCTGATGTATGCCATCGACGATGCAAACATCAACAGCAAAATACTACGTAAAACATTCTTTTACAATCAGGTAGGATATAAAAATCAACTTAAAAGTTCGGATAAAGCCGACTTTATGGTGAACGATCAATTCCATTTCAGCGTTGGCGGAAAATATACATTGCCGGCCGAAGATGCATGTTTTGCTGCCGCCGATATGATTGAAATTGGAAAAGGAAATGTAATTCCTTTATGGCTGTTTGGCTTTTTGTATTAACTAAAATATTGAAATAAGAAATAAAACACGAACTAAAATTTTTAAAAATGGCAAAAGAAAAAAAGTTCATTACATGTGACGGAAACTATGCAGCAGCGCATATCAGTTACATGTTCAGCGAGGTAGCCTGTATCTACCCTATTACGCCATCATCAACCATGGCCGAGTATGTTGACGAATGGGCAGCTAACGGAAAAACCAACATTTTTGGTCGTCCGGTTCGCCTGGCAGAAATGCAAAGTGAAGGTGGTGCTGCCGGTGCCGTTCACGGTGCATTGCAATCAGGAGCATTAACTTCAACTTATACTGCTTCTCAGGGGTTGTTGTTGATGATTCCGAACATGTACAAAATTGCAGGTGAATTACTTCCAACTGTATTCCATATCAGTGCCCGTGCATTAGCTGGTCACGCATTATCAATTTTTGGTGACCACAGCGACGTTTATTCTGCCCGTCAGACTGGTTTCGCTATGTTGGCTGCCGGTTCGGTTCAGGAAGAAATGGACCTTGCCGGTGTTGCTCACCTTGCAACCTTGAAATCACGTGTTCCATTCATGGCTTTCTTCGATGGATTCCGTACTTCACACGAAATTCAGAAGATTGAAGTGATCTCGAAAGAAGATATGCTTCCGCTGATTGACATGAACCTGATTCAGGAATTCCGCGATCGCGCTTTGAATCCTGAACACCCTGTAACCCGCGGTACTGCTCAAAACCCTGATATTTTCTTCCAGGCAAAAGAAGCTGCAAACCGTTACTACGATGCAGTTCCTGATATCGTTGAAAACTACATGCAGGAAATCAAAAAAATCACCGGACGCGAATATCACCCATTCGATTACTACGGAGCTCCGGATGCTGAAAACATCATCATTGCTATGGGTTCGGTTACCGAAACCACCCGCGAAGTAATTGATTATTTGGCTAAGCAAGGCAAAAAAGTAGGTTTGATGTCAGTTCACCTGTATCGTCCGTTCTCAGCTAAATATTTCTTCAATGCTTTACCAAAATCGGTAAAACGAATTGCAGTTCTCGACCGCAGCAAAGAACCTGGAGCAAACGGCGAACCATTGTACCTGGATGTAGTTGAATTATTTAAAGACGACGCTAATGCTCCGCTGATCGTTGGTGGTCGTTTCGGTTTAGGATCAAAAGACACTACTCCTGCCCAGATTTTGGCGGTTTACGACAACCTGGAAATGAACGAGCCTAAAAATCAGTTCACTTTGGGTATTGTTGACGACGTAACATTCAAATCGCTTCCGATGAATGGCGAGGTAAATGTTGCTCCAGCCGGAACTTTCGAAGCTAAATTCTATGGTTTAGGTTCTGACGGTACTGTTGGTGCAAACAAAAACTCGATCAAAATCATTGGTGAAGCTACCGATAAATATTGCCAGGCTTATTTCGCCTACGACTCAAAGAAATCAGGCGGTTTCACTTCGTCGCACTTACGTTTTGGCGACGTGCCAATCCGTTCAACTTATTTGGTAACCGACCCCGACTTTGTGGCTTGTCACGTTCCTGCATACATCAACCTTTACGATGTATTGAAAGGCTTGAAAAAAGGCGGTTCATTCCTTCTGAACTCTATCTGGGACGAAGAAGAAACCAAGAAACGTTTGCCAGACCACATGAAAAAATACCTGGCCGAAAAAGAAATTAACTTCTACATCATCAACGGTACAAAACTGGGTGAAGAAATTGGTCTGGGTAACCGTACCAACACCATCATGCAGTCGGCATTCTTCAAAATTACCAATGTAATTCCTTTCGAAACTGCGGTTTACGAAATGAAGAAAGCTATCGTGAAATCATACGGAAAAGCTGGTGAAAAAGTAGTTAACATGAACTACGCCGCTGTTGACGCCGGTGCTGCCAACTTCCAGAAAGTTGAAGTTCCTGCTGAATGGAAAAACATTGTATTAGGCAGCGATGGTGTAGATGGCGATCGTCCGGAATACATCACCAAAATCGTTGATGTAATCAATGCTCAAAAAGGTGACGATCTTCCTGTTAGCACATTTGTTGGCGCTGAAGATGGTACATTCCAGTCTGGTACAGCAGCTTTCGAAAAACGTGGTATCGCAGTTAACGTTCCTGAATGGCAGGCTGAAAACTGTATTCAGTGTAACCAGTGTGCTTACGTTTGTCCTCACGCTGCAATCCGTCCATTCCTGATTAACGAAGACGAATTGGCTAAATTACCAGAAGGTACTCAAACTTTGGCAGCTGTTCCAAACAAACAGTTCCCTGGCCTGAACTTCAAAATTCAGGTAAGTGTGCTCGACTGTACTGGTTGCGGTAACTGTGCCGATGTTTGTCCGTCGAAATCGAAAGCTTTGGTAATGAAACCTCTGGGAACTCAGGAAGTTGAAGTTGAAAGATGGAATCATTTTGCAAAGAATGTTACTTACAAAGAAAAAGTAGTTGAAAAGAATAAATCGGTTAAAAACTCGCAGTTTGCACAGCCATTATTCGAATTCTCGGGCGCTTGCGCTGGTTGCGGTGAAACTCCATACATCAAACTGATTTCTCAGTTGTTTGGCGAACGCATGATGGTTTCAAATGCCACAGGTTGTTCTTCAATCTATGGTGGTTCGGCTCCTTCAACTCCATATTGCAAACACAACGAAAGCGGACACGGTGTAGCTTGGGCTAACTCGCTGTTCGAAGACAATGCTGAATATGGTTTCGGTATGGCTGAAGGTGTTGCAGCACAACGCGACCGGATCGAAATGATCATGAAAAATGCGGCTGCCGACGGAGCAACCGAAGCTGAAAAAGAAGCATTCCAGGCTTGGATTGACAATAAACTGAACGCTGAAAAAACATCAGAAGTATCGGCTAAAGTATTGGAAGTTTTGGCCGGAAGCTCAGCTGCTTACGCTAAAGAAATCGTTAGCCTGAAACAATACCTGGTGAAAAAATCACAGTGGATCTTCGGTGGCGACGGTTGGGCATACGACATCGGTTACGGAGGTTTGGATCACGTGTTGGCATCGGGTGCCGATGTAAACATTCTGGTAATGGATACCGAAGTTTACTCAAACACCGGTGGTCAGGCATCGAAATCAACTCCGGTTGGTGCTGTAGCTAAATTTGCTGCTTCAGGAAAACGCATCCGTAAAAAAGACCTTGGCGTAATGGCTATGTCGTACGGTTACGTTTATGTAGCACAGGTTGCTATGGGCGCTAACCAGGCTCAATACCTGAAAGCTATCCGCGAAGCCGAAGCATACCCAGGACCATCATTAATCATTGCTTACTCACCATGTATCAACCACGGTTTGAGAGCATCAATGGGTAAATCGCAGCAAGAAGAAAAACTGGCTGTTGAAAGTGGTTACTGGAGTTTGTACCGTTACAACCCACAACTGGAAGAAGAAGGTAAGAACCCATTCGTAATGGATTCGAACGCACCAGACTGGTCGAAATTCCAGGCCTTCCTGAATGGCGAAGTACGTTACACTTCATTGAAAAAAGCATTCCCTGAAGTTGCTGATCAGTTATTTGCTGCAGCCGAAGACAATGCGAAATGGAGATATGCAAGCTACACCAGAATGGCTGCTGCCAGCTATGCAACTGCTGAATAAAAAAAACCATCCATATAGGACTGGAATAAAATCCAGCTGTTAATACTGAAAACTCCGGAGTAATCTTACTTCGGAGTTTTTTTTGCCTGAATATTTTGCCACAAAGACACGAAGGCACAAAGGGGCCACCGCACCAGCTATCGCGCCAAACGACGAGCGATATTTGATGGATGACAGGCAATATTTGGCAGACGACAAGTGATATTTGCCAAACGACAGGTCGTATTTGCAGGACGATGGATAATATTTGCCAGACGACGAGTGATATATGCCAGACGACGAGTAATATTTGGCAGACGACAGGCAAACATAGCCATCAGATAAGCAAACATTGGCCAATGACAGGCAATCATTGATCGATGACGAGCATCCAGAAGCCGATGTCGAACGATCAGAGGCTGATGACAGGCAATCATAGCAAGATGTCAAAAAATCATTGACCGATGACGAGGAAACATTGCCATCTGACAAGCAAGCAATGACCTGAGCATTTGAACCGGATCACATATCCGCAATTTAGAAGTGCTGATTGCAAATCAGCACCAGCGGCTGTAAACATGGATTAGTTATCTATCCGCAAAAATTACGTTACCTTCCTAAAAATGCGTACATTTAGCCAAACTAAATCTTAAACCATTATGCAACGAAGAAATTTTCTGAAAAGCTCGGCAGCCGTAGCAGCTGTGGCAGCTACCGGAGGAATTGCCTCCGCAACAAACCTACCTGTTCAGGACAAAGAATTTTACGAATTCCGTATTTATCAGCTTACCGGCGGCGGATCGAAAAACACGATGAAAGCCTATTTTTCCGAAGCATTGATGCCACTGTTTGGCAAGTTTGGTGTTAAACTCGGGGCTTTTGAAGAATACGACAAGGAAGATCCGCCAAAGCTTTACACCATTTTTGTTTATCCATCAACACAAGTCTATTTTCAGGTTCAGAAAGAATTGACAAGCAACGCTGAATACCTGGCAGCCGCCAAAACTTACCTAGAGCTGCCGGCAGCCAAGCCAGTTTTTGAGCGTTACGAAACCTTCTTAACCGAAGCATTCGACAAAATTCCGCAATTAAGAGTTCCGGATAAAAGCAGGGGTTTATTTGAATTGCGAACCTACGAAAGCTACAACGAAGATGCCGGAAGACGGAAAGTGGCCATGTTTAACGACGAAGAATTACCGCTTTTCGATCAGGTTGGACTTCACCCCGTATTTTTCAGCAAAATATTGGCCGGTAAATGTATGCCTGCTTTGATGTATATGCTTTGGTTTAAAGACATGGATGAGCGCGAAGCCAACTGGAAAAAGTTCAGCGACAGCCCTGAATGGAAAGCCATGTCGGGCAAGGCAATTTATGCTGATACAGTAAGCAAAGTGCGGAAAAAATTCCTCACGCCTACCGACTATTCACAAATTTAATGCGTAAAAACTCTGTTATATTACTGGTGCTTGCAGTCATCACTTGCTGTGGTGGCTGCACCAGCACCCGTTATCTCACCGACACACAAAGCATTGAACGGCAGCACGACATGCGCAAAAACCGCACTGGCACCAATGTGGGCGATGTTTTGCTCAGTTTTGCCAATATGTTCATTTCCGGAGCATTAAATACGGAGTACGAAGTCATTCAAAGCGAACGGGCATTTAAACGGATCAGCATTATAAATGAGTCGGCCGATACGCTCGTTGTCAATATGGTGACCGACATTGTTTGGAAAGAAACAGGCTACTGCGACATCATGGGAATTGTACTTCCGCCCGGAGAAAAACAAAAATTGCTGACTCCATATCCGGCTGCTTACAACATTTATTTCCGGACACCTTATTCTGAAGAAGAAAAACTGGAAATCCGCACTGACAACCGGCACCGGCGGTTCACGCTTCGCCCGGGCATGACCGATTGGGCAAACGAAAAATAAAATTGAGTATTCAAAAAAAACATTTTTGCCACTAAGGCACCAAAACACAAAGTTTCACCAGAGTTTTCTGTTTGAAATTTTTTGTTTTGTGAATCTTGGAGACTTGGTGTTTTTGTGGCATTTTTATTTTTCGACTTTTCGGAGTAGCCTTAAAATTGAAACTTCGCCCGGGCATGACAAACTGGTTGCAGGAAAAAGAAAATTGAATATCCCATAGAATACCTAATCAGACGAAAATTGCGATGATATCCTTTGCCGTCTGCTTCAGCAGACGGACAGAATGATCATCAAACCCAATGGCTTTAGCCACAGTATTTTTGGGCTAAAGCGCGGATTGTTGGTCATTCTTCTAACCGTTGACTTTAGTCAACGGCAAAGGATAACTTAGGTACTTAGACAGATATTCAGGAAAATAAAACTATGCTCCCCGCTTTTCACTCCGGATATAATCCTGAATCATCTGATTATACCTTGACATTAACCGGAACATCGCTTCGTTGCTGACTTCAAAAGCGTGCGATCCGATCGAACGAATTGGTAATACTTTCGGAGAAGTGCCAGTGAGAAAAGCGGCATCAAAATCGTCTATCTCATCTTTTAAAACTGCCTTTTCAACAACAGCAAATCCAAGTTCTCTCAGGCAATTCAATACTTTCTGCCGGGTAATTCCCTCTAAAATCATTGAAGCCGGCGCGGTATAAAACATGCCCGATTTTACAAAGAAAACATTCGAGCGGCTTCCCTCGGTTATCTTTCCGTCGCGATCAACCAGCAAAACTTCGTACAGACTATTTTGTGCCATCATTTGGTTGGCTTTGTCACGAATCTCCTGCTGCACAACTTTGGCGTTGGGGTTCTGCCGTTCGGCAAAAAGCAAACCGGCCGGCACACCATTTTCATAATCGGCTTTTGTGGGATAACTATGCGGAATAAAGCTGAAAGCCCAGTGTTCTTCGCTCCTGAAAATAGAATATACGAATTTTACATTTCCGTCGGACTGTTGATTTTTCAGGCAAAGCTCTTCCATATTTCTTTTGAATTCAGCCAGAGACATTCGAAGCGCCAGTTGCTGAATGCGCATCGATTTTTGGAGCCGCAGAAAATGATCTTCCAGAAAAAGAGCCACGCCGTCAATTACCCGAATAACCTCGTAAATAGTCTTCTCCGACAGAAAAAATGATGCCGCGTATTCGGATTCATCCTTCCACCCATTGTCCGTTAAAACTAAATTCATATATTCACTATTAATTAACCAATCAAAAACATTTTCAAAGCACAAAGATATTGGTTAAAAAAGATCATATTTAAGTTATAATCCAAAATTCAGCAAGAACTAATAAGTAGTTAATTTTCAGGAATTACGATGAAAAACAGAATTGCCATAAAAATAACGTTTTTATACTCAGCAATAGGATTCCTGTGGATATTGTTTTCTGATCAATTTATATACTTAACAGTAAAATCAGCTGATTCAATTACAATCATGCAAACTTATAAAGGCTGGTTTTTTGTGGTTATAACTGCAGTTTTACTTTTTTACCTGATCCGAAAAGAAATTCATATAAAGGAAGAAGTTGAAAAACGCCTGACGCAGGCAAAATCGAAAGCCGAAGAAGGAGATTTGCTTAAATCGGCTTTTATTTCCAACATGTCGCACGAAATCCGCACCCCGCTAAATGGCATTTTAGGCTTTTGTGAGCTTATTCTCGACGATTCGTTTACTACTGAAGAGAAGAGGGTTTTTGCTCAAAATCTGACAAAAAACGGCAGCGATTTGCTCAAGCTGATCAACGACATCATGGATATTTCAAAAATCCAGGAAAATCAATTTGAAATCACTAAGAAGCGATTTAATCTGAATGATTTGCTTGAAATTCTATATTACGAGTATCAGCAATCCGATCTGAAGGAGCTTCGCAAAAACGTATCGTTCAAATTAATTAACGATGAAAAATCTCCAAAAGTCGAAATGATTTCCGATCCGGTAAGGCTTACCCATATTCTCAGGAACTTATTGAACAACGCTTTCTTTTTTACTCCCGAAGGATTCATTCATTATGGCTTTGAAGAAACCGAATCGGGTATTGAGTTATTTGTTGAAGATTCGGGATGCGGCATTGAAGAATCGAGTAAAGACCATATTTTCAAACCATTTTTTAAGGGCAAAAGTATGGTGGTTGGCAACAAAGGTTTTGGGCTGGGCCTGGCAATCAGCAAAGGATTGGTCAAATTACTGGGCAGCGACTTAAAATTCAAAACGCAGGCAAACGTTGGAACCCGCTTTTATTTCGCTTTCGACAAGAAAGACATTACAATCAAAAAACCAGAACTCAAAGGAATCTAATTTCAAAGTCTGGCATCGATAGTAAACAAAAAGGCCATAAAACCTCGGGTTTTATGGCCTTTTTAACATTCAGGTGAAATTATTTGGTATTGGCAATAACAGCCCTGAAATAACCAAGCGATTCGGCGATTCCCATCGATGGCTCGGCCATATCACGTTCGTACTCCAAACTGCAAACGCCGGTATAACCAACCTCTCTCAGCATTTTCACAAAAGCCGGAAAATCAATTACACCGCGACCAATCTCAATGGAGTAGCCCAGTTTTGTGGTTCCGGTAACATCTTTGATGTGGATATCAAAAACGCGAGAGATATATTTTTTCAGGTCAGCAACGGCATCTTTTCCGTTACGAGTGTCGTGCCCAATATCCAGGCACATACCAATTCTAGGATCCAGATCTTTTACGTGGTCCCAAACATCCTGGGCATCAGGATAAATTTTAATATCCGGACCATGTAAGTGAATGGCATAATGGAAGTCGTATTCCTTCACTTTTTTGTCAACATATGGCAAAAGCTCGTAATTTGGAACTCCAACAATCAGCTTTACACCAACCCGTTTCGCATATGCAAAGGCGGTGTCGATTTCGGCCTCGGTTTTCATATAAATCGGGCCAACGGCATAGCCGGTAACTCCTTTTTCTTTCAGCTTGGCATGAAAGGCTGCAATTTCGGAAGTTGTACTTTTTAATGGCAAATGGAAATCCTTTATACAGAGATAATGAACATCAGCCCGCTGCATAATCGAAAGCGATTTATCCAGATCGTTTAACCTGACGAAAGAATATCCTGCCATACCAACTTTGAATTTTTCGTTGGTTTCGGGTGCAGGTTTTGGACCTGGCCGCTCTCCCTGCTGTGCCTTAGCAACAAATCCGGTCACCGACAGAAACAGCAGAACGATAAATAGTCGTTTAGTCATGATGAATTAAGTTAATGGTTTATTCTGACAACAAATCTAGGAAATTTGGCCAATTTAACCTGTCATTCACCTTGAATATAACGAGCTCTTTAAATTTTATTTCAATCAGTTATCGCAGAGGTTATTATTTTATATCACAGTAGTTTATATTGAAAAAACAGTCCGAAGCATTTGGCAAATTCAAAATTGCGGTCAAAGAAATTGAGATCGGCGGCAGCACCAAACTGGTATCGGCCACGTACAAAACCACTGCGAAACCGCAACGTACTGAACGCATGACCTTTCGCACTCAGGATGGAAAGTGACTGCATCCTGAACACAAACTTCATTTTTTCGGATAGTCCGCGAAGGCATTGAACCATTGAAATGTTCATCAAATCAGTTCTTCGGCTAATGTTGAGGTTTGGAAACAACATCCATTGCCAGTGTTTCTTCGAAACCATGTATTGCAGTCCAACCGTCGGTTGCAAACCGGAGCTATTGGAGTACATTTCGCCCACAGTTGACTTTAAATTCGGCGTAATTGAATAACCCACATTGGAAAGAATCAACATGCGCATTTCCTCGTCGCCAGGGTAGTCGGAACTGATGCGGCTGGTATTCGAGAAGTTCAGCCTGCCGTTCCGGGTAAGTTTTGCGCCAAACGAACCGCTGAATGCCCAGAACGATTCCATACTCGTCAGCTCGGCCGAAACCGATTGCCCGGAAACGCTTTTAAAAAGTAGCATACTCAAGATTATAAGCAAAATACGACCAATATTCTTCATAAAATGGAGACATAAAATTTCCACAACACAAGTTTCAACCTGCATTGCATCAAGCTTTTTCAAAACTGAATCAACGAATCGCAAGGAAACGATTGTCTCCCTGACAAAGCAGAAAAAGTTTCCTGCCCTCAAAAAGACAAGGGCAGGAAATGACTAGAAAAAAAAGACTAAACTTCGACTATTGATTTTGTTTGTGGTATTTCGTAACGCGGGCATCGTTAATCACTCCAGCCCAATTCAGCCCGAAAGCAAAGTCATAGGTATTTCCATCGGCATCCACGTAGCATTTCATGTCGCGCGGAACATCTTCTTTTTGTTCCTCAACGGTTTTCATGTCAGCTGGCATCTGGAATGGCAATAAAGCCGAAGGCTCAAATGCTCCGGAAATGATGTCGAGAATAGCCTGCGACTGAACGCCCATTTGTACCAAAATGGCATCGGCACTTTTCTCGATTTCAGAAAATACCATCGGGTTCGAAGCTTTTACCACCACAACCACCGGTTTTTTGCCCATTTTTGCCTTGGTTTCGTTCACGGTTTTCATATCCTGAAGGTTGGATGCGGTTACCGATTTTCCTTTGTACGAGCGGTTGGTAAACGTTTCGAACGGACTTCCACCGGCAATACTGGTTTCGCGGGCAAATTCGGCTTTGTATGGCCCGTATTGCAGGCTGATTGGCACATAACCATTGCCGTTTTTCTTCAGATCGTCTTCCGAATAACCTACGCCACCTTTCGGACTATCGATGCAAACCAGCGCGAAATCGGCTTCCTCAGGTTTGGCAACCAATTGGAAGTATTTATTGACCAATTCAGGCTTAATGGCATCTATCCAGCTTTCTTTGGTTTCAACACCAAACCAGTTTTTACCACCTGCCATGTATTTCTGCGGAACGTAAACTTTAAGCTGCTTTTTCAGCGGAAGTGTTTTTTCATGGTTTTTCACCATCACCACCGAGCGCAATTGCGCGTCGTAGCCGGCTTTCATGAATTCAGGATTGCCAACAATCTTTTCGGTTTCAGCCAAATCGAGGTATGGATTTTCAAACAATCCAACCCTGAAAATATTGCGAAGCAAACGAACTGCCGATTGCTCGAAACGTTTGCGCATGTATTCTTCGCCATGTTCTTTCACGCCCATTTTGTAGGCTTCAATCACCGGGCCCATTTCGTTGTTTCCGCCAAACTGGTCAACACCGGCTTCAATGGCTTTGTAATGACGTTCGGCTTCGGTCATTTTTTCAACGCCCCAGCATTTCCCCTGGAACACGAATACATTTTGGGTGTTTTTGGTAATCATCCAGTCGGTGCAAACCACGCCATCGTAGCCATACTTGCCACGAAGCAAATCGGTGATCAGGTATTTGTTGTAGCTGTTGCCCACATTTTCGCCATTCACGGTATCCTGATTGAACGAAATGGTGTAATAAGGCATCACTGCTGAAGCCATTCCGGTTTTGCCTTCCAGTTTGAAAGCCCCTTCAGTAAAGGGTTTCAGGTGATCTTTTATGTTTTTGCCCGGATAAACAGCATAAGCTCCGTAACCAAAATGCGCGTCGCGGCCACCTTCTTCAGGACCGCCGCCCGGCCAATGCTTCACCATGGCATTCACGCTTTTGTAACCCCAACCGCCCGAGATTTCATCGGCGCCGGTCGAAGTCTGAAAACCATCCACATAGGTACGTGCCATGTCAGCCGCCAGATTCGGATCTTCGCCCATGGTTCCTTCGAAACGGCTCCAGCGAGGCTCTGTTCCCAGATCGATTTGTGGTGACAATGCAGTGGCGATACCCAATGCACGATATTCTTTCGAAGCGATTTCGCCAAACTGTTTCATCAGTTGCGGATCGAACGAAGCCGCGATACCCACGGTTGCTGGCCACATCGAAATTTTTCCTCCGGCACCCAGGTTGTATTCAGCATTCGAATCAGTTCCGTGTCGTGGATCGGAACTGTTGTTGGCCGGAACGCCCAAGCCAATTCCTTCGACCAAAGCCTGCGCATTGTTATTCCATTGTGCGGCTACAGCCGGACTTTCGAGTGTGGTAACTAAAACATGGCGCAGGTTATCGTCGGTCAAAAATTTCTTTTGCTGATCGGTGAGGTCGCTCGGTTTGGCGCCACTTTCCTTGAACGGTTTCGAATTGTAGGTGCTGCCGCCAAAAGGACCACCACCACCCGATGGAATGGCCTGGTGTGCACTGTAAAGCATCAGTCCGGCAATTTGCTCAACCGACATTTGCGAGGCCAGATTTTTGGCACGCTCGTCAACCGGCAAGCGCCAGTCTTCGTACAGATCGAGCTTTCCGTTTTTATTCAGGTCTTTAAATGCCAGTCGGTCAACCGTCAGGATTTTTACACCTGAAGCGGACGAATAGCCAAGTGTTTGGCCACCCTGATTCGAGACCACTTTAAAAGTACCTTTATCGGTTTCGGTCCATTTCGGGCTGCATCCAAAGCCAAAAAGTAACGATGCAATCACCCCCATTCTGCAAATCTCGGTTAGGTTTTTCATTTTTAGGAGTTTTGGTTTGTTTATTAGCGCATTACAGGAATCAGGATTAGTTTGTAAAAAATCCCCACTTAAAATCATAAAGGTTAAAAGCAGGGATTTAGTTCCTAAACCAACCAAATATTGTTATCAATTATTATTTTACAACCAGTTTATTAATTTCAACTGAAGGAGTCAACGCCTTGCTTACTTTTCCGGCGTTCAAATCTTTCGCAATCTTGAAGTCGGCGGTTTGTTTGATATTCATCGACGAAGCGCCAACTTTCAAAGTATAGTTTCCGGCTTCGGCAATCCACGAAGAAGTAGCCTCATCGAACGAAGCAAAATCTTTGGTTTCAACGGTGAAGCTCAATGTCTGCGATTCGCCCGGATTCAGCAATTTTGATTTTGCATAGGCAGCCAGTGTTTCTTCAGGTTTTTTCATTTTTGCTGAAGGTGAACTAACGTATATCTGAACAACTTCGCGGCCTGCAACCGATCCGGTATTTTTCACATCAACAGTGAAAGTAAGTTTTCCGGCGAAATTATTACCTGTAAGTTTCAGGTTTGAATAGTCGAAAGTTGTGTACGACAATCCATAACCAAATTCGTAAGCAACAGGAACTTTAGCAGTTGTGTAATAACGATAGCCTACATAAATATCGTCGTCGTAGGTAATTTTCCAAGGTGTACGGCGCATAAACGAGAATCCGGAAAGGTCGGCTGCATCATCTTTTTTATCTGATTTTTCAGCAACTCCCGGAAAGCTTTTTGATGAAGGTGCATCGGCATATTTCAACGGGAAAGTTGCAGTCAGTTTTCCTGAAGGATTTACTTTTCCACTCAGCACATCAACTACAGAGTTTCCGCCTTCCTGTCCGGGCTGCCATGCCACCAAAACAGCGTCGGGCATATCGCGCCAGCTGGCCACTTCAATTACGCCAGCTACATTCAGGATAACAATGGCTTTTTTGCCTTTGGCATGGAAAGCTTCAGTCACGTTTTTAATCATATCCTTTTCGGTCTTTGTCAGCCTGAAATCGCCTTCGGTATCGGTACGGTCGCGGCCTTCGCCAGCATTTCGGCCAATGGTAATCAGGGCAACATCATCTTTATCGGCAAATTTCTTAGCCAAATCAGCAGTTACAGTCATCTCCTGAATCGGTTGTTTTCCCATCATCAGAGCCATCATCGGGTTATTCGATTTTGGCTGCTGAGCTCGCATGTGATCCATGTAGGCTTTGTAAACGGTTGTCAGCATATCGTCGGGAGTATAGCCGTTGCCGGTCAAACCTTCGAATAACGAAACTGTGTAGGCTTCGTTCACGTCGCCACTGCCACTTCCGCCGGCAATAAAATCGTACGAAGTATTTCCAAAAGCTGCAATATTCTTCACTCCTGAAGAAATTGGCAGTGCATTTTTATCGTTTTTCAGCAAAACCATACCATCGGTAGCAGCCTGACGGGTAACCTGTGCATGTGCTTTCAAATCAGGAGTATTTGAATACGGATATTTGTTGTAGCGCGGAGCTTTCATCATGATGCTCAGAATACGGCCAACGTTACGGTCGAGAATTTTCACATCCAGTTTTCCTGATTTCACTCCGGCGATAATGTCTTCAATTTGTTTGGGTTGTCCGGGCTGAATCATGTCGTTACCGGCGATCATCTGGGCAATTACATCGGAGCCACCACCCCAGTCGGTCATTACATATCCTTTGAAACCCCAGTCGTTGCGCAGAATTTTAGTCAGCAAATCCTCACTTTCAGAAGTGTAAGTGCCGTTGATTTTGTTGTACGACGACATTACGGTCCAGGGCTGAGCTTCTTTTACTGCAATTTCGAAACCTTTCAGGTAAATCTCGCGCAAAGCACGTTCGCTGATTATTTCGTTTACCGACATGCGGTTGGTTTCGGAGTTGTTGGCAGCAAAATGCTTGAGCGAGGTACCAGCTCCATTCGATTGAATCCCTTTAATCATGGCAGCGGCTGTTTTACCTGCAACCAGCGGATCTTCGGAATAATACTCGAAGTTACGGCCACAAAGCGGGTCGCGCTGAATATTGATTGCAGGAGCCAGTAAAATATCAGAACCATATTCTTTTACTTCGCTTCCCATAGCCTGACCAACTTTGTAAACCAGTTCAGGATCCCATGATGAGGCCAAAACAGTACCAATTGGGAAAGCAGTACAATAGTAGGTTTTCGAATCGCCTTTACGTGTTGGCTGAATGCGCAATCCGGCAGGTCCGTCGCTTAAAACCTGAGTAGCTATTCCAAGTTCAGGAAACTCCGATGAATTACCTGCGGCACCAGGTAAATATTTGCGGATGCGTTTTACCATCTCGGAATAAACCGGGTCTTTTGCATCGCCTTCGCCACCAAATCCCGGAGGCATCATTTTTTTCAATGAATCGGGCATTTCGAAAAACATCCCGGTTCCTATAACCAACTGTGCTTTTTGTTCCAGTGTCATTTTCGAAATGATCTGCTGAATCTTCTGCTCATCCGACGATTTTGCCTGAGCCTGTTTAGTCTGAAAACCCATTAAAAACATTGAAAAAACAAGGGTAAAGACCATTGTTGATCGAAGCCATTTTATTCGCATAAGTATTTTTTTTAGTTTGAAATCTCTATGTGTCTTTGCGACGCAATGATAGTCGATATATCATTGAATTCAAAATCAGAAATGCGCTAAAATGAAATATTTACAGGCATTTCAGTGTCAAAAGATATATTATAAAACACATGTCCTGAATCGTGCTGACCGAAGATTCAGGCACAAAGAATCCCAGGACAACCTGAAACCGCATCCTGAAATGTAATTCAGGACACGATTCCGGTCGCCGGAAATTTATATAAAGTATTGTTTGTGGTATTCCGGTAGATTATCCCAGGAGTTTCCGCGCTTCGCGGTCGGGATCGTTCTTCAGTTCCGGCTGGTCGGTTAAAACCATAGTTTCACCATTGGCAGCAGTGTAAGCTTTCCACGTAGGAAGTCCGCCACCATTCGGGTTACCGGTCTTCATAAACTGCAGCAAAGCGCCCGACATTTTTTCAGAAAGCGCACGCGGCCGTTTTCCACCGCCGGTATGTGTAAGCATCAGATCAGTATTGGCAAACCAAAAACAGATGTCGAGGCAATGAAAAGCGCGCATCCGGTTATCGAACATGGGTGGTTCCCAGCCAAACCAGGCCAGGTAAACCGGGGCTTTCTGCGATGCTTTGGCATTGGCCGTTTCGATTGCGCCTTTGCGGTTGCTGCTCACCAAGGTCATTACTTCAATCGGTTTTGCTTTCGGGAAAGCTTTCGCATAAGCGTCATAAACGGCAGCAGCTTTATCGCCCAGTCCGCCGCCCATTCCGGCGCGTTCTTTCAGCATATCAATCGCTTTTTCGCGGGTAATCAATTCCATTTCGGGCATGGTACGAGCCATTCCCCATTCGTGGAAAGTAGTGCTGATCAGCATTGGAACATCGGATGAAAGGCCTTCTTTTTCACTATAGAATTGTCCGTTCACAATATTCACGCCATCGGCTACCGGACTAAACCCACCACGCACGCCCACACCTGCATTCTCGGCAGCAAATTTTTGAGCCGCTTTGTTGGCCAGCAAAATATATTCTTTCCAGGGCAATTCCTGAAGTTTATCCACTTGCGAAGCATCCAACCCGGCTTCCTTCAGAATATACTCACCCAGTTTTTGGGAAGCTTTCTGGTCCATGGCTTTTATTGTCGATCCACTCAACGGAACCGCTTTGTGGAACAATCCTTTTGCTTTTGGCATGGCAGCCAAAACACAAACTTTGGCGCCCCCACCCGACTGCCCCATGATGGTTACATTTGCGGGATCGCCACCAAAATTGGCAATATTGTCGCGTACCCATTCCAAAGCAGCCACCATATCCAATGCGCCAACATTGGCCGAGTCTTTGTATTTTCCTCCACCAACTCCCGAAAGGTCTGAGAACCCAATCGGGCCTAAACGGTGATTGATTGAAACGAACACGATATTGCCTTTGCGACTGAGGTTTTCGCCATCGTAGCCATCCTGTTCAATGCCATTTCCATTGGTATATCCACCACCATGAAGCCAAACCAAAACCGGACGTTTTTTGGCATCAACTGCCGGAGTCCAAACATTCAGTTTCAGGCAATCTTCGCTCACATCGTCATAGTTCCAATGATCGACAAACGACGAATACGCATTGGCGTAGCGGTTGTCCATGATTTGCGGAGCGGTATTTCCCCACCAAACGGTTGGCAAAACAGTTGTCCAGGGCTTGGGCGGTTGTGGCGGCATAAAACGATTTTTACCTGAAGTATCTGCCCCATATGGAATTCCACGGTAGCAGGTAATTCCCCTCAGAATAAAACCTTTTACTTTTCCGTATTTGGTTTCAGCAATGGCAATGTTATCGCCAACCAGCAGTTGTTGATCATCACTATCATTTTTTGAGGCTGTTGCTGCACTTGAAATGAATGGCACTGAGCTCAATCCAAGTCCGGCAGCTCCAACGCCCAAGGTCTGGAAAAAATTACGTCTGTTCGTCTTCATGTATTTAGGTTTTGTTGTGGTTATTTAAGAGTAATTTCCTTTTTCAGCTTAATGTCGCCTGCTGACGCGCCGACCAATACTTGAATTTTACAAAGGTCGTCGTCCCACGCCTGTTTCTTTTCGTTCCAATATTGCAGACTTTTCACGGGTATTTCGAGTTTTACAATTTTGCTTTCGCCCGGATTAAGCGTCACTCTGGAGAATGCTTTCAACTCTTTTTCAGGCCATTCAACGGATGGATTGACGCGATGAACATACACCTGGGCAACTTCGTCGGCAGTTGTTTTGCCTGTATTTTTTACGTCAACGGAAACAACAATCACATCACCCTTTCCATATTTTTCCTGATTTGTTTTCAGGTTGGCATATTGGAAAGTGGTGTAAGTAAGTCCGTAGCCAAACGGATACATCACCTTGATATTTTTGGTATCGAACCAGCGATAGCCAACCAGCGATTCTTCAGAGTAAACCGCTGTATTTTTTGCATCACGCTTGATTCTTTCTTTTGCTTTTTCAGCCGATTCGGTTTCGGAAACCAGGTTGGCGAAAATATCGGCACTCTTGGCGTCCTGAGGATAATTGCCCAAAGCGTATGCTGGCGAATCCTCCAGTTTCACAGGCAAAGTAAAAGGTAAACGTCCGCTTGGCGAGATGTTTCCAACAAGCACATCAGCAAGGGCATTACCACCTTCCGATCCGTTGAACCAGGAAATCAGCAAGGCTTTCGACAATGGATTTACCACATTCAGGTCGTTGGGCGCTCCACTGGTCAATACGGTAACGATATTCGGATTAACTGCCGCAATTTTCTTGATTAATTCGTCTTGTCCTGAAGGTAAGAAGATGTCTTTCCGGTCACTTCCTTCAGTTTCAACCGCGCGGTTATCGCCACCAACAAACAACACCAAATTCGCTTTTGCCACTACTTCAAGCGCTTCTTTGGTCAGTTTCTCAGCAATAACTTGTTTTTCCTGAGCTTGTTTTTCAAGTTCTTCAGGTGTTTTCTTCTTGAACATATCGGCGTAGCTAAATACCACAGGCTCATATCCTTTCACGAAAATGATTTCAGCCTTATCGCCAATCCGGTTTTTCAAACCTTCAAGCGGAGTAACTTCATACAAAGTTTTCACACCGGCACCCATTCCGCCTGAGCCCATAATTTGGGTTGCATTAGCGCCAACAACAGCAATCACTGGTTTATTCTTGAGTTGCAATGGAAGAACTCCATCATTTTTCAGCAAAACAATTGATTTACTGGCAACCTGATAAGCAATTTTCTGCTGGGCAGGCTGAGAAGTCATTTCCTTATTGGCTTCATTGGCCGGAACAGGTTTAATAGCCAACCGAACCCGCAGAATTTCGCGAACCCGCAGGTTAATTACTTCTTCGGAAACCAGACCAGCTTTTACTGAATCGATCAAGGCTTTTCCCATGTATTTCTGGTCGGGCATTTCCACATTGAGTCCGGCTTTTACCGATTGAACGGTACTGTGAGTTCCGCCCCAGTCGGAGATTACCATCCCGGCAAAACCCCAATCCTGACGAAGAATTTTGTTCAGGAGAATCTCATTTTCGGCACACCACCAACCGTTTACTTTGTTGTAGGCCGACATAAATCCAAAAGCATCACCTTCTTCAACCGTTGCCCGGAAAGGCGGAAGATAAATCTCGCGCATGGCCCGTTCGCCGATGATCACATTCACTGTTCCGCGGTTATTTTCCTGGTTATTCAGGGCAAAATGTTTTATACAAGCGGCAACTCCGTTATCCTGAACTCCTTTGGTGTAACCAACAGCCAGTTTAGAACTTAAGAAAGGATCTTCGCTCAAATATTCATAGGTTCTGCCACCGGTTGGAATGCGTTGAATGTTGATTGCCGGTCCGAGAATCATGTCTTTTCCGCGCAAACGGGCTTCTTTAGCCATTCCGGTACCATAACTGTAAGCCAGTTCGGGGCTCCATGTTGCAGCTAAAGCCGATCCGGTGGGGAAAAAAGTTGCCTTATCGGTTTCCCAGCCAAGCCCCATCCAGCCTTTAGGCTGCATTTCTTCGCGAATACCAAAAGGGCCATCAGCATAAATCATATCTGCAATGCCCAACCGTTCAACGCCTGCCGAAACAAACATAAATTTTGCATGCAGCATTTCAACTTTCTCGTCGAGAGTCATCTGTTTGATGATTCCGTCAATTTGTTTGTCGTATTGAAGTAACGACGATACATGCTTTTGGGCATTCACCTGGTTTGTCAAAATCAGGAACATTGCTATAACGATTGTTAATCTATTTATCTTCATCTGTATAAATTTTTGTTTACTATTCAATTAAGGAATAGGAAGGAAATAATGCCGTGTTTGTTTTTTTATTAACTGGACTCACCCCCGCGCCCCGAGTGCTCGGGGCTTTCCCCCTCTCTTTTGAAGAGAGGGGGGACGGCCGCTAGCGGACGTAGGGGTGAGTCAAAAAAATACGACATTTAATAATTTTCATTACTTAAATAACATCGGTGCGAAAGTGTTCAGATACACCCGCCAGTTCGACCATGTATGGCCTCCTTCGGTCACAAAGAAGGTGTGTTTCAGTCCGTTTTCAGTCAATTTCGCGTCCAGTTTTTTGGCACTTTCATACACGAAATCAGTATTGCCACAGGCCAGCCAGTACATTTTATAACCAGCTTTTTTCACTCCCTGAAGTTTAACGTCGATATCGGGTTGCTCATTCCACAAACCCATGCTTAAAGGACAGATATACTGAAACATGCCCGGATATTCATTGGCTAAAGCGATAGTGTGCCCACCACCCATTGATAATCCTGAAATAGCCCGGTGATCGGGGTCTGCAATTACCCGGTAATTCTTTTCGATGTATGGGACAATATCTTTTGCTAAGCTGTTGATGTACAAGTTCTGCTTGGATGGATCCCTGAAATTGAATTCTCCTTCAGGAAGCATGGTGGTTTTAGCTGCCATTTGATTGGGATTTCCATTCGGCATCACACAAATCATCGGAACTGCCAGACCTTTTTCAATCAGGTTGTCCAGAATTTGACGGGCACGTCCCATGGTGCTCCACGCATCTTCGTCGCCACCGGCACCGTGCAACAGATAAAGAACCGGGTATTTTTTTCCGCTGGTTTCGTAGCCGTACGGCGTATAAACAAACATGCGACGGTTAAGTCCGAGGGTTGGTGAGTCGTACCAAACCTGCTGCAGGTTGCCCCGTTGTTTGGCTTCTGAAAAATTTTCAGTCTTTTTCCCCGGAACAAGCAGAACGCTCAAATAGCGGGTGCCGTCGCGTTGCATAAAAATGTTGGTCGGATCGTTAACAGCCACGCCGTCAACAATGAAACTGTAGGTGTAAAGTTCAGGTTCCGGAAGTGGCAGGGTGATTGACCAAAGGCCCTTCTCATCTTTTTTGAGATTTACACTGCTCGGTACATCCATGTTCCCGAATGACGTTTTTATCTTGACGGTTGGCGTAAATCCGCCATTAATTTTCACCGTGTCGGCATTTGGAGCCATCAGTCTGAAGGTCACTTCTTTTGCTCCAATTTCAGGTGAAACGATGGGTTTCTGGTTCATGAAATTGGAAAGTTCCTGGGCTTGTGTCCCTGCAAACAATGCAAGGGCGAAAATGAATAACAGTAATTTTTTCATGGGTAAAGTTTTATAGTGTTTCGTATTATTTTGAATTTTCAGGCCACCTAGTTATTGATTTCATCCATGAATTTCAGTTGTTCACGGTATAGCAGCGGCGTAGCTTTTACATCATCGCCAAGCTCAATAATTTCAGGATTATTTTCGTTGAAAGCTGGCCAAATGGGCAGTCCTTCGCCATTCGGGTTTCCGGTTTTGGCAAAATTCACCCAATAACTGCTCATCGCGTCTTCCACTTTAAAATCGACATCAGTAAACGGACGATCCCATTTTTTCAGGTTGTGCAAAGCGTAGCCAAACTCGGCCGAGTGAAAAGCACCGTAGTTTGGTTCGCCCGGAGGCACGCGTTTGAAGTAATACAGATAAGCTTTTCCGGTGCCCATCGAGGCCTGCAAACGAGCCCAGGCATAGTTGTTCCAGCCAAAAGAAAGCTGCGTGATCAGCTTTTGCGATTTACCGGCTTCCTCATCGGTTTTAGCCGGAAAAAGTTTCAGGAACGCCTCGGCTTTATCGCCGTATTGCTTTTTAATGTTCTCCTGAAATTGTGCTGCTTTGGGCGCTGGTCCGAAGGAGACACCATCATCAGCATTCCATCCCGAAATAACAGCGACGTCATTGTGCTTTCCGGCAGCGAACGTGTCGTAAACCGGCGGAATCACCACATTGTCAACCGTTACACCAAAGCGTGCCTGAATTTTCAAAAGCGAATCGGCAGGCATCGCCCTGAAAGCAGCCATGTTTGCAATTTTCAGTTTTTCGGTCAACTGTTTTCCGCTTTCTTCAGCCGACTGCAAGGTTTGACCCAGCGAAAGTTGCTTGCCAAACATACCGCCACTTTGCGCAATGGCTTTCTGGAACAAACCTTTGGCCAATGGCGAAACAACCAGCATGTTCACGCTGAAAGCCCCGGCCGATTGCCCGTCAATGGTCACATTATTTGGGTCGCCGCCAAAAGCTGCAATATTTTCTTTTACCCATTTCAAAGCTGCAATCTGGTCAAGAATACCATAGTTTCCTGAAGTTTTCAGTTCCGATTCGGCTGAAAGTTCGGGATGAGCCAGGAAACCTAAAATTCCCAAACGATAATTGATGGTGACAAACACAACGCCTTTGCGCGACATGGCTTCGCCGTCGTACAGCGGCACAGTTCCAGATCCGCCGGTAAATGCGCCACCGTGAATCCAAACCATCACCGGCATTTTATCTTGCGCGGTTTTGGCGGTTGTCCACACATTCAGGAACAAACAGTCTTCGCTGAGCGGCGATTCGGGAGCCATAAATTCTTTACTCCAGCACATGAATGGTTTGGGCGAAGCCTGAATTGCCGAAGCCGGTGGAGTCGCACAGGCACGAACACCTTCCCACGCGGCAACAGGTTGAGGGCCTTTCCAGCGCAAATCGCCCACAGGTGGCGCAGCGAACGGAATTCCCATGAAGATTTTTACGGATTTATCATCAGTTGTTTTGCCGGAAACTTTGCCGGATTTCAACTGAACGGAATTCACATCGATATTGTCGGTTTTCGGGGCTGTGGTGCAGGCAAAGAAAAAAACGACCAGAAATAAGGCAATCAAACGGTTCATTGGGTGTATTTTAGTTAGTAGTAGAATTATTATGCGTTGTATTTTTTGGACTCACCCCAACGTCCGCTAGCGGCCGTCCTCCCCTCTCTTTAAAAGAGAGGGGGAAAGCCCCAGGCACTCGGGGCGCGGGGGTGAGTTCAGGCAATAAAAAAAACAAACACAGCATTATTTTCTTTATGCATACGTTGTAAATTATTTAAAAAGCAATGGCGCAAACTCAACCAGATTGTGCCGCCAGGTAATAAAAGTGTGCCCGGCCGGATAACTGTTGGTTTGGTATTTTACACCGAATTTATCGAACAAAGCCTTGGTATTTTCGCCGTTTTTGTAAGCAATATCTTTTTCGCCGCCCATCGCAATCCAGAAAAGCTTCAGCTTGTTGATTTCCGGATTTTTCAGGTTGGAGGCATATTTTTCTTCCATCGATTTCAGGATTTCAGGAAAGAAACCGGTGCTGAGCGGCAGCACGTAAGCAAACTTTTCAGGATAAAAAATACCCATGTTTAAAGCCTGAAGACCGCCCATAGAGAGGCCTGCATAAGCCCGGCTTTCGCGGGTTGTACCTACGTTGTAATGTGATTCGATGTATGGAACCAAATCTTTGAAGAAATAGTTGTAATATGGATCGGCTTCAACTCCGGCACCCGAAAAGAAACCGCCGCCAGGATTGCCAAAAGGCATGACCACGATCATTGGCTTCATTTTTCCTTCGGCCAGCAAATTATCGAGAATGAAATTAGCTTGTCCGGCAGTTGCCCACGACGCATCGTTGTCGCCACCGCCATGTTGCAAATAAAGCACCGGCAGTTTGCCTTTCATGGTTTCGTAGCCCGGAGGTGTGTAAACATGAACCCGGCTGGTTTTTCCCAAAGTTGCCGCGTTGAACCAAACCTTTTCGAGTTTTCCGTGCGGTACATTTTTCACGGCCAGGTAATCGGCTTCCTTGCCCGGAACTTCGAGCAGATTGAAATATCCGCCAGCACCTTCCTTCAGTTGAATATTCTTCGGATCAACAACTTTCAATCCGTCAACCGAAAAATCGTAGGTATATAAATCAGGAGCAACTGGACCAACCGTTACCGACCAAATTCCGATCTGATCTTTCTGAAGTTTCGCCGCACCAAAAGTTTGCTGAAAGTCGCCCGAAACGGTGACTTCCGAAGCTTTGGGAGCGTAAATACTGAAGGTTACCTTTTTGTCGGCTGAAATGCGAATCGATTTCAGGGTGTCGCCGGGAGTTGGTTTGTACCCCGGGAATTGTGCGTTTCCGGCCAGCGAAGCGGCAAGAAAAAGCCCAACAGATGCGATATATTTTACTGATTTTATCATTGCAGGATAGGTTAATTTCTGAAATTATTGGATACAAAAGGCAAAGCGATGTACAAAGCCGTATGCCAGTATTCCCAGGTGTGACCGCCATCGCGAACGCGGAACTGATAAGGTATTCCGGCCTCTGACATTGCCAAAACAAATTCGGTATTGGCTTTAAACGTGAAATCATCGTCGCCGCAATCGATAAACCACTTTACCGTTTTCATCGCTTCTATTTTATTCTTGTCAGCATTTTTCACATACTTAACGCAGTTGTTGTCTTCCACGAGCTGATGCACTTTTTTTACTACCGGGTCGTTGAAATTGATCCAGAAAAGATTGTCGTGACGATAAAAATAACCACTCATGGAATATGCAGCCGAAAATAGTTCAGGATGATGAGCGGCATAAATTACAGTTCCACCTCCGCCCATCGACAAACCGGCAATGGCACGGTGCTTTTTATCAGCAATTACCCGGTAATTCGATTCGATAAAAGGCACCAATTCTTGAAAGAAGTAATCTTCATACATCCAGTCAGGATTATTGAAATAGTTCATAAAATTCTTTCCGGCTTCAGGGCAAACCACAATCATATCGGCAGCTTCGCCCGAATCAATCAAAGGATTAATAACATCAGTCAAACGACCTTTCTCGGGCCAATCGGTATGAGTTCCGCCCCCGCCATGCAACAGGTAAAGTACCGGGTATTTTTTCTCTGGATTGGTTGAGTAACTTTTGGGAAGGTAAACGGCGTATTCGCGGTCCTGATTCAGGATTTTGCTGGGCATGGTTTTGTATTCGACTTTGCCCATTGCCGGCATTTGTGCAACGGCTGCAAACACGAAAAGAATCAGAACGAAAGAGCTAAGTATTTTTTTCATCAGAAGATAATTTGCTTTTAATTGCCTGATGGAACTCACATGTTGATGAAGAATACCTTCATTGGTGTTTGTGTTCGCAGCAACATGTTCGTTTCACAGATGAATGGTTTAGTTTATTTTTTCAGGATCGTAAACTATGGTTGCACCGCCCAGTGTAACCATCATCGGGTTTTCGCATCCGATAGAAACTTTTTGAGGGTGTGGTTTTGCTTCCGGAGCTGTTCCGTTGATGAGTGCTTCGGCTAATTGCCGCATTTCAGTAATATAAGCTTTGTCATAGGCTTTCTTCACATACGGATAATGTCCGCAATAAATCTTAGTAATTCCTTCATTCATTAGCCGCTCCATCTTTTTGCAGGAATTAACGTAGGTTTTCATGGTTGAAAAAGGTTTCAGCTGAAGCCATACCTGTCCCGACCCAAAAGCATCTCCGGAGTAACAATTTCCGGCAAGTCGGTCGAGCACAACAATAGAACCCGGCGTGTGAGCGGGCATATAACTAATATCCAGAATTTTTCCACCCAAATCAATGGCCTGACCATCGACTACAAAATGAATTTTTCCGGAATAGGGTTTAACATGCTTGAATAAAACGGTGTCGGCTGCATGCATGTAAATTTCATTGAACTGATCCATGTTTCCGGCATGATCGCCATGCATGTGTGTAATAACCACCATAAGTGGCTTTTGAGTTATCTTGCGGATAACTTCATTCAATTTCTCACATTTGGTGCCGGTATCTATCAACATCGCTTTGTCTTTGCCTTCAATGAGATACATCGTGGTTTTATCGGAAGTCTCAATCACCCACATATCTTTTTCAAGCTTGGTGATTGTCAGGTCGTTGTTTTTAAACACCTCCTGAGAAAAACCAGCTATTGAAACGAATAAAATCAGGAATAAGCTGAGAAAGGTCGATTTGAAGTTCATGGCTAAAGTTGTTGGTTGTTTATAAGAAAGTCATAGGGAAAGGAATAATAACCTTTCCCTATGACTGATGAATGTTCTATTTAAAAAGCAGAGGAGTTAATTGCGACAAATACACGCGCCAGTTGGTCCAGGTGTGACCGCCTTCGGTTTCAACATAAGTGTATTTCATACCTATTTTGTCGAGTTTAGCGCGATATTCTTCGTTGGCTTTATATAGGAAATCGGCTTTACCGATGCCAATCCAATACAGTTTGTAGCCATTTTTCATCTGGGCTTCCAAAGAAGCATCGAAATTTTTGTAAACGTCAGAAGTAGCTTTGTCGTTCGGTATGATTGCTGCAGAGAACAAACCAACATAGTCGAATGTGTTTGGATAATAACGTGAGATGTGCAGCGAGTGGTAACCTCCCATTGATAAACCTGCAATGGCGCGGCCCGATTTCTCAGCTTTCACGCGGTAATTGCTTTCAATAAATTTGATTACATCAGGGAAAGTTTCTTCGAATTTTCCGTCCATGGTATTTGGCAATTGCATACTTGGTTTGGCATAACCTAAACTTGATTCGCCGGGAGCTGCTTCCTGAGCAACGTTGCCATTGGTCATTACTACAATCATCGGTTTTGCTTTCCCCTGGGCAATCAGGTTATCCAGAATTTGAGAGGTGCGGCCCAAAGCAATCCAAGCTTCTTCGTCGCCACCCATTCCATGCAACAAATACAATACAGGATATTTTTCCTTGCTGGTTTCATAACCATACGGAGTGTAAACGGTCATACGGCGCTGCATTCCGTTTCCGGGAGAATCGTACCAGCGGCGGGTTACCGAACCATGTGGCACTTTACTTACCTGGTACAAATCGCCTTTTCCACCACCAACAATAAATACATTAAAAACCGATGCCACATCGCGAATGATGTACACATTGCTTGGGTCGGTGGTTTTGAAACCATCAACAATTACAGTATATGAATATAAATCAGATTCAAGAGGCTGAGAGGTAAATGACCATACTCCTTTATCGTCTTTAACCAGGTTTGCTTTGCCGGGAACATCAACGACTCCCCATTGGGTTTTCATTTTCATCGGCGGAAGAAAATCACCGGTAATTTGCACAGAATCGGCAGCCGGTGCCTGAATGCGGAAAGTTACGGTATGATCGGCTTTCACTTCAGGAGAAACAATTTGTCCCCCACCGAAAAGAGCCTGCTGTGCAAATGTAACTGCACTGAACAAAATTAAAGCAGCAATAATTGTAAGTCTTCGTTTCATAATAAGTTTTTTGGATTATATATGTTTAGCTTCATTCTATTTGATTATTAGTGATTGGTTTGACGACTAAAATTACAATGTGTTTAACCAACACAAAGATTTATTTTTATGTTGTTGAAACTGAAAAACCATCAAATTGTAAAAACGACAAATTAACAAATATAATAGCCTGATTTTCTGTCATTTTTAATTTAAGTTTTTACTCAAATCATTTGAACTGCTTTTCATCTAACCTGAAAAAGCGAACGGCATTGTTGAATAAAATGT
This sequence comes from Prolixibacteraceae bacterium, assembly GCA_963678915.1. Lineage (GTDB taxonomy): Bacteria > Bacteroidota > Bacteroidia > Bacteroidales > Prolixibacteraceae > Aquipluma. The sequence goes on from OY787458.1 coordinate 714,943, forward strand.
CGCGTTTTTGCTCGAACGACAGGTATTGGGCATTCTCTATCACCCCGATTGACGTTTCGAACAGCTTTGGCCACATCATAAAATCGGTTCCGTACATGATGCGTTTCCCGAATCCTGCCTGAACCAAACGTTTGATATAGGCATGAATCTCATCGAGCGGATAACTCCATATCATTCCTGAAATGTCGCAGTACACGTAGGCATTGGCACCCATCAGCGCGATGAGTTCGTCGGCCATTGGGTAACCGGCGTGCTGAACCCATATTTTCAGTTTGGGATGGCGGGCCAGCAAATCTTCGAGCAGCAATGGATTTCCCATTGAAGCGCGGTATTTGGGCGAGGTGATGTTGGCCATTCCGTTTCCACCGGTTCCCATGTGTATTCCAACCGGAACATTCAACTCTTCGGCGACGGCAAAATAGGCATCCAACGACATATCGCTGGGCGACATGCCCTGGTATTGCGGAGCAACTTCGCTCATCACTTTATAAAATCCGTTCGAAAGCGAATCGCGGAAAGCCTGAACAGTCATTTCTTTGGAGCTGCTGACACCGATTCCGGGAATAATCCGTCCTTTTGGAGCAGCATTGTACCATTTGTGTAAAATTTCGGCGTCGCTGAATGCCACCATCGTCATGTTGAGCCGCTCCATGGTTTCCATCACAGCAGCCTGCATTTCGGCATCACTCTTGGCAGGTTTCAACGGGTTGGCGCATTCGCCCGACGCGCTGAATCCCATCTTTTCATTTGGATCGCCACCGGGCATATTGCTCAAAAACCAGGGACACATTTCAGAAGTGAAGTTGGGATTGATCTTCATGGTGTGCACATGCACATCGATGATGGGCAGGTGTTTGCTTTTTGCAGGTGCCTGTCCTGCTGCATTTAAGCCCGCAGCAATTAAAAGCGCAGATAAAATATTTCTTAAACTAATCATTGTTATGCTGTTAGGTTTATTTGAAGAAGGTCGCTCTTCAGGCTTCAATATTTAATCCGAAGCCTAAAAAACGACCTCCTGAAAATTAATTCTGATCCATTTTTACCATCCAGGATTTTGTACCAGATTTTGGTTTACACCCATTTCATGTTCAGGAAAAGGAAGTAATTCATTTTTACCGGTTTTGAAACCGTATGTATTGTTCGTGTATGGATAAGTAACCGTTGTTCCGTTAAATACCGGAACTTGTTTTCCTCGATTTGCCAATACAGTAGCGGCATCGCCCCAACGAACCAAATCCTGATACCGCACCATTTCGACGCAAAGCTCAAGGCGTTTTTCTTTTTTGATGTCGTTCAGGGTAACCGTCGTCAGACTTGGCAGTTTCGCCCGTGTTCTGATTTGGTTGATGTAGTTTAATGCACTTGCCTGATCGCCCGACTGCAAACATGCTTCGGCTGCCATCAATAAAACTTCGGCATAACGCATCAAACGGTAATTGTTATCGGTTGCATAACCGTACGAATTGGTAATCACTTCTGATCCGATGAATCTGAATTTCCAGTTAAAATATCCCTCGTGACCGTACAGACTTGTTCCAGTATTAATCGCTACAGGAGCTATCGGAGCACCAATCGTTTTAACCTGATCATATGTTTTGAGTGTATTATTCAAACGGTAGCCATCAGCTCCCTCCATTTCAACAAAAGCATCGTAAAGGTTTTTGGTAGGATTGGCGAATCCCCATCCAGCCGGATACATGTCGTGTGCTTTCATGTAATAACCAAAAAGTGACATCTTATCGCTTCTCCATCCATACATAGTGCCCAAAATTGTGGTTCCCTGATTGAATGCGTTATCTCCGTCGTTAATCGAGTTTACTTCGAAAAGGTTTTCTGTGCCAAAATCCTCTACTTTCCTCAACACATTGCCGTAATCAGAAATCAGGGCATATTTACCTGAAGTGATCACAGCTTTTAAAGTCGTTGCAGCTTCAGCATTTTTGCCTTCAAAAAGCTGCGATTTACCCAACAGAGCCATTGCGAATTGCTTTGTCAGTTTCGCACCGATTGATTTATCAGAAACGCTTGATTTTTCTGGTAGAACACCGGCTGAAATCGCTTCATTCAGGTCTTTTTCGACCAATGCCCATAGCTCTGTGATTACACCGTTTGGCTGCTGATATTCGCTTGGCGACAATGGTTTGGTTACCAGAGGAACAGGTCCCCAAAGGGTCACCAGGTTAAAATAAGCCCATGCACGTGCAACTTTGGCTTCGGCAATAGCTTTTTTCTTGGTAGCCGACTCTTCTGTAAAATTATTGATTACCAGATTGGCACGATAAATCAGGGTGTACAAGCCGCTGAAATAACCACTGGCCGTGCTGTTTGACGGACTAAACTTGTATTCGTTTAACTGTTCCAGAATGGCGTTATCACCTCTTGAACCACCTGCGGAATTGATGTCATCAGAAAGACAGTTCTTCAAAAAGAAGTCGTTGTAAGCCTGCGAGCGCCATTGAAAATAAACAGCAGCAACAGCCTGTTCGGCATCCACATCGGTTTTATAGAAGCTTTCCACAGAGGTAGCTCCCTGCTGATCTACAATAAGTTGATCTTCACACGAAGAAAAGAAGACGCCAGCAATACAAATCAATAGATATATGAATTTTATTTTCATTGTTTCAGGTTTTAAAATGTTACGTTGATACCAAACAGAACTTTCATTGAGTTAGGATAAGCGCCTTTGTCAACTCCCAAAAGGGTTGTTGAGCCGGCTGAAGCCTCAGGGTCGAAGCCCTTATATGAAGTGAAAACAAAGGCATCTTCGAGCGAAGAATAAATTCTCAGGCTGCTCATGTAAGCTTTTCTGCACAGTGATTTGGGAAGGGAATAACCCAACTGAATTTGTTTCACTTTGAAGAAAGAACCATCCATTACGGCATCGCTACTAATCCAGTATTTGTCTTCGCCATTAGCGTTTGGACGGGGTTTTGATGCTGTTTTATTGGTTGGAGTCCAACGATCGGTATAAAAAATTTCAAGTTTATTTCCCCTTGGCCGGTCAATACGGGTTAAGCAGTTAAATACATCGTTACCCTGCGAACCTGTTCCGAAAACTGTGAAATCGAAGTTTTTATATGAGGCATTCAGTGTAAGACCATAAGTAAAATCAGGAATACCACTACCTAACATGACTTTATCGTCGTCGGTAATCGAACCGTCTTTGTTGGTATCAACAAACACCGGGTCTCCGGTAGCATCGTCGATATCTGCAAGTTCGTAACCACGCATGTACCAAACCGGAAATCCTTCCTCGAAAACAGTGATACCGGCCTGCGTATGGTATGAAGCTCCATTAATCCTTGAAATACTTGGGTCGAGGTAGGTTACTTTATTTTTAAGGGTGGCCACGTTCGCATGAATGCCGTATGAGAAATCCCTGATTTTTTCACTCCAGTTCAGTTCAAATTCCATCCCTTTATTGGTTACGTTACCCGCATTAACTGCAGTTGACGAAACACCAGTTTCGTATGGAGGAGTAATGTTAACAAGCAAATCTTTTGTTTTCTTTTCGAAATAGTCGAATCCAAAAGTGAAGCGGTTGTTGAAGGCACGAAGGTCGAACCCAAAGTCTAACTGTTCTGATGTTTCCCATTTTAACTGAGGATTGCTCAGAGTTGAAGGAGCTGATGCAATCTGGTAATTAATGGCATCGCTGTATGGGTATGAACCGATGGTTCCGATTGATGCACGGTAAGCAAAACCGCCCAGAGGACCGGTACTACCGTTTTGTCCCCAGCTGGCACGTAATTTCAAGGAGTTTATCGGGGTTGTTTTTGGGAAGAAATCTTCGTTTGAAATAGTATAACCGGCAGAAAGTGCAGGGAAAGTACCCCAGCGGCTTCCCTCCGGAAGAATTGACAAGTCGCTGGCATCACGGCGCAACGACCCCTGAAGTACATATTTATCGCCATAGTTATAAATGAAACGACCGAAATAAGAGAATTGTCTTCCTACATTGGAATAACCTCCGGAAACAGTTTTAGTAGCCGTAGCTGTAAGGTAGTTTAAATCGCGGTAAAGCGGATCGTCTTTCAGAATGGCATTACCACTTCCGGATAAAGTTGTTGAATAAGGTTCAGAATATGAAATACCCAACATGGTAGTCAGGTTATGACGTCCGTAGGTATAATTATAATTTGCAAAGTTTTCCCACTGGTAATAAATGTTGTTGCTGCTGGTACGGCTAACGCTGATCTGGTCATTCTTAGTTACATCGTTGGCGTAATACACGTAGTTGAACCCGTAAACGCTGGTGAAAGCTCCCCTATATCCCAGTTTCGAGGTAATTGTAAGATTTTTAACAGGCCTTATTTCAGCATAAATTGTACCCATCATGCTGGCACCTTCGTTTTTCGAATCGGTACGGTCTCTCATCAACAACGGATGTACGTTTTCTGATTTATAAATCTGAGATAATCCGTAATATCTTCCATCTTCATCTTTCAACAGCGTTTTTCCCGAATTAATTAAATCCTTCATGTATTGAGAAAGATTGTTTTGGTCGAAATAAGGCTGAGTCAATGGGTCCATTGTCAGGACTGAAGCAAGTAAACTTCCATATTCAGAGTTTTCTGAAACCGATTTGCTCTTCCAACGCTCAACAATGTTGTTTGTTCCCACTTTCAGCCAGCTGTTGATGTTGTAATCGGCATTAGCCATCGCGGTTACACGGTTGTAAATATCATCGTTTCCTTTCACAATACCATTCTGGTCAAGGTACGACAGCGAAAGGTTGTACGAACCTCTTTCGTTTCCACCTAAAAAACTGAGGTTGTGCTTTTGCATAATCGAATTTTCAAAAGCCACATCGGCCCAGTCGGTATCCGTTTTCCCATCCCACAAATCCGAGATTTCAGCAGGTGTAATGAAGTTTGCTTCAGTCATATAATTAACGTACTCCTGGGCATTCATTACTTTAGGAATACGAGTCAGTTTATTGGTAACATATTGAAAATCGTAACTGATTTTTCCTTCACCCTTTTTACCTTTTTTAGTAGTAATCAAAACGACACCGTTACCAGCCTGCGCACCGTAAATAGCAGCCGAAGCAGCATCTTTCAATACTTCCATCGACTCGATGTTGTTTGGATCGATGGAACTGATGTTCGATGTTCTCAACCCATCGACAACATAAAGTGGGTCGGAAGACGAATTTGAACTGAAACCACGAACACGGATGGTTGGGTTCGATCCGGGAGCTCCTGAAGTCTGGATTACCTGAACACCAGCGGTTTTACCCTGCAAAGCCTGCTCGGCTCGCACAATAGTACGGTTTTCCATATCGGCTGATTTCACCTGAGAAATAGCACCAGCCAGATCGCTCTTTTTCACTGTTCCGTAACCAATAGCCACAACTTCCTCAATACCAATAGTTTCATCAACCAGAGTAACATTAATGGTTTTCTGGTTTCCAACTTCTACTTCCTGAGATTTCATTCCGACGAAGGAAAATTGAAGGGTCGAATTATCCGGAATTTTAGCGATGGTATAAATTCCGTCGATATCGGTAATTGTACCGTTTGTACTTCCTTTCACAATTACGGTTACACCCGGCAGCGGGCTTCCTGTTGAATCGACCACTTTACCGGTAACCGATTTCTGTTGCTGCATAACCGGTTCGGCACCGGCCTCAGCCTTTTTCTTTAAAGCGATGTACCGGTCAATTATTTTGTATTCAAGATTGGTTCCGCTAAGCAACTCTTCCAGAACATCCTGAATCTCTTTCTTATTAACACTTATCGTTACATCTTTTAGCGCCTTAATCTCGTCGTTATTGTAATAGAAATAATACTCCGACTGGCTTTCGATTTGCTTCAGAACATCAACAAACGTCCCTTTCTTTACATTTATGCTCAACTTGGTTGTTTGCGAATAAGTCGAAGCGTTCACGCTAATTATAAAAGCAAGAATTAAAAAGCTTGTTAGTTTCATAATTCGTAAAAGTTTTGTTAACAGCCAGACATGACTGTCACATTCTCGATGTTTTTTCATAAGTTTGTGTAGTTTAAAATGAAACAATTATTGTTTTATTTTCCGGCGGTGAAATGGGTCCAAGCATCTCACCGCTTTCTTTTTATCTCATATCAGCGGTATTTTTATTTCAACATTATCGTTATTACATTTTTCTCGTTAGGTCGTACTTCGTATTTGAATTTGATGGGTGCCAACTGCTCCATGGCCATAATAGTCTGGTCGATTGGCTTGTTTCGAAGTATGGTTCCTGAGAAATTATAATCTTTGAGCGACTCCTCGCTAAACCTGATTTCGACATTATACCAGCGTTCCATCTTTTTGGCAATGTCGCTCAGCTTTTCTGAATTGAATATGATTTTACCATTTTTCCAACTGGTATAGAAGTATGGATCAGCATTTTGAACCTGAATGGCCGGATCGCCTTCAGTTTTTACAGCCATTTGCCCAGGCGAAATTTCACCAATTTTATTTCCCTCCGGATTATTGATCTGTACACTTCCCTCAACCAGGAAAACCGATTGCTTTTCTTCCGTTGGATAAGCCATCACATTGAATGAAGTTCCAAGCACCTCAACCTCAAGTTTTCCGGTTTTCACTTTAAAAGGCAGCTTTTTATTTGGTTTTACCTTGAAAAAAGCCTCTCCCTCAATAAATACATCGCGTTCGTTCTGATTAAACTTGTTTGGGTATTTCAGTTTGGTGCCCGAATTCAGCCAAACTTCAGTTCCGTCGAAAAGGAATAAATGACCGGTCTGACCGTACATTACCTCCATTTCGGCATATTGAACATCGCAATCGGTACTGGTTAAAAATGAATGGGCATATATTCCTGAAATAAATGCAACCAAAAGAATTGCGGCGTATTTAAGCAGCTGAACTGAAATCCGGTGAATACGGCCTTTGCTCATCGATTTTTCGATGTCTGTCCATGAGGCAGATTGATTTGCTTCGTTCAAATGCTTTACTTCTTTCAGCCCGTCATAAATTTTGCTTCCTTTCTCAAACAGCTGCTGTTTGCTGGAATCTTCCAGTTCCTTTTCAAGCAGGGTGTTTTCGTCGGGCGAAAGTTCGTTATGCAACTTTCCGGCAACCAAATCCCAAAACTGTGAATCGCGTTCTTTCATTGTAAACCTGTGTATATCTCAAACGACGCAAAAACAACCTAACCAGGGTGACAGCGTTTACAACTTTTTCTAAAATTTCTTGCATTTTTTTCTGAGGCGAATTATTGAACAACAAAAGGAAGGCAACGAATGAGAAACAACGGGGAAATTGTAGGCAAAATCAGGCACTGTGCCTTCCGACGAAGAAGTGGAAAAGAACGAAATTATTTGGATCGAGCTCTTCTTTGAGGAACTGATAGGCCCGTCCCATCTGGGTTTTCACGGTATTTACCGAAATATTAAGTTGTGTGGCAATTTCTTTGTAAGTACACGATTCGAAAGCGGCAAGTTCAAGTATTCGGCGCCTCTGCTCGGGCATTCGCTGTATGGTGTGGTAAAGGCTGGCGTAATATTCGTTATTCGCAATCTCCGATTCGTCAGGAATATCCGGAAGATTATCGAGGCCGACAACCAAATCCAGCCTTGCTTTTCGGGCGTGACTCACAATCTGGTTCCGGAGCATTAAATACATGTACGACTTTACCGACTTCTCAATTATAATGTATTGGCGATGTTCCCAAAGCTTTATAAAGCAATCAGAAACAAGTTCTTCAGCCAGCGCCCGATTGCGGGTATATTTACTGGCCCACAACCACATAGGGTAATAGTATTTATTGTGCAAAACTTTTAGTGCCTCAACGTTCCCATCAACAATTTTGCGCCAAATATTCTGATCATCCATGCGTATTGTAAAATATTTATATCAATCCGTCCCAACCTCAAATCTTACAGTAATCGAAACTGTTTTTTTTACCAATCACCCTCCGGAAAGCCAAATCCCATCTCACTTATAACATAAGTCAGAAATAAAATACCTTGAAAACTAAAGGAGGACAGACCGCTAAAAAACGGTCTATACCTCCTTTAAAAAGAATTAAATGTTAACACGAATTAGTCAAACCTATCTCACGACAGTAAAAACAGTCAAAGCTTATTTAACAAACGGAGCATTGTTCAGGTAATCGAAACATCCCTTAACGCCTTCGAACTGGGTCATGTTTGTTTTCACTTTTTCAAGCTCAACATAAAACTCATTAATACCAATTTCATAAGCTTTTTTGAAGATGTTTTCGAAATTCATCATTCCCGACTGCCCTAAAACCGAGCGGTCTTTAATGTGCAACACCTGTATGCGGCTTGGATATTTTTCCAGATATTCCAGCGGATCGTTTGCTCCCATTACAGTCCAGTAAACATCCATTTCGAAGAATACCAGGTTCGGATCGGTATTGGCAAGCATCAGGTCGTAAATTACATCGCCAAATGGCATAAATGATGCGTATGGGCCCGATGGTGGAGTTTCGCCTGGTTTCGGAATCCGTTTGAATTCCATATTGTGATTGTGGTAACCCCATTTCAATCCGGCAGCTTTGGCAATTTCACCAGCGCTGTTGAATACTTCGCCCACCAATTTGGCGTCGTCCTGTGTTTCAATTGAAGGCATACCTGGCTGAATCAATCGGCCAACACCCAGTTTCACATGATCTTCAACGGTTTGTTTCCACCAATCGGCAATTTTACCGGTGTTATCTTTGGTGTACTTTCTTTCCGGAGGATTTACGTGTGCACTTGTAATTTTAAGACCAGCCTCTTCAACAATCTTGCGGTATGGTTCCATATCGTATTGGCCCATTTTGCGGTTGTTGTAGCCTGCCAGCTCAAGAGTGGTATATCCGATGTCGGCAATTTTTTTCATGCCTGCCGGTACATTATCAGTCAATTCTTTTCCAAGTGAATATATCTGTAAACCGATTGATTTCTTTTTAGCAGCAGCTGTCGAACTTTTTACTGAAGCAACAACCGGAGCAACTCCTCCTGCCATCAATCCACCAACGGTAAGTAATGATAACTTTTTCAGAAAATCACGTTTTGTTTCCATCATTTTTGATATTAATTATATTGGTTTTAAGGTTTTTTCTCAGGCCGGATTATTTATACAAACAATACGGATTTCTGTATTCGTAATGATACAATCTGTGAGCTGCAGCTTCTTTATCGGCACCGAAACTCAAAGTTGCAGGATTCCATTTTACCGGACGACCCAATTCTGTAGCCATGTTTCCAAGAACACAGGTAATATTGGTGCTGCAACCAACTTCAACCGGAGCTATTGTATCCATACGCGAGCGAACACAATCAACAAAATTTTGCATGTGTGGTGAGCTGATTTCGAAGCTTCCGCCTCCTTTTGCTGCACTCTTCTGCATTTCTTCAAACATTTTTTTGCGTTCTTCCGGAGTCAGATTTTTTGGACGGCGACCAGCCAGTTCGGCAGGAACCAATGATGCATCTGAACAAGCCAAATAACCACGGGCTACTTCAATCCAACCTTTGGTACCAATAAATTTAATACCCTGAGCGTTTGGCATATCATCCAGGTAAGGTTGTTCTGTCAGTTCAACACCATTCAGGTATTTATAAGTCAGGTATTTTTGTCCGTTATATCCTTTTGGGGTAATCAAAGCCGGGCCTGAACCATCCATACCGATGGCTGCCTGTGCAATGTCGAACATGTGGGCACCCCAGTCGGCGGTGAATCCATTACCGGTTTCGCGATACCAGCGCCATGCTCCCCAAAGTTTTTCACGTTCTTCGGGTTCCAGCGAAATTGGAGGACAAAGATCTGGATGATAATGAACTTTAGGATCGTTCAGTGGTCCCATCCACAGGTTGAAATTCAGGTTGCCAGGAATTGGCATTTCAGGTAAATCCAATGGTTTTGGCGGATCACCTACTTTGGCATATATCTTTTCGATGTGGCCAATCGCACCCGACTGAACCAATTCGATTGCTTTCTGGAATTCTTTGCTCGAACGTTGCTGGCTTCCCACCTGAACTACGCGTTTGGTTCCGCGGGCTACTTTTACCATCTGAAGACTTTCGGTAATGGTGAAAGACAATGGTTTTTGAACGTACACGTCCTTACCTGCCTGACAGGCATGAATGGTTTGCAGAGCATGCCAATGATCGGGTGTGGCAATCTCTACAGCATCAATATCTTTGCGGTCCAGAAGCTCTTCGTATTGCTCATACATGTCGCAACGCGCATTCACCGATTTACTGGTTTGCCAGGTTTCAACACGTTTTTTGAAACGCTTTTGTTTCATACTGTCAACATCGCAACAGGCAGCAATTTGGATTCCAGGTACACTGGCAAATCCTCCAAAATCGTTTATAGCCTGCTGTCCAAGGCCAATAAAGCCCATAACAACTCTGTCGCTTGGAGCAATGGTTACTCCATCAATAGTCCAACTTGGAAGAATCGTAAGGCCAGTGAGGCCTAAAGCCGAAAGTCCAAGAAAATCACGTCTGTTCAATCCGCTGGTTGAGTTTTTTTTCATTGGTACATTGATTTAGTTTAAAGTTCATAAGTTCAAAATTTCAGGGAGAAATTCTGATTTTCTATTTGTTTATTGAAGTTAAGTTTCACATAAAACACACCAAAGTGTGTCAGACTGACGCAATGATACTTCTTTTATTCCAAAAATGTGCAGAGCAATTTTTGTTATATAACATAGCCTGACTGATTTTGAACTATTCATTGTCGATCGTCAGTTTAATCCAAACCGGTAAATGATCAGATGCTACAGGCTCATTTCCAATCCCTCTTGCTGTAACCCGAACCCTCTCCACATCTTTTTTTCGCACTAAAATAAAGTCGATGCATTCTGTTGCTTTACCAGCCGGAAACGTTGGCTGCTCCGGATTATTCAGGATTACCCAGTTTTTGCATAAAGCATCCATTTCGGGCGATGAAATTACCGAATTCAGGTCACCCGATAAAAACACCGGTTTTTTGTAATGCTGTGTCAATGAATCGATCTTTGCAATGGAACTCAGCCGGTCGCTGGCATTCAACGAAAAGTGGGTACAGCAAAGCACATATTTTTCCATCTCAACCACCAGCAGACTTCTTTTTTCTTCACGACCCGGCAACTCAACCGATTTTGTTTCTAACGGCTTTTCGCGGGTAAGCATACCAATTCCGTATTTTCCACCCTGAAATGAAATTGAAGCGCTGTAGTGAGGAATCATTTGGGCCTGAGACGCTATTTCATTCAAAACAACTTTCTGTTTGCTTCTAACCGTAGCACTATCTAGCTCCTGAAGCGCCACAAAATCAGCATTAACGCGGGAAATAACCGAAGCAATGCGGCTATAATCGGTAATATCATCCAGCCCTTTACAGTTTCGCACATTATAAGTCATTAAAGTTATCGAATTGGCAACGCCCTGGCATTTTCCCGACACCGGGAACAGCGTTGAAGCAAAAAGGAGGGTTAGTACAAATAAAACTGATTTCATGAAAAAGCCATTAATACCGCTGCGGATAAAGTTAACGGAAAATTTTGTTTAGTTTATGGTCTATCATAAAAAGAATATGCATTGTTGAATACTTATTTTTCCAACTGTTCGGTAGGTTGATCAGTAACTAACGTTCCAGTATGTTTCATAAAACAGTAAAAAAAACCGACAATGGATGAGAATAAAAGAAATACAGTATTTTTAAACCCCGCAAACAAGGGCTATCAGCATCATTCACGCAGAAAAAATGCATAGCCAAAACCTAAATTGAATACCGATGATGACAAACAAGTTTCTTCTGTCAGCCTCGCTGGCCATACTCTTTTTATTTTCAGGCTGCCAGAAAAAGGCCGTAGATCTAATCCAATTTGTTAATCCGTTAATTGGGACCGGACCATCAACCGGACCATCAGGAATTGCCCACAATCAGGGAACGGAAGCCTGGGGACAGGATATTCCTGCAGTAACCACACCTTTTGCCATGACGCAGTGGACCCCGCAGAGTGTAGAAAGCGAAAAAAAATGTCTGCCTCCGTATTATTACATGTCGCAAAAAATACAGGGATTCAGGGGAACTCACTGGCTGGGCGGCTCATGCACACAGGATTACGGTAGTTTTACAATCATGCCAATAACCGGTGTGCTCAGCACTTTTCCAAGCGAACGGGCTTCGATGTTTAGTCACGAAACAGAAGTATCAAAGCCATCCTATTATTCGGTTATGCTCACAAGATACTTTCTGAATGTGGAAATGACCAGTACGCCACGTGCCGGCTTTTTCAGATTTTCGTATGTCACTAAAGAACAATCTTATATCCTGATTTCGCCTAACAGCGACGAAGGACAGGGTTACATTAAAGTTGATCCGGAGAAACAGGAAATTTACGGCTATAACCCGGTACACCGGATTTACCAGGGTTGGGGCCAGCCGGCCGGATTCAACGGATATTTCGTTGTGCGCTTCAACAAACCATTCTCCAACTTCGGATGCTACTTCCAAATGGAAGACCACAAAGGCGAGAAGGAAATTTCGAATAAACCGGACATTGGTGCTTATGCCAAATTCGACGTCGGGGACAATGATGTTATTTTAGCAAAAGTGGGCACCTCGTTTACCAGCATCGACGAAGCCCGTGCCAACCTCGACGCTGAAATTCCTCACTGGCAGTTTGATAAAACGAAAGCCGAATCAGAAAAAATCTGGAACGATGTGCTTTCGTCAATTCAGCTAAAAGGCGGAAAAGCAGAAGATTATACCAAGTTTTATACCGCCTTGTATCATTCACTGCTTTTCCCGCGAACATTCAGCGATGTCAGTGGCTCCTACCCTGCTTTCGATGGAAATAAATCGACCCAGAAAATTGAAAAGGGACACGTTTATTACGATGATTTTTCGCTGTGGGACACCTTCAGAGCACAACTTCCGCTGGTTAGTCTGGTTGCTCCCGATAAATACGAAGACATGATGAAATCGCTCGTTTTAAAGGCAGAACAGGGCGGTTGGCTTCCTATCTTCCCGATGTGGAACAGTTACACTTCGGCAATGGTTGGCGACCATGCCAATACCGCTCTGGGCGATGCTTACCTGAAGGGTTTCAACATCAACATCGATAAAGCTTACCCGTACATGCGCAAAAATGCGTTTGAAGTTTCGGAAGGCGAAGACTTTAAAGATGGCAAAGGCCGCCGCGGCATGAAATCGTATTTGCAATATGGCTATATTCCGCTCGAAGACAGCATTAAAGAAGCTTTCCATAAAAACGAACAGGTTTCGCGCACCCTGGAATATTCGATGACCGACTTTGTGCTCTCGAAAGTTGCTGAAAAGTATGGAAAAACTGACGATGCCAAAATTCTGGCGCAGCACTCAAAAAATTACCAGAATGTATTCGACGACGAAACCAAAAGTATGCGAGGCCGGTTTGCTAACGGAACATGGAGCCCCAATTTTGATCCTTATTCCCGTGCTTCTTATCTGACAGAAGGAACACCGATGCAACACATGTGGTTTGTTCCTCAGGATATTCCCGGACTGTTCGACCTGATTGGCGACAAAAATCAGGTTCGCGAAAAACTGGATGAATTATTCAAATCGGGACAGTACTGGCACTCGAACGAACCTTGTCATCATATTCCTTACCTGTACAATTATCTGGGCGATCAGGCCAAAACACAGGAAACCGTGAAAAACATTCTGGCTAATGAATATACGGTTTACGACGGCGGCGTTCCCGGAAACGACGATTCGGGCCAAACTTCAGCATGGTATGTATTTTCGGCTATGGGATTTTATCCGGTATCACCCGGAACCGGTGAATATCAGCTTTCATCGCCCATTTTCGATGAAGTAAAGCTTAACCTGAATCCGAAATATTATCCCGGAGGAAAATTCACCCTCAGCCTGAACGATACGGCTACCTACAAAGCATTTAACAAGGCTGAACTCGATGGAAAAGAAGTTCCGTTTGTAATTAAGCACGAAGACATTCGTAAGGGTGGAAAACTGAAGTTCTCGAATACTACGAAATAAGATAGGCTGAAACCATAAAAAGTCCGGAATCATCAGCGTTTAGCTTCGATTCCGGATTTTTTATTTTTCGGGCTAAATTCCCTGATTTTATCTATTCGTTCGCGTGCATACGGGGCATTTATGGCGCTGTCGCCGGCTTCAGTCAGGTATTTGTAGTAAAATTCGAGGGCCAGCTTTTTATTTGGATTAAATTCGTCGTAAGTATTTGCAATCTCAACCAGAATTTCAGTTTTCTGAGGATCACATTTGTAAGCTTCCTTCAATGCTTCAATCGACTTTCCAAACTCGCGTTGAAGTCCATAAACCTGTCCCAGGCTGTGGTACATTTCGGTCATTCCAATGCGGCCTCCTTCAATGGCATAATTAAGGTATTCGATACTTTTAGGCAAATCAGACAAATACCGACATACCATGCCCAGGTAAAAATTCAAAATCGGATCGTCCTGCTTCATTTCAAAACAGGTTTCCAGAATCTGCCTTGCTTTAACGTTATCTTTCACCACATAAAGGCAAAGGCCATAATTCTTCATCACATCAAATACCGAGTCGTTTTTAGCCAGATATCGCTCATAAACAGGTTTGGCCTCAACATACTCCTTAATGCTGTATAACGAACCTGATTCGCGCAGTAGAACAGCCGAATTATCAGGAAAGAAATACAAAGCGCGATCGGCGGTCCGCACTAAATTTACTGCATCATTATTTGCGGCATACAGTGTAATTAAATACTGATACATGCTTAAATCGTTGGGATTAACGGCCAGAACCGATTCAAACAAGTCAATGGCCTGATCAAACTTTTGCAACCGAAAAGCAGCTAACCCCAATTGACGGTTATAAACCACATTGGTCGAATCTTTATACCTGATCATCATAAAGGTTCCATAAGCTTGCTCCAGATTCTCGGTATTCATGAAAGCCTTTCCCAGCCTGAATTTCAGATCGTAATCTTCAGGTTGGTATGACGATGCCCGCTGGTAATACGGAATCGCTTTAAACGGATTACCCAATTCCATCTGCAAATCGGCAAACTCGGCCAGGTACCGGCTGTTGGTTGAATCCAAAGCTATCGCCTGCCTAATCGATTGTTCGGCATACAATGGTCTCGAAACCTGCCGGTAAACTATTCCCTGTTTGAAATACAATTCAGCATCCGGACTAACTTCCAATGTTCTTTTGATCTGGGTAAGCGCCTCCGGGTAATTTTTGTTCAAAATCAAAAGATCAATGTTTTGAGCAAGGCAAGCCAGCGGAATCGCAAAAAGTAGTGTTGCAATCCATTTTCTGAACATGGCTTAATAAATTAAAATTTGGCAAAAGCCCGGAAACCGAACATTCCCGGGCAAATATTCTTCGTTATTGAAGTGCAAAATTGATTGGAAGAGTATAGGAAACCCTTACCTGTTTTCCATTGTGCTTACCCGGATTCCAATTCGACAACAGTTTTACAACACGCAAAGCTTCGGCATCAAGTTCCGGAGACACACCTCTGGCAATCTTAGCCATTCCAACACTGCCATCTTTTTCAACTACAAAATTCACATATACTTTTCCCTGAGTACCTTTTTTTTGCGCCTCGACCGGATATTTTATATTTTGTGCTAAAAACATCCTTAAAGCTTCAACACCTCCAGGATATAAAGGCATCTCGTCAACAACAACAAAAACCTCATCCTCGTTCTTTGGTGGTGCTGTTTTTGATCCATATGCTACAGCTGTAATTTCATTTACCGCATTTGTTTTAGGTACTAAAGTAATTTCTCCTGAAGCTTTATTCGCCTTCAAATCGAAATTATCTGATTCAGCTACTGCTTTTAAAAGTTTTTCAATAGCTGCAGCATCGCCTGAAAGCTGTATTTTTTTACCATCAACCAATACGGTTTTATTTTGCGTCGCCGGTTGCGGATTTTGAGCTACAGTCACATTCTGTTCAAAAGCGAAACCAGTGACTAAACAAGCAGCCAATACAAGGCCTACAAGAACCTTTACGTTGGCAATTTTTCTGGATTTTATTTTTGATAACATTTTGATACGGGTTTTAATTAATGAATAATTGAAATTGTTGGCAATAACAATCTGGTCGCCAACGTACTGATTAATCAGGATCTGCTTATACCACGAAGGCGCAGTCCCTTGAGAAATCACAGCCTGATCGGCTAAAAATTCATGATTTTCGCGCAACGCCCGTCTGAACATCCAGAAGAAGGGATTAAACCACTGAACAATGGCAATTACTTCGAGCATCAGTACATCAAATGTGTGTCCCTGCCGGATATGTTGCTGCTCGTGTTCAAGCATTTTTTCCCACCCCTTGGTTTCGTGCAGATTTTTGCTCACGAAAACATAATTCAGAAAAGAAAAAGGACTCATTTCCCGATCCAGAAAAACCAGTTTCACCCTGCCTTCGGTAATTACTTCATTCCGAACAATTAACCTGAATATTTGCGTAATCTGAACACACAGTTTAATTGCAAAAAAGATAACTCCGGCCAAATAAATGTAACCAAGCAAACTATAGCTCAACACAAAATGCTCGGCGCCGGTGGTAAATCCCGTTCCATACACAGTAATTGTGCTTAACAAGTTTACATATGGCGTAACCGTAACTTCTTCGAGAACTGTTGGTTGCGAGGCATAAAAAGGAATGTGCAGTAAAGGCAATACCGCCGAAAAAACTACCGAGACCAAAAGAAACCAGCGATTTACATTAAAGAATGTTTCTTTTCGTAAAACCAGAAAATAAACCAGGGCAAAAAGGCTCAGGCTTATTCCCGACTCAATCAGGTAATTCACAAAGCTATTCATTGGATGGAGGATTATCGGGTTCTAAATCTTTTCCAACTTCCTTGATCATTTCTTCAAGGTCAGAGAGGCTCATTTTGTCTTCTTTGGCAAAAAAGGAAACCATTTCCTGAAACGAATTGCTGAAATAACCGCTGAGGAAATTCTTAAAATACGATTTCGTATAGTCCGGTTTACTAATTACTGGAAAATACTGATAAGTTTTACCATACGCGTAATGGTCAACAAATCCTTTTTTCTCCAGAATACGGATAATGGTTGAAACAGTATTATAGGCAGGTTTGGGCTCGGGCAGCCTGTCGATAATTTCTTTTACAAAAGCTTTTTCGAGTACCCACAACTCCTGCATAATCTGTTCTTCAGCCTTGGTCAATTCTTTCATCACGTAAACAGTTTAATTCATTTGAAAAACATCAAAAATCCTGCCAAAAACTAATCAGTTAGTTACTGAACTAATAATTTAGTTTTAGAAGACAAAAAAAAGAGAAACTATTTTCAACCTTCTGCTCCAAAACGGATTGATCAGTTCCATTCTTCGACAAATCAGTTGATTGGATATCCTGAACAAATATAAAACTAAATAATTAGTTTTCAAACTAAACTATTAGTTATTATTTCGAGAATTTACTTATTTCATAAAAGCGAAGAAGGCCGCCTGTAAAGGCGACCCTCTTTTGATTTAGCGTTTCAGGTGGTTTAGGTATTCCTGTTTACTAAATATAGTTGGTTTAGTTAGGTTCTAAATTTTCTTGCAAATAGCTGCCCAGCCACCGCCTTTGGCCAATTCAATCTTCATTATATCGCCTTTGGTGACTTTCTTTACAATGTGTTTATAATCGTTGCAACTCTTTTCGGCATTAATACCGTCCTGCATAATTTCAATTTCATAAGTTCCTTCACCAAGGAAAGAAAAATCAACATCCAGGCTACGTTCAGTCCAGTCAGTCATTGCACCCAAATACCAGTTGTTGTCTTTCTGGCGAGCCATCAGGATATAATCGCCAACCTGTGCATCCAAAACTTTAGTCTGGTCCCAAACAGTTGGCATTTTACTGATAAACGATGTTGTTTCAGGTTCTTTATAATAGTTCGAAGGACTGTCGCAAAGCATCTGCACCGGAGCATCGTAGCAAACATACATGGCCACTTGGTGACAGCGGGTTCCCAGACTCATCGGGTTCGAAAAGCTAATGGCATAATCTTTCTGATTTTTGTTAACCATGGCACCCGGAGTGAAATCCATTGGACCAGCCAGCATACGGGTGAAACACAGCGTTACATCATGTTCAGGACTGATATCTTTGCTCCATTTGCAGTTTTCCATTCCCTTCACACCTTCGTGGTTGATGATGTTTGGGTAAGCGCGTGCCATTCCTGAAGGTTTAAAAGCTCCGTGGAAATCGACCAGCAATTTACGGTCGGCACAAGCTTTGGCCGTGCGTTCGTAAAAATTCACCATATACTGTTCCGAACGGGCCATGAAATCAGTTTTAATTCCTTTTGCGCCCCATTTGGCATAAATATCCAAAACAGCATCCATATCGGCATCCAATGCATTCCAGAGGCACCACAGAATTATATCAACATTCTTTGTTTTTCCGTAGGCGATCAATTCCTGAATATCGAGTGTCGGATTGGCTTCTTTAATGTTCAGTGTAGTTTTAGTCCAGCCTTCATCCAGAATGATGTATGGAATATTATTTTTTGCAGCAAAATCGATGTAATACTTATAGGTTCTGGTATCCAAACCAGCTTTAAAATCAACTCCGTAAACATTATTTTCGTTCCACCAGTCCCAGGCAACCAAACCAGGTTTAATCCACCCGGTATCTGTCAGCTTACATTCTCTTGAAAGGAGGAATACCATCTGATTTTCAACCAAACGGGCATCTTCGGTGCTGATCATGAAAACGCGCCATGGGAAAGAACGAGTACCAGAAGTCTGAGCAATGTAGTCAGCTTCCTGAACATTCTTAATTCCACGGTCACCCTGTGGATCCGCTTTCAATATAACTTTCGGAAATTTACTTTTGAAAGCTGCTTTTCCGGTAGCTTCCATGAATAAACAAGGGTAGTCGAACAAGTCGGCTTCCGTAATTCCGATTTTAATGTTATTGTCAGCTTTTACAAGTGTTGGAAGAGATGCGAATCTGCCTGCCTGCAGCGAACTGATCTTTTGATCGAGATACAGTCGCTCGTAATGAGAATAAACAGTTTCTTCTTCCGGGAAAAGAACACCGTAATCACCTGCGAAATTCAGGCCGACTTCTTCATTCTTTACCGTGATATTTCCTTTCTGACTGGTTTCGAAACGGTAAGCAATACCGTTATCGAATACCCGGAAACTCACAGTGTAATCAGGTTTGAAAATTAGGTTTAGCTGGTTATAGGTATTATCAATAGTTTTCGATTTTACAGCTACTACAGTTTGTACCGTTGTTTTAACTGAAGTATTTTTCGCTGAAACCAGTTTTGGGGCAGTTCCCAGTACCGAAGTCCCCAAATCAAGACTCATTGTATTATTGGTAAAAATAGACTGGTTATTAACAGTTGCCGACCATTTAATCTGGCTGTCGATTGAAACGGTAACAGCAATCTGGCCGTTGGGCGAAGTAACCTTATAGTCTTTTGAGAATAAATTCAGGGAAAGCGCAACAAGTGCCAATGATAAAAACAGCTTCATACCGGGTTGTTAAATTAGTTGTGCTAAGTTGAATATTCGTTCGATAATATCTATGGACGTTTAAACCTTATCCATGGACATATATTCAACACACACACAATCAAAAACTTAAAACCTAATTATTTTATTACAAATTCATCGGCATCGTTCAGAACCGGAAACTTTATCCTGAAATTGGTGAGTTCCCTGTAAGAAAATTCAGCAGAAATTATGCTTTCTTCAGGCTCATCAACCGAAGCGAGCACCTTTCCTTTGGCATCAATCAACTGCGAGTTGCCCGAATAGCTGATTTTATTCCCGTCAACCCCTACCCTGTTGACTCCAACTACATACGATTGATTCTCGATTGCCCGCGCTTTCAGCAAGGTGTTCCATACATCTTTTCGCGATTCGGGCCAGTTGGCGCAGTACGCCAGCACATCGTATTCGCTGCGGTTGCGCGACCAAACCGGGAAACGCAAATCGTAACAAATCAATGGGCATATTCGCCAACCTTCGTATTCCACAATCAACCGTTCGCTGCCCGCCTGAAAGTAGCCATCTTCGTTGCCCATTGCAAACAAATGGCGCTTATCGTACTGAGAAACTATTCCTGATGGGGTAACAAAAACGAGTCGGTTGTAGTATTTACCGGCTTCATGTATGATAAGACTTCCGCAAAGGGCTACACTGTTTTTTTGGCTCTGCAGTTTCATCCAGGCGATCGTTTCGCCCGACATGGTTTCAGCCACCTGCGAAACATTCATCGTAAAGCCTGTGCTAAACATCTCCGGAAGAAAAACGATATCAGTACCAGCAGGCATCTGACCAAGCAATTGATCTACTTTGGCACGATTTGCCACCGCATCTTCCCAGACCAGATCAAACTGAAAAACTGATATTTTAAGGATTTCCTTCATCGCTATTCAATTTACAATTCTCAATAATAGTCAATCGTAAACGGATTCTAGTCTTCAGCCGAAAACTCTTTGGGGTACTTTCCTACAACGCCCCGTGACTTGTAATAAGCTTTCATCCGTCGGATATCAGCATCAGCATCATCAGTTAACTCCAGGGTTTCAATCCAGCCAATTTCTTTTCTTCCAAAATCAAAAAAACCCAAATAAACGGTTGCTCCGGTTGCTTTGGAAATGGTATGAAACCCGGCCTTCCAGCGCTTGTTCCGCTTGCGGGTACCTTCTGGAGTAATGGCAAGGTGCATCAGCTCCCTGCTGTTCATCTCTTTTATTATCTGCTTCACTACCGAAGTTCCTTTCGTGCGGTCAATCGGAATTGCGCCCATCTTTCGCAGGAAGAAACCAACCGGCCAGAAGAAAAATTCCTTTTTGATCACAATATTGGCGACACCGCCAACCGAAGTATAATAAAGGTATGAAATTACAAAATCCCAGGCGCTGGTATGCGGAACCCCAATAATGATTGCTTTTTGGTGCGGCATCACGCCATTAACTGTTTTCCAGCCCCATAGTTTCAGTATGAGTTTACAACACTTGCTCCACATAAATTATTCTATAGTTCTAATTTCAATTTGTTCGGCACTGCAATGTGTTGACAGGTAAAGTTCGGCCAACTTCACAGCCTCCTCCAGCAAAGCATCGCCGCCAAAATCAATAATAACCATTAAAAATCTCTTCGTTTCGTCGGTAACTCCCGTTCGCAATGAGTCGCTAGTTGGAGTTCCAAAAGCGCCATTTGCATCGCGGAATACCGGTAAATATTCAATATTCAGTTCTCCCCGGCCAATGCCTAAATAAGGCTCGTCGGCAAGACCAATACCAAAGACAACATCGCCATGAATCTGGTTGGCATCATATCCGCCAATCGAGAAACCTGTCGAAATCGATACCAGATTCAGCTGGTCAACCACATTGTTGATTTGATACAGACCTTTTCCGGAGACCACGCGGCGCAGCAATGCTTCGGCCGACAAACGGTAGCGGGCCGGATCCTTTCCGCAGGCTTTATAGGCTTTGCGTGAAGATGCTATTGCCGGTATTTTACTGATCGACTCGATGGAAAGCGATTCACTCATTTGCCGAATCCTGCTTTCCATTTCAATCAATAATTCGGGCGACGATTCCTGCACACGGACATTAGCTTCGATGCAGCCCAACCTTAATGCAGGGCAACAAGTTTTAAGTTCGGTGCTAATGCGTATTGAGTTCATATTTTAAGCGATTCTTGCTTTTGATGATGTAAAACTGAAGTCACCCAAAAGTAAGAATTTAGCCCGAATCAAACGGATGTTGCAAAAAAAATCCTGAACCGGCTGATTCAGGACGTATTTGAAAAATACAAATATGAGTTCTTTTACCTAAAAGAGTTTTTGCGAAGTACCGGCCTCGTCCGGTGAGCCGAAAAACAAGTGAAGACGGCGTCAAAAAATCTTTTCTGTTTTACCCCGAGTACTCGGGGGAGTTTAAAAGATTTTAGCCGTCAAGCGCAAGTTTTTCGTGCGAAGCGGGCGCAGCCTTGACTTTTTTTGATTCCTTTTTTGTGTCAAGACAAAAAAGGATTTGGGGTTTGGGGCAAAGCCCCATAAACTATATCATGTAGATACATTTCCGCGCCTCCAATCAAAAAAACACTTCCGTCCGTATATTCTCCGGCGGAAGACCATAATTCTCCAGAATAACAGTCACCTCATCAATCATTTCAGAGTTTCCGCAGAGGTAGCAAATGGTATCAGGTTCAACCTGGTGTTCTTTCAGGTAATAGGTTATCCGGCCAAAATAATCGCCTTTGTCGTGCCGTGAGGTACACAGCAGATAATTCTCAGGTCGGAACGACTCACGGCCATAGGCCTCGTCGGCAAAGTGAACGCCGTGAATAATTTTAAAATTCAGATTGGGGTACGACCGCACATACGAATGAAACGGCGAAATACCCGTGCCTGTGGCAATCAGCATGGCTTTGTTTCCGTTTTTGGTTTTCTCATCCAAAATGAAATAACCTTTCGGACCTTCCACATCGAGTTCCGATCCTGGCAGCAAATGGCGCAGGTAACGCGAAAAACCTCCTTCCGGAATTTCGCGAACCAGAAAATCGAGGTAATCGTCGTTCAGTCCACTGTAAATCGAGTATTCCCGTCCTTTATTCTGTCCCGGAATGCGAATGATGACATATTGCCCGGGTTCGAAATTGAAATTTCCGCGGTCGAGCCGGATGATAAAGGTTTCGGGTGTCAGGTTTATGACTGCCTGAACGATATGTTTCTGTCGTTTCATAAATAAGTTTCAAGTTCCAAATTTCAAGTTCCAGGTTGGGCGCGAATTTGAAGATTGGGCGTTCAATATTGATTATTGGATATTTTTAATTATGCTTTTACGTGCCGTTCGGCGTGGTACGACGACCTTACCAGCGGACTGCTTTCGACGTACGAAAATCCGCGTTTCATGCCCTCCATCCAGTATTTTTCGAACAACTCGGGCGTGATGTATTCCTGAACAGGCAACAAATTCGAGTCGGGCTGAAGGTATTGCCCAACAGTGAGCACGCGGCAGCCAGCCTGACGCAGATCGTCCATCGTTTGCAGCACTTCGGTTTCGGTTTCGCCCAGTCCAACCATGATACCCGATTTGGCCACAATTCCGGCTTTAGCAATAATCGAGATGGTTTTCAAACTGCGGTCGTAACGCGCTGTGCTACGCACTTTCGGTGTCAGTCGGCGAACGGTTTCCATGTTGTGCGAAATCACATCCGGACGGGCATCAATCACCTTTTGAATCAGTTCAGGATTGGCATTAAAATCAGGAATCAGCGTTTCAATGGTCGTTTCCGGATTCAGCTCCTTGATTTTGCGGATGGTGGCAGCCCAGAATTCAGCTCCGCCGTCGTCCAGATCATCGCGGGTTACCGAGGTGATTACGCAATGTTTCAGTCCGAGAGTTTGTATGGTTTTAGCCAGCCTGAGTGGTTCCATCCAGTCAACCGGGTCGGGTACATCGTTCTGGACGTAGCAAAACCTACAGTTGCGGGTGCATTTATCGCCCAGAATCATAAAACTGGCTGTTCCGGCATTCCAGCACTCGCCTTTGTTGGGACAATTTCCACTGGTGCATATCGTGTGTAAGCGGTGATCGGCAATCAGGCGTTTTACTTTCGAGTAGTTTTCGCCGCTTGGCAACTGGGCTTTCATCCAGCGCGGCAACCGCTCCCGCTCTGCTTTTAATTCGGTCATGACAAAAAATTGAGTTCAGCATACAAACAGCATTCGGGGAATGAAGTTCATCGACTTGGATCAATTACATCTAACAGGTTTTAAAAACCTGTTAGGTGTGTGTGTTCTGAGGGTAACCGAATCAACGGCTCGTCATCCTTTTGTCGTCGTCAACATATTCCAGAATATCACCGGGTTGACAGTCTAACACTTTACAAATAGCATCTAAAGTGGTAAAACGAATCGCTTTTGCCTTTCCGGTTTTTAATATCGAAAGATTTGATAGCGTCAGGTCAACTTTTTCTGACAATTCATTCAACGACATCTTCCGTTTAGCCATCATCACATCAAGATTTACAATAATTGGCATAGCTTATACGGTTAAATCGTTTTCGTTTTGAATATCTACTCCTTTTTTAAAAATAGTCGCAATAATATAGATTACAGCTCCCATTAAAATAAATGCCTGACTGTCTGCCCAAAATTGGTTCAAGTCATCGGTAACAAAACCGCGATGCATTAGATTTTTAGCTAACTCTCTGGCAATGTAACTTAACAGTCCAATTGAAAGGGTGTAATAACTAATTTGTGAAAATTGTCTCGCAACAAAAGTGCTGAACGGTTTTGATAAATCCATTTTGTGCATTAGTCTGATAACGATGTAGAATAGGCAAGCTTTTAAAATTGAAATGGATAGAATAAAGCTATAGATGCCGAAAAAAGCGAATCTACTGACTTTATACATTTCAGTTAAGTCCAACTTTTGATAAAGATTTTGGACAAATTCAGGCTTATACAAACTGAAAAAGAAATTTACCAGTAAGCCTCCTGCTTCAATGCTCAAGCCGACAAAAATGAGCCAGGCCACAATATATAAGCCCCAAAATACGAAGTTGTTTGTTCTTGACATGTTATTTAAATTTAAAACCATATCGCAAACATATCAAATATTTATCGAAAAACAATAAATACATTCCTTTTTTCGGAAAATATTTTCTAAAATCCTTCCTGAAAATATTAATCCTGACAGGTCTTCAAAAACCTGTCAGGATTAAAGGACTCCGCAGTGACAAATTGCGGGCAATCGCCTGCCCGGACGAAAGGGAGCCTGAATCAAATAATTTTAGCACCGAAACAAATTCGCTTCGGCGTATTTATTATCAACTTATCGTTTTGCAAACAGTAATAAAGGCGGTTGGCTTCCAACACATATTTACACCGAAAGAAACCGACACAATTTCATAACCTTCCCGCGTTTTCCTGTCGAGTAGTTGCTCAACCTGGGTTGTTAATGATGAGATTGACCACATCGCCGTAAGCTTAATAACTCTGTATGTTTTCATTTGTTAAGTTTGATTTTGAATCATTTTGGCACGGATTACAAATCCGCGCCAGCGAGAGGTATGCCACACCTAACAGGTTTTAAAAACCTGTTAGGTGTAATATGCACCGTTGCAAGGATTGCGTGGATTTTCTGCTTGGCCGGTAAGCTGCCTAGGCGGAAACATGCACACCGAAAACCACCGCCTCCGAGTTTGACAGATATTTATGTTATAGCCCGTTTTTAATTTTGTCTGTCACCGACTAGGACAATTCCAAGTCAATGAGTCACTTTTATCCGCGTTGTTTTTCCAATTCAACGGCTGCAAATTGTCAAGATTATCTGAACCTCCATTTGCAACAGGATTAATATGGTCGATTTCCCAACCATGCTCAGAGTCACGATTCCCATGCTCCGAAAATTTCATTACTAAACCACATTTATCCCAACGCCATACATCAGATGAATAATCTGGAATAATTCTTCCTTTATTCCATACTGATCTTTTAGTTGCATCACTCCAACTATTACCGCTTCTGTCTGTGTTGTGTCTTCTTGCCATGATTTAAATTCTTATTACTTTGTTTTTATTGATCTGTATTGTTTTATCAATTGTCTTCGTGGAGATATAATTCCCTTTAAGCCAGTTTTGTATTTCATTACCATCTTTTAACTCTATCGGGATATGATTTAATTTTTCAATCCATTTGGAATCAACAGAGAAAGAGGTATTAGTGACAAGCATGCCAGCGTTAAAATAATTGCAGATATGAAATGCCCCAACAAAATCTCTCACCTCTCCCGTGGTAACTTTTTTGTCTAAATTGTATTTAAACTTTACTTGAACAGCTATAATAAATGTAACTACATCTCTTTTCCAAGCGATGATATCTATCCCTCCATCCTTTTCGTTTGTCTTTCCACATTTCTCAACATTGTACCCATTTTTATTTAGTAAATAAGCAACTATGTCTTCAAACTTTTCGGGATTTATTTTTCCTAAATTTCTGAAGTCCTTCCTAATCCATTCGAGTATTTCTATAGTTGGATCTAAAACAATAAAATCGTCAATTCCAGATTTGAAATGTTTAAAAAGAATACTTACAGCCTCATTTGACAATTTTGTATTTGGATTAGATGTAATCTTAATTCCTATCCCATTAAGATATTTTACAACTGAGGATATCTTCATGTCCAGTTGTCTTGCTACTTTGCTTAATCTATGTACTCTTTGCTCTGTCATCGCTGTTTAAATGGGCTATAACTCCTAAATCCCGTCAAGTTTATCCTATTTTTTCAGCCTCTCATTTCAGGCAGGCATTCCCTGTCGTTTTCCTTGCTGCTAAAGGATTATACACACAAACATACCGTTTAAACACCTAAGGAACAAATCTTTCAATTCTATTTTTCAAAAAAATATTTACCGAAAAACTTGACTTGCGTGATTTTTTGTCCGAACTTGTTTAACAATTAAATCTTATTATCAACCTATAATTCTATCCTTTATGGCATCCCGAAATTACAAATGTAAAGATGTGGTCATGCTCATGGCTACCAAAACCATTCTGCAAAGTATGCAGGCCAACCTGGCCGACTTAAGCACCGTGCGCACCAACTGGACTCCGGCCTATGTAACGGCGCTCATCCTGAAAATTGACACCGGCATTGAAAAATTCCTGGGCCTCGACAAGAAACAATCGCTGCGCGAAGCAACCGCGCTTTTAAACCAGATAATGACACCGGCCTCGCGCGACCTCGCTTTCATCAAAACCCAAATCGAAGTCGATTTCGACACCGCCGCCGTCGAGATTCTGAAAACACTGGGGCTCAACCGTAACCTCAACCACATCGATCAGGAAACTTTGATTCAGGTGCTCTATGCATTCAAAAAAGGAATGAGCAACCAGTTAAAGAAATCGATCACCCAAAGCGGAACCAACCCGGTTTTAATCGACAATATCTTAGCTTATGCCACCCAACTCCAGGATGCCAACCTCAGCCAGGAAAGCCTGAAATCGTCGAGCCAGAACATTTCGGAGGAAGCTATCCTGGCGTTCAATGCCATTTACGACGAGGTGATTGGCATCGGGAAAATCGCGTCGAAATACTATAAAGACGACAAACTGAAAAAAGACCAGTTTACCTTCAGCAAGGTGGTTAAAAATATGGGAACCGCCGAAAAGCAAGTCGAGGAACCCGCTGTTCAGTAACATTCAAGAAAATCCGACACTTTATATACAGTGCCGGATTTTTTTATTCTTTCCTCTCCGGGTGTACCAACAAGGCGCATTGGCACATATAAAGACTGCAAATATGTTGTTCAATTTTTAAACCCGAAGGGCTGTCAGGTTTGTAGAAAATATTGAACAAAGTGCATTAAAACCACGAAGTGGTGAAATAATCCTGTCATGCCTTCAGCATTTTTTAGTTCTTTTCATCCTGTTTGCTATAACCCTATCATGCCTTCGGCATTATCAGCCGATTTCTTTTTCAACACCAGGGAAAGTCATTTTCCGCCGGGAGTAACTCATTTCCCTCAGGCGGAAGCTCATTTACTGCCGAGAGTTATTCATTTTCCACATGCGGAAGCTTATTTACCGCAGAGAGTTGTTCATTTACCACAAAGAGTTGCCTGTTTTCCGGCGGCGGAAGCTCATTTTCCACAGGCGGAAGCCTATTTTCCATCGGGAGTAGCTCATTTTCCGCAGAGAGTTACTCATTTTCCGCAGGTAGCTGAGTGTTTGATATACTCTGAAAATTGGCGTAACCCATAAAATGATTGCCCGCTTTTGCGGTTCGGATTCTCACAAAAGATGCTTATTTTGCACAACGAATAACCAAACCAACCGCCATGAGCAAAACATACAACTGGGCCATCCTGGGATGCGGCAAAATCGCCCGCAAATTTGCCACCGATTTAAAACTTCTGCACAACGCACGGCTATACGCAGCCGCCTCGCGCTCGCTCGAAAACGCGCAGGCCTTTGCCTCCGAGCTGGGTTTCGAAAAGGCGTACGGCAGCTACGAAGAGATGGTCAGCGACCCGGCTGTTGACGTGGTTTACATTGCCTCGCCGCACTCGCACCACTACGAGCACGCCCTGCTTTGCCTCAACCATAAAAAAGCGGTTTTATGCGAAAAAGCCTTTGCCATCAACTCGAAGGAAGTGGCCGCAATGATCGAAGCTTCGCACCGCAACAATACGTTCCTGATGGAAGCTTTCTGGACACGCTTTCAACCCAGTTTCCTGAAAGTGCTCGATATCATACATTCCGGAGAACTGGGTGCCCTGAAGCTGGTTCGCTCCGATTTTGCCTTCAATGCCGAATACAATCCGGAGAAACGGCTGTACAATGTCGATCTGGGCGGTGGCTCACTGCTCGACATCGGCATCTACCCAATCTTTATGTCACTCATGGCCCTCGGAAAGCCTTCCGAGATAAAGACCTTGGCTAAATTCTGCCCCACCGGCGCCGAAGAATCGATCATGATGTCGTTCGCTTATCCGGGTGGTCAGATTGCCTCGCTGGTATCGAGCTTCGCCGCCTACTCGTCCACCCAAACCGAGTTCTCGTTCGAGAATGGCTTCGTTCGTTTGAACCGCCGCTTTTACACACCCACCACGCTCACCTACTGGAAAAACTGGGAAGAAGAGCAACACATCACCTTCGAAAAAGGTGCCGGATTTGGCTACGAACTCGAAGCTGCCCATGTGATGCAATGCCTCGACAAAGGGATGATTGAAAGCGACTGGATGCCGCACAGCCTCTCGTCCGACTTGATGGAAATTATGGATTGGGTGCGAAAAGATGCGGGTATTGTCTTTCCAAAACACGACTGACGAATCGGTTCATATGGTAAAACAGGCCATTCGCCCCGAAAAACAGGCGTTTCACATAAAAACCTGAATTTTACCTTCAGGCACATAGCATAATTTAACTGATTTGATGTAACTTAGCCCAGCTCAAAACATAAAGCCATGAAATAGCCGTGTGTATTAATGTCAGTCAATGCCGGAAACTTGAAATAAATGTTTCGGTGAATCTTTTTGACATGAAGTTCATGTGGTTGCACCAATTATAAGTCGAAAACAAAAAACTACGCAAATGAAACTTATTCTTTTTAGTGCCTCTGTTTTATATTTACTGGGACTGAAGCTTACCACGCAAATCCAGGTTACGCCGCATCTGATTCACAAACCGGCAGTTATCGAATCGAAGTCGTTTCAGGAAGAAAAAGCAAAGCCCGTTGCTCCTGAAATAAAAATTGAGAAATTAGCTAAAGATTCCACCGTTTCAACCGGAAAGACCATCGTGGCTCCGCGCGATCAGCACAACAGCACAAAAATTACAACAACCCGAAAAGGCGCGGTGTAAACTCGGGTCGAATCGATTATATTTACTGCTGTAATTGCAGCTAAAATGATTGAGCAAAACGATATAGTTATCCAGTCGTGGAAACAATTGTGCGAGGAAGTTTACCACGATTCATGGAAGCCCGAAATGGGCCGGTACCGTTCCGATTATGCTTTCCGCGGATTGTCGGACATGAATTACCAGCTGAAAAACAGTTTCCTGCGCAACTGCGGCGAAAAGCCCGAACTGGAATACCACTTACTCCGGAATTTCAGGAAATACTCCATCAACAGCGACCCGCAGCTTACCGATACTTTTTGGCGTGCAATGGTTTTGGCCCAGCACCACGGCTTGCCCACCCGGCTGATCGACTGGACCTATTCGCCCTTTATTGCCATGCACTTTGCCACCACAAACACCGAGAAATACGATACCGACGGCGTCATCTGGAAAGTTGATTTCGTGAAGGTGAACCAGTTGGTTCCCGCACCTTTCAGCGACGGACTGAAATACGAAAAGTGCAATGCGTTTACTGTAGAAATGCTCGAAAAGATCGTTTCGCTGGGCGACCTCGACTGCCTGTTCCAAAGCAATCAGGTGCTGTTTTTCGAACCGCCATCGCTCGACGAGCGCATTGTGAACCAGTTTGCCCTGTTCTCGGTCATGAACAACCCCACCGCTATTTTAGACGACTGGTTGATTCAGCACCCCGGTTTGTACCGAAGGATTATTATTCCGAAGGAGTTAAAGCTTGAAGTGAGGGATAAGCTCGACCAAGCCAACATTACCGAGCGCGTACTCTTTCCGGGACTCGACGGGCTGGCCAAATGGCTAAAACGCCATTACAAACCGGTTAGCTGAATTCCTGATTTTTCAGACGCCCTGGGTAATACGGATAAAACCGGCAGTTGGAACAACCACATCAAACAGGTTTTTCCCCTTGCTTTTCAGTACGCCTTTTTCTGTGCTTTCACCTTTGCAGTTGAAAATCTCGTAATTATACTGCACTCCTGGCCGGCTCAGCATAAACTGAATGTTTCCGGTTACTTTCGAATTAATGACATCAATGGTTTTATTCAGCGTGGCTGGCAGATTTATCGTAAAATCTTCGCTTACCATATAGATGGTTTTCTGCTCATTATCGACTCTGATGGCCGGATAAAACCGCGAAACCTGGAACGGTTCAAAATTCCCGTCGAAAATGACACTGTAATTTTTTTTCCAGTAACCGAGCCAAAACTTGATGGTTTGCTTCGATGCTTCGGGCAAGGTACTTACATAGAACGAAAGGTACGGGTTCCCGAACAGCACCGACTGAAGTTTACGGGCAATATCTTCGGCTGATTCGCGCGGATTAATAGCCACAACTTCCATGAAAGGTGTGTATTTTCCGTAAAGCAGGCGATTATTCACCATCTTTTCGCGCACCACCTGGGTATTTTCAACTCCTACAAAACCAGTAAGGAAATTCTGGTAACTCACCAGGTTCGGACCTACAACCGAAAATACCTGTCCCATAAAAATATTGGGTTTTATGGCTTTCAGCCGGGCTTCCATATCGGCATACAAAGTATCAACAGCCAGGTCGATCGAAACAAAATCGCGACCTTCATCTTCATCTATAATTGCGCCTTCTTTCGGGTAGAAACCTTTCAGAAAATCGAACCAGTAACCATCAAACTGCCATGCATTCAGAAAATTGGCATAGGTACTCACCAGGTATTTCCTGACATCGGCATATCGCGGATCGAGCACATACATTTGTCGCGGCGCCCGGTAACGGATATATTTCCCATCGAATTTCTTCAGCACAACCGGATTTCCGCCAATAAACGGGTACGAATACCATAAATACAACGGAAGCCCCATGCTCAGGCATTTCTGCTTGAATAAGTTCATCGTTTTGAAGCTGCTCTCGTCGTACAAATAGGCCGTGTCGATTTTCATCTTCACCAGTGCCTGCCAGCCGTCGTCAACCAAAACCGATTTAAAGTGAAATGTCTTCAGCGAATCCAGTTCGCGGGTAATATTTTCGAGCGGAATATTCCGGTGCATCGGATACCAGGTTGAAAATACCGGCACATTGGTGGTATCAACACTGGCAACACCCTTTTTAAATTCATCCTCCAAAAACCACGATGATGCATCGTAAATTGCTTTCGAGAAATGGATATTCCGGAAGTCAACCAGCACTTCAGCCTGGTAATCCTGAAGATTGGAAAGCGGAGGATTGTCTTCGAAAAAACCAAGGCTGAACACAATAGAATCGCTTTCTTCTTTAATATTTGAACTTACAAACCTGGCTTTATAAACATCCTTGCAGGTTAATGTCACCTGGTTCTGGTCGTTGATGGTCAGTCCTGAAATAATGGAAAAATTTGCTGCAGCACGGTCGTACGAAGGAATCGAGAAATACGATTTGTTCGACCATGTTTTCGAGTTCCACAGCTGGTTGATTTTATCTTTCGGAAATTTAATCGAAACATTGAATGCCGGTGGAGCCGCCGCATATGCCGAATGAAGATAAATATTCAGTACAAATTTATGTAGCCCCAGTTCTTTGATATCAACTGTAGCCTCGAAAGGCGACATAACCCCCTCGACATGGATCTTGCTTTTGTTGAATACATATAATTCTTCAGAATCAGTGTCTGAGGCTTTCAGCCCGCTTGCTGCACACAACGAAAACAACAGAATAGTATAAATCCTTATCCTAAAGGCAAACTTTAACTTCATACCGTAAAGCAACATTAGTTTCGTAAAGATAAAAAAACAAGCATACCAAAATCATTTGCGATTATTATATTTTATAGAGCAGCTTTACAAAATAAACTGCATCAACGGGACTAATTGCATGGTTTTGTTATTAACTTCGGTTGGAAATATTTAAATAAAATCACTTCAAGCAAACGAAAGATGGAAACCCAACTCTCAGAACTTATTAATCACCTTCAGCACATTGGCATTCCGGTAACAAACGTGCGCAAATCAGAAGATTTCTATAACCGGCTGGGATTTGCGAAAGTGATGGAATCGCCGTTTAACGAAGAAGGTGAAACAGGAACCTGTGTTATGCTGCAAAACAAAAATCTGATACTTGAACTTTACCAGTTACCTGAAACAAAACTCAAAGCCATAAAAGACCGACAGGACGGGCATATCGATCACATCACCTTCGACGTCGGCGATATTGATATGGCTTTCGCCACATTAAAAAATTTGTCGTTTCAAATCATGGAAGAACAACCGGTATTTCTCCCTTTCTGGAAAAATGGTTGTAAATACTTCAATATTCTTGGCCCAGATGGCGAAAGGCTGGAGTTTAACCAGATTTTATAAGTTTGGAGTTTTGATCAGTTCATCGGAGCTTTCGGTAACTTTGTGGCCAATCATGAACGAACCGGTAATGCCGAGTTTTGCCGACAGGTAATCGGCCATAAAGTAAAACGGCAAAACCGATGTCAGCGGGCTGAAATTCTCTTCCATCTCAGCATCATTCACCTCCAGTACATTTGCGTTTACATTTCTGAGTAAATCCATGAGCTTGTTTGTCCGGTTGTGCATCACTCCCTTCGAGGGATTTATTACAATTACAACCGTATCTTCGGCCGTCTCTTTATAACCATGCTCGTACTGAGATAAAGGCATTCCAACAAACGGATATTTCAACGACTCGCTCAACATTAAAGCAGCCTGGTAAGCCGTACCGATATTGGGGCCGCTTCCCAATATGACACACCGTGCCCGATGTTTTTTTATGCTTTTGAAAAGTGTGTTTGCAATCGAGTTTCCGGTTAACTCAAACTCGCTGAACCGGTGATCAATAGAGTCCAATACATTTTTAACATCAAAACCATGACCAAGATATAAAGCAATGAGGGTATTTATATATGTTTTGGTTGACGAAAAACGCTCAGCGCCAGCATAAATCGGAACAGTTAATTTTAAATTCGGAAGACTGGCCAATGGGGAATTTACATCGTTCACAATTGCAGTAAATTCTTTGAAACAGGTAGCGCAATTCAACACATCTGTTGTCCGGCCCGACTGCGAAATTAAAACCGCATTCTCAAACTGTTTCAGCGTTCTGATGTAATGGAAGTATTCGCCAGCCAATTCAGGAAAAATTCTCACGCCCAAATAGCGCAAAGTAACAGCAGCATAGAACGACGAACCCATCCCGATATACGGTACTTTATCAGGCAAAATCAAACCTTTGTTTTTCTCGTAACAAAGTCTTGCCTGGGTCGGAATGTCGTACAATTCTTTTTCCATTGTGCTGGTTTTACTTTGATAATAGAAAGGTAATCAAAAAACGAACTTATACCAAACAAAAAGCCCCGCTTTTCTGCGGGGCTATGTATGTTTATCCACCTAATGGGATGACCTATTTCACCTTATCAACAATTGCTTTGAAAGCAACAGGATGATTCATTGCTAAATCAGCCAAAACTTTACGATTGATTTCGACATTTGCTTTTTTAAGCAAGCCGATGAACTGTGAATAAGATAAACCTTCGGTACGAACGGCAGCGTTGATACGCTGAATCCATAAAGCACGGAAGTTTCTCTTTTTTGCTTTTCTATCTCTGTAGGCATATTGCAAACCCTTTTCCCAGGTATTTTTTGCAACTGTCCATACATTTCTGCGGGCGCCGAAGTTACCTCTGGTAAGCTTCAGGACTTTTTTTCTGCGAGCCCGTGATGCTACTGCATTTACTGATCTTGGCATACTACTGATTTTAGAATGGTTAGCGCTCCGTATTTCAGGAATCTTAAAGCTAATTCACTCGATTAATTACTTTTTTACTAAAACTCCGAAAAGAAAACAATACTAGATGTTCAACATACCTTTTACGCTGGCTATGTCTGCTTTATCAACAGTTCCCCAGTATGTAAGGTTACGTTTACGTTTAGTGCTTTTTTTGGTCAAAATGTGACTTTTGAAAGCGTGTTTTCTCTTAATTTTTCCGGTGCCGGTTAATTTAAACCTTTTTTTAGCTCCGGAGATCGTCTTCATTTTTGGCATCTTCCTAAAATTAATGTATTAAGAAATTTATTTCTTCTTTTTAGGTGAAATAAACATGGTCATTCTTTTTCCTTCGAGAGTCGGCAACTGATCTACTTTACCAATCTCTTCCAATTCCTGTGCAAACTTCAAAAGCAAAATTTCGCCTTGTTCTTTAAATAAGATTGAACGGCCTTTGAAGAATACATAAGCTTTAACTTTTGAACCTTCCGCTAAAAATTTCTCAGCATGGCGCAGTTTGAACTGAAAATCGTGATCATCTGTATTTGGACCGAATCGGATTTCCTTTACAACAACCTGTACCGTTTTAGCTTTGATCTCTTTCTGTTTCTTTTTTTGCTGATACAGAAACTTCTGATAATCAATCACCCGACATACCGGCGGATCGGCATTGGGAGATATTTCTACAAGATCAAGTTCCAGTTCGTCAGCCATTTTCAGGGCTTCCGAAAGTGAATAAACTCCCGGATTTTCGACATTTTCGCCAACAACGCGAACCTGTTGTGCACGGATCCGTTCGTTTATTTTGTGTTGAGGAGCAGCTTCTGCTTTTCCTCCACCCATTGGTCTTTTGTTAACAGATAGGGCCAAATTCTACTTTATTAGTTAATATTCTTTTACTTGTATAACGACGACAACTGTTCTTTTACTTCATTTTTCAGAAAATCGGCAAACTCCTGAATGGCCATAGTTCCTTTATCTCCCTCACCCTGCTTACGCACCGAAACATGCTTATTTTCAGCCTCTTGCTCGCCAACTATCAATAAATAAGGGATACGTTTCAATTCGTTATCCCTAATTTTACGACCAATTTTCTCATTCCGGTCGTCAATTAGCGTGCGAATATCGGAATTATTTAGAAATTCTGAAACACTTTTTGCATAATCGTTATACTTTTCACTGATTGGTAACACCACTACCTGTTCAGGAGTTAACCAAAGCGGGAATTTACCGGCAGTGTGCTCAATTAAAACTGCAACAAAGCGTTCCATCGATCCGAAAGGCGCACGGTGAATCATTACCGGGCGATGACGTTTATCATCAGCTCCAATGTATTCAAGTTCGAAACGTTCAGGCAAGTTGTAGTCAACCTGAATGGTTCCCAACTGCCAGCTGCGGCCAAGGGCATCTTTCACCATAAAGTCGAGCTTCGGACCATAGAAAGCAGCCTCTCCCAGCACAGTAACAGTTTTCAGTCCCTTTTCTGCCGAAGCTTCAATGATGGCCTGCTCAGCTTTGTCCCAGTTTTCTGTTGATCCGATGTACTTCTCAGGTTTATTCGGGTCGCGCAACGAAATCTGAGCCGAGTAGTTTTCAAAGTTCAACGCTTTGAAAATGATGAAAATGATATCGATTACTTTTTTGAATTCTTCTTTAATCTGATCGGGGCGGCAATACAAGTGAGCGTCGTCCTGGGTAAATCCGCGAACACGGGTCAAGCCATGCAACTCACCACTTTGCTCGTAACGATAAACCGTACCAAATTCGGCAAAACGAACAGGAAGATCTTTGTACGAACGTGGTTTAAATTTATACAATTCGCAGTGGTGCGGGCAGTTCATCGGTTTCAGCATGTATTCTTCTCCTTCGGCCGGAGTTTTGATGGTCTGAAACGAATCGGCACCGTATTTCTGGAAATGTCCTGAAGTTTTATACAAATTGATGTCGCCAATGTGTGGAGTCATTACCTGCTCGTACCCGAATTTCTTCTGAACACGTTTCAGGAAGTCTTCCAGCTGCAAACGGAGTAAAGCTCCTTTAGGCAACCACATCGGTAAGCCCTGACCAACCTGTTGCGAGAACATGAACAACTCCATTTCCTTACCAATCTTACGGTGGTCGCGTTTTTTAGCTTCCTCGAGCAAAATCAGGTATTCCTCAAGCATTTTCTGTTTGGGAAAAGTGATCCCGTAAACACGGGTCAACATCTTGTTCTTCTCATTGCCTCGCCAATAAGCGCCTGCAATCGAAGTCAACTTTACAGCTTTAATGAAGCCGGTATTTGGCAAATGCGGTCCGCGGCACAAGTCAGTGAAATTACCCTGATTGTAAACGGTAATTGTTCCGTCAGCCAGTTCACTGATCAGCTCCAGCTTCAGGTTGTCGCCTTTTGCTGTAAACATCTCAAGAGCATCGCTTTTCGAAATATCTTTACGAACGATATCGTGTTTCTCACGAGCCAGCTCAATTATCTTTTTCTCGATCTTTTCAAGGTCTTTTTCCAACAGTTGCTGGCCTTGAGGAAGGTCAATATCATAGTAGTAACCGTTATCTACAGTTGGTCCAATCCCGAATTTCGTTCCAGGATAGAAAAATTCGATAGCTTCAGCCGTCAGGTGAGCCGACGAGTGCCAGAAAGTTTCCTTTCCTTCACGATCGTCCCATTTAAACAATTTGATACTTGCATCTTTGTTGATTGGTCTCGATAAATCCCAGACCTCTCCATCAACCGACACCGCCAATACATCCTGGGCAAGCCGGCTGCTGATCGATTCAGCAATCTGATATCCGGTTACTCCGCTTTCGTATTCTTTAACACTGCTATCGGGTAAAGTAATTTTGATCATTGGTAATTTCGCTTTAAAAAACAGGGTGCAAAGATAATATTAATAGCCGAAATTGATCAAGAATATTTGTTTTTCGAATCTTAAGATGAGAGGAATAATCAAAAAACAAAACCGGCAACAACAGGTTAGCAAATCTCCCTGTTATTGCCGGTTCTCAAAGTATAAACTGATTGTTTATCTATATCCAAAACTCACTCCGGCATTGAACGAAGTATATTCTGCCTTATTAACTGAACCATATAAACTGAAAAAAGCCAGTTTTAACCGAAGACCGGCATCCAGACTGATATTTTTAGATTCAAACGTAAGATCGATCGGATCATCCAGATTTTCCTTATCTACTACAGTTATACCACCTTCAGAAACCGTTGTTTCAATAACATATCTTCCCAACAAATCAACATTCGTTTCGCTTTTGCTTTGGCCAATTCCGCCAAAAACAGTTAAAACACCGAACTTTTTAGAAAGTATCAGCCCGAATTTGTTTGTTTTGGTATTGAACTTCAGCAATTGGCTTGGGTCAGCTGCAAACGTAACCCTGACGTTGCCATCGCTGAAATTATTCGGATCGAAACTCATTTCGCTTTGAGCATTGACTTCAGAATAACTTCCAAACAAAGAAGCATCGAAAGGCAGCGATTTCAATACAGGAATCCATTCTTTAAAGTTGTGTTTCACTCCAACACCCCAAAATCCTATTTTCATTTCGTCGCCGCTATTGTCATACTTCATTTCAGGAACAAACCTTCCGATAATATCGGTATGAGGCAGCAAGCCAAAACCAATCTGGGCCATTGGCACCGGAACAACGTCAAGTCCCGCTCCACTAGGAGAATTGAAGGAAGCTATTGGTTTTCCGCTGGTATTGTTCACAATTAATCGCGGGCCCTCGTTTTCGGAACCGGCAACTGTCGGGGCGATGTGGTCTGAAGGATTTTCAAGAGTAAGCCGAGTAAACCCAAGCGCATTCAGATCAAATGTCGTTTCACTTTTGGGTATCTGTATAGCACTTACACTGATGCTCAGATCGAATCCAAACAGTTTGTGTGTTGCTGCCGAATTATACCATCCGTTGTTTAATCCATCGCCAAGCGCCTTGGCATAAGGATCTAAGTATGCCCGGGCTAAAATATTGGCGTCGGCCTTACCTCCTTTCAAAAATTCAACAACATCCGATTGCGAAAACACCATCTGAGAGAAAAGTCCCGCAAAAACAATCAAAATCAGTTTTTTCATCAAAATAGTTTTAAATAATTGGAATTTTTTAAGTCTATTCCCCTTTATCATTTTCCGCGAATAACAAAGATATAACTTTCGATGTTCAGGATTGATGTGCAATTCTAATTTCTTGATTTTTCCCTTAAACTATTCGCAATTCAGCTAAACTGAGAGAATCTCTTTTTTTTACGGAAAAAAATTAGAAGTTTTGATCTGAAAAGAATAAAACAATTTACATAACCATGAAAATAAAAATAAGTTCAGTAGTATTATTCGTAATAATTTCATTATCTGCGTTTTCACAGAAAAAGATTGAACTCAGCGATGTGATCGGCAAGCAAATCTTTATTGAAAAAAGTGTTACAGGTTTGCGCTCGATGAATGATGGGCTGTATTATACCACCGAAGAAAACAGAAACAAAATCGTAAAGTACAGCTATAAAACCGGAACTCAGGCTGAAGTTTTATTTGATTTGTCGAAAATCGAAAATCCGGGATTCTCCGAGTTCAGCGATTATGCTTTTAGCGACGACGAAACAAAAATACTTTTCACCACCAATAAAAAATCGCTTTACCGGCACTCGTTTACAGCCGACTATTTCGTCTGGAACCGTACAACCAAAGAAATGGCCCCGCTATCGGCAAACGGATCGCAGCAACTGGCCACTTTTTCGCCCGATGGCGAACGCGTTGCTTTTGTCCGCAACAACAATATTTTCATCAAGAGCCTGAAGTTTGGTACCGAAAACCAGGTTACTAAAGACGGAAAAGTAAACGAAATCATCAATGGTGCTCCTGATTGGGTTTACGAAGAAGAATTCAGTTTTAACAAGGCCTTTGCGTGGTCGCCCGACAGCAAATTTCTGGCATTCATCAGGTTTAACGAGACCGATGTTCCAATGTTTAACATACCAATGTACCAGGGACAGAAACCTGAATTAAAAGAAAACCAGCTTTACCCCGGAAGTTACAGTTACAAATACCCCAAACCCGGCGAGAAAAACTCGGAGGTAAGTGTCCGGATTTATGATTTGAAATCGAAAAGCAGCGTAACTGCCGAGATTGGCACCGATCCGGATCAATATATTCCACGGATTAAATGGACTGCTGATGCCGCCGACCTGGCCATTATGAAACTAAACCGGTTGCAAAACAAACTCGACATTGTACTTTGCAATCCGTACACCGGCGATACCCGGAATTTCTTCACCGAAAAGAATAAACGCTATATCTCTGAGGATTTTTACGACAATTTTATCTTCCTTCCTGACAACAAGTACATTGTCGTAAACAGCGAACGCAATGGTTATTCGCATCTTTACCTGTACGACAGACAAGGATTTGAAGTAAAACAACTGACCAACGGAAATTTTGACGTGACTGCTTTTTATGGTTTCGATCCGGCGAAGAAGGTTTTTTATTACCAGGCAGCCAAAGAATCGCCTATGCGCCGTGAGGTTTATTTTGTAAGCCTCGACGGGAAAAAGGCTGGAAAATTATCGACAATGGCTGGAACCAACAATGCCGATTTCAGCGCAGGCTTCCAGTTTTTTGTGAATACTTTTACGAATACCGAAACACCCAAACTTGTAACCCTTCACGACCAAACCGGCAAACTCATCCGGACTTTGGAAGACAATGCGGCCCTCAAAAATCAGTTGAAAGAATATGCTTTCGGCAAAAAAGAATTTTTCACTTTTAAAACTTCTGAAGGTGTTGAGTTGAACGGATGGATGATAAAACCTGCCAACTTCGACCAATCGAAAAAACACCCTGTGGTAATGACCCAGTACAGCGGTCCAAATTCACAGTCAGTTCTCGATAAATGGAGCATTGGCTGGGACGATTACCTGGCTCAGGAAGGTTTTGTTATTGCATGTGTCGATCCGCGCGGAACCGGCGCCCGTGGCGAAGAATTCCGGAAAATGACCTACCAGCAACTGGGCAAATACGAATCTGACGATCAGGTTGAAGCCGCCAAGTACTTGGGAACACTTTCGTTTGTAGATAAAACCAGAATCGCCATCTGGGGCTGGAGCTACGGCGGATTTATGGCAGCCCTTTGCATGGAAAAAGGTGCCGGTGTTTTTAATGCTGGTATTTCGGTGGCTCCGGTTACCAACTGGCGTTTTTACGACAGTGTATATACCGAACGGTACATGCGCACACCAAATGAAAATCCTGAGGGGTACGACGATAATTCGCCGTTATTTCATGCTGAAAAAATAAAAGGAAATTACCTTTTAATTCATGGCTCGGCCGACGACAATGTTCATTTACAAAACACAATGGAATTCAGCGAACAGATGGTTCAGGCCGGAGTGCAATTTGATATGGCGGTTTACACCAACCGAAATCATGGAATCCGCGGCGGAAATACCAGCATGCATCTTTACACTAAAATGACCAATTGGTTAAAAGAAAAACTTCAGTAAAAAGAAGCGTTTTCTTTGCTGCACAGGTTATGCAAACCACGACGAACGATTTATCCTCTTTTTTCAGCTGAATATCCCCGCAGAATAGAGATTCAGCAAATAATTAATATAAATTTGAAGCATAAAACCGAAACCAACAATTTATATTTACTATAACCATTAACCATTCCCCGAACGGGGTCAAAAAATTAAATCATGAAAAGAAGTATTTTTTTTACATTGTCGCTGGTAACTATGTTTTTCATAGCGCTTCCATCGTTCGCTCAGGAAGTAAATAAGCTGACAAAAAAAGAGAAAAAAGAAGGTTGGACTTTGCTTTTCAATGGCCAAAACTTCGATGGCTGGAGAAAATGCAACGGAACAGCCATGCCTGCAAACTGGAAAATTGAAGACAACGCCATGAATGTTTTCATTGGTGAAGGTAAAAACCCAGGGCAGGGCGCTGATGGCGACATTGTTTTTGGCACCAAAAAATTCAAAAATTTCGAACTTTCAATCGACTGGAAAGTAAGCAGAATGGCCAATTCCGGTATTTTCTATAATGTACGCGAAATTCCTGGCAAACCGGTTTATTATGCAGCTCCTGAAGTTCAGGTATTGGATAATGTGGATGCTACCGACAACAAAATTGACAGTCACCTGGCCGGATCGCTTTACGACATGTTACCAGCCGACTCAAAAACTGTGAAGCCTGTTGGCTCATGGAATACAATTGTAATAAAAGTAAAAGACGGCAAAGTAACTCATACCCAAAACGGCGTATTGGTTTGTTCATATTCTTTGTGGACTCCTGAATGGGACAAACTGGTGCAAAACAGTAAATTCAAATCATTCCCTGGATTTACCGAAGGTATTTCTAAAGAAGGTTTTATCGGTTTGCAGGATCACGGATACCCTGTATGGTTCCGCAATATTAAAATTCGCGAACTGTAGTCAAAATATTTAAGCTGAATAGTTTAAAAATCCCCGTCAGATTAGTTATCCGGCGGGGATTTTCATTTTACACGGCAAGCTAGCCTTTTACACAATTTTATCCGATATTCGTGTTTCTGTAAACCTAAAATTTGCCAAAATGAAACGAGCCCCGAGTACTCGGGACGAGTTCCCTGCCCGATGGGTCAGGCGGGCATACGACCATTAAAAAACAAATTATTCACGTATGAAAGTCAGTTTAATTCTTGCAGTAATCGGAGTTCTTTTTTTAAGCGTCACTGTTAAATGCCAGTCGCAATCCGAATCTCAAATCATTTCTGAAAATAATTTTGCAAAAGGAGCCGACATCAGTTGGTTGCCTCAAATGGAAGCTACCGGATATAAATTTTACAACGACAACGGTCAGGAAGAAGATTGCATGAAAATCCTGAAAGATCACGGAATCAACGCTATCCGGCTGCGAACTTTCGTAAATCCGTCGGACGATAAAGCCAGCGGACATTGCAGCAAGGACGAAACGGTGGCGATGGCTGTTCGGGCTCAGAAATGGGGAATGCGAGTAATGATTGATTTCCATTACAGCGACAGTTGGGCCGACCCCGGCAAACAAAAGAAGCCTGCAGCCTGGGAAGGACACGACTTTCCCACCCTCCTCAACGATCTTTACACATACA
The DNA here is from genome assembly GCA_963678915.1 of Prolixibacteraceae bacterium. GTDB lineage: Bacteria > Bacteroidota > Bacteroidia > Bacteroidales > Prolixibacteraceae > Aquipluma. The sequence goes on from OY787458.1 coordinate 757,093, forward strand.
CTTTCGAAGTTATGACTGCCCTGAAAAATGCCGGAGTCACTCCGGAGTGGGTTCAGGTTGGAAATGAAATACCGGGAGGAATGATTTATCCGGAAGGAAGCGTACAAAACTGGCCACAGCTGGCTCAACTAATCAACAAAGGCTATGATGCAATTAAAGCAGTAAGTCCGAAATCTAAGGTCATTCTGCATGTCGATCAGGGCAACAACAACGACCGGTTCCGCTGGTGGTTTGATGCTGCAACAACCAACGGTGCGAAATACGATATGATTGGACTTTCGTATTACCCCTACTGGCTCGAAGGAAAACCGGATTATACACTTTCAATAGACGATCTGGGAAAAAACATGAACGATATGGTTGCCCGGTATGGTAAAGAAGTCATGGTAGTTGAAGTGGGCGGCGAGGACATTAAGGATCAAAACACTTACGATATGCTGATTGCCGTTCAGAAGAAAGTAAAAGAAGTTCCCGGAAACAAGGGAATGGGAGTATTTTACTGGGAACCCGAAGGAGCCAGAAGCTGGAGCCATTATGCCCTCAGCGCCTGGGGCAACGACGGAAGACCAACCAAAGCTATGGATGGTTTCCTCTGGAACGGCAACTAGAAACAACGATTTATACTGAAAATCCCAATTAATACGTTATTTTATGCAACCCATTCATTTGAAGAATATAGGGTAATGCTTCATAAAAACGGTATAATTGCAGGCAATTCAGAAAATCATGGAAACAAAAATCAGTATTATTCAACGAAGCCGGTTCATCAAAACAATAATTTACCTTATCGTTCTCCTGATCCTTAATTCTGGGACTGCCTTTGCCAAAGGGAAAAAGAAAAAAGACAAACCGGCACCTCCGCGTGTTGGAATAATTGCAGGCTTTGTGGTTGATGAAGAATTTAACGAGCCACTAGAAAAAGCTGTGGTCACCATTCCCGGAACGTACATCAGCGTATTGACCGACCAGCAGGGCCAGTTCAAGATGAAACTTGTTGGCTCTGATTACTCCATCAAGGTCAATTATCCGGGTTATTTTGAGAAATTTTACAACGTATCGGTTTCGAACGATATTTACACGCCCATGTTTATCATTAAGCTGAAACCAAATGCAGTTGGACGCGAAAGGCAACGTAAAATCAGCTCGTACGAAAATAAAAGACTTTTCCCGCAAAGCACCGAAAATTTTACAACCTGGCAAGTTACCGAGCAAACCGGCCATCCGGAATTCAACGAAATGTTTCGTGCAATTCCATCAGTAAATCTTTTGAATAACGGCAGCGGATTAAACGATTCGGAAATTGGCATTCGCGGGAATGATGCATCGCACACGTCGTATGCACTAAACGGTATTTTGCTGAATAATCCGGAAACTGGGAAAATGAGTCCAGCGATACTTTCGGGTTTAACCGACTGGGCTGGACAAATTCAGGTGACAAGCGGACAGGCAGCCAATCTGCAAAGCCAGACGAGTACAGGCGGTTTGGTGAATGTACTTTCGTTAGCCTCTCAGGAAAAAGCCGGAGCTACACTTTCGGCAATATATGGGAACAACGGTTTTCTGAAAACTACCGCAACGGTTCACTCGGGTTTATCGAAAAGAGAACTGGCTTCAACATTGCAAATCTCGCGTGTAAAAGGAGACGGAGCGGCGCAAAATACTGTTTTCGAGCAATACAGTTTTTTGCTGAACATTCAGAAAAACTTCAACCAGTTTCATGCATTGTCGTTAAGTTTAACCGGAATTATTCAGCAGCACGACCGGAATTTTGCCGATTCGATTGGTGCTTACAACCGTTACAGCACAAAATACAATGGTCAATGGGGCTATCTGGCTGAAAAACCTTTTTCGGTAAGCACCAGTTATGGCCGGAGTCCGCTGATTAGTTTAACTCACTATTGGCACCCCCGCGTAAAAACATACGTTACCACCAACATTTATGCGCAATTCGACCGGTCGGCTCAGTTAAAACTTGGAGGAAAACCAATCAGCATTCCACTGGATTCGGTGTCGCGCGACGAATCGGGGCATATCCTGTTTGATCAGGTTAGCGATTGGAATAAAGGCCTTGTGAATTCCCCGATGGGAACATTTCGCTTGCCCGACGCCAACGGAAAGTTTATTAATACCGAATCGAATGGAATAACAGTTCTTTCGTCGGTTAACAGCGAAACCAGGATTGGATTGCGCACCATTGTTACCCGAAACATCACGAAACAAACCGATTTTAGTGCAAGTCTGAATCTGGAAGATTATCGGGCCGATCACTTTGGTGCTGTCAATAACCTCCTGAGTGCTGACGGTTATACCAGCTATGCCGACATCAATCGCCCTGCCGGATTTCCGGCTGAAAACCTTTTTCAATATCAGTTTCTGACCAAATACAATTCGGCTGACAAGGTGAATTATTCGTATTTGTCCGAAATTCAGGCAGGAGGCATTTCCCTTCGGTTGAAACACCAGACCGAGCGGTTATTCTTTTATCTGGCGGGTTCAGCATCGCTGCAAAATCTGATTCGTACCGATTATTTTAATTACCTGACAACTGATCCGAACCGGAAAGCTGAGTATTCTCTTCAGCCCGGCGGACATATTCAAACAGGCATCAACATTAAATTCTGGAAATACCATTCGGTTCACCTTCGGGCTGGCTACGGGTCGTATCAGCAACGGTTTATAACACTCTTTCCAACAAATGACAACTGGAAGAATACTGACGCCAAAAACGAACAAATTCTGGATGGCGAATTGGGTTATACCATTTTCAGCAGAAAACTAAAAGTTGAAGCGCTGGCTTATTACTCGCAAATAGCGAACCGGTCGATGGTGCGTTACGATAATTTACAAGAAGCTGACGCTTTCGGAATTGTAAATGGCATCTCGGAAATACATCAGGGCGTTGAGTTGAAAACATCGTACAAACTCACCAAAAACTTTCAGTTAAACCTGAATGGCTCGCTTGGCGACTGGAAATACGCGAAAGATGCAATGAGTATTGTTTACAACGCAAGCAAGGAAATTACGGCTAAAAATGAGTTGTGGATGAACGGACTTCGTGTTGCCAACGCGCCACAACTGAGCCTGTTTGCCGAGGCCGAATACCGCTGGGCACACAACTTTTACATCAGGCTAAACTACTACCGTGCCGAGCAAAATTATACGCCATTTGGCCTTTATGATTTTGCCAATCTGGAAAACCGAAGCGATTACAATCAAACCAAAATTCCAAAATACGACCTGATTGGCTTCAGCGGAAATTACCTGCTTCAGCTGAAGAAATCGTTGCGGATAAACCTCATTTTCGGCGGACAAAACCTGCTGGATACCGAGTTTATCGAACAGTCGTTTACCAATATCCCTGAAGGAAACACAAAATACACCAGCAACCGGGTCTATTTTGGAATCGGACGAACCTGGTTTGCCGGGGTAAGATTTCAGTTTTAGAAAGCAAAATCAACAAAAAAAGCCTGTCCGAATTAAATTCAGACAGGCTTTTTTAATTTCAAAACACCAATAATTACTGAGCTTTTAGTTGTGTCCGGTCCAGCACCTGGCCGTCTTTCAGCAATTCCTGTTTCAGCAAGGCATAATCGATATCCTGAACTGCCTGATTTTTGTCGATGGCCAACGAAGCAGCTTTGGCTGCTGATTGCCCCAAAATCATAAACACAGGTTCCATCCGGATAGAGCCGTAGGCAATATGGCTTGACGATACACAAACCGGCACCAGCAAATTGGCACATTCTTCTTTCTTCGGAACGATTGACCCATACGAAATGGAATACGGAGCATCGGGCGAAACACCTATGTCGCCTTCGTCCTGTGCAAATCCTTCAGCAGTAACGTACCGCTGAACATTGTGCGAATCCATGGCATACGAGCCCATTCCCACAGGATTGGGAACTTCGCGTTTGGCCAACACATCGTTTTCGGTAGTCACGTAAACGCCAATCATGCGGCGGGCTTCGCGAATGTACAACTGACGCGACCAGTTTCCGTTATCCGTAAATTCATCCTTCGCCAAACCCCATTGCTGCATTTCGTCATGAATTTCCTTCGGAACGCGCGGATCGTTGGCCACGTAATAAAGCAATCCCTTTTGGTATTCTTCGTGCTCCTTGATAATTTCTTTACGGCGTTCGTACGATGCTTCAGGATAATCGTAATTCATGCCGATAAAATCGCTGCTGAATGGTCCGTGATTATTGGTATCGGTCTTGCGGTTCGGGATAATATCAAATTTATCGAACCACTCGCGCCAACCGGCATCGAACACGCGACCAAGCAATTCGTATTTGGCCGGATTGTAATTTTCAGGTTTCGGGAAAGGAACCCGGTTGTCCGGATGATTGCTCATGCAAAGGCGGAAACAATATGCCTGAATCTTGCTATCGCCCGAGCAGTTTGGAGCGATTGGTTCAGGCGAAATGCCGTATAGCAAGCCACTTTCAGGTTTCCCGGGCACTTTGTACGGATCGACTTTGGTTTTGAAATGATGCCCGTGCTGAAACACTCCGGCCTGAACCCCATTCCATGTTTCGTTATACACCGTGCAGGCTTCGCGCCCCACATGATACGACACACCGGCAGCAGCCATTAAATCGCCTTCGTAAGTGGCATCAATAAACATTTTTCCTGAAAATACCTTTCCTGAAAGCGTTTTAAACGAAACGATGCGTCCATCTCTTTTCACCACTCCGTTTTGACGATCGAGCCATTCGTCGCGCAATACGGTGATTTTATTCTCACGAACTAAATCTTCGAAAACCTTCTCGGCAATGTGAGGCTCAAAAATCCACATGGTACGGTTCTCGCCGTCCATGGCGACCGTTCCCTGACCTTTGTTGCCATACTCCGAATGTTTTTGCCATTTCCAGGTGGTCGAATCGTTGTAATATTTCCAAACTCGGTGGTAAAACTCACGCGACAATCCGCCAATGGTCGATTTATTGCCAGTATCGGTAAAACCAAGTCCGCCTGAAGAAAGTCCACCAAGGTGCGTGTCGGGCGAAACAACGATAACTGTTTTTCCCTGTTTTACGGCTTCAACAGCCGAAATTACAGCAGCAGAGGTTCCACCGTAAACGATAAGATCGGCTGAAAATTCATTGGGGTCTTTAGGTTTGTTTGAACACCCGCTTAATAGAATAATTAGTGCTAATGAAATTGCAAGTAATAATTTGCTCATATTGGTTTGGTTTAGGTATAGGTATAAGAACTATTTATTGTTGTGTTTCAAAAGTGCTCACCCTTGCTTGCGGTCGTAGGGGTGAGTCAAAGTAAAACCCAAGTGAAAATGCAACATTATTTTATGTGAATGTCCTTTTAAGTATCTAAATAAATGAAAATTGATCACCTATCCTTTGCCGTTAACTTCAGTCAACGGTTGGAGGAATGATCAATGTTCGGGCTTTAGCCCAAATTACTGAGGTTAAAGCCTGAAAGGCTGAAAAAGAGAAAACAAAAGTGGTTTTGACTAGCACCGCAAAAGAAAATTTTGCCGGTGTAGATTTGTAATTTGCATCTTGCTCGATTGTGAATTTTAAATCCACCACTACAAGGCCGGGATTATAAATCCCGACCAGCGAATGGTTACTTTTCACATTATTTGGTCTTTTAATAGAGCAGTGACAGACTGAAAATCTAGTTACAATTTATGGAGTTCTTCGGGAGAAAACTTCCAATATTCAATCCGTGGATTCTTTTTCACTTTCTCATTGTATTCATCAATAAAGTGTTTGTTAAAAGAATCATTGTCGTGGTATTGGTTCCTCAGTTGTTCCAGTCTCTGATTGAGTTCTACCTTAACCTCATTATAAGCCGGATCATTGTATATATTTTTTATTTCCATCGGGTCTTTCTCAAGATCATACAACTCCCATTCATCAATGTTGTAATAGAAGTGGATCAGCTTGTATTTGTCGGTTGTTATTCCGTAGTGGCGCATCACATTATGCTCGGACGGATGTTCATAGTAATGGTAGTAAAACGCATTTCGCCAATCGGCAGGTGTTTGGCCTTTTAATATTGGCAGCAAGCTTCTTCCCTGCATATCTTCAGGAACCTTAGCTCCTGCAATGTCGATGAATGTTTCTCCGAAATCCAGATTGGAGACTATATCATTGTTTACAGTTCCGGGCTTAATTACACCCTGCCAGCTGATCAACAGAGGTGTCCGCAATGACTCTTTGTACATCCATCGTTTGTCGAACCAGCCATGTTCACCCAAGAAGAATCCCTGATCAGAGGAGTAAACGACAATAGTATTTTTATCTAGCCCGTTTTCTTTTAAATAATCCAGTACTTTGCCAACACTTTTATCAACTGCTGCAACACAAGACAGGTAGTCGCGAATGTAACGCTGGTACTTAAACCGAACTAAATCCTTACCTGTCGGGTTATTTTTTTTGAATTTTTCATAAATGGGGCCATATACCGCATTCCACTTTTTCAATTGTTCTTCGTTCAATCCAGTAGGTGGTTTGTCCGTCATTTTCAAGTCCCGGTCAAGGGTCATTGTTTTGGCGATCGTCATATTATTTAAAGCGGCAGCTTCCCTGTCTCCAGAGTAATCATCAAAAAGTGTGGGAGGTTCCGGAAAAGTAACATCTTCATACATGCCCAATTCGTTAGGGCCTGGTTCCCAGTTTCGGTGAGGGGCTTTTTGCCACATCATCAACATAAAAGGTTGTCCGGAATCTTTTACCTTATCGATCCATTTGATGGTTTTATCTGTAATAATTTCTGTTGCATACCCCTCCGTTTTATACTCACCAGACTGATTGATAAATGATGGATTATAGTATACCCCTTGCCCTGGCAGGATGTCATAATAATCGAAGCCTGTTGGGGTGCCTCCCAAATGTAGCTTGCCTATCACGGCGGTTTTATAACCTGCCTTTTGAAGAACCTTTGTAAACGTTTGCTGGCTGAAATCAAGCTGTAAATCTTCAGCTAAAAGTGAACTGGTAGTGTTGCAAAACAAAGAGACATTTTGTGAAGTTTAATACAAAAAAGAGTAACAAAATGACTGTAAAAAAGAAGCATGCCGAAGGTGTTATCAAAGACATCAAGCAACAAACCCGGAAACTATTCAGTGCCGAAGAAAAAATCAGGATCGTTATCGAGGGAATGCGCGGAGAAGATACCGTTGCCTCTATATGCCGCAAATACGGCATTAACGATAGTTTGTACTACAAGTGGAGCAAAGATTTTCTGGAAGCCGGTAAAAAACGTTTAAATGGGGACACCGACCGAAGTGCCAATACGGCTGAAGTTGAGCATCTGAGGCGGGAAAACGACAACCTGAAAAAAGCGTTGGCCGATTTGTACCTGCACAACGAATTGCTAAAAAAAAGTGTGACTGGCTTGGAGTAGAATCCATAAATAAGAAATACATGAGACTCTCCCAGACCGAAAAATTTGAAATCATCCGACTTGTAGAACAAAGCACTACGAGCGTCAATAAAACTCTTAGGGAATTGAGGATTAACAAACCCACATTCTACTCCTGGTACAATGCTTATCTGGCTGATGGTTACGATGGACTGGCTCAAAAGCCGGTCACCAAAAAGCAGTTCTGGAATCAGATTCCGGAATCGGAAAAACAACTCATTACCGAACTGGCATTGGATCACCCGCAGAAAGCTCCGCGCGAAATAGCGTGGTTGTACACCGACAATTACCGGAAATATGTTTCAGAAAGTTCGGCATACCGGATACTCAAAGCCCAGGGATTAATACAGGAACCTGCCTTTGAATTAATTAAAGCCTCCGATGAGTTTAAGGATAAAACCATTCGGCCAAATCAAATGTGGCAGACCGATTTTACTTATTTTAAGGTCCCCGGATGGGGCTGGTATTACCTGTCAACGGTACTGGACGATTACAGCCGGTTCATCGTCCACTGGAAACTTTGCAGCACCATGACCGCCGCCGATGCCGCCCAAACCATCGAAGAAGCACTGCTCAAATCGAATCTTTCGAAAAACCAGATGCCTAAACTATTGAGCGATAATGGAAGCAGCTACGTGGCTCTTGACTTTAAAAAGTACCTGGAAAAGCAGAAAATCAAACCCATTCATGGCCGTCCGGGACATCCGCAAACACAGGGCAAAATCGAACGCTATCACCGCTCGATGAAAAACGTGATTAAACTCGATGTTTATTACAGCCCAATGGAACTGGAACATACACTGAAACACTTCGTGGAGTATTACAACCACCAACGCTACCACGAATCATTAAAAAACGTGACTCCGGCCGATATGTACTTTGGCCGGGCTGACCGGATTTTAAAGCATCGAAAGAAAATCAAACAAAAAACCATCATGGAAAGAAAGCGAATGTACTATGCAACAACCTCCGCCGGTAAAATTTATTCTGACGCATTTTCGGGTCATCAAAAAACCAGGAAAATGCTTGTCGGAAATAAATTTTACGACGCTAAAACCAAAATCTCAAAATTTTAATTTATCCTTGAATCAAGAAAAAAAAGTGTCTCTTATTTTTTTACCCAAATAGTTCACTTTGTTTTGAAGACGTACAATCAAGCTTGGAACCAATAGTGTTGTCAACAAAACCGTTCATGTGGCTGTACTTACCTGTTAAAATACATGCCCTTGATGGGCCACACAACGAATTGGTCACCATACAACGGTTGAAACGCATTCCTTCCTCTGCCAAACGATCTATATTGGGCGTTGGAGCAAGGCTCGCCAGCGGTCCGCCATAAGCGCTGATCGCCTGGTAGGCATGGTCGTCAGCCATGATAAATACAATATTGGGTTGCTTATGACTTACTTTTTTTATTTCCGTTTTGCTTGTACACGAGGCCGTAAGAAGAAGGGTTATTCCCGCTAATCCATATACATTACTATTCATCTTCTTTTTATTTTCTTTTTTAAAACTTAAACTGATTCTCGCCAGCTTTCAATTTATAATTTTTCTATTCCAGATAAAAATTCCGTTTACTCTTTGAGGTAGGTTAATCACCAGATTTGCTTTAAATATCAGCTTGCTTTCATTCCAATTATTAATACACCTGCGGTTCTCTAACATTTTTCCCTTTTCTGTCAGTAAGCTTATCTCCCAAATCTTCACGTGCTTCTTCTGCAAAGGATGTTAATTTAGTTACTATTTCTGGATATAATTCCTGAATATCATGATCTTCACCAGGATCCAGCGACAAATTGTACAATCCCATAGGAACATCAACTCTGCCAATTACGCCGGGAAAACCGTCTTTACCCTGCGGTCCGGAATACGTTGCTGATGGATGAGGTAGAACAAGTTTCCAGTTTTTATATCTCACAGCTTCCAAAGTTGCCTCTCCTCCTTGAGCAAAATAATAATAGAATATTTCTCTTGGACCTTCTTTTGTTTTACCTGTCCAAACAGGGAGGAAATTAAGCCCGTCTATTTTATTTTTTGGTAAAGAGGCGCCGGTAGCAGCAACAATGGTTGGAAGGATATCCATATTTACCATGAGTGCGCTATTTACTGTTCCTGGTTCAATTTTGCCAGGCCATCTGACCAGACACGGTATCCGGTTACCACCATCCCAGGTCGTATTTTTTCCTTCCCGGAATCCCGAGGTTGAACCGGCATGATTGCCAAAATTCTTCCAGGGACCATTGTCGCTGGTAATTATCAGTAATGTATTTTTTGCAATTCCTGCCTTATCCAATGCATCCAATATTTGTCCAACCGACCAGTCCAATTCCATAATCACGTCTCCAAACAACCCTAATTGACTTTTCCCTTTGAACTTGTCAGAAACAGCTAATGGAACATGAGGCATGGGATGTGCCAGGTAAAGAAAGAATGGAGACTTTTTACTGGATTGAATAAATTCTATAGCCTTTTCTGTAAAAATAGTTGTCAATCGGGATTGATCATCCAGTGTGTTTATCGTATCAACCGGGTTATCTCCATTCAGTAAAACCAGTGGGGGCCATTTCCCCCGCATATTTTGAGGATCTGTTATCGGTTTTCCATCGTACCCTATTGGCCAGATATCATGTGAATAGGGAATCCCATAAAAACTGTCAAATCCATAATGTACTGGCAGGTAAGGGGCCTGATTTCCTAGATGCCATTTTCCAAGCATTGCCGTTTTATATCCTGATTTTTTTAACACTGCAGCTATTGTTTCCTCTTTTGGATTCAGGGCAATTCTACTATTCGGGAGTAATGCACCGGAAATTCCTACCCGATTCGAATAACACCCGGTTAGCAACGCAGCCCGTGAGGCCGAACATACGGGTTGCGTTGCCAAAAAATGAGTTAACCGCAGTCCCTGTTGGGCTACTTTATTAAAATTTGGTGTTGGAATACCCGTCATTCCATAGGGTTCAGTATCTCCATAACCCATGTCGTCAATATTGATCAATATTACATTAGGCTTATCAATGACCTTATTCTTTTGCTGTGCAAATAATGGGTTTATGCCAGCTAATGCTGTAAAAGCCATTAATGTGTATGAGACTCCTCTGTTCATATTTCTAAATTTCAGATTCTAATTCAAAAAACATTCTAGTGATTTTGTAGATTTATAGGAGAAAAACTAATAGTTGTTGAAAAAGAGTGGTGCTATTTATTTTTTCAACAACTATTAGTTTTTGCAATTACCAACCCGGATTTTGTTTTAAGTTTGAGTTCAGGTCAACTTCTTTCTTCGGAATTGGCCACAAGTAATGCTTCGATGCGTCAAATACTTTTAAGAAAGCATCTAATTTAATTGTCACATAGGAGCCTGAAGCATTTTTATATGTCATTCCTTCAACGTACCCAGGAATTTCATTTTCCGCCGTTTTCCAACGTCTCAAATCGAAAAGACGGAATCCTTCAAAAGCGAGTTCCAACATGCGTTCTTTTCTTACAATAGTCCTTAATTCTGCTTGTGATAACCCTGTTGAAATAGTTGGAAGTTTAACATCAGTGCGTCCAGATCGGATCGTATTAATTGCGTCGTAAACGCTTTGGTCTATCTGGTTACTTTCAATCTTTCCTTCAGCATAAGTCAACAACACTTCGGCATACCGGATCAGAATAATATTAATTCCACAATTTGAGATATTAGCCAAGTCTTCAGTATTCACATATTTTTTGACATTGAAACCTAGAACTGTTGCAAGATAGGTACTGCCAACCTCATCCAATGTCTTACTGCCAGGTGTTGGATCATAGATTTTTCCATCAGGAAGCTTGGAACCTTTCACAAAAACGGAGAATTTCAGACGAGGATCGCGATTTTCGTATGGATTGTCCTTATCAAATCCACTGGTAGGATCAGAAATACTTTTCCCATTCAGCATTGTATAACTATCCACTAATTTCTTGGTGGGCACAAACGTACATTTTGCATTTTTCTGACTATATGGCCCCAAATATTGAAACATATCGTTACTGTAGATATCCTTAATATACTCCTTATCAAGAATGACTTCAACATTATTTTCAGCAGGATATGAAAATAGATCCTCAAATTTTGGGTATAAACTGTATTTGTTTAAATCCATCACACTTTTTGCTGCCACCGCTGCTTCTGCCCATTTGCCTTGATAGAGTAGTGCCCTTGCCTTTAAAGCCAGCGCAGCTCCTTTGGTTATCCGGCCCTTATCTGTTTGTGTTAGTGGCAATAAACTAGCACAAGCATCCAACTCATTATTAATAAATGTCCAGATCTCAGAGGATGGGTTTCTTGTAACTGCCTGTCCTTCAGAAATTGTATTTATCGTCGTAGTAATTAATGGAACATCGCCCCAAAGCATTACAAGGCGAATATACTGGTAAGCACGGATTACCCTAATCTCGCTCTTCAGTGTTGTAATAAGAGCAGTGTTGGTTGTTGTTACTTTATCAACATTTTCGAGAAAATTATTTGCAGCTCTTATACCCTTATAGCTATAAACCCATTGGTCATATATTTTTTGAGTAGTAGTACTATAATCACCCCGCTCAATAGTCCCGTTGTCGTAAAATGGGATATTCGAATGTAATATATCAGTTAGTCCGTCAAAATCAACTACGCTTGTGCTATCAATATATCTGTAAACTGCATTTGATCCATAAATAGCATCCTTCTCAGTTTTCCAGAAAATATCAGTTGAAATACGGTCGTTTGGCACTGTTTCCAATAAATTCTCAGTACAAGCTGAAAATATAGAAACAAACAAAATTACGATCGAAAAGAATATTACGTTTTTCATATCAAATCACTTAAAATTGAAAATTAAATCCTAAAGAATAAACCGATGTTTGAGGATAATAGGCGGCCCGACCAGATGGAAATTCAGGGTCGAGGTTCCATTCATTGAGTTTGGAGAATGTCAGCAGATTTGTACCACTTAAGGTAAATCTTGCACTTTTAATAAATGTTTTACCTAACAGATTTTTAGGCAGGCTATAGGCCAACTGAAGCGTTTTGAGTCGTAAATAAGATCCATCCTGTATGAGCATTTCAGAGGATTGAACATTATTTAGGGAAAATTTTGTTGGACGAGGAAATCTTGCATTTGGATTTTCAGGTGTCCAAACATTATTGGCGTATATTTTATGTGTAAAACCTTCCTGATTACCCATTTCAGATAAGGCACCCGATAACCTTACCCCAACATCGGCAACTCCTTGCAATTGCCAGAATAACTCAAAATTTTTATAGGCTAAAGTCGATGTGAATCCAAAAGTGTAGTTTGGGAATGAATTTCCCAGATATGTCATGTCAGCTGGAGTTATTTTTCCATCATTATTTAGATCAACATATTTAGTATCCCCTGGTTTTGTGTTCGCAAATAAAGTTGGGTAAGAGCTTACTTCTGCCGCAGTTTGGAAAAAACCGTCGACTTTATAACCCCAGTTAGCATCAATAGGTAATCCTTCGGCACGGATAGTCATAGGATCAGTAGCACTAGTCGTGATATATGGGCCTGTTCCCGCTAAACTTTTGATTTCATTTTTATTATATGCCAGATTACCTGACACATCCCATTTCCAATTTTTGCTTTTCCCTTTGTATCCAATCATCAATTCAATACCCTTATTTTCAACAACTCCTGCATTTTGTTTCGGTGGGTTCAATCCGATGACTCCTGGAATAGGTAACGTCAACAAAATTCCCTCTGTAGTTTTCTTATACCAGTCAAAATTGAAAGTAACCTTTTGATCAAACAATTGAGAATCAACTCCAATATTGGTTTGAGTAGTTGTTTCCCAAGTTAAATCGGCATTGGCCATGTTTTTCTGAAGATAACCTTGTGCAAGTTTGTCACTAAATGTGTACGAAGCGCTAATCAGTGCTGGATAAAATTCATACAATGGAATCGCCTGATTACCCGATTTACCCCATGAAGCACGCAATTTCAGGTCGCTGAAAATTTTACTGTTTTTATTCCAGAAATTTTCCTGAGAAATACGCCACGCCCCTGAAACAGATGGAAAGAACGCATAAACATTAGGCCCGGTAAAGCGTGAAGAACCGTCCCAACGAGCGTTAGCTTCAAAAATATATTTGTCGTTGTAAATATAATTTGCCCTTCCAAAATAACTCTTTAAACCCCATTCGCTATCGTTTCCGGTAATGTTCTTGTTATTGTCAGAGCCCATAGATATTGACTGAATGTCATTATTATAAAAATATTCGCGATAACCTTTTAAGTAACTCTGGTTATTGTAAATTTCGGAATATCCAGCTAGTAATTTGATCTGATTTTTTTCGAAATTCTTTTCGTAATTCAGTAATGTTGTAATCGTTGTTTCAGCAATATTCTCGCGAATTTCGTTCAAAGTATTTTTATCAACATTCTTCAATAGTTTTGTTTTTGTTGCATAGTCATAAATCTGGAGAGTATTAGTAAAGATTTTTTGCGAGTTGTTGTTCCCCCGAAGAGAATATTGTCCATTAAATTTCAAACCGGGTAAAATTTCATATTCCAGTTTCAGATTTGTAACTAGTGTAACTTTATTTAATTTGTCATATCCTCCCATGTCGTTATATAAAAGAGGACTATTCCCTTGCTTACTAATGCCATAAGAACCATCTGGATAGCGTGGCACTGCCCATTGAGAACCATGATAAAACCAATGCCAAATACTTATATTATTGGCTGGTGCACTATTTCTTGAATAGCCAAAACGATAATTTAAATCTGCGGTTATTTTTAATTTTTTGGTCGGATTAAAATCCAGGTTTACTCGCGCTTCTTTTCCCTTATTGAAGACTGATGTTATGATTCCATCTTGCTCTTGCCATCTTATGCTGGCCCGTCCCTGAATTTTTTCGTTTCCTCCAGCAAATGACAAATTCTGATCGAACTGTGGGGCGTTTTTATACATAACATTGAACCAATCATTAGGGAGCGGATAGGTGATTCTGTCATCAGACGATACCCACGTTTTTATGAGATCTTCGGAATATGGAGCGGCCATTCCCACATTGCTATAGGCAAGGTCTTGATATCGCAAATAATCTTCAAGTCCCATATGTTCCGGTTTATTGTTTGCTTGTTGCATGGCAACGTAGCCAGAATAGGTAATAGAAAGCTGATCTTTTTTCCCTCTTTTTGTGGTTACCAAAACTACACCATTGGCAGCTCTGGAACCATAAATTGCAGTAGAAGCAGCATCTTTAAGAATTGACACATTATCAATATCACTTGGATTTATATCATCCATACTTTGTTCAATACCATCAATTAATACGAGTGGGTTATTATTGCCGCTGAGGGTTGTGATTCCTCGCACGCGTAGCGTTGCAGCAGACCGTCCAGGTTCACCTCCGCCGTCAAGAATAGTAACACCTGGTGCAAGACCCTGAAGCGATTGCTGTGCATTAGTCACCGGCCTCCTAGCCATCTCTTCACCTTTCATTTGCGAAATAGGGCTAGTAGTACTAACTTTTTTTTGCGTACCGTATCCTACAGCAACAACTTCTTCAATACCGATTGTTTCATCTTCCAGTTTAACATCAATTGATGTTTTATTTCCAATTTCAATTTCCTGTGATCTCATCCCGACGAACGAAAAGACCAAAGTGCCATTTGCTGGTACATTTGCAAGAGTGTAATTCCCCTCAAAATCGGTAATTGTACCCGTTGTAGTTCCTTTAACAACCACAGAAACGCCTGGAAGCGGCCCTCCTGTAGAATCGGTAACTTTACCGGAAACAGGTTTTTGCTGTTGCCCGTTGTTCTCTTTTGCAGGCTCAGCATTGGGAACAATCATAATCAGTTTTCCCTTGATGGTGTACGAAAGATTTGCCGATTTTAAAATCTGATCAAGAATCTCGTTAACCGAGGCATCTTTGTATTCACCGGTAATCTCCTTTGAATCCTGAATCAGATCGTTTTTGTAAAAAATTGAATAATCAGAATTTGATTCAATTTTACTGAAGACACTCTCCAGTGATTCCTTTTCGAATTTCAGGTTTAAACGGGTTTGAGAGAACGAGTTGGCTGAAACCTGAAGCAGAGCCAGAAAAAACAACAAGGTTGTTAGTTTCATAATGTTAAGAATTTTTCTAAGCGCAGGGCATCGCCGATGCCTTTGGCTTGGATCGTTTTTTTTCATAGTTTTACACTGATTTAAATGAGTAATTTATATCACTTTAATTGACGTCAGACGAGTGGCCGCTCATCTGGCGTCGTTTTGTTATTTGACCGTAATTTTAATCTGGCGCGTATCCGATTTTTCGTATTCAATGAAAGTGTAAACCTTTATTGCATCGAGCACCTGCCAAATGGTTTCTTCGTTTTTAAATGTTCCGGTGTAATTTACTTCCCTTCCCGACGGATTATCAAGGGTAATGTCAACATCGTACCAATTCTCCAGTCGTTTAATCAATTCGGACAGTGGTATATCCTTGAAATTAAATTTATTATCAACCCAGGCAGAAGCCTGTGTCGGATTTACTTCAGTCACCTGAACCTTGTGATTTTTTAAAATGAGCGATTGACCTGGTTTTAAAATCTGCTCATTCGCTCCGGAGATTACGTCAACCTTACCTTCCAGAAGGGTAATTTCTTTCCGCCCAAATTCATCGTAAGCCATTACATTGAAAGTTGTTCCCAGCACTTTGATGTCGCACTCGTTGGTTTTCACCACAAACGGAGCGTTCTCGTTGTGGGTAACTTTGAAAAATGCTTCTCCTTTTAGTTCAACCTGGCGCAAACTGGCCGAAAACGAATTATAAACCAGCCTCGAATTGGCATTCAACCAAACTTCAGTTCCGTCGGGCAATTTCACTATCGATTTTTCGCCACGAGGAGTTTCAAATACCAATTGTTCTGAAGAATTTTTTTCTGAAGAAATAAAATAAGTGGCAGCGCCACCTATGAGAAGTCCGGCAATGAGTATTGCAGCAGCCGAAGCCACCCGAATCCAAAGTTTGCGGGTAATTTGCCTTACCGGCACATCGTTGCTACTTTGGTTGATTTTATACTGTAACCGGGTGAGATTTTGTTTTCCAAGTTCAGAAAGTTCGGGCTGGTTTTCCCATTCTTTCCGCGCCAAATCGAAGTATTCCCTGTTTTCAGGTAATTGAAGGTTATCGGTAAGCAATTCGTACTCACTGTCATCGAGTTGTCCGCGAAAATACCGGTGCACCATACTCCTGAAGTCCTGATTTTCCATGTCAGTTGTTTAAGCTTTTGCCTATATAACTGATCAGGGTGGACTTTACCCATCACGCGAAATGAAAAATTTTTGATCTTTTTTGCCACGAAGACACAAAGGCACATAGAAATACACGATTCAGTTTAAAAATAGATTCCAAATTAAAATTTCCTTGGTGTCTTTGCGCCCTTGTGGCATCTCGATGTAGCGGCTAAAAATCAAGGCTTTTCAGCACCAAAATTACAATGGCAAGAGGTAATTCTTCGGTAAAATTTTCGCGAAAGGACTGCATGGCGCGGCTGAGATGCCGCTCCACATTTTTAATGTTGATTTCGAGTTTTTCGGCGATTTCTTTGTTTTTCAGGCCATTTATCCGGCTCAGGATAAATACTTCGCGACAACGTTCGGGCAAACTTTCGATGGTTTTTTCAATCTTTTGTTTCAGTTCCTGCTCTATCAGCACATAAGGTTCGTCGCCCACAAAATCAATGCGGTACAATTCCTCGTACTTCGAGGATATCTGGATTTCATGCATCCGGTTGTTAATCACTTTCAGATGCTTAATGTAGTCGATGCAACGGTTCCGGACTAAACGAAACAGAAATGCTTCCAGGTTAATCGGTTCAATCTCTGCCCTTTTCTCCCAAATTTTTACAAACACTTCCTGAACAATGTCCTGCGAAATCACATCGTCTTTCACCACTTTACAGGCAAAATCGTTTAACCGGGGAAAATAAATCGAAAAAAGCAACTCAAGCGCCTTTTGGTCGCCCACTTTTATGAACTCAAAAAGTTCATCAATATGCCTTCGGCCTTTTTCTTCCGGTTGTTTAGTCACATCAGGTTATTTGGTAATGGAAGGCAAATATACTGAAGCGACAGCAAAGTCAACTCTGCTGTCGCTTCAAAATCAATCATTATTTGATTTTTTCAATCCAGATATTCCGGAACTGAATTTTACAGCCTTCAGCCTGAAGTGCAATCGCTCCTTTAGTCAATGTGCAATTAGTTGCTTTGTTTTGCAATCCCCCGTTTACTGTCACCTCAACGGTGTTTCCTTTGCAAACAATATCGTAGCTGTTCCATTCGCCTGCCGGCTTTTCGTTTGAAGGATTCATTTTTGGAACAGCTGGTTTATCTTTTTCTGTCGAAACATATTCTTTTCCGCCAATAGTGGCTTTCTCTCCTACTCCATGAACTACAAAATCGCCAACATTCAGGTGTTTTAGGTTTGCCTGGTAATGAGTCACCCAAATTTTATCAGGACCATTAACATGAAGCATGATTCCGCTATTCACTTCATTTTCAGGATAACGCCATTCAACATGCAGGCGATAGTTTGAAAACTCATTTTTTGTGCGCAGATAACCTGCTGGTATTCCAACGGTTTCAATCGTGCCATCTTTCACATAAAAATATTTGTTCAAATCAACCGATTGATCGGCCGTGTAGGCGTACCAGCCGGTCAAATCTTTGCCGTTAAACAGCGATTGTTTCTTTTTGGCGAAGCCGGTTACGGCCAACAGCATCAGTACAGAAATAAGTATAGTTTTCATAAGTAAATATTGATATTAATTTATTGAATATTAAGCTCGTAATTATGAAACTTCATGCCATAAAATTGCGACTGGCACCACAATATTTACATGTTATTTTGTGCCAGCACCTTTAAAATCGTCACCGTGACATGATCGTTTCATCCGTCAATTAATTTATTTGGTTTTTGAATAGTTGAATTCCGACATTTCCAAAGCATTCTTCAAAAGAATGCAATCGATTTCACAAATCAAAATAAACACTCCAAAAAGTTATCAAACGCAATTTTCTTCTGATATTAGGTAAAAATATTCCTGAGACTTTTAAAACATCCCGATTCCGACTTGTTGCCGGGTTATTTTTTATAATTTTCAGATCGCGCTTTTGATAGCCGAAACTTTTGAAACAAACGAATGACGAAAATGGAAAACATTGATTCAGTAACACTTTCATCGATATATAAGCTAAAAAAAACCGACCGGGACATTTTTCAGGAGCTGATGCCCACCAAGGTTAAAGAAATTCTTTTGCTTGCCACGCTGTACGACAGCTACTCGATTGTGCGCGAAGGCCAGTTTACGGATAAGATTTTCGGGGAGTTTCTTCAGCTCAACCTGTACACCTATCCCCGTTTCACCAGTGTGAACTCGGAAGTTGAAGCTTTGCGAATGGTTAAATCACGCGATTTCGAACTGGTTATCATCATGGTTGGAGTCGATAAAAGCATCCCAATTCTGGCGGCCAATGCTATTTACAAAATAAAACCCCACATTCCGATCCTGCTTTTGGTTAACAACAATGGCGATTTAAGGTATTTCCAGAGTTCAACTACAAAAATTGAGTCGATCGACCGGGTTTTTGTTTGGAACGGCAATTCGAACGTTTTCCTTGCGATGATCAAATACATCGAAGACAAAAAGAATGTGGAGGACGACACCAAAAACGGAAATGTGCGTGTCATTCTGTTGGTGGAAGATTCGATTCAGTATTATTCGCGGTATTTGCCCATGTTGTACACCAACATCATGACACAAACCCAGAATCTGGTTGAAGACAAATCGGCCAACGAACTGCACAAAATCATGAAACTGCGGGCCCGCCCAAAAGTAATACTGGTAAGCACCTACGAAGAAGCCGTTCAGGCCATTAACAAGTACAAAAATTACCTTCTTTCGGTTATTTCTGATGTGAAATTTCCGCGAAACGGTGTCGATGACGAAGAAGCCGGAGTTGACCTGCTGAGATACGTAAATTCAACGCTGCGTTTTCCGGTTCCGGTGTTGCTGCAAAGTCACGATGTTAACAATGCGCAGCGGGCAATGGATGTAGGCGCCGACTTCATCAACAAGAATTCGGAGAGCCTGGCACTCGACATTCACAATTACATTTACAAACGATTGGGCTTCGGAAATTTTGTTTTCAAAGACACCGACGGAAACCCGATCATGATTGCCCACAACATGGCCGAATTTCAGGAGATGTTCCGGATTGTTCCCGAATCGGCCCTGGCATATCACGGCCAGCGTAATTCGTTTTCAACCTGGCTGATGGCCCGTGGCGAGATTAATATTGCAGAACAGCTTCTTCCCTACCGGTTCGAAGATTTTAAGAACACCAACGAATTGAGGCAATTTTGTCTCGATGTATTTCAGAATGTCCGTATTCAGAAGCTCCGCGGAACGATTATCGAATTCGACCCGACACTGGTTTCGGGCAACCGCTATGTAGTGCGGCTCAGCCAAGGATCGCTTGGCGGCAAAGGCCGCGGAATGGCTTTCATGTGCAACTTTCTGGAAAACATCGATTTTGCCCGGATAATTCCTGAAATGAACATCCGCATTCCGGCAACTGCAGTTATTGGGGCCAGCGAATTCGATAAATTTCTGGAAACCAACAATTTATTTGAAGAAATATATTCGAGCAACGACTACGACCGCACCAAAACCATATTTCTCGAATCGCAGTTTGGCGAAGAGCTTCAGGAACGGTTGCACAGTTACCTTGAAAAGGTCAATAAACCATTGGCAATACGTTCGTCAGGGCTATTCGAGGATTCGCTTATGCAGCCTTTCTCGGGAGTTTATGCCACTTACCTGATACCGAATAACCATCCCGACATCAACGTTCGGTACCAGCAACTCGAAACAGCCATCAAACTGGTTTATTCAAGTATTTTTACCGAATCGGCCATGTCGTACTTCGATGCAGTGAATTACAAAATCGAAGAAGAGAAAATGGCTGTAATCATCCAGGAAGTAGTTGGGCACCAATACCATGGACATTATTATCCATCCATCAGCGGAGTTGCCCAATCGTACAATTTCTACCCGGTTTCGTACATGGAACCCGAAGACGGTTTTGCGGTTGCTGCCATTGGATTGGGAATGTATGTGGTTGGCGGCGAAAATGCCTACCGTTTTTGCCCCAAATACCCGCAAATAAACACACTGAGCGACCACGATCTTGTTCGCGATTCGCAAAAGGAATTCTATGCCATCGACATGGATCATACTCAGTTCGACCTTGAAAATGGTGGCGAAAACGCTGCAATTAAGAAAATGAAAATTTCGTTTGCCGAAAAAGACGGCGTGTTGCAGCACTGCGCTTCGGTGTACGATTACGAAAACGACTGCCTGATCCCGGGAATAGAAAGTCCGGGACTGCGGATTATTGACTTTGCCAATATCCTGAAATACAAACACATTCCTTTGGCTGATACGCTGACCTTGTTACTTAAGTCGTTCCGCGAAGCCATGGGGTCGCCAGTCGAAATTGAGTATGCCGTTGATTTGGAAAAGGGAGAAAATAATCTGCCGACATTCTATCTGCTTCAGATTAAACCACTGATCCGCCGCGACGAACAGTTGATGGTTAATATTGGCAATGTCGATCCGGAGAAAACCATCATGTTTGCCAAACGGGGCATGGGCAACGGCATCATCTCCGGAATTACCGACATTATTTATGTTGATCCGGCGCATTTCGATAAAATGAAAACACGTGAGATAGCTGCAGAAATCAGTCAGTTTAACCGCAAAATGGACTTTCTGAACAAGGAATATATTCTGATTGGGCCGGGCCGTTGGGGAACGCGCGACCCATTCACCGGGATTCCGGTAGCCTGGGCAAATATTTCAAGGGCACGGATTATTGTTGAAATGGGTCTGAAAGATTTCCCGCTCGATGGGTCACTGGGCTCTCACTTCTTTCATAATGTGACATCGATGAATGTGGGTTATTTTACTATCCCGCACAATTCAACCGATTCAAGCATAAACCTGACAATACTGAAAAATCAGGCCGTCGCCGAGCATGGTAAATACATTCGGCACATTACATTCGAAAAGCCCTTAAAAATTGTTATGGATGGCAAAAACCGGCAGGCTATAATTGCGGTAGAAGAATAAAAGGTTCAGGTATGCCCAAATCAAAAGTTCCAAATTTCAGGGGATGTTGATCTCCTAAAATTTGGAACTTGAAATTTAAAATTCAGAACTTTTTAGCAAAGTTTCGCCTTCAAGTTGGCCAATTCAAGCTTCATCTTCTCTAAATCAGCCATCAGGTTATTTTTCGAAGTCGAATCTTCCAGCTGCGTTTTGCATTTCTGGAACAGTTCTTTATAGTATTCAACGCCTTTATTCAGGTTTTCCTGGAAGGTTTCGAAATGCTTCTTTTGCTTATCCGAAATTGGTTTCATCGTATCTTCAATCTTGGTCCCCAGGTAATCGATGTACATTTTCAGCTCTTTCACAAACAGGTTTGGACGATCGGTGCGCTCCATCACATTGGTGCGGCCGTAAATATGATCAACCATTTGTTTCAGCGAATATGTACCCGAAAAATAAGCCAGGTTTGGCCCCGGGCAAATACTTACTGCTGATCCTTCCATCTTGTGATCCAGATCGTTGGCTACCAGAATCGAGGCAGTCAAACCTGCACAAAGACAAGCTTTATCGGTAATTTTGTTCAATTCCTTATCAAACTCCATCTGATTCAGGTTCTGTTCCTTTAGCTCCTGAATTTTCTTTTTCTGATATTCTTTGGATGCAGTACAAGTTCCTTCTTCCGTGAAAACAGGGAAAAGCGCCAGGTATTTCTTGGTGCAAGGGAAACCATATTTTCCGGCTTTATTTTGCTCCTCTTTCTTTTTGTCCATGCTGTTTCCCCTTACATTATTGAAGAGTACACCCATCGGCGAAACTTCACTCAGGTAAAGATCTTCTTCTTTCGCTTTACACAAAACGTCCAAAGTCTGCTCGTCAACAGTTACAGCCTCAGGAACCAACAAAAATGGCGTTCCCCATCCAATGGAATCCAGGTTGTAATAGTCTAGCAAAAACTGGTGTTCGGTATTCGATCCCACTCCGCCCTGGGCGGTAATTTTCATCAGGAAAGGTTTCTCCGGAACTGGTTTTCCTTTTTCAGCAAGTGCTTTTACATAAATATCGTGAACGGTTTCAATCAGCAGTTGTCTGTTATTCTTGAATTCTTCAAGCACAGGCCCCATCAGGAAACCATCGGTTGCAAAGGCATGTCCGCCGCAGTTTAACCCCGACTCGATGCGATATTCCGACACCCAGATTCCCTTTTTAGCCAGGAAACGACCTTGAATCAGGGCTGAACGATAATCACTTACTTTCAGGATAACTTTCTTTTTAAGCTCCATCTCGGCATTCGGGTAAAAATCGTCGAATTCTTCCAGGTAGCTGTACAAACGAGGGTTCATTCCGGCCGAAAGAACAATCGACGAACTCAGGTCGCTCATGGCAAAACCGCGCAGTGCCGATTGGGCGTCGCTGAATATCGGAGGTAGTTTTTCTCCATTTTCGTAACGGTCGCGATCGAGTTTCGACATGATATTTACATCGATCTCGCCAGCCACCAAATTCTCCTTCAACCAATCAGAAAGCTTCTGCTTCATTTCACCAGCATTAATCATCTGATTGAATTTCAGCTTTATATCCGACATTTCCGGAAGCATATCAATGTATTTCCGAAGCTCTTCTTCGGTATGCGAAACCGAATTTTTCAGGTTCTCGAATTTCTGGCTTACCACCTCCTGAATGGTGTTCAGGTAAGCTGTAATACGTTTAGCGCGGTGATCCTCTGCCTTGGTCGAAATCGACTGGAATGGAATGTTGAACTTTTTACAATAGAATTCCCTCATTTTTTCCATCGAAATATCGTCAACAAGCGAAATGACTGACGAAATACCATAATGGGCAACTTTTACAGGGGTATCCATGGTGTAGCATAAACCTAAAACAGGAATGTGAAAGGTATGCGGATTATTGTGAAAACTCATAGCTAGTACTCAATATTAATAAAACGGCCAAAAGTAATTTATTCGGATTAATTAAGATGAAACTTTAGGTGCATAAATTGATGGTTTTACACCAAAGCATCACTTTTTTCTTTCAGATTAGCATAACAATCGGGAATTCAGTGTATTTTTCCAATACAAAACTTTAAAATTCGAAAAATTCGAAAGCTTTTGAATGAATTTCGGAGAGATTAAAAAGTCAGAATTAAACTTCCGGATTACCCAAACTGGCTGATGCGCTCAAGCCGGTCCACATCGAGCAAAACAATGTTTTTGCACTGCGTATCAATCAGGCCATCGTCTTTAAATTCTTTCATCATCCGGATGACGCTTTCAGTTGACATTCCGGTTAAATCGCCCAAATCGGCTCTGGAAAGTGGTAATTCAAATGTATTATTCTTAAAAATGCGGGTAGCCATGCATAGCAAAATGTCAGCCAGCCGACCATGCAACTGCTTTTGAGTCAGCGAGAAGAAACGCCCGTAAATCTGGGCCGTACTTTCATTCAGGATGCTTATTATCCGATACGAAAATTCGGGATTCTGCTTCAGTAGCTGCTTAAAAATCTGAATATCAATCATCCTGATTTTCGACTCAGTATAAGTTGAAATGGAATAGGGCAATTTATTGTTTCCCTCGAATATGGAAGGCAGGCCCAGCAAACTATGATTGGTCGACAAAGTCAGAATCAAACTGTTGTTTCGTTCTTCCAGGTACACCTTTACCAAACCTTCTTCCAGAAAATAAATGTGCGACGCAAAAGCCCCCTGTTTACAAACTGTTTCGCCTTTTTTAAAGGTCAAACTCACCGAATGCTCGTCAATCAACTTTTTTTCGGCATCGTTGAGTAAATCGTACCAACTTTGCTCAAAATCGAAAATTGAGCAGTGGTTATTAACACGAGGTTCGGTGGGCGTATTCATTTGCGGAAATGTTTGTTGCGTCATAAAATTAACTGATTCGCATCAGTTTTTCTATGATCAAATTAATCGATTATCGCTGACAATTCAAAACCAGATTCATCATTCCAACCTTTTATTTTTTAGTTTTGCTCCTACTTAAGCCAAAACATTAATCCAGTAAATCAAATACACATGTTTAAACATTTTTTTGTCGTTCTTCTTTCTGCAATTGCCTTAAATGCAATTGCCCAATCGCCCGTAATCAGCGCGAAAGATCTTGCTTCCGAGATCAAAAGCAATAAAAATCTGGTCATTGTCGACGTCAATCCTCCTGAAACCTACGCCAAACAACACGTTCAAGGCGCCATCAACGTATTTTTCAAAGAATTGTATCAACCCAATTCAGTTGAAGGAAAACTCAAACCAGCAAGCGAACTGGCCACTATTCTTGGAAAGAAAGGCATTTCGAATACCGCGAAAATTGTGGTTTACGAAAACGAGTCGAACAAACACAACAACCGCGTGTGGTGGATATTGAAATCGCTCGGAACCAAAGATGTTTGGACTTTACCCGTGGATTCAAAAGAGTTTGCCGCAGCCCAAATAACAATGAATTCAGTTCCGTCAACGGCCAAACCAACAACGTTTACCGTTACCGAAAGCCCGTACAAATCGTTGACAATGGACGAAGTGAAAAACCTGCCCAAAGGAACGCTTTTGCTCGACGGACGCGAGAAAGAAGAGTTTGAAGGCGTGGATGCGGCGAAGAAAAGCAAAGGCCACATTCCCGGAGCCGTTTGGATGAACTACCGCGAAGTACTCACACCCACCGGCGCTTTCAAAACCAAAGACGAAATTGTTGCTACCGTTGCCAAATATGGGGTAACTCCTGAAATACCAATTGTAGTGTATTGCAATTCGGGCGTAAAAGCATCAACTTTATTCGTTGGCCTGAAAGAAATCGCCGGATTTCAGAATGTGCAATACTACGGCGGTTCGTATGCCGACTGGTCGTCAAACCCCGCCAATCCGATTGTGAAATAGTAAGTGTATTTTAAAGATAAGTATGTGCAAAATGCCGGGGTGACCCGGCATTTTTTGTTTACTGATGTAGCAGAAAACAGGAAACTAACAGAATTCATATCTGTCTGTAAAACAGATAAAAAACCACATTTCAATGAATGGTAATTTCATTCATTTTACTTATCTTAGTTAATCATTGAGATGAAAAAAAAGAAATTACGAATCAGTATCTGCAAAATGCTCTATTCAACCTGGAAGAAACAAGTAATATCAAGGGCAACCAAACTTTCAAAAATTCAACACATTTTAAAATTGAGATTATTAAACATTAAATACCGAAGTTAACCATGAAAAAAATCCTAATTCTTGTACTTACTGCTTTTTTAGTTGTTTTTGGAAAAATATCCATGGCAACTGAAATCGAGTTTAAGGAGTTTGACCTCCCAAACGGATTGCACATTATCGTGCACGAAGATCACTCGGTGCCAATTGTGGCAGTTTCGGTCATGTACCATGTCGGTTCAAAGAATGAACAACCCGACAGGACCGGTTTTGCGCACTTTTTTGAGCATCTGATGTTTGAAGGTACAAAAAACATCGACCGCTTCCAATACGATAAAATTGTTGAAAGCGCCGGAGGAACCCTAAATGCAAACACAAGTTGGGACAGAACTTATTATTATGAGATTCTTCCATCGAACCAACTTGAACTTGGGCTTTGGCTCGAATCTGAACGTATGCTTCACGCAAAGGTTGATTCCATTGGAATAGCTACACAAAAAGGAGTAGTAATTGAGGAGAAAAAACAGTCTGTTGATAACCGCCCATACGGATCAGTTCTTGAGGAAACTTTAAAAAGGGCATATATCAATCATCCATATAATTGGGATGTAATCGGAAATGCCGATCATATCAGGGCTGCCAAAGACGAAGAATTTAAAAAATTCTACGATTCGTTTTATGTCCCGAATAACGCGGTACTGGTTCTGGCAGGCGATATTAGTTTTGCAGAGGCAAAAAGATTGACTGAAAAATATTTTACTGATATACCGGCAAAAAAGGGTGAAATATACCGACCGACTATGACTGAGGAAATTAAACGATCAGAAGTCAGAGATACCATTTATGACAATATCCAGTTGCCTGCAGTTTTCCAGGCCTACCACATCCCGGCAATGGGAAGTAACGATTTTTATGCGGTTCAAATGTTGAGTCAGTTGCTGGCCAATGGCCAAAGTTCAAGGTTATACAAATCTTTGGTCGATGAGCAACAACTCGCCATTCAGGTGGCTGCTATTCCTCTCCCATTGGAAGACCCGGGATTGGCAATCATCTATGCCCTTCCAAATATGGGACTCGATTGTGCTACACTTGAGGCTTCCATGCAAAAAGAAATAGAAAAAGCGCAAAAGGAATTAGTCCCTGAAAAGGAATTCCAGAAATTAAAAAATCAGGTGGAGAATCAGATAGTAACAGAAAATTCGACAATTGCCAGCAGGGCAAACACTTTGGCTGAGGATTATACATACTACAGGGATGCCAACAGGATTAATACCGACTTGAGTAAATACATGGCTGTAACCCCTGAAGACCTTAAACGAGTTGCCAATGACTATTTCAGGAAAGACAACCGGGTAGTTTTATATTACCTTCCCAAATCATCAAAAAAATAATCCACATTCAAAAAAGTAAAAATCATACTAACCATGAAAAAAATAGTCTATTCCATATTTATACTCTTTCTAACCCTTTCAGTCAATGCTCAACTCGACAGGAGCACCCGTCCGAATCCGGGACCAGCACCAAAAATACAACTTGGCGATTACAAGCTTTTTACACTTGATAATGGTTTGAAAGTAATTGTTGTAGAGAATCATAAAATTCCGAAAATAACCTACCAGCTCAGCCTGGATATTGACCCGGTACTTGAGGAGAGTCAGGCTGGATTCGTAGAAATTACCGGTAACCTTTTAAGGGCTGGAACAACATCCAGAACAAAAGCAGAAATTGACGAAGCCATTGATTTCATTGGCGCTTCATTAAATACTAATTCAACTGGAATTTCGGGATCTGTATTGACAAAATTCAGTGGTAATCTGCTTGGTATTATGAGTGATGTCTTATACAATCCTTCTTTTCCTGTTGAAGAATTGGAGAAATTGAAAAAACAAAATATATCCGGCATCCAGGCTGCAAAGAATGATGCAAACTCAATTGCAAACAATATTAATTCAGCAGTTATATTTGGAAATAAACATCCTTACGGCGAAATCTCATCTGAAAAAACCTTTGAAAATATCACTTTGGATAAATGCAAAGAATATTATAAAACTTATTTCAGACCAAATGTTGCTTACCTGATCATTGTAGGCGACATTACCTTAAAAGAAGCGCAGTCCCAGGCTAAGCAATACTTTGGCAAATGGCAAAAAGGAGTTGTACCTGCTCACACCTACAATTTTCCTGAATTGAATAAATCGCCAAGGGTAGTAATCGGCAACAGGGATGGCGCTGTTCAGTCAGTGATAATGGTCAGTTACCCACTTGATTTTAAACCCGGAAATCCCGATGCAATTAAGGCCAGTGTCATGAATTCGATACTTGGCGGTGGAAGTCTTTCATCACGCATCAACGCTAATCTAAGGGAAAAGAACGCCTATACGTACGGTGCTTATTCTTCATTAAAAACGGATAAACTGGTGGGTTCATTCAATGCATCCGGCGAAGTAAAAGGCGAAGCAACCGATAGCGCCATGATTGAGCTGTTTTTTGAAATTAAACGGATGATCAGTGAACCTGTTGAAAACACATTGCTGGAACAGGTAAAAAGCAGGATGAACGGATCGTTTGCAAGGTCGCTCGAAAATCCATCTACCATTGCTGGATTTGCCCTGAATATTGAAAAATACAAACTACCGAAAGATTACTATGCCACCTATCTCGAAAAACTCAGTAAAGTTAGTGTTGCTGATGTTCAGGATATGGCTAAAAAATACATAAAACCGGAAAATGCCAATATCATTGCCGTTGGAAATGCTGATAAACTTCAAAAAACCATGGCAAAGTTTTCAAAAGATGGCAAAGTTGAACAGCGCGATTTTTATGGCAATCCGGTAAAAGCAATGGAGGCTCCATCAAATCTGACAGGGATGGATATTATTTCCAACTATGTAAAGGCCATCGGAGGCAAGGAAAATCTATTAAAGGTCAACGATATAACAACAAAAATGGGAATGTCGATGCAGGGAATGAACATTGAAATCACCAACAAACAGAAAGCGCCCAATAAGATGTATGTCGAAACCAAAGTTGGTGCAAATGTCATGTCAACACAAGTTTGCAATGGAATAAAAGCAATGGTTAAAAGTCAAATGGGAAACCAGGAAGTTTCCGGCGCCGACCTGAAAGATATGTTAGTTCAAGCGACTATAAATTCCGAGCTATTCCTTGATAAAATGGGGATCTCCGTTGAACTGAAAGGTTCTGAAGATGTTGAAGGACAACCAGCATGGAAAGTTCAAATGAATATGCCTTCAGGTAAAAATATGGTTGATTTTTATGACCAGAAAAGCGGTTTAAAAGTTAAATCAGTAGCCCCGCGAGGACAGATGAGTGTAACAACACTTTACTCTGATTACCGTGAGGTTGAAGGTGTTTTATTCCCATATAGAATTAAACAGTCGGCTGGTCCTCAATCATTTGATATTACTGTATCAGCCATTGAGGTGAACAAAGGCATTGACGATTCAGTATTTGCGCTGTAATATTCCTTAAAAATATAAATTAGCGATACCCTCACTAGATGTAAGGGTATCGCTAATTTAATCTTCACTAATCACTCCGCCAAAACGCAACTCTTATTTCTTTTTTCCAAAGTTTTCTCCCAATTATCCAATGCGTTTTCCATCACCCTCGATTTCTCGTCGTGGCAACTCAGACAGGCGCCCACTGCAAGAATTCGTTTTTGCTCAGCAACGGTAAACGGCCGTAGCCAATCACGAGTAGCGTAAGGCGGTTTGGCTTCCTGAAGGAAACCGGTCCAGGCATCTTCGGGCAAACCGTCGTTTTCGTTTAGCGCAAAATACGGCTCAAACGTCCAGTTTCCGGCCGGTTTAAAAATCAGTTCACCGCGGCCAAATCCCATTGCCAGCGAATTGTTGTGGCACGATTTGCAACTGCGTGCTTCCTTTTGAGTGGTGTGCCCGGATGTAGGCGCATACAACCGGTGGAAGCTCTTGCCTTTCCCTTTTTCGAACGACTTCTGATTAATGCTCATCACCATTCCCGGCATGGCAGTAACTATTTGGTTAGTTTCGGTATTCACACCCAGAATCGGCACTTCGGCCATCGTTTTTCCAGCAAATTCCACCCACGAGCCTTTCGTGCGCTTTCCTGTCAGCATATCGAATCCCTGTGTTTCCTTCTCGTACTCATTGTGGCACCCAATGCACTGTGGCACCCAGGCCGTGTGGCAGGCTTCGCAACTCAGTCGATCGTGCCCTTTCCCGCGTGTACAGTCCGATGCAGCAGGTTTTGATTCATGTACTTTTCCTGAAAGTTTATCGATCAGCGTAATTTGGTTCAACGAATCAACCCGGGTATTCATCAGTGGGCACCGATTCTTTTCGGTGAGTAACACCCGCGTTTTAGGGTCGGTTTTCCGCAGCCAGGCAATCATTTGCGACTCCTTGTCGGGCAACGAACTGATCTCTTCCGAATTCACTTTTCCGATCGGGTGACAATCTTTACACTGAATGCTCACCGCCTGCTCCTTGTGGCTGTGCGATTGGCCGTCGCCCATCACATCGTACGAACCGTGACAGTCGATGCAACTCATGCCTTTTTCGTGGTGCACATCGGCTTTTATAAATTCAACCACGCGGTCGTCGGGCAAAATTTTAGTTTTTGCATCAGCCTGAACCGCCGCTTTTTCTGTTTCATTCCAGCCTTCGTAGCTCAGAGAAATACGCCCCGAGCGGCTGTGGCAACTCATACATTTTTCGTTCGAAACATGAATATTGATGGCTGGATGAATTTCTGCTTTTCCGCCTGAAGTTTTAGCCTGCATCCGTTTCATGCTGGCGGTGGCATCGGCGTTGTACAGCAAATGGCAGGCATTGCAGCCCCCACCCCGTTCGAGCCACTCCGCATTTCCGGTTTTGGTCTTTTCGGCACCCAGATGACATCCAGCGCACAAATTCCTCAAATGTGAATCGGCAGCAGAATGCCCCAAGTTTTGCACCTGAGAGGTATCATTTAGTGAAGCAGTTTCGCCAAACACAAACTTGTCGATAGCAATCACGCCGCTTTCGGTAGTCATCAGCGACTTTTGCATCCGATTGGTGATATCCGGATGGCAATTTTGTGTGCCGCAGGTTTGGCGGGCATTCGAGAAATTTCCGGGTACTAAAATCATATTCCGGTGCGCCAGCGTTTTATTCACCGAATACGGATCGCCCTTGTGGCAGGCATAACAGCCGGTTGTGGCTACATTGTGTGATTCCGAAAGTCCTTTCATTTCGGCGTGGCATTGCAGGCAGCTTTCCACTTTTTTGTTTTCAGCAACCGAAATAGGTTTGTTCTCTGCACCAAAGCCAACCGGATCAAAAATGATCAGTTGTTCGCCCGAAAGTTTGCTTTCCTTTATCGATTGCCACTGCCAGTTTTCACCGCGGAACAGCAATGCAACCAACGTCATTGCCAAATAAATAATTCCGCTAATCAGCAATCCCAGCTTGACTTTCCGACGGTTTCCGGATGATAATTGGGGTAAAAACCAAATAATTGTCAGCAGTACAAAAATCAGGAGGATGACATACACCGGATGGCTGGTTAAATGCAGCATTTCCTGGATACCCACGAAAAACCACGGGCCTTTCACGATGGTGCTGTCGGCCATACCAAGCGGTGCCCGAAACAAGAAGCTAACCATCAAAAGAAACCCTAGCACAATCAGCCACGATTTCCGCTTAGGCCAGATGGTTTTCACATGGTCGTAAACGGCAATAAACAGAAGGATCGTTCCGGTAGCCACATGCTGAATATAAACAACCTGTTGATTGTCTGTTGTTCCGGAGAAAGCCGCACTCAGCATTTTGCCAACAAACGGAATGGATTCGAAGAGCGAAGCAAGAATTCGTTGTGCCTGAATCCCGGCAGAATCGCCTTTCAGGATAAATCCTGAAATCATTTCGTATCCCAGAAAAATCAGCACGATAACAAGTAAAGTCCATGTGCGGCGGTTGCGTATATTGGTCTCGGTTTTTTTATAAAAGTGATCGTAAACGTGCAGGATGGAAAAAATAAAGAAAAGCTGTGCGCTCCAGTAATGCAGGTTGCGGGTGAAAGTTCCGGTCGGATTGGAAAGCAGCATCTCGGACAACGACAGGTGAGCGTGGGTAAAATCGTAGGGAATGGCCAGCAAAACGCCGCTCACAGCGCAAATCAGCAGCGAGGCACTGGCAATCCACCCTGCCGTGTCAAACTGAAAAAACTTTTTAATCCTTTGCCAATCCATTAAACTATTGACTATTTGATCATTTACAATTTACTATTAACAATTTCTATTGTGCTCTATGTGGTTCGTATTTTTATCACCCATTCCTCCGTTTTCGCATCAAACCGGCAATCCAGTTCGTTCAATGGTTTAATGGCCGGACCGCGCAGGGGTTTTCCGGTTGCGGCTTCGAATTGCGAGCCGTGGCAATTGCATTGCAAAACCGTTTCGCTTCCCTTACCAATCCGGCATCCGGCATGGGTGCAGGTAGTCGAAAATGCCCGAACCGATTCCTTATTTCTGACAATATAATACTTCTCATAAAAGCTAACTCCCATCGGGATTTCCTTGCCGTGCCTGTATTCCTGCGAGTTTTCCTTCTCCTCCTGAAACAGCGACAACGAGCGCCAAATCCAGATAAATAATCCCAGAGTCAACCCTGAAAATATCCTGAAAAAGGTTTTGCGCAATATCGGTGTTTTTCCTTCTAACATAAATTCAAAGCTATAACTTTTTACAATGCCCCCAATTCTTTGCAATTTTCTAAAAACTGAGATGGATCAGTTTTATTTATGATCTGGGTCATAAAGTTAAGTGAGAATTTCAGCAAAAACACAACACGCTGGAAATCTGACAATTAAATAAACATCTGCAAATATCTATATATTTATAGCAAAACTCAGTTGATTAACTCATCGAATCCTTTACTTTTGCTTAAACTTGTTATAAGAATCAAACTATATTAGTTAAGAATACAAAATAAAACTCTAAATATCAGCACAATGCATACGAGGAGGAATTTTATAAAAATTAGTTCACTGGGTTTGGGAGCAACCGCTTTGGCGGGTGGTGCCATTAAATGGGTTACCGGAGCGCCTTCACCGAAAAAAATAAGCATTGGAGCCAAGGCTGCAGGTTCGCTAAAAATGGTATCAACCTATTGCGAAGTGTGCTTCTGGAAATGCGCCGGCTGGGCTCATGTTTCGGAAGATGGCCAGATTCAGAAAATTACCGGAAACTACAACGACCCGCAATGTAACGGACGCCTTTGTCCGCGCGGAACAGGCGGTGTGGGTATGTTTTCTGATCCCGACCGGTTGAAAACTCCACTGATTCGAGTCACCAAAAACGGCGAACAAACCTACCGCGAAGCCAGCTGGGACGAAGCGCTCGACTTTGTGGCCAACAAAATGAAGGAACTCAAAGAAAAATATGGCCCCGAAAGTATGGCCTTGTTTAACCACGGAACTCCGGGAAAACATTTCACGCATTTGCTGAATTCGTTCGGATCGAACAACATTGGCGCTCCATCGTTTGCCCAATGCCGTGGCCCGCGCGACACCGGTTTTGAGCTCACTTTCGGCGAATCGGTTTCCAGTCCCGAAGTTACTGATATCCGCGACACCCGCTGCATGGTGCTGATTGGCTCGCACATTGGCGAAAACATGCACAACGGTCAGGTTCAGGAAATGTCGGAAGCCATCGACAAAGGCGCGGTAATTATTACGGTTGACCCACGCCTTTCGACTGCCGCCAGCAAATCGAAATTCTGGCTGCCAATCAAGCCGTCAACCGATTTGGCGCTGCTGCTTTCGTGGATTCATGTGCTGATTTACGACGACATTTACAACAAAGAATATGTAGCGAAATATGCCGAAGGCTTCAACGAGCTGAAAGAGCACGTCAAGTCGTTCACTCCGGAATGGGCCTATGGAATTACCACCATCAAACCAGAACAAATCCGCCAAACGGCCCGCGAAATGGCCAATGCAGCGCCTTCGGTAATTATTCACCCCGGACGGCACACCACCTGGTACGGCGACGATGTACAGCGTTCGCGCGCCATCGCTATTCTGAACGCCTTGCTAGGCTCCTGGGGAAATCGTGGCGGTATCTTCCTGAAAGAAGGTTTCAAAATCCCGGATTTTCCACATCCGGCCTATCCAAAACCAGCATGGTCGTGGCAAGATACGATGAACGGACGTTACCCGCTGGCCAAAGAATCGGTTACCAATACCTTGATCGAAGCATCCATTCCTTCAGAAAATAACAAGCACCAAATAAAAGGCTGGATTGTTGCCGGAACCAACCTGGTAATGGCCATCCCGCTAAAAGAACAGTTGATGCAGGCCATGCAGTCGCTCGAATTGCTGGTGGTGGTTGACACCATGCCAATGGAAATTACTGGTTACGCCGATGTAGTTTTGCCCGAATGCACTTACCTGGAACGCTACGACGACATCCGCAGCTCGCCACACCGCGAACCAACCATTGCGTTGCGCAGTCCGGCCGTTGAGCCGTTGTACCAAACCAAACCATCGTGGTGGATTGCCAAGCAAATTGGCGAGCGACTCGGATTGGGCGAATATTACAAATTCAATGACTTCCGCGAAGTGCTCGACTGGCAATTGAAACAGGTTGGCCAATCGCTCGAAGAACTGGAACGTGTGGGCGCTAAAAAGCTTCCGCGTAAAACACCTTTATATATTGAGCCGGGCGTGGATTTCCAATTCAAAACCGCTTCAGGAAAAATACATTTATTTTCGAAAGAACTGGAAGAAAACGGGTTCGATCCAATGCCGGTTTATACGCCGCACGATCAGCCGGAAGATGGTTACTACCGCCTGATTTACGGTCGTGCACCGATGCACACCTTCAGCCGCACAGCCAACAACCGAAATTTAGTGGCTTTGATGCCTGAAAATGCGGTCTGGGTTAATCCGCAGGTTGCCGAATTGTGGGGCTTGAAAAAAGATGAATATGTGTGGCTAAAAAATCAGGACGGCGTGCTGTCGAATTTTCCGGTTAAAATCCGCGTCACACAACGCATTCGCTGGGATTCGATTTACATTGTTCACGGATTCGGGCATCACCACAAACCACTGACGTACGCTTTTGGGCGCGGGGTAAACGATGCCGAACTGATTTCGAAAGTAAACATCGACCCGATTATGGGCGGAACCGGAATGCGTGGCAACTTTGTCACATTTGTTAAAGAAAATCCAAAGAAGGAGGCCTGATTATGAGATATGCAATGGCAATTGATACCCGGAAATGCGTAGGCTGCAGCGATTGTGTGGTGGCCTGCCAGACCGAAAACAATGTACCAGTTGGTTTTTGCCGCGACTGGGTGACTGAAGTGGTTGATGGAACCTACCCGAATGTGAGCATCGAATTGCGTTCGGAACGCTGCAACCACTGCGATAATTCTCCTTGTGTGCGTTGTTGCCCAACAGGAGCAAGTCACTTTGAAGACGGCGGAATTGTGTTGGTTGAACACAGCAAATGCATTGGCTGCGGCGCATGTATTCAGGCCTGCCCTTATGATGCCCGCTACTCGCATCCTGAAGGTTATGTCGATAAATGTACCTTCTGCATTCATCGTGTTCGCGAAGGAAAAGACCCGGCCTGTGTGAGTGTTTGCCCAACCAGTTGTATGTATTTCGGCGACTTGGACGATCCGAATTCAAAAATCGTGAACGTGCTGAAAAATCGCAAATTCAAGTCGCTGGCACCCGAAGCCGGAACCAAACCACAAATTTTTTACCTTGTATAACCCCATGATTAACCACATAGGACACATAGAAAAAATTTAAACCTATTTTTCTGACACATAAACAAAACTATACAAACATGAAATTCAACCACATACGAACATTTTTTTATTTATAAAAAATAGTCTATGTGCTCTATGTGGTTCAAAATATTAATCAGATGAAATGAGCGTGATTCCAGAAAGTACCATTCGAAATGAATATTTTCTAATCATGCGAATTCCATGTGGCAATTAAAAAACAAGAAAATATACACATGAAAGAAGAATTGTTTGCAAGCGGACGCAATATCCCGAATATCGATCCTTATTTAAATATCTGGCACTGGCAAATTCCAAGCTACCTTTTTCTGGGTGGACTGGCCGCCGGAATCCTTTTCTTTGCCAGCTTTTTCACTATCATGGGCAAGGAAAACAAGATGGAAGCCACCGTTAAAAAAGCGCCAATGATTGTGCCTTTTGCGCTGGTTTTGGGTTTGTTCTTCCTGTTTCTCGACCTGAAACACAAACTTTATTTCTGGCAATTATACACCACAGTTCGCATTCAATCGCCCATGAGCTGGGGAGCCTGGGTGCTGATGGCCATCACTCCCCTTTCGATGATTTGGGCAGCCAGTTATGTGCGTGAGCTCTTTCCAAAATGGGACTGGAAATACGATATCCTGAAAAAATTCGAAAAATGGGTAATCGCTAACCGCATCCTGATTGCCTGGCCCATGGCGGTTTTGTCCATTATCCTGGGAATTTACACCGGTATTCTGTTGTCAGCGTTCAATGCCCGCCCGCTTTGGAACACCTCTATTTTAGGGCCATTGTTCCTCGTCTCCGGAATGTCAACCGGCGCTGCCGTCATCATGCTGATGAGCAAAGACCATAAAGAGCGCAAAATCATTGGCCGGATTGATATTTTGCTGATCATCGTTGAGCTGTTTTTCATCATCCATTTATTTATGGGGTTCCTGGCCGGATCGGAAGTACAGATCAACGCGGCCAATTTATTCCTTGGCGGAAAATTCACTGCTCCATTCTTTGCCTTCGTGGTTATTTTGGGGCTAATCTTCCCGGCAGTTCTGGAAGCTTTGGAACTGAAAGGCTTTAAAGTTCCGGTTGTTGTACCAGCGGTATTAATCCTGATCGGCGGTTTAATTTTCCGCTTCCTGATGGTTGAAGCCGGACAAATCACCAGATACCTTTATTGATCCAGTACAACCTGGAACTTGAAATTTGGAACTTGGAATTAAAAAAAACACTACAAATATGAAAAAGATAAAATCCGATGGAACCACCTACCTCAACCCGTATTTGGGCGGGGTAATATTGGGAACTGTCCTGCTACTGGCCTTTTACATTTCGGGGCGCGGACTTGGAGCCAGTGGAGCCGTTAAAAATACGGTAGCTGCAACGGTTAATGTTGTTGCTCCTGAACATGTTGCCAACAATGCCTACTATTGCCAGTTTGCCGGAAACGGGAAAGAGCCCATGAGCAACTGGCTGGTTTACGAAGTTTTGGGTGTATTGGCCGGAGCTTTTATTTCAGGAATACTGTTTAACCGCCTGAAATTTAAGGTTGAACACTCACCGAAAATTACCTCACGTCGCCGATTACTTTTCGCACTGGGAGGCGGTTTGCTGTTCGGATTTGGCACGCAACTGGCCCGCGGATGCACCAGTGGTGCGGCTTTGAGCGGAATGGCCGTACTTTCGTTTGGCGGCTACATCACCATGATTGCCATTTTCGGAACAGCTTTCGTTGCAGCATGGGTTTTCCGCAAAAACTGGATTTAAACTTCAAAATTCGAAACTATGATCGGACCAATTGTATCATCAGGAATCGTTTCCCCCATGTGGGACAACATATTTGCCGTATTGCTCGGCATGGGTTTTGGCTTTGCTCTGGAAGGCTCCGGATTTTCGTCATCACGTAAAATCATCGGAACCTTTTTCGGGTACGACTTTGTAGTGGTGAAGGTGTTCTTTACCGCGGCCATCGTAGCATCAGTGGGGCTGCTGTACCTCAGCTACTTCGGACTGGTTGACTTTTCGCAATTGTACATTCAGCCCACCTTTCTGGCCTCCGCCATTGTTGGCGGAGTAATCATGGGCGTAGGGTTCGCCATGGGCGGCTTTTGTCCCGGAACCAGCTTGTGCGCCGCCGCCGTTGGGAAACTCGACGGAATTGTGTTTCTGGGTGGAATGTTCATTGGCGTATTCCTGTTCTCAGAAAGTTTTCCGTTGTGGCAAAATTTGTACAACAGCGGTTCGCAGGGCTCCAAAATGATCAACGATGCCTTTGGTATTTCGCCTGAACTGTTCACTTTCTTCCTGGTACTTGCTGCCGTTGGAATGTTCTATGGCGCGGCCTGGGTGCAAAAGAAGGTCAAAAAAGTAGAATACTAGACCAAGAAGAGTTATGAATTATGAGCGATAAGTTATGAGTTAATTTAGATGCAAACTTTGAACAGGCTTTTTTTAGGCCCTCTCCTTCGGGGAGGGTTTGGGAGGGGCTTATAAACTTAAATACATGGAAAGAAAATATACCATTCTGGCTGTTTTGATGATTGTGCTGGCACTTGGGCTGGTTCTCATTCCGAAGAAAAAAGAACTGAAAGAAACCAATCCGCAGGCACTTTTGTTGGCCATTGCCGAAAAATCGCGCTATCAGTCGGTTGATCAGGTGACCCACCGCATTATTGAAAACGATCCGACCCTGATGCTTATTGATTTGCGTCCGGCCGATCAGTTCAAGGCATTTGCTTTACCCGGAGCCATCAATATTCAACCCGATTCGCTGCTTTCGGCATCAACATTGGCTTTGCTCAACGAGCCCGGGAAAGACAAAATTCTGTACGCCAATTCCGATCAACTGGCCGAAAAAGCCTGGGTAACCGGAACACGTTACGCTGTAAACCGATTGTATGTAATGAAAGGCGGGATGAACGAATGGTTCAACACCATTATTAAACCTGCGGAAGTTTCGGCTACAGCTTCGTCGGCAGAACACGATCTGGCCAGTTTCAGAATAGCTGCTCGTTTGTATTTCACCGGAGCCGGCCAGGAAGCAGCCAAAACCGCCCCTGTTCAGAAACGCGAAAATATTCAGGTTGTGAGAAAAGCTCCTGAAGCCAAATCGGGTGGAGGCTGCTAAAATCAGGGCAAAAGGGAAAAGTAAAAAGGCAAAAATTAAAATCTCAACAATGGATTCATTTATCAAATCAAATAGACTTTGGCTCGGATTACTCGGAGTAGCATTCGTAATTGTATT
Source organism: Prolixibacteraceae bacterium (assembly GCA_963678915.1). Lineage (GTDB taxonomy): Bacteria > Bacteroidota > Bacteroidia > Bacteroidales > Prolixibacteraceae > Aquipluma. The sequence continues at coordinate 795,799 of OY787458.1, forward strand.
ACTTGCTTTCCTTTTTAAACCGAAGTCAATCGAATTTCAGACAAAAGCGAAGCAATCGGTTACCCTAATTTCAGATAAGACTTTGGAAGTTTCTGTTGCCAACCTTGCAGGCAAGCAGTTGATCGATATTCGTCCAACCGATCAGTTTGCACAAGGTCATGCCGAGCTGGCCATCAATATTCCGGCTCGTAACTTACTGGATGACGAATCGCTCGAATTGTTCGACCGGTTGCAGAAAAGCGGCGAAGAAGCCGTTTTATACGGAACAGACGAATTGCAAAGCGTGGCTCCTTGCCTGTTGTTGCAGCAAATGGGTTACACCAAAGTAAAGTTCCTAAAAGGAGGATTTGGCGACGATAATAAATTCTTCGAAACAAGCGGAGCCGCCTTGGAAACCATGCAACTCGATCAGTCTGCCATGAAAGCGGCACAACCAAACACCGCAAAAGAACCGGAAAAGAAAAAGCCACAGGCAGTTATTCCTGTGCGAAAAGAAGCTTCATCAGGAGGTGGCTGTTAAAAAACCATTTACTATACACCGGTAATTTTCCGGTCAGAAAAGTCGCTCAATCGGGCGACTTTTTTATTTTTCATCATTTTCCCGGCCAAAATCTGCACCCAAAAATCATCTTTTTTCTTCTTCAGAGAAAATTTTTCCAGCCATTTTCGACTGAATTTCTGGTGTTTTTGCACTCACAATAAAATTCTTTCAAAAAATTTAAAAATTTTTCAATTTTCATATACCTGTATTTCAAGTAATTAAAAATTATTTGAAAAATATTTTGAAAATTTTTAGTACTTTGTATTGCATGGTATTAGTTTTTAGATATATATTTGCAGTACAAATAACAATGCAACGAAAGGTAGATTCTTTAAAAAAGTTCTATACATGCTGTAACGAAATTAAAACTTAAGCGTCTATTAGAACAGAAAACAATTTACAGAAACAGAAAACAAGAAATTAATAACAAGTAAAACTCAAAGCCATGAAAACAAATTTCAAAAACATCGTAGCCGTTAGCGCAGTAGCATTTGCCGGAGTATTTAGTGCAAACGCAACAGAAAACAACGCCGCATTGGTTGGATCGTCGGAAAACTTTAATGAAACTGTTGATTATCGCGAAGAAGCACAATTAGTCACCCGCGGGTTTGCCGATATGGCCGAAGCAAAAGCCACCCAAAGAGTAATGGAGAGAGGTTTTGTAGCCCCGGCAGAAGCATTTTTTTCATACACTGAAACTGAAAACACATTCGAAACTGCCGATTTCAGCGCAGAAGCTCAATTAATGACCCATGAAACTGCTGACAGGGAAGAAGCAAAAGCAACACGTACCGTAATGGAAAAAGGTTTTGTTTCACCCGCAGAAACTGCTGGTTCTACCGAAAGTGAACTCGAGATGGCAGATTACCGAATGGAAGCTCAACTGATTACCAAGGAAATTGCAGACAGGGAAGAAGCAAAAGCAACCCGCACTGTAATGGAAAAAGGCTGGGTAGAAAACGGAGTTGAAAACATTTTGGGCAGTGAATTTACGACTGACTCACGTGAAGAAGCACAATTATTAACCCGATTAATTGCTGACAAGGAAGAAGCCAAAGCAGTTCAGAAATTAATTGAGGAAGGCAAAATAGCAGACAACAACTGGTAATTATAACGCGATTTCCCCCAGGGCCATCAGGAAACTGATGGCTTTTTTGTTTTTAACCGCCATTGAAAGAACATTTAAATATGGTTTAAAAGTGTGATTTTACTCATCCGTTTCGAATGATCTTGGTCAGCGTTTGTCGGTGGTAAAAACCCTAAGTTCGGTGTCGCTTTCACAAATTTAAACCGAAACTTATGGAAAGTTTGTTCTCATTTAATCCGAATCCACTGGTTCGTTACCTTCAAAAACCGGCCGAGTTATTTACCCGCGAAGATTTGATCAAATTTATTGAAGGGAACCAGATTCAACAACTGAATTTCAGGTATGTGGCCGCCGATGGCCGTTTAAAAACCCTCAACTTTATAATTACCGGGCGCGATCATCTGGAAAGCATCCTCACTTTTGGCGAGCGTGTCGATGGATCGAGCCTCTTCCCTTTCATGGAAACCGGAAGTTCCGATTTGTATGTCATTCCGCGTTACCGTACAGCCTTCATGAATCCTTTCTCAGATGTTCCGTCGCTGGAAATTCTATGCTCCTTTTTCGATTACCAGGGCAAACCGTTGGAATTGTCGCCTGAATACGTTTTGCAGAAAGCCATTTCGAATTTCAGGGCAGCAACCGGAATGAACATGAAAATGATGGGAGAACTGGAATACTATGTCAACAGCAAATACGAAGGCATTTTCCCGGCAACCGATCAGAAAGGCTACCACGAATCGGAACCTTTTGCCAAATACGAAGGTATGCGCAAGGAAGCTTTGCGCTTAATTGCTTCGTGCGGAGCAAAAATAAAATACGGCCATTCTGAAGTGGGTAATTTCACCGTTGGCGACGAATCGTTTGAGCAGCATGAAATTGAATTTTTGCCTACTGATCCGGAATTTGCAGCCGACCAACTGGTTATTGCCAAGTGGATTTTGCGTATGCTGGCCGAAAAACGCCGGATTGAAATCAGTTTTGCCCCAAAAATTACGATCGGGAAAGCCGGGAGCGGACTCCATTTTCACATGCTGGTTGAAAAAGATGGGAAAAACATCGCGATGGAAAATGGAAAACTGTCGGAAACAGCCCGAAAAATGATTGCCGGAATTATGGACGCAGCCGATGCGTTGACCGCTTTTGGAAACACGATCCCGACATCATATCTGCGGTTGGTACCTAATCAGGAAGCACCGACGAAAATCTGCTGGGGCGACCGAAACCGCTCGGCTTTGGTTCGTGTTCCGCTAGGCTGGAGCGGCAAACAGAATATGGCTGCGATTGCCAATCCCGATGTTTCGGTATCGGCAAAAAATGGCGACAGCCGGCAGACATTCGAGTTCCGCGTACCGGATGGAAGTGCCAATATTCACCTCATCATGGCCGGACTGATCGTTGCTTCGCTGCACGGAATAAATATGCCGAATGCATTGGAAATGGCCGATCAGCTTTATGTGGAAGGAAACATCTTCAGAAATATTCCGGCACAAAAACTCCAGCAGCTACCGGCGTCGTGTGTTGAATCAGGTAAACGGCTGAATTCGAAGCGCGAAATCTTTGAAAAAAACAGCATTTTTCCGCAACATCTGATTGATCATACCATTGAATCGCTGACCGCATTTCAGGATGAAAATTTGAGCGATGAACTGAAAGACAATCCGGAAGCCACACGCGAGCTGGTGATTAAGTATATTCATTGCCAATAAAAAGAGAATCCTCACTATGTTCGGAAGACAATTACTATCAATAAGAGGGGTTTAACCGAGCGGCTTTACCGCCCGGTCAAACCCCTCTTTATTTAGCAACGGTGCCATTCCGAATGCAGCGAAGCGGAATGAGGAATCTCAATACTTGTTGAATCCCTACCAGGAACAGTCTTCTGACTTATTCGTACCGAAATACAATTTCGTCGTTTTCAACATCCACCGTCACATGGGTGCGGTTTTCCATTCGTCCGGAAAGGATTTCCTTCGACAAATCGTTGATCAGGTATTTCTGAAGCATTCGTTTAATCGGGCGCGCCCCATGAGCAGGATCGTACCCTACAATAGCCAGCCAATCTGTGGCAGCTTCGGTCATTTCGATGGTAAACTTGCCTTCCGGAATCCGCTTCAAAATCAGGTTGAACTGCAATTTTACGATGTTACGGATGTCTTTCCTGGTCAAAGGGGTAAACATGATCACATCATCAATCCGGTTCAGGAATTCAGGCGAAATGGTCTTTCGCAGCAACTCGAACAAATCGGTACGGGTTTGCTCCTCAATCTGCGCATGATTATGCTCGTTCATTTCCTCAAACCTGTCCTGAATCAGGTGCGAGCCAATGTTCGATGTCATAATAATGATGGTATTCTTAAAATTGGCAATCCGTCCTTTGTTGTCGGTCAGACGGCCATCGTCGAGTACCTGCAGCAACACATTGAATACATCAGGATGCGCTTTTTCGATTTCGTCGAAAAGTATCACCGAATAAGGTTTCCGGCGAACAGCCTCAGTGAGCTGACCACCTTCGTCGTACCCTACATATCCGGGAGGCGAACCTATCAGACGGGTGACCGAGAATTTCTCCTGATACTCTGACATATCGATGCGCGTCAGCATGTTTTCGTCGTCAAACAGGAATTCAGCCAGTGCTTTGGCTAGTTCCGTTTTACCAACACCGGTTGTCCCGAGGAAAATAAACGAACCTATCGGGCGTTTTTCATCCTGAAGTCCGGCCCTGCTTCGGCGCACCGCGTCGGCAACAGCGCGGATAGCTTCGTGCTGACCAACCACCCGCTGATGCAATTCATCCTCGAGATTGAGCAATTTCTCGCGTTCGCTCTGCAACATGCGAGCCACCGGAATGCCGGTCCAGCGCGATACGATTTCCGAAATATCCTCGGCGTCAACCTCTTCTTTGATGAGGTGCTGCTCCTTGTTATTGCTCAACTCGGTTTTCAGTTTTTCAATTTCGGTTTCAGCCTCACGAATTTTTCCGTAGCGAATTTCGGCCACACGACCAAAATCACCGGCACGTTCGGCCTGTTCTGCTTCAAGTTTAAGCGATTCTATTTCACGTTTTTTCTGCTGAATGCCGTCGATCAGCGATTTCTCGAGTTGCCATTGTGCCCTGAATTTCGATTGCTCCTGTTTCAGGTTGGCAATTTCTTCGTTCAGTACCGAAAGTTTTTTCTCGTCTTTCTCGCGTTTGATGGCTTCTCGCTCAATTTCGAGCTGCATGATTTTGCGATCAATCTCGTCGAGCTCCTGCGGAACCGAGTCCATTTCGAGTCGTAAACGGGCAGCTGCTTCGTCCATCAAATCGATAGCCTTGTCAGGCAAGAAGCGTTCGGTAATATACCGCTGTGACAATTCGACCGAAGCAATAATCGCCTCATCTTTAATCCGCACTTTATGATGGTTCTCGTAGCGTTCCTTAAGTCCACGCAAAATGGCAATAGCGCTCAAAGCATCGGGTTCATCCACATTCACGATCTGGAAACGGCGTTCCAACGCTTTATCTTTTTCAAAATATTTCTGGTATTCGTTCAGCGTAGTGGCACCTATTGCGCGAAGTTCGCCGCGTGCCAGAGCTGGCTTCAGAATATTGGCAGCATCCATGGCCCCTTCACTTTTTCCGGCTCCAACCAGAGTATGAATTTCGTCGATAAAAAGTATGATTTCGCCATCGGCACCAATCACTTCATTAACCACCGCTTTCAATCGTTCTTCAAATTCGCCTTTGTACTTGGCTCCGGCAATTAAAGCACCCATATCGAGCGAGAAAATTTGCTTCGATTTCAGGTTTTCAGGAACGTCGCCACGAACAATACGCTGGGACAAACCCTCAGCAATGGCGGTTTTCCCGGTTCCGGGTTCACCAATCAATATTGGATTGTTCTTTGTCCTTCTCGACAAAATCTGGAGAATGCGGCGAATTTCGTCGTCGCGGCCAATTACCGGGTCGAGTTTGCCTTCGCGGGCCCGCTGGTTCAGGTTGACTGCAAACCGATTAAGCGAATCGAATTTATCTTCAGCCGACTGGCTGTCGACTTTCGCGCCTTTGCGCAGTTCTTTCACGGCAGCTTCCAGCTCTTTGCGGGCAACGCCCGAATCTTTCAGCATCCGGCTAATAGTATCGCCGGTCTCGAGCAAACCCATCAGAATATGCTCAACTGAAACAAACTGATCGTTCATTTCCTGCATAATGGCAACCGATTTCTGCAAAGCCCGGTTGGCATCGTTCGACAAGTAGGTTTCGCCGCCCGAAACTTTGGGGTACGAATCCACAATTCGGTCGAGTGCCTGCTGAATCACCACCGGATTTGCTCCTACTTTTTTCAGCAAAAAACCGGTTACATTCTCGGCTTCGTGGAAAAGGCCTTTCAGAATGTGACCCGTTTCAATAGCCTGCTGTTGCTTGCCCTGAGCCACTTCAAACGCATGTTGAATGGCTTCCTGCGATTTGATTGTGAAATTGTTAAAGTTCATATATTTCCTGTTTTTATTGTTTCTGGATTAAAATACGGGAATCAAACAATCAAACAGCCTGCCAGCAAATTAAACATTATCGATTTGGACAAATTGGCTGAGAACATGCGTTTATACGGAAAAAATTTCAGGAATTTTTACTTTCGAACGGAATTTTTGACATAAAAATTAATGTTTTCAGACCGATACCGTTCCTAACAGATAAAATAACCAGAACTTTGTGAAACTATAATTTTATGTTGGAGTAAATACCAGCGTATTTATTGAGGAATATAAATAAAACCAAATGAAAAAATCAAATCAGTTTATCCGTTGGGCCCCACGAATCCTCTGTATTTTCATGATTCTTTTTATCAGCATGTTTGCACTCGACGCATTTGCGCCCGAATTAACCTTTTGGCAGCAAATAGGCGGTTTTCTCATTCATCTTATTCCAAGTTATATTCTAATTGCGGCTCTGGCAATTGCATGGAAACGGGAGTATATAGGAGGCTGGATATTTACAGTCCTGGGGATTCTTTTCAGCATTGCTGTCTTTCTTATTAATTTTAACCGAAACCATTTTTCAGCAGGCCAAAGTTTGATGAACATGTTTATCGTAGCGATTCCTTTTATTGCGGTAGGTCTTCTTTTTCTTTGGAGTTACCGTGTTAAGAAAACCAATTCAGAATAGCAATCATGAATAAAAAAAGGATGAATCACTTCATCCTTTTCTCACAAAACCTAATCTATTCCTATGAAAAAAACCTAACGTCCATCTTTATTGCTATAATACAAATATAAAACCCGATTGTGTTAAGGGCTCTAAACCAAAGTTAAAGAATATTAATACCTCATTACACCTGAAATAACCTAATTTGTTTGTCGGTAATACCTGAAAAAGAAAAAGGAAGACCTCTGTCTTCCTCTTCTAACCTAACTAAACCTATTTCTATGAAAAAAACCTTGTGCATTACTTACGATACAAATGTAAGGTATAGTCCTGTTAACTACTGCAAAAGAAGGTTAAAGCCTGTTAAATCTTTTATATCGTTTCGGCACACTCTGCAGAATACTTACCGGGCAACAAAGAAAAAAGGATGGTTCCAACCATCCTTTTCAACCTAACCAAACCTATTTCTATGAAAAAACCCTAAAAGTGTGTCTATTACTAACTACAAAACAAATGTAATTCAACATTCAGTTAACAGATTTAAACGATCGTTAAGTATTGTTAAGATCACAGGAAAACATTAGCCTAACTATGGTGCACCCAAAATCAGGAATTATTTCTGATTTTCTTTTCTCCGGACAACTTTCCAAAAAGTGAATTTTAAGCAACAGGAATTTAACCGACAAAATGAGTGAACATTAAATTAAAGTTAAGAAAGTGCTTTTAGCTTGATAAACGAATATATATATTTGCATCACTCAAAACTCAAAAACAAAACCGGCGTTTGTTCGTTTGTTTTTGAATTCGAACAAAGTAAAAAGAAAATACAACTAGTTTAAAATACAGTACATGACTGTCTTCTACACATCCCTCAACAAACAACTGACTACACATCAATAATTTATAAATTAACACTCTATGACAAAGTACGTTTATACGTTTGGAAATGGTGCAGCTGAAGGAAAAGCTGACATGAAAAACTTGCTTGGAGGTAAAGGTGCAAACCTTGCTGAAATGAACCTGATTGGCGTTCCTGTTCCTCCCGGATTTACCATCACTACTGATGTTTGTACCTTATACAATAAACTGGGTAGAGATCATGTTGTAGGCCTGATTAAAGCTGAAGTTGAAGCTGCTATTGCTCAGGTTGAAGCTCAAACCGGTGGTAAATTTGGTGATTCCACCAATCCGCTGTTGGTTTCTGTTCGTTCAGGCGCCCGCGCTTCAATGCCAGGTATGATGGACACCATTCTGAACCTTGGGTTGAACGACACCGTGGTGGAAGGTATGGCCAAGAAGACCGGAAATCCACGCTTTGTTTGGGATAGCTACCGCCGTTTCGTTCAAATGTACGGCGACGTGGTGCTCGATATGAAACCTACATCAAAAACCGATATCGATCCTTTTGAAGAAATTCTGGAAGAAGTAAAACACGAAAAAGGTGTGATCAACGATAACGAACTTTCGGTGGATGCATTGAAGGAACTGGTTACCAAATTTAAAGCTGCTGTAAAAGCTAAAACAGGTCACGATTTTCCTGAAAGTTCATACGAACAGCTTTGGGGTGCCGTTTGTGCCGTATTCAACAGCTGGATGAACGACCGCGCCATCTACTACCGCCAGTTGAACCAGATTCCTGAAGAATGGGGAACTGCAGTTAACGTTCAGGCGATGGTATTCGGAAACATGGGTCTGACTTCAGGAACAGGCGTTTGCTTTAGCCGCGATGCCGGAACCGGTGAAAACTTATTCAACGGCGAATACCTGATCAATGCTCAGGGCGAAGACGTTGTGGCCGGTATCCGTACCCCACAGCAAATTACCAAAGAAGGTTCGATACGTTGGGCTGCTTTGGCTGGTGTTTCTGAAGCCGACCGCGCTGCCAAATATCCTTCGCTTGAAGAAGCGATGCCTGAAATGTACCAGGCTTTGTTCAACATCCAGAAGAACCTTGAAAAGCATTACAAAGACATGCAGGACATGGAATTCACCATTCAGGAAGGCAAAATGTGGATGTTGCAAACCCGCAGCGGAAAACGTACCGGTGCTGCTATGGTGCAAATTGCCATCGACATGCTAAAAGAAGGTTTGATTGACGAAAAAACAGCTTTATTGCGCGTTGAACCAAACAAACTGGATGAATTACTTCACCCTGTTTTCGATAAAAAAGCGATTAAAGCTGCCCGCGTTCTGGCTAAAGGTTTGCCGGCATCACCGGGAGCTGCCACCGGACAAATCGTATTCTTTGCCGACGAAGCTACCGAATGGGTTGCTGAAGGTAAAAAAGTAGTGTTGGTTCGTATCGAAACTTCTCCTGAAGACCTTCGTGGTATGACCGTAGCTCAGGGTATTTTGACTGCCCGTGGCGGTATGACTTCGCACGCTGCCGTTGTGGCCCGTGGTATGGGTAAATGCTGCGTTTCGGGTGCCGGATCGCTACAGATCGACTACAAAGCCCGCACCATGGTGGTTGACGGAAAAACATTTAAAGAAGGCGATTTCATTTCGTTGAACGGTACTACCGGTGAGGTTTACGACGGCAAAATTGCTACCATCGATCCTGAATTGAGTGGATACTTTGGCGAACTGATGGAAATTGCTGAAAAATATACCCGCATGAGTGTTCGCACCAATGCCGATACGCCAAAAGATGCACAGATTGCCCGTAATTTCGGTGCAAAAGGTATTGGTTTGACCCGTACCGAGCACATGTTCTTCGAAGGCGACCGCATTAAAGCCATGCGCGAAATGATTTTGGCCGACGACGTTACCGGACGCGAAAAAGCGCTCGAAAAACTGTTGCCAATGCAGCGCAGCGACTTCGAAGGAATTTTTGAAGCGATGGCTGGCTACGGAGTAACCATCCGTTTGCTCGACCCACCATTGCACGAATTTGTACCTCACGAAGAAGCCAACCAGAAAGAAATGGCCGCTGAAATGGGTATTTCCGTAGAACAGGTAAAACACAAAGTGGAATCGCTGCACGAATTCAACCCGATGTTGGGTCACCGTGGTTGCCGCTTGGGTATTACTTATCCTGAAATCACTGCCATGCAGGCTCGCGCAATCATCGAAGCTGCTATGAATTTGAAAGCGAAAGGTGTTGACGCCCGTCCAGAAATTATGGTTCCGCTGGTAGGTACAGTTGCAGAGTTGAAAAACCAGACTGACATTATCCGCAGTGTGGCCGAAAAAGTATTTGCTGAAAAAGGCGACCGTATCGACTATTTGGTAGGTACCATGATCGAAATTCCACGCGCTGCCTTAACAGCCGACCACATTGCTGCCGAAGCCGATTTCTTCTCATTCGGAACAAACGACTTGACCCAGATGACTTTGGGTTACTCGCGCGACGATGCCGGTAAATTCCTGCCAGATTACCTCAACCGTGGTATCCTGAAACAAGACCCATTCCAGGTATTGGATCAGAATGGTGTTGGTTTACTGGTTGAAATTGGCGTAAACCGTGGCCGCCAGACTAAACCTGAATTGAAAGTAGGTATTTGCGGCGAACATGGCGGCGAACCAAGTTCGGTTGAATTCTGCGACAAAGTAGGAATGAACTACGTAAGCTGTTCGCCATACCGCGTGCCAATTGCACGTTTGGCTGCTGCCCAGGCAAACATTAAACACAGCAAATAACAAAAAAGAACGGAGAAGGGAAACCGGAAACCGTGACTCATAAAAAACGAAGGGAATGATCCGCAAGGGTTGTTCCCTTTTTTTGAGAACATTCTCATTCTGACAGGCATTCGAAAGCATCTTAAAGGCGTTCAATAACATCTCACACCCGTTCAACAACATCTTGCAGGCGTTCAATGATGTCTTAATGACGTTCGAAGACATCTTGCAGTCGTTCAACACCATCTTATAGGCGTTCGAAGACATCTTAGAGTCATTCATAATGATCTTAAAGCCGCTCAATTAAATCTTACCGGTATTCAATTAAATCTTACAGGCATTCAGAACCTTGTTCTTCGGGATATTTAAAAGTTCTCAATTACAGTGTTAATTTGTGATTGGCACTTTTAAAACGAGGATTTGTAATCCGGTATAATCATTTGAGTGAAGTGATAAGGAGGTAAAGCTGATTGCAGATATGCAACTGCCGGCGAAAAATTCAGCAAGCAACAGGAATTGTTTGAATTTCGTAACTTTTGATTTGAATTTTGTTTTGGAAAATCGTGTAAATCAGATTCTTTTGTAATTTAATGCAGGAAATAAACAAACTGCCAACCCACAAACAAAATTTAAAGTGCAGCTCACGTGTTGTGCTACGCGCTAAAACCTAACGCTACAAAAGAATCGGCTTATGAAAAGAAATGTAAAAGGACCGATGACGGCATTGGCCCATCATCCGGAACTGCTGAGGCTTGTGCTTCAATCCCAAAGAACGAATATCCGGATGCCTGAACTTCATTTCGCATTAAAAATCCTAAGCCTGTTTCTCATTCTTTTGCTTACCGGCCACTCCCAGGTAACAATGGCGCAAGATAACGATCGGCCCAGTCAGCCCATGCGTTTTTCAGGAACAATAACAGTTACCAACAAAGGAATATCCACCATTCCGTCGTTTACATTGGGTAAGCCTGCTGTTATTTTCGACTTTTCGATTGGCCGGGGAAAGTTCAGTTTTGAACCTCAGTTTCGCTTCGCCCTTGAAGGAAAGCCCTGGTCGTTTCTTTTTTGGGGAAGGTATAAATTACTCACCGGCAACAAATTCCTGATTAATCTGGGTGCTCATCCTGCCCTTTCGTTTAAAACCAAAAGCTATTTGGTCAACGGGGTTTCGACCGAAGTCCTGGTTCTAAAACGCTACCTTGCGGGCGACCTCACTCCTACTTTTATCCTTTCGAAGAAAATAAACGTTGGTGCATATTACCTTTACTCGTACGGCGTTGAGAGCGATATAATTAAACATACCCATTTTGTTGCTGCCCGGGCAAATTTCACAAACATCAAACTCAGCGACCAATATTCCATGAGGTTCAATCCTCAAATCTATTACCTGAAAACTGGCCAACAGGATGGTTTCTATTGGGGATCGACACTCGCAATCAGCAAGAAAAACTGCCCAGTTTCTATTTCTTCGCTCGTGAATAAAACCATTGAGTCCAACGTTTTGGGAAGCAAAGACTTCATTTGGAATGTCAGCATAATTTATTCGTTCAGTAAAAGATACGTTGCAGTTAAGTAAATCGGATTATAATTCGCTATCCTGATTTTCGGTTCACTCCAAAAACGAAAAAATATAATTCATGAATAAGAAATGCATCAATCCCAAAGAACAGTTCAATTCCAACCAATATTGGTTTTCTCAAATCGTGGTGGGCGACCCGGGGAAGCTGGTATTCATTTCAGGACAGGTTGCATGGGACGAAAACCAGCAAATTGCTGAAAAAAGCGACCTAAAAGTTCAGAACAGAAAGCGATTGACAATTTAACGATTGGTCTGGCAGGAAAACAAAAAGGTTACTCTGGCTATAAATTACGGCTTTTTACCCAGATTTTTTGTGAGTCAATTTCGATGCTAGCCGGAACACTAAGTTTGCCGGGCTCACCATCGAAATGGAAATACGGAGTATCGGCCTTCAGCAACTCAACTTTGCGGGCTTTATAGCAATCAACAAAAGGCAAGCGGGGTACTAATTTCGAAAAAAGTGCAATTGCAAAAAATGGCATCCATATTTTGGCAAATTTCCGCACCACCACAACATCAATTAAACCGTCGGTCATGCTGGCACCCGGCGCAATATAGGCATTGTTGCCAAATTGCGATGCATTGGCGAAAGTGATGAGAAAAACCTGCTCTTCAACCAGCCGCCCATCAATTTCCATCTTCACATCAACAGCCTTGTAAAAAATACTTTCCTGAATGACCAGTTGTACATATTTTAAGAACCCGCGCGAAGAAGCTTTGCTCATTTTATCGGCAATCAGTGCATCGAAACCAATTCCACTGGTACACAAAAACCGTTGATTATTCAGCCGGCAAACATCCATGTGCAAATTATTTCCTTCGACCAGCGTTTGGGCGCTTTTGTGAATATTCATCGAAATACCCAATTCGCGCGCCAGCCCATTTCCCGATCCCATTGGAATAATACCCATGATGGTATTGGTACCGATCAAACCCAAAGCTGTTTCGTTTACTGTTCCGTCGCCACCAACAGCTACAACCTGATTATATCCCTCGGCCGAAGCTTTAGCTGCCAGTTCAGTGGCATGTCCCGGGTGGTTTGTAAACGAATACTCAACAGCAAATCCTTTCTTTTTCAGATAAGGAATTACTACATCAACAGCTTTTTCGGCAACACCGTGGCCGGCATATTTATTAATGATCAGAAATATTTTCTCGGATTGCGATTGCATTATTTTTTGGTTTCGGTTTATTGACGCGACAAATCGCATCGTTATTGATTAACGGCTTATAAAATCATCGTGCAAAACCTGCATATAGGCTTTCGGAAACGAAAGGTCACCAGAGGCTTTATTTGCAGGCTTCCGAACAAAATCATGCGAATTCTGATCGAAATAATATTCACCTTCCGGAGTTACATACCCCCAGCCCGAATCTAGCGCATAGAAAGCAAACGGCCGCGAAGTAAAGAAATCTTTCGCAAACTTCGACGAATCGGCTTTCCAGCCCAACTGATGAATAAGCGAAGTTCCAAAATCAGACTGCTGAGTTATTGTTTCAATGCGCTGCAACGAATCGACTACCCCACCCGACCAAATCAGCGGAATACGGTACGAAGCGGTTTCGGTAATATCGGTTGGACCGGGAGAAATGGTTCCGTGGTCGGCGGTTACAATCAGCAAGGTATTTTCCCAAAGCGGCGACTTACGGAAACCATCGATAAACGCCCCGAGGCAACTATCGGTGTAAGCCACCGAGTTCAGGTATTTTTCGTCAACCGAATTACCCTTGATTTTTGAGTACGGAACATCGTATGGAGGATGGCTGCTCACGGTGTAAATCGTTTTCATGAATGGCTCTTTTTCGGTCTTTAAATCCTCCAGAGCCTTGTCAAAAAGATATCCGTCCGGAACTCCCCATTTGGTCATTCGTGCAAGTTTCGCCGGAAAGTCTGCTTTGGTGACGATTTTCTCACATTTGCTTTGCAGTATAAATGTCTTCAGGTTGTAGAAATTAATATCGCCGCCATAGTAAAACGAAGTGTGGTAATTGTGCCGGTTAAAATACTCCGGAAGCAAAGTCAGGCTTCTCGATTTTTCAGGAGAAACCATAATTGACGTGCTCAACAGCGAAGGATATCCGCCGATCAAAGCAGAAATTCCCCGGTCGGAGCGGTTTCCTGTTGAGTAGAAATTGGTAAATACCGTACTCTTGGTGCAAAGTGAATCCAGATTGGGCGCAATTCCGTGCATTCCACCAAGCGGAGCAATCACCTTGTTCGAAAAGCTTTCGAGAATAACAAAAATGACATTGGGCTGCTTATCCGGATTGATTTTAATGAGCTGAGGCCTTGAAACTAGCGAATCGCCCTGTATAAACCGATTAAAAAGCTTTTCGCTTTCTTCTTTCGGCATATAGTTACATGGATTCGAGAGCCTCTTTCGCTTTTCAACCGATTTGGTAAAATTCCACAAATAATTGCTGGCAGCCTGGTTGACGTATAGTTTTGTACTGAAAGCCACCGAACTCAGGTTCAATGGCGAAGTATCAAAACCTCCGCGGATAGGAATAATTAAAGTGGCAACCAGAAACAGCATGAGCGCCGAAGCATACCATTTGGCTTTCAGAGCAACGGCAATTCCTTCAGGAAACAGCTTTCGGTACAAATATTTAAATGTGAAAAACAAAACTGCAATAATGACTATTCCGGTAAGCACGTCGCTAACCGATACGGAAGCACTCATAGCCACCGGATCGTTGATGTAATTAAAAGCAGTGATATTTACGCGGGTGCCCCAATGCGGGTACAATCCCAGATCGAGAACTGCTAAAAATGCAGCAACTACAATAAAAAACAGGGTATATATATATATAATGCGATTGACCAGCCTCGATGATAAAAATGACATCAGCGTAAACAGCAAACCCGGAATAACCAGCAAATAGCAGGCTGTTGAAATATCCATTTTCAGACCGTAAGCAAAAATTCCAAATACCTCACCAGCCGTCAACAGGCTTGTCTGGTTAAAATTAAAAACCAGGAATATTGCTTTTGCCAACCAAAAGAATATCATCCAAAAAATGAAGTATTTAAAAATCTGAAGTATTTGCTGTCTCAGGAAAGTCATATATACACGTTAAACACAAAATAAAAGTGTGCAAATATAAAAAAACTGCCTCTACGATGCTTTGTATAACAGACAATTGTACGAAATAATGCACCAAACCCGTTTCTCCCGGATAAAAATCAGGAAAATCACGTTCTTATCTGAGTATTTGTAAAAATCGGCCAGATAAGGAATGACGTCCCACTTTTAAAACTCTAGTTTTCTGAAATGGGGTTTGTAAAGAATTAGCCATCCCAAATAATTATCTTATTCATTAAAATATTCTTCACAACGTTTTTTTTCAATTTATTACATTTTATCTACACAAACACAATTAAAATATCATTTATACATATTTTAAATAAATAATACATCATTTTGTCAATATTAATTTATAAAACATTACCATTTAACAATCATACAATTACAACACAAACTACAAATCTAATTTTTATCAATTTTTAAAACACACCCCATATTTTTAAAGCTTTAGTTCAAAATTTCATACTTTTTTAGAACACCACCCCCATTATTTTACAGACTTTCGTTTGTTAATTTATCTTTAACTTCAACATACCCCCTATTTCAAACAGGTAATACTTTCAAAAAATACATACTTTTGAGCAAGCAAGTCGAACAAAAGGGGCCCCCACTGAAAAAATGATCTTTTTTTTCACAACACACCCCAAAATCATGACATCTAAAATTGAAATTAAGGAGAAAATAAAAGTTAAACCCTAAAATTGAGAATCATGAAAAAGACTATTACCCTTATGGCTTTTGTTATTATGACGATTTGTTCATTAAACATTAAAGCACAAGAGACCAGTTCGTGGACAACCGGAGTTGATTTGTACAGCAGTTACGTATGGCGTGGGGCCAAATTCGGTTCGGGCCCGGCAATGCAGCCAACCTTAAAATATACCAATGGCGGATTTTCGATCGGTGCCTGGGGTAGTTATTGCTTTTCGACCAACGAAGCAACCGAAGCCGATTTATTTGCCTCATACGGAGTAAGCCTTGGCGAAAAAAGTTCACTAACATTTGCCGTTACCGATTACTATTTTCCAACTGCTGAATACTTCGACGGCAATTCGCACTATTTCGAACCAATGGTGACTATTGGGCTGGGTAAATTTTCACTTGCCGGTGCTTATATGACCAATGCCGAAGATGTTTACTTCGAAGCAGGTTTGGCTGCAGGTCCGGTTACTTTGTTTGCCGGCGCAGGCGACGGACAGTACACCAAGGATGCCAATTTCAACCTGTGTAATGTTGGCTTAAAAACCTCCAAATCGCTGAAAATATCAGATAGTTTCTCGATTCCGGTTAGCGGCTCAGTAATCCTGAACCCATCAACCGAACAGTTCCATATTGTTGTCGGAATCTCATTATAGTATTTCAAATTAAAACCCTCAAATACATAGAATCATGAAAAAAATTGAAGCCATCGTTAGAAAAACCAAGTTTGAAGAAGTACGTGCAGCATTACACGAAGCTGATATCGATTTCCTGTCTTGGTGGGAAGTTAAAGGACAAGGCACAGCACGCCAAGGACTTATATTCAGAGGAATTGCATATGATGTTAACTCTGTTGCCCGCATCTACATCTCATTTGTTGTTCGCGACATCAATGTCGAAAAATCAATAAATACCATTCTCGACGCGGCTTATACCGGAGAAAGCGGTGACGGACGAATCTTCGTCAGCGAAATTGAACAGTCGATCCGCATCCGCACCAAAGACAAAGGCGACGAATCGCTCTACAACAAGTAAGCAAAAAACATCAGAAAAATTTACTACAAGAATATAACAATATGAAATCCAAGATAAAACATACAGGACTGGCATTACTAGGTTTAATTGCCCCTACCCTCCTTTTTGCTGAAGATGCGGCAGCAGCAGTGCCTTCACCAGCACCTTACATCGATTTTGGCAACACTGCATGGATGATTGTTGCAACAGCATTGGTTATGTTGATGACTATTCCGGGCCTTGCCTTATTTTATGGCGGTTTGGTTCGTCAGAAAAACGTTTTAAATATCCTGATGCAATGTTTCATTCTTACAGCTGCTATTACCCTCGAGTGGGTTTTCTTCGGATACAGCTTATCATTCGGATCATCAACAGGTGCACTTGCCCCATTCATTGGCGGATTCGACTGGGCTTTTCTGAACGGAATCGGCATTAACGATGTCAGCCCATATTATATTTCTCAGGCAACAGCCCGAATCCCACATCTTTTGTTCGTTTTGTTCCAATGTATGTTTGCCGTAATTACCCCGGCGCTTATCATTGGTGCTTATGCCGAACGTATCAAGTTCAAAGGCTTCCTGATTTTCTCTCTGCTTTGGGCTATTCTGGTTTACAACCCCGTTGCACACTGGGTATGGTCGGCCGATGGCTGGTTGTACAAAATGGGTGCGTTGGATTTTGCCGGTGGTACTGTTGTACACATCAACGCTGGTATTTCAGCATTAGTAATGACATTGATGATTGGTTCAAGAAGAAACTACAATAATCATCCAACTGCTCCGCATAATATTCCACTGGTAGTAATTGGTGCAGCTTTACTGTGGTTCGGCTGGTTTGGTTTTAACGCCGGAAGCGGATTAGCAGCCGACGGATTAGCCATCAGCGCATTTCTTGCCACTCACGTTGCAACTGCCACTGCAGCCTTCACCTGGGTTCTTTTAGACTGGATGATTAACAAGAAACCTACTGTAATCGGTATTTGTACAGGTGCTGTTGCCGGATTGGTAGCAATCACTCCAGCAGCCGGATTCGTTGGTGTTTTAGGTGCTGTAGTTATCGGAATCATTGTTGCAGTCGTTTGTTTCTTCATGGTTTCGGTGGTAAAACACAAATTTGGATACGACGATTCGCTCGACGCCTTTGGTGTACACGGAATTGGCGGTATTATCGGAGCTTTATTAACCGGATTTTTGGCAACACCAGCTATCCAGTCTTCATACAGCGGTTTATTCTACGGCAACCCAAAACAGCTTTGGATACAGTTCGTAGCAACCGCAGTAACAATCATTTTCTCAGGAGTAATGACTTTTGTTCTTTACAAAATCGTTGACAGCCTCGTTGGAATTCGTGCAACTCAGAAAGAAGAAATTGCCGGTCTCGACATTACACAGCACAACGAAATGGCTTTGGCCGAAAGTGATTAGTTCGCTGGTGAGCCCCAAAAACTCACTTCAAAAAAAAGAAGTTCGATTAATGTTATATATTCCAGCTTCAGATTTTTTTTCTGGAGCATTCTACGAGAGATCTGTTGGGGGACAGGTCTCTCTTTTTATTTTAACCGGAGATTAGTCAGCAAATCGACGTAAGTTTTAAACCCTTCCGCTATTTCTGAAATATAAATATACTCATCGGCCGTGTGCGAACGGGCACTGTCGCCAGGACCAATTTTTATTGAAGGATAAGGAATTACTGCCTGATCGGAAGTTGTTGGCGAGCCATAATAGCTCAAACCCAAACTAACGCCTCGCTGAACGATCGGATGATCAACCAGGATTCCGGATGAATTTAAGCGTAACGAACGGGGAACAACATCCGCCTCTATTAACTGATCAATAATTTGAAAAGCTTTCTTATTGGAATAAAATTCATTGGTTCTAACATCAACCACAAACGTACACAGATCGGGAACCACATTGTGCTGAGTACCCGAATTAATTACGGTTACCGACATCTTAACAGCGCCCAAAATATCAGATACTTTTTCAAACTTGTAATTTCGAAGCTTTTCGATATCGGCCATAGCCTTATAAATAGCGTTTTCGCCTTCCTCGCGCGCCGCATGGCCCGACTTTCCGTGCGAAGTGCAATCGAGCACCATCAGGCCTTTCTCGGCAATTGCCATTTGCATTTTTGTAGGTTCGCCAACAATTGCCAGATCAATTTTTCCCAACTCTTTCAGAATACTTTCCATTCCGTTTGACCCCGAAATCTCCTCTTCGGCCGTGGCAGCATAAATCAGGTTGAACGGAAGGTTTTCCTGCAAATTGAAATGCATAAATACAGCGAGCAATGTCACCAAAGGGCCCCCGGCGTCATTACTTCCCAGCCCGTATAATATGCCATCTTCAATATCAGGAGAAAACGGATTTCGCGTATAACCGCTTGCAGGTTTCACCGTGTCAATGTGCGAATTCAGTAAAACTACAGGCAATCCTTCCTTCCAGAATTTATTTCTGACCCAGGTATTGTTTACACTCGTTTCGTAAATCACCCCCGAATTAGATAAAAAATCGCGAATTATCCGGGCTGCATCTTGTTCATTCCGGCTAAGGGAAGAAACTGAGATTAACGATTGCAAAAGACTGATGTATTCATTCATAGGTTTGGCATTTGAATGCTTCACAAAAATCAAAAAAAAAAGTATCTGTTTGGCAAGTCAGGAACAAAAAAGCAATCTTTTAATCTGATTGTAATGCCTCAATTAATAAAATATATTACAGAACAGCATCTTACGTAAAATCAAACTTCAGTAAAAACATAAGTTTGCCTGAAAAGAAATATAGAGATTGTCGATTTTTTATTTTGTCGGGAAAAGTCAAATCGGTATTTTTACCATTGTTAACCACGAAATTAATAAACTATAAAACAAATTATTCACATGGACAATCAACTAAAAAAGGGTGTTTCCAGGCGCCATTTTCTTGGAACCGCTGCAATTGGAGTTGCAGGGATGGCAATGTTCTCATCATTATCAGCTTGTAAGCAAAAAGTAGCTGAAGAAAAATTGAAACTGGGATTCATTGGTATGGGTCGCCAGTCGATGTTTTTGCTGAGCGGATTCATTTCAATCCCTGGCATTCGGGTTGTTGCCGGATGCGATGTCTATGGAGTGAAACGTAAACGTTTCGAGAAACGCGTGAACAATTTCTACAAAAAAGCACAAATAGAAGTTGAGGTTCAGACCTACGAAAAATTTGAAGATTTGTTGGCCCGCCCTGATATTCATGCCGTTGTAATTGCAGTTCCTGACCATTCGCATGCCCGTATTGCCATTGCCGCATGTAAGGCTGGTAAAGATGTATATCTTGAAAAACCAATGACTTTCACCATTAAGGAAGGACAGGAATTACGCCGTGTTGTGCGCGAAACCAACCGTATTTTGGCTGTAGGAAGCCAGCAACGTTCCGACCCAAACTTCCAGCATGCTGTTAAATTAGTTCAGTCAGGTGCGCTGGGACAAATCGAAAAAGTACATGCCTACGTTGGCGCTCCTCCACGTCCGTTCGATCTTCCGGTTGAACCTGTTCCTGCTGACCTGAATTGGGATTTATGGCAAGGTTCGCTTCCAAATCCTGTCCCATTCAACAAAGAACTCGATCCGCCTATCACTGTTGATCCCGACAAAGACGAAGAATACTGGGGAGCATGGCGCTGGTACAAAGGTATGGGCGGTGGATTTACAACCGACTGGGGTGCACATATGTTCGACATCGCTCAATGGGGACTTGGAATGGATAAAAACGGTCCGGTTGAAGCCTCACCAATTGGCGACGGAACTCAATACATGACATTTAAATATGCCAATGGTGTTGTTATGACTTCGGAACCATTTGACGAAAAAAACACCAAAGGTGTTAAGTTCATTGGAAAAGACGGATGGATTGAAGTTTCTCGTGAACATTTTAAAGCTTCGGATGATAAATTCCTTCCTCCTCCAAGCAAAGAAGCCGGCGATAACGTTCCGTACGAAAACAAGATTCCTCACCAGGTTAACTTTATTCAGGCAGTTCGTGAGCGCAAAGATCCTGTGGTTCCGGTTGAAATTGGACATAGCAGTGCGACAGTTTGTAACCTCGGAAACATTGCATGCGAACTGAAACGCACGGTAAAATGGGATCCGGTAAAAGAAGTATTTATTGATGATGCCGACGGCGCCGCAACTAAATTACTTCATTACGAATACCGCGACGGATATAAATTAGTATAAAACATTGCTCTATGCAACACTAAAAAAGCAGGTATTCGATGAAAATCAAATACTTGCTTTTTTTATGCTTTTATCGGAATTAACACACATGATGAATTCCAAAAATTAAAAAATTACTAAATTTTCAACAGCTAATCGAGTACAAAACGATAAGTGATTGATCCGATCTGGAATTCGGGAGCTTTGTCGTCAACATTAAACCGGGCCTGAAGCGCAGCTTTTTTGGCTGCCGAAATCAAATCAGGGTCGGTCGTATTCGATCCTCTTACCCCAGCTTCAGCTTTCTTAACAACACCCATTTTATCAACGGTTACCTTAACCACCACAACTCCTTCTTCGTTTCCGGGGTATTGGGGTTTGGGCAACGACAATGAAGTACGTCCATCCAGACTGGCTGAAATTCCATTGCCTATACCACCACCGGGTCCATAGCGGTCAACATTTGCCGATCCCTGTGGTACTCCCTGGTTTCCGGTACCATAAGTTACACCCTGACTGGTACTTTTTGAATCGGGACTTCCTTTTCCACCGCCGCCAAACACATTCTTTGCACGACTGTTAATTTCACCAATCTTGCGTTGCTCGGCTGCAGCCTGTGCCAAAAGACGCTGTTCTTCTTTTTGCTGACGCAATAACTCCTCTTTTCTGAGTTTTTCAGCTTCGACTAAACGCTGCTTTTCAGGATCAATCTTTTCTGTTACTTTCTTATTTTTCTGTGATTTAACAGCGACAGTTTTTTCAACTTCCTGAGTAACCAAAGCATCATCGGCTTCGGTAGGGACTGCTTTTTGAGGTGGAGGCGGAGCGACAAACTGTTCGGAAGCCGATTCGATTGGTTTTACGCTGGGTTCACGCTCGCCGGGCGCAGGTTCTTCCATTCCGAACCCGGTTTCAGAATCGCCAAAGTTAACCAGGATTCCCTCTTCAAGCGGAGCTGGATTTGTCATGAGAATGCCGAAATACATCAATAAGAATAGTAAAACACCGTGAGTAACGAGTGTTCCTATTAAACCATCTTTATGTTCTTCAATGTATTTCACCACGAATAATACTTATCAAATTAATCTACGAGCTTTAAATACCTGCAGCGAATATATCCAACTTACAACAATCAGAACGAAGAATCCTGTAAATTATTTCAGGCCGGTTGCTCATTCAGAATGTCCATAAACTCGATGGATACCGACTTCAGATTGGATATTGCTCCTTTCACACTGGCTACCAAAATATTGTATGCAAAATATGCCAGAAGGCCAACAACGAAACCGGCAACCGTAGTTACCAAGGTCTGGTAAATGTTTGTTGAAATCAGTGTTAAATCGATTGGATTTCCTGAACTTGCCATTTCGTAAAATGCCTGAATAACACCCACAACCGTTCCGATAATACCAATCATCGGGGCAGCGCCAACAACACTGGCTAAAATGGGTAATCTTCTTTCAAGTCTCGAGATTTCGTGGTTTCCAACATGTTCAATAGCTGCAGTAACATCAGCCACCGACTGGCCGATTCGTGAGATACCTTTTTCAATCATACGCGAAGTAGGAGTATTTTCTTTACGGCACAGAGAGAATGCGGAATCGATTCTTCCGTCCAAAATATGTTCGCGCAATTTTTTCATTAGTCTTGAATCAATCCTTCCTGCTTTATAAATAGCAATGTAGCGTTCCAAAAAAATGAAAATTGCCATCAAGGTCAATAACAGCAATGGTACCATCACCAGTTCGCTCTTCAGAGCCGTTTGAATAAGTTCTCTCATCAATCCACCGGCATGATTTGTGGTATCGGTGGGCTGCGATGCTTCGGCTAAATTAGTGCCAACCTGTAATAAAATTAAATTTAACATATGTATTTTGTTTTAACTAACCTGAACAAAAACGATGCTTTTCATTCAAATAGTATGCCATGCAAAAATACAATTTATTTAAATATAAATTCCCAGGCTCATTTTCGTCCCCTATACCCATCATAATGAGAGCCATACACGACAGTAGTTAAACGTACACTAATTCGGTTTTGTTCGGACAGGGCGCGTATTCTTCCGCTTGAAGATATTTTTCACTTTGTTCCACAATTCATTGAAGTCGTTAAAATCCTCGCGGTAAGACAATCCAACCCCCTGCGTATAGGGTGAAGTTTCGTAAATCAGGTTATTGTTGGCATGATTATACGCTTTCAGCTGAAGCTTTCCATTGTTGGTAATTTTCACGTTAATATCGGCATCGCCAACAAAACCATTGCTGTTGGCACTGGTACGCTGCGAGGTATTATTTCCAATATTACCGTTTATCGACACCCGGTCATTGAACATCTGTGTGCTCAAAGCCAGTTCTATCTCATCGTTTGTAATCTGATTACCAGGGCGATAATTTACTCCAACATCAAAATCGTTACTGATTTTCGACAACCAATTGCTTAGCTGATTTGAAAATAACTCACTGGCAGTTGATCCGACCAGGTTATTGCTCGTCCCGGAGTAGGTTCCCCGAAGATATTCAGGTGTATAAAACTTACCCAAAACAAGCAACGACAGAATTTGCTTGTTCATGTCTTCTTCCGAACTGATATATTGCCCCACTTCATCCCGAATCCGGTCTTCGGTTGTTGGTAACTCAATATCAAATTTAATTTCAGGATTACTCAGATTTTTGGTGAGGTTAATTTTACACAGAACCGGAATGCGCTGCGTGTAATCGGTGCTGCCCTGCGCGTTGGCAAAAAGCTCACTTAAAGAGGCTTTCAGGCGATAAATCGCATTCAGGTCGATGGTTGCCACTTCAGGATCGCCATTCCACTCAATCGTACCTCCCTGCTGAATATCGAATTTCTTATTAATTACATTCTGAAGGGTAAACAGGTAATCACCCTGCTCAACCGTATATTCGCCAAACAAAGCAATGTTATAATCATTATCGATCGTAACCCGAAGATTACCTGAACCCTGCGAACGAATAACATCACCAATTTTTGAATTATAAATCAACTGCGCTTTCGCTTCAGGCGTAACCTCAACATCGAACCTCATTTGTACGTCGGAGTTATTGCTCTGGTAATTCGCTACCGGCACTTTAGGCTGATAACCATGAGTAATAAAATTCAGAAAATCATATTCCTGGGCATCGCCCTCATATTCGAGCGAAATATTCATTTCAGTCCCTTTCTCGGTGCGGGCCGCGCCGGCAATCAACACCTGGGCTCCTTTTCCGGTAATGCGCGCAACACCGCTTGCAAATAGTTTTCCGTAGAATTGCTCGTTGATTTGCGGCGTTGTATTGATGGCCAGAATTTTACCACCTCTTTCGGTTTTAACGGTCATGTCGTAAATCATTTTCGAAAAAGTCTGGTGCTTGATCGAACCGGAAAATATACCCGTATTTCCATAGTCGTCGTGCACCTTTATATCAGGGAAAACAATTTTATCGCCAACAAACCTGACCGAATCGTTCAAGGTATAATTTGCCTGCAAATCGCTAAGCATCAATCCGGCATTTGAAGCATACAGTGCACCATCGTGCAAAATGTGTCCCGAAGGTCCATGAATCCAAACCTTTCCGGTAGCATCGCCATGAAAATTACTAAAGCTGCTCCCCATCAACGGCTGCAAAATCAGGATTGAAAAATGGTCGAAATTGGTATAAACGGAAAGACTGTCTTTCCCCGGATTATAAACCCCGAATGCGTGAAGCAGCTCCTTCTGCTTCGATTTCACAAGCAAATCTGCATCAATTTCCTCCGCATCACTGTCCCATCGGCTTTGAATGCTGGCATCGCCAATCAGCTGGCCGAGCAGTCCAAAATCGACTACCTTCAGGTCGGAAAGAAACAAAGGCCGCTGATAAATATTGATAACCGAGAGATTGCCGTTTAACTCGCCTTTCAGTTCCAGATCGCCACCAATTAACCGGTTGAGCGACCTCAGATCAATTTGATTAAAAACCAGATTTAGCTTATCGTTTTGATTTTTCGCAATTGAACCATCTGCTGTAATCGACTGACTTTTACTGGAAAGCCTGAGTTCATTCACTTTTATCATCGACGAATCGACAGTGATTAAGCCCGAATTCAAATACCAAAGACTATCGGCAAGGTAAAGACGGGTAGGTTTTATCCCGATTTCAACATGCGATTTGTCTTTCTGTTTGAAAAATTTGGCACTGGTATTTATCGAGCCGCTGAACGAAACGGCATCATAGTTATTCCAAACTAATTTCGAGTCCAATACATCGCCGGAAGCCTCGGAAATAAGCGAAAAATTATGAACCTTAAATTGGTCGCCCAAATCAATCTCGGAGACTTTATTGCGCATGTAGAGCTTCGAATCGCCATCCATATTTATGGTTAGTTTCCGCAAAACAGCTGTTTGGTATTTTATCTCAGGGAAGGAAGCTTTTACCGTGAGGGTATTTTTCTCTGAATTTATGTTTCCGTCAATTTCTCCGGATTCAATTTTTAAATCAGGCATCAACGCGTTCGTAAAACGATTGATATCTTTCAGCGTAAACCTGAAATCGAAATTATTCATCGTTTTCTGGTCGGGATAAGTAAATCCGGCTGAAGGCAGGTAATTGCTGATAATTTTCAGAACTGAATTATGCAGGTTATGCAGCTGGTACTGGCCCCGGATATCGGCATCCAGAAAATCGGACCTGATCTGCAAAACGGGCTCATCTTCGTTAAAAGTCTTCAAGTCGAAATTATTGAATGACACAAACCCATTTTCGTTTCGGTAAGCACCTTCCTTAAAATGGATTGATCCGGCCAGATTATCGATATTGTTTCCGGTAAAGTTGGCATTCATGGCAAACGAAACGTCCGATTCTTTAAACTTACTAACCAGTTTTAGCGCTTTGAGATTCGCTTTTTCGACCAGCATATTGAAATTGAAAACCGGAACAGGAACATTCAGGTCAAATTCACCATCGAACTGAAATTTCAGGTTCGGATCGTTCGCCACCAAACTACCATCAAATCGTTTATTCAATATGTCGCCACTCAATTCAATGTTTTTGTACTGATAATCGTTCATATACAGGCTGTCGATCCGCCCCGAAACGCTGGCACTAAAATCGTGTGTCCGTTGATTGAGTAAGCCTTTCACATCGCCGTTAAACGTAATCCGTTCAAGCAAATCGGTCTGCACCAGTTCTCCCAGCTGAAAATTCACTGTTTTCAGTTTACCATTGATTTTAAGTTTCTCGCCTGACGAAGGAACGAATGACAAGTCGGTGGTTAAAACTCCCCATTTCGACCGGAATGTTCCGTAGGCCACAAAGTCACTGAGGAATCCGGTAAAATTACCCTTGTACTCAATAATTCCGGCCTGAAGAAGTTGTGAGGGAATCTTTAACTGGGTAAGCAGAAAATTATCCGGAAGTTTTACCCGGCTCAGATCGTTCAAATCGGCAAACGACTGCTTCAGATCGATGTGCATGTAAGTATTTGCAATATTGGGCAGTCCGTTCAGGTATAAATCGAACGCGAGGCGGGTATGTTCGCCCAGACTTAGCTCGATGTTTTTCCCCTTCAAATCGGTCATCGTTCCTGAAACCTGGCCCGAAACCTCAATATTCTCTTCCATCCCTTTCAGCGCAGGCACAAGCAAACCAACATCTTTAAGGCTGATCACCGATTTTTTCAAATCGATATTCATCTTTAACTTTCGCAGGTCCATCTCCGGACCCAATTTCCGTTTATCGGCGAATATATTCGCTTCGGTTATTTCAGAATTTGGGGTTTTAGCATGTATGTGATCGATTATAAGCGAATCAGGTGTTGATAAAAATCCGGCAGAGAAATCTTCAAGTATAAACTCCTTTTGGTCGTTCAACCCAAATTTGTTTATCCTGAACGCCATATTTTCGCCCGCCAGTTTTACATCCGAAATACCAAACGAAATATCGTCAAGCGAAATCTTGTGCTGCCCGGCACTATCGCGGTATGCATACCTAATCCGGGCATCGTTAAAAACAAACTGATTCATGATAAATCCAAAATCGACGGCACTCGTTTTTGTGGTATCGGTTTGCTTAAATGCATCGAGCAAAAACTGGTAATTGGCTTTACCCAATGAATCGGAATTTACATTGAGGTAAGTTTGATCGAGCTTCAGCTGTTTAACACTCACATAGCGTTTTTTCACACTGAACGAATCGATACTGGCCGAAAGCTCATGAACAAATAACAGAGAATCATGTTTTTGATCTTCAATCAAAACATCTTTGAGGATTATTTCTTTGAAAAAAGTAATGGAAACACCTTTCAATGTGATGTTTGTGTTGAATTTCTGAGAAAGTTCAGCAGCAAGTTTTTGGGTAAGATAGGTTTGCACAACCGGGCTCTGGAGAATTAGCCAGGAAGAAAAAAGGAGCACAACAACTGTGCCCAGTATGGGTAGCCCTATTTTAAGTGTTTTTTTGATAATTTTGTCGCTCCAATTTGAATACAAAATAATACAAATAGACGAATAAAAACCAGTCCTGAACATGAATAAAACGGAAGTTCGGGCTTTTTATTGATACCGATGAACAAAGAGAAAGACATATTTATACTGGGAATTGAATCATCGTGCGACGACACTTCGGCTTCGGTTATCCGGAACGGCGTATTACTTTCGAACATCATTGCCGGACAAAAGGTTCATGAGGCCTACGGGGGCGTAGTTCCCGAACTGGCCAGCCGCGCGCATCAGCAAAATATTGTTCCGGTTGTCGATCAGGCCATTAAGCAAGCTGGAATTACTAACCAGGACATTACTGCCGTTGCCTTTACCCGTGGCCCCGGACTGCTTGGTTCGTTATTGGTTGGAACATCGTTTGCCAAAGGATTTTCGCTGTCAACCGGCGCTCCAATGGTCGAGATAAACCACCTGCAGGCGCATGTACTGGCGCATTTTATACAAGAAGAAAATGTGCCATTCGATCCACCTAAATTCCCGTTTTTGTGCTTGTTGGTTTCCGGAGGAAATTCGCAGATTATCCTGGTGAAAGATTACCTCGACATGGAGGTTATTGGCCAGACTATCGACGATGCAGCCGGTGAAGCCTTTGACAAATGCGCCAAAGTGATGGGACTGCCCTACCCCGGCGGCCCGTTTGTTGATAAGCTGGCCAAGGAAGGAAATCCGGATGCATTCAAATTTGCAAAACCCCGAATCCAGAATTTCGATTATAGCTTCAGCGGACTAAAAACCAGTTTTCTGTATTTTCTGCGCGATCAGCTGAAGCAAAATGAAAATTTCATTGAAGAACGCAAAGCCGACCTGTGTGCCTCACTGCAAAAGACAATCATCGATATTTTACTCGACAAACTGATTAAAGCCGCCAAAGAAAACGGAATCCGCGAAGTTGCTGTGGCCGGTGGTGTTTCGGCCAACTCCGGACTACGAAATGCACTGATTGAAACAGCCGCTAAACGTCACTGGAAAATGCACATCCCGAAATTTGCGTTTACTACCGACAATGCGGCCATGATTGCCATTACCGGCCATTTTAAATACCTGAAAGGCGAATTTATTGGCATGGATGCCGTTCCGTTTGCGAGGATGGACATCAAAGTGTAATGAGTTATAAATTTTGAGTTATGAGCTTTCGGCCATTGTAAACTCATAACTTATCATTCTAAACTTATAACTTTTTCAGCATCCACAACCCGCAGCCAAAGTGTTTGGAGTTTCCCATCGGCGCTTTCAGGTATTCAAATCCGAATTTGGCGTAGATTTTCAGGGCAAAATGCAGCTCATCCAAAGTTTCGAGGTAAACTTGCTGAAACCCCATTTCTTTGGCTGTTTCCAGAGATTTTTCAATCAAAGTACGGCCAAGTCCAATGCCGCGGGCTTCGGGCAAAAGATACATTTTCACCAGTTCGCAGGTATATTCAGGCAATCCTTCGGTCGGAAAAATCCCGCCACCGCCTAAAATCCGGCCGTTTGCTTCGGCTACAAAATAAGCTGCTTGTGGCACCTGGAAGAGTTCGAACAACGAATCGGTCGTTGAATCGAAATAAACGGTACCTGGATTGGCAGCGCCAAATTCGGTTAATGTGTTCCGGATGATTATTGCCAAAGCAGGATTATCGGCTGGCTGAATCTGACGAATAGTGATTTCGGACAAGCTAAGCATGAATTTTGTTTTTGATAAATTCAGTCCAAATCTATCAATTTATTCCTTTCCACCATTGCTTCTGAATTCCATAATCGTCCAGATTGACCGCTTCTCCAATCATTGGATGAATGATCGGCACTTTCAGCCGTGATGCTTCTTTGGTTACCCGTTCAATCGATTCGTCCCAGGCGTGAAGCGCAAGGGCAAACTTGCCCCAGTGAACCGGCATCAGTGTTTTGGCTTTTAAGTCGATGGCAGCCTGGACCGTTTGTTCGGGCATCATGTGAATATATTTCCACGATTTGTTGTACTGACCACATTCGAGCAAAGCCAGGTCGAATGGCCCATGCTCGGCACCAATTTTGGCAAAATGTGTGTCGTAACCCGAATCGCCACCAATAAAAATCTTCTTTGTAGGTGTTTGCAACACAAATGAGCACCAAATGGATTGATTCCGTTTGAACCCACGCCCTGAGAAATGTCGTCCGGGAGTGGCTGTTAACTGAAACCCTGAATCGGGCGCTGCCGAATCATTCCAATCCAATTCAACAATCATTTTGTGGTCAAAACCCCAGTATTCCAAATGGGCGCCAGTGCCCAAACCGGTAATTATCTTACCCACTTTCGACTTCAATTTCAGAACCGTTTTGTAGTCGAGATGATCCCAATGGTCGTGTGTAATAAAAAGGTAATCGATAAACGGAAAATCATCCGGAGTATAAATATCGCTGCCTTTAAAACTCTTTACCAAAAACGAAAATGGTGAAGCATTTCCGGAGAAAACCGGATCGACCAGCATTTTTTTACCGTCAATTTGCATGAAATAGGACGAATGCCCGAACCAAACCAAAACGTCTTTCTCCGGATCTAGGCTTTTCAAATCTGTTTTGACCGAAGGCAGGGATGTCGTTGGAGCTTTTCGCTTGTTTATCTTGAAAATCCCATCACGGATCATTTCCCATTTCGACACATCTTCGGCAAACGTAGGTGTAAAACTCTGGTTCTGAAATTGTCCGTCGAGAAAATTTGATGATTTTTGAATCCTGCTGAGCCGATCGCCAGAAGCTGGCTTACCAAAACTGGCCTGATTCAGGATGACAACTGTGATTAGCGTCATTACCGCTATTACTGAAATTATTATATACATTGCCATCCTCATTAGTTCACGTTTGCTTTTGCCAAAACCTTCATATCTTTCATTTCCAACACATTTGTATGATAACCTATTAATGTTGAATTAATCATTGCCGCAGCCAGATCTTTCAAGGTAATTACCATTCCGGGTGCAATTAATTTCATAAGCACGAAAATCGTTTTCAGGTATTTGTAGGTTTTGTAATAGGTTTGGGTTGGTCGTAACGGCAAAAACGGTTCAATTCCTCCCGGACGAAAATTGTAAACCTGTTTAAAAGGCAATTTCATCAAATCATTTTCAGTCTTGCCCTTTACACGTGCCCACATGGTACGCCCTTTTTCGGTACTGTCGGTTCCGGCGCCAGAAATGTAACAGAAAGTCATTTCCGGATTATGCCCGGCCAGTGTTTTTGCAAAATTGAGCGTCAGTGTATAAGTCAGACGGGTATAGTCGGCTTCATTTCTACCTACTGAAGTAACTCCAAGACAAAAATAGCAGGCATTGTAGCCATTCAGTCGATCGCCGAGCGATGAAATATCCGAAAAATCGTTGTGAATAATCTCTGTCAGTTTGGGGTGCGAGTAGCCCGTCGAACTACGCGTTATCACCAAAACACGTTCTACTTCAGGATGATGCAGGCATTCGTACAAAACACCTTCGCCAATCATTCCGGTGGCGCCTGTTATAATTACTTTTAGTTTGCTCATTATTTCAATTCAAATTTTTACTTCGTAAGACGTATTTAGCCGGTCGATATTTTATGTGTTGGCATAATATTTGGAATTACACACAAAACAAGCAAACATGAAACAATTAAACTACCTCTTTTTCTGCATCTGCCTGATATTTTTTTCAAGTTGTTCAACTCCCAAAAGCATTTTACGCTTAAAACCTCAGTCCGATAAAACCAGTTGGTTCTATGGACAGGAATTTACGGGTGATTCAGTTTTTGGAATCATTGCCAAAGTTGGGTTCGACGAAGTTCAGCAACCGTGGTATGCCTTTGATGTGGAGATTACCAATCGCTCGAACATGGATTACCTCGTCGATCCTTCGCAAATGTTTATTGTACCGCTGAACGGCAAGGGCGAACCATTAAATGGCGACACACTCAGTGTTGTTGATCCTGAAGCTAAAATTATGGAACTGCACAGGAAGCTTTCAATTAATGAATCGAACCAGAAGAACCAAATCGGATTGAGCTTACTGGCAGCCGGAATCGACATTGCCACTGGCGTTGCTGTTTTGAGCGACGACAACCCAAGAAACGATAATCTCCGCACCGATTTGTTGCCGGTTGCATTAGCTGCTGGTGCCGAAAATAAATTTCAGGCCTTGGATTTGAATGAACTGCGCGATACCTGGAAATCGACCACTTTGCGCAAAACAACATTGGAGAAAGGCTATCAGATACACGGAAAAATACTGGCACCCATTGCGCCCGACGCATCGTTTATTCAGCTAAACATTCCAGTTGACAACGATTTTATCCGGATTAATTTCATGCAGGTGAAGTTTGTACCGTAGAAGTAGGGTTCTTAAGTTAAGGATTTCCACTTAAAATACAACATAAAATTTCAGCCCCGAAAGTTGTTTTATAATATTCAGACTCCCGAAATTCAGAAGGAATTTAATGGGGGAAATGATTTAACTTTAATCAGGAACATTTTGCGACCTGCATAGTTTATATGTAATTTCAAATTGATATAGCCTGTGAAACCCAAAATATCTGTCACCATTGTTACCGGTTTTCTCGGTTCGGGAAAAACTACTTTCATCAATAACCTGCTTTTGCAGAATTATGAAGTAAAAATCGGCCTCATCGAAAACGAGTTTGGCGATGTGTCCATCGATTCGAAACTGATTGCCAACTATCAGCCTGAAAATATTCTTGAACTGAACAACGGCTGCATTTGCTGCAGTATTTTCAACGAATTCTCGCTCGCGCTTCAGGAGTTGGTTAAAAAGAACAACCATCTGGAACAGCTGATTATCGAAACCACCGGGGTTGCCGATCCGGGACCTATAATCGAAACTTTTTTTCAGGATCAGGAGCTGCAGCGCTTATTCGAGCTCCGCGGAACGATTTGCCTGGTTGATGCAGTTAATTTTCAGGAAGAGTTCGGGCATTTTGAACAGCAAAAACAAATCTTGCTGAGCGATCTGATTCTTTTAAACAAGGTGGGCGATGCCGATCCTCAGAAACTGGAATATGTGCGAAAAAAAATAACGGCACTCAACAAAACAGCCCGGGTAATTGAAACCAATTTTGCATACCTCGACTCATCGCATTTATACATGCTTCATCCGCAGATGCAGGACGATTTCATCAAAAAGCTGCGCAAACCATTTTACTACGAGTCTGACACATCCGACTTTCACAGCTTTACCATTCGTTTTAGCGGATACATTAACGAAGCGAAATTCCGCGAATGGTTCAAGTATTTCGCCTCGGTTTACCGGAAGCAAATTTTCAGAATTAAGGGATTGGTAAACTTTGAAGATAACCCGATAACCGGTATCGTTCATTCGGTTGGAGGAATGACCTGCATCTCGGAAGGATCTGTTTCAAATCCCTACGAACCGCTGGAGAATGTGCTGGTATTTATCGGGAAAGGAATCAGCAAATTCGAGATTGAAAAAATGTTCGAGCAATATTTACTGCAGGAAAATTAGTTCTTCGGGTTGTTTATTTTTTACTTGTCCGATCCGGCAAAAGGATCCGTAACAAACGGACGAACATCGGTCAGCAACATTCCTGCCGTTTGAGCGGCCTGCATTCCCAGTTCTCCATCTTCAAATACCTGGCAATATTTGGGCTCAACACCCATTAATTCGGCACATTTCAGAAAAGTTTCAGGTTCGGGTTTGTGGCGGTCAACATCGTCGGCAGTCACTATAAAATCAAAGAGATGGTCGATTTCGAGTTCTTTGAGCTGCAACATGGCGCTTGTGCGGCTCGCTCCGGTTCCCACAGCCATCGGGATTTTTCCATGAGCCTCTTTCATCAGCCCAATCACCGCATCGTGAGGCTTTATCTGGTTGATATTTTTCCAGAATTCCTGCTGCTTCATTACCACCAATTCTTCAGCATCAATTTCAAGGTTTTGCTCACGTTTTATCCGTTCAGCAAAACTCAGTGTCGGTGCCCCGGTCATTTCAACCAGGATGCGTTCGTCAAACGTGCAGTTCAACTTCTCGCATACGGCGTGCCAGCTGGCAATGTGCACAGGCAACGAGTCGGACAAGGTTCCGTCCAGATCAAAAATTAACGCTTTTGCTTCAGGGTATATTTTCAGCTCCATAACTTCTACTTCCTTTTTCGAGCCGACAAAATTAACAAACTTTTGAGCCGAAAGATAAATTAACGATCCACATCACCGGGCAGCTAAATGTTTCATTTTAATTTAACCTGAAATGCCAGTCGTAGCCTGCGTTTAAGCGAGAAAACACAAAAACCATCAACTCATGAAGATTTTGACAATGTGATATTTGAAAACACATCGTTTGGGTATGACAAGAAATTTTTGCATTTTTGTATGCCTACCAGTTCCTACCGGTAGGCACAATTATTTGCCTTTATACTAACTTAAATCCTATCTTATGAAGTATCGCTTGTTATTATTGGCTTTTGCCGCGGCTGTTGCAACCAGTTCGTGTAAAAGCAAGTACAAAAACGAACCTTTTCAGGAAAAAACACCCAGAGATTGGGAAAATCCCGCTGTAAACGAAATTAACCGGGAAGCTCCTCGAGCCTATTATATTCCGTATGCTACCATTGAGCAGGCCAGTCAATACGACATCTGGCAATCGCCATATATTCGTACTCTGAACGGAACATGGCAGTTTAACCTTTCGCACACGCCGGATGTCCGCCCGTTCTATTTTTTCAAGGATAATTACGAAACCAAAGACTGGAAAACAATTACTGTTCCGGGAAACTGGGAGCTTCAGGGATATGACGTTCCGATTTATGTGAATGTACAATATCCGTTTAAGCCGACCCCGCCTCTGCCTCCTAAAGATTACAATCCGGTAGGTTCTTACAAACGTATGTTTACCATTCCTGAAGAATGGAATGGTCAGGATATTTTCCTCCATTTTGGAGCGGTGAGTTCGGCTATGTATGTTTGGGTTAACGAACAGCAGGTTGGCTACAGCGAAGACAGCAAAACTCCGGCAGAATTCAACATTACCAAATACCTGAAAAAAGGAGAGAATACGCTGGCTGTTGAAGTATATCGCTGGTGTGATGGAAGTTACCTTGAAGATCAGGATTTCTGGCGAATGAGCGGAATTACCCGCGATGTTTTCCTGATGGCCCGCAATCCACAGCACATCCGCGACTTCAGGGTATCATCAGAATTGATTAACAATTACAAAGACGGTGATTTTAAACTTGCCCTTGAAGTGGTAAATTCAGCCGCCAATACACCTTCGGTAACCATTGATGCCGTGCTGATGGACGGGGAAACAAAAGTTGCTGAGATGAATCAATCGGTAAAAACCACTGCCCAGCCTGTTGCTGTGAACCTTGTGGCCAGTATTCCGGCGGCTAAACCATGGTCAGCCGAACAACCCAACTTATACCATTTGTTTATTACGTTGAAAGACGAAGCCGGTAAAACCATCGAAGTTTTACACCAGGAAGTTGGATTCCGCACGGTAGAAATTAAAAATGCACAGCTACTGGTAAATGGTGTGGCCATTTATGTAAAAGGTACCAACATACACGAACATAACGAAGTTACCGGCCATTACCAGGACGAAGCAACTATGCGTAAAGACATTGAGCTGATGAAATCTCACAACATCAATGCCGTTCGCTGCTCGCATTATCCTGAACCAGAACGCTGGTATGAACTCTGCAACGAGTATGGTATTTTCCTTGTTGACGAGGCCAACATCGAATCTCACGGAATGGGATACGGCAAAAAATCGCTGGCCAAAGATCCGACATGGAAAGACGCTCACCTTTTCCGCACCAAAAACATGTTCGAACGTGACAAAAACCAGCCATCGGTAATCATTTGGTCGTTGGGAAACGAAGCCGGAAACGGGGTAAACTTCGAAGCAACTTATGCTTATTTGAAATCGGTTGATCAAAGTCGTCCGGTTCAGTTTGAACAGGCTCACGGAGGTGACAACACCGATATTATGTGCCCTATGTATGCCCGCATGAAGAATATGGAAGAATATGCCAAAAGCAAACCAACCAAACCATACATTCAGTGTGAATATGTACATTCAATGGGCAACAGCACCGGAAACTTTCAGGATTACTGGGATTTGATTGAGAAATACCCGGTACTTCAGGGCGGTTTTATCTGGGACTGGGTTGAACAGGGAATCCTCACCAAAGATGCGCAGGGCAACAAATTCTGGGCATACGGTGGCGATTTGGGCAGCGATACTTTGCCTACCGACGGTAATTTCTGCTGCAACGGTATCATCCAGGCCGACAGAACGCCAAAACCGGCTTTATACGAAGTTGGCAAAGTGTACCAGAACATTGGATTCAAACCCGTTAATCTCAATTCGGGCGAAATAGAAATCATCAACAAATACTCGTTTACCAATCTAGATGAGTTCAATTTTACCTGGGAAGTCGTTGCCGATGGTCAGGTTCTGAAATCGGGAGACATTAAAGATCTTAACCTGGCTCCGGCGGAGCGTAAAAAACTGAAATTGGATGTAACCGTTGAAGCTAAGCCCGCAACCGAATATTTCCTGAATATTTACGCCAAACTGAAAAACCAGAAAGGTATTTTACCTGCAGGCACTCAACTGGCCTACGAACAAATGAAACTTCCGTTCAGCAAAAAAGCGGTACCTGCTTCTATAAAAGATCTTCCTCCGGTTAAATCGAAAGAAGAAGGAAATATGATTATTGTTGAAGGAAACGGATTCAAAATCAGTTTCAGCAAAGATGAAGCAACCCTGAGAAGCTATATTCTCGACGGAAAAGAAATGCTCCTGACCGGACCAGTTCCAAACTTCTGGCGTGCTCCTATTGATAACGACTTCGGAAACGAACTGGATAAACGCAGCCGCATTTGGAGAAAAGCCGGCGAGCAAAAAACCGTTAAATCGGCTACCGTAAAACAGGAAGGTAATAACGCTATTGTTACTTTTAATTTCGACCTGAATGACGAACAAAAACAGGTAATTGCCAACTACACTTCAACATATAAAGTACTTGGAAATGGAGAAATTGTAGTGACCAACGACTTTAAAAAGGCAAACGATTCTCTTCCTGAAATCATTCGTTTTGGCGTTAACCTGGTTATGCCACGCGAATTCGATCAGATCAGCTGGTTGGGTCGTGGCCCGCACGAATCGTATGCCGACCGCTATACCAGTGCTTTGGTTGGCCTGTACACCGGCGCCGTTGCCGATCAGTACTTCCCATATGTTCGTCCGCAGGAAAACGGTAATAAAGTTGACGTTCGCTGGGTAGCCATTTCGAACAAAGAAGGTTTGGGATTAGAGTTTGTCGGTTTGCCATTGCTATCGGTTAGTGCTCATCACCAGATTATGGAAGATTTCGAATCGCCAGACCGCACTGATGGACGCGTTAAAGAAGGACAAAAAATGGTACGCCGGCATATCAACGATGTGAAGCCACGCGACCTGACCTCGGTTAACATCGACTACAAACAACAAGGTGTTGGCGGCGACGACAGTTGGGGTGCATGGACTCACGATGAATATCGTTTGAGAGAAAAAGCATACAACTATTCGTTCCGGATTTGCCCGTTAAAAGCAGGCGAAAAACCAGCTGAAAAAGCGAAAGCGATTTACCAGTAAAAAACTGAAGACCGGGGAAGGGAGACCGAAGACCGGACAAAACAAAAATAAAGCGGGGAATTCTGAAAGGAGTTTCCCGCTTTTGTTTTTGATTGATTTTTTATTGAGTTTTGTAATAGAACAAATAATGAAAACATGAAACAGATTAAAAAATTATCAGAAAACGAAAATTACACTGCAGTCAACCTCGGTAATCTTGATGAGTTAATGGATTATAGTTTGATTCATCCGGCAAGGAAGACTTTGATTGAAGGAAAAGTATTCCTGAAAGATGCAACCGATGCAACAGGAACTGAAATCTCGTTTAACATGTTACCACCTCGCACAGAGCAGCCTTATTTCCATATTCACCGGAAAAATGAAGAAACTTACATTATCCTGAAAGGTTTTGGATTTTACCAGGTTGATGAGGATTGCTTTGAAATAAAAGAGGGAAGTGTTATTCGCGTTGCGCCAAAAGGGAAACGAGGCATTCGGAATGATTCGGATGAAACCATGATTTATATGGTGATTCAATCAAAAGAAAACTCGCTGGAAGAACACACCACTGCTGATGGGGAGCGGATTCCTGTTGTGCCAAAATGGAGATAGCAATATCGCAACCATTAATCAAATAAAGAAAAGCTGGAAACTCCTTTAGGAATCTCCAGCTTTTCTTTATTCATTTAGACGCACGATCGTGCGTCTCTGCATTATTCTTTATACCAGCTCGAATACATGCCATATGCTTTGGCAATTCGCTGAATTTCGCCTTCGAGCAACTCGGGTCCAATATCTTTTATTTTCTTCGCCGGAATACCAGCGTAAACCGAACCACTTTCAACGCGGGTTCCTTTACTGACAACCGATCCGGCTGCAATAATGGAGTTGGCTTCAATTACAACATTGTCTAAAACTACGGCATTCATTCCCACCATCACGTTATCGTGAATGGTACATCCGTGAACAATTGCGCCATGAGCAATGGTAACATTATTGCCAATATTGGTAGGCGATTTCTGGTATGTGGCATGAATCACCGCATTATCCTGCACATTGGTGTTGTTTCCAAGGCGAATATAATGCACATCGCCCCTTAAAACTGCACCGTACCAAATGCTGCAATCGTTCCCAATTTCAACATCGCCAATTATGGTGGCGGTTTCGGCCAGGAAACAGTTTTCGCCAAAAGCAGGTGTTTTTCCTAGTATTGTTTTTATCAGAGCCATTTTCTGTTTTTTAGATTTTATGAACAAAGATAGGAAAGAAAGGTAATGCCGGAACGAAATAGTTAAGGGATTTTACCTCAAAACAGAACTGAAAAACCACTAAGTTCTATATAAAAAAAGTTGAGATAAATAATTAGGATTATCCTGTCTGTCATATCAAATAATGGTTATTTTTGAAGCCGTCAAAAAATGGACTCATCTATAAAAATTTCAAAGCTTTTTATAGTTTTATAAATTTGAACCAAAATCAATAACAAACTATAAGCAGAAAGACCGATTTCAAAATAATATATCAAAATGAAAGACGCAAAGGTAATAGAACTAGAAGAAGTAGCGATTCGGTTCTCGGGCGACTCGGGCGACGGAATGCAGCTAACCGGAACATTGTTTTCCGACACTTCTGCCTTACTTGGCAATGATATTTCAACCTTTCCTGACTATCCTTCAGAAATTAGGGCACCCCAGGGAACAGTTGGAGGAGTTTCTGGATTTCAGGTGCAGTTTGGAAAGAAAAAGATTACCACCCCGGGCGATTTGGCCCACGTTCTGGTAGCTATGAATCCGGCTGCGGTAAAAGCGAACGCTGCTTTTATGAGTCCGGGCGGAACTATTATTTTTGATGTTGACTCGTTTAGTGAAAAGAACCTCGAAAAAGCTCAGTTTAAAACAAACGATCCGTTTGGCGAATTAAAACTGGACGACTATGTAAAGGTTCCGGTGCCTATTACCAGCATGACCAAAGAAAGTTTGAAAGATCTGGAATTGGACAACAAGAGCGTTCTGCGGTGTAAAAATATGTTTGCTCTCGGCTTGATATGCTGGATTTTCGATCGTCCGCTGGATTATATCGAAGGGTTCATTCAGAAGAAATTTGGTAAAAAACCAATGATTGCCGAAGCTAACCTGAAAGTATTGCACGACGGGTACAACTACGGAATGAACATTCAGCAAACAACGCCACAGTACATTGTTCACCCGGCTCCAATCGAAAAAGGAACTTACCGCAACATCAACGGAAACCTGGCTACAGCCTGGGGTTTTGTTGCCGCTGCTGAAAAAGCCGGATTAGAACTGTTTATCGGCTCCTACCCTATTACACCCGCCACCGACGTTCTTCAGGCTTTGGCCGAACGAAAAGACCTGGGCGTAAAATCGTTTCAGGCTGAAGACGAAATCGCCGGAATTTGTACCACCATAGGAGCTGCATTTGCTGGCCACCTGGCGGTAACTTCAACTTCAGGTCCGGGATTTGCATTAAAATCGGAAGCCCTGGGACTTTCGGTAATGGCTGAATTACCAATCGTTGTAGTAAATGTACAACGTGGTGGACCATCAACCGGTCTTCCTACCAAAACTGAACAATCTGATTTATTACAAACACTATACGGACGCAACGGCGAAAGCCCATTGGTGGTTATCGCGGCAAGCACACCATCCGATTGTTTCTACTATGCCTACCTTTCAGCAAAAATAGCGCTGGAACGCATGGTCCCGGTGGTATTGCTTACTGACGGATTCCTCGGAAACGGCAGCGAACCATGGCGTGTTCCTGCAATGTCCGAACTTCCTCCAATTACACCGCGCAAAGCAACCAATCCTGAGTTGTTTAAACCATACGGACGCGACCCGGAAACCCTGGCACGCGAATGGGCAATCCCGGGAATGGAAGGATTTGAGCACCGCATTGGTGGTTTGGAAAAAAATGTTGCCGGCGGCGTAAGTCACGATCCGGACAACCACCAGAAAAACAGCGAAATCCGTGCTGCTAAAGTTGACAAAGTGGTTGATATGATTCCTGAACTGGAAGTGGTTGGTGAAACCGAAGGCGACCTGCTGGTTGTTGGCTGGGGAGGAACCTACGGACACATGATCAGCTCTGTTCGTGCAATGCAGGAAAAAGGGAAGAAAGTCAGTCTTGCTCATTTCAACTACATCAAACCGCTACCGGCAAATACTGCTGAAGTATTCAGTAAGTTTAAGAAAATTGTGGTTTGCGAATTAAACATGGGCCAATTTGCCGGCTACCTGCGCGATAAAGTTCCGGGATATCAGTATTTCCAGGTAAACAAGATGAAAGGGTTACCATTCTCGGTACACGAATTAGTTGAAAATTTTGAAAAAATATTGGAGGCTTAATCATGACAAAATTCAATTATACTGCCAAAGATTTTAAAAGTGCTGCCGAAGTTCGGTGGTGCCCGGGTTGTGGTGACTATGCCATCATGAATGCTGTTCAAAAAACAATGGCCGACATGGACATTGCCCACAAAGATTTTGCGGTAATCTCCGGAATCGGTTGTTCATCGAGGTTTCCATATTACATGAGCACTTACGGATTCCACACGATTCACGGTCGTGCGGGAGCGATTGCTTCAGGTGTTAAAGCAGCAAATCCCGACTTGACTGTTTGGGTAATTACCGGCGACGGCGACTCTCTGGCTATTGGTGGAAATCATTTTATTCACCTCGTTCGCCGTAATATCGACCTGAACCTGATCCTTTTCAACAACAAAATATACGGTTTAACCAAAGGACAATATTCGCCAACAACCGACCGCGGTTTTATTACCAAAACTTCGCCATTCGGAACCATCGAAGATTCGTTTGTTCCCGGCCAGCTGGTTTTGGGTTCGCGCGGAACATTCTTTGCCCGTGCGGTTGACAGCAATGTGAAACATACGCAGGAAGTATTGGCCGATGCTGCCCAGCACAAAGGGACTTCGGTTGTTGAGATATTGCAAAACTGCGTAATTTTCAACGATGGGATTCACGATTTTGTGACTGATCCTAAATTCCGTGCAGAACGCCAGATTTTCCTGAAGAAAGGCGAACCGATGATTTTCGGCGAGCAGGAAGACAAAGGCTTAATTCTGGAAAACGGACGCCTGAAAGTGGCAAAGATTGGCGAAAACGGCATTACCCGCGACGACATTCTGGTGCATCATCCGGAAGAAGATAACCTTGGATTACAAGTAGCTTTAATCAATATGTCGCTTCCTGAATTCCCGGTTGCCATGGGCGTTATCCGCAGCGTTGAAGCCCCGGTTTACGATCAGGAAATGAAAAAACAGATTGAAACCGTTCAGTCAAAACGCAGAGTCTCGTGCATGGACGAATTACTTCAATCGGGCAACACCTGGACTGTTGATGGCGAAAACTGCAGCGAACCGGTTAAGTTTTTCAACAACAAATGTTTCGAGAAATAACCATCTAAACATTGTAAGTTAAAAGTCTAACGTTTTTAGACTTTCCCAGATCAAAGCGGGAGATTCCGGATGGAGTTTCCCGCTTTCTTTATTCCTGATAACACTGATAAAAACAAACATTCAACCATTTCCGGGTTGCACTTTTTGTGTTGTTTGCTATCCTCCGGGGAAAACCTGTTTTTTATACACAAGTCCTGTTTTTTTCCAGACGGAAAGGTCAAAATAGTTTCCTGAAAGAAAAAATGAACTAAATTCACAACAACCCGGTAAAAGCCGAACTGGTTGGCGAGCAGAAAACTATTTTTTCTGAATATACGTTTAGTTACATATACTGATAATAATCAAAGCAACCGAATAGTCATATTCACGTGGTTTACCAGTGAAAAAGATTAGTTAAATTCGGGTTTGAGTGAAGCGTATCACAGCCCCGTAGTTAATAGGTACTGATTGCAAATCAACACCAGTGAGGATATTTTGAGATAAAAACCAAAACATTATAAACCCTTTGTTACATCGACGTTCACTGTAAAATTCAATATAATTAATACATCGGAATATGATTTATGACGACGAAGGCGACATTGATTATGAAGCATGGTATAACCTGAACAAAAATTATCTTCCAAAGGAATTTATAACACTTATTGAAGATAAATCCGATTCGTTGTTCTTTATGTTTCGTGTATATCGCAAGGTAATAAAACAGTTGCCATCGGCCATACACGAGCTGATGCTGCAACAATACCCCGTTTTTAAAACAGAAAAACGACCGATGGTGATGGAATATATCGATACAATAGCCGAGACTACCGGCCATACGCTTTTGTTTCAACTGTATAACCTGGTTCAGGGACAAAAGCAAGGTGTGAACATTCGCGAAAAGTATCCCAAGTTTGAAGAATGGGTCGATTTTTATGGTCGTCCACACAAACCTCACACGATTGATGAAAACGCCCGTCCCCAATATAAATGGTTGAATGATGCAGAATGGATCGTATTTCGCAATCATGAAAACGAGCAGATGCTCGAATTCTTTAATTGGGAAGAAAAACGAAAATTTGAATTTATTGATTTAGTCCAGACAACAATTTTAAAATATTACAAAGAATTGTATGAACTCAATGCCGATGAATGGATTATTTATGCTGTTAGTATTCGGGATGAATACGAGTATTTTTTGTCGGCCTGCGAAGACGTTGAACTTTTTATTGATTGTGGTTTTCCTGAAGAAGAAATAAAACTTACTGATGCAGAATTTTTACAAAATTATTCGGAACTGAGTGATGAAATAAAAAGGAACGCTTCTTCATTACGCAATCGACGCATCGCTGGTGAAAAGATATAATACACATTCTTACTGCTTACAAGGTTGAACTGGTTCCCGTTCAGCCTTTTTTTTATTTTTCTGAATTTGCAACAATTTTGGGCACCGGCAGTCTAATCGGGTAAGTGAAAGAAAACAGGGGAAATACACAGGCAGATCAGGAGCTGGTTGGCAAAGTATTGGGTGGCGACACCAATGCTTTTGTAACTGTTATTCAAAATACCGAAGGACTGGTTACGCAGATTGTTTTCAAAATGATCGCCAATACCGAAGACCGGAAAGACATTGCCCAGGACATTTATCTGAAAGCCTACAAAAGCCTTCCCGGTTTCAGGCACCAATCAAAACTCTCGACCTGGATAGCACAAATTGCCTATAACACTTGTTTATCGTATCTCGAAAAGAAAAAGCTTGTTTTGCTCGACAAGTTTGCCGGTGATAAGGATGAGAACGATAATGAACCAGAATTTGCCGACAAAAAACTAATTGGCAACTTATTTAGTCAAACCGAAAACGACATTTTTCAGCGCGAGTTAAATGAAATACTGAAAACGGAAATTGAATTGCTTTCGCCCCTGCACAAAACGCTGATCACCCTGTACCATAACGAAGAACTGAGCTACGAAGAAATTTCAAGGATAACCGAACTTCCGGAGGGAACCGTAAAAAGTTATTTGTTCAGGGCAAGGCGATCGTTAAAAGACAATTTATTACGCAAATACAAAAAAGAAGAACTATGATAGCCAGACATCTTTCTGAAAATGAACTTCAGCAATACGTTTCAGAACCTTTGCTTTGCGACGAATCGATTACCGGACACATTGAATCGTGTCGGACCTGCAAGGAGAAAGTGGAAACTTACCGGATTCTGTTTTCAGGAATTAAGCAACAAGAAAAACCTGCATTCGGATTCAATTTAGCTGATCTGGTTATGTCGCAAATCGAACCAGCCAAACCTCGATTCTCGTGGGAAATATTTGCCGTGTACCTGTTTGTGTGCATCGGAATCGTTGCGATCTTGTTTTCGGGCATACAGTTTAGTAAATATCTTTCAGGTTCATTTACAGGCTCATCTACCCTGTTTCTATACCTGTTCGCGGCAATTACGCTTGTCACGCTGCTGTTCCAGGGATTCGAAATGTTCAGGAAATACCAGAAACAAATGGACGCACTGAATATATCGTGAATTAATTGCAACAATAATGTGACCTGTCAGTCTAATCGATTAAAAACAATAAAGATGAAATAGTCCTAAGCGCATAAGCTCATACAAACCAAAAATGAACAAATGACTATTCCCCATAAGTACGTGCCTGCTGTCAATAATTTAATAACTTATATACGAATGAAAAAGAGAATCATGCTTGCCGTTGTACTACTTGCGCCAATGGTGCTGAGTGCACAGGATAATTATCATTTTGTGGAAGGAAATTCATTTTCGAAGCAATTGTTCGAAATACCGGCAACTCTTGCTGCGGCCTATATTTTTGTATATTTCATCATTACCATTATCAGGCTAATCCTCGATAGCCGATTGAAATATAAGATGATTGACAAGGGAGTTTCCGATAAGGTTGTCGAACAAATTTTGCAGCCCAAACAAACCGATGCCAAAAGTCAGGCCTTGAAATGGTTTCTGGTTCTGGCCGGAATTGGCCTGGGAATTGGTTTGACCACCCTAACCCGCCCGTTTGGAATTCACTCGATAGCCATCATTGCTTTTTGCCTTGCGCTAAGCTTTCTGGGCTACTTTGCTTACCTGAAACGAACAGAAAAACAATAATCTACAACAATCCATGAAGACAATCAGAAACCTAACCTTGTTGCTGGTAATATTAGTTATTGCAGCATCTTGTCACCGCTTTGGAAGCAGAATAATTGTAAATAACGGAAACGGCCGGCTCGAAATCGAATCGACGGGCGAAATCAGATTCACCGACGACGAAAGCTCGATTCAAAG
Source organism: Prolixibacteraceae bacterium (assembly GCA_963678915.1). Lineage (GTDB taxonomy): Bacteria > Bacteroidota > Bacteroidia > Bacteroidales > Prolixibacteraceae > Aquipluma. Next base: position 840,503 of record OY787458.1, read on the forward strand.
CATATCGAAAAACGGGTATGTGCGATACCGGAAAAATGACCAGAAACTCTTTGCAGGCTATACCAATAAAGGCGATTTGAAATACGAATTGTTCGATAATGGCAAAAAAATAAATCCGGAAAGTGTGGAAGGCAAGAAATTTATTGCCGATGCCATTCAGGAAATGATTGCAACCGGCATCGATGCTCAGGGCCGTTTTAAACGTCTTATTGAAAAAGGCGGGCAACAGGCTGTATTGACCGAAGTTGACCGGCTTGACAATGACTTTTTAAAAAGTATGTACCTTGAAAATCTTATTGCAAGCGACAGCCTGAAGCCGGCTCAAATATTCGAGATCACAAATAAGATTGATAAAAAGCTCGGCTCCGATTTCGAAAAAGGCAAATTACTCAAAAAATTTACGGCAGCACATCTGAAAGATTCACTGACATCAACCTCTTATTTCGAAGCAGTTAAAAACGTCGGCTCCGATTTCGAAAAGGCAAATGCATTAAAGTATATTTTAAAGCAACCGCTGGGTAAAATGCAATACGGTTCGGTGATCAGCGTTTCGAACACTGTGGGTTCCGACTTTGAGAAAGCCAACATCATGAAGGAATTGATTCATGAGGGAAAAGTGGACACTTCGCTTGTAAATCCGTTTCTGGAAGCAAGCAATCGTATTGGTTCCGATTTCGAGAAAGCCAATATCCTCAAAGAAATAATTGACTATGGCTTGTATGCCAACGGAAGTTTTGCCAATCTCCTTGGTTCAGTCGGCACGGTTGGGTCGGATTTTGAGCGGGCAAACATCCTGAAAAAACTTGCCGCCAGAGATATAAAAGTGCAGGAACAATGGATCGGGTTAATTGAAAAAACAGCCGAATTATCTTCAGAGTTTGAAAAATGCAATGTGCTGCTTCAAATTGCCAGCCGCATGCCCAAAAACGAAGAAGTTAAAGCAACTTACATGAAGGCTGCAAAAACAATCAATGCCGAAAATGAATTTGGAAGAGCAGTAAAAGCGCTGAATTAATCCCAGTCAAAGAAAAGATTTTAAAAATACAGATTTTTCACAGGCCGGATAGCGTTTCGCTATTCGGCTTTCTTTTTAATCTGAAATGAAATCAATTACCAAATAGATTGACCATTCCAAATTATTGCGTATTTAAATCCTTTCAACTACAATTGCATAAGCAATGAATAGCTAAACAGGATATGTACAAAAAACTACTTTATATTTTCATTTTCTTGCTGACGCTGTCGGTCAATTCAATTGCCGAAATGATCAACATTGGTGTTCCGTACATTCACAACTTTCCACGAAGAGAGTATCGGGGAGGAACTCAAAACTGGTCGGTGGCGCAGGATAATCACGGATTCATGTACTTTGCCAATAATGAAGGATTACTCCTTTTTGATGGTGTAAGCTGGCAAATGCACCGGATGCCCAACTTATCGATTGTGCGGTCGGTCTTTATCGACAAAACCGGACAAATTTATGTGGGCGCATACAACGAGCTGGGGAAAATGGATGTTGGGAAGAATGGGAAAACCGAATTCCGTTCGCTAAAAAAATACCTTCCGAAAGATTACCTGAACTTCGACGATGTATGGAACATTACTTCGTACGAAAACCAGATTGTATATCAGTCATACAATTTCGCATTCCTTTTCCGAAACGACTCCGTTGTTTCGGTGATAAAAGCGCCTTCGCGGTTTCAGAATTCATACCGGGTAAACGATAGGTTGTTCTTCAACGACCAGGAAAAAGGATTAATGGAATATACGGGTAACGGATTGCAGGCACTCGCCGGATGTGAAAAGATAAAAGGTGAAGAAATATGGGCCGTTCTTCCGTTCAACCGTGGGGGCAATTTAATGATCTTTTCCCTGAACAAAGGAATATTCATTTATGACCGAAAAGAATTAAAAGAATGGAATGTTCCGATAAACAGTCTGTTAAAGCAGAAACAAATATTCAGTGCAATAGTTATTCAGGAAAAGTATTACGCAATCGGAACCATTCAGGATGGCGTGATTATTATTGATGAATCGGGGAACATCATCCAGCACATCAACAAGCAAAACGGGCTGCAAAATAATACAATCCTGAAAGTTTTTGCCGACCGGGTGGGGAACCTCTGGCTGGGACTCGATAATGGTATCGATTATCTGAACGTAAATTCGCCAATTACCTTCCTGCAGCAAACCGATGGCATTGGTGCGGGTTACACGTCGATTATTTTCAATGGAAAGATATATCTGGGAACAAATCAGGGATTGTTTGTCAAAAATTGGGGAAAGGAGGAACGAAACGAGGATTTTCGCATGATTCCCGGAACAAATGGGCAGGTTTGGTACCTGGGAGTTCACGACAATGTATTGCTTTGCGGGCACAACAACGGAGCCTTCGAAATTGACGGCGAAAAAGCCCGGCAGATCAGTTCAATTCCCGGGGCATGGAAATTCCACACACTCAAACGTTTTCCAAACTACTTAATCGGAGGAACTTACAGCGGATTAACCCTATACAAAAAACAAAACAATACCTGGGTTTATTCCGGAAAAATACCCGGATTCGGTGAATCATTCCGGGTTTTCGAAGAAGATGAAAACGGGGATTTATGGATGAGCCATGGATTCAAGGGAGTGTATAAAATCAATATTGGCAATACGCTCGACAGCATTTCATCGTTTCGGTTTTTTACTCAGAAGGACGGGCTACCCTCAAACTACAACCTTAATGTATATAAAATCAAAGGAAAAATAGTTGTCACTTCCAGCTTGGGTTTTTACGAGTATAACCGCACGAAAGACCGCTTTGAGAGTTCAACCTATTTCAACCAGTTATTGAGTCCGCTGAAGGATGTTTCGTTCCTGAAAGAAGACAAAAACGGTAACATTTGGTTCGTGGCCTGGGACATGGGTAAAAACAAAGCCGGAGTTCTCCGGATCCAGGAAGATAACAGCTACAAATTCATAAGCGCTCCGTTCGATTTATTAACCGGAAAGTTTATCAGCGGATTTGAATCGGTTTATTGTTATTCCGACGAACACATCTTCTTTGGTACCGAGGAGGGATTTGCCCATTATTCGCCACTTTCGCGATTCAACAATGCGCCAAAATTCGAGGCATACATCAACAGAGCGACAGCCTTGTATCTCGACAGTACCTTTTTTGATGGAAACTACATGGGACGCAGTAGTGCCATTGAACATTCCGAGGCACCAAATCACATCGAATTCAGTTTTCCGTTCAAAGACAATAGTTTCAGGTTTTCATACACAACTCCAGTTTACGACAATCAGGACAATATTGAATATAGCTTTAAACTAACCGGATACAACGAAAAGTGGTCGGAATGGAGCAACATCACATTTAACCAATACGCCAAACTCCCTCCCGGCGACTATACCTTTAGCGTAAAGGCTCGTAACCAGCTGGGCATCGAAAGTTCGGTTGACACTTTGAATTTCAGAATCACCCCGCCATGGTACAAAACTATTGCAGCTTATTTGATTTATGCAGTAATATTCCTGATACTGGTTATGCTACTCATTCAGTATCTTCTGAAGCGAATTGAAATCTCAAGAAGAAAAGAAAGGCTGGCACATTTGAAATCGTACAGGCAAAAAGAACAGGAATATAAAAGAGAGGCTTTAGTGGCGGAAAAGAAAATTATCAATCTGAGAAACGAAAAGCTGAAGATTGAAATGATACACCGCGACAAGGAACTGGCCAATCAAACCATGGATTTGATCCGTAAAAACAAGTTCCTCGTTAAAATAAAAGAGGATCTTGAGAAAATCAAAAAGTCTGGTTCAGATGATTTGCTACAAGACAAGATTTCTTCACTCATCACCAGGATTGACAAAGATATCGATCATAAAAAACAATGGGAAGTATTTGAAACCGCCTTTGACGAAGTTCACGAAGACTTTTTAACCCGGCTGAAAGAACAATACCCCAATTTAACTCCAAAAGAACTGCGTTTATGTGCTTACCTCAGAATGAACATTTCGACTAAAGAAATTGCCCCGTTGATGAACATCTCGGTCAGGGGAGTTGAAATTTGTCGTTACCGGGTGCGTAAAAAGCTAAATATCGACCGCGATCAGAACCTCACACGAATGATTATCGACTTATAGAAAGCAAATTTCCTTGTTGTAGTGAAAAAACCCGGATGTTGTATTGTTATTTTTCAGTTAAAACAATACAAAACGCTTTATAACAGAATTTTACAAAACAAGTTGATGTATTATTGATGTAATACATCTTTAGCATTGATGAATTTTTGCTGTAGGTTTTTAGTTCACCCGTAACAAGTAATAGTATATTTTTGCCGGAAATTGTCTGTTTGACAAAAGCAGTTTACTATTAATTCTTTTAGAAACCATTCTAAAAAATTTATTTACTTATGAAAAAAGCAGTTTTAGCTCTTTTAATTTTAATGTATTCGTTTGCAGTATTTGCACAGGGAATACAAGTGAAGGGAGTTGTTACATCGGCCGACGATGGACAACCAATCCCCGGGGTGAGTGTGGTTGTGAAAGGAACCACTTTAGGTATGATTACGGACATTAATGGGAGCTATTCCTTAAATACACAAGGAAATTCAACCTTGGTATTCTCGTTCGTAGGAATGAAAACACAGGAAATACCTGTGAATATGAAATCAGTTATCAACGTTGTTTTAACCACCGAACAAACCGATATTGATGAAGTCGTTGTTGTTGGTTACGGAACTCAGAAAAAAAGTTTGGTTACCGGCGCCATTAGTAAGGTAAACAGCGAAGATCTCAAGAAATCATCAGACATGAGGGTTACCCAGGCACTCCAGGGAAAAACCGCCGGTGTGGTTATTTCAAGCAATTCCGGACAACCAGGCGACCAGGTTTCAATCCGCATTCGTGGTATCGGAACAAATGGCGATGCCGAGCCTCTGTATATCATCGATGGTTTGCCAATGAGTGGTTCGGGTACCGACTTCCTGAACTCGAGCGACGTTGAATCAATCGAAGTATTGAAAGATGCTGCATCGAGCGCTATTTACGGTGCTCGTGGTGCAAACGGTGTAATCCTGATCACAACAAAAAGTGGTAAAAAGGACACTAAAATGACTGTTAGCTACGATGGTTATTACGGAGTTCAGAATCCATGGAGAAAACTGCGAATGCTCAATAGTCAGGAATACATGATGCTGACAAACGAAGCTGCCATGAACGGTGGACTTAGCCCAAAATTTTCAGCTGCACAAGTTTCAGAGAATACTGTTGATACTGACTGGCAGGACGAGATGTTTAACTACAATGCTCCAAAGCAGAACCATTCCGTTTCTCTCAACGGTGGAAACGACAAAATCAGTTATTCATCTTCACTCAACTATTTCAACCAGGATGGTATTGTTGCCAAGGGAAAATCGAAATACGAAAAGTTCGGTTACCACTTAAACACAACAGCCGAATTCGGATTCCTGAAATTAGGCTCGAACCTCAACCTGGCCTACATCAACAGCAGAGGTATTGATACCAACAGCCACTTCGGAAACGGTTTGGCTCAGGCAATCAACATGCCTCCAATTGTTCCGGTAAAATATTCTGACGGTAGCTGGGCTACTCCTGAAGATTTTGGTATTGGTTTGCAGGAAATCACCAACCCGATTGCTTTGCTCGATAAAGTGAACCAAAACACAAAAACCAGCAAAATCATTGGTGGTCTTACCGCTGAAATTGATTTTAACAAGATTAATCCTGCACTGAAAGGCTTGACATTCAAATCGACATACAGTGGTGAAATGGCTTTGGTAAACTACCGTGGTTACAACCCATATTACTACCTCGATGCAATGCACTTTACCATTACCGATAAAGTTTCGCAAAACATGAATCTTTATTCAAGATGGAACTTTGAAAATGTGTTGACCTTCGACAAAACAATGGATATTCACCACTTTACGTTGATGGCTGGTACAACTGCATTCAAAGACATGTATCAAAATATTTCAGGCGAAAAATCGGATGTGATTTTTGATGATTTTGAACATGCTTATCTCGACAATGCAACCAATCCACTAAGCGCCAGCACTGGCGGAAGTTATTCTGAACATACCGTAGCTTCGTTGTTTGGTCGTATCAACTACGATTTGAAAGACCGCTACATGTTAACTGCAACAATTCGCCGCGACGGTTCTTCACGTTTTGGTTCTGAAAACAAATACGGTTACTTCCCATCAGTTGCAGGAGGTTGGGTTATTTCAAGAGAAGACTTTATGAGCGGTGTGCATGGTGTTGACCTTCTGAAATTAAGAGCCAGCTGGGGTCAAAACGGTAGCGAAAACATCGGTAACTTCGGATACACTTCTATTATCGGAAATCAAAACATCTATTATTTCGGCGACAGCAAAACACAATACAATGGAACACAACCAACACGTATTGCTAACCCATCGCTGAAATGGGAAACTTCGGAACAAACCAATATTGGTCTCGATTTCGCAACACTCGGAAGCAGTCTTCGCGTAACTTTGGATTACTACGTTAAAACAACCAAAGACTGGTTAGTAACTGCTCCGGTACCAATGCTTGTTGGAAACTCTGCTCCTATCATCAACGGCGGATCGGTTCGTAACTCAGGTTTCGAAGGTGAAGTAAGCTACAAAAAACAGTTTAATAAGTTATACTTCAACGCTTCGATCAACGGAGCTTACAATAAAAACGAAGTTCTGGATATTCAGAATGCAGAAAAAAGATTGCAAGGCGGCGACGGCGGTTTCGGACAATCGGGCGTTTTGTATGCTGCAGTAGGTACTCCAATGGGTGTATTCTACGGCATAAAAACTGATGGCATTTTCCAGACTCAGGATGAAATTAATGCTTACGTAGGTTCTACCGGAGCTAAAATTCAGCCAAGTGCAAAACCAGGCGATATTAAATTTATCGATGAAAATGCCGATGGTAAAATTACTGATGCCGACCGTGTTACAATGGGTTCACCATATCCTGATTTTACCGGTGGTTTGAATCTGAACCTCGATTACAAAGGATTTGACCTGAATATGTTTGTATATGCTGCATTGGGTCAGGAAGTTTATGATGCAACAAGACGTTACGACATGAACGGAACCAACTATCGTGCCGACTGGCTAAACCGTTGGACAGGTCCTGGTACATCAAACTATTACCCTCGCGTAACATTTGTTGACGACAACCAGAATATGAAAACTGTAAGCGATTTCTTTATTCACGACGGAAGTTATGTCAGACTTCGTAACATTACTTTAGGCTATACCTTGCCAAAAACTGTTACCGAATACCTGAAAATTAAGAACCTTCGTTTCTATGTAACTGCCGAAAACTTACTGACTTTCACTAAATACAAAGGTTACGATCCTGAAATTGGTGGTGGCGTATTCAGCAACGGAATCGACCACGGTATTTACCCACAATCGCGCACCATCCTTGGAGGTGTTAACATTACATTTTAATAAAGCCAAAATTTAAAATTTGAAAAGATGAAAAAGAATTTAATATATGTGATCCCATTCTTGGCTTTAGCATTGGGAAACACTTCCTGTTCAAAATCATTCCTTGAACTGGAGCCCAAAACAGGCCAGGTTGAAGCCAACTACTACAAAACCGAAGAGCAGGCTCTTTTGGCTTTAACAGCTGTTTACGATGCCTATTCAGTGCAAAACTGGCAATTTGTTCCAACGATGTCCGACATATTCTCGGATGATGCTTTTTGCGGTGGATCAAACATCTCGGATATGAGCCAGTGGCAGGACATGGAAATGTTTGCCATGACTCCTGAAAACAACTCATCAGGCGATTTATGGAATCGCTGCTATTCAGGTATCTACAGAGCCAATTTGTATCTTCAGAAACAAGCTGACATCGACTGGAAAACTTCAGGAATGAAAGAAAGAATGGAAGGCGAAGCTTTATTCCTTCGTGCTTATTTCTATTGGGATTTAGTTCGTCATTACGGATATGTGCCAATTATTACCGAGGTATTGCCAAGTGTTGAAGACTACAAAACTTTACCACAGAACTCTCCTACCGAAGTATTTACTCAAATTGCAAGCGATTTGCTTAAAGCAGTTCCTGTATTGCCAGTTCAGATTAGTTCTTCTGAAAAAGGACGTATTTCGAAAGGTGCTGCCCAGGCTTTAATTGCACGTATTTATTTGTATCACGAAGGTTTTGCAAAACCGGTTATGGGAGCTTCGGCATGGAGCGATGGCAAAACAACTATTGACAAAGCATACGTACAAGCCGCATTGGAACAAATCATTTCAAGCAATACTTATTCGTTACTTCCAAACTACAACGATTTGTGGAACTGGGCTAACCAAAATACCAAAGAATCGTTACTCGAAATTCAGTATTCTGAAAAAGCTAAATCAGGCGACTGGGGCGGCTGGGGAATCAACGGTAACTTCTCATGCGTTTGGATTGGTCCACGTAATCCTGAAGGCGATGCTTCGGTTTATCCGGGATGGTCGTTTGCAGTTCCAACATGGAGTTTGGCCAACGAATTTGAAACCGGCGACCCACGTAAAGATGCAACACTGTACAATGCCGATGTTAAGTTGACCAAATACAACAAGGCATTCATGAACACTGGTTATTTCAACCGGAAATACATGGCTCTCAGCGCTTACATCGGATCAGGTGGTGACCCAAGTCACAACTTCCCTCGTAATTTTATCGATATTCGTTATGCCGATGTACTTTTAATGGCTGCCGAAGTATTCCTTACCGACAATCCTGCCAAAGCAACCAATTATTTCAACCAGGTAAGAACCCGTTCACTTGGCACAGGTGCTGCTTTAACCAGCGTTACACTCGACAATATTTACCACGAACGCCGTGTTGAATTTGGCGGTGAAGGTTTGCGTAAATGGGATCTTTTAAGAAGAGGAAACGACTATGCTGCGGCTAAAATCAATGCCAGTTTCAATGTTCCAAGTGGCATTCCAAACCCATCTGATTTTACACCTCGTACCTTTAAAGCTACTACCTGGGGTATGTTCCCGATTCCGGCTGCCGAAATCAGAAACACCAACAGTGGCGTGCTGAAACAAATGGTTCCGGCATATAAATAAAAGGCATCCGAAGAGTTTTTATCGAATATTTAAAAATTACGAAAATGAGAAAAATGAAATATATGCAAAAGCTTGTCGGTTTGGCTGCACTCATCCTGGTTATGTTTGCATGCAAACCTGAAATGGATGGTGCCATTGATATAGGGCAAGCACCAACTGAAGATCAGCTTGACTTTACTTTTACCCCAACAGCTTCAAAAGCAAACATTATTGAGATAAAAAACACCTCAAAAATTGTTGGGATCGTAACCTGGGATTTTGGCAATAACACACAAGGGAAAGGCGAATCAGCTACTGTTGAATATCCTTTTAAAGGAACCTATAACGTTGTTATGACTTTATATTCAAAAGGTGGTTCAGCATCGAAAACGAAGACAATTACGATTGCCAACGACGACATGTCGATGCTTAATACTCCGATGTACACCGCATTAACCGGTGGTGCCAGCAATTTGGCTGGTAAAACATGGGTGTTCGATCAATACCACGACGGACATTTTGGTGTTGGTCCAGCTGCAAGTTCTAGTCCTGAATGGTGGAGCTGCCCGGCAGAAGGAAAAACCAAAAGTTGTATGTATTCTCAGGAATTTACGTTTACTCAGGTAGGCGTTAAAATGGCCTGGAAAAACAATGGTTCGGTTTACACCAACGAAAACGGTCGTGTTGCCCTAGCTGCTTTGGGATATCCAAATTCAGTAGTTCCTGGCGACGGCGATTTTGATGTAACTTATGCACCTAAATCAGCCTACACCTTTACATTGAAAGAATCAGAAAAAACACTTACTCTTAGCGATGGTGCATTCTTCGGTCACTATGCAGGTACATCAACTTATGAAATTGTAAAACTTACAGAAGATGAGTTGTATGTTAAATGTGTGAGTACTGTTGAGCCAGGAAACGCATGGTGGTACCGCTTCATTCCGAAAGAAAAGAATGTGAAGCCAGTTGTTATCATCCCATTGAAAGCAACTCCTTTATCCGAAGATTTTGAAGGAACAACCAACAAAGTAGAATTCAAATACGAAGATATGGGTCCATTGGTAAGTGCTCATTATTCAAACCCAGCACCAGTGCCGGTTAATACTTCTTCAAAAGTATTCCTGTACCAGAAAACTTCTGCTTTCTATTCGAACATCTACTTTGCTGCAAGCGGCTATAAGTTTGATCTGACAGAACAGAATAAAGTAAAAATGAAAGTCTTTATTCCTTCGTATAATGACTATCTTGGAACCTATGATGTTGCAGGCAGCTGGATTTCAGTTAATCAGCTTCAGCATCAGGTGGCTGTAAAATTGCAGGATAGCAGCCTGGGTGGAAATGCTTGGACAACACAAACAGAAATAGTGAAAGCTAACCTGGCATCTGACAAATGGATTGACCTGACTTTTGATTTCAGTGCGGTAAGTAACCGACAGGATTATGACAAAATCGTAATTCAGTTTGGTGCAGAAGGACACGCCGCTCCCGGCATCTTCTTCTTCGACGATTTTACTTTTAATAAATAAATTGGCATTTAAACTCCTGCTGTCTGGTTATCCGGATTAGCAGGAGTTATTTCTAACTACTAAAAAAACTGGCATGAAACGTTTGTTCTTCTTAACAATTTCCTTTTGCTCAATCTCATTGTTCGGTTGTGCCAAAGAAAATAAATCGGAGCCAACAGGTGTGAAGCCGGGAACCGGAACATCATCGGGCACATACGAATTGGTTTGGAGCGATGAGTTTAATTACAGTGGGTTACCCGACAGCAAAAAATGGAGTTACGATACTGAAGGAAATGCTTCGGGATGGGGAAACAACGAAGCCCAGTATTATACCAGCGGTCAGCTAAAGAATTCGGAAGTTAAAGATGGCTACTTGTATATAACTGCCATTAAAGAGAACATTGAAGGTAAAAAATATTCGTCGGCTCGTTTGGTTACCCGATCGAAAGGCGACTGGCTATACGGTAAAGTGGAGGTACGCGCAAAACTTCCTGACGGAAGAGGTACCTGGCCTGCTATATGGATGCTGCCTACCGACTGGGAATATGGCAACTGGCCAGCCAGCGGCGAAATCGACATCATGGAGACCGTTGGATACGACCCCAATGTGATACTTGCAACCGCTCATACCCAATCGTACAACCACGTGCTTGGCACCCAAAAAAGTGGCAAAATAACCATTTCCGACTGCTATACTCAGTTTCACAATTACATTCTCGAATGGGAAGCTTCAGAGTACCGCGTTTATATCGATGAGACATTAGTGTTTACATTCAAGAACGAAGGAAAAGGATTTCCGGTATGGCCTTTCGATAAACGGTTTCACCTGTTGCTGAATCTGGCTATCGGCGGAAACTGGGGAGGCCAGCAAGGTATCGACGACACTATTTTCCCCCGCTCAATGGTTGTTGACTATGTTCGCGTCTATCAAAAAAAATAACAGAGGTTTATAAAAGAGGTATTGGTTAAACATCCTGGCAGAATTTTCGGGTTCTGTCAGGATTCTTTCTTTAATCGGAAGCAGATATAGCTGCCATTTCAAAAGAAGCAAACCTCAATCAGCTGACTGTAAAATAAATAAGCTTTTATTTGAATGAACATATTCTATAAGAAACTTAAAATGAAAAATATGAACCTACTATTCTCTTTACTGATATTGCTGTTCGGCTGTGCCGACAAAACAAAGAGCGACAATTACCCCGACAGGCCAACAAACCCTTCGGAAACGGTGAAAACACAAGTTGAGGCCTGGGTTACCAGTCCGGCCACCAATGTGCTTTTCGAAAAACAGAACATCAGCCTGAATTTTGTCAGTACATCAAACCAATTTCCAACCATTGCCGTTGATACCACAACAACCTATCAGACCATCGACGGCTTCGGAAATTGCCTAACCGGCGGAAGTGCAACTTTGCTTAATCGGATGGATAACGCAAGCCGCGCACAAATCCTGAAGGAGCTTTTTGCTACCGACTCGAAGAATATTGGAATCAGCTATCTGCGCGTCAGCATCGGGGCATCCGATTTGAGCGACCACCTGTTTACTTACGACGACATGCCCGCCGGACAAACCGACGTGAACATGGACAGTTTCAGCCTGGCAACTGAAAAAGCCGATTTGATTCCGGTACTGAAAGAAATTTTGGCCATCAACCCAAATATCAAAATCATGGGATCACCATGGTCGGCGCCAACCTGGATGAAAACCAACAACTCGTTTAAAGGCGGTAGCCTGAAACCCGAGTACTTTGATGCCTATGCCAAATATTTCGTGAAATACATTCAGGGAATGAAGACGGAAGGAATCACTATCGACGCCATCACCATTCAAAACGAACCACTGCATCCGGGAAATAATCCGAGCATGTATATGACGGCAGCCGATCAGGCCGAGTTCATCAAAAAGAGCCTGGGACCGGCTTTCGAAGCTGCTGGTATTAAAACAAAAATTATCGTTTACGATCACAATGCCGACCGGATCGATTATCCGCTTCAGATTCTGAATGACCCCGAAGCCGCCAAATATGTTGACGGATCAGCGTTTCACCTGTATGGCGGAACCATTGAAGAATTAAGCAAGGTTCACAATGCTTTTCCTGCCAAAAATTTGTATTTCACCGAGCAATGGGTAGGTGCACCGGGCAATCTGGCTGGCGACTTATCGTGGCATGTGCGCACCCTCATTATTGGCGGAACACGCAACTGGTGCCGCAATGTACTCGAATGGAACCTGGCAGCCGACCCACAGAACGATCCTCACACCGATCAGGGGGGCTGCGACCAATGCCTGGGTTCAATCACAATCAACGGAAATGCGATAACACGCAATCCGGCCTATTACATCCTGGCACACGCCGCCAAATTTGTTCGTCCTGGTTCTGTCAGAATTGATTCAAATTTACCCGGGAATCTGCCCAATGTGGCCTTCAGAACTTCGGATGGGAAAAAGGTTTTGATTGTGTTAAACGACAATGCTTCAGTACAAACTTTCAATATAAAATTTAAAAACAAATCGGTTACCACCACTTTGCCACAGGGAGCTGTAGGCACTTTCGTGTGGTAGCTGTTGTCGCATTCCACAAGTGCAAGGCAACCAAAGAGAGTGGGAAAAAGGAGTTATCACGCCTCCTTTCCCACTTTTCTTTTTTCCCCTCAACACATTAACTCTGTTTTAGCTCAACATTGGATTGCTATCTTTGTTTCATTCCTGAAAAATAAAAAGCAACATGATCATCGTTATCTCGCCCGCTAAATCGCTGTACGACAAATGTCCGGTACCATTTGAGAAATATACCGGAATTGAGTTTCTGCCTGAAGCCGAAAAAATAGTTTCCATTCTGAAAAAGAAAAAGCCGGCTCAACTGGCTAAGCTCATGGATATTTCGCCCAAATTGGCCGAATTGAATTTCCAGAGATTTCAGGCCTGGACTCCGGAATTTACCGATAAAAACTCATGGCAGGCAGTGCTCATGTTTAATGGCGATGTTTATCAGGGGCTAAAAGCAGAAACGTTTACTGAAGCTGAATTCGGGATTGCTCAGGAAAAATTGAGGATTCTTTCGGGAGTTTACGGGCTTTTGAAACCATTGGACCGCATTCAGCCGTACCGGTTAGAAATGGGCACAAGTTTGCCTGTAGCCCGCAAAAAAGATCTTTACGATTTCTGGAAAACTAAAATTACTGTAAAGCTGAACGAAGAACTGGCACAGCACGACCTGAAAATACTGGTCAATCTGGCGTCGAACGAATATTTTAGTGCTGTTGATACAAAAAAGATAAAAGGCAGGATTATTACCCCGTCCTTCAAGGAACACAAAGATGGCAAATACCAGATGGTGTCGTTTTTTGCCAAACGTGCACGCGGACTGATGAGCAGGTTCATCATTCAGAACAACATTTCAGATCCGGAGGAAATAAAGGCTTTTGACGCTGAAGGATATTACTTTAACAACCAGCTTTCAGGAGAAAACGACTGGGTATTTACGCGATAAAAATCAGTTGAATTAATACCGGCTTCCGGAAATCAAGTAGTTGGTAACGTAATCATCGATAGCCTCTTCAAGCGAGTAAAACGACTCAGAATAACCAATCTTCCGGAGTTTCTGAATGTTGGCACAAGTGTAATACTGGTATTTTCCGCGCAGGTCTTCCGGAGTATCAACAAATCCAATATTTTCGGCCTTTTTCATCGATTTAAAAACGGCTTTCGTCAGGCTGAGGTAAGTTCGTGCCTCGCCCGTACCCACATTGTATATTCCGGAGTTTTGGCGATTATTCATGAAGAACAGAATCACTTTGGCAATGTCTTCCACATAAATGAAATCGCGCGCCTGTTCGCCATCCTGAATTACCGGGTGGTGCGACCGGAACAAATCCATGCGCCCCTTTTCGTTTATGGTATAAAACGCCTGAAGAATGACCGAAGCCATGCGTTCCTTGTGGTATTCGTTCGGGCCAAATACATTGAAAAATTTCAGTCCTGCCCAAAAATAAGGTTGTTCCTTTTGGTCGAGCGCCCAACGGTCGAAATCATGTTTCGATTGGGCATACAAATTCAAGGGCTTCAGCTGAGAAATAAGCGATTCATTGTCATCAAAACCAACGCTTCCGTCACCGTAAGTCGATGCCGACGAAGCATAAATCAATGGCAATCCGTACTGAATACAAGCATTCCAGAGTTTCTGCGAGTAGTCTAAATTGAGTTTTTGGTAAATTTCGGGCTCCTGACCAACAGTATCGGTGCGAGCGCCCATGTGAATAATGATCTGAACAAACTTTTCGTTAGCGGCCAGCCATTCAAAAAAATCGTCGCGATCGACCATTTCTGAATATGTCTTGGTCTGATAATTCTGAAACTTAAGCGGATCGTCGTATTTATCGACTAAAACAATGTCTTTAAAACCTTCCCTATTGAGCTTCCCGACGATATAACTTCCAATAAAACCAGCGGCTCCGGTAACTACAATCATAAATACAATTCATTAATGTTAGTCGATTTCCGAGACATTGTTTTCATAAATATAAACTTCAGCTAAAAGAATATATTGTACACAATACCAAAAAAATTAACTTAATTTCACTCTGCCTGACCAATCAGTTTCTTTGCAATTTCATTCTGAAAATGGATTTCGGAAATGGTGCAATTGGCCTATCCTACTTAAATACCGGTGCAAAAATAGAAAATTACGATAACCTATCTAAAGAATATAGCACAGGATTTCATCTTCAGTTAAAGTTTAATTGATTTGCAGAGGATTTCAAACAAAATTCACCCCGTAAAACAGCAGTAAGACTGAACTTACTACCTTTGTGGTTGCGTTGCTGTTTAAATTTTTGCAGAAAGGAATTAAAATGGAATTTACATTAAACGGAAAAGACGGCACATACCGGAAAATAGAGCAATTCGATTCGGAAACGACCACGAAGCTTGGTGAACACTACAAAAAAATCATCGAACTGCTTGGTGAAGATCCTGACCGGGAAGGTTTAAGCCGTACCCCACACCGAGTTGCCAAATCAATGCAGTTTTTGCTTCAGGGCTATGAGCAAAATCCGGAGGAAATTTTGCGATCGGCTATGTTTAAGGAAGAATATCGCCAAATGGTGATTGTAAAAGACATTGAAATTTACTCGATGTGCGAGCATCACATGCTTCCGTTTATCGGGAAAGCCCACATCGGGTACATTCCCAACGGCTACATCACCGGCCTGAGCAAAATTGCCCGGGTGGTCGATGCCTATGCACGCCGATTACAGGTACAGGAACGACTGACCACGCAGATTAAAGAATGTATCCAGAATACGCTGAACCCGCTTGGAGTGGCTGTGGTGATTGAAGCCCAGCACCTGTGCATGCAAATGCGCGGCGTACAAAAACAGCATTCCATAACCACAACGTCCGATTTCACCGGGGCTTTCGAACGTGTAGCCACCCGCGAGGAATTTATCAGGCTGATCAGGGGATAATAATTTAAGCCAGGTTTTAACTAATCTTAACAACCCTTTTGTGGCAATTGGTGTTTAACTTGTACTTTTGTAAACAATGAAAAGTCGGAAAAACATATTATTTCAGGTTTTATTCGTGACGATGCTGCTGATTGGCGTTGGACTGGATGTGGTTTCGCATGTAATAGCCGAACCGCAAGCCACTGAAATAACCACCACTCAGCAGAGTGACGAGGAATTGAAAAATTTTTCTGACCTTGATTTACTTGATGACGACCACATTTACCAGCAGTCCGATTTCTCAATATATGCTGATCAGGATTGTCAAAAATTAATGTTATCCGATCAGTCAATTAAATCTGAATATACCGACACAAGCTGGCAACCGCCACAGTTTTCATAGCATTTACCTGACGAGAGAGCGATTTTCAGCTCCCGCAATTCATCAGTTTTAAAATCATTAAATCATTCCGGCAAGCAACCATTTCGTTTTGTTTGACCCGGCTGAATCATATACTGATAATCAGCAGTCGTGCATTAAAGTTAAATGCTATGAAAACAAATAATAAACAACCAATTACCATTAGCTATCAATTGAAGAGAAACAAGTCGAACTCTAATTACAGATGGCAGTTTTTTCTTGAATCGTTGCAAACCAACCAACAATTAAGGCATTACCTAATGATTACTGCCCTGATAACCCTGGTAACGCTCCTAATTGCGAGTGCAGTGTTAATTCCGGTAGCCATCAAAGTTATTGGTTGGATAAGTGCAATCGGTTAATGCATCTTTTGGGGCATCCCGAACAAAAAATCAACGATCAATGAAGTTATTCCGAAATATGTACGACTGGGTTTTGCGCTGGGCTGAAACACCTCACGGAGCCATTGCGCTATTTGTACTGGCCTTTGTTGAATCGGTATTTTTCCCGATTCCGCCCGATGTTTTGCTCATCGCACTGGCTTTGGGATGCCAAACCAAATCATTCCGCTTTGCATTTTATTGCACAATTGGTTCGGTATTGGGTGCTTTTGTTGGCTACGGACTTGGCTATTACATGTGGACATCTCCTTCCGGAGAATTTACAGCCTTTGCCAACTTCTTTTTTACCAATATCCCTGGTTTTACGGTAGCGTTATTCGAGAATATCCGCTCGCTGTTTAACCAATGGGATTTCTGGATCATTTTTACGGCAGGCTTCACTCCCATTCCGTACAAAGTTTTCACGGTTACGGCCGGCGTTTTCGATATCAACCTGCTGATGTTTTTTATAGCATCAGTTATTAGCCGCGGAGCCCGTTTTTTCCTGATTGCCTGGATGATCTGGAAATTCGGTCCGAGTATCAAACAGTTTATCGGGAAATATTTCAATTCGCTCGTTATGGGCGCCACTGCCGTGCTAATCGGCGGTTTTGTACTAATTAAATACGCTTTTTAAAATACAGTTATGATTATTGACACCACTATTTGGATAGGATTTATTGCTTTTGTAATGCTTCTACTTGCCCTCGACCTGGGTGTTTTTCACCGGAAATCGCACGAAGTAAAAATCAGGGAAGCCCTGATCTGGAGCGTGGTCTGGATTTCGCTGGCCCTCATTTTTAATTATGGGATTTACGTTTATATGGGCAAGGAAAAAGCGCTCGAATTTTTAACCGGTTACCTCATCGAAAAATCGCTGAGTGTTGACAATCTGTTTGTCTTCATCATGCTATTTTCATTTTTCAATGTCGAACCCAAATACCAGCACAAAGTACTTTTTTGGGGAATTATTGGAGCCCTCGTGATGCGTGCCATCTTCATTTTTGTCGGGGTGGCTTTAATCAGCAAATTCCACTGGATCATTTATATTTTCGGGGTATTCCTGATTTTTACAGGGGTAAAAATGCTGTTTCACAAAGACGAAGAAGTGGCTCCTGATAAAAATCCGCTGGTAAAGCTGTTCAAAAAGTTTTTCCCGGTTACCGACCAGATGCACGGAGGCAAATTCTTTGTCCGGATCAGCGCAAAAGCTATGGCAACTCCGCTCTTTGTCGTTTTGCTGATTGTTGAATTTACCGACCTTATCTTTGCTGTCGATTCAATTCCGGCCATCTTAGCCATCTCGAAAGATACATTTATCATCTTCACGTCCAACGTATTTGCCATCCTGGGTTTGCGGGCACTTTACTTTGCGCTGACCGGAATCACCAAATATTTCCATTTACTGAAGTACGGCTTATCGGCCATTCTGGTGTTTGTTGGCGTAAAAATGACAATCGTCGATTTTTTCAAAGTCCCGATTACCGTTTCGCTGCTTACAATTGCCGGAATACTGGCCATTTCAGTTGTTCTGTCACTTATATTTCCTCAAAAAGAAAATCAATTAAAAACACTTAAAACATCCTGATTATGAATTGTCCGATTTGTAACATTACCCTGGCTATTTCCGAGAAACAGGGAATAGAAATTGACTATTGTCCGAAATGCCGCGGCATTTGGCTCGACCGTGGCGAGCTCGATAAAATCATTGAGCGCTCGGGTCCTGAAGTGCAAAGTACTTTTTACGAGTCAAATCATTCGTACCAAAAACCACACTACGACAATGATTATTACAAGCATCGCCGACAGAAAAACTGGTTATCTGACTTATTTGATTGAGGTTTAAAGTTTGTTTCACGAAAAGTAAAAATCCGGAGCACTGAAGCGATTCAGTTTCTCCGGATTTTTCATATAAAAAGCGATAAATTTTACTTCAGGAATTGCAGGCAAACCGGCGATTCGTTTGGCACTTTAAATCCGGTGTAAGTCAGTTTTCCTGATTGCTGATCAATCTTGAATACAGTGATATCGTTGCTTTTCTGGTTGGCCACCAGTAAAAATTTTCCACTTGGGTCGATGGTAAAATTGCGTGGCCAGTTCCCTTCAACCGAAACGGTTTCCAGCATATCAAGTTTACCGTTATTGGGCTCTCTCCTGAATACAGCGATGCTGTTGTGTCCCCGGTTCGATCCGTAAACAAAACGTCCGTCAGCCGAAATGTGAATGTCGGCACACGAATTTTCGCCCGTGAAATCTTTAGGCAAAGTTTTAATGGTTTGAACCTGTTTCCATTCAGCACCATATTTCATTAATACTGTAATCGTTGAATTTATTTCGTTGATAACGTAAATAAAACGTCGGTCAGCCGAGAAATCGAAATGACGCGGTCCGGAGCCCGGAGCCATTTTAACGAAAGGCTGTGCATGTGGAGCGACCATTTTTTCGCCTGAAGTTACATCGTATATTTTCAGTTCATCAATACCCAAATCGGCAGCATACAAAAGCTTTCCGGTAGAATCGAAACGGGCCGAATGAGCGTGCGGGCTAGCCTGTCTGTCAGGAACCGGGCCGCTTCCTTCGTGTTGAATCCGTTGAACCATATCCGAAAGACTGCCATCGGGCAAAATGTTGAAAAACGACAAGTTTCCTCCGGTATAATTTGATGCAACCAGTTTTTTGCCATCGGGAGAAAGGCTTACATGACAAGGGTTCGCGCCGTGTGTAAGCACATGATTTAGTAGTGTCAACTTCCCGTCGGATTCGATTCTGAAAGCAGAAAGTCCGCCACTTTGGTTGGTATCCAGGTTATCGAGTTCGCCAACAGCGTAAAGAAACTTTTTATCGGGAGAAATGGTCAGAAACGAAGGGTTATTGCTTACAGCAGGCATTTTCAGATTGTTCAACCGGCCATTCTGATCGTTGAAGGAATAAACGAAAATTCCATCGGTCATCCCCTTGGTGTAAGTGCCCACATACAAAATATGTTTCTTGGCTTCAGCCTGAAATCCTAATAAAGCCAGGCACAATAAACTGATTATAAACTTTTTCATCGTCTAATTTAATAACTATATGTACTTTTCGCTGTTTATAATACAGCAAACCAAATTTATAAATTAAAACTATAAATCTATAATAATGGAAAAACCTCAGATTGCTGCAAAAATGCCGGCACAGGTCACGCTCGAACCGGGCCAATACTTCTGGTGTGCCTGCGGAAAAAGTTCCGATCAGCCTTTCTGTAACGGCTCACACCGTGGAAGCGAATTTACACCGGTAATGTTCAAAATTGAGAAAAAACAGGAAGTCTTCCTTTGTCAGTGCAAGCACACTAAAAATCCGCCTTTTTGCGACGGAACGCACAAAACACTCTAAAATATCCCAAGGCACACGGAATTGTCAGGCAAAGATCTCCTTTTTCAGCAATTGGTATTCGTGTTCAAAATTTGGAGTGAAAACACTTTTCCCAAGGGTTGAATCAATCTGTTTGGAGGTCCAGAACTGACCTTCCTCAACTTCATCAGAATGCAGATGGATGGATTTGTAATCGTGACTGACAAAAACATACACCAGCTCCGATTCAATCTCACTGTCCCAGCGATAAGTTTTTACCAACCGGGCAGAGAAATCCTGAAGTCCGATCTCTTCCCAGGCTTCACGTTTTAGGGCAGTCTCCAATGTTTCGCCAAACGAAATGTGTCCGCCCACGGCAGTGTCCCATTTACCGGGCTGAACCAGCTTGCTCATGGGCAGTTTCTGCAGATAAATGTGTTTTTGGTTGTTTAAAACATGCAAATGCACCACCGGATGAAGCAATTTTTCGCCCCGATGACACAGCGATCGCGGTGCTTTCCCAATGATTTCACCATTTTCAGACACCAACGGCAACCATTCTTCATCTTCAGGAATCGCCACTGGCTTATTTCTACTTAGCCTTTGCTTAATAAATTCGAAAATAAAAACCACTCCAAACAAGATATAGAACAATCCGCCGCTAATGAACGCCCAGGCAGCATCCGACATGTAAAAGGCCGAATAAAATACGAGTAAAGTATGAGCCAGGAAAACAAAAAACATCAGCTGCATGGTTTTCCTTAACTGGACCTTTTGCTGCCTGTCGAGCTCCATATCTTTCATGTACCGCTGGGTCATCATCCCGAGAATATTCAGTTTCGAGAATGACGAAACGGCCAGAACAGCACATAAAATCAGTTCAACCAGGCCGGGTTTTAGTTTGAAGAAAATGTCGTTATCGAGAATAAGCGACACAGAACCAAGCACGAAAAGTAAACCGGTATCGAACAGCACAAATTTATCGAACCGCTTTTCCTGGAACCAGATCCAGACCATTTCGCCAACACCAATTACCAATGCGGCAACTAAACCGGCGCGGGTTCCCCAAATCTCGTCGATGGCAATAAATGCGAACAAGGGAATAAACCCCGGCAATAACTTTTTCAACAACTCGGTTTTGCTCATATACGAAAAAAAATCCCGCAGGAAACCTTAGGCTCTGCGGGAATATTTAATGTTTCGTTTAATCTACTGTTCCTTTTGGGCTTCAGGCGAAAGTCCGCTCTTGACATAAACCCTTGCCAGTAAGGTCGAGAACCTCGGAACACCTATACTTGAATTATCAACTGCTTTAAATGCAAATTCCGACGGAATAACCATAAAGGCACTACTACCAATCCGCATTTTTTTCAACCCTTTATGTAAGCCGGCAATTTGCTGAACATACGACTGATTAATGGTTGCATCGTTCGCATCAACATAAAAAGTGTACTCTTCGTAATTATGCCCGTATTTATCTTCAGTAGTAAATACAGTCGATCCGTCGAGCAAGGAAATCTTAAAATAAAGTTTAAGCTTGAATCCAGAACGAACCATTGTAGTATCTGTTCCTACAATACTATCTTTAAAATAAATACCTGAAACATCTTTATAACTTTCCAGTTTCTTGTCGGCAATATACTTATTCAGTGCGGTTACCTCGTCCTCACGTAATGCATCCAGCGTATTTTCTTTGCACGAAGTATAAAATCCGGAAAACAGTACGATAAATCCGAGTATGTACAAATATTGTTTCATTCCTGTATAATTTGTTTTTTAATTGTCGAATGGAATTCGCATGATTGGGAAATATTCATTCCGATTGAGGTTTACTTCAATCATGCTCATTTCATGTTTCTATTTATTGTTTTTAATTGATTCATGTCATTCGCATAGATTGGTGTTTTCCGCTCCAATGCTCATTTCCTTGAATTATTTTTTTGCGAAAGTACAAATTAAAATCAGCATCTATTTAATATCAACCACCTCGATAACAAAAAATAACGGAGAATATGGCGGAATTGTATAGTAGCCGTATGGACCATATGCCAATGCCGACGGAATTAAAAAAGTAGCTTTCGAACCTTTATTCAGTAATTCGATGGCTTCTTCCCAACCGGCAATCATGCGCGATGTGGAAGCTTTCTGAACGTAAGTAAAATTATCCGAAGAATCGAAAATCGTTCCATCCATGTAAGTGCCAGTATATTTAACTGTTACAGTATTTCCGGGTGCAACATTTGCACCAGAGCCTACTTTAGTTTTATCGATAACGTAGTAGATTTTGGTTGCTGTTGAATCGTAGGCAATATTGGTACTTTTCATTTTTGCTCTCCATTTACCAATAAGGGCAGCTTCGGTCGCAGCAGTATTGGTTGAAACAGAGTCATCATTATTGTCCATACACGACGAAAAAATGCCAGCAAAGAACAAAATCAGAACAAAGATTTTTAAATTGAATTTCAAACTTTTCATGGTCGGTTATTTTATTGATTTTTTTATCCGGTCTTCAAATTCGGGCAACAACTTTTCAAACTGTGCCAATGCTTCTGGTAAAGATGCATAAAACTCCCCTCCGGCTGCGTTGCGATGGCCTCCACCATTAAAATATTTTTCTGACACCTCATTTACAGCAAATTCGCCTTTCGACCGGAACGAAACTTTAACGTATTTTTCTTTTTCAGTAAAAAGCACACTGAAAACAACTCCCCTGATTGAAAGCGGCATATTGACAAAACCCTCATTATCGCCGGTTTTAAAATTAAAAGCTTTCTGATCTTCCAAAGTTATATACATACAGGCTGCATGATATTCAGGGTAAATGGTCATGCGGTTGCTCAGGCAAAACCCCATCAGCCTCATTCGGTCGGCCGAATAATTGTCGTACACCTTCGAGTGAATATCGAGCTGATCAATTCCCATGCGGGTTAGCTGGGCAACAACCTCAAATGTGTTCGGATTCGAAACATTGAAATCAAACGAACCGGTGTCGGTCATGATTCCGGTAAAAAAGGAAGTTGCGGCATTGCGGTCGATATATTGAGCCAAACCGGTGGATTGCAGTATCGAAAAAATTAACTCGGCAGTTGAACTGAAAGTTATATCCGAAATAATCAGGTCAGTAAAATTTCCCGGGTAAGGATGATGGTCAATCAACACCTTTTTCCCCTGATAATTCTCGACCAACGGCCGCATTTCGCCAAGCCTCGAGAGTTGATTGAAGTCCATGCAGATAATTAAATCCGACTCTTCCAAAGCCCACGCCGACTGTTTGGGATGATGACTGAAAATAATCACTTCATCATGTCCGTCCATCCAGTGATAAAACTCCGGGTATTTGGTTGGGCTAACAACTTTCACTTTATATCCGGCATTTTTCAGTACTCTCCACAATCCGAGCACTGATCCCATAGCATCACCGTCAGGATTTGTATGAGGAATTACAACTATTGACTTTAAACTATTGGCAACGAGCAGCTCAAAATTTTTAATCAACTCTATATCAATTCTTTCCAACTGTACCATTTTAAAATAAGATACAAATATAAAAATAAAGGCGATGGAGATGAGACGTCAAAACTAATTTTTGTTAACTTGTGTTCCGGAGAAGCAAACTAAAAAATCAACTCATATGTCAGGAAATCAAACATTTACCATGATAAAACCTATAGCCGTTAAAAACAACTATATAGGTGCAATTTTGAAGATGATTAATGAGGCCGGATTCAGGATAAAGGCTATGAAATTCACGCACTTAACCAAGCAGCAGGCGATGGATTTTTATGCCGTTCATGCCGGGAAGTATTTTTATGAAGAATTAACATCTTTTATGAGTTCAGGGCCGATTGTTGCCGCCATTCTTGAAAAAGAAAATGCCGTAGCCGATTTCCGAAAACTCATTGGTGCAACCGACCCTGCCAAGGCTGAAGAAGGCACCATCCGGAAACTATACGCCGAATCGATGTCGCATAACGCGGTTCATGGCTCCGACAGCGATGAAAACGCCATTATTGAAAGTGATTTTTTCTTTTCGAAGACCGAAAGACATTGAAAATACATCATGGAGACGCCACGATGGCGTCTCTTTTTTTTATCTGAAAACTATCGTTTTAACGATTTCCTCGCCCACCACTTCGTTCAGCCGTTCTCTGATTTCTTCCTTCATCATCAGCAATTCATTGCGCACCACGGGTGAGGTTGTTTCAACAAACAAGGTGTTATTCTGTATATAAATATTCCGGGTGTAGCGGGTTACTGTCTTCCCCATCACGGTTTCCCATGATTTAATCAAATCGAGTTCATTCATCTTCCGTTCGAGATTATTTTCGCGAACGTAGTTTTTCAATATGTTACTGAGGCTTTCGGTATTACTTTTTCTCATGACTAATTAAATTACATTACCACTGCTGATGGTAAAAATCCGGGACTCGGTTTCGAGTCCAACAATCATTTGATCCAGATGCTCGCGATTGGTATCGGTGATAAAAATTTGTCCGAAATGATCGTCGGCAACCAGTTTTACAATCTGCTCAACCCGATCTTTGTCCAACTTATCGAAAATATCGTCCAACAATAAAATTGGTGTTATACCCGAAATTTGCTTCATAAAATCGAATTGCGCCAGCTTAAGCGACACGAGGTAAGTTTTTCGCTGTCCCTGCGAACCAAATTTCCGAATCGGATACCCGGCCAATTCAAATTCGAAATCATCTTTATGAACACCGGTGGTGGTGTACTGCAACATGCGGTCTTTTCCTACCGAATCTTTCAGAAGCTGGTCAAAATCCTGATCATTTAAATCCGATTGATGTTTCAATCCCACAATTTCTTTTCCGCCAGAAATCAACTGGTAATACTTCTGGAAAATAGGCTGAAGGTTTTCGATAAATGTTTTCCGCACTGCATGAATCTGCCGGCCATATTTTACCAGCTGATCGTCCCATATCTCAACAGTTTCATGATTAAATGCATTGTTGGCAGCAAATTGCTTCAGCAAGTTATTCCGCTGCAGCAAAGCGCGGTTATAACGAATCAAGGCTTCAAGGTAAACAGCATCGTATTGCGAAATTACCGAATCAATAAAACGGCGGCGTTCTTCACTTCCACCAGTAATCAGGTTAGTATCCGACGGCGTCACCACAATCAGTGGAATAAGGCCGATATGTTCCGACAGTTTTTTATATTCTTTTTGGTTGCGCTTTATAATTTTTTTCTGATTTCGCTTCAACCCGCAATAAATGGTTTCGTCCGACTCGAGTCTTGAGTATCTGCCCTGTATCATGAAAAATTCCTGATCGAAGCGGATATTCTGGCCATCAACCGGATTCAGGAAACTTTTGCAAAACGAGAGGTAATAAATGGCGTCCATCAGGTTTGTTTTTCCTGCACCATTGTTACCGATAAAGCAATTTAAGCCCTCAGAAAACTTAAATTCAGCATGTTCGATATTCTTAAAGTTAACAACCGATAATTCCTGAATGTACATTGCAAAGCCAGTTTTGTAAGGCAAAACTACAAATTTCCGGCAGTGAATCCCGATAAAAATTTGCAATTCGGGATAATAACATCAATGTGTTGATTAATATTCATTTTTATCTTCAAAATCTGCCGTTTATTTTTGAAAATAATATATTTTTGCCTCTCGATTTTTGAAACACTTTACACAATATGACTAAAGATAAAAAAAGCACACAGGTAGATAACCTTACTGAAATTGAAAGTGCATTAACAAGAACCGAACAGTTTCTTGAAACTAACCAGAAATTAATTGGAATAGTAATCGGTGCAATTGTAGTTGTTGCTGTAGGATATTTTGGATTGAACAAGTTTTATCTGGAACCACGTCAAAAACAAGCTCAGGAGCAAATGTACATGGCTCAGAATTACTTCGAAAAAGACTCGTTCAACCTCGCACTCAATGGCGACGGCAGCAATCCTGGATTTCTGGATATTATCGACGATTTTGGTTCGACCAAAGCAGGCAACCTGTCAAATTATTATGCCGGAATTTCTTATTTGCACATGGGAAAATACGATGATGCTATCACCTACCTGAAAAAATTCGATACCGACGACATTCTGTTAGGCCCAATTTCTGTTGGTGCACAGGGTGATGCTCAGCTCGAACTTGGCAAAAGTGATGCAGCCCTCGACTTATATACACAGGCCTATAAAATGAACGAAAACGAGTTGACTACGCCAATTTACATGTTGAAAGCCGGCGAACTGCTCGAAGGTACAAAACAGGATGAGGCTTTGAAACTTTACGAAACTATCAAACTGAAATTCCCAGAAAGTACTGAAGGAAGAAGTATTGATAAATACATTGCCCGCGTTAAAGCCAAAATGAACAGCTAATAAAATCATCATTTCAATAAATAAAATCCCCTCATTGCAGGGGATTTTTTATTTTTGACAAAATTTAAACAACATGGCTACCAAAAATTTATCTGAATACGATTTGACATCAGTTCCATCAGCAGCGGCTATGAAATTCGGAATAGTAGTTGCCGAATGGAATTATGAAATTACAGGAGCTTTGGCCGAAGGTGCTGTTGAAACGCTTAAAAAGCATGGAACTCCTGATGAAAATATCATTATTAAGCATGTTCCCGGAACCTTCGAGCTTACCCTTGGAGCCCAATATCTGGCCGAATACACCGATGCCGATGCAATTATCGTTCTTGGCTGCGTTATACAAGGCGAAACCCGCCATTTCGACTTTATTTGTCAGGGCGTAACCCAGGGCATTACCAATCTGAATATAAAATACAACAAACCGTTTATTTTTGGTGTACTTACCACCGACAATCAGCAGCAGGCGCTCGACCGTGCCGGAGGCCGATTGGGAAATAAAGGCGACGAAGCGGCAATTACTGCAATAAAAATGTTAGCATTACGCAACGATCTGAAATAAAAAAGGGGCTTTCGCCCCTTTTCTCTTTTAACCAACAAAACTATTATTGTGGACCTCCGCCGAATCCTCCCATCCGGCCTTGTCCATTCTTTCTCATTTCTTCGCGCTTCTTCTGATTTTCATCAAAAATTTTGGCCTGATCCGGAGTTAAGACTGCTCTAATTTCTTTGTTTCGATCAGCCTGAACCTTCATCATTTCTTCACGCATCTTGGTACGTTCCTCATCGCTGGCATCGCGCATTTTGGCAAAGTCGAACGACTGTTTTCCGGTGTACTTTTTATTAATCGCCTGCACTTTTGCTTCCTGATCCTTGTTTAGTTTCAATTCCTCAACCAGGCGTTGCGTTTGCCTTTTTACCATTTCTTCAGGGTTCATCTGAGGACGATTACCTCTGGCTCCCTGACCACCTTGTGGCATTGTTTTCGATGGACGTCCGCCACCGCCTCTTTCCTGTGCATAAGTTGCTCCTGCTACCAGAAACAGGACAATTAATAAAAAACCTAATTTTTTCATCTTATTATTTTTATGTTCTAATTAATTACACGCAACCTACAGGCAATGTGGGCATAATGCATAAACATTAAACGGCTGGCACGTGCATTTATTTTTTAGTCTCTGGTTTATTGACTAAAATTCACTCAAATGGTTTAAACACAATGGCTCTGTTTCGTCAAAAAAACCGTACAGTAAATCCAGAATGACCATTCAATATGCTTATTTTTGAAGAAATTCAAAAATTATAGCAGTGAAAGCACTTCTTTTTGCCGCCGGAATGGGAACCCGCCTGAAAAGTTACACGCAGGATAAACCGAAAGCAATGGTTCCGTTAGCCGGAAAACCACTCATTCAGCATGCCATCGAACACCTGAAATCGTTCGGAATTACAGATGTAACCATCAATGTTTTTCATTTTGCTGAACAGGTTATTGAATTTATCGACCAACACGATTCTTTCGGAATAACCATTCATATCTCCGACGAACGCGAACAGCTTTTGGACACTGGCGGCGGATTGAAGAAAGCCGGAACTTTCCTGAAAAGCGACGAACCAATCGTCATTTACAACGTGGATGTGATCACTAATCTGGACCTGAATGCTGTGCTGAAATATCACCAAGAACAGAAAGCGCTTGCCACTTTGGTGGTTCGTTCGCGCGAAACCAGCCGATACCTAATGTTCGATAGAAACCTGCAATTGGCCGGATGGAAAAATTTCAGCAACGGCGACACCGTTATCAGCCGCGCAAAAGAATTTCAGGAAGCAGAACCGTTTGCTTTTAGCGGCATACACCTTGTTCAACCTGAAATTCTGGATCTGATTACCGAAGAAGGAAAATTCCCGATCATGGATCTTTACCTTCGGCTTGCCAAAGAGCATCTGATAAAGGCATATATCGACCAATCGGATTTATGGATGGATTTGGGAAAACCCGAGCAATTACAAGCAGCCGAAGAATTATTGGGCAAAAAATAAAGGCCGTTCCCTCGCAGAAACGGCCTCACTGAATCTTTTGTATTTTCTTATTTTGCAGCTTCCGGTTTCAAAGCTACACCAAAATAGTTTTTAAAGTCGAACCACTTGGCTGCAGCTGCTTTTATATCCTCAGTTGTAAATGCATTTACAATGCTTTCATAATCATTAAATCCGCTGAAATCTCCATTGCTGTTAATCCAGGTATTGCTCAAAATACTTAGCCAGTATTTATTTTCGCGCAGATTGGTTTCGCGTTCGCGCAGCAATTTTTCCTTAGCTTTCTGCAAATCGGCAGCACTTGGCCCATTGGTGGCAATATCTTTGATCTGGGTAAATACGGCTTCTTTCAGTTCAGCCAGTTTGGCCGGATCGGCACCATAATAAATAGCAATGCTGTACTTTGGATCAGGGAAACGCTCAATCGACGGATTGGCATCGATATAATACACACTGCTCTTGTCTTCGCGAATCACTTCGAGCAAACGAGTCGATACAATTTTAGCCAGAGCATTAATCAGCAGATTATTTCTTCGATTATAATCGTAATCGCCATGAAATACGATGTACTGAATACTTTTAGCATCCTGCCCCTTGTAAACCGTTTTTTCTACAACTCCCGAAGGTTCTTTTACGCCCAAATTTTTCCAATTTTCGTTTTTATACGTCGAAGGTAGTGACGCCAAATATTTCTCTGCCAGTTTTTTCAAGGCTTCCTTGTCAATTTTTCCCACAAAGAAGAATTTAAAATCGCTTGCATCGCTGAAACGTTCGCGATTGATTTCAGTAATTCTGGAAAGATCAGCTTCCTTCAAAAGTTCGGCTGACATTGGGCGTTTTCGTGGATTGTAATTGGACGATACCACCAGCAAAGTATCCTGAAAAGCTGCTTCGGGCGACAATTTTTTATTTTCGAGCGCTCCGGTATTGCGGGTCATAAACGAGTTAAAAGCCGATTGGTCAGTTCGCTGCCCCATAAAATACATGTAAATCAACTGGAACAATGTCTCGGTGTCTTTTACCGACGAACCGCCACTAAATCCTTCGCGCAAATCGCTGATATAAGGGCTCAAAGCAACCGCTTTCCCCGACAACAGCTTATCGAGCGAAACCTTATCAAAATCGCCCAGACCGCTCAAAGCCATAACCGAAGAGGCAACATCGGCCGAAACATCATCTTTTTGACCGTACAACGAACTTCCACCCAAACTATAGGCCGAAAACAAAATTTCGTCATCTTTAAAATCGGTCGTTTTCACAATCACTTTGGCACCGTTCGACAGTGTCCATTCTTCGGCATCAACCTGATCAATTTTCTTCACCGAAGTAATTGAACCAGCCTTTGGCTCAACCGGAACCAACGGTTTATCGGTAACTTTATCGGCATAAGGTTCAACCGGCATTTTCTCAGCATCCACCAGATAACGACGCAAATCATCTTCCGTTGGAATTTTCACACCTTCCTTTTCAGGAGCGGTCAAAATCACAACCCTATTTTCCCTGGTGATCCATTTTGAAGCCAGCGCATTCACCTCTTCCAGTTTAATTTCCGGAATGAAAGTCTGGTAATATTTGTACTCGTTTTCGATACCGGGGAATGGTTCTTCGGTTGTCAAAAAATTCCGTTTATATTCTTCAGCGTAAGCATTCGATTTTTGCTTTTCGCGTTCGTTGTAAGCACTTTCAATTGATGTCATCATGGCTGCTTTCTGACGGTCGAGTTCGCTTTGGGTAAACCCAAATTTCAACACGCGTTCATTTTCGGCGAGCACAGTTTTTATTCCTTCCTCAATCTTTTCATTCTGACTAATTACTACGGAATTATACACGCTTTTAGGTCCAAAAAGTGCCCCAAAACCCGAATTTGCCATCAGGAAAGGTGGATTTTCCTTTTGGGTCAGCTCAGCCAAACGATCGTTGATCATGGCATTGTAAAGGCCTTCAACAATACCCCTCCTGTAATCATTGATGATTTTCGATTTTTGCAGCGGATGCTTATAGAATACCTGCGCCATCGCATAACGGGCTTCTTTATCGGTTACAACCGAAACGAGTGTTTCTTTGTGGTCAGGAATGTCGTAAACCTGTTTTTTTCGTGGATTTTTTACAGCCGGAATCTTCGAAAACAGATCGGTTACCTGTTTCACCATTGCCTTTTGGTCGAAATCGCCCACAACAACTACTGCCTGCAAATCGGGGCGATACCAATCGCTCCTGAATTTACGAAGCAATTCAGGCTTGAAATGATCGACAATTTCCATTTTACCAATGGGCAGGCGATCGGCATATTTTGAGTTGTGCAGAAAGACCGGAAGCCATTTTTGCATCATTCGCTCATCGGCATCGCGGCCACCACGCCACTCTTCGTGAATTACCCCGCGTTCCTTCTCAATTTCGTCGTCGGCATCGGTTACCTGGCAGGCCCAATCGTAAATTACCTGCAATCCCTTATCCATGAATTTCGCGCTGTCGAGCGGAACTTTTATCATATAAACAGTTTCGTCGAAACCTGTGTAGGCATTAATCTCAGGCCCAAATTCCATCCCAATCGATTCAAGGTAATTTACCAGTTCATGCTTCGGAAAATTTTTGGTTCCGTTAAACGAAAGGTGCTCGGCAAAATGCGCCAATCCCTGCTGATTATCGTCTTCTTCAACCGAACCGGCTTTAACAACTAAATACAAATCGGCCCTGTTTTTGGGCGTACTGTTCGCCCGCACGTAATAGGTCATTCCGTTGGGTAAAACTCCTTTCGAAACCTTCGGATCGGCCGGAATCGGATCGGTCAGCTTGAATTGCGGTTGGGCAAAGCAAACTGCGGTTGTCAATAACCACACAATTGTCAGTATTCTTCTCATTTCGTGATGTTTTTTGAAATTGTTTATGTTCTTCAAAGATATTTCTCTACAGTAAGTGCAAAAGCACTTTCTTCATTCGACTTTGCCAAAAGGAACCGATGTTTCAGTTCTTCGGGACCATTGGCAACGATATACGAATAGTTGGTAAACTCAAGTAAATCCAGATCATTAAAATCGTTGCCGATACCAAGAGTATGTTCATGTTCAATCTGATGCGAATCACAAACAAACTTCACGCCGTTACCTTTCGAGACTGAGCGGTGAAAAATTTCCATCCAGATGTAGCCCGTTTCGAGCGGCGAGCTTGTTCGCACCACTTTTACCTCCTGAAACTGGGTTTCGATGTCGTCCTTCAGCTTCAGAAAACGTTCCACGTTATCCGGAAAAACAACCAGAAACTGACAAGCTTCCGAATCAACAGACTTCCCTTCGGGCAAAGGCTCTGAATGAGCCTGAAGATAGGCGAAATAGTTTTCGAATTCTTCACATGGAACCGTTCCGCGATGATACCAGCACATGTAATTATCCGGCACCGGTTTGAACAAGTGAAAGTTTAAATCGTTGGCGATTAAAAAATCCAACAGGCGCTGAACCGCATCCCTGCTCAGGTTTTGGTGATAAACCAATTTTTCATTCCGCCGATCATAAACTCCGGCACCCGACGAAAACACAATGTAATCGAACGGCACATCAGCCGAAATAACTTCCATCGTTTTTTTCAGGTTACGCCCGGTGGCTATTACACGCAGTATTCCTTTTTCGCCCAGTGAGTAAAGTGTATCAATGTTTTCTTTCGAAATCGACTTGTCGTTCCTCAAAAATGTACCGTCCAAATCGGTTGCAACAAGTTTCAATATATGGTTATTATTTACCATTTCATCCAGCATTTTCTTCCTGACAACAACAATCTTATACTGAATCAGTTTACCCCACGGGCAACGCATTACAGTTTTTCATTAAGTAAAATCACAAATACGAATGTACATAGAAAATAATGCACAGTCAAAAGAACATGCTGAATTATGTATATAAACTCAAGGCATTTCCATCTCAGAATCCGAGAATACCATGATAAATATCGGGATATTAGCCTCGAATTTATATCTTTGCTGACCAAAAAAATTAAGAACATTTAACTTTTGAACAGTGTACTTCGCAGTAATGATTTGCCCTTTGGCAATACCTATGGAGAAAATCTGAATCAAATTAATAACTTAAATTTATTCAAGTGAAGATTGCATTAATCGGTTACGGGAAAATGGGGAAAGAGATCGAAAAGATCGCACTTGACCGCGGACACGAAATAACACTGAAAATTGATATTACCAATCCGGAAGATCTGAATCTGGAAAATCTGAAAAAAGCTGATGTTGCCATTGAGTTTACAGTTCCGGCTTCGGCCATTGCCAACTACAAGCTTTGTTTCGAGGCAGGTATTCCGGTAGTCAGCGGAACAACCGGCTGGCTCGAAAAACTTCCTGAAGTGCACCAATTGTGTGCCGCCGCAAATGGAACATTTTTTCACACCACCAATTTCAGTTTGGGCGTAAATATCTTTTTTGCCGTGAATAAAAAACTGGCTGAACTGATGGCCAACCGCAGCGAGTACGAGGTGGAGATGAAAGAAATTCACCACACCCAAAAACTTGATGCACCGAGCGGAACCGCCATTACCCTTGCCGAAGGAATTCTCGGAAATATTCCGGCCAAAAAATCGTGGGTAAACCATACTACCGATGCTGTTGACGAACTTGGCATTATTTCGGAACGCGAAGGCCAGGTACCTGGAACGCATATTGTCAATTACGACTCGGAGGTTGATTACATTGAAATTACCCATTGTGCCAAAAGCCGCAAAGGCTTTGCCTTCGGAGCTGTGCTGGCCGCCGAATACAGCTTCGGCAAAAAAGGAATTCTGACCATGAACGATTTGCTAAACATTTAATAACTCCATAAAAATGAAAGAAATATTAACCAATAAATGGTTCAAGTTTGCCGTAGTTGGCTTCATTTATCTGTTGTGGGTACTCTGGATCGAAAGTTTCCTGTGGCTGATTGGGCTTGCTGTAATCTTCGACATATACATTTCGAAGAAAGTACACTGGGCCTTCTGGAAAAAGAAAAATACTCCGGATGGCAGGCAAACCAAGGTGGTTGAATGGATTGACGCCATCATCTTCGCTGTAATTGCCGCCACTTTTATCCGCATGTTCTTCATCGAAGCTTATACCATTCCTACCTCGTCAATGGAAAAATCGATGCTGATTGGCGATTATCTGTTTGTAAGCAAAACTTCGTACGGACCAAAACTCCCGAATACGCCACTTTCGTTTCCATTTGTGCATCATACCATGCCTTTCTCTAAAACTGCGAAATCGTATGTCGAGTGGATCAAAAATCCATACAAACGCATTGCCGGTTTCGGAAAAGTAAAAAACAACGATGTGGTTGTGTTCAATTTTCCAGAAGGAGATACCGTAGCGCTTAACGTTCAGAACCAAAGCTATTATTCGTTGGTTCGCAACTATGGACGTGCCCGCGTTTGGCAGGAAAAAGAAACTTTTGGTGATATTATAGCACGCCCGGTTGACAAACGCGAAAACTACATTAAACGCTGCGTGGGAATTCCAGGAGATAATATTGAATTGAAAAACGGTCAGCTTTACGTAAATGGAAAAGAACAAACCCATTTCCCCGGAATGCAAAGAGAATACATTGTAACTACCGACGGAACAGGCATTAACAAACGTACACTCGACCAGCTCAAAATTGCCGAGGACGATCGGCATGTAATTTCGAACAACCAGTACCTTTTTCCGCTGACTCTGGAAAACGAAGGAAAACTGAAAGCGATGAAAACTGTAAAATCGGTGCAGCCAACGCAGATAACTGCCGGAAACTGGGACTCGAACATTTTCCCGTTCAGCAACAAATACCCTTGGAATGTCGATAATTTCGGGCCACTTGAAATTCCGAAGAAAGGACAAACCGTTCAGTTAACCATCGACAATCTCCCATTATACCAACGCATTATCGACCTGTACGAAGAAAATGACCTTCAGGTAAAAGACGATAAGATTTTTATTAATGGCAAGGAAGCAACCAGCTATACCTTTAAAATGGACTATTACTGGATGATGGGCGACAACCGCAACAATTCGGCTGACTCGCGCTACTGGGGCTTTGTTCCTGAAGATCATGTGGTAGGAAAAGCGGTATTTATCTGGCTATCGCTCGATAAAGACCAGCCATTCTACAACAAAATACGCTGGAGCCGACTGTTCTCATTTGTACATTAGAATGCGGTAAAAAACATAAAGAGAGAGGATAATCAGAACGGTTATCCTCTCTTTTTGCTTTTATTTCAGACAATTATAAACATTTGTGCGCTTTCTGTCTTTTATATATTTTAGCTGCAAAGAAATTCAGTTATGTCCTGGAAAGTTATATTGTTTTTGATATTGCTGGTGCTGTTGGTCATCCTCACGGTACAAAACCAGATCGTGCTCAATATCCGGTTCCTTCATTGGGAACTTAAAGATATTCCGGTGATATATATTTTGCTTTCCGGACTTATTTTTGGGTTTTTACTGTCGATGATTATCCAGCTTCCCACCATTATGAGACTGAGAAGAGAGCTCCGGAAAGTAGTGCACGAACTCGAAGAAAGCGAAAGAATTGAGCCGGCCAACAGCGAAGAAGTTGGCTCGGAAGGCGTGAGCATGGGAAAGGATTACAAGGGCGGATTTTTTAACGAATAACAATGACACAACATACAGGGATTCTTCTCAGCACAGCATATTTTGCACCGGTAAGGTACTTTTCGAAGCTAATTTCTTATCCTGAAATATACATCGAGCAACACGAGAATTTTGTCAAACAAACCTACCGTAACCGCACTGTTATTCTGGGCGCCAACGGCCCCATTTCGCTCATTGTGCCGGTTGAAAAAGGACGCGACCGAAAAATATCGATTAAGGATTTGCGCATTGCATACGACGAAGAATGGCAACGCAACCATTGGCGCACCATTTTTTCGGCTTACAACTCCTCTCCTTTTTTCGAGTATTATGCCGACGACATTGAAACTTTCTTCCGAAAAAAACCGGTGTTTTTGTTCGATTTCAATCTGCAGATTACCGAAACGATTCTCGAACTAATTGAAGCGGAAGCCAATATAAAGTTAACCGATGATTTTGAGCAAATCCCTGAAAATTGTCTGAATTTCAGGGAGCAAATCAGTCCAAAGCTTCATTTGATCAACCCAGATCCGCATTTCGAGGCGCAACCTTACACGCAGGTTTTCTCCGAAAAATTTGGTTTTGTGCCCGATTTAAGCATTCTGGATCTGCTGTTTAATGAGGGACCATCGGCTATTGAAGTATTGAGGAATTCATATATTCAACAAAAGTAAAGGTCAGAATATTTTCTGACCCTTACAATATTCCCATAATTCTAATGGAAACTTTAATAAACCACCAACGTGTCCTTATCGGACTAATTTTATTAAATGCTTGTCCTCTCTGACCGATTCAGCAGAAACTACATTCAAAATAATCTGCACATCCGAATCAGGTTCATCAACAGCAATTCTTTCTCCCTTACGATCATTAACTAACTGAATTTAAGACTAATATAATATTATAGATACACTATAAATAATATAACAAGAAAGGAGAAGAAGATTTGAACCTTCTCCTCCTTTACTTGTGTAGCAGCGACTATTGCTACATATTACTACGAACTAATAACCAGGATTTTGTACCAACAGCGGATTTAATTTCATCGCATCAGTTGGAATTGGTAATATTCTGCGGTAAGTATCCGAGTTGGTTTTGAAGCCCCACTTGCCTTCATATTTACCAAAACGGATCATATCATTACGGTGCCACATTTCATATACAAATTCTCGGCTACGTTCTTTGTACAAATCTTCGAGAGTAACGGTTGTCCATGCCGGAGAAGTTGAGCGGTTGTTGCGAACCATATTTACCAGCGACAAAGCTGTATGACTCAATGTTGGTGTACCACCGCGAAGAATCGCTTCAGCCTTCATCAGGATAACGTCGGAATAACGAAGGTATGGAACGTCGTTGTTCTGGTTACGGCTGGTCGAAGTTTTATCAGGATAAAATTTGATGTTGCGGTAACCCATATTCCATGCAATTTCGTCGTTTCCGCAATCGAATAATTCGGCATTCTGACGCAAAACAATTTCAGGAGTAAGGTTAACCTGATATGTATAAGGATCTTTACCGTCGGCTCCGGTATAGAACTGATCGTATCCTTTTTTGGTTGTGGTTACGGTAACCGGAGTTACTCCGTCGTTCATAAACTGAAGTCCTGTCAACCACTGGTCGTTCCGGATATCGCCAGGATCGTCAAAATTTGCATAGAATTCGGGAAGCGTACTCATTGGAGCGCTTGGGGTAAACGGCAGACCAAATTTTGCCCTTTCGGAGCGCGGCACATCGTAACGTGAGCGGTACATCATACCATTGGTTCCGGGATAAGCAGTGGCCGAAGGATCGAAAGGAACAGCAAAAATGAATTCTTTCATCTGCGGACCATTGTCGGGATAGAACATTTTCAGATACGAAGCGCGTGGTTCGATGGCAAATTTGCCTGAATTAATTACAGCATCGCAAGCAGCAATACAATCGTTCCAGCGGGCAGTTCCGGTATAATATTCAGCATTCAGGTACATTTTTGCCAGAAGCGAATAGGCTGTCCATTTGGTCGGTCTTCCGTAAGTCGAAAGTCCGGTTTCTTCGCTAAGATTGTTAATCGATTTTTTAACCTCACTTTCAATGAATTTGAAAACTTCGGCCCGGGGTGTGTTCGGTTTGGTTACAAAATCACCATACACCGTGTCCAATGGAATATTACCATAGAAATCCATCAACGTATAAAATGAGATGGCCCTCATCATTTTTAATTCGGCAAGGGTAGTTTTTTTGCTTGCGCCTTCAGGCATTACATTATTAAGGATGTAATAAGCCTGATTGGCAACACCGATCGTTTTTTCGAGCGAGTACCAAACCGAATTTGTTCCACCATGGTCTTTATCCCAGGTGTGGTAATGCATTTTCATGTAACCCGCGTTATCGTACCAGTTTCCGCCGCGTGCAGGAAGAATACCTTCGTCGGTACTGATTGTACTCATGAAGAAAATTGACTGTGCATATTCGCCCCTGAAAACGGAATAAACAGAGCCGGATGTTTGCGCATACTGTGATTCGTTTTGCGGAAAAACATCAGGTGTCATTTGTGTTGTAATTGGTACATCTATTTCGTGGCACGATACGATTAAACCCGCAAGAGCAGGTATAATGATGTATTTTATAAGATTTTTCATTGTGTTCAATTTTTATAATTTTTTAGAATGTTGCTTTTACACCAAACAGCACGGTGCGTGTTTTGGGATAAAAGTTGTTTGAATCAACACCTGGTGCAATACCACCTTGCTCAACTTCAGGATCGATACCTGTGTATTTGGTAATGGTAAAAAGGTTGCTTCCCGACACATAAAGACGTAAGTTCTTTACCGATTTTCCCAGGTTTTTAAAATTGTAACCTAAAGTCGCGTTGTCCAAACGAACATAGCTGCCGCTTTCGATAAAACGGGAGGAGTATTTATAAACATTAAGGTCGGTTGGCGATTCATTGCCGGCATCAACCAGAATATTTGAAGTATTGGCTGTACTTGGCCTGAACAAATCGGCACGTGTTGCATTGAAAATTTTGTTGCCAAATACGCCACGGATGAAGATATTTAGATCGAAGTTTTTGTACTTGAAATCGTTGGTCCATCCCAGAAGAACCTTTGGCTGTGGCGATCCCAAATAATGATAGTCGGTTCCGATACCCGGATTTGTAGTAAGGCTGCCATCTTTGGCCACATACTGCGATACTCCGGCACTGTTTTTTCCGGCATATTCGAGCGTGAAGAACTGTCCGATTGGTCTGCCCTCTTTTAAAATCTGAAGTGTACTTCCTGTTTGTCCGCCACCGTCAGGCTGGGTAATACGTACCGAGTCGCCACCGATAAACATGCTGTTGGTAAGCTTTTCGATCACGTTTTTGTTATGCGATAAGTTAAGGTTAGTTGTCCAGCTAAATTCACTGGTTTTTACCGGAGTTGCCGTTAAACTAAGCTCAATACCTTTGTTCGACATTTCACCACCATTTGCAGTAATCCGTCCGGCAGGAACCATTACCACATTTACCTCATAAGGATAAATCATTCCGGTGGTTTTCTTGTTGTAAACCTCAACATAACCACTCACCTTGCCATTCAACACGGTAAAGTCTAAACCAACGTTTGAAGTAGCTGTTTTTTCCCATTCCAGATCGGGGTTTGCAGCCTTGTTGGGGCCATAAGCGTAAATTTGTTTCCCCTGATAATAGTATGTTCCGAGCGGACCAACAATGAACTGAGCTGTGTAAGCATCGAAACCGGTTGAGTTACCGGTTACCCCGTAACTGGCGCGAAGTTTTAAATCTTTAAAGATGTGCTGTGATTGCATAAATCCTTCCTGATCAATTCTCCAGGCAATACTTCCCGACGGAAAATAACCCCATTCTTTATTTGCACCAAATACCGAACTTCCGTCGCGACGAATAGAAGCCTGCAACATATATTTGCCACCAAAATCGTAATTTAAACGGGCAAAATCAGAGATCAGTCGTGTTTTCTGGTAAGCGTAAGCATCCCCAAAATTCACGATAAAACCATTAACCGAAGTATAGTTACCCAATGCAAGGTTTCTGTAGCTCACATCATCAACCGGGAAATTGGTATTTGAAGAAGTAAAACCATCGCCATTTTCATTCTGTTGCCACGAATAACCAACAACAGCATTGATGTTATGCTTTCCAATCGATTTATTCCAGGTAACAAAGTTTTCGAGAATAGTGTTGGCACTCTGGTAAGTGCTGCGTGTGGCCAGTCCGTTTTGTCCAAAGTTCAAAATCCAGTGATTTGCCGGTGGATCGGGGTTGTTGTAGAACTGGGCACTGTTATAGTTTGTAGCATAATAGCTGTTGTAGTATTCGCCATTCAGTGAGGTATTTTTTTGATATGACAAATTCAGGTTGTATTTCAAGCCGAAAGGAAGGGTCACTTCGGTAGTAAAACTGCCCAGTAAAGTATTCACTTTCGAATCATCGTCAGCTTGTTCGATAA
This sequence comes from Prolixibacteraceae bacterium, assembly GCA_963678915.1. GTDB lineage: Bacteria > Bacteroidota > Bacteroidia > Bacteroidales > Prolixibacteraceae > Aquipluma. Next base: position 880,086 of record OY787458.1, read on the forward strand.
CAGCCAGCGGGTTAAAATATCCGGAATGGTTGAAGTTTTCGAAGTAAGTTCCGTCATCATTTTTAGGTTTGCTAACCGGCAAATATTTGGCTGCCTGCAACAAAGCGGTATTTCGTTGCGGAACTTTGGTGTTCTTCACATTCGAGTTGGTCACATTCAGGCCAAATTTTACTTTGTCGTTGAAAGCTTTTTGCTCAATCGCCATGCGGGCTACAAGACGGTTCTGACCACTGCTGATCAAAATACCCTGTTTGTCGATGTAAGTTATGCTGGCAATGTAGCTGCTGCGGTTGGTACCACCGCTGTACGAAATATTGTGGCTCTGCGAAATAGCAGCCGAACGCTGAATGGATTTCTGCCAGTTGGTATTGGCGCCCTGATCGTCTTTCGGATCAAACGACATATTGTTTTTTGCAAGGAATGCCCGCAATTGGTCGGCGTTCATTACATCCAACTGATTCGACACGGTTTCAACACCAAAATATCCGTTGTAGGCAATCTGTTCGTTGTCTTTATTACCTTTCCTGGTAGTAATCATGATTACACCATTGGTTGCACGGTTACCATAGATCGAAGTTGCAGCGGCGTCTTTCAAAACGTCAACCGAAACAATATCATCAGGAGCAACAAGTGAAACATCGGCACCAGGAACCCCGTCGATTACATAGAATGGGCTTTGCGAACTGTTAATGGTTGAAGCACCACGCATAATGATGGTAGTTCCGCGGGTTGGGTCACCGCTGGAAGAAATATTCAACCCTGAAACTTTACCTTGCAAAAGCTGACCAACATCGCTGATGGCTCCTTTATTCAATTCTTCGGATTTAACCGAAGTAACAGCACTCGACAGGTTTTTGCGCGAGTTTTTACCGTAACCAACAGCAACAACTTCTTCAATACCAACAGTTTCTTCTTCCAGTACCACATTTAACTGTGACTGGCCAGTAAAAGCAATTTCCTGAGTTTTCATTCCCACAAACGAGAAAACCAATGTTTTGGCATCTCCGGGAATAGTGAGTTTAAATTTACCATCCATGTCGGTAAGAGCACCCATTGAAGTGCCTTTTACAACAATCGAAACGCCGGGAATTGGTGCCCCGCTTGCATCACGAACAGCTCCGGATACATCTCTTTTTTGCTGGCTGTTTATCACATCGCCGGTTCTACGGATGATAATCTGCCGTTCGTAAACATCGTACGACACATTTTCGCCCCGCAAAGCTTCATCCAGTATCTGGTTGATGGTGGCGTCTTTTAAGTTAATGACCACTTTTTTGTTTACATTAAAGTCGTCGTTCCTATATAGGAAAACAAATTCGGAGTTTGCTTCTATAAATCCAAAAAGATCCCGAATTGAGGTGTTAGACATGTTGATGTCCAACTTGGTTTTTTGTGCATAACTGTTTGCAGAAACAGTCAACATGCATCCCAACAGCAACAGGATAGTTAGTCGCATAATTCGCAAGAGTTTTTTTAGGCTGTCCTCAAAAGGATGCCCGGTTAACCACTTTTTTTTCATAGATTTGAACTGTTTAAATAATAAATACTGAACTAGTAACTCGTATTTGTTTCGACCGGGAAATGTTCCAGCATTTTCCGGTTTTCTATTTATTTACGATGTATTGGTTTTCGTTAAGTTTTTTAATTTTTGTTGACGACACTTTTTCGAGGTATTCCAGTACCTCTTCGCGTGTCCCTTTCAAATCAAGCTTTCCGCTTATACGGATTGCCCTGAAGGTTGGCTCCGAAAAATCGACCGAGATGTTATAGAAACGTTCAACTTTTTTCAGAATCCTGTCAAAATCAACCTCATCGAAACTCAACAGCCCTTTGGTCCACAAAATGTAATAGCTAGCATCAACATTGGATAGTGCTGTTTCGCTGGTTGTTTTCGAGAACGATGCCATCTGGTTCGGTTTCATGACTATTCGTTCACTGAAAATGCCGGCGTCATTCTTACTTAATTCAACACTTCCTTCCTGCAATACCGTCTGTATCACTTTATCTTCAGCGTAAGCCGAAACATTAAAGTGCGTGCCCAACACTTTAATCTGAATATCAGATGTTTTTACAATGAACGGCTTCTCAGCATTTTTGGCCACCTCGAAATAAGCTTCACCAAACAGCAAAACTTCGCGTGTTTTTCCCGAAAACGCGGTTGGATAAACCAGGCGACTACCTGCATTCAGCCAAACAACTGTATTGTCGGCCAGCGTCAGTTTCGACTGATTTCCGTAAGGAATAATCAGCTGATTCATCGCCTTCGAATCTTCAGTAACCGTTTTCAAAACCGAATCGTTATTCAGCACAACTGTTCCGGTTTGAGTATAATCGACACTTGAGCTGGTCTTTTTTAGGTCAAGGTTTTCGCCCGAAGCAGTTATCAATACCGGCCCCTTGCCAACTGAAGGAATTTGCACGATCTGTCCGGCCATCTGTTTATAAACCGAGTCATTGTTGCCCGATTTCAGGTAAACCACCAATCCGCCAATAACTGCAAAAATCACAGCAACAGCGGCATATTTCATAAACGACAGGATTATGGTACGGCGTTTTTGGTTTTCGCCCTCGTACTCAATGCGGTCAATAACATGCTCAGCAATTTCAATTTTTTCTTCGGGAAGCAACGTTTCGTCAGAATAATTCAACTCAAGAAGCCGTGATTTCAACTCAACAATTTGAGCCTCTTCTTCCGGATGATTCAACAGGTACTTCTCCCAATGCCTGTCCAACATTGGATTAGGCCGAAAAACCCAATCCGTAAACATGGGATTTTCAATATATTTCTGATCGTAAAAAGCCATTTTTTCGATGTTTATATACCTAAGAGTACCAACATCTGAAAAAGGGACATTTTTTTGAAAAAAAATTTCTGTAACAGGTAAGTTTTTTACGTTTTTTCATCGTGAAACTTAGTGTTTTTGTGTCTTAGTGGCTATTTTCACTTGCCACAAAGACACTAATGAAACACCAAGAATTTCACAAACCTATTTTCATTGCCCGCACGGAATATAATAAGCTAGTCAATGGTTAGTTTTCCTACGGAAATTTTATAAAGTCACTTAGGATTTGAATAAAACCGTAAAAAGGGAAAGTAATTTTTCCCCAAACCGATCGCGCAAATCGTCGAGCGTGCGGTAAACCTGTTTCTTAACGGCGTCGGCTTTCATACCAACAATTTCGCCAATTTCGGCATAATTTAGTCCTGTACTGAATTTCAGGAAAAGCATTTCGCGCTTTTGCGGACTGATGGTTTGAAGTATTTTCTGAAGTGCTTCGATGCGCAGTTCATCTGATTCTGGCTCAGGACTATCCTGTTCTGCAAGGAATTTCAGGTCGAATAAAACAACATTTTCATCCGTCAGACTCGATTGCTGATTTTTGTTTTTGACTTTCCGAATAAGGTCGTTTTTCAGCGAGCGAAACAAATAAAATTCAAGATATTCAGGCTGTTGTAGCTTAATGTTGTAGCGGTAAATATTGTAAAAGAGGTCCTGAATGCAGTCTTTTACCAGCTCGCGATCGCTGGTAATTTTTATTCCGTAGGCAAACAAAACATCAGCGAACTCCTCGTAGATTTCACTAAAAGCGAAACGATCACCCAGCCGAAACCGCCTCCAAACCTCAATCCACTGATTTCTATCTTTAGCCACAGATCTCCTGAATTCAGAATATAATTCCTTATTTGAGGCAATTATACGAATTTAAAATGAGGAGATAGTTGTTAGTGTTATTTTGACCTTTAGTTACCTACTTCGTACATTGTTTTTATCGCGTTCAGTTGATCGACAAACGACTTGACAGACTGAAGTTTCGGATCGTTTAGGTCAAACCGGATGGTATGTGTTTCAGCTCCGTTTTTTATCGAAATCCAATCGTCGCACCCATCAACACACACATTGCAACTGTTCAAATCAAGCTTTTTAAATTCCGGATAATCAAGTGTCGAAAGCAACAATTCAAGGGCCGCCGTTTCGAGCCGACCGGTTTTACTGACGGATGGATTTGTTGTGCTGCACTGAGTAAAATTCACGTATCTGACATCTTTTCCGTCAATTGTAAGCGTGTCGTTTTGGGCGCACCAGCCACAAACAGTTCCGGTTTTAATCACAAAATCTGACGATTCCAGTTCGTCTTCCTTACTTTCGGAACATGACCAGGCTGAAAAAACAATCACAGTCAAAAAAAGTATTTTCCACATCATGTTAAATCTTTACCTGTAAAGATGCCCAAAACACTCAAAAAGTTGTTTGAATGTTGACATTTTTTCTTGCTTTGCACTGAAACAATAAACCATTCAGAAATGATCGATTTGCTAAGAACCCGCCGAAGTGTACGGAAATTTACCGAACAGCCGATAGAAGCGGAAAAGTTTGAAATACTGAAAGAAGCCATTTTGCGCGCTCCCAGCTCAAAAAATTCGAACGCCGGCGAATATATTTTTGTGGACGATCCGGAACTTATTCAGAAACTGTCTCAATGCAAACCGCACGGCGCAACGCTGCTACAAACCGCCAAACTCGCCATTGTGGTTTTGGTAAACGAAAGCAAAACTTCAGCATGGATCGAAGATTCGTCGATTGCTTCGTTTGTTGCCCACCTGGCGGCACATTCGCTTGGGTTGGGCAGCTGCTGGATTCAGATTCGCGGACGTGAATATTCTGAAGAAAAAACGAGCGAAGAATATATTTCCGAGCTTTTAAATATTCCTGAAGGATTCCGGGTACTGAGTATTGTGGCTGTTGGATATGCACAACGTCAGCACGAAGGTCGTTCCACCAGCGAACTCGATTTCGGGAAAATTCATTCCAATAAGTTCTAAACCGGCTATTTCAGATAGGGACCTTTTTCGTTCCATCCAACTTCAAGTTTCGACAAGTACCAGGTTTTGCCATTATCGTTGTTTCCCTGGTAGAATAAATAAGTTCGGCCATTGGTATCTTTAAACAGGTGCGGATGGCCCGACTCGCTGTAATTCCAGCTTCCAAGATCTCCGTTTGTCAAAAATGGCTTGTTTGAAAGCCTCTCCCACTTCACTCCGTCGAGACTTTTGGCAACTCCAATCTGTTGTGGATTATTGTTGTAGGCTCCGGCATAAAACATATACAACCAGTCGCCTTGCTGAACCAACGAAGCCGCCTCGATACACATTCCTTCCCACGGATATTCGGGCTTCAGTATTGGGGCATCCGTAAGCTGAGTCCAGTCTTCACGATTAAATTTGGTTGATAACGGAGCCGAAGCTACTCCCTGAATCTGCACTTTATATTCCGGATCGCGTGTAGCAAAAAAGAGCAGGTATTTATCTTTGAACCTGAATACTTCAGCATCAATCGCCCGGCCACAATTCCAGTCGCCGGTAGGATGAAAAATCGGGTTAGTCGCATTGCGCGTAAAACGGATGCCGTCGTCGGAAACCGCATGACAAATCGCGTCGTTCTTTCCGTTTCCGTAGGTTTGATAGAACAAGTTTACTTTGCCATCAATTACCAGCGCACAGGGAGCACAGAGCCCTTTCTTTTCGTATTCACCTTCAGAAACAATCTCGCCAATCTTTTTCCAGTTGGTCAGATCACGACTTTCGGCAACTCCAATTCCCCAGCCTTGCACCGGGTTCGACTGATCTTTGTACGGCGGAATGGAATAATACATCAGATATCGCCCCTGAAAATTAATCACATACGGATCTTTGGCATACGGAACGCCCGTCCGGGAAGTATCACCAAAGTACATTTTGGGAAGTTTTACCTGCGACGAGGCAATTAAAAATGAGCAAATCAGAATGATTGTCAGACAGAAATATTTGTTCAGCATGTTCCGGTTTTGTGTTGGTTTATTTTCGATGCCGAATTTACAAATAGTCTCCTGAAACAAGGTTCCCGAACGCAAATCTTTCCTGAAAAGAATTAGGATACTTCGGTGAGGAAATTAATTTTGTAAATCAAAATCTCACTAACCCATGAGAAAATCGTTCCTTTTGCTCATTTTTCTGGCAATAACACTTACCGGATTTTCGAAAATTGTAAAGAAACCTATTCCTGATCGGATGGTCGTTTTAACATTCGACGATGCCACAGCCAGCCAATATTCGGTAGTTGCGCCACTCCTGAAAGAATATGGTTTTGGAACCACATTTTTCATCTGCGAATTTCCCCCAAACTTTTCCGATACCTCCAAATACATGAACTGGCGGCAAATTCGTGAGCTCGACCGCATGGGTTTTGAAATTGCCAATCATACCCGAAACCATCCGGCAATCGCCAAATTAACCAACGATAAAATAATAGAACAACTAAACTACATCGAGCAAAAATGTGACTCGCTAAAGATCAAGCGTCCGGTAACTTTTGCCTATCCCGGTTACAGCCTGAGTTTGCCGGTGATGAAAATTCTGGAAGAAAAAGGTTATTTATTTTCGCGTGCGGGTGGCGAACGGCCATATGACCCGGTAACCGATCATCCACTGCTGGTTCCGAGTTGGGCCATGAATTCGACCAACAAACCACTGATTATGGACGCCTTGAAAGAAGCTCGCGACGGAAAAATTGTAGTGCTCACTATTCATGGCGTACCCGATGCCGAGCATCCCTGGGTGAATACTACGCCTGAATTATTCAAAGAATACCTTCAGTATTTCAAAGAAAATCATTTTACAGTCGTTTCGCTGCGCGACCTAACCGAATACATTAACGTCAAAGAAGCATTAAAAACCATAACTCCGGACCTGACTAAAAAACTTAAAAACTAAACTAATGAAAAACTTTGCTTTGCTCATTTTTGCCTTACTGGCACTGAATCTTTCAGCCCAACAAATTATTCCGCTTTATTCCGGAGCTATTCCAAACAGTACTGGCTATAAAATGAAAGAAATCAGGATGGAAAATAACGGACAGTTTATTGGCTACCGAAGCATTTCGGAACCTACTCTGAACGTTTATTTGCCCGACGAAAAAATTGCAACCGGAGCCGCCGTAGTTATTTGTCCCGGAGGTGGTTACGGTATGGAAAGCTACAAAATGGAAGGAACCAACATTGCCGAAACTTTTCAGAAAAACGGCGTTGCAGCCTTTATACTGAAATACCGGTTACCCAGCGATTCCATTATGCCCGACAAATCTGTCGGACCGTTACAGGACGCTCAGCAAGCCATTAAAACCGTTCGTCAGCGGGCGGCCGAATGGAAAATTAACCCTGCCAAAATCGGAATTATGGGCTTTTCAGCCGGAGGACACCTAGCCTCAACTGCCGGTACTCACTTTGACAAATCATACATTCCAAATCCGGAAAACACAAGTCTTAGTCCCGATTTTATAATACTCATCTATCCCGTAATCAGTATGCAGGAAGGATTGACTCACGGCGGTTCGAAAAATAATTTACTGGGAAAATCACCTTCAGAAGAACAAGTTAAGCTCTTCTCGAACGATTTGCAGGTCAATGCAAATACGCCGCCAACCTGGATTACCCACACTGGTGACGACACCGTTGTTCCGGTTGAAAACAGCATCCGTTTTTATCAGCAACTTGTCAAAAATAAAGTTCCGGCAGAAATGCATCTATACCCCGCCGGGAACCATGGTTTTGTGTTGGAACAACCCTGCGACGAATGGATGCAGCCCTTGTTTGGCTGGATGGGGAAAAGCGGAATTACAAAGTAAAATCGCATGAAAAAAAAAGAGTCAATAGTCATTTGAAATAGTGGCTACTGGCTCTTCCTTTATCAAAATCGCTCCAGTTAATGCGCTGACTTCACCTGATTCAGTTTTTCCCGAAGCTGATCGACAATCTTCGGATTTTGTGCTGCCACATTCATTTTCTCACCTTTGTCGGTTGCCAGGTTATACAGTTGGTCCTGATCAAGATTGCCATATTCGGTATTGGTCTCCTTTCCAAATGCCGGACCTTTCCCAGGTGCAATAAATTTCCACATTCCGTTTTCAATCGACAGGTTGTTGTGCACATTTTGAAGCACCAGATACTCGCGACCTTTTCCTCCCTTATTCAGCCAGGCTGCTAAATGGTTTTCGCTGTCGGGTGCAGCTTGCAAAGGAATTTTCACGTTCAGCAAATCGGCAAAAGTCGCCATCATGTCAACCTGGCAAAGCAATTTGTCCGAAATGCCTGGGTTTACCTGTCCCGGCCAGCTCAACATTCCCGGAACGCGGGTTCCACCCTCGAAACTACTGTATTTTCCGCCCCTGAATTCTCCGGCAGGTTTATGGTTTCCAAGCAGTTCAACTGCCCGATCTTTGTACCCATCATCAACCACCGGACCATTATCACTAGTCAAAATAATAATTGTATTCTTTTCTATCCCAAGCTTTTTCAATGTTTTCATTACCTCGCCTACAGTCCAGTCGAACTCAACAATAGCATCGCCCCTCGCTCCCATTCCACTTACGCCAACAAAACGCGGGTTTGGTACGCGCGGAACGTGTGCGTCCTGCGTGGCAAAATACAGAAAGAACGGTTTATCCTTGCTTTTTTCGATGAATTGAAGTGCTTTTCCGGTCAAAACATTGGCAATTTCCTCGTCTTTCCAGAGAGCGGATTTACCACCTTTCATATATCCGATACGCGAAATACCATTTACAATCGACATATCGTGCCCGTGACTTGGGTGCATTTTCAGCAATTCAGGATTCAATTTTCCGGTTGGTTCTCCTTCAAAATTCTTCTCGTACCTTACCGAAATCGGATCTTTGGAATCGAGATTGCACACATACTCATTTTCAACAAACACACAGGGAACGCGGTCGCCCGTAGCTGCCATGATATAGGAATAGTCGAAGCCAATGTCTGATGGGCCCGGCGTAATGTGACCATTCCAATTCTGAGTTCCGGTTTTATCGCCCAATCCCAGATGCCATTTTCCAACCACTCCGGTTTGATAACCGGCATTTTTAAATAAATCAGCCAAGGTAAAACGCTCCGGACGAATAATTGAACCCGCATTTCCGGCGGCAATTCCGGTTCCTTCGCGCCGCCAGGCATATTCGCCGGTGAGAAGCGCATATCGTGATGGCGTGCAGGTTGCAGCAGAACTGTGCATGTTCGTAAAACGCACGCCTTGCGCGGCTAAAGCATCAATATTCGGAGTTTTGATTGTTTTCGAACCGTTACAGGCAATGTCACCAAAACCAATATCATCGGCATAAATAAAAACTACATTGGGGCGGCTTACTGCTTTTTCAGCCAATCCATTCAAACTTATTGCCGAAAATGGTAGGATTGCCAGAAGTGCAAAAAGGTTTGTCGTTGATTTCATATTGTTGTTTTCAATATTTGGTACAATTTATTCACTCATGAACAGAAATGTAACCGTTCCTATGTTATCCGGCTTTAGTTTTTCAGCTTTTGTGATGCTGCCTTTCAGCTTTCCATCTTTTCCTTTCGTAACCCGAATCTCACGCCACGTAAACGCACCTTTTTCGTAATCGAAAGTCAAACCATCATCGTCGTATAATTTGTATGAGGTTTCCTGATTCCCGTAAACACGAATCATCAGATTGGCTTTGGCTGCAGTTGGAAGTTGAGAAGACTCAGCCATTGGTACAATTCCACCATCCCTAACAAAAACCGGGATATGATCGAGTCCTGGAGTTACAGTAATGATTTCAGCTTCACCAGCCAGTTTCCCGGTGTAAAAATCGTACCATTTGCCCTTCGGAAGAACAACTTTCCGGGAAGTCTCTCCTTCGAACAATGGAGCGACCAACAAATTATCGCCCACCATAAACTGGTCTTTTATTTCTTTCCGGGTGGCCTGAGCATAAGGATTTTCGCTCGAATTGAGTTTACCTTCAACCTTTTCATCCTGAACATTAAAACCTTCAACCAGGTTCATGGCGCGCATGGGCGGACGACCACAAAAGGCATATTCGGCAAAGCAAGTGTACAAATATGGAATGAGCTGCATCCGCAAGTTGGCTACATCGGCTACTTGCTTCTCCACTTCAGGAAACGACCACGGTTTGGTGCCGTCGGACCACGCATTGAGCATGGCCAAAGGTGAAAAACAAACTGTTTGCATCCGGCGCAGCCATTCTTCTGCCGTTTTCGAACTCCGAACTTCGGGAGTCCACAATACGCCAACAAACGAACTGTTTATGAGGGCCGTAATAAAATCGCGATGACTGTAATAATCGTTATAAACAACGTAAGGAAATGAAACGGCACCGGCGTTTGAAGCGCGTACCAGTCCATACGTCCGGCGGTTTTGGTCGCGGTAAACCTGAGCCGTCATTTTCTGCATCATTACCCCATAAAGCTGGCGCATTTGTTCAGCTGGAGTTTTCGATGGGAAAAGCGTCACATCGGGCCACAACCAGTTATCGTAGCCGTCGTTTTCATCCATTTTAAAACCGCTGACGCCAATGTCCAGCTCATATTTTTTCAGGTGATCGCCAACAATCCGGTTCACTTCCGGCAAGCTGTAATCAGGTACAAAACCGCTCCAAACAGTATGCGAGGCAACATATGGCTTCAACTTTTGCATCATTTCCGATTCAGGAGAAATGTACGGGTTCATCCACAAATTAGCCTGAATACCTTCGGCATTAAGCTTCGAAATAAATTCTCCAGGTTTCGGGAAACGACCTTTATCCCACTCGTAAGTACACGGATAAGATTTGGTTTGCCAGCCCGGCTCCAGACCAATTACCGACAGTGGAAAATTGTGCTTTTTAAATTCGTCAACCTCGTTCAGAACCTGAGCATCGGTATAAAGTGTAGGCGTGCGATGCCAAAAACCTAATCCCCATTTGGGAGGCAGGCAACCTCCTCCGTTGTACAGATTGAAGCGGCTCACTGCATCCAAAGCGGTCGGACCGCCAAAAATCATGATTTCAACACCTTCAGCCGGAACTAAAACCGAAACATTATCGGAATACGGACTGGCCGTCCAGGTTTTATCGGTATTGCGATCTTTCGAATTCATAGGTACTTTGCTGTCTTTTAGAACAGCTGTTCCCACCCAAACATCGAGGTAGCGGGCCGAATTGATGAATACGCCATAGCCACGTGATGAAACATAGAACGGAACCGGGGCGTGTGTGCGGCCATCGTCTTTTCCGCCGTAATGATCGACATGCAACCGCATGATGCGACCGCGCTGCTCAACCGTTTTAAAATTCAGGCCCAAACCAAAGATTTTTTCGGCAACCTCAAGCGGAAACTGCAGATAAGTCTTTCCATCGAAAACAGTGGCTTTAATGTCAGTTTGCTGCAGAGGAAACTCAACATCAGGCATGGAGTTGATGGTTTCCAGTTTGGGGGTAATGCCCGCAGTATTGGTCAGGTTTACCTTTTCAGGCTGGCCGATACTGGCCGACCAAACACCAGAGGCTAACTTAGTCCAGCTTACGGGTATATTTTGCGCATCAGTGAATTGTGCGGCGAATAAGAATAACAGGCTAAAAATTCGGATAAAAGCTGATGGTCTTGCGATCATTTGGATTGTAGGTTTCAGTTAGTCAGAAGCAAAAGTATTAAAACTGAACCACACTTTACCCAAACAGCCGACGCAAAAAATGAACGAATATCAGATTCGTATTTTGGTGTTTATTCCCATTACATTGTAATCGTACCAGTTTGGCCCCGAGTGCGAACGCCAGTAGCAATAATAAAGATCGAGCCCGAAATACTTCTGCTTCAGCAAATGGAATCCTCCATAAATACGGACATTCTGAAAACGTTTGGTCTTGAGTTCTGTAAAAATCTCGTCCATCAGGTAAGGTTTCGGGAACCGGCTTTTCGATTTCACAAAAAAATCGATGTTCGAAATATTGTCAATGCTGTACTGGTCGTCGCCTGTTTTGAAGGTTTTATAAGCAAAACGTGTGGCACACCTGATTTTCAAACTTCCAGGCTGTGCAAGGTACACGAAGTAACCAAGGTAATTATTGGATTTATTCCAAATGTCCGATTTCAAGGTTGAACTATAGCGATAACCAGCTCCGAGCTGAAAATGCGGAGTAAATTTATGGTAGCCGGTCAAATCGAAGTAATAATAATCCAGCTTGTTGATCTGGTTGCTGAAATGATCTTTATTTCCAATGGTAAACTCGTTTTTTTCGTCATATACATAAGTTACCGAAGTAGAGTTCCAGAGATACGAACCATCAATTCCCGACTGAGCAAAACTTTTCGAAAAACCCAATACAACCAGAAAAAGTAGCCACCCAACAAATTTTACCCTCATTTACCAACGTTTTTAAAATCTGAATTTTATCTTTAGCGTTTCGGAAGGCATAAAAATACATTTTATTAGTTTCCTTCCCGAAATTTTAAAAACTAAACTACAAAAAACTTAATGATGACTAAACTGATGCTGTTTGGAGTTTTTTTCCTGTCGGTTCTCGGTATTTATGCTCAGGATAAACCATTGTTCGAAAAAAACTCAAAAGTAACCAAAGTTGGTGGTGGTTATAAGTTTACAGAAGGCCCTTCGGTAGCCCCGGATGGCCGAGTTTTTTTTACCGACCAGCCCAACGACAAAATTGATGTATGGAGCGAAAAAGGCGATAAAATAACGACTTTCATGCAACCGAGCGAGCGCTCGAACGGAACTTATTTCAATAAAAAAGGCGAGCTGGTATCGTGCGCCGACCTTCATAACCGTCTGGTAATTATCGACAAGAAAGGAAAAATGACCACTATTGCCGAAAATTACAATGGGCAGCCGCTCAATGCGCCAAACGATTTATGGATTGCCCCAAATGGCGGCATCTATTTTTCAGACCCGTATTACCATCGCGAATATTGGGAACCGGGGCGGAAAGAACTTCAGGACAAACGGGGAGTTTATTACCTGAATCCGGGAGGAAAAGTGATCCGCGTAATTGATGACTACAAACAACCCAACGGCCTGATTGGCACGCCCGACGGCAAAATTCTGTACGTGAGCGACATCAACGACGGCAAAATCTGGAAATACGATATTCAACCCGACGGAACACTGGCCAACAAAACCTTCTTTGCTCCTGAAGGCTCCGACGGCATGACCATCGACAATCAGGGAAATGTTTACCTCACCAATAAAGTGGTTTCAGTTTTCGATAAAACAGGCAAATCGGTTGCCCGCATCGAAGTTCCTGAACAACCATCGAACGTTTGTTTCGGAGGAAAAAAGCGCGACATCCTTTTCATAACAGCACGCACTTCGGTTTATACGCTGAAGATGAACGTTAAAGGCGTGCAATAAATATGAAAAACTTCATCTTATCACTCGATCAGGGAACAACCAGTTCCCGCGCCATTGTTTTCGACCGTCACGGAAAAGCTCTGGCCACTGCACAAAAAGAATTTACACAACATTATCCACACGCCGGATGGGTTGAACACAACCCGGAAGAAATATGGTGGACCCAGGCCGGAGTTGCCGTGGAAGCTTTAAGTAAAGCCGGAATAGAAAGCACCAACATTGCCGCTATTGGTATTACCAACCAACGCGAAACCACGGTGGTGTGGAACCGCAAAACCGGCAAACCGCTTTACAATGCCATTGTTTGGCAGGATCGCCGGACAGCCGATTACTGCGATGTGCTGAAAGAAGAAGGGTTAAGTCAGCTGATTATGGATAAAACCGGACTGGTGATCGACGCCTATTTTTCAGCAACGAAAATCAGATGGATTCTGGATAATGTAAAAGGCGCGCAGCAGCTGGCCAACGAAGGAAAGCTGGCCTTTGGAACCATCGACACATGGCTTGTCTGGAATTTAACACACGGAAAACTGCACATCACCGATGTTTCCAATGCTTCGCGCACCATGCTTTTCAATATTCACACGCTGAGCTGGGACGAAGAACTGCTGCGGATTTTCGATATTCCTGCTTCCGTACTTCCTGAAGTTAAAACATCAAGCGAAATTTACGGTTACACAACCGGGCTACTCGGGGCCGGAATACCGATTTCGGGCATTGCAGGCGATCAGCAGGCTGCCTTGTTCGGACAAATGTGCATCGATCCCGGAATGGTGAAAAATACCTATGGAACGGGCTGTTTCATGGTCATGAACATTGGCGACAAACCCATTGTTTCGAAAAATAACCTCCTGACTACCGTAGCATGGAAAATTGGCGATCAGACAACCTACGCACTCGAAGGAAGTATTTTTATTGCCGGCGCCGTTGTGCAATGGCTGCGCGATGGATTGGGCGTGATTGAAAAATCGGACGACATTGAAAAACTGGCCGCAAAAGTAAAGGATAGTGACGGCATCTATTTTGTTCCCGCTTTTGCCGGAATGGGCGCGCCACACTGGAATCAGCATGCCCGCGGAACGCTCTTTGGCATTACCCGCGGATCGACAGCAGCCAACATCGCCCACGCTGCACTCGACAGTATCGCCTACCAAACATTCGATGTGTTGCAGGCCATGCAAAACGACTGCGGAATCGAGATTTGCGAATTGCGTGTTGATGGCGGTGCTACGGTAAACAACCAGCTGATGCAGTTCCAGTCGAATTTATTGCAAAAGAAAGTGGTACGGCCCAAATATACCGAAACAACAGCATTGGGTGCAGCTTACCTGGCCGGACTTGCAGTTAATTATTGGTCGGATATCGAAGAACTTCGTCAGCATTGGCAAATAGGACGCACCTTTGTTCCGGAGCTCGACAAGGAATCGACAGCTAAACTGATTAAAGGATGGCACCGCGCCATTATTGCATCACATGCATGGGCCGACAACAATGAATAACCAATCAACATTCACAAAAAACATTCAACTATGAGCGCTTTTCTTGCTGAACTCATCGGAACTGCCATTATCATCGTATTTGGCGGAGGCGTTGTTGCAAACGTTATTCTCAATCAAACCAAGGGAAACAACAGTGGCTGGATTGTAATCTCTTTTGGCTGGGCCATTGGCGTATTTGCCGGAGTTTTGATCGCGGCACCATACAGCGGTGCCCATTTAAATCCGGCGGTAACCATTGCACTTTCCTTGGCTCATAAATTCCCGATCGAAATGGTCATGCCCTATATTTTAGCACAAATATTAGGCGCAATGGCCGGTGCATTGGCTGTTTGGCTGGCTTATCATTTGCACTTTAAGGCAACCGACGATGCCGACCTGAAACTAGCTGTATTCTGCACCGCGCCCAACATCCGGAGTTATTTTCACAATGTGCTCACCGAAACAATAGCAACTTTTGTACTTATTCTGGCCGTTCTTTATATGGCTACTCCTGAAGTTGGACTTGGATCACTCAACGCATTGCCGGTTGCACTGGTGGTTTTGGGGCTCGGATTATCGCTCGGAGGACCAACCGGTTATGCCATTAATCCGGCCCGCGATCTCGGACCACGACTCATGCATTATCTTTTACCCATTCCAGAAAAGCGAAACAGCGACTGGGCCTATTCGTGGGTACCAATTGTGGGGCCTGCTATTGGTGCATGTTTGGCGGCGCTTTTATATATTTGCCTCAGTTAAAAACTGAACATACACATGACAAAAAAATTATTTGCTTTTATCCTGATTCTGGTTGCATGCTGGAACAATAGCTCAGCTCAAAAACAAGTAAAAACCTCCGGAAATCCGATCATGGAAGGCTGGTATGCCGATCCGGAAGTAGCCATCTTCGACAATAAATTCTGGGTTTTCCCGACTTATTCGGCTAAATATGAGGAGCAGGTTTTTCTCGATGCCATTTCGTCGGAAGATCTTGTCAACTGGAAAAAGTACTCACACGTCATCGATACTTCTGCCGTTAAATGGGCGAACCGGGCGATGTGGGCTCCCTGTATCGTAAAAAAAGACAATCAGTATTTCCTGTTTTTCTCGGCAAACGACATTCAGGCACCTTTCCGTGGAGGATATAAACCTGAAGAAAACAAAATCGGTGGCATCGGTATCGGTGTAGCCTCAAAACCTGAAGGCCCATATAAAGATTACCTTGGCAAACCACTTATTCAGGAGTTTTACAACAAAGCACAACCCATCGACCAGTTTGTTTTTCACGATAAAGACGGCCAGTATTACATTATTTACGGAGGCTGGGGTCATTGCAACATTGCAAAACTCAAGGACGATTTTACAGGTTTAGTGCCTTATCCGGATGGAAGCATGGTAAAAGAAATCACTCCTGAAGGTTATGTCGAAGGTCCACTCATGTTTATCCGAAACGGAAAATATTACATGATGTGGTCGGAAGGTGGCTGGACCAACGATTCGTACAAAGCAGCCTACGGAATTGCCGATTCGCCTTTCGGGCCATTCAAAAAACTGGATACCATTCTGCAATCAGACCCAACCATTGCAACCGGCGCAGGCCATCACTCGGTGGTGAATGTGCCGGGAACTGACGACTGGTACATTTTTTACCACCGCCGCCCCATCCCAAACAAAGGACGCGACCACCGCGTGGTTTGTGTCGATCGCATGTATTTCAATGCTGACGGCACTATTCAGCCGGTAAAAATGACATGGGAAGGCGTTCCACAGCGAAAACTGAAATAAGAATTGATAGCTCGGGTAAAACCCGATTTTCAGGAATTGTAAATAATCAATCATAAATTTCCATTCTGATGACACGGATTCCTTTTGACGAAATGAAATCGACCATCAAGCAGGCGTTCCTGAATGCCGGGATGCCTGAAGAAAAAGCGGAGGTCTGCGCGCAAATTCATACCGAATCGAGCAGAGACGGTGTTTATTCGCATGGACTGAACCGGGTGGAGCGATTTGTCGATTATATTGGGAAAGGCTGGGTTGACGTAAACACCAAGCCGTCGCTTGAAAATAGTTTGGGCAATATCGAAATTTACAACGGAAATCTGGGTCCGGGCATTTTAAATGCACGGTATGCCATGAACCGCGCAACCGAAATTGCCGCAAAACACGGATTGGGAATGGTTAGTTTGAATAATACCACCCACTGGATGCGTGGTGGCGCTTATGGCTGGCAAGCTGCTGAGAAGGGCTTTGCTGCTATTTGCTGGACCAACACTGAATCGTGCATGCCCGTTTGGGGCGGAAAATCGGAGGCCATCGGGAATAATCCGTTTATCATGGCTGTTCCGCGCAAAGAAGGGCATATGGTGTTGGATATGGCCATGTCGCAATATTCGTACGGAAAACTTCAGGTTACCCGGTTAAAAAGCGAACGACTCCCCTATCCCGGCGGTTTCGACCAGGAAGGAGCACTAACAGATAATCCAGACGAGATTGAGCAAACCCGCCGTATTTTGCCCATGGGTTACTGGAAAGGCTCGGGTTTTGCCGTGATGCTCGACCTGTTCTCAGCATTACTTTCCGGAGGATTAACCACGGCAAAAATTGATAAAGCCGGTTTTGGAAGCTGCGGCAGCTGTTGCCAGGTATTCATCGCCATCGATCCCCTCAGGTTTAACTCAGGAGAATTTTTGGAACAAGCCATTGCCGGTACCATAGCACAACTCAAATCGTCGGAACTGGCCGAAGGAGTGCACGAAATTTATTACCCGGGAGAGCAATCGCTGAAAACCCGGGCTGAAAATATGAAATCGGGTATTCCGGTTGATGAAGGTGTTTGGGCTAAAGTGAAAGAGCTGGCAACGATCAGTTGATTTATCTGCTCATCCTTTTCTTCTTATAAACAGCAAAAAGATCTTCTTCATCTTCACCTTTTTTGATGCCTTCGATGAGCAGAGGCATCAAAAGAGGCAGATCTTCCTCCTCAAAACCAGATTTTATTGCAAGGCTGTTGGCAAGTTGCATTTCATCATCACTGACTTCACCATCGGCAGAAACCATTTTCACGATTTCATACAACTGTTCAAACCGTTTCGTCAACTCGTAAGGCGGAATGTATGACGATTGTTTGTTTGAAGTCATTAACTCTTCAATCTCCGGATCAGTCAAGCCCAGCTTACTGCCCAGCCGACTTAACAATTTCTGTTCAGCTTCATCAATTTTGCCATCGGCATTTGCAATCTGAACCAGATGAAGAAAGTGTTCTTTGCCTTGTTTTCGTTCCGGATGATCAAAATGATCCAAAAATTTCATTGCCATAGT
Organism: Prolixibacteraceae bacterium; assembly: GCA_963678915.1. GTDB lineage: Bacteria > Bacteroidota > Bacteroidia > Bacteroidales > Prolixibacteraceae > Aquipluma. The sequence goes on from OY787458.1 coordinate 898,089, forward strand.
TGTACCTGCTTTAGTTAATTTCAGTGAAACAAATCGGTTAAGTTCGAAGTTCTGTTTTCCCGAATAATTATACTTAAAAAAAACGAAATTGCATCAAACATGTAAAAACAAAAAAAGCAGGCCAACCGACCTGCTTTTAGTTTCTATATTTCAATCAAAATCTTATAAATCAGTAATTGGTTTATACTTCGGTACCAATGATTTCATAACAGTCCAGCCAATCAGGTAAGCTACAGCACAAAAACAGAATACCATGAAATAACCGGCAGGTTTTCCTTCAAATCCGAAGAATGTCATTTTGGTTTCACCGGCATAAACAAATAGAGCTCCGGCCGATTTTTGCAGAATCATAGATCCAACTCCACCAGCCATACCACCAATTCCGATGATTGTTGCAATGGCATGTTTCGGGAACATATCGCCAACTGTCGTGAATATGTTTGCCGACCACGATTGATGAGCTGCACATCCTAAACCGATCAGGATAATCGGGAACCAAGGCGAATAGGTACCTAAAGGCTGAGCAAACAAAACCAAAAGTGGAATAAATGCAAAAACAAACATGGCTTTCATGCGGGCTGCATAAGGATTCATGCCGGTTTTTTTGATAATAATTGAAGGTAGTTTTCCACCATAAATAGAAAGCGTGGCAAGTGCGTATAAGGTGAAAATAAGAGCTACACCTAATCCGGCGGATGTTTTAATTCCAAACTGCGTATTCAGATACGATGGAGTCCAGAACAGGAAGAACCACCAAACGCCATCGGTCATAAACTTACCAAATGCAAACGCCCAGGTTTGTTTATATTTGAAACAATCGATAAACGAAACTTTCTTTTCCTGAACGGCAGAAGCTTGCATTTCCAATTCATCCTGAGATTCCCTGTCTGATAAAATATAATTTAATTCGGCGCTGTTTACAAATTTATTTTGTTCTGGTTTTTTATACAGAAATACCCAGAAACCCATCCAAAGAAAACCTAAAGCACCAATTACGATGAAGGACATTTCCCAACCAAAAGCTGCCGCCAAAAAAGGAATTGAAAGCGGAGCAATTAGCGCACCTACTGAAGCACCGGCATTGAAAATGCTGGTAGCATAAGCACGGTCTTTCTTAGGAAAATATTCAGCAGTAACCTTAATGGCGGCCGGAAAGTTTCCAGCCTCTCCAATAGCCAAAATAATACGTGCAACAATAAAGGCATACATACTGACTGTGGAAATAAGTACAGCAACATCACCAACAGCCTGTGCCAATTCTGCCGCAGAATGCAAGCCAACCCAACTTTCAGTAACCACACCACAAAGAGCGTGCATACAAGCACCTACCGACCATACTCCGATTGCCCACAAAAATCCTTTCTTAGTTCCCATCCAATCAACAAAACTTCCGGCAAACAACATCGAAATGGCATAAACAATGGAAAAAATGGAAGTAATTGTGCCGTAATGATTTTCATTCCAATGAAATTCCGGCATTATAAACTCATCCCACGTTAGGGACAAAACCTGACGATCGAGATAGTTGATCGTTGTGGCAACAAATAAAAGCGCCACAATCGTCCATCGGTAGTTCGTCATCTTCGCAATGCTACTGGTCAACTGCATAATTTAGTTTTAGTGATTAGTATTGGTTTATATTTGATTACGATCTGAGTTTTTGAATAATCTCCAAAGCCTGGCTGCATTTTTCAGTTATCACGCTGTAGTTTCCGGCTTCAATTACGTCTTTCGGGAACAATTGTGATCCCATTCCTACGCAATGCACTCCCGCTTTGAACCAGCCTTTCAGGTTAGTTTCGTCAGGCGAAACTCCTCCGGTTGGCATAATGCTGGCCCACGGCATTGGTCCTTTCACTCCTGAAACAAAATCAGGACCACCAACCGACGAACCCGGGAATACTTTTACTACTTCGGCACCCAATTCGTGAGCACGGTTGATTTCGGTAACCGAACCACAGCCCGGACTCCAGGCAATTTTCCGGCGGTTGCAGAAACGGGCGGTATCTTCGTCAATCAAAGGAGAAACAATAAAGTTAGAACCCAGCTGAATGTACAAAGCCGCTGTTGCACTATCAATTACAGAGCCTACTCCCAAAATCATTTCCGGAGCTTCTTTTACAGCCCATTTCGATACTTCGGCAAATACCTCATGGGCAAAATCGCCACGGTTTGTAAATTCAAATACACGAACACCTCCGTCGTAACAGGCTTTTACAACCTGTTTACATACATTGGCATCTTTATGGTAGAATACCGGAACCATGCCGGTTTCTTTCATTTTTAATGCTACTTCTATTCTTGTAAATCTTGCCATTATTTTATCTTTTGCCACAAAGACACGAAGTCACAAAGCATTATTTTTCAGAATCTTTGCAACTTCGTGTCTTCGCATTTATCATTAATAATTCATCATTAATAATTTGTAACTATCGGGCAACCCGGCCTGATGCATCTCCTCCCATCAGTTTCTCAACTTCGTCAACGGTAACCTGATTGTAGTCGCCGTAAATCGTATGTTTCAGGCACGATGCAGCAACTGCAAAATTCAGGGCTTTCTGATCGTCGTTGGTGTAGGTCAGCAATCCGTAAATTAAACCACCCATGAATGAATCGCCACCGCCAACACGGTCAACAATGTCGGTAATCTGGTAAGTCGGAGCCTCAAACAAAGTTTTGCCATCCCAAAGTACACCCGACCAGCTGTTGTGATTGGCATTTACCGACCCACGTAAGGTAGTAATTACTTTTTTACAACGTGGAAATTTAGCCATAATCTGTTTTGAAACAGATTTATAAGCAGCAGCTTCAACGTGTCCTCCGGTTACATCTACACCTTCAGGTTTAATGCCCAATACTTTTTCAGCATCTTCTTCATTACCCAAAACCACATCGGTTCCGGCAACTAAAGCAGGCATCACTTCACCAGCTTTTTTACCGTAGTTCCAAAGGTTTTTGCGGTAGTTCAAATCGCATGAAACGGTAATTCCCTTTTCGTTGGCTTTCTGAATTGCTTCCAGGCAAACATCGGCAGCGCCCTGCGAAATAGCTGGTGTAATTCCGGTCCAGTGAAACCAGTTTACGCCTTCAAAAACCTTGTCCCAGTCAATCATTCCTGATTTGATTTCAGAAATGGCAGAATGAGCACGATCGTAAACCACTTTGCTACCACGACTTACAGCGCCAGTTTCAAGAAAATAAATTCCCAAACGGTCGCCGCCATAAACTATTTGATCGACACCAACCCCATATTTTTTCAGGTCCATCACGCACGATTGTGCAATGTCGTTTTTAGGCAAACGGGTCACAAAGTCAACCGGAATTCCAAAGTTCGCCAGCGATACAGCCACATTGGCTTCGCCGCCGCCAAAAGTGGCATTCAGGGTGTTTGTCTGACTAAAACGCAAATAGCCCGGAGTGGCTAATCGCAACATGATTTCTCCAAATGTTACTACTTTCATCTTAATTTATTTACTATTTATTGATTTACAATTTACTATTTAAAGTAACTGACTTTAAGATTGTTGCTACTGGATGAAGGTTGCGGGATGCGAGTTCCGGGTTACCCATGCTCTTCGCCCTGTGCCCTAAACAAGTCTTTTATGCAATCGATTGCAAATCTACTATTTTTATCTACTTAAGCAAGTTGCATCCGTACCAAAAGGCGGGAAAATCAACTTAATTTTCAGAAATTGAAATAATTTTTAGCGTTATAAAAGCTAATATTTTCAACCATTTGGCCCAGCAACTCCATGTCGTTCGGAATTTCCCCGTTTTCAACATCATTTCCCAGAATATTACAAAGTGTCCGACGGAAATATTCGTGACGAGTGTATGACAAGAAACTGCGCGAATCGGTTAACATACCCACGAAACGGCTCAGCAATCCGAGATTCGACAGTGCGTTGATTTGCTTTTCCATGCCATCTTTCTGATCGAGAAACCACCAACCCGAGCCGTATTGCATTTTTCCGGGAACGCTTCCATCCTGGAAATTACCAATCATAGTCGCATAAAGTTCGTTATCTGCCGGATTCAGGTTATACAAAACTGTTTTGCAGAGTTTATCCTCTGTATCAAGCCGATTGAGCAATTTCGACAATGGTTCTGCAACAGGTTTATCACCAATTGAATCGAAACCGGTGTCGGGGCCAAGTTTATTATACAACCGGGTGTTGTTGTTACGCAAAGCGCCAATATGCAATTGCTGCGACCAGCCACGAGAATGATCCATCCGTCCGAATTCATACAACATACATGATTTGAATTTCATGATTTCGCGGGAAGTAAGGCGATAACCTGCCCTGACTTTTAAAAAGTACGCATCAATTTCGTCGGCAGTATATTCATCGGCAAAAATGGTGTCCAAACCATGATCGGATAAACGGCAGCCATTTTCATGGAAGAATTTATGCCTTTTGTTTAGTGCAACCATGAGGTCATCAAAGGTATTGATGTCCATCTCTGAAACTTTTGCAAGCTCATTCAAATACTGATTGTACGAAATTGGTTGCTCAACCATCATAGCCTTGTCGGGGCGCCAGGCAGGCAAAACGGCTACTTCAAATCCTGATTCTTTGATTTGACGATGATATTCGAGCGAATCAACCGGATCGTCGGTTGTACAAATGGTATGCACATTAGCCATGCGAATAATACCACGGCAGCTGTATTCGGGAGAATTCAGTTTTTCGTTGCAGGCATCGTAAATCTGGCGGGCATTTTTCGGACTTAAAACTTCATTGATTCCGAAGAATTTTTTCAATTCCAGATGTGTCCAGTGAAACAATGGGTTACGCAGCGTATGCGGAACCGTTTCGGCCCATTTTTCAAATTTCTCCCAATCGGAGGCATCGCCTGTACAAAAACGTTCGTCAACGCCATTGGTGCGCATTCCGCGCCATTTGTAATGATCGCCAGCCAGCCATATTTCGGTAATGGTTTTGAATCGGCGGTCTTCGGCTATATCTTTTGGATTAATGTGACAGTGATAATCGAAAATGGGCATTTTAGCCGCATGTTCGTGATACAGTTTCTGCGCAGTTTCGGTTTGCAGCAGAAAGTTTTCGTCCATAAAAGGTTTCATATTGTTTTGATTTTGGTTTTACTTTTTGATAAAATAGTGCCTAAAGTGAGCTAAAGTTCGAAGTGCCTAAAGTTGAAAGGCCAATACTCTAGGCACTTTAGGCACTCCGAACTCCGAACTTTTTTACAATGAAAACAACCGCTTCAGATGTCGGTCATAAATGTTCTCTTCCACGCACTGGCCAACCACATCGGCGTGCTTTTTCAGCAAATCGGTATAGGTTGTTCCCATTTCTGAAGCTACTTTGTACCCAACATGAATCAACTGACGGAAATTCGGGTTGTAATCCGGATGTCCGGGAATGTGGCGCAAAGTGTTGGCGTATTTCTCACTTGTCCATGAAGCTACTTCTTCTTTCGATGGAAGCATGGCGGCATCAATATCAATCACATCGGCATATGGAGCGCACAATTCGTCTTTGCGGCCCAATGCAATTGTATAAATCGATTTGGCAATTTCCAAAGCTTCGCCACCAGCTACAGCAAGACCGATCACTTCTTCAAGCCAGGTTGTACCAGCAGTTTTCACATGAATACCTTTGTCGTATTTTTTAATGACTGCTGCCATCACCGGATAAATCGAAAATTTATCGCTGCCGGAATGAACACTAAGTTTAAGTTCTGCCGGCAAACCGAATTCCTTAACTGCAAAATCAATCACCAATACATCTTCTTCAAACTCCTTGGCAAACTGAGTCACATCACCGGTGTAATCAACACCTTTATTAAAGCGTCCGGTAAATTTCGGTGCGATGGTTTGCGCCGGAACGCCTTTATCAGCAAGCATCTTCAGGATAAAAAACAGGTCAACAGGCGTTTGCGGACTTTCTACTTCGTCCATCGAAACTTCAGTAATAAAATTACCTGCTCCTTTTTTCTCTTTCAGGAAGGTATAAATCTCTGAAGCCTGCTGCGTTGCGGCCAAAAACTTACCAGCAATCTTTACGAGCAGTTCTTCGGTAACTTCAATCGGATGATCAATACCAGGAATGGCAAGCGTTCCCATATATTTGCTGCACGAAGCCACAAACGCATTTACGGCCTCAACCGGACTTTCCTTACCGATGAACGAAGCCACATCGAGCGTAAAAAAATCAGCTGTTTCGACAAACGGAGCAACTGTTCCCAAATTAATATGGTCGGCATCAACAAAATACTTACCCGTGAAACCGAGTTTGGCAACGGCAGCATCAGCTTCCTTGCGCACATCGGTCGGATGAGAATGAACATAAATATGTTCGCGATTTGACTTATTCCACACCGGACTTACGTTAACTCCGGCCTGATTGGCTTTCATGATGGCCCGAAGCTGGGCAACTCCCTGGTGAGAAAAGCGGTCACCAATTCCAAGACTGTATTTTCCTAATTGCATATCGTATTAATTTACTGGCAAATAAAAATTCGCACACTTCTTCCGTGTACGAACACGAAATTAGACACAATATCCCGCTTTTCCAACCTCGCGAAACAAAAAAAACCACAAAGATGTTTTAAAATAGTTTTTCCGTGTACGAACACGACACTTGGAAAAATTTACTTAGTTTTGTTCTTGTCATTCTATTTTTGACTTAAAACTGAACAACTATCAAAGCAATTAACAGAACACGGATAAAGGATATTGCACTGAAGGCCAATGTTTCAATCGGGACGGTTGACCGTGTAATACACAATCGCGGAGAAGTTTCCAAAGTTACACGCGATAAAATCCTTAAAATTATTGATGAGTTGGAGTACCAGCCCAATATACTGGCCAGCACCCTGGCATCGAAGAAAACATTCTCGTTTGCGCTGCTTGTTCCCGAACCTATTTCGCCCGAAGCCTACTGGAATAAACCAATGATTGGTGTGCGACAGGCTTTTCAGGAAATTCAACAATATGGTGTTAACATCGACATTCATTTATTTAAACAATCGGACCCGGAAACTTTTAGCAACGAAGCCGGACTGATCCTGGACAGTAATCCGGAAGGGGTTGTTTTGGCTCCATTTTTTTCTCGGGAATCCAAAGAATTTATTGGAGAACTGAAAAATCGCGACATTCCCTACGTATTTATCGACTCGAACATAAAAGACAGCGACAAGCTGAGTTACATCGGGCAGGATTCGTTTCAATCGGGAACTCTTGCTGCCAAATTGCTCGACTACTCTATTCCTGAAAATGCCTCGATCCTGATTCTGCATTTTGCCAAGGAACTCGACAATATGAATCACCTGGTTCAGCGCGAAAAGGGATTTTATGAGTATTTCAGCAAAGCTTCAGGAAAGAAAAACCTGATTACGCTCGAAATTGCCGATCCGAATGATATCGGATGTCAAAACCGGATTATTGAACAAATACAATCGAACACGAATATCAAAGGAATTTTTGTAACCAACTCGCAGGTTTATTACCTCGGCCGGATACTTGAACAGATTAACAAACCAGAAATCAGAGTGATCGGCCATGATTTGATCCGCGAAAACATCGAATTCCTGAACAAAGGTGTAGTTGACTTCCTGATTTGTCAGCGCCCCGAAGAACAAGGCTACCGCGCTATCCTCACGCTTTTCGATCACCTGGTACTTCGGAAGGATGTTAATTCGGAGAACTACACGTCAATCGACATTATTACCAAAGAAAATCTCGACTATTATAAATAAACTAAACATTATAGCATGAAACCAATAAGTTTTGAAGATTTATCCGGAAAAGTATGCGTCATCACCGGGGGCGCAGGAGTTTTAGGCGTTGAAATGGTGAAAGCACTGGCATCTGTTGGTGTTAAAATTGCGATTGCCGACATCAATAAAGAAACGGCAGACAAAGTGGCTGCTGAAATTGCTGCAGAATCGGGCGCAACAATTATTGGTGTTGAAGCCAACGTATTGGACAAAGCCTCTCTGCAAAAAGCAAAAGCTGAAATCAACGAAAAGCTGGGTCCAATCGAAATCCTGATCAACGGAGCCGGTGGAAATCATCCGACTGCAACCACCAAAGTGGAGCAAATGGATGACGACAGTATTAATCATCTGGAAGATACGTTTTACGGACTGGAAATGGACGGTTTCGACAAAGTTTTCGCCCTGAATTTCAAAGGAACGTTGCTACCAACCATGGTTTTCACGCTCGACATGCTGAAAGCTAAAAAAGGCGTGGTGCTGAACATCTCGTCGATGAATTCGTACAAACCATTGACTAAAATTCCTGCCTACTCTGCGGCAAAAGCATCCATCAACAATTTTACTGAATGGCTGGCCGTTCACCTTGCAAAAGTGGGAATCCGCGTAAATGCCATTGCACCTGGATTCTTCATCACCAACCAAAACCGTTTTTTGGTATTGGATGAAAAAACAGGAGGCTTCTCTCCTCGCGGACAAAAGATTGTGAATAATACCCCAATGGGCAAATTTGGAGAACCCGAAGACCTGAACGGCGCACTGTTGTTCCTGCTTTCTGACGTTTCAAGCTTCATCACCGGCATCGTTATACCGGTTGACGGCGGCTACAGCGCATTTGGAGGAGTGTAAAAAGTTCCAAATTCCAGGTTCAAAATTCCAAGAATGAGGTTTGGGTTACTTGGAACTTGAAATTTGAAACTTGGAACCACATCTAAAATCTAAAGTCTAACATCTAAAAATCTAAAATAATGACCATCGAATTAAAGAAAAACTGTAAATATTCCCTGTTGGTGCCAACCAGCATGGGCGTTCGCATCACCCCGTTAAACGGACAACCGGTGCACACCAGCAACCTGTTCGAAATGCAGGCTACCAGCGCTGAAACCAATGTGGCCAATATTTCATCTTCACTCGGTCTTCCGGTAAAAGTGCTAACCACTTTTGTGAAAGACAGCCCCATTGCGTCGTTCATTAAAAGTAGCCTCCGTTCCAGAGGTATGGATTTCGAAGGACCTGAAGTAGCTCAGGGCGATCCATGGGGATTCCGCCACCAGTTTAATATTGCCGACAGTGGATTTGGAACCCGCGGACCACGTGTGCAAAATGACCGTGCAGGCGAAGTTGGCCGCACATTGAATGTGAAAGACTTTGATCTCGACCGTATTTTTGGTCAGGAAGGCGTTCAAATTGTGCATCTTTCAGGATTGATCGGCGCACTTTCTCCTGAAACCAGCACTTTCTGCCTCGAAATTGCCCGTGCTGCCAAGAAATACGGAACCCGCATCGCTTTCGACCTGAACTATCGCGCCTCGTTCTGGAAAGGCCGTGACGCTGAATTACGCGCCAACTTTACTGAAATCGCCTTGGTAGCCGACATCCTGATCGGTAACGAAGAAGACTTCCAGTTGTGTTTGGGTATCGAAGGACCTGAAGCTGGAGGCAAAGGCATTGAAGCCGAAATCGAAGGTTTCAAAGGCATGATTGGCCGCGTAAAAGCAGCTTTCCCGAATGCATCGGTATTTGCAACCACCTTGCGTCAGGTCATCAGCGCCAACGAACACCTTTGGGGCGCCATTATGCTCGAAGGCGAAAACTGGCACGTGATTGAACCACGCAAAATCGGCGTACTCGACCGCATTGGCGGTGGCGACGGCTTCGTGGGCGGTTTGCTTTACGGCATCCTGAAAGGCTGGGAACCCGAAAAATGGCCGCAATTTGGCTGGGCAACCGGCGCTTTGGCAACCACATTCCTCACCGACTATGCTCAACCAGCCGACGAAGACATGGTTTGGAGCATCTGGGGCGGAAACGCACGCGTGAAGAGATAAAAAAGGCGAAGGATCAGGCAAAGGCTGAGGTTAAGCTGAAAAGAAATAAAGAATAAATTCAGAAGATTATGAGTTATAAGGACAAAAAATTCAATGATTTTCGGGATATGCCAGTTTGGCAAAAAGCCTTTGTATTACTGATTGAAATTTATAAACATATCAAATTGTTTCCTCCTGATGAGAGATTTGCCTTAACCGACGATCTGAAAAGAGCTGCAAATTCAGTGGTTCACAATCTGGCTGAAGGTTACGGACGTTTTGAAGCAAGAGATAAGACACGTTTTTATAAAATTGCCAGAGGAAGCGCCTACGAATCAATGAGTCAGATTCTGGTAGCTGAGTCTCAGAATTATCTGAGTTCAGAAACTTCTGAAAATCTGATTATACGTTACAAAGAAGTTATTGAGGAATTAAATGCCTTAATCTTTTCTTTGGAAAAATAACACGCTTGGGTGGCACCGCTTTTTGCCTGTGCCTTTGCCTGAGCCTAATTTTTTGAATATGTTATACTACGAAATAGGTTCAGTGAACCACGAATTAAGTGCCGACGACCTGACAAAAGGTTTGTTCGAGGCGCTGGAAAAGATGGGGCTAAAAACAAAAGTGCTGGCTATTCCGCCAGACTATACACGATTGCCCAGTCGTGCCGGTGAACTGACCGAAATGACATGGCAATATTACGGAGATGCACTTACTGATGTGCTTCCTGCATTGGGAACCCACTCCCCCATGACCGCCCATCAGATCGCCCACATGTTTGGATCAATGCCTGCTTCACTCATTCGTGAGCACGATTGGCGCAACGATGTGGTGACTGTTGGCACTGTTCCTGCCGAATTTGTGAAGGAAGTGTCAAAAGGAGCAGTTGAATTTCCTTGGCCTGCACAAGTAAACAAGCTTTTGCTTGAAGGAAACTTCGATCTGATTTTGTCGATTGGTCAGGTTGTTCCTCACGAAGTAGTGGGAATGGCCAATTACAACAAGAATATTTTCGTCGGAACCGGTGGTGTGGAAGGCATCAATAAAAGCCATTTTGTGGGCGCGGCTTACGGAATGGAAAAGATGATGGGACACGCAGATACGCCGGTACGCCGCATTTTCAACTATGCTTCGGAAAACTTCACCAATCACATGCCGATTGTGTATGTGCAAACCGTGGTTGGATTGGATAAAAGCGATGGCAAAATAAAAACACGCGGATTGTACATTGGCGACGATTTTGAAGTATTCGACAAAGCGGCCAAACTGGCTTTGCAGGTGAACTTCGAAATGCTCGATAAACCATTGAAAAAAGTGGTGGTTTACCTTGATCCTACCGAGTTTAAAAGTACCTGGCTGGGAAACAAATCGGTTTACCGTACCCGCATGGCTATCGATGATGATGGAGAACTAATCGTGATTGCTCCTGCACTGAAAGAATTTGGCGAAGACAAGGAAATTGACCGGCTGATTCGTAAATACGGTTACTTTGGAACACCGAATACCTTGAAAGCCTGTGACGAAAACGAGGAACTGCGCAACAACCTGAGCGCGGCGGCTCACCTCATTCACGGCTCTTCGGAAGGACGTTTTGGCATTACTTATTGCCCCGGCAAAGGCAAAGAAAACCTTACCCAGGCCGAAATTGAAAGCGTAGGTTTTAAATACGCCGACATTGACGAAGTGACCGCCAAATACGATCCCGCTAAATTGCGTGACGGATACAACACGATGCCCGACGGAGAAGAAATTTTCTATATTTCCAATCCTGCGCTGGGACTGTGGGCGTTTAAGGACAGATTCAAGTATTAAGTTAAAAGTCAAAAGTATCGAACGCAAAATTGGTTTTTCACTTTTGCCTTTTGACTTTGTACTTTTGACTTAAAGCAATAAAATGATGATTTTAAAGGAAGTAAACTGGGGAATTATTGGTTGCGGAAACGTAACAGAACTGAAGAGCGGTCCGGCATTTAACAAGGTGGAACATTCTCAGATTGTTGCTGTGATGCGCCGCAATGCAGCTTTAGCCGAGGATTACGCCAAACGACACGGTGTTCAGAAATGGTATGCCGATGCCGACCAATTGATCAACGATCCGGAGGTAAATGCCGTTTACATTGCCACACCACCCAATACCCATGCACAATATGCCATTCAGGCCATGCGCGCCGGAAAACCGGTTTATGTAGAAAAGCCAATGGCGCTTAACTACAAGGAATGTCAGGAAATGATCAAAGTTTCCGAAGAAACCGGGATGCCCTTGTTTGTGGCCTATTACCGCCGCACGTTACCAGCTTTCCTGAAAACGAAAGAACTGATTGATAATGGAGTCATTGGCATACCACTGACAGTTCACATCAAGTTGCACAAAGCGGCCAACGAAAAGGATTTGCCTGCGGAAAAACATTCATGGCATGTAAATCCTGAGATTGCCGGAGCAGGTCATTTCTTCGATCTGGCTTCGCACCAGTTGGATTACCTCGATTTCCTGTTTGGCCCGATCATCGATGTGCACGGAATCGCTGTTAATCAGGCTGGGTATTACAAAGCAGAAGATACGGTAACCGGAACGTTCCGTTTTGGCAATGGCGTTGTGGGAACCGGAAGCTGGTGCTTTGTAACCGATCGCTCGTCGTTTGCCGATACGATTGAGATTACCGGAACACTTGGCAAAATCATCCAGCCCTGTTTTACGCATCAGGATATGGAGCTGATTACTGCACAGGGAAGCATGAAATTTCCAGTTCAGAATCCTGAAAACATACAGTTTCATTTGATTCAACAGGTGGTTGATGAATTGCGGGGCATTGGTGAAAGTCCGAGTACCGGAAAAACCGCTGCCCGGACCAGTGCAGTACTGGACGAAATGGTGAAAAATTATTATTCATCGCGAAACGACGAAAACAAACGAACGAAAGGCTTTTGCAGAACAACTTAACCACAAAGAACACGAAGGGTCACAAAGTAAAATTAACCTCGCGTACTTTGTGATTTTCTTAGTGTTCTTCGTGGTTCAATTAATAAAATATGAAGATTGTAATTGACGATAAAATCCCCTATATCCGCGGCGCTTTTGAAAGAGTGGCCGAGGTTTTATATTTGGCCGGATCAAAAACTACTCCGGAAGTAGTAAAAGATGCCGATGCGATTGTGACCCGCACCCGTACCATTTGCAACGAGAAATTACTGGCAGGTTCGTCGGTTAAATTCATCGCTACAGCAACTATTGGCTATGATCATATTGACACCGATTACTGCGATGCCGCCGGAATCAAATGGACCAACGCACCGGGCTGCAACAGCAAGTCGGTGGAGCAATACATCGCCTCAACGCTAATGGTTCTGGCCGAACGTAAAAACCTGCAACTGAAAGATTTGTGTATTGGCGTGGTTGGCGTTGGAAATGTGGGTAGCAAAGTAGCCCGAATCAGTGAACTTTTTGGCATGAAAGTGCTGAAAAACGACCCGCCCCGCGAACGCGCTGAAGGACCGGCTGAATTTGTCAGCTTGAAACAGGTGATGGACGAAGCCGATATTATCACACTGCATGTTCCGCTCAATATGAAAGGTGAAGATACGACGTTCCATTTGGGAAACGACGAGTTCTTTTCTGGCCTGAAAAAGAAACCAGTTGTGATCAATTCATGCCGCGGCGAAGTGGTGGAAACGCTGGCTGTAAAAAATGCGCTGAAAAGTAATCAGATTTCAGGATTTGTATGCGATTGCTGGGAAAATGAACCAGATATTGATCTGGAATTATTGGCTATGACTGAAATCGCAACACCGCACATTGCCGGTTATTCGAAAGATGGCAAAGCAACTGGAACTGAAATGAGTGTTCATGCTATTAGCAACTATTTCAATCTTGGATTGGAAAACTGGCAACCTTCAGGAGTGGAGCAACCAGCTAACCCTGTTTTCGAACTAAACGGAACTGGACTTAGCGACCAGGAAATTATTGCCAAAGCTGTTTTGCACACCTACGACATCCGGAATGACGACAGCAATTTCAGGAAAAACACGGCACAATTCGAGCAATTGCGGGGCGATTACCCAACCAGAAGGGAGTTTCCGGCGTTTACAATTGTACCCAAGAATTTACCTGAAAGAACTTTGGAAACATTAAAAAAACTGGGATTTAATGTAAAACCACAATAGATACATAGAACACAATAGAGGAAAAATAGAATTAAATCTATGTGACCTATGTTTCTGTGTGGTTCAAACTAAAATATGAATTATTAACTATACAAAATGAAAAAATTAGCAGACATTGGATTAATCGGGTTGGCCGTAATGGGCGAAAACCTGGTGTTGAACATGGAAAGCAAAGGCTTTACCGTAGGCGTTTTTAACCGCACAACCGCTCGTGTTGACGAGTTTATGGCTGGTCGTGGCAAAGGTAAAAATTTCATTGGGGCTCATTCGATTGCCGAATTGTGCGCCTCGCTGGAACGTCCACGCAAAGTGATGATGCTCGTAAAAGCCGGACAACCGGTGGATGATTTCATTGAACTGATTATTCCTCATCTGGAACCGGGCGACATCATCATCGACGGCGGAAACTCGCATTTCCCTGACACCATTCGCCGCACCAAATATGTTGAAAGCAAAGGATTGTTGTTCATCGGAACCGGCGTTTCGGGTGGTGAAGAAGGTGCTTTACTCGGACCATCGATGATGCCCGGTGGATCGCCTGCGGCTTGGCCTGCTGTGAAAGAGATTTTCCAGGCTGTTTCGGCAAAAGTGGAAGACGGTTCGCCTTGCTGCGACTGGGTTGGCGAAGGCGGTGCCGGTCATTTCGTGAAGATGGTTCACAACGGTATCGAATACGGCGATATGCAAATTATTTGCGAAGCTTATCAGGTAATGAAAGACCTGTTGGGCATGAACGCCGACGAAATGCACGAAGTTTTCAAGAAATACAATGAAGGCGATCTCGATTCGTACCTGATTGAAATTACCCGCGACATTCTGGGTTACAAAGACGAAGATGGCGAAGCGATGGTTGAAAAAATTCTGGACACCGCCGGACAAAAAGGTACCGGAAAATGGACCGGCGTTGCTGCGCTCGATCTTGGTATTCCGCTGACATTGATTGGCGAATCGGTATTTGCACGCTGTTTATCGGCTCAGAAAGATTTACGCGTTGAAGCTTCGAAAGTGATCAGCGGACCGGCGGTTGACAAAACCATCGACAAAGCTCAAATGATTTCCGACCTGAAAGATGCTTTGTTTGGAGCCAAAATCATCTCATATGCACAGGGTTACAACCTGATGATGGAAGCTGCCAGCGAATACAAATGGAACCTCAACTACGGCGGTATTGCCCTGATGTGGCGCGGTGGTTGCATCATCCGTTCAGTATTCTTAGGCGACATCAAAAAGGCATTCGATAAGAATCCAAATTTGGCTAACCTGTTGCTCGATCCTCATTTTAAAGAAATTGTTGAAAAAGCTCAGGCCGGATGGCGCCGTGTTTGTGCCACTGCTTTGACCAACGGAATTCCTGTTCCTGCATTGACTTCGGCACTTTGCTATTTCGACGGATTCCGCAGCGAACGTTTGCCAGCTAACCTGTTGCAAGCACAGCGCGACTATTTTGGCGCCCACACCTACGAACGTACCGACAAACCACGCGGCGAATTCTTCCACACCAACTGGACCGGAAGAGGTGGCGATACGACTTCGAGAACATACGTAGTGTAAAAAAGATATCAGATTTTAGACCTTAGATGATAGACAAAAGCCGCTTCCCTGAACCGTGGAGCGGCTTTTTTGCTTCTGATCCAATGACTTGGGTTCATCGGATCAAATACAAATGGGTTAGGTAATCAGCCCCAGTTCTATCGTCAATTCCCGATTGATAAGCTTGCCCTTTCGCCCGCCGTAGTAGTCTCGGTACGACGAAAACTCCCAGTCTTCAGGTTCGGCAACCAGTTTGCCACTCACCGGATTCAGGTGGATGTAATCGAAGCAAACGTTCAGGTAATTGGTTTCTGGCAAATCGAGGTTTCCCATCATGCCAAAATGGGTATTGAAATAGGCCGGGGAAACACCTTGCGACTCGTTGAGACAAAGGGCTTTGGTATGTTGCTCGAACAACGATCCGTGTTTCTTTAATTGCTTATTAATCGCTCTGGTATATGAACGCAGCATTATTGCTATAGAGTCGTTTAAGCTTCTGTATTTTGCTGGCTCTTTATTACTCATCCGATGACTGGAGTTCATCGGATGAGTAATGCTCTCCTCCTGATTATTGATCCGATGAACCCTAGTCATCGGATCAAAATCACCCTCACTAAGTCCAATTTCAACCTCTACCCGATTCACCAAAATCATCAAATGAAAATGATTCGGCATCATGCACCAGGCTAAAACATCGGCATGAGGCAAAATATACGTCCGCAGTTTTTCGAGGAAAAACAGGTAATTCTCGCGGGTAAAGAAAACCGTCTGCGAATTGTTTCCGCGATTGTAAATGTGGTATATATGACCTTCGGCAAAATCCATAGCGATTTTTGTATCAAGTTACAGCTTTTCAGCCAAAATTTATATCAGTTAATTTTTGAATCAGGAGTTCGTCGCGCAACTTTTCCACATCCTATTGTGTCTTAATAGCGTTGGAAATTTTTGCCAGGTAGTTTAACACTATCAGATTTCGAATTGTATTTGAAAATTAACTATTAGAACGAAATCGTAAAGTCATGAAGTCAATTTACATTATAGTACCATTACTAATTGTAGCACAGTTTGTTACTTTTGTTTCAAGCACGCAGGCGCAAAAGTTTTGGTTAACAACCTACGAGTTCCCCAATGGCCCCAAAACAGGCATCGCTCAACCTGACGACAACAATTTACTGGCCAGCTACCGGTTCGGAATATTGCACAGTACGAATGGCGGCAATCGTTTCGACCTTGTGCTGCGCGCTTCATCGGTATTCAGCCTTTTTTCTGCAAGCTCTGGAAATGTTTATGCCGGAGGTCCGGGGAAAATCTTTCGATCATTAAACCGGGGGTTGTCGTGGGATTCTGTATCTATAAATTCAATGTACCCGGTTCTGCAATTTGCCGAAAATCCTCAAGGCCATCTTTTTGCCATTACCGGCGCACTCGATCTGGAGAAAGGATATGTAGGCGATGGTGTTTTTTTCTCCGACGATCAGGGGAAAACGTGGACGCAAAGAAATTCAGGACTTGGAAATTACAAATACTGCGACCGAATTGCCTGCGATAAAAACGGAACGCTTTATTTGGCTGTGGCCGATGAACAGGTCTCCGGAAATGGCGGTCTGTTTACTTCGAATGACAGTGGCTTGACGTGGCAACATATCGACATTCGGATAGACGGAAAGAATGCGATTCCCAATGAAATTAAAGTGGCCAATACTTCGGGCTTGACCGTTACTCCTGACGATAGTTTGATGATAAGCCTTTCTGGGATTTCCGGAAGTGTATCGGTTCAGCTCAACTTAAAAAAGAAGATTTCGTCCATCGCCGATGATTCGTTCTGGAACCCTTACAACATAACGAATACCAACTTATGGTGGGACGACAAGCTCTTAGGCAATGTTTTTTTTGCCAAGAACGGCGACCGGTATAGCTCTGTTGCCAGCTCGGTAAACCAGGGAGGAACCTTTTTTCTGAAAAAAAGAAAAACTACCTGGCAGAGATATGACTATGGTTTAGGACTCGACCTAAACGGAGAGAGGAATTTCCAGTATTTTGCAGAAAATTCGTCAGGAAAAGTATTCATGATTCAAAGACTTGATGAGCGAATATACTGGACGGATGAGAGTATTCCAACATCCGCGCCTGCCCCGGTTAAATTGCAGAAATTTGCAGTTTCTCCGAATCCAGTTCAACCGCGATCAACTGTGACTTTACAATCTGATAAAAACTTAAGTGGATATAAACTAATCGTATATGATTCGACCGGAAAAGTTGTCAATATAAGTACAGAAGAAACACAAAATCAAACTTTTACAGCTCCAGAAATTCCGGGAATTTATATCATTATTGCCCGAAAGCAACAAGAGCAAGTGGTTGCCAAATTGGTTGTGAGTGCAAACCGCCAGTGAATTGTTTGATAATCAAAATTCCGTATATCAATTCTTAAACCTTGTAATCAGCTGATTTTACAACCCTCACCCGGCCTTCTGTGGGAATCATTTCAGACCAAAGCCAGTTGTGGTGCGCAATAAGTTTTTCAGCAGAAACATAAGGCCGGTCGGCAGTTGTGTGGGCATCAGAAATGATAGTGAGGTTGTAATCGTGCGTTAGAGCCGATTTAATTGTAGCATCCACACAAAAATCAGTAGCACAGCCAGTAATAACCAGCTCTACAATGTGATTCATTTGCAAGAAATGATGCAACTGCGTTTGATAAAATGCATCATTGACCTGCTTCGCAATCACTTCATCACCAGGCTTTCGAACCAGTTCATCCAAAATTTCCCATTCTTTACTTCCGGGAGTACAGTAGTTTTGTTTCCGTCCGTTGTGCTGTATAAAAATTACCGGTTGCCCATTTGCCCGAAAGAGTTCTGAAAGCGTGTTAATTCGCTCAATAACAAGGTCGGCGTCAAAACGTGTAGTTTTTGGCGTGAACGACACTTTTTGCATATCGATAATCAGTAGTGCTCTCATAATAAGGAGTTTAGTAGGGTTAATACAAAAATACGGAAGAATGATGGGTTTCTGTTGAAAATCAGTATTGAATTGCTTTATTTTATTGACTTTTAAATCAGCAATAACCAAATAAATTATGAAACCTTCGGAAATAGCAAAAGAATTAACAGAAAACCTGAAACTCGAGAAATACAAACCCTGCGGAGTTTATTTCAGTGATACAAAACCCGAAAATGCACTGGAAATTAAGAAAAAAGGTAACGGATGTGTCGTTCCGCTTATCCTGAAAGCCTCAACAGGAGTGGCTTTCGTGGTTTCAGAAGATTCCACTGGCTGGCCTTGCTCGGCTTTCTACCTTGGTTTTCAGGATACTATTTTCGAAGGAATTGAATATTTTCTATCGAACAAAGACGATTTCTGGCGCCCCTGCGAAAAGTTTATCCAAAGTCCGGCCTTGGCTAAGTCGCTCATCAACAATATCAATCCGGTTAAGCCCGACAAAAAATATGTAGTAATAAAGCCACTGGGAGATTTTAGCGACAACGAAATACCTGAATCGGTCTTATTTTTTGTAAATGCCGACCAATTGAGCGCCTTGAGTTTCCTGATGCATTACGATGCACCTGAGCGCTTCGACCGGATTATTGCCCCGTTTGCATCGTCGTGCATGGCCACAATAACTTACCCGCTAAAAATGGCCCGAAACAACGAAGAACGCGCCATCATTGGGAACTTCGACATTGCTGCCCGTACCCGAATGCCTGCCGATTTGTTGTCGTTTGCGTTGCCTTACAAATTTCTGGAAAAACAGGCTGGATTTATTTCTGAAAGCTTTTTCACAACACACAGCTGGCATACCATAAAGGAGCGGATTTAAAACAGGAAGCAGTCTAAAAAGTCAAAAATCTCGCAGACATCGTCACGCCGAATTTATTTCGGGGTGACGATGTTCAGCGCGTTGAGATCCTGAAACAAGTTCAGAATGACGGGATTAATGGTTTTTTAGACTGCCTCTATAAAACAGCTTTGTATTTTTAGCTCGATTTCTTCACAAACTTGGTCAAAAGCACCAGTTGCTGTCCTTCTACGCGGCCTTCAATGTGTTCAGGATTATCGGCAACCAATTTGATTCCACGAACTGCTGTTCCGCGTTTGGCGGTGAATCCAGCCCCTTTTACATCCAAATCTTTAATCAGCACCACGGTATCGCCAGCCTGAAGCACCACGCCATTGCTATCGATGTGTTTCACCACGTCGTCAGCCGAAACGCCTTCGCCAGTAGCTTGTGCCCACGCCAACGTTTCTTCGTCGAGGTAAAGCATATCCAATAAATCGTGCGACCAATCGGCCTGATTCAACCGATGCAACAACCGCCACGCCATTACCTGGACAGCAGGAACCGGGTTCCACATGCTATCGTTTAAACACCGCCAGTGGTTGGCATCCATTTTCTCCGGATTTTCAATTTGCTCCAGGCAAGTTGCGCAAACCAATACGCATTCATCCGCCTTTTCGTTCGATGTTGGCGGTACTTCATACACTTTCAGATCGTCAGTAGCTCCACAAAACTCACATTTCGAGCCACTTCGAGCCTGAATTTCCTTTTCAACACTCATTTTCAGTTTTTATAAATTAGGGCGCAAAGCTAAGATTTAAAACTAAATATCCGGATACAAAAACTGCTGACTGATTTTAGACAAAAGTCATCTCAACAGGGCAAATATGGCTTTTGAATATGTGAAGATTATCCAGCCGGAGGATAGCTATCGATAAGTTTGTTCTGATGTCGGGCTGCTTTCAGAAAATCGGCCAATCTCATTGGCTGAAATCCTCTCGACCTGTTAATTGCCGAGACCTTGAATAAAAGGCTTTGTGTACGAAATAATTCGCGATAAAGCTTGAAGATTGGCACTTCAGGATCCCAGGCATTGATGGCTTCGGATCCGGCCCCATTGATTTCGATGATGGAGAACCCCTGACCTGCCCGAAGCAATTCGGTTGATTCAAAACGAACATCGAACCGTCCAAAGTAAAACTCAGGCATACTTAGTGCAATTTCATCAAATCGGGCAGTCATTTCCGGAGATATCAAATTGCTGGCATCGCGATAAAGCCCGCCAACCCTGATGCTTCCTATGAACGATAAACGAACCAATTCTCCTTCCGAAGGAATCATTTCGAGGTATTCCTTCTCAAAACCCATGTGTTCCGCCTTTCTACCAAGATAAAATCCTGCCCTTAACTTTGAAGGCTCATTATTTTGAATTAGTTCTTGCAAAGTAGATACACCATCGCCATATACAAAAGGGAAATATCGTAATGTTACAGACTGAATGTGCCCATGGGCTTCGCCGGGCAACCTGACATAGAAAATACCGGCCTCACCGTCATAAGGAATCAGCCGTTGAATCACCATTTTTTGCCGGCCGGATAAATAGAAATATATTGTAACAAATGGCTGCTGTCTTCAACCAGCCTGACACCATAACCCTGCCAGCCAACATCGGGTTTCACAACGATTGGAAAACTTAATCCTTTATTTCCCATCAGCGACAGCGCTTCCTCAAAATCAGACTGCGCTCCCTTTCCATTCCGGTGAAGAGTGACATATTCGGCTAGCCATGTTTGCTGATCCTGGCCCACCTGACCCATAATTTCGCTTTTTGATTCGCCCCAAAAACCACCGGTTTCTATCATCGGGTTGGAAACAGTTGGCAATGTCAGACTTCTGTACCGAACCGATAACAGCAACCACCGTAGGCCGACCGGAAAATAAAACAGTCCATTGGGCAAGCGTTCAGCAAATGATACTACTCGTTTAAGTCCCTCAAGCGAAGGCATTCCATTGAATTTATGTTTCAGGTTAGGCATATATTTTTTCAGGACCTTAAAAAAAGAAGGTGGCAAATCGCCCATCGCGTGTTCTGTAGTTTTACTCCACCGAGGCTTAAACGAATTCCTGATACCAAAACCAACCACCACAGCCACCAGCAATATCCACGCCCAATAATCAAGATGAACCAGAACCAAATCGCCAAAAAGTATGATAACGGTAAGTACTACCGAAGAATAAACAACTCCGGAAATGATTGTTACCAACGCGAATCGTCCGAATGGAATTTTAAACCAGCCGCAAGCAACAAATGTCGGGAACAACAATCCCGGTGTGATGCGACAAAGCAAAAGAACCCGCACCAGATGAGTTTCGAGCCATAATTTGATGCGCTCGACTTTTGGGCCGATTACTTTTGACCGTAACCATGCATTCTTTTGGGCAAAATGCCCGAGACCATAAATAATAAGATCGCCCGAGATAATACCCAGAAAGATACTTACATAAGCATAAACAAGCGGCATTCCATGCTCAACCCGTGAGAATGCAGCAGCTAAAATAGCAGCATCCTCATGCAAAAAAGTCATAAAATAGATTACAATACAATGCTTTAGCCAAATCAACGAAGAGGATTCAAACATAGATTCTATTTGAATACAAACAAAGTTTAAAGCTGAAAATCGTTTTTTGTATATTCAGAGTGGGTTAAGTCAAATTTACATTTTACTCCGAAATTTACCTAACCCATAATTTATTTATGAACTACATGATTTTGAAAATATTGCATCACCCCGTCATTCCTTACTAAATCCATACTCACGTTCCACCTTGGCAATGCGAACTTCAAAGGATTTGTACCATTCTTTTCGTCCTTTTTCGCGGGCAAAAGAATGCTCCGTATGTTCCTTCCATTTCCGAATAGCTTCCAGATCGCGCCAATACGAAACAGTGATTCCAATATCGTTCCGGGCCGATTCCACGCCCAGAAAACCATCCTGTTGACGAGCTAATTCAACCATTCGGTCAGCTATTTCGGCATAACCATTATCACCTTCAGTTCTTATTGAAGTGAAGATTACAGCATAATAAGGTGGTTCGGGCGTTTGTGCAATCATCTGATATATCTAAAATTTTATGCTCAATCCGGCACCAAACAATTGCTTTAGTTGAATTCTCCGACCTGTTCCGTCGATGATCCCATCATTGTTTCGGTCAACCGGGACTTTGATATCGTCGTCGTAAATCATATTGGTAAGAAGGTTGGCCGAAAGATATTCATTGATTTTCATATTCAACCTGAAGTCCCAGTTCACATCGATATTTTGCGGATTCTTTAAATAATTAGAAAACAGCGTAAGATTTGTAACTGCATCCACATTTTTCACGACCTTAAACTTGAGTTCTGATTTTAAAGTTCCTCCCATTTCTGCCCTGAACTTTTTACCCGGATCGACGCCAAAAGCACCAATTGCCGACAATTCATTATCGGCCACAAAAGTAAACTTGCCGCTTAACGGCGACATGAAAAGAGTAAACTTATCGGTTGGTTTGTAATCGAAACCTGCCGCAACAGTGAGGTAAGCCGGCGCAAAAAACGTTGAAATCCGCTCAGGATTGTCCTTGTTGGTGTAATTAAAACCGTCGGCAAACTGAGTTCTGAAGTTGGTCAATCCTGAAAAGAACCACTTGCCTTCCTCAGTCATTTTATAACCAACCTTCGAGTTGATTTCCAGCTTGTCCTCCGATTTTACCACCGAGCGATTTTGCTCTTTCAATAAGCCATAGCCCATGTTCAGCGAATTGTCCCAGCTCATTCGGTCTTTTGCATAGTTGGCCGAATAATTAAACAAGGCAACTCCCGAAACCGAATTCTTTCCCCCGGCAGCCCAGTTCGAGAACGATACCTGACTGAAATTGATGGAGAAATCGCCTGCTTTTTTCCAGAGTTTGGGCGGTTCAGTTTTTTCCTGTCCAATGAGCGCGGTGCTAATAAACAGGCACATAACGATTATCGAAAAATGTTTCATAGCGTAAATTTTTATTGTTCTTAATTTTTCGCTTCGCAGATTTCGCAAGCACACTTCAAACGTGTTTGGGCTTAGCGAACATGCTCGTTTCAGTACAATAAGATAACACATTTTTCTAACAAACGGACAGCTTTGCACCACAAGCTGAAAATGCCCTTTAAATCCTGCTTATTGAATATCCTTATAAATACCTAAACAGACGAAAATTGCAGTGATATCCTTTGCCGTTGACTTCAGTCAACGGATAGAAGTAAGACCAGCACTCCAGGCTTTAGCCCAAAAACATTATGGCTAAAGCCGTTGGCTTCAATGATAATTCTGTCCGTCAGCTAAAGCAGACGGCAAAGGATAGCTTAGGATTCATATCCTGCTTTCAACCATCGAAAGAATTTCAGTCTCTTTTGCTTTTGCTTTTTCCAGAATTTCGGCCGCCTCTGCCAGTATTTTTCCTGAAAATTCTTTGTCGCTCAGTCCTCCCGCATTAATGCGAACATTCAGGTAAGCGCCATAAACGGCGGTACGCACACACAGAGCGCCCACTCCGGCATCCGACAACGAATTGGGATTGCCAATGGTAGCCATGGCCTGAATCACTTCCATCGACTGGTAAGCTGTTTTCATCACTTCGAAAGGCACTTCAATAGCGTGTTTAGTTGCCGCCTGAATGGCTGCCGAGCGCTGTTTCTTTTCCTGATCGGTATTTTTAGGCAATCCGAATGCGTCCATAATGGCGTTGAAAGCTGTAGTATCGTCGTCAACCAGTTTCAGCAAACGATCATGCGATTGTTTCCCTTTTTCGGCCCAATCGGAGAACTCTTCCCAACGGTCATCCCAGCCACGTTTGTGCGCCGACAAATTGGCAACCATGGCACCCAAAGCCGCACCCAGCGCGCCCACGTAGGCAGAGACCGAACCACCGCCCGGAGCCGGAGATTCTGACAAAGTTTCGTTCGAAAAGCCGGCAACAGTTAAGTCAACCAACTTATCTTTCTGATCATCGATCAGGTACTCGATGATGCGCTTTTTCGGATCAAACGGAGCCAATTCGTCGAGCCCGAGCGATTTAATGGCAATTTTGATGATTTCCTCATCGGGAATACCCACCGAGCGCTGCTGTTTCCTGAGGAAATATTTACCAGCATCGAGCATTGCCTGCAACGGAACCAAACCAATCAGTTCGGAGCCGGTTACGCGCATTCCGCGCTCGCGGGCTCGTTCCGAAACCTCGTCGAATGCCTGATGCATGGAGGTTACTGTGATGTCGGTCAAATTCATTGAAATCTGTGCGATGCCGTATTCCTGAATAAACCAGCCAATAGCCCGAACTTTTTTCAATGTCCCCGGAATGCGCAAAGGCTCGCCATTCTCGTCATTCACAATCTTTCCGGTCAATGGGTCGCCTTCGCGAACCACACGGCCAGCCTCGCGCACATCGAATGCGATGGAGTTGGCGCGACGCACCGAAGTTGTATTTAAGTTTACATTGTAGGCTATCAGGAAATTACGAGCGCCAACAGCAGTGGCTCCGGCACGTTCATTCAAGGTATCAGGACCAAAATCGGGCTTCCATTCAGGTTGCTGTAATTTTTCTTTCAGTCCTTCGTATTCACCGGCACGGCAATTGGCCAAACTGCGGCGTTCCCCGGTCGATGCAGCAAATTCGTAGCAATACACCGAAATGCCCAGCTCCTCTCCCATTCGTTGGGCCAAACGGCGGGCATAAACCACGGTCTCTTCCATCGAAATATTGGCAATGGGCACCAGCGGACACACATCGGTGGCACCAAAACGCGGATGCTCGCCTTTATGCTTGCTCATGTCGATCAACTGGGCAGCCATTTTCGCGCCCTGAAAAGCGGCTTCAATCACCTGTTCGGGCTCGCCCACAAAAGTCACCACCGTGCGGTTGGTCGCCTTCCCCGGATCGACATTCAGCAATTTAATGCCATCCACGCTTTCGATGGCATCGGTTATCTGTTTGATTATTTTTTCATCTCTTCCTTCCGAAAAATTCGGCACACATTCGATTAGTTGTTTCATATTTAAGACGTTAGATGTCAGACATCAGATTAAAGACTGGTTCCAAGTTTCAGGTTCCAAATTCCAAGTAAAATCCCAACCTAGAACTTGAAATTTGGAACTTGGAACTTCACTGTATTTCCCCATTCAAAATCACGGTTTCAATCAGGTTGGAGCCGAACGAATACGGGATTACGGCATACGACGAAATCTCTTTCGTGATAAACAAATTGGCTACTTTCCCTTTGGCAATGCTGCCGTAATTGCGGCTGATTCCCATGGCATAAGCCGAATTTATGGTGGTGGCATGAATGGTTTCTTCGGGTGTCATTCCGTACTTCAGGCAGCCAAGCGACTGCACAAAATTCATGTTTCCTGACGGCGAAGATCCCGGATTATAATCGGAAGCCATAGCCACAGGCAAACCAGCTTCGATCATTTTACGCACTGGAGCCAGTTGCATATTCAGGAAAAATGCGGCGCCCGGCAAAACGGTTGGCATGGTTTCGCTGCCCATCAAGGCCGCAATTTCTTCATCGCCCAAAAACTCCAAATGGTCAGCCGACAACGCATTGTATTTCACTCCCACCTGAACGCCACCTGAATTGGCCAGTTCGTTGGCATGTACTTTTCCGGGCATTCCATATTCCAGACCAGCTTCCAGTATTCGCGCAGTTTCTTCCATCGTAAAAAAGCCACGATCACAAAAAACGTCCACAAAATCGGCCAGTTCTTCCGAAGCAATTTGCGGAATCATTTCGTTCACCAATAAATTCATGTATTCTTTTCGTCTCGACTTGAAATCCAGCGGGAAAGCGTGAGCCAGAAAAGTAGATTTGATCATCACCGGTGAATTTTGTTTCATCCGACGAATCACCCGGAGCATTTTCAGTTCAGAATCGGTTGTCAGTCCATAACCACTTTTTATTTCCACAGCACCGGTTCCAAGAGTTTTAATTTCTTCCAGTCGCTCCATTGCCTGTTCGTACAAATCGTCCTCCGACATTTCCTGCAAGCGTTTGGCCGAATTCAGGATTCCACCGCCGCGTTCGGCAATCTCTTCGTACGTCAACCCTTTGATACGATCGACAAACTCCCCCTCACGGGTTGCGGCAAAAACCAGGTGCGTATGCGAGTCGCAATAGCTTGGCAAAACCATTTTGCCGGTACAGTCGATTTCCATCACCAAGTCATCACTTTCATAGTCTGACGAGGGTAAATCCTCCATCGGGCCAAAGTCTTCAATAATTTCGTCCTGAACAATCAGGTAGGCATTTTTGATGGTCGGAACTTCAGCCATTGACTTTCCGGCGACCCACAACCGCTGCATGGGATCCACCTGAACCAATTCTTTGATGTTTTCGAGGATGAGCTTCATAGTAATGACGAATTGAATGACTGATTTATTGATTCAAAATAGGTAAAGTCAATTCAGGAATTCTATGCTAACAATCATGGTTAGACCCAAAATCCTGAATTTTCAGGCTTATTTTTAATCCAATTTACGCAGAATGCTGCACAAAACCGAGAAAACCGAATAGTTTTAAAACAAATTGCCCGAAAGAATTGAATTCATTCTTTCGGGCATTTGCTGTATTTGTAGTTCGAAATTTATTTTTTCTGCCACATCAGCTCAATCTCCTCCAGAGATTTTCCAGTGGTTTCAGGTAAAAGTTTCCATACAATCAGCATGTAAGGCACACACATCACGGCAAACAGCCAGAACGTTCCGGCCGGTGTGAGGTTGGTGAGCATCCACGGCGTAAGCTGCCCAATGAGGTAAGTGCCAATCCACAGCGAAAGACCGGATATTGACATGGCCGCACCGCGCACTTTTACCGGGTACATTTCGGAAAGCAACACGAAAATAACGGCACAAATCGAAATGGCACAACTGAAAATGTACAACAAGAAGAAAATCAACAGGTAAACCGACGATAATCCCCAGGCAGCACCAAAAGTGAAATACAATCCGATCAAAACAAGGGTAACAATCATTCCTGAAACTCCCCAGTACACCAGTTGTTTGCGGCCTACTTTATCGATGATAATCACCGCCAATACCGTAGTGAGCATGTTCACCAAACCCACCATCACCTGGTAAAACAGAGAATCTCCACTCGAAAGTCCGCTTTCCTTAAAAATAGTCGGACCATAATAAAGTACTGCATTCACGCCCATAAACTGCCCCAGAATAGCCAGCGCCACACCAATAAAAAGCGCCAGACGGAATCCGGGCTGAAACAACATCCGCCAATCTGATTTCACTTCTCCGGAAATTAGGTCTTTTATATTCTTTATCTGGGCCGGAACTTCCGAAGCTCCGTAAATGCGGTTCATAATGCCCGTAGCACGTTCTTCTTTTCCGGTAACAATCAGCCAACGTGGACTTTCAGGAATTAAAAACAGCACCCCCAGAAACAGAAATGCAGGTAAAGCTTCCATTCCCAACATTCCGCGCCACGCTTCGGTAGCAAATATTTTGTTGTATAAACCTTGTGTAGCTCCGGCCTGAACCAGTGACTCTGAATAATTCTGCAATCCGTAATTGGCCAGATAAGCACCTAAAAATCCAATGGTAATGGCCAACTGGTAAAGCGCAACCAACTGCCCGCGATACTTGGGAACCGAAATTTCGGCAATGTACAAAGGCGAAATGACCGAAGCCACACCAATGCCCACACCACCAATGATGCGCGAAAGAACGAGCATCGTTTGGTCGGATGCAACCATGCAACCAACGCCGGATGCCGAGAAAAGTATGGCCGACAGCAAAAGCACAATCTTGCGCCCGAACTTGTCGCTCAGCGGACCGGCAATCACCACTCCGCCAATCGATCCAACCAGAGCGCAACCTACATACCAGCCTTTACCAAAATCGTCGAGGCGAAACTGTGAGGCAACCTGATCGACGGTTCCCGAGATGACTGCAGTATCGTAACCAAACAAAAAACCACCCAGCGCCGCCACAAACGACAGCCAAATGACATAACCCAATTGTCCGGTGTCTTTTCCCATGCTATTTGATGTTAAAATATTCTTTGTAACGGTTGTACAGATGTCCGGCCTGCAAATACGACGACTGCGGACTCATGAAATGCGAAAATTCGAAGGTAATTCCCTTGTCGTAACCCGCACGGGCAGCAGCCTCCAGCTTCATCCGAAGTTTGTCAAACTTGATCGGCAGGAATTTGATTGGCATATCGCGGTCGAAAGTTTCGGCGTTGGTCCAGCATTTCATGCCAAATTTATCGGCCATGCGCTTGTTCACCGTAAAGAAAGCATCCAATTCGTCGTAGTCGATGTGCCCGTCCTGAAAAGCAACAGCATCAACCACATCATGAATTCCGTCGAAAATTTCGCTCCATTCTTTTTCATGCTCCTGAACCGATACCGAGTTGGCTTTGGTAATGTCACTTCCGGCAGCTTCAACCGCTTTTTTACCGTCGATCCATGGAGAAATAAAGGTTGGCAGTCCGCCGGAAACATCTTTGCATTGCTTGCCCATGGCGTGAAAGGCTCCAACGGCTCCTTTGGTTTTGCGACTGATTTCGCCACTGATGTACCAGCCCTGAAAGCTTTTGTATTTAGTTCCGTATTTGTTCCAAACTTCGTCGATCACATATTTATTGTCTTCTATTTCCCAGGTCAGATCGCCGGTATCCCAGTATTTTCCTGAATCGTAAAGTCCGAAGTAAAATTTCATGCCATATTTCTGGGCCAAGCGACAATACATATCCACCAAATCGACCGACGGCATGTAACAATTGTGCTTTTTCAGCAGGTATTCCGAAGGATAAGTGATGAACTTCCGGTAGCCCGACCGAATCATGATTACCGTGTCAATCCCGATGGCTTTCATGTGGGCAAAATCGGTGTCCCACTCTTTTTCACCCCAGTTTTGGTGTGGAATGTCGTGCGAAATTTCATCCAGAAAAGTTCCGGTTATTTTCAGTCCCTTGGCTTTCGGAACGATCAACCTCGATTCAATTTCGCCTGAACGTTCGGCCAATGGCTCATTTCCGCCATACGACGACACCGACATTCCCAATGCCGAAAGTCCAACCAATGAAGACTTGGCTAAAAAACTTCTGCGTGAATTATCTTTTTCCATAGTGTTAGTTTTATTGTTTTTTCTGATAAACCTTTACCCAATCGACCAGGAAAACATCGGGAAAGACTGTCTTCTCCAGACTTTTCAATGTTTCGGGCAACTCCATACTTAAAATCAAGTACTCCGGAATATTTGAGATACCTGCTGTTTGCTCATGAAACTTGTAGCCATCGATGAAAAACGAGTACTTTTCGGGAGTCCATTCAAATCCGAAGGTATGAAATCCTTCGCTTAGGCCTTTCAGGTAGCTTTTTAGGGGGCCCACCGATTTCATATTCGGCCCGTAAGCCCAGTGAAGCGCATGGGTGATGGTGTCGTTTCCCATTTCCCTAAAAAACTCAAAAATATCCATTTCAGTTCCAAATTTCGACGGGTCTTCTCCTTTAAAAATTTCGGGAGATTGCAACCAGAAAGCGGCCCAAATGCCAATCGATTTTTGCAACTGAGCACGACACTCGAAATAGCCGTATTTAGGGTTGAAATGCTTTGCTGACCCAATGGCGCTGCCTAAAATACTGTCGCCCTTTTGCAGCGCGAAAAGTTTCAGCAAACCACCCTCCACCTTTACCGCCGAAGCCGAATTGTAGCCAATCCTCCGGGGCCCAACACCGCGAACATTCCATTTGGTGGTATCCAAGGAGTTACCGTTAAACTGATCTTCCCAAACGAGGTTGTAACCCATCGATTTCGCAGTAAACCGCTTTTTAGAAAGGGCATTATTTTCTGGCTTTGTCAGACAAAAACCCGAAACAGAAATTAAAAGCATAAACAACAGCACAAACTCTTTCATTTTAAAGCATTTTCTCTTGAACGAAATACTATTCCAGAATCTTCCAGATTTCATACAAGCCACGCGGAACGTGGAAGCAGCCTTTCCATTTGCCGCCTTTCAGTTCGAGCAACGGTTCTCCCTGTCTGTTTAGGTAACCAAACCATTCGGCATATTCCGGATCTTTAAAGTGCTTCCAGGTGTATTCATGTATGGTTTCGAACCAGTTTTTGCAGGCTTCGTTGCCAGTTAAACGGTACGCTTTGGCCATCGAAATCAGCGTTTCGATGTGTACCCACCACAGCTTCTGGTCCCATTCGAGTTGTTGTACCGGATGTCCTTTCAAATCGAGGAAATAGAAAATACCGCCATACTTTTGGTCCCAGCCTTTTTCGGTAGTGCGCAGCAAAATCTCGATGCATTTATCAATCAGGGCTTTGTCGTTATTTCGAACAGCCAGATCCATCATGAACCACATCGACTCGTTGGAATGGCCCGGATTCAGCAAACGACCTTCGAACGAATCGCTGAAGTTTCCTTCAGGAGTCACATTTTCGAGAATCAGTCCCGAATTTTTGTCGTAAAAAACGTCCATCACTTCGTGAATCAGTGGTTGAATGGTTTTATTTACCTGTTCGGCCCCCAACAAATCTTCCATAATGAGTGATAAGTTGCACAAAATCATAGGTAACGAGAAGCTTTTCAGCGGACGTGTTTCAGGATAAGCTTTGGTATAAATACCTTTCGGGTTGTTCTGCCGATCCAGAATATTGCTGAACGTATCCAGCGCCAGCTTTTTGTGCGACTCGTCGCCGGTTGCTTTGTACAACTCACTGAAAGCCATGGCAGCAAAGCAATCGGAGAAAATGTTGTACGGCTGAATCAGTGGTTTTCCTTGGCGGGTAAGCGAAAAATACCAGTTACCCTGCGCATCCATTCCATATTTTTTCATGAATTCGGCACCATGCAAAGCCATATCCAGCCATTCACTGCGTTTCTCCACTTTGTTGTAAAGCATCGAAAACAACCAAACCTCGCGGCCCTGTAGCCACATAAATTTATCGGTGTCGAATACTTTTCCATACCGATCCAGGCAAGTGAAGTACCCTCCAAATTCCGAATCTTTGGAGTGATTCATCCAAAAAGGAACCACCGAATCGAGCAATTCGGCTTTGTATTGTCCTGCGTATTTTGCTAATTCATTCATAGTATTGATTATTAGTAATTAAATATTTGTATCTGTAGAAATCTTAAACAAAAACCGCACTAAATTAAATTTAATATTCCAACAAAGAACATTTATTAAATATTTTTAATAAACATTTCACAAAACACACAAACAACTAATATTCAATAACTAAACAAATCTAAACACTGTAAAAAAGTTTATCGCGAAGAATGTAGCAAGCACCAATCACCCCAGCTTTTGATCCTAAAGAGGACATTTTCAGTTCCATATCAAGGCTTACCAGACTAAGCGAATACTTATGAATGCTGGTTTTCACCGGAAGCCGAAGGTACATTCCCGTTTCAGCCAAAGTTCCGCCTAAAACAACCAACTCCGGATTAAAAATATTAATTAGCAGCGAAAGATAACGCCCCAGCTTACCTCCTATTTCTTCAAGTATCTCAATGCCAAGAGTATCCTCATTTCCGGTAATTGCCTGCAAAATATCATCGACAGTTATTTCGGTAGTTGCTTTTTTTCCCGACAAAATGGATATTGAGCCATCATCGAGTGCCTTTTTAAATTTTCGTTCGAGAGCAATTCCTGATATCTCAGTTTCGAGGCACCCTTTTTTCCCACAATGGCAAATAATCTCGTTATCAAAAACCGGACTATGGCCAAACTCTCCGGAATACCCAGACTTTCCGTAGTAAAGTTTTCCGTTGCAAATAATGCCAATTCCAACTCCCTGCCCAATATTCACGAAAATGACATCCTTCTCGTCTTTCACCACACCACAATTATATTCACCATAAGTCATTGCACGGGTGTCATTCTCCAGAAAAGTTTTAATGTTTATCTGCGATTCAATGATTTCACTTAGCGGCTTCTCCTCAAAGAAAAAGTAACTGTAGCTGAAGCCTTTTCTGGAATTAATACGGCCGCTGAGGTTTATGCATGCTCCAATAATCTTTGATCGCGGAACTTTTGAATCATCAACAAATTGGTTGATAATTGAGCACAACAACTGCAGCGATTCTTTCGTGTTATCGAGTGTGTAAGCAATATTTTCAGCAAGCTTAACAAACTGATTATTAAAATCCTGAACACCAATACTAATAGAACTTCGCTTGACTTCAACTCCAAGATAATAGCAGGCGTTCGGGTTTATGCCATATTGCGATGGGCGCCGTCCGCCGGGTGTATCAACCTTGCCGGTTTCCGAAACGAGACCTTCCTCAATCAATTCTGAAATAATTTTAGTTACCGTAGGAATGCTGAAGTCGGTTTCCTTACAAAGTTCAGCAATAGTCGCTTCGCCAGTGAGTGTCAGCCGCTTAATGATACTCTTTTTGAGTTTGATCAGTTTTAATGCCGAAAGCGAAATATCTTCAGGATAATCGAGCAGGATAGAAAGGCTCATGGTAATTTTTAAAATAATTTAATAACAGGCGAATCGAATTTATTAACTCAAAAGAAACGAATTACCACTGAAAAACCAAACGATCAGATCGCCGGATTCCATATCGAACTTCTCCGTCGTCTATCCGTAAAGGTTCTTAAACGGCTTCCTGATTTGAAGAAACGTCAGTAAAACCAGCCAGCAGGCCTGTTTCATGAACATTTGGTTGCTTTTCGCAGTTAAACAAAAGTTTATTTTTTAAACGAATGCATAAATCCTGATAAAACCACTAAATTCCGCCCCATGAAAAACTACATCCATACGATTATTTACAGCTGTTTTTTGCTGATATTCCTTACTAACTGCCGCAAAGAAGAGCTTCGGGATACTGAACTCAATGCTGTTAACACTGATGAAACGACATCCTTCAGATTGAAAAGTGCGACAACAACAATTAAGTTTTCGGGATACAACTGGTATGTAAAAGAAGGCTCGGCCCTTGGCCCCGGACCAAACGAATGGAGTGCCAGCAATGCCTGGGTTGACAGCGAAGGAAAACTTCATCTGCGGATTTCGTTTAACCCGGCAACTCAAAAGTGGGAATGTGCCGATGTTTGGACAACCACAAATTTGGGCTTCGGAAAATACGAATGGTTTATCGATGGACGTATTGATCAGTTGGACAAAAATGTAGTTCTGGGGCTGTTTAATTATCCGTCAGGACTCAGATATCCTGACGGCAGCAATGAAATTGATATCGAATATGCAAAATGGGGCGACGAAAATGCCAACATCGGAAACTTTGTTGTGTGGCCTGCCAAATTAATCCCCGGCTATTCCAAATGGTCGGCATCTTTTCCTGTTTTGCTTACAGGTAGTGCTACCACCCATCGGTTTAACTGGACATCGGGCAGCATTACTTTCCAAAGTTTACATGGATGGCGCGTTGATGACAGTAATCTCATTTACACAAAAACGTTCACCCCAGCACCCCGAAAAGCTAAAAGTTACATTCCGCAGCAAGCTTTGCCGGTTCATATAAACCTTTGGCTTTTCAGAGGTACAGCCCCTTCAAACAATTTACCTGTTGAAGTTATTATCAACAAATTCACTAAATATTAGTCTATTTAACCGGGCTCTGCTGATAAATGGTTACCGGCCCCATCAATCCCGAAGGAATTAAAGGTGAATTGGCCTGATAAAACGGCATAGTGGTATACGTAATTTTTTGGGTCACATTGGGTTGCTGATCGCCAATCAGGCGGTTTACCCAAAGGTTGGTCACCTTTACTTCAAGCGTATTTTTTCCGGTCTGCAAAGCTCCTGTAAATCTTCAGCTAAAAGTGAACTGGTAGTGTTGCAAAACAAAGAGACATTTTGTGAAGTTTAATACAAAAAAGAGTAACAAAATGACTGTAAAAAAGAAGCATGCCGAAGGTGTTATCAAAGACATCAAGCAACAAACCCGGAAACTATTCAGTGCCGAAGAAAAAATCAGGATCGTTATCGAGGGAATGCGCGGAGAAGATACCGTTGCCTCTATATGCCGCAAATACGGCATTAACGATAGTTTGTACTACAAGTGGAGCAAAGATTTTCTGGAAGCCGGTAAAAAACGTTTAAATGGGGACACCGACCGAAGTGCCAATACGGCTGAAGTTGAGCATCTGAGGCGGGAAAACGACAACCTGAAAAAAGCGTTGGCCGATTTGTACCTGCACAACGAATTGCTAAAAAAAAGTGTGACTGGCTTGGAGTAGAATCCATAAATAAGAAATACATGAGACTCTCCCAGACCGAAAAATTTGAAATCATCCGACTTGTAGAACAAAGCACTACGAGCGTCAATAAAACTCTTAGGGAATTGAGGATTAACAAACCCACATTCTACTCCTGGTACAATGCTTATCTGGCTGATGGTTACGATGGACTGGCTCAAAAGCCGGTCACCAAAAAGCAGTTCTGGAATCAGATTCCGGAATCGGAAAAACAACTCATTACCGAACTGGCATTGGATCACCCGCAGAAAGCTCCGCGCGAAATAGCGTGGTTGTACACCGACAATTACCGGAAATATGTTTCAGAAAGTTCGGCATACCGGATACTCAAAGCCCAGGGATTAATACAGGAACCTGCCTTTGAATTAATTAAAGCCTCCGATGAGTTTAAGGATAAAACCATTCGGCCAAATCAAATGTGGCAGACCGATTTTACTTATTTTAAGGTCCCCGGATGGGGCTGGTATTACCTGTCAACGGTACTGGACGATTACAGCCGGTTCATCGTCCACTGGAAACTTTGCAGCACCATGACCGCCGCCGATGCCGCCCAAACCATCGAAGAAGCACTGCTCAAATCGAATCTTTCGAAAAACCAGATGCCTAAACTATTGAGCGATAATGGAAGCAGCTACGTGGCTCTTGACTTTAAAAAGTACCTGGAAAAGCAGAAGATCAAACCCATTCATGGCCGTCCGGGACATCCGCAAACACAGGGCAAAATCGAACGCTATCACCGCTCGATGAAAAACGTGATTAAACTCGATGTTTATTACAGCCCAATGGAACTGGAACATGCACTGAAACACTTCGTGGAGTATTACAACCACCAACGCTACCACGAATCATTAAAAAACGTGACTCCGGCCGATATGTACTTTGGCCGGGCTGACCGGATTTTAAAGCATCGAAAGAAAATCAAACAAAAAACCATCATGGAAAGAAAGCGAATGTACTATGCAACAACCTCCGCCGGTAAAATTTATTCTGACGCATTTTCGGGTCATCAAAAAACCAGGAAAATGCTTGTCGGAAATAAATTTTACGACGCTAAAACCAAAATCTCAAAATTTTAATTTATCCTTGAATCAAGAAAAAAAAGTGTCTCTTATTTTTTTACCCAAATAGTTCACTTTGTTTTGAAGACGTACAGATTCCATGTGGCTGGTCCCACCAAAAGTTGCCGCTAACGAGCTGGATTGTTTGGGCGACTGTAAAAGCTATATCAAATTTTCAGACCCAAACATTCCCTCAATAAAAGTCGAAAATTGTATCGGAGGCATACCAACCAATTTAGGAGATCTTAATATGAATGGAACTGATGAAGTCGGACTTTTACCTGAATGGTTCTCCAGTTATTGGAGCGCTTATCACGTTTGGACTTATTCCGATGGCAAATGGGTTCATGCAGTTCCTCCATTTTCAACCCATACAAATCAATGGGATAAAGGAGTTAAAGCAATTGAAGTTGATAAAAATAAATCGGGCTATGTCATTATCCGATACAGCGAGTTCTCCGGAGAGGATATTGTGACCAAATCAAAATCGATAAAAATTCAGAAGTAATCTGCATTAGCCACGATTTAATCTGGCAATTAGAACTAAATTTAGAATTGCAAACAATGTCTCTGTAGAGGAGAATTATTAATGAAGAAATGAATGGATACATTCGCATATATGGAAGATAAAACATCATTTTTTGAACAAGCAAAAGATGGTGAAATAATAACTATTAATATTGAACCAATCTCTTGTTATTGTGGTCCAATGAACACAACCATTGTTTCTGTAGTCTTTCAGAATAATGGTATAATAGCTCGATGGGCAAACGATATTGAGATAAAAGAAACTAGAAAAACACTTTTCTGGTCAGCTGATATGAAGAAAAAGTCAACAATAAATGAAGAATTAACGCTTAATTCATCACATCTTGAAAAAATAAAAAGAATTGAATTCTCACCAAAATCTTCAGGGTGCACTTCCTATACATGCCTTGAATTCATTTATAATCAGCAATCACGTCAATGTATGGTTGATGGCTTAATGGACCCTATTTCTCTTTTCATTTAAAGTAATCAGATTCGTAGGCCCAATCCGTCCCCGCGCCTGGTTTAATTTTTTGTCACACTTTTTGCAAGCCCGCACACCAATAGCACATTGTCTTTTCGTTCCTCAAATCCAAAGAGCTATGCCACCCACAAGGCAAAAAGACGCTTCACTCCAACCTCCACCACCGTTCCGCTTGTGCCAAAAAATTCAACCCCAAAGCTATTGACCACATAACGTGCTATTCTATAACAGGGAATCCCCCAGCCGAACACCTGAAAAACGGCTGGACTGCCATAGAATCACGCTATGTGCAATAGCCGCTCAAACCCCACGCA
Source organism: Prolixibacteraceae bacterium (assembly GCA_963678915.1). Classification (GTDB taxonomy): domain Bacteria; phylum Bacteroidota; class Bacteroidia; order Bacteroidales; family Prolixibacteraceae; genus Aquipluma. The sequence goes on from OY787458.1 coordinate 934,984, forward strand.
CTCGGTATTCGATCAGCAGTTTTTCAATCAGCATTGTCGCCGGGAAAGCCTCAAAATTCCCCGCCACCCTTTAATGGTGCAGGACATGAATTGTTTTACGGCCAAAGCCTGCGGCCGGTGGCTTCCGCTTCACTCCATAACACTCCAGGGCTACACTCCGTTTCGCCACCTTCCGTTACCTTCCGTTCATTGTCAGCCTCCAGCCTCGGCACCCACGCAAGAGTGCTTCCATTCATTCCATTTCGCTCATGTCTACTCGTTGTTCCATTCCGTTCCCCTTTGGCTTTACAGCCCACATTCCGACACTCAAAGCCAAAACGGGAAGCTTCATTCCACCCAACCCAATTCGCTTCTTTCTATTCAGTCACCACCCTTGCTTTTCCCCATGCCAACCAGCGGCATGTCCTGCGGTATTGATTGCCCCATTTAAGCAAGCAGCCTGCTATTGGTATGAGAATAACTTCCTTCACACATTCCATTGTCAGTTATTTCCCATACCAACAGCATATCATCATCATCGAAATTTGAAATTTCCTTTTAAAAAAAAATTTTTTTTTTTGAGCGGGTAGCACGAGGTTATGAACCACCCCCCCCGGGGTCGCAAAAGAAAAGTCAAATTGTTTTTTGAGCATTCTATTAGTAATTCTGGTCGGAATAAAAAAAAATTACGAGAATAAGGGATTTTTAATTTTCAATTAATTTGGAGTAGGTCAGGTCAGTATCACATGTCAGGCACGCGAAAGGAAATTACAAAAATCAAAACAAATCAATAGTTTTAAAATGAGGATACTATGTATGAATCAACAAATTGTGTCAATATTTGGAGCTTACGAATCGAAGTGCAATTCTTTCTTTTTATATGAAAAACTTGTGGCTTAAGGAACCGAATTAGCTAATGTAAGCGATGCTAATTAATTGTAAATAATTTATTTTAAAGGTATAAAGCAATCCTGAATTAACCTGTATTTAGATCAATTGAAGAAACTTACAAATTTTGAACGCTGTGTTTTTAAAAGCTAAGTAGTCCCGGCTGTGGCGGCTTTTTTTGAAACAACAGAATCGCTAATCTAGAAAAATAGGACAAATGATGCTCACTGCATTTATTAGAGATTTTTCATTTGCAAAGTGAAAAATGTAAAATTTAGCTTGCTCTTATTCTGATATTATTAGTGTCGCTTATTTACATTTTTTCATCCGCTTAAATACCTGTAATCTACATTATTACACTGCAATATTAAATATGACGGGAATTCATTTCATTGCATTCCCATTTTTTTGAGAAAAAATTTGAAAAAATTTTCGCTCAAAGTCTTTTTTTTCTTAATTTACTAACGACAACAGTACCACAGGAAACAAAACAACCGCTTTAAATCAATTTTGATGTCTAAAATTTCCAAATTGCCATTCAAGAACTACGGAGTATTGCCGGTATCGCTCATTCAGAATCATGTTTTTGGCACTGCCGACATTTATCGTGTTTTCATACTTTCCTTGACCGCTGACAAAACTTCAGGCAAAACAGACACTACAATCAACCAGCTTGCCGATCTAGTTGGAGAATCATCTAATAACTACAAAAACAAGAATTCATTTACCGATAAATTGCGGGAATCTGGTGAAGTAACTGTCGAAACCTTATCAATTCAAGGGACACAAACATCAAGCCCGATAAAGCGAAACTATTACACTTTTCGCCCCCTCAATACTAAAGAACCATTCCGGATGATCGGCAAAGAATTTCATTCCATTGATGCCGACATTAAGATAAAAGGCTACTTAATAAAGCTTTACAGTGCGGCAAACACAAATTCACTTTTCCTTAACAAGCCTAAGTCCGAGTTAGAAAAGACGCTCCATATTTCACACGACACAATTAATAAGTATAACAAGGTTCTGGAAGAGAAAGGCTTAATCGAAATGGTTGAAAAAGGTCTATTTATCACTTGCCCTGGGATTAAGCCAATTACAATAATAACGGAAAAAACCAAAGAAATTTTGTCGGCAAATCAGGAGAATTTAATCTCCGCTATCGCTCTATACAATCAAACCCATCCTGATAAAATTGATTTAAAAAGTCTAACAAACCAAGACCTCATGAAGTTGCCCATTGACAAAACCACCCGAATTTTTGCAACATATTACCTGACAAAATTCAAGACCATCGAGAATATTAATGGCTTTGCCTTATACCTGGTGACCGGACTCAGCTCAAAAACAGCAAAATATGAGGAAAAAGCGCTGGTAGAAATAGTACTTTAGGAGCTCAAAAGAATTAGTCAATTTTTTAGGTTGACATTTCGTTGACAAAATCTAAGAAAACAAAAGACTCAATGCCTGAAAATCAGCGCATTGAGTCGAAAATTTGTATCCCGGTTGGGATTCGAACCCAAGACCTACGGCTTAGAAGGCCGTTGCTCTATCCAGCTGAGCTACCGAGACATCCTTTTTAGCGGCTGCAAATATATCAATTTTTGCCTATCATCATTCACTAATTACCACAAAAAATAAAGAAACCGGTAACTCCATCCCAATTTCGATGATTTTACCGGTTTCGTTCTTATGATTAAATCAGTTCAATCTTATTTTCTTTGCAAACGATCTTCATCTCTTCGGGCCAAATGCTCGACTGAATCTCGCCGATATGCGCTTTCCGCAGGAAATACATGCATAAGCGCGACTGGCCGATACCACCACCAACCGACAGCGGGAATTCATCGTTCAGAAGGCGTTTGTGCCAGTACATATTTTTGCGTTCTTCGGTTCCGGTAATCGCAAGTTGTCGCAAAAGTGCAGCTTTATCCACACGAATACCCATCGACGAAAGTTCAAGCGAGGTTTCCATAACCGGATTCCAAACCAAAATATCTCCGTTCAAACCTTTGAAGTTTCCTACAGTCGGAGTAGTCCAATCGTCGTAGTCGGGAGCGCGGCCATCGTGCTTTTCGCCGCCGGGAAGTGCACCACCAATTCCGATGATGAATACGGCACCATACTTTTTAGCTGCCTCATGCTCACGTTCTTTCGGTGAAAGATCAGGATATTGCTCTTCAAGCTCTTCAGCATGAATAAATGTAATCTCTTCAGGCAATATTGGCTGAATCTGCGGGAAGTTTTCAGAAACAATAAACTCGGTGCGTAAAAGCGTTGAATAAATCTTGCGGACAATCTTTTTCAGGAAATCCAGAGTTCGCTCTTCTTCAGAAACAACACGTTCCCAGTCCCATTGGTCAACATACAGCGAATGAATATTTGAAAGCTCTTCGTCCGGACGAATGGCATTCATATCGGTATATAAACCATAGCCTTGAGGGATATTTAAGTCGGCTAAAGTCATTCTTTTCCATTTGGCTAGAGAGTGCACTACTTCGGCTTTGTTGTCGCCCAGCTCTTTTACCGGGAAAGTCACCGGACGTTCAATTCCATTCAGGTCGTCGTTAATTCCGGTACCTTTCATTACAAACAAAGGCGCAGTAACACGACGTAAACGCAGCTCAGAGGCCAAATCCTGCTGAAAGCTGTCTTTTACAAGTTTAATTGCCTTTTCGGTTTGATTCACATCGAGCAAAGGCTGATAATTTTGGGGGATAAATAGTTTCATTAATTCAACACTTTATTTTAGTTAAAAATCAAGGATTATCAAATAATTTTATTTTTTGCCACAAAAATAGCAACAGATTGAACATTTAGAAGTTTTTTCAATCATTTTTACATCAATTTCGTTATTTATTGAAACTTTTTGTAATTATTCATCAAAAATGCAATATTTATCAATAACATGTTTTAAACTCTGAGGTCACGCCGAACGTTAAATCCATCAATCACAATCTGGCTTTAAACCCTTTAAATTGTCTTTTCAATAAAAAAGCTTGGCAAGCCGGACACTATTTTTTTATTTTCACGCAAAATTCAGCTTGAAAAAGTTTCCGCAAAATACCATTCAGTTATACCTGATCAAGATTGCCAAGTGGTTCAATCTAATCATGCCGATTGTTGTGCTGTTTTACCAGGATATTGGGCTGAGCATGTCGCAGATTTTCATCCTGAAATCAGTTTATTCCATTGCGATGGTAGCTACCGAGCTGCCTTCGGGCTATTTGGCCGATGTGTGGGGATGCCGGAAAACCATTATTCTGGGTGCAATTTTGGGAACTGTGGGTATATTAATCTACAGCATTTCGTCGGATTTTTACAGTTTTATTCTGGCTGAAATCATTCTTGGCGTTGGGTTCAGTTTCATTTCAGGGGCCGACTCAGCGATTCTGTACGATTCGCTGAAAGCCGAAAACCGCGAGGACGACTACATCAAATACGAAGGTCAAATTACTTCGGCCGGGAACTTTGCCGAGGCTCTTGCCGGTGTTGCCGGAGGATTTTTGGCTACGATCAGCCTGAGAACTCCGTATTATTTCCAGGTATTTATAGCAGCAATAGCCATTCCGGCAGCAATTATGCTGAAAGAACCCCAACATGTTCTCGACCGGGTGAGACTGAAGATGAGTGAAATTCTTTCCATCGTAAAACTCACATATCAGCAGGTTGAGATGCGCAGTGCTATCATGATTTCGTCGTTCACCGGCGCCGCCACACTAACCTACGCATGGTTTGTTCAGCCCTATTTTCAGGAGGCAGGTGTTCCGGTTTCGGTATTTGGCATTCTGTGGACATTGCTCAATCTTTCCGCGGGAGTATTTTCCATGTTCTCGTACCGTATCGAGCGCTTGCTTGGCAATAAGAAAACCTTGCTCCTGATTGTCGTTTTCATTTCGCTTGGCTTCATTTTGACTTCGATTGAAATTAGCCTCGCTGGAATTGCCATTCTGTTCGGTTTCTACATGGTTCGGGGCATTGCAACACCGGTACTGAAAGACCAAATCAATCAATATACCGATTCGAAGGTGAGGGCAACAATTCTATCGGTCAGAAACCTCGAGATCCGGATTATTTTTGCAGTTATTGGGCCAATTCTGGGCTATTTAACCGACCATTTCAGTTTAAGCACGGCATTGATTGTATGCGGAATAACCTACTTTGTGGCAGCCATACTAAGCATCCAACCATTTTTAAAGAAATAAAAAAGTCATTAGTCTTTCAGATTGTTTTCCAAAAGACTAATGACTCATCCTATATAAGCTTACTACTTGAACAGCTTTTTCAGTTCATCGCCCAGTTTTTTCACCGAACCTTTGATTTCGTCAACCGACGCTTTTTTCACCTGCTGTTCAATTTGCGCACGGGCTTTGCTTAAATCGAGCGAAACCTCGGGTTTGGTCAATGGACCTTTCAAAATAACCGACGCATCAATCATTTTAATATTCTGCGAGCCGGGCAAAATATCCAACCCTTTGTTAATGTCGGCGCCCAAATCTTCACGATTCACCAGGAAATCCATATTCAGGCTGATTTCGCGGGCGGCCGAAAGCGATCCATAAATGGTGGCCTGCTGGTCGGCAATATTGGTTTTAAACGGATTCATCTTCAACTGGCCATTTTCGAACTGAAACTTGGCCGTAAAATCATCGATTTTTACGTTTTTAAGCTTCTCCTTCTTGATAATTCCGCGAATCTGATCGAATACCGGCGAATCAACAATCATCAGGTTCTGCGTATTGAAAACGCCCAATCCATTCATGCTGGTCGGAACAATATTCATTTTCTCGTTCATTCCTCCTGAAAGGCTGAATTGAGTGGAGAATTTGCCCTGACTTTTGGCTGCAATCGGCAAATAATGTCTGATGGTGCTCAGCGACTGATAGGCCGTTGGCAAATCAATACTTTGCATATCAAGTTTGAAATCGAACGTTGGCTTATTCTCTTTATTGCTGGTGTACGAACCATTTACCGCCAGTTTCCCCTGCAACATATCCATCGACAAATTGGTTAGTTCCATCCGCTGATCTTTCACCTTTATCAACCCGTTGATGTTATTGATCGGCATTTTGTCGTAAACAGCTTTTTGAATAGCTGACTGAAAACTCAAATCCAGATTTTTAGGCACCTGAAATGCTACAACCGAGTCAGCTGCTGCCGCCGGAGCTGCTTTTACCTCAGCAGTTTTTTCTGCCGCAGGTTTGGCTGGGTTCTGAATATTTGATAGTTCAGAGAAATTCAGAAACGACGATTTCAGGTTAAAATCGCCTTTTAATACGCCATTTTTAAACATGTACGCCAGGTAGTTACTCACATCCCCACGAAGCGAAAAATCGCTCTGCCCAACTTTTGCATCGAAACGCTCAATATTAATCTGCTTAGTGCTGGCTTTTATCTGTCCCTGACTGATTTCAACCGGTTTTGTCAACTGGTTGCTTTGTATCCTGAAATTCTGGAGACTTGCATCACCGTTCGACTGGAACTTTTCATATTCCTGCTTTTCTATCGACGACATTCTACCGGCCATCTGCATTTTAGCCTTCAGAATACCAGTGATATCAAGACTATCAATCGGGATCGCCTGCTTCAGCGAAGCAAAATCGATCGTTCCGGCAAACGACGCATCGATATTTGGATCAGTCATTGGTTCGGTCACAAGTAAGCGCAAATCAACCGGGTTATTCCGTATCGAAGCATGTGCTTTCTCCACATTTACTTTTAGCAGGTTCAAGTCGCCCTCAGGTTTCGTAATCTGAGCTAAAACCTGAATATCCTGAACACTTTCGGGTAATCCCTGGTATTTAAAGCTGGCATTGTCGGCCGAAAGCACAACATCAATCGCCGGATAAATTTCGTTATAGAAAAGACCTTTTACCGAACCATTAAACTCGGCCGATCCTTTTATGTCGGCCTTTTCAAGATATTTTTGGTAATCGACCGGCACCAGCGACAAAATGGTTGCAAAGTCGCTTTTCTCGCTTTTGAAGCCCAGATCGAACAACATACTGTCGTTCGGCATGGCAAACGAGCCATTCACTTCCAGCGGCAGATTGTTGATCCACAGTTTTCCCCGATCGAAAGCAAAATTCATTTTGTCGTAATCAACCTTTAGTAAAGTTTCGGCTTTCAGTTTGGTTTTCGAGATATATTTTACCGAGTCGTACTCAAAAATTAACTCGCCGGCTTCGCCTTTCATATCAAAACTGGTAACAGTTCCAGCCACCTCGCCCGAGGAACTCAGGTTTGTATTCTTCACCCAAACATTCATCGGCATGGCTTCATCCGCGTATTTCAGGTTCAGGTTATTCACCTGAATATCGTTCAGTTTCATCTTGAATTCTCCGGAAGATGCCTCGGCTGTTGATGGTGCTTTTCCGGCAGAAGCTTTGGCAATATCCCAATTCACTTTTCCCGATTTATTAGAAATCAGCAAAATCTTCGGGTTATCAATGATCAGGCTTTTTAGCTCAAGTCCTTTTCCGCTGATCATTTCAGTAATGGAAATATCGGTTGAAACAGAGCCTGCCGAAAAAATAGTATCATTGGCAAACTCGTTTACGCCAACCAAGCTCAGTCCACGAATTTCCATTTCAACCTTTGGGAAATGCGATAATACTGACAGATTGAAACCGGTAAAATCGATTTTGGCATTCACCTGATTATTCAGAGTTGTTTTTACTTTAGCAAGCAACTTGTCTTTATACAAAAAAGGCAACGCAGCTATTGTCGCAAGTATCAAAACAACAATTCCGGCTATAATTATAATTTTCCGTTTCATAATTTGGAGGATTTTTCGGTATTAATAAGAACCCGCAACATATTTAACGCGGTATGGGTTGTACGTATTATATTCCGCTCGCGGCTATGCTTAAATATATATTTTTTACTCAACACACCTGAAGGCCCGGCAACAGCAATCCAGACAGTACCAACCGGTTTTTCGTCTGTTCCGCCATCGGGTCCGGCAATTCCGGTGGTTGCAATGGCATAGTCGGCACGAAGTGTTTTTTGAGCGCCAAGCGCCATTGCTTCGGCAACTTCCTGACTTACGGCACCTACGGATTCAATTAATTCGGAAGGAACACCAAGCAAATTACATTTAATCTCGTTCGAATAAGCCACTACCCCACCCTTAAAATAGGCCGAGCTACCCGGATTGGAAGTAATAAACTGAGCAATACTTCCACCGGTACAACTTTCGGCAGTAGCCATGGTATTGCCTTGCGCCGTAAGCATTCGCCCCAACGCAATGCCCATATTATCATTATCGAAACCATAAACTGCTTCCGGAATGATCGTCAGCAATTCCTTTACCTGCTTATCAATCTCGGTTTTTATGGCCGCTTCATCAGTTCCGTAACCGCTCAATCTAAGTCTAACCATCATCGGACTTGGCAAATAGGCAAGTTTTATAAACTCAGGCAGTGCATTTTCCCATGTTTCAATCTTTTCGGCAAGCATCGATTCAGGTATTCCGATTGTCAGTACCGTTTTATGCACAATGGATTGAGTGATCCCAAGCTTCTTCAATCTCGGGAAAACCTCCTCGATCATAATAGCTTCCATCTCGAAAGGCACGCCGGGCATCGAAACGAAAATAGTATTGTTTCGCTCGAACCACATTCCTGAGGCGGTTCCGGCTGAGTTGTGCAAAACAGTGCAATTCTCCGGAAGTAAAGCCTGATCCTGATTTAACTTATTGATGACAACATTACGGGAAGAAAGCAACGACCGGACATGTTCAAGAACTTCAGGATGAAAAACCAACTTAGTACTGAAATACTCGCACAAAGTTTTCTTGGTAATGTCGTCTTTTGTTGGCCCTAATCCTCCTGTGATCAACACCAAATCTGCATTTTGTTCTGCTTCATAAAATGCTTTCAGGATGTGTTCGCGATCGTCGTGAACCGAGGTTACCTGATAAACTTCTATGCCCAACAGATTGAGCTGTTGCCCCATCCAGGCTGAATTGGTATCGACAATCTGTCCAATCAGAATTTCGTCGCCTATGGTAATTATTTCTGCTTTCATCGTGTTTCATTCTTATAGGGACGCCAATGCATTGCGTCATTACATATTATTGTTTTAATGCCTGTAATCGTTGTAGTAAGGTCGGATGTGAATAGTGAAAAAACACATAAACCGGATGTGGTCGAAGGTTGCTCAGGTTCTTTACCGACAGTTTTTTCAGTGCCGAAGCTAGTTCCGCTGCACTAAAATGCTCGGCAGCAAATGCATCGGCCTGATATTCATTCCTTCTGGAGAAAATATTCATGAGCAGGCCGGTTATCATCGAAATCGGCGAATACAAAATTCCGAATGCAATCAATCCAATATGAAAACTTGGCTTATCGACACCCAAAGCGGCCGAAAGATTGGAACTGCCCACAAACAGAGAGAAAAGGAACAGAGTTACTCCGGTTTGAATTATTCCCAATGACAAACTCCAGATCACATGATGTTTTTTGTAGTGCCCAATTTCGTGGGCCAATACAGCTACCAGCTCGTTGGTCGTCATATCATTAATCAGCGTATCGTACAAAACAATTCGCTTTTTGGCTCCTAAACCGGTGAAATAAGCATTGGCTTTGGTCGATCGTTTAGAGCCGTCGATGACATAAATGTTGTCGAGTTTAAAGCCAACTCTCGAGGCAAACGCCTCAATTGCAGTTTTCAGTTCGCCGTTGGGAAGCGGAGTTTGTTTGTTGAACAAAGGCACAATCAGGTTGGAATAAAACAACACCATAAACACCGAAAATGCAGTGATTACAAGCCATGCGTAAATCCAGAAATTGGATGTGGTTAACTGGTACAAATAAACAATTAATGCTAAAAGCCCGCCACCAATGATTGCTCCAAGCAAATAGCCTTTCAGTTTATCGAGCACAAAAGTTTTCGGAGTGGTTTTATTAAACCCGAATTTCGCTTCAATCACAAAGGTATCATACACCGAAAATGGAGTCGTCAGGATGTCGGAAGCCAGCATCAGAATTCCGAAAAATACTAGTGCCGTAATTATTGGATTTACTGAAACCGACACCGCCCAATTATTCACTAATGCAAACCCTGAAAAAAGGAACATCATAAAAATCAGAACAAAACTGAATGATGAACTGACCGTTGAAAATCGAAAATTAGCCCTCTCATATGCCTGTTGCTTCTGGTATTCTTTTTCGTCATAAATACCTTTTACTTCGTCGGGAAGCTGATCGCTCCACTGCGTTGAATTGAGGAATTCGAGAAACCGTTCGAAAATAAAATCGGCAACGAGAAGGCCTATAATGGTATAAAAGATAATGCTCGACATAAACGGAAATTTTACCTGAAAATACGAAAAGCTTTTGTTCCCAAAGAAATAAATAATGAACAAACAAACATATTAAATATAAATATCAGATTGACCGATAATCTTCCGGGTGATTGATATTCAGAAATAAACGGGGATATTTATCCACCAATGAATCACAATCAAGATACCGGGTATTTACCTGTGATAAAAGTCTGGTAATTTTATAGTCGCCATGCGTTATCATCTCTTCAACGACCGGCAATATTCTGCGGCGATAAAGGCCAATCAGAGGTTCAACGCCCATTCGATGTTCAGGCACAATGCAATCGTATTCACCTGCTTCAGAAATCAAATACTGAAGTAACTCTTCATTAATGAAAGGAACATCAACACTAACCAAAAGATTCCAATCGGATACCGAATGTTTTAGCGAAGAATAAATGCCGGCAATAGGACCACATTGAGTGAACAAATCGGGAACTATTTCGACACCAAAATTTGAATAACCGGAATTCTGACCGCTTATTACAACGATATCGCATATCGGTTCAATCAAATTGATCATATGTTTCAGCAATGGTTTATCCTGAAATGCGAGTAATGCTTTATCGGTTCCCATCCGGCTGCTTCGGCCGCCTGCCAATATAAATCCGGAAATATTTATCTTCTGTGTCATACCTTAAATCTATTAAACTTATCAAAATTAAGATGCAAAAAACCGGGAAAAACATTTAGAGAATGTCTTTCCCGGTTCAATTTAAAACAAGTAAATCCAGATAAAGTTATATTTTGATGGTAACCAATGCATTCCGGGGTAAGGCCCGAAGTATTGCTTTGGCCTCATTTTCAGGAATACTGATTAATATTTCAGGAGTGTAACTTGGCTTACTAAATTTCAGGATATGCTGAAATGAACTGGCAATATTTTTCAGATTACGTTCAAATTCAAATCCTTTCCCAAACTCATATTTTTTCTGGGCTTCAGCAATTGAGTCAATCCCCTGAATGTCCAAATCAAAACCACGGTCAAGTTTTACTGTCCAAAATACGTTTTCATCCGCCAGTGAATCCTTTTTAGCAGCAGCATCGGCAGCGGCCTGAGCAGCGATGGTATCTTTAGGAGCTTCAACAACTTTAAACGGATTTTTTGCAATCGACGATTTAAACTGCTCAATGGTCAATGGCGTTCCAAACATGGTAAAATATACGTTACCATCCATTTTCCGGAAGAAACCCGATACCGAGCAGTCGCGAATTTTTGATGACATTACCACTACCCCCTTAAGTTCAAGCTGAATGCGAAGTTGCTCCAGATCGATTGATAAACCGATTGAGTCGTTGGCGGCCATTTTTATGCGGGATTCGAGCCACGCTTTTTCCTTAAGCTGCTTGAACAGCGAAGAATTGACCTCAGGACTTCCCTGAGCAAGGTCATGCGCTGTCTTCATTCTATCGCGAACGGCACTAACCGACAAATAAGTGTAAACAGAGGTTAACCCCAAAACTGATAAAACAATAATAAGAATAATATATTTCCTTACTCCGCTGCGTTTTTCAACAAACAGACTATCAAAGTCTTCTACCGAATTTTCTTTCATACTAGTAAATAAAAACTTTTGAACCTACTTCCATTGTTTTATAAACTGCCTCTAAATCTTCATCAAGCAAGCGGATACAGCCATGAGTTACACTCATACCCATCCTGCGTTTATATATTGTTCCATGAATCATATATCCATCACCAATTTCGAGCTTGTACGCTCCCAATGTTCCGGTTTCCCAACGTGAAGGATCGTTTGGAGACGGAATCGGCATTCCATCCTCAATAAAAGCCCAGTCGGGTTTTTTCCAGACAGGATTTGTCGATTTTCTCAAAATTTTACGAACGCCAAAAGGAGTATAAAAAGTATGCTCATAATTTCTTTCAGCAGAAACCAACTTTTCATTTTTTCCTGTTGAGCAAACACCATCCCGAAGTAATTGCTTCCCCTTATATAAGTAAAAATGGTTGTCAGAGGTATTTACAATCATGTAGGCATTAGCTGGCGTAAATAAATCCAGTTTTTTCTGAAGCTTACTAATATCGGTTTCAATGGCTTCCTTATCTGCTCCTGCATCGCCGGCTCCGGAAGAATTTGCCGATAAACCTACCAATACAATTGTTGATTCCTGAAATGCCGGGATAGCAAAAAGAACCATCGATGCAAAAAACAGGATTCCAACTATTAAAACTGCCAGATAAATAAAGAAATTACGAATCATAGACCTTGAATTATTAGACCTGTTTTATTAATCAATTTCATTAACACAAACTAATATTTTTAGAAAAAGTTTCAAAATAACTAAAAATCCGTGCCATTTGTAACAGTCGAAAGTGGCTCAATGGATCCAACGATAGTTACCCGGGTTCCCGATCCAATCTGACGATACAAATCATCGATATCACGGTCTCTCATTCCAATACAGCCACTTGTCCAATCGAATCCGCGTCCGCCGTTCCCGTGTATTTCAATCAGGTTACCAATTCCTGTTCGGCGGGAAAGTATTCCCTGACGTTTCTTCTGAGCGAATTTGGCCCGATCCTCGGCGTTAGGGTAATCAAGAAGCATTGCTTTATAATAGGTAGTGCTTCCGCCAGCTTTTTTGCTGGTTATATGATAATTTCCTTCAGGAGTCGCCTTGTCGCCGGCACGTTCTTTATGCGCCATCCAGTTTGGTCCAAACTCAACATCGTAACTGCGAATCGCTTTCCCCGATTGGTAAACATATAAAATATGCGCCATTTTATCAACCAGTACAACTTTATTTCCACCGCGCGATGCCGCAATAGCATCGTTGGCTAAGTTTTTCCATCTGGGATAATCAGCAAAATACCCCCGCAACATTTGTGCCGCAGCAGTATTGGCATGATTAATATATATTTCTGCCTTCTTGAATAATACTTCGGCATCTTTCAACTTGCCATTCCCCTGGGCAATTTTTGATTCGCTAAAAAACATCTTCGATTTGTTAAACGCATCAAAAACTGATTTCGGTATTGGTAAATTTTTAAAGAGCTTATTGTATAATTCTATTTTCTTCCCCAGACTGACAAAAGCAGCATCAACATTCTTACTTAAATTATCAGCTTTCTGTATCGATTCCTCTTTTGCTTCATCGGCAACTTTTTTAGCCTTCTGCGCTAAAGTTATCACTCTGGCATAATCCCTGAAAAGAATAAACCGTTCGTTTTCTCTCGACCAGTTTAACATTGCGGATTCGTAGGTCCGTACAGATTCTTTATATTTTGTTTCTGAATAAACATCAGCCTCTGCTTCTTTTGCTTCAGAAAGTGCCTCCCTTGCCATTCGCAGATCATCATTTGGTTGTTCTTTCTGCGAAACGATGATGATACAAACAGTTATAACAAGAAAAACGATTGACAAAAAAATAACACTAATCCACTTAACTTTTTTCTTATTCAAGCCCATTATGTTTGTATTAAAAAAATACCCGGGGGGAAAGCCCCGGGTATCTTAATCACTAACTCTTAAGAGTTATTATTTTTTACCTTTTTTTGCGATAGCTTCTTCCAATTCAGCTTTGATAGAAGTTGCTTTTTCTTTAGCAGCTTTAATTTTGCTGTTTGAACCTAAAAGGTCGCCATTAGCTAACAAACCTTCAACTTCAGTAACAGTTGTTTCAGCAACAGCTAAGTCACTTTTAATAGCTTCCAAAGCTTCGCGGCCTTCTTTACCTCTAGGAGCTTTAGCAATCAAACCTTTGTTTTCTTCAACAAGAGCTTTAACTTCACCAATCATGGTTTCAGTTTCTTGTTTCAATTCAACTTTACGAGCTTCTGATTTAGCTTTTGTGTCAACGGCCATTTGGCTAACAGTAGCTAAAGTAGCTTTAGCTTTAGTGTAGCTTGGGAACCATTTTGCTTTTGCTGCTTCAACTTTTTCGTTAGCTGATTTCATTGAATCAACCAAAGCTTGGTAAGCTTCTGGAACATACAAATCAGCACCAGCGTCTTTTACTTCCTGAATTGCTGCAGTTGCTGCATCAATTTCTGCTTGTGGAACTTTCTGACAAGAACTAAATAACACTGTAAGACCCATTGCTGCGATAGCAATAACTAATTTACTTTTCATACTCAATTTTTAAATTTGGTTTTCTCTAAAAATTATTAACTCTAAAATATAACTAAAAACTTTTACAAATATCTACTTTTACGTCGAATATACAAAGGTATTTTCTGACAAATTTATCATTGTGACGGTGGTTTCCGGAGAAGTAACACAACTTCGTATATTTTTTTTCATTTTTTTTGAATTTTTATTCTTTCAACACCTGCATGGATGACCTCAAAAACAAAATATAAGCAAAAATCAGACGAAGAAATAGTCATGCTGATTATAAACTCCGGAAATAAGGAATTGTTCGAACTTCTTTATCTTCGGTACTTTAAAAAAGTCCGCGACAAATGTTTCAGCTTCCTGAAGGATTCAAATTTATCGGAAGAATTTGCCAACGATATTTTAACAAAAGCCTACGAAAAAATTCACGGATTTAAAGGCAACTCCTCCTTCTCTTCCTGGATATATTCTATAACGTACAATTATTGTATAGATTATCTCCGGCTCAAAAAAAAGCTTCACTACCCTGAATGGAACAGCAATAATGAACTTCCGGAGATTATTGATGAAGCGGAAGCCGATTTTGAAGAAGTGAACTACGAGAACCTGCTCACGATTTTTGAGCTTATACACCCGGAAGAAAAGGTTTTATTACTGATGAAATATCAGGACAATTTGCCCATCAAACAAATAGCCAAAACATTGCGAATAAGCGAAGATGCTGTTAAAATGAGATTAAAACGAGCCCGATCGAGGGTTATTTATATGTATAATCAAAAGTTCAACGCGAATAATTAAAACTTCAGACGTTACATTTCAACAATCATTCGTCTATATTGAAAAGCCTATACTGTTTATTTACAATTCATTCAGGATATTAAGACTATAAACCAACCTAAACCGCTTATTACGTAACCAATTTATGAAAAACATTTTCAGTAAAATATTTAAGTTTTCGAATGTCTCGCTTCCCGAAGCTGTTGAAAATTCATTTCTCGAGAAATTTGGAGAATCAATCAACATTGAATGGTTACATTCCGACGACTTTTATGAAGCCATTTTTTATCTCGACGAAATTGAACACATTGCTCACTTCGACCCATCTGGCAAATTACTTAACCTGAAAAAGAATCTGGCTGTTCAGTCGGCTCCCGAACACATCAGGCAAAAAGCATTACAGCACGGCGAGATCATGAATGTTATCGAGATTCGCGAAGATGAAATTGTCGGTTATGAATTAATAGTGCGTGACGAAGCCTTAATTCGGTTCTCATTACTGTTAAACGAAAAGGGAGGACTTATCCAGAAGAGCAAACTTTAGAAATAATCTGTTTCTGATAGCTAAAACAGATTTACCGTTTTTCGCTAATCATGAATATTTTACAGGATTTTGGGTGGCTTAACTGTCAGAAAAATCAAAAAAAACCGTATAAAAACGCATATTTCCTATTGTATAACTAAGAAATTTAATACTATATTTGCACCGCAAAACACGGTGGTTGTAGCTCAGCAGGTTAGAGCGCTGGATTGTGGTTCCAGAGGTCGTGGGTTCGAGCCCCATCTACCACCCCACTAAATCAAAAAGCACAAAGGTAATCATCTAAAAATAAGATGGTTACCTTTTTTATTTTTCTAACTTTTCTCTAGCTTCTAACTATATTCTAACAATTCGTTGTAAAATCATCTGGAATTATTTAATCTGTTGATGGTGTTATTTTCTGGCTGACACCAGAATTTAGAAGTGGTTGGATAAGTGGAAGATATGGACTTTTGACTTCAACACCAAACAGCCTTATTATTTTATTTCTTAGGTAATCCTGCAAATTATAGTCGTCAGCGTATTTCTGAACCGTTTCAACCATTGCTGTCGTTGAGGTACTCGGATTCAACAATATTTCAATCAAAGTAAACGAGATGGCATTTCTGGCATTGATAGCCGTACTATTAGATTTGTAGTCGTAATTTTTAAGCTGAATTTGTTTGGTAGGTATCTTTTGCCACTTGATAAACTGAATTTCACTACCTTTTTTTATAGCAACCTCTTTTTTGTGGTTTAAAATATCAGCTTTACGCACATGGTAGAATTTTAACCACGATTGAACTTCTTTTTTAAAGATAGACCCTAAAAACTCCGCATCCATTAATCGCTGTAAATCTGATAGGAAGAAATGGTATTTATCCAATCGTTTGCTGTTTAACTGAATTTCGAAGCGTCCATTATTAACCGTTGTTAATCCGTTTGCATTCCAATACTCACGAATATAGTCTTTACCAGATTGGTTAATCTCATCAGTTTTATTATAAACCCTTGCTGATATACCAGATTTACTTTTACCAATACACCAGCTATCAAAGAATTGATCTTGTTTTCTAAATGATGTTGGCAATATGGTTATTGCATCGTTGTTGGTTTGAATGGTTTTACTTTTACTGTACCTGTTCAATAAGCTAATTAGTTTCACTATATCCATTCCATCCAGTGCAATATCTAACCTTGCCAACCTGTCGAATGAAAGTTTAAAAGCCTCTACGATCAATAAAACATACTGGTAGCATTGATTGGAATACAAAACATGATTAGCCATTTTTACCGACACTTCATTTGGCTTATGGGTGTTGTTGTTTGGGGTTGATAGAATATCACATATTTCTGTACCATTAAAATAAATCCTGTTTAGGTTGGTAAAATTGGGGTTGTTGTGGACATCAATTTTTCTAATCTGGATATTCTGATTCTGGTTAAGCTTATAAGTTAGTTCTATCGGATTTTTAGTGGCACATATAAATTCCAGCCAATCCACACATATCGAATAATAGTTTGCGTTGGGTTTGCTTATTAAAATCTCATTGGCTGAAATCGTTGCTGTTGATTGATTTTGCTGGTTTGTAGCACCAGTTAACTGAGGAAATGAGAAACCATTGTTATTATGCCAATATCCTGAGTCGTTTTCGTTTTTTTCCGTATTTATATTAAAGTTCTTCATAAAAAAATTGTAAAAAAAATTTATTCATTAACCCTTCACCCTAAAAGTGAGGGGTTCGCTTTTATAAATACATGGCTTGCATCAAAAAAACCTTGTGTTCAGCGTTTTTATATTTTTTTATAAAAATCACTTTTGGCGAAAATTTATTTTTCTTTTGAAAAAAATGCACGTAGCACCGACAAATACAGTGCTTAAGCACTTTTAGAATTTTTCAATGTACCGCATACGACTGGATGGGAGTTCTGGGGGCAGGGACACTGGCAGGGGGGGGGGGTATAGTACACATAAACCCTAGTTATGGCACAATAAGATGATTTTTTAAGCTAAATTAGCATCGAGTTATTTTCTCCGGTTTCTGACGAAACCGAAAATTAACAACTCGAAACACTAAACAGCTATCTAAAATTCCTGATCAATGACCACTCAGCAATATCTTGAAATCGTAAAAAACCGTTTCAAGTCTGGTATTTCACGTGAACACAGTTACAGGGGCGACCTTGAAACCCTTATTCGTTCCATTGTTAAAGGTGTTGACATTACCAACGAACCTGCCAACGTTACCGATTGTGGCAACCCTGACTATGTAATTACCAAAGGCAAAATTCCTGTTGGTTACATCGAAGCTAAAGACATTGGGAAAGACCTCAACGATAAACATTATAAAGAACAGTTTAACCGCTACAAAAAAGCACTGGACAACCTCATCATTACCGATTATATCTGGTTTCAGTTTTTTCAGCATGGTGAATTGGTTCACGAAATCAGGATAGCGGAAATTGAAGGTAGCACGATAAAACCATTACCAGATAATTTTGAGCAGTTTGAAAACCTGATTCAGGATTTTTGCACGTTCGTAGGGCAAACCATTAAATCATCGAAAAAACTTGCTGAAATGATGGCAGGCAAAGCCAGACTGTTGCAAAATATTCTGGAACATGCTATAACTGCCGACGAGGAAACACGAGACAACACATCATTAAAGGGGCAATACGACACATTTAAACAAATACTGATTCACGACCTATCACCCAAAGATTTTGCCGACATATACGCTCAAACACTGGCTTACGGCATGTTTGCGGCACGACTACACGATACTACTTTAAACAATTTCAGTCGACAGGAAGCGGCGGAATTAATACCTAAAACCAATCCGTTTTTGCGTAGGTTATTTCAATACATAGCTGGCTATGACATTGACGAACGTATTAAAACCACCGTTGACAACCTAGCTGAAGTATTCCGCGCAACCAACATTGAAGCCATGCTGCAAAGCTTCGGTAAAACAACCAAAACCGAAGACCCTGTTATTCATTTCTACGAAACCTTTTTGGCAGAATACGACCCTAAATTGCGTAAATCTAGGGGTGTCTGGTACACACCGCAACCAGTGGTTAATTTTATAGTCCGCGCCGTTGACGATATACTTAAAACTGAATTTGACTTACCACAAGGTTTGGCCGACACATCGAAAATTAAAGTTAAGGTACAGGACGTATATAAAGCATCTGCCGATTTACGATCAAAAACAAAACTAATTGAACGTGAGCAGGAAGTACACCGAGTACAAATTTTAGACCCTGCCACTGGTACAGGTACTTTTTTAGCTGAAGTTGTACGCCAGATTTATAGCAAATTTGAAGGTATGCAGGGCATTTGGAGTAACTATGTAGAAAACCACCTTTTACCACGCCTCAACGGCTTCGAGTTGCTAATGGCCAGTTATGCAATGGCACATTTGAAACTGGATATGTTACTTGCTGATACTGGATTTAAACCAACGACCAACCAACGGCTAAAGATATTTTTAACGAACAGTTTAGAAGAACACCACCCCGATACAGGTACTTTACTTGCCCAATGGTTAAGTACCGAAGCAAACGAAGCTAACCACATCAAACGTGACACGCCTGTTATGTGTGTAATTGGTAATCCCCCCTATAGTGGTATTTCTTCTAATAATGGGGAATGGATTAGTAAAATGATTGATGACTATAAATATATTGATGGGAAATATTTTAACGAGCGTAAGCATTGGCTAAATGATGACTATGTAAAATTTATACGACTGGGTGAAAATTTTATTGAAAAAAATGGTAGTGGTATCTTGGCTTTTATAAATCCACATGGTTATTTAGACAATCCCACGTTTAGATGTATGCGGTGGCACTTACTTAATACCTTTGATAAAATTTACACAATTGACCTACACGGCAACAGTAAGAAAAAAGAAACTTCGCCTGATGGAAGTGTCGATATAAATGTATTTGATATTCAGCAAGGTGTATCAATAAATATTTTTATCAAAACAAGAAAAAAATTAAAAAATCAATTAGGAAGAGTATTCCATATTGATTTATATGGGAAAAGAGAGGACAAATATTGTTTTCTTACTGAAAAATCTTTAGAAACAATTGAATTTAAAGAATTAAGTCCCACAGAAACATTTTACTTTTTTGTTCCAAAAGATGATACAGGTGCTGATAAATACTCTGAAGGCTTTGGTATCAATGAATTATTTCCGATAAATGTGACTGGGGTTGTAACTGCTCGTGATTCGCTGGTCATAAATAAAAGTAAAGACGATCTTTTAAAAGATATAATTTTTTTTACCAACCCTGATTATTCTGACAATGAGATTAGAAACCATTTTTTTGGAAACAGAAAGAGCGGAAAATATTTGGCAGGTGATTCTCGAGGATGGTCTCTTGTTACTGCCAGAAAAAAAATAATGAACATTAACCATTTGAACGTTATAAAGAAAATTGAATATAGACCTTTTGATACAAGATTTATTTATTATTCCAGTGCTATGGTTGATTGGGGTAGGGAAAAACTAATGTACCATTTTTTAAACGGTAATAATATCGGATTAGTCATAGCACGTCAATCAACTGATGAATACTGGTCTAACGTTCAAATAACAAAAAACATGATTGACAACCGCTATCACTTTAGCTACAAAGGAATACCATCAGAATTTCCATTATATATATATGCAAGCGATAATGGACAACACACAATCGAACCAAGCTATAAGAGAACGCCAAATCTGAAACTGGAAATTGTAAAAAAAATAGCCGAATCAATAGGTTTAACTTTTACCCCTGAAAAAGAAACAACCGAAAGCACCTTTGCACCTATTGACCTACTGGATTACATTTATGGTGTTTTACATTCGCCCAACTATCGGGAACGGTACAAGGAGTTTTTGAAAATTGATTTTCCACGTGTACCCTATCCTAAAGACCAACAAACATTTTGGCAACTGGTTAAACTTGGTGGCGAATTACGCCAGATACATTTACTAGAATCACCCACAGTAAACAAACCAATAGCATCATATCCAGTTAACGGTAACAATAGGGTTGAAAACCTTAAAATAGTGCCCATAAATGAAACGTCCGTTCCGGACGTTTATGTGCGGGCATATATAAACTCAACCCAATATTTTGACCAGATACCTATTGTTGCATGGAATTTTTACATTGGTGGTTACCAACCTGCACAGAAATGGTTAAAAGATCGGAAAGACCGCCAACTCGATTTTGAGGACATTTTACACTACCAGAAAATAATTGTAGCATTAACCGAAACCGATAGGCTAATGAAAGAAATTGACCAGATAAATTTTGACTGATTACTGATTTTCCCTATTGATAAAATTAGCTAAATCCAGATGGTTTATGCGAATCTGGCCGTTTATTCGTACCGATTTAAGGGTTTTATCGTTTACCACCTTGTAAACTGTTGGGCGAGACATGGACAGCATATCAGCCACCTGATTAACGGTGTAATACTTAAAATTGAGTAAGTATTTAGAAATACTATCCTCAACGTCATATATTTTTATCGTATCAACTACAATATACCTATCTATATGCAATTTATTCGCTCCCTCTGGAATTGTTTCTGGCCTATTTGAACTAATTACGTTAGTATAATGAAAGCTTTTGACCTCCCAATATAAAATACCCTTATCGAAAAGGAACTCCGTTAAATTATTATACGATGGAAATGTTAGGTCTAACGGAATAAATTTGCATTTCAACTTATTTATTATCTTGAAATGGTCAAGATAATCCATAGCTCTATTTTCAACATCAAACCTTATTCTATACCCTAGTTGAGGATTTATTGCTTCTGGGAATAATTCAAATATTGCCATATCACGCAAATGTTTTAGACCAAAGTTCCATTGCATTAATTCTGGTTTGGTCGGTTATAGCGATGTATTTTTTAAAGCTTCTGAAATCGGTATGACCTGTCATGCTCATTATAACCTCTGGCCTAACGCCATTGATGAGGTTCTGAGTAATAAAAAACCGTCTGCCGTGGTGACTGCTCATTATTTCATGTTTTTTTAATGATTCCTGTGTTTCTTTTTTCCCACGGTAATTTATTTTCATAATTGGCTGGTTAATCTCGACCAGTTCACACAGTTCTTTAATGTAGTCGTTGTATTTCTGATTACTAATTGCGATTGTTGAAGTATCAAAATTACATTCCTGCAATATTTCCAATGAATTTGCATTTAACGGAATTTGTAATTTTTGCCGTGTTTTAGTGCTATTCATGTAAATAGTGTTATTCCGAACATGATTTTTTGTGATCTTAATTGCGTCGGAAAACCGTAAACCAGTAGAACACTGCAAAACAAATAGCTTACGTGTTTTTTCTAACCGTTCATTATCTATTGGGGAAAGTAAAAGCCTGTATTCTTCGGGTTCTAATGTTATCAGGGCTACTTCTGGTTTACCTTTAATTTTAAACTTCTTATAATCCTTATTAACTGGCATTCCTTTATTAGCTTGGTAATTCAGGAACAAACGCAAGGTTTGTAGATTCTTCTGGATAGTTCCGTCAGCAAACAGTTTAGTCTTGGGTTCTTCGCCCTCTTTAGCCTTAATAACGATCTTTTGTTTTGATAGGTATATCTCGAACCGTTCGAAAAATGAATGGTCTATTTGACTTAAAATTATGTTGTTTTTACGTTCTTTCTCAAACCCTAGAAGGTGTGTTTTTAATGTTTTGAAATCCTTAATACCGTTTCTAGTCATGGTTTGCTCTTTTAACTTCAGGAACTCATTATAAAGTTCAAAAAAACTCACAGCAATCGGAGCGGACTTAGCTTCATAAAGTGGCCGAATTTCCTCTAACTGAAACCTACCTTTACTTGTTAATTCGGCTATTATATCGTTTACAAGTTCTTTCTGAGTTAATAACGTTTGGTTGACTTTATAATAATCGGCTGATTTACCACGAATAACACTTTGACTTTTGGCACTCCAACTGTCGGCCTTAACTTTTATGTTTGTTGGAATCCGAACCGTTTTCTTTTTCTCACCTAATTTAGTGATGCTCACTTCGATGCAAACGTTACATTCACCAGCTTTGTTAGCCTTCGTTGTTTCGATCATTAACCGTGTATTCATATCAAGACTTTCTAACTATATTCTAACTTAATGAGTGTAAATGTATGTAAAAATTAGATATAGTGAAATTATTTAATATTGAATTTCAATTAGTTAGCCATGTTAAAAAGCATAGGTTAGATTCCCATCTACCACCCGATAAAAGCCCAGTTAACTTATAAACAGTTGATTGGGTTTTTTTATTTCTAACCATTTTCTAATTATTCCTTCGCTTTGCTCACTTTATCAACCAAATAAACAATTGATTGGTGCGAGATTCCAGAATGAAGACTAAGCCCGATTTCGCAGGTCCGGCTGGTTGAGTAACCATAACGAACCTCTTCCGGAATCTGAATTTTTAAGTTTCGCAAGCCATGTTTATTCAGTTCGGGAAACGAAAATCCACGGTCACCAGCAAATCCACAACAATTGGTCTCCGGAACAATCACTTCTTTCGCGCATTTCCGGGCTAATTCAACCAGCTTCCCTTCAAGTCCCATTTTCTTCATACTGCACACCGGAAATACTGTAATAGTCTCGCCAATCGGTGAAATCTCGAGGTTGGGAAGCAAATAGTCCAGAATAAACTCAACCGGTTCGTATAACTTTAGTCCCGATTTCATATTCTCCTTCATGGTAAACAAACACGGACTCATATCGCACAAAACCGGGTATCGGCCATTTTCACTGGCTTTAATTAAGGCCATTTCCAACTCATTCGATTTTTTCATTCCGGCATCAGCGTAACCTTTGCTCAAAAATGCCATTCCACAGCACAACTCATTCATATTCTTAGGAAAAATCACCTCGTAACCGCCTTTGTTCAGCAGTTTAACCATCGTTTCTGAAAGCTGCTTTTCATTGCGATTTTCCTTCGAAACACCCATGGCCCGGTTAATACATGACGGGAAGTAAACCACTTTTCGATCGCTTTTCAGGGTTTGTAATTCGGCAGTAATTTTCTTTGCGCCAAGCGGCAAATACGGATTCCATTGTGGTATCCGGTTTCCTGACAAAGTTTTTAATCCGCCGGAAATACCTTTCATCACAGCAGTTCCCAACACTGAATGAAAGAATCCAACAACAGACAGACCAACCCGGGCTGAAGCTGTCAATCCGCCCATTCGATCGGCAATCCACAACGCCCGCTTTTGCTTTTTCCCGATTTCTTCTTTCCGGATATCTTTAACCAGTTTTCCGGTATCGATTTTAACCGGACAGGCAGTTGCACACAAACCATCAGTAGCACAGGTTTCATTGCCTTCATATCGAAAGATTTTTGACAATGAAGCCGCAATGTGTGGTTCGTGGCCGGTTTTTGTTAGACGAGCCATTTCGCGATAAACCACAATTCGCTGGCGCGGAGTTAGCGTCAGTTCGGCCGAAACACAGGTTGGCTCACAAAAACCACATTCAATGCATTTGTCTATCTTTTCGCTGGCTTCAGGAATTGGTTTCAGGTTTTTCAGGTGCGCTTCCGGATCATTATTCAGGATAACACCCGGGTTGAGCAGGTTTTGCGGATCGAAGATTTGCTTAATTTGTTTCATCAGCTCAAAGGCTTCCCTGCCCCACTCTTTTTCTACAAACGGAGCCATGTTTCGGCCTGTTCCGTGTTCGGCTTTCAAGGCCCCGTCATATTTTGTAACCACTAAATCGGCTACATCGGCCATGAAGCCTGCGTAGCGATCGACCTCGCTTTGCGTACCAAAATCCTGTGTAAATACAAAATGTAGGTTTCCTTCCAGCGCATGACCAAAAATAACCGCCTCGTTATATTGCCATTTTTCGAACAGTTTTTGCAAATCAAGCGTCGCCTCTGCCATGCGAGGCACCGGGAAAGCCACATCTTCAATAATCACAGTTGTCCCCGACTTGCGAATGGCACCAATTGAAGGAAACATTCCTTTCCGGATTTTCCAGAGGAGCGCATATTCAGAAGGAACAGAAGTAAATTCAACAGGTATTTCCGTGAGAATTGACTTTATGGTGTCTTGAATAATTGCGATTTGTTGGTTGAGTTCGTCCGCATTATGAGCGCGGGTTTCAACCAAAAGTGCGCTCGCAGTCGTGCTGAGTGTTCTCAAATATCCGGGAACACCGTCCTGATCCTCAACGGATCGTAAACCGGCACGATCCATCAGCTCAACAGCCGAAACCGGAGCTGATTTGAGCAACGAAACGGCATTGCAGGCCTTCTCAATATCCGGGAAAACCATCAGCGAAGTAGCTTTACAAGGATGCTCGACAACCGTTTTGTAACTAATTTCGGCAATAAATCCCAGCGTTCCTTCCGAGCCAATCATTAAATGTTCGATAATTTCAAACGGATCAGTAAAGTCAATCAGCGCATTCAGGCTGTAACCGGTTGTATTTTTCATTTTAAATTTACGGGCAATTCGTTCGGTTAATTCGCCATTGGCCTTCACCGAAGCAGCCATCTCAGAAATATCCCGAATCAATTTAGGATGCGTTTTAGCAAACTGTTCTTTACTTTCCTGACTGGCTGTATCGAGTAGCGAGCCTTCCGCTAAAATAACCCGCATACTGGAAAGTGTTTTATACGAGTTTTCGGAAGTTCCGCAACACATTCCGCTGGCATTGTTCGCGGCAATTCCACCAATCATGGCTGCATCAATCGATGCCGGATCCGGACCAATTTTCCTTCCATAGCGAGCCAGTAGTGTGTTCACTTTTCCTCCTGTCAAGCCGGGTTGCAGGCTAATTCTTAAGCCATCCTGATCAATTCTGAACTTGTTCCAGTGATTTCCGGCAACCACGAGTACCGAGTCTGAGATCGCCTGCCCGGAAAGACTAGTTCCCGCAGCTCTGAAAGTTACCGGAATTGAAAGCTTTGAACACTCTTTCAGGATTAAAGAAACTTCTTCTTCGCCGGTAGTTTTGATTACCATTTTAGGAATAAGCCGGTAAAAACTGGCATCGGTGCCAAAAGCCAAAGTGTGAAGAGGGGCGTGAAAGATTCGCTTTGAATCGATTGACAGCGTAAGCTGCTGATATAATTGCTGGTATTTCCCGGAAAGCATAGTTGATCGGTTACAATATTATTCAGGTAAAAGTATCGAGTGACAGGAAATAAATCAACAAAAAGAGTATTTAACTTTACTTGGTTGTATTTATTTTGAATTGACGATATTCGCAATTACAAAACTCAACACCAATCGAACTAACATGAAACAATCTCTTTCCTTACTGGCAATATGCCTCTTCTCCATCAGCCTTTTCGGACAAAGTTTATCTCCGGCCGAAAGATTTGTACAACCGATTTACCAGGAAATGCCTCTTGGAGCCATTCAGCCTGAAGGATGGCTGAAGCACCAGCTGCAAATTATGCGCAACGGAACGACCGGCCATCTCGACGAAGTTTATGCCAAAATCGAGAAAAGTAATGGCTGGCTCGGAGGTACCGGCGATGCCTGGGAAGAAACGCCTTACTGGCTCGACGGAGCAGTGCCTCTGGCCTGGTTGCTGAAAGACGTCAACCTTCAGAAAAAAGTAAAGAAATACATCGACTGGACCATCGAACATCAGCGTCCATCGGGCTATTTTGGTGGCATTACCAAATACGAACGCGAAAAAGATACGACGGTAACTGTTAAAACCATGAAAGAAGCCGGCGACGACTGGTGGCCCAAAATGGTGATGCTTAAAGTAATGAAACAATATTACCAGGCAACAGGTGATGTGCGCGTAATTGATTTCATGAAGAAATATTTCAGGTTCCAGCTTGCAGCCCTTAAAAATGCACCGCTGGGACAATGGACCGAATGGGCTACTTCGCGGGGAGCCGATAATGTAATGATGGCTCAATGGCTCTACCTGATTACCAAAGACGAATCGCTGCTCGATCTGGCTGCATTAATCGAATCGCAGTCGTTCAACTGGAGCGAATGGTTTGGAAACCGCGACTGGGTTATTTGGGCTGCCACTTATCAAAACGGCGACCGCTGGATGCACCGTCACGGTGTAAATGTTGGAATGGCCATTAAATCACCTGCAATTAACTACCAGCGCACCGGCGACGAAAAATACCTGAAAGCATTAAAAACCGGCTTCAACGATCTGATGACGCTTCATGGCCTGCCAATGGGTATTTTCTCGGCTGACGAAGATTTGCATGGCAACGACCCAACCCAGGGAACTGAACTTTGCGCCATTGTTGAATCGATGTATTCGCTTGAAGAAATCGCGTCGATCACCGGCGACGCCTACTACCTCGATGCTTTGGAACGAATGACTTTCAACGCGCTTCCATCGCAAACTACCGACGATTACAACAACAAACAATATTTCCAGATAGCAAACCAGGTACAAATTTCGCGCGGCGTGTTCAACTTCTCATTGCCATTCGAGCGCGAGATGAATAATGTGCTCGGTATGCGAAGTGGCTACACCTGCTGCCTCGCCAATATGCATCAGGGCTGGACTAAATTTGCCCAGCATCTGTGGTATAAAAACGGAAAGAATGGAGTTGCCGCCCTTGCGTTCAGTCCAAATATCCTGAAAACAACAGTTGGAAGTGCTAACACCGAAGTCGAAATCGCCGAAAACACCAGCTATCCGTTTGATGACAGAATACAATTCGATATGAAGATGAAGACTCCCGCAGAATTTCCTTTCGAAATCAGGATTCCAGCCTGGTGTAAAGAACCTTCGGTAAAAGTGAACGGGAAAAAAGTTACGGTTGAGAATGGCGCACGAATTATTTCAATCAACCGCAAGTGGTCAAACCTCGACCAGGTTGTAGTGCATTTCCCGATGGAAGTTACCACTTCAAACTGGGGACGCAATTCGGTTGCTGTTGAGCGCGGACCGCTGGTTTATGCCCTGAAAATTAAAGAGCGCTGGGAAAAAGGAAACGATGCAGCTGAAGGGGATTATTTCTCGGTATTTCCGGAGTCGGAATGGAACTTTGGGCTGACCCAGGATGCTGTTAAAAATCCGGAAGAAAAAATGAGAGTGTCCGAAATAAAACCTGCGGGGAGCGATTTTGTATGGAATCTGAAGAATTCGCCCATCGAAATAACCGTTCCGGGGAAACAGATTCCGGGATGGAAAGCCGTTGAAGGAGTTGCGTTTCAGCCGGTAACTTCGCGCGAAGGTGTTTACAAAGGAAAAGTTTCGGATAAGATCAATCAACTGACGCTTGTCCCGATTGGTTGCACCAAAGTGCGAATTGTGGCATTTCCTGTCGTCAAATAGCCAGCCAATGTTTGGCACAAAAAAAGGAGCTGATCTGTACAGATCAGCTCCTTTTTGCTTTATGCTTTATGTCGGCCGGAAATTACTCTGCAACAGAAATTGCATCAACCGGACAAACTTCGGCGCATGAACCACAGTCAGTGCAAAGGTCTGCATCAATTTTGTAGATATCTCCCTCAGAAATCGCTTCTACTGGACATTCGTCAATGCAAGTACCGCATGCAATACATTCTTCTGAAATTTTATAAGCCATAACTCAATTTTTTAGGTTTTATATCTGGCAAAAGTACAAAGTTTGTGTATAATTCAAAAAAATTATAAAAGTAATTTCCTACAAAAATCAAACTACTGATAATAAAGCAAATCAGTCAAAATATTCAGGATATTACACTATTTTTTTCCTGAATTATAAAATGCGCAAACATCAGTTAATCCGCACTTTTCGCATTTGGGTGATCGGGCCAGACAGATGTACCGGCCATGCAAAATCAACCAGTGATGAGCCAAAGGCAGCAATTCCTCCGGGAAATATTCGACCAGTTGCCGCTCAGTTTCCAGCGGAGTCTTTGAGTTGACGCTCAAGCCAATGCGTGCAGCTACCCGAAAAACATGCGTATCAACCGCCATCGCCGGTTTATTGAAAACGACCGAGGCAATTACATTGGCCGTTTTCCGTCCAACTCCCGGCAGCTTTTGCAGTTCGTCGATATCGTCAGGTACCACGCCGCCAAAATCGTTGATCAGCATGCGGGCCATTCCAACCAGGTGTTTCGACTTGTTGTTGGGATAGGAGCATGAACGAATATAATCAAATACTTCTGCAGGTTCGGCTTCGGCCATCTTGTCGGGAGTTGGAAACCGGCGAAGCAAATCGGGAGTGATCTGATTCACACGTTTATCGGTGCATTGCGCCGAAAGAATTACCGCCACCAGCAATTCGTAAGGTGTTTGGTAAATCAGCTCCGTTTCGGCCACCGGCATCTCTTTCTGAAAGTAACTGATCACCCGTTCAAACAATTCTTTCTTTTCCATTTTCATACAATCGTTATACGATTCCAAACTTAGTAAAAACGAGATATAAAAATCGAGGATTTATCAAATTACGATCTCCAAATCACACAGCACATTGCCAAATCCTCAAATCTCCCAATTAGCAGGTCTGCCGTTCTTGCCCTCTATGCTTTAAATGCTATTTTTGCGAAAAATACTACTATGACTCCGTACCTTCAGGCTGAAAATTTATCGAAGCGCTTTGGCGATCAGTTGCTTTTCGAGAATATTTCATTCACCATATTCGAACACCAGAAAATTGCTTTAATTGCCCGAAACGGCACAGGGAAAACCACGCTGATGGAAATCCTTGCCGGTAACGACACTCCTGAAAGCGGTACAATTACCAAAACCGGAGACATCCGTATTGGCTACCTCAAGCAGATTCCTGAACTGAACGACAACCATACTGTTTTTGAAGCGGTATTTCAATCGGGCGACGAGAAAGTGGAAATTATCCGGAATTTTGAGGATGCCCTGCTTCACAACCGCAAAGACGACATTACCAAATACACCGAACTGATGGAGCGTCATCAGGCCTGGGACTACGAAGTGAAAGTCAAGCAGATATTGACGCAACTCAAGATCAGCAACTACGACCAGCGGATAGCCGAACTTTCAGGAGGACAGAAAAAGCGGGTGGCGATGGCCAACATGCTGATTAACGAACCGGACTTGCTGATGCTCGACGAGCCTACCAACCACCTCGACCTCGAAATGATTGAATGGCTCGAAAACTATCTGGAAAAGACAAAAATTACGCTGTTCATGGTGACGCACGACCGCTATTTTCTGGACCGTGTGTGCGACGAGATCCTGGAAATGGAGGGCAACACCATTTACCGTTATCGGGGCAATTATTCGTACTTTCTGGAAAAGAGAAACGAACGGATAGAGATGCAGCAGGCAGGTATCGACAAGGCGAAGAACCTGTTGCGCACCGAACTGGAATGGGCGCGGCGAATGCCACAGGCGCGGGGTCACAAGTCGAAATACAGGATGGAGCGGGTGGATGATTTGATTGTAAAAGCCGGCCAGAACCTGAATGAGAACAGCATTGAACTGAGCATGAACTCATCGAGGCTGGGAAATAAAATCCTCGATCTGGATAACATCAGCAAATCGTACGACGAGTTGTGTCTGATTAAAGACCTGTCGTACAAGTTTCAGCGCGGCGAAAAGCTGGGAATTGTTGGTAAGAATGGTACAGGTAAGTCAACCTTTCTGAATATCGTTACCGGAAACATTCAGCCCGATAGTGGGACGATTGAAGTGGGACAAACCGTCCGCTTTGGCTATTACAGACAAATGGGCATCGATTTTAACCCGGGCGACAAGGTGATTGATGTGGTAAACAAGATTGCTGAAGTGATTAATTTTGAAGATGGGCGCAAACTAACTGCCTCGCAGTTGCTGACCACCTTCCTGTTTCCGCCTGACACGCAGTATTCGTTTGTCGATAAGCTTTCAGGAGGAGAAAAACGCCGGTTGTATTTGTGCACCATCCTGATGACAAACCCGAATTTCCTGATTCTGGATGAGCCGACGAACGATCTCGACATCATGACGCTGGCTGTGCTGGAGGATTACCTGCGCGTTTTCCAAGGGTGCGTGATCATCGTATCGCACGACCGCTATTTTATGGACAAGATTGTCGATCACCTGTTTGTTTTCAATGGTGAGGGCGGCATCAAGGACTTTCCGGGCAGTTACACCATATGGCGAAACAAAGAACTGGAAGAAGAAGAAAAACGAAAGAAGGAAATTAAGCCTGAAGTAAAAGCAGCGCCTAAACCAGTTAAAGAAAAGGAACGCAAGCTGACATTCAACGAGAAGAAAGAACTGGAACAGCTTGAAAAAGATATTGCATCGCTCGAAACGGAGAAGGCGCAACTAAGTGACGAACTGAATTCGGGCATGTTGAACAACGCGCAACTTCAGGAAAAGTCGAGCCGGTTTGGGGAGATTACCGAACTGCTCGAAGAAAAAGAAATGCGCTGGCTGGAACTGAGCGAACTGGCGTAAAAAAGAGTAAGCAGTGATCAGTCTCAGTCGGCAGAATAAATTATAAGTCGTTGATGGTCATTTGCTGCGCGTCATTTCTTTTAAAATGCACCAGCAGTTTCAACTATGAATGACTACGAAATGACTATTAATGACAAAATACGTTGATATGAAAACATACGGACTAATTGGGCGCAAACTGGGGCATTCGTTCTCGAAGAGTTTCTTTACCGAGAAGTTTGAACAGGAGAACCTGGGCAATTGCGAATACCTCAACTTCGAACTGGAGAACATCAGCGGGTTTCCGGGACTTTTTAACCTGGGGAAAGACATTTGCGGATTGAATTGTACCATTCCGTATAAACAGGACATTATTGATTATTTGGATGAAATTGACCGGGAGGCTGCGCTGATTGGCGCTGTGAACACGGTTAAGATTATAAACAAGCCGGATAAGCGTTTGCTGAAAGGGTACAACACTGATGTTTTTGGGTTTGAGCATTCGCTTCGGCCGATGTTGAAAGAAAAGCACCGTAAAGCGCTGATTCTGGGAACCGGCGGCGCCTCGAAAGCCGTGAAATACCTGTTCGACACAATGGGAATTGCATACCTGTCGGCTACCACCAAAGCCAAAACCGGCAGAAAAGAGATTGGCTATTCGCAAATCACTCCGTCGGTGATGAAAGAGCACCTGATTATTGTGAATACCACTCCGCTGGGCATGTTTCCGAATGTATATACCTGTCCCGAGATTCCGTACGAGTTGATTACCCCTGATCATATTCTGTACGACCTGGTGTATAACCCTGAAGAAACCCTGTTTCTGAAAAAAGGCAGGGAACAAGGCGCGAAAACCAAAAACGGACTCGAAATGTTGCATCTGCAGGCCCTGCGCGCCTGGGAAATCTGGAATAGTTAGCCGACGCCGGACGATATTTGCCAGACAACTTGTGATATTTGCCAGACGGCGAGCGATATTTGATGGACGACAAGCAATATTTGGCAGACGGCGAGTGATATATGCCAGACGACAGATGATATTTGCCAGACAACGAGTGATATTTGCAGGACGACGAGTGATATATGCCAGACGACAGATGATATTTGCTGGATGATGAACAATATTTGGCTGACGACGGGTGATATTTAGGGCAGTATCTAAAAAACCACACAATCTGTCCCAAAAAGTGTGGTTAAAAACCGCGCGACCACTGAAACGATAAAAATGCCTATCTTTCTGTTAAAACATATCAATAAACGACTATGGCAACTGTTTTAAAATCACACCAGCGGGAGTTTGCCGAAACTCCCAATAAGATTGACCCATATCGCATATTAACAGACACTTTGCGGATTAAAAAAGGGATCAATCCACAAAACTTAAACTTCGATTTGCGGCAATTAAATCCGGGCAAGTATTCGGCACCCTATCATTTTCACCGGATGGCCGAAGAGCTGTTTATGATCGTAAGCGGCTCAGCAACCTTACGCACGCCCGGCGGGCTGGAAGTGGTTACTGCCGGCGATTTGATCTTCTTCGAAATGGGCGAAACCGGAGCGCATCAATTGTATAACCATACCGAAGAACCATGTGTTTACCTCGACCTGCGGAGCTTCATCGGGTACGATGTGTGCGAATATCCCGACTCGGAGAAGTTGTTGTTGGCTCCGTCATTCGAAGTTTTCCGTAAGGATTCGAAGGTAAATTATTTTGAAGGAGAAGAAAACGTTCAGGAAAAATGGGAACAAATCAAGAATAAGAATGAATAGCAACTGGCTTTATTTCCTGATATCTGAAAGGTATTATTCTCAAAAGTAGGATCCGATCTTTTCGGTAAAGATCGGATCCTTATGCTTTTTTATATCACTGACGAAAACTCTATTTCGCCGTTTTCTTCGAACCCGAATATAATTCGTATTTCCGGAAACTGCATTCGAGTGAACCGTTGAGCAGCGGCATTTTGCGCGACGGACGCAAGCCTATTGATTTCAGGCATTCGGGCGTACTAATGATCCAAACCGTTGCATCGGTATAATGTTGTTTCAGGCGGTCGCCAATCATGGTGTAAAAGTTGGCATCGTCGCCCGAGATTCGCTCGCCGTATGGCGGGTTAAACAGCAGAAATGGCTTTTCTGCGGCAGGTTCGAGCAACTTAAAATCGGCCACTTTAAAGTCGATCAGGTGGCTTACCCCGGCTTCTTCGGCGTTCTTCGATGCAATTTCGATGTTTCGGCGCGAAATGTCCGAAGCAAAAATCTTAACCGGATTCTGCGTCTGTTCACTTGCTTCTTCTTCGACCTGCTTAAACAGCTGGGGGTCGAAATCGAGCCAGTTCATAAACCCAAAGCTTTCGCGCACCGCGCCCGGATAAATACCGTTGGCCAGCATAGCCGCCTCAATGGCAATGGTTCCTGAACCACACATCGGGTCGATCAGTTCGCTTTTGCGGTCCCAATCCGACAGGCGCACCAAACCAGCAGCCAGCACTTCGTTGATTGGCGCTTCGTTCTGCCCTACCCTATAACCACGTTTATGGAGCGATTCGCCGCTGCTGTCGAGCGAAATGGTGCAAACACCGTTGCTGATGTGCAGGTTAATCAACACATCCGGATCGGCAGAATCGACATTCGGGCGTTCACCAAATTTATAGCGGAAACGGTCGGCAATGGCGTCTTTCAGCTTCAGCGAGGCATACATCGAATTGTTGAACAAATCGGAAAACACGGTGCTCTGAACGGCAAAAGTCTGTTTCAGACCAAATAGTTCTTCCCACTTGAAATTCCGGCCACGCTGGTACAAATCGTTGGCAGTATGAATATTGTACGAATCGATCGGAATTAAAATCCGCAGAGCCGTGCGAAGACAATAATTAGCCTTGTACAACATTCTTAAATCGCCGCGAAAATACACCGAACGACGCGCCATTTGCACTTCATCGGCACCCAGTTCAATTAATTCACGGGCAAGAACCTCTTCGAGGCCAGCCAAAGTAGTGGCAGTATAAGATTGATTATTCAATTTATATTTTTTTAAGTTATGGAACGTTTTAAAATTCAAGATAAAACCTGCTACAAAAGTCTAAAAATATTTGCAGAAGTTTCTATTCCGAGCAACCTTTAATTATTCCCCGCGCTGAGTTTCTTATAAAACCAATGATTTCATTCCGTTCCGGAGTTTCTTCAAAATTAGTTTCAATGAATTCCAAAGCTTGAGATACATTTCTCTTTTCCTGAAAAATCACCCGATATATATCTTTCAATTCATTGATTTTAGATGACTTAAAACCTCTCCGGCTCAATCCGACAATATTTATTCCTTCGTAGCGCAAAGGATCTCTTGCTGCAATGACATACGGTGGAACATCTTTTACAATTTTGCTGAGTCCTCCAACCATAGTATGAGCTCCAATTCTGGTAAACTGATGAATTCCTGTTAATCCGCTGATGTTTGCCCAATCAGATACAATAACTTCACCCGCCATGCCAACATTAAAACCAATTACGCAATGATCGCCAATTACACAATCGTGCCCAATATGTGAATTTGCCATGATTAAATTGTCGTTCCCAATTACCGTTCTTCCCTTTGAAGCCGTCCCTCTGTTTATAGTTACAAATTCACGAATGATATTGTTATTACCTATTTCCAGCGTTGTGTATTCGCCCTTAAATTTAAGATCCTGAGGATTTCCGGCAAGTATAGCACTCGAATGTATCTGACAGTTTTCGCCTATTCTGGCTCCGTTTTGAATGTTGACATAGTTGCCAATCCATGTATTTTCGCCGATAACAACATCGTCATCAATTGTTGTGAAATTTCCAATCTGAACATTCTTTCCAATCCGGGCCTTTTTGCCAATTATTGCACTTTTCGAAATCATAGCATTTCTGTTAAGTTAAAAGTGCAAATGTTGCTTAAATAAAAAGGAGTTTATTTGATGTAATGTCAATTAATTGATGCACGAATACGGCTCAAAGTCTCCTGACTTACATCAATTAACGATGCAATGTGTTTGAGCTTGGCTTTCTTTACAATTTCGGGGAAATAAGTCAGCAAGTAAGAATACTTCTCGTGAGCATTCATCAATTTATATTTGTGATGAAACTCATTGAGTGAAGCTAAATATTGCCGGAGTAACCTGATATGAAATTTCACAAATAGCGGATATTCCAGAAGCCGCTGCTCATCAGTATATGAAAGCGAATAAAGTACCGTCCTTTCGCAGGCCTGAAAATTTTCGAACGAGGGCTTCTGCTCAAAGAAACTGGTCATCGAAGTCAGCCATTGTTTGTCGAAGTAAATCCAACTTGTAACGTCCAAACCATCATTCATGTAAAACTTACGAACCAATCCTGATTTGATAAAACTTATTTTGGAGCATATTTTCCCTTCTTCGAAAATGAATTCATTTTTCTCGTAAACTTCCGTTTTGAAACAGTCGATAATAGCTCGTTCTGTTTCCGGATCAAGTTCAACAAAGCGATTTATGAATTCAATAAGTTCTGTCATTTTCAGAGTTTCTTCTCTATATTCCAAGGACAATCAGATTCCGGCGCCGTCGCTGAAATCATTTTCTTTGGCTTTCGACTGAACCAGTTTGGTATTTGGCGGTATGCTGTTCGTAACCCAAACGTTACCACCAATAACCGAGTTGGCACCAATCCGGATACGCCCCAAAATGGTGGCCTGGGCGTAAATAATCACATTATCCTCAACAATTGGGTGACGCGGAATTCCTTTGATCGGATTGCCGTCTTTGTCGAGCGGAAAGCTCTTTGCCCCAAGGGTAACGCCCTGGTAAAGTTTTACATTGTTCCCGATGATGCAGGTGGCACCAATTACCACACCGGTTCCGTGATCAATGGTGAATCCTTCGCCAATTTGTGCTCCGGGATGAATATCGATACCCGTTTCGGAATGACCCATTTCAGAAATGATGCGGGGAATAATAGGTACATCGAGCTTGAGCAACTGGTGAGCCACGCGGTGATTAATAATGGCGCGGATGGTAGGATAGCAATAAATAACCTCGCTCTGGCTATTTGCAGCCGGATCGCCCAGGTAAGCGGCTTCAACGTCGGTAATGAGCAGACGCCTGATCTCGGGCAGAAATGAAATAAAGTCAGAAGCCAGGCTCTGGGCATATTTCGAACGCTCCTGCATGTCAACCATTTCGGGGTTCTGACAGGTAAAACACAAACCGGCCAGGATCTGCTCCGAGAGGATTTCGAACAGCTCGTCGATGTAAACACCAATGTAATGTTTGATGGTATTTTCGCGCAAACTGGTATTGCCAAAATATCCGGGGAATATAATTTCACGAATAATCCCGACCATTTTTTTTAGCGCTTCGATGGATGGTAATGGTTCGCCAATGTGGTGTTCGTGGCAAACCATGTTAAGCGAACCCGAATCCGACAGTTGTTCAACTGCACTGCGCATCTTGTGTTCTATATTTTTTTCTGAGTTCATTTTGCAATCATTTTAGAGGTTAACATTTATAATCTGCCTGATCAGGGTTTTCAGGCATTATCAACGATAAAACAAAAATCAAACTTTTAGGTCTGAAATCAAACTTTAATGAGTTAAGTTTTCATCTCTGGCCGGAAAAATTCCGAATGGCTGAAACGGCATTCGCCAACCGTTCCTCTCCACTCCCACCAATTTCAACAAAATTGAACCCGTAATTCCGGAGTTGCACAAGATATTCGTTGTAAAGTCTTATACGATTCTCACCGCCGTTTTCTCTTACCTGGTCGGCTTCCCACGGCAAATCCGGACGACATAACAGAAATAAATCGACAGGGCACAGTTTAATTTCGTTCTCGAGCCATTCGGGCACACTTTCGTAAACCCACCAGAACCATACTTTGGTAATGATCAGCCATGTGTCGAAGAAAAAAAAGCGCTCCGGACTCTGTTGGGTTTGATGGTATTGCTCAATCTGCTTCCGGGCAATCGCTTCCACATCTTCAAACGTATAATGATGCGCAAGGTGCTCGACATACTCGCGGGCATATTCAGGAATATACCTGCCGCTGAAAGTTGCCGCCAGCTGCTGTGCCAAAGTGGTTTTGCCTGTCGATTCGGGACCGGTTATTACAATTCGTATTTTTTCTGGAGGATTGTGCATAAGTACAAAAATAGATGAGAACACAAGAATACCAATAGTGTAAGCTTGCGATTATAAAAACTTAGGTAAGTAACTGCAAAATATACCTTGATGATTTAGTATCACGGGGCTTTGCCCCAAACCCCAATTCCTTTTTTGTCTTGACACAAAAAAGGAATCAAAAAAGGTCAAGGCTGCTCCCGCTTCACACGAAAAACTTACGCCCGACGGCTAAAATCTTTTAAACTCCCCCGAGTCCCTCGGGGTCAAACAGAAAAGATTTTTTAACGCCGCCTTCACTTGTTTTTCGGCTCACCGGACGAGGCCGGTACTCTGCAAAACTATTTTAGGTAAAAGGACGGATATTCATAAAAACTACCCGGCATTCAATTTCATATCATCACCCTGTTCTCCTGAAACTCCTGTTTCCACTCGCGATAGCCAATATAGGCCATAACTGTATAGACAACAAAAAGTATAACTGTAGGCATCAGGTCTTTGTACCAGAATAATCCGACAGAAAAGGCATCGACGAAAATCCAGACCAGCCAGTGCTCCAGTATTTTGCGGGCCAGCATCCAGGTGGCCACAATGCTCAGCGCCGTAGCCAGCGAATCGGCCATTGGAACCGGCGAATCGGTATAATTTTTCAGGATGAACCAAATCAGCAGGAATAGAAAAAAGCTAATTACAGAAAGAACAATACTCAATTTCATAGTAATCCGGCTAACTTTTATAGGTTCCGAATGATTGGTTTTATTACCAAAAAGCCATTCGTACCAGCCGTAAATGCTTATTACCACATAGTACATCTGAAGGCCCATATCGGCATAAAGCTTCGATGCGAAAAACACCCAAACGTAAAGAACCGAAGTAAGCAAACCAATTGGCCAGGTAAGAATACTTTGCCGGATGGAGAAAAAGATATAGGCAATACCAAGAATGGCTCCCAGAAGTTCGATGTAATTTTCTGAAAGCCATTTAATAACTAATTCCATAGAAATTGAGGTTGCGAGATTCGGGTTACGGGTTACGCGTTAACGAAGAACGCATAACCCGTAATATTTTTATTTTCCGGTCAGAATCTTTTCGTATTCGCCCCTTTTGTTAATTACCTCAAGTGCTTTTTTGATGGCATTGTCGTCGGCATTCATAACCTGGAAGTAATGACTTACCGAAAAAAGGTCGCGTGCTATAAGCCCTTTGATTTGTTTTTTCAACAGCGGACGGGCAAATTCAATGCTTTTGGCATCGGGTTTATATGGTGTTTCTTTTTTAACTTCCTTAGGCTTTGTTGCCGGCTTGCCATTGTCTCCTTCCTCCGGATCAACCAAATCAGGAACATCAGCACCCGCTTTTTCTCCTGCAGCAAAAACTTTTTCCACCATCTCGTCGGTAACTTCAAACTTATCGTTGAAGGTTTTAAAATCAGGATATTTCTGCATGTAATCGGCCCTGTTCTGATCCATAATACCCAGAACTGTGGTATAAACCACATTCTTGCGGTTCAGCATATTGTAATACACGTAGTATTTCGAAGTATCGAGCGGAATAAACACATCGGGCATGATACCGCCTCCGCCATAAACAGTCCGCTTACTTACCTTGGTCAGGAATTTCTCGGCTTTGTTCTGAGTTACACTGTCTTTCGAGAAAAGCTCACCGTTTTCAATCCGGTGAATATAATCTTTCTGGTAGGCGTCAACACCATCGGCATAAGGTTTCTGAATGCAACGGCCACTTGGCGTATAATAATGTGCAGTCGTCAGCCTGATCATCGAACCATCAGTCAGCGGGAAAGGCTGCTGAACCAGTCCCTTTCCATACGAACGACGCCCGATCAGCACACCGCGGTCCCAATCCTGAATGGCTCCTGAAACAATTTCGCTGGCCGAAGCCGAGCCTTCATCAATCAGAACAACCAACTTGCCCTGTTCGAGCTCGCCCAGCGGAGTAGCATTGTATTCCTTCTTTTCGGCGTGCAAACCCGAAGTGTAAACCACGAGTTTGTATGCAGTAAGGAATTGATCGGCCAGATCGATAGCCGCCGTAAGGTAGCCACCACCGTTTCCGCGCAAATCGAGCACCAGACTGTTCAGTTTCGAACTGGCTTTAAGCGCTTTGATCGATTCCAGGAATTCGTTGGTTGTGGTTGCCGCGAATTTATTGAGCTTGATGTAGCCCGTATTGTCGTCGAGCATATACGAAGCATCGAGACTGTTGATTGGAATCTTGTCGCGAATAACCGTAAAATCGAGCAGATTAGGCTCACCTTTACGTTTAACTTTCAGATCGACATGGGTACCTTTCTTCCCGCGGAGCAAATCGTAAACATCTGTATTCTTTAACCCGATATTGGTAATCACTTTGGCATCAACCTGCACAATACGGTCGCCGGCACGAAGGCCAACTTTTTCAGATGGACCGCCCGGAACCGTAGTAACCACCAGCAAGGTGTCCTTAAAAACATTGAATGAAATACCAACTCCTTCAAAGTTTCCCTGAAGTGGTTCGTTCATTTTTTCAACTTCTTCCTTCGAGATATAAACCGAGTGAGGATCGAGGTTCCGAAGTACCTCAACAATGGCTTTCTCGGTCAAATCGTTTATCTTGGTCGAATCGACATAGTAGCTATCAATCAGCCGAAGCAAACGGCCAAATTTCATAGCGTTGTCCTGCACTTCCTGTGCCTTCAAATTGCTTCCACCAGTCACCATTAATATCCCCAGCAAAATTGAAGCGCCTGCATTTCTGAATTTAAATTTCATATCGTTTTTGTTTTTCTTCGGTTGGATTTTCAATCTCCACACAACTTTCGTTCCAACCTTAAAATTACTGAATAGCAAAGATAACGGATAAAACCAGCTACCAATTGCCTGCTTTCTTAATTTAAGTTAACATTTAGTACTGATTTGTGTTTATTGGTACCACAAAACAATAAATAATTACAGCTCGCTTTGGGGCATAAAAAAACCGGCTTTCACCGGTTTTTAAGTTTTTACATCCTTATTATTTCGCGTAATCAACCTCTTCTTTGGGAATAATGAGGGCCAATCCAAGATAAATCAACACCAGCATCGGATTGAAGAAAGCAATCCAGGCAAACAGCAGACGTATAAATACGGGATCGAGTTCAGGATTTACATACTTTGAAATTCCGCTGAGTACACCAGCGACTAATTTTTCGTTTGAGCGGGTTAATCGTTTCATGACTTTGAGTTTTAAATTGTTCCTGTTTTAAATGTTTCTATTGTTTCTATCTGTTTTTACTCCTTAATTGTAAGTCCTTCGGGTGTCATTGTCCAGGTTTTGCCAACCATTTCTTTCGACCAGATATTATTTACATTGTCAAAATCGAAGTGCAACTGATCGAGCTCGTTACCCAGATGTACCTGCTTTCCTGTGGGAACTTTAAGGGTAACCACTACGCCCTGTCTCCTCCATTTTGCCTGATCTCCAAGGATGAAAAAGCGGTTGAGAACCAGGGTCGAATCTTTACTGGTAAAGTCGTATTGAATATTATTCAGGTTACTCTGGATTTCACCTGCATTTTTACCGCGCGATTCTTTACTGATTACTACCGAGAAATCGGGAGCCGCAGTTGACTCAATGCGCAGTGTAGGCACTCCGGCCAATACATTTTCGCCATTCTGCTTAACTATCGTGAAGTCTTCAATGTGAATATTTTCATCAGTTTCAACAAACTCGGGCGATGCACCAAGTTCGATGCTAAGCGTTTTACAGCTCAATCCGGATAAGGTTTTTACTGAAGTGCTTGAGTTCTTTTGGCTGAAGTTACTCACCTGTCCGGCAGTAATAGCAATCATGACAACCAAAGCCACTAACCATAGGCCGAAAGCACCCAGCCCAATCAGTTTATTGTTGGTTTTATACCTGAAAACCAATTTGGTGCCTACGAACAGGATTCCCAGCAACGGAATTCCGACGATTAAAATCACTAACAATATTGCAAGGCTCACCAGCCCCGGATTGGCTATAAATCCAAGAAATCCGGCCAAACTTACTTCAGGGTTTACTCCCGAAACCGAAGTGTGAAAAACTGCATCGCCCAAAACAAGCGAAGTGAAAAATCCGATCAGGCCAAAGAATCCTATTAAGATGAATAATGCACCAAAACCAGCAGCTACCAACCGGCCAAAACCCCGGCCAGCTTTATTAATCATGCCTTTTCCCTTCCTTACAGTTTCCGAGTCGTTGATTTTCGAAAAGCTTTTCTTTACCTCAGAAGCTTCTTCCTGAATCGTTTTCTGAATGTTGGTTATAGTGGCTTCTTCGCCGCGCATTTCAAGGCGCTGAGTGATAGTTTGGGCTTTCGGTACCACAATCCAAAGAATCAGGTAAACGATTGCCGACACTCCAACACCCAGGAAAATCAGTAACACAAAAAGTATTCTTAAGAAAACCGGATCGATATTGAAGTAAGCACTCATTCCGGAGCAAACTCCACCCAGCACCCGGTTCTCATCGTCGCGATATAAACGCTTCTTTGTTTTTTCGCCTTTGGGCTGGGCACGGGTTTCAGCGCTTTCGACTTGCTCCTGATCCGAAAAATCTTCAGGATTTCCCATACGGTGCATAATTTCGTCAACCCATTCGGCAGTTACGGCTTCCTGGCCGCCAACCATTTTTTCCTGAAGGAGCTCTGCAATTCGTAATTCAATGTCATCCAGTATTTCCTGTCCACCGGCTTGGGTGGTAAAGTAGTCTTTCAGCGATTGTAAATACGCCTGTAGTTTTTCAAAAGCATCTTCTTCGATGTGAAAAACAGTGCCACTAATGTTTATTGTGAATGTCTTTTTCATGGTTTCTATTGTTTTATTGTTTATGTTTTCTGAAGAATGTTTAATCTATTGCTGTGTATTGATGCGACAAACGGCGGCTACCAGGTCTTTCCAGAACTGTCCAAGCTCGGTCAGAAATACTTTTCCGGGTTCGGTTAGTTCGTAAAATTTGCGAGGTGGCCCCTGCTCCGATTCTTCCCAATGATACCCCAGGTAACCTTCGTTTTTAAGCCTGACCAATGTTGGGTAAACTGTGCCTTCAACAGCAATCAGGTCAGAACTTTTGAGGTTCTGCAGAATATCGCTGACATAAAGAGGTTTGTTTTCAAGTACCGAAAGAATGCAGTACTCCAGTACCCCTTTTTTCATTTGTGCTTTTGTGTTTCCCAGTTTCATGACTTTTCCTCCCTTATTGTTTCGTTTTTGGTTTTTTCGTTTTTTAAAGTTTGTTTCCGAATATTATGACGCATGTTTTTTCATTCGGTTGCAAAGCGCATAGAACTTTTTTAAAAAATCTACCTTCCGTTACATTGTTATTTGCACTACAAATATATATCTTTTATATGGTTCCTTGCAACACATAGTACTGAAATTTTTAAAATATTTTTAATAAAATAAACAATGCACTACAAATCAATGATTTAAATGTTGACGAATTTTAATCATGAAAATTCATTTCAATTAATTTACGGCTCATTTAGGACCAAATTTGTGTCAGGCAAGCTCAATACACACCGATTGTTTTATCTTTGTAAACAGAAAAAATTACCTATGTCACTTATAATTGAAGAAAAAGATCTCGAAAAGTTTATTTTGATTGGCGACCGTGTTCTTGTCAGGCCTAAAAACCAAACCAGCAAAACAGCGT
The DNA here is from genome assembly GCA_963678915.1 of Prolixibacteraceae bacterium. GTDB lineage: Bacteria > Bacteroidota > Bacteroidia > Bacteroidales > Prolixibacteraceae > Aquipluma. Next base: position 977,713 of record OY787458.1, read on the forward strand.
CAGGACTCTACCTGCCTCCAACTGTTCAGGAAAACGAAAAAACCTTGAGTGGTTACATCGTAAAAGTTGGTCCGGGTTACCCCATTCCGGCCATGACCGATGCCGACGAGCCCTGGAAAGAAAAGAAAGACGAAGTAAAATATGTTCCGCTTCAGGCAAAAGTTGGCGATTTGGCTGTGTACCTGAATAAAAGTGGATGGGAAATCGAGTTCAACAAAGAAAAATTTGTCATTCTCCCCCACTCGTCTATCCTAATGCTGATTCGCGATGAAGGGTTGTTTGAATAATGCAAATTGAAAAAGTTGTCGTGGTTATCAGGTTGTCATTGTTAAAAACTCTTTTTCCACAACGACAACCTGATAACAATAATAACAATTACAACAAAAATACACACTTTGAAAATCCCCACATTATATACTACTGGTTCCGGCCAGCCGCTCATTTGGCTGCACGGAATGCTTAATTCGGTAGAATCGGATTCAATTTATTCCCTTGTCGATTTCAACCAGCTGTCCAAACAAGTTCAGCTGATTCGGTACGATGCCAGCGATAAATCAGTAAGCGGCGATTATTCGTGGAACGGAATGGTTGAGGAATTAAATCGGGTTATCGACTCGCTAAGCACCGAAAAAGTCATTCTTGGCGGAGTTTCAATGGGCTCCGGAACGGCTTTGTACACCGCCATCCGTTATCCAGAGAAAGTAAAAGCGTTGATTCTGGTTACTCCACCACCAGCCTGGGAAGTGCGGGTAGCCACTCAGGCCCTTTACGAGAAAATTGCACTGAAAGCCCGGCCTGACCACATTCCCGATTTTCTGAAGCGAATCATTCAGCGCAACCAGGATCCACCTGAGTTTTTTGAAGAGCATTTCCCCGGAACACGAAAAAGACTACTTGATCTGCGGATGAGTTTTGATCCTGCGTACTATTATAGTATCTATCATGGCGGTGCCATATCCGATTTTCCGGAGCGGGATGAATTGAAACAGGTGAAAGTACCTACTTTAATTGTTGGTGATCCAAACGATCCGGGTCATCCGATTGAAGTTGCCCGCGAAATGAATGAGCTGATTTCTACCTCCAGATTGTTCCAGGTCTCAAATATTGATGATTACACACAATTACAGGAAATCGTAAGTATTTTCCTTAGTTCGAACACTTAAAAATAACAATTTGTAAATTTTTACAGCTTTTTATTTTCAATTTAAAACAGAGTTGAGCATCTGAATTGATTTTTTGCTATCTTGCACACGAATTAAAATTGAATATTAAATCACATCTAAATATCAGTTATGGAGAGAGTTTCAGACAGAGTAGCGTGTTTATCGGAGTCGGCCACCCTGGCTGTGGCACAGAAAAGCCGTGAATTAAAAGAAAAAGGAATCGACGTCATCAGTTTGGGCGTTGGTGAACCCGATTTTAACACTCCTGATTTCATCAAGGACGCAGCTAAAAAAGCTATTGATGACAACTTTTCAACCTATTCTCCGGTTCCCGGATATCCCCAGTTGCTGAAAGCCATTGTTGACAAACTGAAACGAGACAACGGACTGGATTATGCAGCCAATCAGATTATCGTTTCGAACGGTGCCAAACATTCGATTGCCAACCTGCTTCAGGCGTTGATTAACCCGGGTGATGAAGTAATTATCCCTGCTCCTTACTGGGTAACTTACATCGAACTGGTGAAACTGAACGAAGGTGTAAACGTGATCATTCCAACCACAGTTGACAGCGATTTCAAAATCACTCCGACTCAATTGGAAGCTGCCATCACACCAAAAACCCGCGCGTTCCTGTTCAGCAGTCCGAGCAACCCAACCGGTAGCGTATATACCAAAGCCGAACTGAAAGCTTTTGCCGACATTTTCGCTAAAAACCCGAATATTATTATCATTTCCGACGAAATTTACGAACACATCACTTATGGACGCAAACACGAAAGCATTGCCCAATTCCCTGAAATTAAAGATCAGGTAGTTGTGGTGAACGGTGTTTCGAAAGCATTTGCCATGACCGGTTACCGTATTGGTTACATCGCTGCTCCGCTGTGGCTGGCTAAAGCTGCCAACAAACTGCAGGGCCAATATACCTCGGGACCATGCTCGGTTTCGCAGATTGCCTCGGTGGCTGCATTGAATGCTCCGCTTGACACGGTTTACGCTATGGTTGAGCAGTTCGAAAAACGCCGTAACCTGGTTTTGGCTAAACTGGCCGAAATCCCGGGCGTGAAAACCAGCAAACCCGATGGCGCTTTCTATGTATTCCCTGATATTTCATCGTTCTTCGGAAAAACCGATGGTACTGTAACCATCAGCAATGCCGACGACATGGGCTTGTTTATTCTGTCGAATGCTTTTACCGGCGTAGTTTCGGGTGAAGCATTTGGCGCTCCTGAATGTATCCGTATTTCGTACGCTGCTTCGGAAGCCGACCTGACCAAATCGCTCGACCGCATTAAAGCAGCTTTGGCTACTTTGAAATAGGATTTTTCGTTTTAAACTTTCATAAAAAACTCCCGGCAGATTAAGTTCTACCGGGAGTTTTTATTTGCCGCAAATTGAAATTCAGAAAAAATTACTGGATTATAAATCCAAAATCAAACAGTATCAATTGAAAATATACACCACAAGTCAACCCGAATTTATTTCGGAGTATGTTAACTGATGCAATGAGATTCTGAACCCGGTTCAAGATCACGAAAAAAGAAAATTAGAAAAACTGGATCAGTGAGGAAATTTTTAGGCTAAACAAGCTTTGCTATTAACTGGAAGAGATAATCCGGTACAAAAACAAATCTTCGTTGTCGTTTGGAAGCCGAAATATTCCGGCGTACTTCAGTCCCAGCTTTTCCAAAAGCTTTTGCGACGATACATTTTCGGGCAGAGTGATTGCCAGGATCTCAGTTACACCAAATTCATCGAAAGCTGCCTGCTTTAGCCGGGTTACCGCTTCAAAAGCAAAACCTTGCCCCTCAAATTCGGGCAAAAGCGCAAAACCAATATCGAGTCCATCCAGTCCGGCCCGGTCGTAAAGTCCGCAAATCCCAATCTTTGCACTATCCGATTTCCTGACAATGGTATAATTGGAAAAACCCAAACGCTCCAATTGTGGTCTCATCCTCTCCTGAATATACCGGATGGCATCTTCCACCGAATAAACGCCGCGGTCACCAATATTTTCCAACCATTTCGGTGTATTAAATAAGCTCAGGACAAAATCGGCATCACTTTCAGATGTCGGAATCAGCAAAAGCCGTTCGGTTTCAAAAGATTTATAGGATGACATCGGCAGAAGGTTAAAATAAAAAGGCGAAAGGCTTAGAATTTCCTTGCCCGGTCCATTTCGCGAGAAGCGTCTTTCAGTTTCAGGGTTTCGCGTTTGTCGAAGGTTTTCTTTCCTTTGGCGAGTGCAATTTCAAGTTTGGCCAGTCCATGATCGTTGATGAAGAGTTTCAGCGGAACAATAGTAATACCGCCTTCCTTGGCCTTTTTCTGCATTTTATCGAGTTCCTTGCGGGTAAGCAGCAGTTTGCGGTCGCGCTTGGCAATGTGGTTGTTGCAGGTGCCCAGTTCGTATTCGGCAATGTGCATGTTTTTCACGTAGAGCTGGTTGTCCCAAAACGAGCCATACGAATCAACCAGGCTGGCTTTCGAACCGCGAATCGACTTGATTTCCGTTCCGGCCAACTGAATACCGGCAATGTAAGTGTCGAGGATTTCGTAGTCGAAGAAAGCCTTTTTATTTTTGATCGATATGTTTTGCTGTCTGTGAGTCATGTTACATTACTAAATTAGGCCACTAAGACACTAAGTTTCACCAAGGCTAGATTCTTTGTGTTTCTTAGTATCCTGGGGTCTTTGTGGCAAAATCGAACTAACGTTTCTTTTGCCCCACAAAAATACATTATTTTGCAGAACGAAAACTTCAGAATTCATGCACGACAAAAAATATAATTTAATCACCATTCTTGGCCCCACCGCGTCGGGCAAAACCAGCGTAGCCGCCAACGTTGCATTGACACTTGATGGCGAAGTAATTTCGGCCGATTCGCGCCAGGTTTACCGCGGCATGGATTTGGGTACCGGAAAAGATTATGCCGACTACATCATCGACGGCAAACCCATTCCGTATCACCTCATCGACATTGTGGATGCCGGTTACGAGTACAATGTTTTTGAGTACCAGAAAGATTTCCTGAAAATTTTTGCCGACATCGCCGAGCGCGGAAAACTGCCTGTAATGTGCGGCGGGAGCGGATTATATCTCGAAGCCGTTCTGAAAAACTACAAACTGATCCAGGTTCCGCTGAACGAAGAACTGCGAAATAAACTTGAAGGAAAATCGCTCGGTGAGCTGACTGAAATTCTGAAAACCTACAAATCGGAATTGCACAACCAAACCGATATTGAGAACGAAAAAAGGGCTGTTCGGGCTATTGAGATTGAAGAATATTACCTCACCCACCCCGAAATCAACATTGGCATGCCCGACATTCGAAGTTTGGTGGTTGGAGTGCAATTCGACCGGCAAACACGTCGCAAACGCATCACTTCGCGCCTTCGCCAACGGCTGAGAGAAGGCATGCTTGACGAAGTTCAGAGATTACTCGATAGTGGCCTCACTCCCGAGCAATTGACTTATTACGGCTTGGAATATAAATTTATGACGCAGCACCTCACTGGTGAATTGACTTATCAGGAAATGTTCGACGGACTGAATGTGGCTATCCACCAGTTTGCCAAGCGCCAGATGACCTGGTTCCGCCGTATGGAAAAACAAGGTATAGAAATCCGTTGGCTCGATGGCTTTATGCCTCTTGAAGAAAAAGTGGCAACAATTGTGGGCTGGTATAACGAATAGCAACCGGTACTTCTGCCATACCAAGTAAATTTAACTTTGTACGGGCTCAGGCACAAAAAAAGAGCCGGTTAGTATATAACCGGCTCTTTTGCTGAAGTATATCAGGATTAAAACTTATACCCTAAAGTAAAAATTACACTGTTCAGATTAGTGGAATATTTAGCCATTTCCGGAGCATCCGGATAGAGGTTCATGTATTCATCACTGATCGTGTGTTTCACAGCTGCATCAAAAAATACATTTCCTTGTTTAAACCCAAAACCACCGGAAACAGTTGAATAAGATGCATTTTTGTTCATGTTATTCTGATCCAGGTAAGTCGATTTAAACACACTCGGATAATTTTCGTAGCCAGCACGAAGGCTGAAATTCGGATTTACACGATATTCGCCTCCAATATGCAGGTTTCCAACAGTCTTATACGCATTTTTTATTGCTTTATTCTGGTCATAATAGTCATAACCGTCGCTACCATTTTTAAGTTTGGCAGTTGAATAATCAACAATTTCATAATCAACACTAATCAAACCTGCTTTCCCGATAACATAAGCTCCACTGATAATGGTTTTCATTGGAGTTTCAATTTCGTAATCGTAAACGCCTTCTTTATCAGGTTGTGCAGAATGATTACCCATAACGCCCTGATCATCGGCATTAAGCGATTCCATGGTATTGAAATAATTGTCGCTCAGCTTGTAAAACGTTGGTGTATGAAAAGCAAGACCAAGTCTTAAATTATCGGTTGGCTTATAAATGGCACCCAATTTTAAGTTAAAACCGTTTCCTGCAGTCTTTAAATAAGTTCCAAAGTTAAGATGGTCGAAGTACTGATTCTGGTTATTTGGGTACCATTCTTTTAAATTCGTATTTTCCTTGAAGTACACATCGTGAATACCAACAGTTGCTCCTAAATAAAATTTGTGGTTGAAATTGGCTCCAAACGAAACCAGGTATTCGTTAATGTAACCTCTGTGGCTGGTTGTTTTGCGTTGCGATTGTTTATAACCATAATCGGTAACATCATTGAAATATTCATGATTATTACCATCGTGGTTAACCAGGTATGTATCCCAGGCCAGTCGTTCATAATAAGGATCAAGTTCCTCGGCTTCGTAACCATTATACTGATCGTAGTTTGCATTCATATAATTGGTGAAGTACGAGAGAATAGAGTTATTCGAATTCGCTCCTTCGGCAAGTGCATCCATTGTAAAACTTCCCAAACGGTTAAATCCAAGCCCCATGCTAAAACTAACCATTCCCGACTCACTGCTCGATCCGGTTGGAATAGTGGCAACATAGCCAATATTATCAATGCTCAAATTGTATTTCGATTCGTTAACGGTTTGTCCGAGATAAGTTCCGTCAACGCTAATTTTTCCGACAGTTGGTGTAAAAGTAAATTCGCCTGAACGATAAACGGCCACACCTGCCGGATTTATACTTAGAGAAGTGAAATCGCCACCTAAAGCGCCAAAGGCGTTACCCATAGCAGCCGAACGGGCTGTTCCACTAATTTTATAATTCGAATATCTTAAAGCATCAGTCAGGTTCTGAGCAAAAGCACTGCTTGTAATCAGCAGAATCCCAAAAGCATATACTAATTTTTTCATCTGTTTGTAATTTAATTGTTTAATTGTCAGATGAAACTTTCCCGGCCTTTCCGGATTAGTTTCATGTTTTCTGTATGTGTTGATTGTTAGATTTCAGCTTTATTCCGATCATTCAAATTATCTTCTGTGGCCTGAACCACCACCACCGCCAGAGCTACCTGAACTGCTTCCACTACTGGATGAACCACTGCTGGAACTGCCGCCTCCGCCAGAATAAGATCCTGAAGAACTTCGTGCTGGAGCACTGTAAGTTGATCCGGAATTAGATGGCCCGCTGTAGTTTGAAGAGCTTCTGGACCCGACAGAACTCGATCCGGTTGAATATGAAGAGCTCGAACGATAAGTTTGTCTCATGCTCGACGAACTTCTTGGCTCGGTGTAGTTTTGGTTACCAGAGTTGGAACTTCTTACTGATGGACTATTGTAAACTCCTGATGTACGAGGGCGCGAATAGCTGTTGTTGTAATTCGATTGATTTACAATCCGTGGTTTATTGTAACTTGGTGTATAATTCTGATTCTGACCAACGGCACGTCCCTGTTCGTATGTTCTTCCGGTAGTCGATGGTTCGTACGACCTTCTTACTTGCTGATTTGTTGTGTTTCCCTGATTATCAATGGTCGAATTGGTCATTCTCCGTCCGTTAACACTGCTCGGGCGACGATCGTTAACTATAGTTGCATTCTTAACATCTGTATTCTCACGGGAATACCTTACTGAATTTGGTCTTGATCCGGTTGCTGTTCCTGAAATCGAACTATTCGAGAATCTTCCGCTTCCGCCAGGTAAAGTCATGTTGGTATCGCGGCGACGTGCAATCTGATGAGAGTTATAGAAACCACCACCGGTGCCGTAGTAGCCATTGTAGTATCCGTCATAATAACCATTGTGATAGCCACCATAGCCCCAGCCCCAATATCCACCTAAGCCGAATGCAAAGGGAGAATAATATCCGTAAGCTGACGGCCACCATGGATCGTAACCCCAGCCATAATTCCAGCCATATCCAAAACCATAATAGTTCGAATACCATGGAGAATAATATCCACCGTACATCCAGTCATCATACATGAACGGACTATAGAAGTATGGCCGGTAAAATCTGTTGATGCGATAAGCAAAATCAACGTCACCGCTATTATCGTCGTAATAATTATTGATTACGGTTTTTACTTCTTCGTCGTTGTAATACTGGGTGGTATCTGAGTTAATAAGCTCCTGATTATCGATATTGTATGATTGATAATCCTGATCTCTTTTGTTCTGATCCTGTTGATAAACGTAATTATTAACCGTTGAAGTGCCATCGGCATTCCGGTCAATCTGGCTCATGACAATTTTCTTGTCTTTGGTATCATTATTGCTCATTCTGGCTGATTTCTCATAACCCTGATCTGTGTTGACAACAACAGCTACAGGCGGAACATCTGCAGGGGAGAAATAAATGTCATCATCATAGGTCTTAGTCAAGCGAGTTCCCGTTGTACAAGCCGTGACCAAAATTGCGGCTAACGAGATGACGGTAAGTTTAGTTTTCATAGTCGACCCTCCTTTATAATGAATGATAATTTTTGCTTTCTTTGTAGGCGTTAAAACTAATATGAAAAACGCAAATACCATACCAAAAGTTAAAAAATGGCAAAAGAATTGACTTCACGCAGCGAAAATTATTCTCAATGGTACAACGATCTGGTTGTCAAGGCCGATCTTGCCGATAATTCTGCGGTTAGAGGATGTATGGTCATTAAACCATACGGATATGCAATCTGGGAAAAAATTCAGGCTGAACTTGACCGGATGTTTAAAGAAACCGGGCACGTAAACGCTTATTTCCCGTTATTCATTCCAAAATCATTTTTCAGTAAGGAAGCCAGCCACGTGGAAGGTTTCGCCAAAGAATGTGCAGTAGTAACTCACTACCGGTTGAAAAACGATCCGAATGGGAAAGGGATCATTGTTGACCCGGAAGCAAAACTGGAAGAAGAATTGATTGTTCGCCCAACATCTGAAACCATTATCTGGAATACATATAAAGGATGGATTCAGTCGTACCGCGACCTGCCTATTTTGGTTAATCAGTGGGCAAACGTAGTTCGCTGGGAAATGCGTACGCGTTTGTTTCTTCGTACTGCAGAATTCCTTTGGCAGGAAGGGCACACCGCTCATGCCACCAGTCAGGAAGCATTGGAAGAAACCGAACGCATGGTAAATGTTTATGCCACTTTTGCTGAGCAATATATGGCCGTTCCGGTTATTAAGGGGGCAAAATCGGCTAACGAACGTTTTGCCGGAGCGCTGGAAACCTATTGTATTGAAGCATTAATGCAGGACGGAAAAGCTTTGCAGGCAGGAACATCACACTTCCTCGGCCAGAATTTCGCCAAAGCTTTTGATGTGCGTTTTACCAATAAAGAGGGTAAGGAAGATTTTGTTTGGGCTACTTCATGGGGCGTTTCAACCCGTTTGATGGGTGCCCTGATTATGGCTCACTCCGATGACAATGGATTGGTACTTCCTCCAAAACTGGCTCCATTCCAGGTGGTAATTGTTCCAATCTACAAACAGGCCGATCAGTTGGACGCTATTTCAGAAAAAGTAAAAGAAATTACTGCCAAACTGAAAGCTCTTGGAATTTCGGTGAAATACGATAACAACGACACAAAAAAGCCAGGCTGGAAGTTTGCTGAATATGAATTGAAAGGTGTTCCGGTGCGTATCGCCATTGGCCCTCGCGACCTTGAAAATGGTACAGCCGAAGTTGCCCGCCGCGATACCCTCGAAAAACAGGTGGTTGCAATGGATGGTATTGAATCGCATATTCAGCAGCTGTTGGAAGACATTCAGGCTAATATTTTCAATAAAGCCTTGAAATTCAGAGGAGAAATGACTACGCCTGTTGACACTTACGAAGAATTCAAAGAGGTGCTTCAGAATAAAGGAGGCTTCATTTCAGCACACTGGGATGGTACTCCGGAAACAGAACAGCAGATTAAAGACGAAACCAAAGCGACTATCCGCTGTATTCCTTTTGATCAGGTTCCGGAAGAAGGTAAATGTATTTACTCCGGAAAGCCTTCGAAAGGTAGAGTTCTTTTTGCATTGGCTTACTAAAAAAGCATAAATCATAGAGGGAAAGGCAGTCAAAGTTGACTGCTTTTCTTATTTTTATGGTATAATAATATTTTGGCCATGAATCGAAAAAAGAAAGAAGAAAATCCGTTGGCAGGCATGATCCTGAAAACCAATATCAAACAGGAAGTTTACCGAAAAGCAGTGAGTAGTTTTGCTTTACTGAAGGAAGTTTTAAAAGAACTGGCCGACGAATATCGCGAAAAGTTAAAAAATAAAGTGGACGACAATGTTTTGCCGGTTTATCAGGAAAAAGGTCCGTTTGAAGCTGAATTTAAGTTAGGCGGCGATATGCTGATTTTCAGTATGCATTCCAACGTGTTTGTCTTCAATCGCGAGCATCCGATCTGGAAACTGGATTACATTACAGCTAACCCGATGAACTCCTATTGCGGGGTGTTCAATATTTACAATTTTTTGGCTGACAGCTTCAAATACAACCGCATGGAGGATTTGGGCTACCTGATCGCCCGAATTTTCGTGAACCGCGAAAATCATTTCTTTGTTGAAGGCAAGCGCCAGTCGGGTGAATTAGTAAAAGATTTTGGTAGCGACGAGATGACCCGGGAATACATGAGGGAAATACTCGAAACGGCCATTCAGTACGCTATCGATTTCGATTTGCTGGTTCCGCCATATGATCAGGTTAAGATTGTGACAGTTGAGCAGATGCACACTGAAATCAACAATTCCAAGATTCAGACCGGTAAACGGTTGGGCTTCAAGTTCAACTCCGACGACGTTTAGAGATTTATGATTTATTAATGATGATTGATTTAAAATGGAACAGGTTTTAGACAGATTTTTAAAATACACCAAGGTTTACACAACCTCCGATCACGATAGCACAACCTATCCGAGCACCGATCGACAAATCCCTTTTGCTGATCAACTGGCCGAAGAGTTGCGTGCTATGGGCATGACAGAAGTTGAACGCGATTCGAACGGATATGTTACCGCAACTTTACCGGCGAATACTGATAAGAAACTGCCGGTGATTGGGTTCATTGCGCACATGGATACCAGTCCCGATTATTCGGGCGAGAATGTTAAACCGCAACTGGTAAAAAACTATGATGGCAGCGACATCACACTCAATTCAGCTTCCAACACGGTTTTAAGCCCTACATATTTTCCTGAATTGCTGAAATATGTTGGTCAGGATTTGGTAACAACCGATGGAACAACCTTGCTTGGAGCTGACGATAAAGCCGGAATTGCAGAGATTTTTACGGCAATGGAATACCTCATTCAGCATCCTGAAATCAAGCACGGAAAAATTCGTGTTTGTATCACTCCCGACGAAGAAGTTGGACAGGGAACCAAACATTTTGACGTGGCTAAATTTGGTGCCGATTTTGCGTACACGCTCGATGGTGGTGAAATTGGCGAACTGGAATACGAGAATTTCAATGCGGCCGGAGCTAAAATCACGGTAAAAGGTCGCAGCGTTCATCCCGGATACGCAAAAAATACGATGATCAACTCCGCCCTGGTGGCCATGCAAATCGTGCAAATGCTTCCGCCCGATCAGCGACCTGAGCACACCACCGGTTACGAAGGATTTTTTCACCTGACATCGTTCGAAGGCGATGTTTCAGAAACCAAACTGGAATTCATCATTCGCGATCACGATTTGACGAAGTTTGAAGCCAAAAAGAATCTGATGCGCGAAATATGTAACCTGATCAACCTGCGATATGGTGTAGGAACTGTGACCCTGAAAATGAATGACCAGTATTACAACATGAAGCAAAAGGTGGAGCCGGTCAAATTCATTGTCGATATTGCCGAACAAGCCATGGTTGAAGTTGGGGTAAAACCAAAAGTAAAAGCCATTCGTGGTGGTACTGATGGCGCTCAACTGTCGTGGAAAGGACTGCCTTGCCCGAATATTTTTGCCGGTGGTCACAATTTTCATGGCCCATACGAATTTGTTCCTGTTCAATCGATGCAAAAGGCCGTTGAGGTTATTGTACGTATTACCGAGCTGGTAGCAAAAAAGTAAGCAGTGGTCAGTCGCAGTTTAGAAGAAATATCCAATTTTGAATAACCAATATCCAATTTTCAATCTTCTGAGCCCAACTTGGAACTTTGAACTTTGAACTTGAAACTTTGCGGTATGGTCGAGCAATTTCTGAAATACATTCACAGCGAAAAACTGTTTCATTCGTCGCAGCGAATTTTGCTGGCGGTGAGCGGTGGCGCTGACTCCATGCTGATGCTGCATTTGTTTGTCAGCAATGGATTTTCGGTTGCAGTGGCTCATTGTAATTTTGGATTGCGTGGAAAAGAATCGGACGGCGACGAGCAGTTTGTTTCCGATTATTGCGACCTGCACAATATTGCATTTTACACCAAAAGGTTTGAAACCGCCGAATATGCCGATGCGAAAGGTATTTCCATTGAAATGGCTGCCCGTGAATTGAGGTATGGTTGGTTTGATGAAATCATTCGCCAACATCATTTCGATTACCTGGCTACTGCCCATCATCAGGACGATGTGATTGAAACTTTTATGATCAATCTTTCGCGTGGAAGTGGAATCCGCGGACTGAGTGGCATTCAGCCCAAATCGGGTAAAATCATTCGTCCGATGCTGTTTACCAACCGTACCGAAATCCTGAATTATTGCCAGCGTGTATCGATTGCATACCGCACCGATTCGAGCAACGAAGAAACCATTTACAAGCGCAACCTGATTCGCCATGAAATCATTCCACTGCTCGAACAGGTGAATCCTGCTTTCCGGCGAAATGCCTTGAAAACCATTGGCACATTGAATGAAACAGGGCAGCTTTTTCATCAGCGGATGAGCGAAATCCGTGCTGTTGTTTTTTCGGATGACGAACAAGGCGCGATGATTCACATCGAAAAATTGCTTGCCTACAGTCCGCTGAAAACCATTTTATTTGAGCTAATCCGCGAATTTGGCTTTCAACCGGAGCAAATTGATGATATTGTCGATTCGCTGAATAGAGAGTCGGGGCGCAAGTTTTATTCTGAAAACTATCGGTTGATCAAAGACCGTGATTATTTGCTGATTGCCCCAAATCCTGTCGGTCAGGAAAAAATATTTTATATCGATGAAGATTGCCGGAAACTAAGTTATCCGATTCATCTCACCATTGATCGGCTGGAAAAGACTTCAGATTTCCGTTATTCGACCAATCCTAACGTGGCCGATTTTGATCTTGACAAACTGGAATTTCCTTTGATTTTGCGCCATTGGCAGGAAGGCGAATACTTTCAGCCCTTAGGAATGACCGGACTCAAAAAGCTGAGCGATTTCTTTATTGACGAGAAATATTCGATTCCGGAGAAAGAAAATGCCTGGATTTTAGCCAGCGGCAATCGTACCATCTGGATTGTTGGCAAACGTTTGGACGATCGGGTGAAAATTACTGCAAAAACAAAAACGATCGCCAGGATCAAGCTGACATAGGATGGTTTTCGGGTTTTCTATTCCGTTATCGACCGGCTGGTTTATATGGAATGGTAAAGCAGAATTTTGAGCCTTTCCCAATTTCCGATTCAACCCAGATTCTTCCTCCAAGCAATTCGATATTCGCTTTCGAAATAGCCAACCCAAGGCCTGATCCCCCGAATTTTCGGGTTGCAGTGCTCTCAACCTGCCGGAACCGTTTAAATATTTCATGGTGCATTTCAGGAGCAATGCCAATACCAGTGTCTTCAACAGCGAATTCCAAACTATTACCATTTACACGACAGCCGAAAGAAACACTTCCCCGTTCCGTAAATTTGAGGGCATTTCCGATCAGGTTATTTAGCACCTGAAACAATTTGGGTTCATCGGTTATTACATTGGTTTCCTCATCAGAAAGGGCAAAATTGCAAACCAACGTATTGTTTCGACCTTGAGCCCTAAGGCTAAACTGTTTGTATAGCTTATCACAAACGGAATACAGATCTACTTTCTTTTCTGTAATAATATTTTGTCCGGCCTCGATTGTTGCGATGTTAATGATGTCGGCAATAATTGAGAGTAGATTTTCGCTGCTTTGATTAATAATTTCGCCATAATACTCGCGGTCTTCCGAAGTTGAATCAGGTTCAGTAATCAATGAAGAAAAACCAACAATGGAGTTCAGCGGGGTTCGTATTTCATGCGAAATATTTTGAAGAAATGCCGTTTTTAACCGATCACTTTCCTCAGCTTTCTCCTTTGATCTGATGAGGTCGGCTTCCATCTTTTTCCGTTCGGTGATATCGGTAATGGTTCCAATATAACCAGTAATTACATTTTGTTCGTTTTTCTGAGGAACAGCCTGTCCGATTACCCATATCTCTGAACCATCGGGCTGAATAAAACGATATTCAGCTTTTGAGACTCCGCCTAACAGCGAAGTTTGTTGCCATGAACGGATTAGGTTATCCCGGTCGTCGGGATGGGTGGACTTGAGCCAGCCGTAACCCAGAGATTCCTCAAAACTTAATTGAGAAATTTCGCACCAGCGAGGGTTCACATAGTTTGTCAACCCATGCTCGTCGGTTGTGAAAATGCCTACCGGTGAAGATTCAGCCAATATTCTGAACCGAAGTTCACTTTCTTTAAGCGCTTCTTCAGCAATTCTTTGTTCGGTAAGGTCGCGGATAACCATACTTGTACGCTCATTTCCTTCTCTGTCGTGAAATATAATGGAAGACACCTCAGCCAGGAATTTTGAACCACCTTTTTTGATAAAGGTAAGTTCTCCGCTGGCATATCCCATTTGCCTCCGTTCATCCATCAGAGCAGGAAAGTTTGGATCGGAATCATCGGCTAACCCATTTCTGCCCAATTTGCAGATTTCATCTTCAGTCCAACCAAATAATTTACAGGCAAAATCGTTGGCCGAAAAGATTCGTCCATCGGGCGCAGTCAATAAAATAGCAATGCCCGAATTTTCAAATATCGAGCGGTATTTGTCTTCACTTTCTTTTAATGCTAGAGTTGCCAGTTTCCGTTGTTCAATTTCCGCTTCCAGTTGTGCTGCATAAATCCTGATTTTCTTTTCGGCCTCCTCGCTTTTCAGCATCCGGTCTTCCATCTTTCGAATCAACGTTTCGTTGTACTCTTTCAACATCTCAACTTCAGATGATCCATCGGGTTGAGATACCGGAAGTTTCCCATTTCGAAATTCGGTCAAAACCTGTTCAACAATGCCCATAAATATATCGGGTTCTTGTGGTTTGATAATGAATTTCTCGGCACCAAGGCTTAGGGCAAATTCACCGTCTTTCGGATGAGTATAAGTTGCTGTGTAAAAAACGAAGGGTATATTTTTGAGGACATCATCTTTCTTCCATTCGCGGCAAAGGGTATAACCATCCATCACCGGCATCAGAATGTCTGAAATAATAATATCGGGCGGTTCTTTAAGAGCAAGCCCCAACGCCTCTGCTCCATTATTTGCCGCAACGGTTTTATACCCATATGCTTTCAGCAGCGATTCAAGCAGGTACAGGTTTTCCTTGATATCGTCAACAATCAGGGCTTTCTTCATAATTCGGTTCTCCTACGTAAAAGTTCTTCTGAAAAATAGGATTCCATCCGTTGGATAAAATTATCAGGATCGATGGGTTTTTCGATATACCCAGTTGCTCCTGAAGCCATTGCCCTTTCGCGATCGCCAACCATGGCGTGCGAAGTGACAGCAACAATTGGAATATTGTTAAGGTCGCTTCTTTTTCTTAATTCACGGGCAATCTGGTATCCATCCATCTCGGGCAACTGAATGTCCAGCAGGATAACGTCAGGAAGATGCTCAAGTGCTGCTTTTACACCATCCAAGCCGTTGTATGCCTGAAGTACCTCGTAGTTGTTTTTTTCAAGCAAAAAACTCAGCATATACATGTTTTGCTCGTTGTCTTCTATGATTAATGCCTTTAACTTCATGTCTGGTATGTTTTCTGAACTTTATTTTATGCCTGATCAATGATTTCAAGTGGTAATTCAACTGTAAAAGTGCTACCTTTTTCAGGTTCCGACTCTACCGATATAGTACCGCCCAACATCGTCACCAGTTTTTTGCTAATAGATAAGCCTAATCCGGTTCCTTCGTGTTTTCGGGCAACTCCTGAATCAATCTGAATAAATGGTTTGAACAAGGTTTTGAGCTGAGCAGCTTCGATTCCAATTCCGGTATCAGTTACTTTAACTACAAAATAATTGTTCCGTTTAAATACATTTACGGTAACAGAACCGATTTCGGTAAATTTCAACGCATTGTTTACCAAATTAATAATCACCTGTTGAACCCGCATCTGATCACTTACAACTTCCGTCAGTTCAGGATCGACTGTACCCGTTAAAACCAGGTTTTTACTTTGTGCAAATGGTCGCGAGAGGTCGATCACATTTTGAACGACATCCGCTATTTTAAACCGGTCGGTGCTCAATTTTAACTGCCCGGCTTCAATTTTGGACAAATCGAGGATATCGTTAATAAGCGACAACAGGTGGCGGCCGCTTTTTTGGGTCATCCGTAGCTGCTTTTTCTGCTCGTCGTTTAGCGGGCCAGGCAATTCCTGAAGCAGCATTCCGGTAAAACCAATGATTGAATTTAATGGTGTGCGCAACTCGTGCGACATGGTGGCCAAAAAAGCAGACTTTAGCTGGTCGGCCGATTCTGCCCGTTCTTTCGCTATTTCCAACTCGGCAGTTCGTTCCTCAACCATGTTTTCGAGGTGCTTGCGGTAGTTTTCCAGCTCCAGCTCTGCAAGTTTCCGGTCGGTTATGTCCCAGAAAATTCCCTGAACTCCATTGACTGAACCATTTTCATCTTTAACAGGAATCTTAACCACTTGTGTCCAGCAGGTTTGTCCGTCAATTACCTCACAAACTTCAGTTTCCAATGGCTTGCCTGAAACCAGAAATTCAGCATCCTCTTCGCGGTATTTCTCAGCGAGTTCTTTTGGAAAAAAATCATAATCAGTCTTCCCCGTAATTTCAGATGATTGAATGTTTAACTCCCTGGCAAAATTTTCGTTGCAGGACACAAAAAATAACTCGCTGTTCTTGACAAATATCTTTTGGGGCAGATTTTCGAGTAATGTGCGGTATTTGATCAGGCTTTCCTATAAGCTCGCCTGAATTTTCCTCCGCTCATAAATCACCGAAGAAAGCACTAAAAAAGTAATAGCAACAACACCAATAAAATTTTGAATGACTAATATCGATTCGTTTTGCTGAAGTTGGTTGCTTATAATGTGATGGTCAATTGACCAAATCGCCAGCCCGCTTATTACCAGTACAAACAAGCTCGTTTCAAACTTACCAAATCGGAATATCGACCATAATAAAACGGGGATAAATAAGTAGATCAGGTTATAAATCGTGAAGAATATTAAATAGGATATCAAACCCAATACGATAATGAACCCGGCTAATTCTGCAAGTTTCAGGAAGTGCCATTCACCGAATTTTCTTTGTTTCCATTTGATGATGACTGGCGCCACAATCAGCACACCCAATGTATCTCCAAACCACCAATTTAAAAGCATGTGATCCAAAACCATCCAATGATTTGTAAATAGGCAAAACGACAACGAGCCAACGAGAGCCGCAATAACAGGAGAAAGCAATGCCCCGGCGAAGATAAAAAGTGAAGTTCCTTTCATTGTCTCCAATGGGCTGGAGCTATTTGAAAAATTTGAAATTAACCAAGCGCCCACAAGAGCTTCCAACGTATTACCTGTTGCGGTAATAATGGAAAGAAGAGATATAGAAGTGAATGATAACTCGGAAACAGGCAAGGTCTGGAGATTTGCAAAAAATGCTCCAAAAAAAATGGCAGGCCAAACCCGGTAACTCGTAAGTAAAACAGCCGCCATGGCAATGCCTGAAGGCATCCAAACTGGTGACGCGTTGGTTCCCTCAAATGCAAAGGTCAGTCCAAGTCTTGCAGTTAAATAATAACTCAGGGTAACTAAAATCAACAATACAGACCAATGCCATCTGTTGAAATATTTGGGAAACCCGACTGGTTGGTGAATCTCTAAGTTCATGGATCATTTCGGTTAAATTTGTATTCTACAAATCCGATACTAAGGTATTTGATCTGCCTACACCTCTTTGATCCTTTCAGCTTATCCGTCATTAAAGAGATTGGGACACCTCTAAAATAGCGAAACAGAATGAGAATTCCTATTGAAAATATTTTGTGCGAATAATGTTTTTTATACCCAGTCGATCCCCTTACGCAGCAACTCCAAAGTCTTTGCTTCGGCACTTTCGGGTGCTGGCTGATGCTTGTACACCCATTCCACTTCGGCAGGTAAGCTAACCAGAATCGATTCGATGTTGCCCTCCGATTCCAGACCAAATTTGGTGCCTCGGTCGTAAATCAGGTTAAACTCTACGTATCGGCCTCTACGGATTTTTTGCCACTGTTTTTCGGCTTCGGTAAACGGTTTGTGACCGTTGTTTTTCATCAACTCTGCGTAAATAACCGGGTAAGCATGGGCAAGATCAGCAGTCAGGCTGAGCATTTTTTCATAGTCCGAATCGTTGTTAACGGCAATACGATCGAAAAAAATTCCACCAATACCACGCGTTTCATGTCGGTGTTCGATGTAGAAATAGTCGTCGGCCCAGTTTTTCCAAGTCGGATAAAGGGAAGTATCGTATTTATCGCAGATGTCTTTCAGTGTTTGATGAAACCAGCGTGCTTCTTCTGGATTGACATACATGGGCGTGAGATCGATGCCACCGCCAAACCAGGAAGAACCGTTATCGAGTGCAAAATGACGCACATTCATGTGAATGGTCGGTACAAACGGGTTTCCGGAGTGAAGTATGGAGGAAATACCGGTAGCCTCAAATTTAGTGGCGTGCTCACCCAGCAAATGCGCCATATTTTCGTTAAAATCACCCTTGACGTGGGAGAAATTCACCCCGGCCTTTTCAATGATCGAACCATTTTGCATGACGCAAGTCAGACCCGATCCAATTTCTTTTTCCCATGAATCAAGCGAGAATTTTCCGGATCCGTCGGCTTCTTCGAGGGTACGACAAATGGTTTGCTGAATGTTTTTGTAGAGAGCGGCAGTCTTCGATACGTTCACAGTTGTTGCTTTTGGTTATAAATAGTCATTTACTTCGTGTCATTCATTGTCATTCGCTTCGCGCCATTCGAATCGACAATTTAATGACAATCAATGACTACAAATGACCTAATATCTTTCCGGCCAGTTCCTCCGCGATTGTTCGCCCTTGTTTCACGCGGTCGGCCATGCCGATTCCGTCGCGAATATTTCCGGCTAAAATTAAACCCGGATACTTTTGCTGAAGCTTTTCAATCATCTCAAAACGCTGAGCCGATGTTTCGGTGTATTGCGGAATGGCTTTCGAATAACGATGAATCCGAATCATATCCGGATTAAAACTTCGGCAACTCATCATTCGTGGCATATCTTTACGCACAAGCGCTTCAATCTGATCGTTGTCCATTTGTGCAATATCCGGGCGTTTGGTTCCACCCATAAATACGGAAAGTAAAGCTCCACCTTGCGGGGCGCGGCCTTCAAAGAACGACGAGGTAAATAACGCACCAAGAATGTTTTTGTTTTCCTTTCCGGGAACTAAACCGCCAAAAGCATTCAAATCGATGCCTTTCCATTTTTCGAAGCCCAACAAAACCTGAGTAACTGCGGCATATTTTAACGACCGGAATGGGGCAATTTCCTCTTCGTTCAGGAAGGGTAGCAAGTTGACCAACGCATATCCGCCACAGGTAGTTACCAGGTGCTTGGTCTCAAACTGAATCAAATTTTCGGGCGTGGTAACCTGCAAATGAAATCCATTTTCTGTGGGTTTTATCATCGCATCCGCCGACAGTAAAAAACTATCCGGACCGATTGCTTCGGTAAGTGCATCAATCAAGTTTTGCAGACCACCTTTGGCTGAAAATACTTCTTTCGTGGCTTTTTTATCACGGTCGGATTTCGGCAGCTTGGCTTTTTTTATCGATCCTCGGATAAAACTTCCATATTCCTGTTCCAGATTCCATAGTTTAGGCAGCGCATATTTGGGTACCAGTTCGGCGGGATTTCCGGCGTAAATTCCTGAAATAAACGGGTCGATGGCATAATCCAGAAAACTATTTCCTAAGCGGCGTTTTACCAACTCGGCAAGTGTTTCGTTTGGATTGGTTCCCTTCGCGCGCCAGGGCTCCCCTAAAATCCTGAATTTGTCGCCCCATGTAAAAAGAGGTGTCGTTACGGCTGACCATAAACCCGATGGCAATGCATTCCATTGGTTGTTTTTCCAGATTAGCCTCCGTTTGGCTGCTGGATTTGCCGTTTCCAGTTCGCATTTCCCGGCCAGATCTTCAAATAATTCAGCCATCTCCGGATTCGAAACAACGCCGGTATTTGGCCCGGTTTCGTACACAAATCCTTTTTCATGAATGGTCTGAATGACTCCACCAGTTTTGGCGGCTTTATCGATGATCACAACATTTATTCCTGATTTTTTCAGGTAAAAACCCATCGTGAGGCCGGTTAAGCCCGCACCCATAATGACAACGTATGGTTTTGCCGAATCAGTCATGATTAAACAGGTTTTGAGAAATTGGTCTGTCCCGATTTTAGGAGCGGATCGAACGATGCAGCTACATTTCGAATAAACAATTGTCCTTCAGGCGTAATCTGAATTTTTTCGTCGGAAAGGCTGATAATGCCGTCGTTGGCAAATTGCTGAAGCAGTTCTGCATTGTATGTGGTGTGCGATTTTACTTCGTCAGCGCTCATGCCCAAAATCCGACCCAAATCGGCCCAAATAATTTGCTCGTTGCACATCAGTTCGGTAATCACTTCGCGAACCACAATCTGGTCGGGAGTGAGCGCATAACCTTTGATTGTGGTTAATTCGCCTTTATTTATTTTCTCAATGTATTCGTCAATCGACTTGGTATTTTGCGCATAAACGCCCTCCAACTGGCTGATTCCGGTGACGCCAAAGGCATAAACCTGTCCGGTGGTACGGCGGGTGCAATATCCCTGGAAATTACGATGCAGTTGCTTGTTGCGGCGAGCCTGCGTGAGTTCGTCGCCGGCATTGGCATAATGATCCATCCCGATGGCTTCGTAACCGTTTTGAGTCATCAGCTCAAAAGCTGCATCATACATTTTTATTTTTTCGTCAGGCGCAGGCAACCCTTCTTTTTCGAGTCGTTTCTGAATTTTGCTCACCCACGGAACATGCGCGTAGGAGAAAGTTACCAGTCTGTCTGGTTTCAGCTCAATCGCTTTTTTGATGGTTTCCGAAAAGTTGGCTGTTGTTTGTTTGGGTAAACCATAGATAAAATCGAGGTTCACGGCCATGTTGGGCGAATCCTGTTTCAGGAAAGCTATAATGTCTTTCACCGGTAATGCCGCCTGATCGCGGTTAACGGCATCGAGCACATCATTATTAAAATCCTGAATTCCCAAGCTAAAGCGGTTGAACCCAGCTTTTTTCAGCCCGGTCATCTGCTCGTAAGTGAGGTAAGCCGGATTGACTTCAATGGCAATTTCAGGATCCGGAATAAACTCGAACGTGTCGAACAGCAAACTGTTGATTTCCTGCAAATACTCAAATGGAACCGCGTTTGGCGTACCTCCGCCGTAATGGATTTGCGAAACTTTCCGTGTTTTATCCAACCGCGAGGTAATCATCCGGATTTCCTTCAATAACGCCTCGTGATAGCCTTTTACTACTTCTTCCTTGCGCAATGCATACGAATTACATCCGCAGAAATAGCACAATTTCAGGCAAAACGGAATGTGAATATAAATGGAAATATTTTCAGGATTCCACTGATTCGATTCGTCGATAGCCTTCAGATAATCCGAAGTGCCAAACGTATCTGTAAAGAAATTGGCCGGTGGATAGCTGGTGTAGCGTGGCACCGGGTAATTGTATTTTTCGAGTAATTCGCGGTTGGTCATAAAATTCAAGTTTCAAGTTCAAATTTCAAGTTCAAAGTCAAAAAATCAGGTTCCAAACTTGGAATTTGAAACCTGAAATTTGGAACTTCGTTATCTTCTCCAGTCTGTTCGTTTCACCCAATCGGCAAGGAATTTGGCATTCTCGAATGAAATGCCCGGCATAAATCCGTGTCCGAGGTTGAAAATCCAGTTCTGGTTATTTTTACCAAATTCGATATATGGTTCAAGTGCCTTTTCAATTTCAGGCTGACTTGCATATAACAATCGTGGGTCAACATTTCCCTGAAGGCCGATCTTCGGATCGACTAATTTCCGGGCCAGATCGAGCGGTGTTTGCCAGTCGATGCTCAGGTAGTCGCAGTCTTCAGGAGTGATTTGAGCGATTCCGGTGCCCAATCCTTTCGGGAAGAAAATAAACGGAATACCTTTTTCACGAACTGCTGCGGCGATCTTTTTGGTGGCTGGCATAAACAATTCGTGGTACAAATCGGCCGGAATCAATCCGGCGTGTGTGTCGAATAACTGGAACACTTCAATGCCGTGATTGCACTGTTCCTGCGCATAAATAACCGACAAATCGGTAACAACTTCAATCAGTTTTTTTGTCGTCGCCTTGTTTTCGTAGATGAATTTGATGGCTTCAGGAAAATCGCCTTTGCGGCCAAGTCCTTGGAGCATGAACAACAAAACGGTCAAAGGCGCGCCGCAAAAGCCGATCAGCGGAGTTTCTTCCCTTTTTGTCCGGATAATCTCGTCGATCACATCGTAAATGTAATTCAATTTTGAAGGATCGGGGTTCAGTCCAGCCAGCGGATTTTCGCGATACGCCAGCGGCTGATCGAACAGCGGGCCGCTGTCGTTAAACTCAAGGCCCATGCCCAAGGCGTGCGGAATCACCAAAATGTCGGAGAACAAAATCCCGGCATCAACGCCCAGATCGTCAACCGGAAGCAAGGTTACTTTTGCTGCAATTTCCGGGTTCTGCATCATCTGCCAGAACGTATAGTTTTCCTTAATTTTCATGTACGACGGCAACACCCTGCCCGCCTGACGCATAAACCAAACGGGCGGCCGCTCGGTTTTCTCTCCCCTCAGAGTCTTCAGTAAAATTGAATTTGTTGTCAAGTTATAATATTTTAAATTTTAAAATCTACTCTTCCCGTCTGCGTTCCCTGCTTTCTTTTTTCTGCTCCTTTTTTGGAGATTCAGACTTTTGAACGCTTCTGGAGTTTTGTCTCACTCCGCTGTTCGAACGGCTCCTGCTTTGCTGCACTGAACCAGATTTTTCTCTCGGAGCTGAGCTGCGTTGCTGCGTTTCAACACGTCGTGAAGATCTTTCCTGATTGACAGATGGCCTGCTTTGCGGTTCGGAACGTCGTTCATATGTTTCAGTTTGCTTTTGTTCTTGTCTTCTGTTGTATTCAGGCTGACTTTTCCCCGAATTTCTGTCGTATTCTCTCGGTTGTACCTGTCCGGATTTATTCTGGTAAACCGGACGGCGATTTTCTGAATTCGATCTGTTACGGTCGTATTGTTCAGGAGCCATGTTTCTGTTATCCTGCCTAATCCTGCTGTTCGGTCGATTTCCGCTATTATTAGGCAAACCGTTCCCTGAACGATCAGACCGTCGTTGTATCAATTCGTTGTGATTACGTACTTCACGGTTTCTGTTTTCAAAAGCACGGTCGGGATAACGTTTGGCATAATCATTCCGGTGATATGAGTTATACGAATCGCCGGAAATACGGAAATGACGCTCATTTATGCGGTTATAAGTATTGTACCTGTCGATGTGAACATACACATGTTTGTGATATTTAAAGGCAGAGTAAGGACGGTAATAGTGATACCACTGTGGGTAATATCCCCAGTAGTAAGGCGACTGCCAAACAGTGTAACGCGGACCCCAGAAGAATGAGAAAATGAGCGGAGTACGAACAAACACCGGTTCAATAATGTAATCCGGGCCATAAATCCAGGCATCGCCTACCACCTGAATACGGTGGCTTCCGTTGTTTAAACGTTCAATTTCAATTGTTGCTACATCCTGATAAACATCGCGATCGAGCACTGCCTGAATTACTACCAGCGAATTTCTGTCATTGGTTGTTTCAATCACCCGAAGGTAATCTACGTAACCATCTTCATTTAGATCGAGGTTCGAAATACGGTTATCCGGATCGTTCAGCCGGTATTCAAAATCTTCAAGATCCTTTGATTCACCGAATATTGACGACACCGCATCCAAATCGAGGTTGTCGCTAATATCGTAACTGGCAGCCCGGGTAGTTGTATATACCCGTCGTTGGGCTTGTACATTAAAGAAGCTTGTGCATAGCGCCAAAACTAAGATTCCAATTTTTGTTTTCATGACTATCAATTTTAATTGTTTCCTTGTTTTAGCTGAAGTTTAATCCTTCAGCACATAAGCTACTTCAAAAAATCTGCCAGAGTTTTGTAGGTAATAATCTTCAGCCCCCTAATCCCCCAATTGGGGGACTTTTGACTTGCTAAGTTCAGATAAAAATACTCCAGTCGAGCGTATTCTCTGATCTCTGCCATCCCCATCCCTTCCCATTTTGGGGAAGGGATGGGGATGGGGCTTTTCTATCCTTTTAATACCTTTAACGCTTCGTATGTTGCTTCAATCGTTTTATCAATTTTTTTTGCTGTGTGGGCGGCCGACATAAATCCTGCCTCAAATTGTGATGGCGCCAGATAAATACCACTGTCCAATGCCATCTTGAAGTATTTGGCGTAAATGGCCGTGTTGCTTGTGCAGGCTTCGGTGTACGAAGTTACGCGGTCGCTTTCGGTAAAGAAAAGTGTAAACATGGAACCTACACGATTTACCACTCCAGGGAAATTCAGGTCGGCCAAACATTTTTTGATTCCGGCTTCCAGTCGGGCCGATTTATCTTCGAGCATTTCGTAAAAACCATCGGTTTCGTCCAAAATCTTTAGTGCTGTAATACCTGCCGCCATAGCTAATGGGTTTCCTGAAAGCGTTCCGGCCTGGTAAACCGGACCTTTAGGCGCCAGCATATCCATGATTTCCTGTTTCCCGCCATAAGCACCAACCGGAAGACCTCCGCCAATAATTTTCCCGAAGGTTGACAAATCGGGTGTTATTCCATAAAGCACCTGTGCACCGCCTTTCGACAAGCGGAAACCGGTCATTACTTCATCAAAAATCAGCACTGTACCATATTTGGTGCAAAGGTCGCGAAGGCCTTGAAGGAAGCCGGGTTGTGGAATCACAACTCCCATATTTCCAACAACAGGCTCCAAAATGACTGCAGCAATCTGGTCGGCATAGCGAATAAATAGTTCTTTTACTGAATCCAAATCGTTATAGCCGGCTATCAGTGTGTCTTTAGCTGTTCCTGAAGTTACACCAGGCGAATTAGGCGTTCCCAAAGTCAAAGCTCCTGAACCAGCTTTGATCAGGAAGCTGTCGTTGTGACCGTGATAACAGCCTTCGAACTTGATCACCAGTTCGCGTTTGGTATAGCCGCGAGCTAGTCGCAAAGCACTCATGGTAGCCTCTGTTCCGGAGTTAACCATACGAACGCTGTCAACCGACGGAACCATTTTTTTGATTTGCAGTGCCATCTCGGTTTCGAGCAAAGTTGGAGCACCAAAACTGGTTCCTTTGGCTGCAGTTTTCTGGATAGCCATAATCACATCCGGATGAGCGTGACCCAAAATCATCGGGCCCCACGAACCAACATAGTCGATATATTCGTGACCATCAATATCGAAAACTTTGGCTCCTTTGGCGCTGGCAATAAACAGCGGATCGCCGTCAACACTTTTAAATGAGCGAACCGGAGAATTCACTCCTCCGGGAATATGTTTTTGTGCTTCCGCAAAAGCGGCTATACTTTGGGTGTAGTTTTTCATTGTATATAAGTTGAGTATCGGGTATCAAGTATCAAGAAAAAGTCATGATACTTGATACTTGAAGCATGATACGATTTACAATTCCTTCACAATTTCCTGAGCGTGGTAAGTAATGATGATATCGGAACCCGCACGTTTGATTGAGGTCAGAATTTCGCGAACCAGTCGCTTTTCGTCAATCCAGCCATTGGCAGCAGCAGCTTTTACCATCGAATATTCGCCGCTTACGTTGTAAGCTGCAATCGGAATATTGAAATTCGTTTTTACGCGCTGAATAATATCCAGATAACTCAATGCAGGTTTTACCATCACAATGTCGGCACCTTCTTCAATATCGAGGGCAACTTCACGCAATGCTTCGTTAGCGTTGCAGGGGTCCATCTGGTAAGTGGCGCGGTTTCCGAACTTTGGTGCGCTTTCGGCAGCTTCGCGGAACGGTCCGTAGAAACCTGAAGCGTATTTGGCTGAATAGGCCATGATTGGCGTATTAAAAAAACCATTATCATCGAGAGCACGACGGATAGCGCCCACGCGGCCGTCCATCATATCGCTTGGAGCAACCATATCAACACCTTCCTGCACCAGTGAAACCGATTGTTTTGCCAGAGTCACTAGAGTCAAGTCGTTGTGAACGTCGCCATCCACAATGGTTCCGCAATGT
Source organism: Prolixibacteraceae bacterium (assembly GCA_963678915.1). Lineage (GTDB taxonomy): Bacteria > Bacteroidota > Bacteroidia > Bacteroidales > Prolixibacteraceae > Aquipluma. Next base: position 1,003,819 of record OY787458.1, read on the forward strand.
CCGTGAGTGGTATATTCGCAGTTACAAATATCGGCAATGATATACAAATCGGGCAAAGCAGCTTTGAGGGCGCGAACAGCTTGCTGTACAATTCCGTTGTGCTCGCAGGCAACCAACCCATGCTCATCTTTGTGTTCAGGAATACCGAACAACAAAACTGCCTGAATACCCAATCCATAAAGGCGGCGGCATTCTTCAACCAGCAAATCAACCGACAGCTGCGAGTTTCCCGGCATCGATTTGATCGGGTTATTTACGTTGGTTCCCGGGCAAACGAACAAGGGCATAACCAGGTCGTCGCGGGTTAATATAGTTTCACGTACTAAATTTCTTAAAACCGGTGTGTGTCTCAGTCTTCTGAGGCGTGTTATTGGAAATGACATAGCTTTAATTGTTTAAAAGTTGTTTTTTCTGAAAGTAATTGAGAATTGCAGAATGTATTCCCTGCGAATTGGCAGAGCCAGCTGTAATCAGCGGTTCAATCCCGTTGCGGATTACCTCGGCCGAAGTTGTTTGTCCGATGCAGACAAGTCTAAGTTTTGTCGGATCAATCCTTCCGGCGAGAATCTGAAGTAAATTATTGCAGCATGACGGACTTGAAAGTACAATCATATCATACTGATCGTTGATAATCAAATTAAGAGCTTCCTCATTAACTGATTCAGGAAGTACTGTTTCGTAAAAAAGAATACGCGTACATTCAGCCTTCTTTGATATTTTATCTTCAATAACTGTTCGCGCCAGGTTTCCAATCGGGAAAAGTACACGCTCGCCAAGATTTACGCGATGAAAAAAATCGACAACAAAATCTTCAGCAGTATTTCCCAAATTTATAAACGAAGCCGATGTTCCGTAACATTCGAGCGAGGCGGCGGTTTTTTTACCGACCACGGCAATTTTTAAATGCTCCGGAAGTACGTAGTTATTTTGAAGCTCGAAAAGACGGGCGAAAAAATACCGTAATCCGTTTGGACTGGTAAAAACAATCCAGTTAAATGCATCAATGTTTTTAAGCTGCTGCCATGCAAATTCGCCCAGTGGCAGTGGCCTTACCTCAATTGTGGGCATACTTATCAGCGTTGCTGCTTCTTCTGTCAACAGGTTTTCAAGTTCGGCCGACTGTCCGGAAGGCCGTGTTGATATAAATACCTTGTTTTCGAGTATTTTACCCATTTTGGTTTAGTGAGTGTTGTTGGTTGATTTTATTTGATTCAGAATTTGACCAGCTCCCCTCTCAATCATTTTCTCGGCCATTTGTACTCCCAGTTCAGCACCTCTGTTAACGTCTCCTGAAATGGTTTCTCTGATATATTGTTTCCCGTCAACCGATGCGACAAAACCGCTCAACGTTAACAGGCCCTCTTCCACTTTCGAATAACAACCCAGCGGAACCTGACATCCACCTTCCAGACGAGCAAGAAATGCACGCTCGGCAGTAATGGCATTCCAGGTTGGTGTATGATTCATTTTTTCCATCAGGGCATCAACCTCCGGATCATTCAATCGGGTTTCGATGGCAATAGCGCCCTGACTTACGGCTGGCATGACTATTTCAGGATCAATAATTTCGGTGATATAACTATCGAGTTCCAGGCGTTGCAGTCCGGCAGCCGCCATAATCATGGCATCGCAGTAACCATCTTCCATTTTCTGGAGCCGCGAATTAACATTCCCGCGAATATCTTTGATAACGATCTGACTGTTTATTTTCAGCAACCCGGCGATCCTGCGCAGGCTCGAAGTAGCAACAACATCGCCAGCCTTCAGGTCAGCAAGTTTTTTACCATTTCTGCCAACGAAAGCATCACGGAATTCGCCCCGTTCCAAAACGGCACCTAATTTTAATCCTTCGGGTAACTTGGTAGGAAGGTCTTTTAAACTGTGAACTGCAATATCAACGCTCCCGTCGATTAGTTCGTTTTCAATTTCCTTGGTGAATAAACCTTTGTCGCCGATTTTTGAGAGTGCAACATCAAGAATTTTATCACCTTTCGTTTTTATGATTTTCAACTCAACCTGAAGTTCCGGAAATAGAACCTCGAGCGTAGCTTTTACTTTTTTCGCCTGATATAGCGCTAGTTGGCTGCCACGCGTGCCTATTCTTATAGTTTTTTTCATTCTGATCAATCAAAAGCAAATCAAGTGGATTTGCCGGACAAATAAATTAGTCGAATTTAAATAAATCATTGATGATTTTTAACGAATCGATATTTTTTCCGTTATCCGTTAAATTTTTCAGGTTTTTAATCAGCAAACGGGTGTACCGCTGAGTTAAATGTTGTGCGTAATCATCAACAATTTCCTGCATTTCCGGGGTATTCAGTTTTCGGTAAGACGAAAGTTCTTCCTGATTGATAGTTTGCAGGTTGGTAGTTATTACATTAATTGCCGGACGAAGCGAACGGCTGGCAAGCCATTCGGTAAAATCGGCCACCACTTCGTCGAGTATTAAATGAGCCTTTTCGGCACTTTCTTTCTTTTTCTCGGTTGTCTGTCGTACAATTTCCTGAAGATCGTCAACACCTAACAATTCAACATTATTAAGCTGACCTACAGCACTTTCAATATTTCTAGGAACCGACAAATCGATAAAAACCTGTTTATGATCGGGCCTGATGTGGCTATTTTTGCTAATCATCTCAGCCGTAATAATTGGAGTTGGTGAGGATGTTGCAACCATCACAATGTCAAAGCCATGCAGGTATTTCTCAAACGATTCGTAAGGAATGGGCATCCCGTTATATTTGGCAGCAGTTTTTTCGGCCTTCTCTAAGGTGCGATTGGTTACCCCAATTTGTTTTACTCCTTTTTTATAAATATTCTGAAGGGCCAGGTTTCCGGTTTCTCCGGTTCCAATAAGCAACACCGACTTGTCGCTCACTCCGTTTAGCATAGAAGCACACATTTCGACTGCCGCACTGCTAACCGAGGTAATTCCCAGTTTAATGCCCGTTTCGGTGCGAACACGTTTCCCTGCTTCAAACGACTTTTGAAAAAGCCGCATCAGAACGGCATCGGTAAGAGCCAGTTCGGTACAGGTAATATAAGCTTCCTTTACCTGTCCAATAATCTGATCTTCACCAATAATCAACGAATCGAGACCTGAAACAACTTCAAACAAATGTCTTACAGCTCCGGCATTCGACCGATGGTAAAAATACTGCCAGCAGTGATCAGTAATCTGCTTGAATTTTTTGATCACCTCATAAACAAGTTCAAATGCTGTTTGATTGTCATGTTTATCCTGCGAGAAATAAATCTCAGTCCGGTTGCATGTTGAAACAAGCACCAGATCCGATATTTCTGTCTCCTGCTGTAACTGTTCTGAAAACGAAACTATATCTTCTTTTGAGAATGAGAATTTTTCGCGAATCTCGAGTGGCGCTGTTTTATAGCTAATGCCTATCACCCCTATCATAATAAATCTTTATCAGGATTGCCAATAGAAAACAATGATGTATAATAAAAGTTGCAGCTTTAGCTCAGTTTAGAGCATAATTTATAGCTGCGGCCGGACAATAAAAAGTGTATTAACTTTTTAGCAGCCAGATGGAGGTGGACGTGAAAATTGAAATTTGGAGAGCCTGAACTCATAAAATGTACCGCTCCGGTCTAAAAATACTTTTGGGCCGGTATCCGGAGAAAATTCAGCGGATAACTCGGAAATTTTTATGGTACTGTTTTGCGTCTTTCTTTCAGAATTGGAGACCTGAAAATAATAGACTGAATTCTCGATGTTTTTTTGCTTTATTTCGGCTGGAATTGTAACCGACGAAACGGTGGCTTCTGTATTTTCGTCACCAGTATTATTATTGAACATACCCACAGCGAAGCCGAAAAAGTAGAATGCGGCTAAGAGCAAATAAGGCAGTGGTGTCGATAATAATCCTAAAAAAAACATGTTCACTGGTTTAATTAATCAATCTAAACTTTCGGCCCAAAGGCAAGTTCGTTTATCTTTGCTGGCAAAAGTAATAATTCTGGTTAATACGCTGTAGTTTTACCGGATTGATATTTGTCAGTGAAAAATACCCTTTCAAACATATTCCTGCTTAAGGATCAGGGCACAAACTTTTAATTCATTATATTACAAAAAAGTTACAAAACGATTACAGAACAATTAATTGTGTAAATTTATATTACAATTTAATAAGAATAAAATTAAAAATTATTTCCTGTGAAATAATTCTTATTCGCATCTTTGTGCTGGTTTTTAGAAAGCTATTTTTCATTAAAACAAATGATATGAAATTTTCAGGTTTACTTAAGTATTTTATACCAAAGGAAAAGAAGTTCTACGCCATGTTCAATCAGGCTGCTGAAAACACGATTGAAGCTTCTTTAGCATTCGAAAAGTTGATCAATTCTCCCGAACTGGAAGAGCGGAGAGCTCTGGGTCTGGCTATCAAGGCAATTGAAAAGAAAGGTGATGAGTTTACCAATCAGATTTTTGATGTGCTGAACCAGTCATTTATTACTCCTTTCGACCGTGAAGACATCAACGAATTAACCTCAACCATCGACGACGTAGTGGACTTAATCTACAGCGCCTCCGGAAAAATTGAAATTTACCGCTGCACTGTGTTTAGTTCATTCATGAAAGATATGGTTGCTTTAATTGCCCAGGGATGTCAGCTGATTAAAGTTGCAGTAAGCGGTTTGGAAGACACTAAAAATTCGCACAAAGTACTTAAAGCCTGTAAAGAGTTAAACCGCCTCGAAAGCCGGATTGATGAATACTACCATATGGCTATTTCGAGCTTATTTGAAAACGAAAAAGACCCGATTGAACTGATTAAACAAAAAGAAATTCTCCTGAATATTGAAAAAATTGCCAATAAAATGGAAGATGTTTCTGACGTAGTTAAAACGATATTAGTGAAATACGCCTGATTCAGGATTAATTTTAGTATTAACCTTATTTACATCAGGCTATGCTTACGATATTGATTGTTATAATTATACTGGCTTTTGTGTTTGATTTGATCAACGGGTTTCACGATGCAGCCAACTCCATCGCAACCGTTGTCTCCACAAAAGTACTTGCCCCTCTGCCGGCAGTAATTTGGGCAGCGTTTTTCAATTTTATGGCCTATTGGATTTTCGACCTTAAAGTGGCCAATACAGTTTCCAAAACGGTTGACGGCAGTGTTATCAGTTTGCAGGTTATTTTAGCCGGAATTGTTGCTGCAATTATCTGGAACTTACTTACCTGGTATTTTGGAATCCCTTCATCATCATCACATACTTTAATTGGCGGTTTTGCAGGTGCTGCAGTTGCTCATACCGGAAGTTTTGCGGTAATAAACCAAGCTGTCATTTTAAAAACAATTGGGTTTATTTTCCTTGCCCCGATTATTGGGATGATCATTTCATATATCATTACCTTAATAATACTTTGGACCTGCAGGCGGGTCAATCCGCATCATGCCAACAAATGGTTCAAACGGCTGCAGCTACTGTCGTCCGGAGCATTTAGTTTGGGCCACGGAGGTAGCGATTCGCAAAAGGTTGTTGGTATTATCAGTGCTGCAATGATGGTTTACATCGGACATCTGAATTCGCAGGGATTATCAATTCCGGAATGGGTACATGTAACCGAAACCATCGACGCCGTTGGCAAGCATCACCTGCATGTTCCGGCCTGGATCCCGATTTCATGTTATACTGCTATTTCACTAGGAACGATGATGGGCGGATGGCGTATTGTAAAAACCATGGGTTCAAAAATTACGAAAGTAACACCTGTTGAAGGTGTTGCAGCCGAAACTGCCGGTGCGATTACCTTATTTGGCGTATCGCAGGGTTTAGGTATTCCGGTTAGTACAACTCACACCATTTCAGGCTCGATAATGGGCGTTGGTATGACGAAACGATTGTCGGCTGTACGCTGGGGCGTTGCTACCAATTTATTGGTAGCCTGGGTACTTACCATTCCGGTAAGTATGCTGATTGCCGGACTTGTTTACCTTGCCATGACTGCCGCTGGAATTTAATTACCGAGAAATCCGCAATAAAAAAGTGCATGTTGGAATTTATCCGGCATGCACTTTTTGTTTATAAGCGCGTGTTTGTTCAAGCTTTCAGATACAGGTTACTATCGCCATAACTCAGGAAACGGTAGTCGTGTGTCAGGGCATGTTCGTATATCCTGCGCCATTCGTCTCCAAGATAGGCTGAGATAAGCAGCAACAATGTACTTTGCGGCTGATGAAAATTGGTAATCAACCCATCAACTACCCTGAATTTATACCCTGGAGCAATTATGATTTGCGTGGAAGCAGACAAGTGATCAATCTGATTTTGGTCGAGTAAATCAATCAACTGTTGCAGCGATTCGAGTAATGAAATATCTACAGATTCTTCCTGATAAGCTTCCCATTGCGAAACTTTCAGATCATCAGCATTTAATTCAGGATTTTTGCAGACCTGAACTCCCAGCCAGTAAAGACTCTCCAAAGTCCGTACTGAAGTTGTTCCAACAGCAATTTTCTTTCCCTGATAATGAATCAGCTTTTTCAGAAAATCGCGGCTGACATACAAATGCTCCGAATGCATTTCGTGACCCGAAATGGTTTCGCTTTTAACCGGCTGAAATGTTCCAGCCCCCACGTGCAAGGTCAATTCTGCCAGTTCATGGCCATCGCCGGAGAGGTGATTAAACACTTTTTCGGTAAAATGCAGCCCTGCGGTCGGCGCGGCCACCGAGCCTTTTATTTTCGAATAAACCGTTTGGTATCGTTCCAGATCGCTTTGTTCGGTTTCCCTATTCAAATATGGCGGTATTGGCAATGATCCGGCGGCTTCAATAACTCTTGAAAATTCAAAATTTGTATTGTTCCAGCTAAACCGTATCAGGCTTTTATTTTCCTGATCGATCTGCTCCGCACATAATTCAACTTCAGCATTATCAATCCAAACCGACTTGCGCAACAATTCGCCTTTCCATTTTTTCTGGTTGCCGATCATGCATTTCCAAATGCATGATTGAGTAGTTTGAAACGCAATCTGGTAATCGGCAGGCTCAAATGGATCGAGGCAGAAAATTTCGATTTTGGCACCTGTTTCCTTCTGAAAGTGAAGTCTGGCACGGATTACTTTCGTGTTATTGAAAATAAGTAAGCTATTTGCTGGCAAAAACTTTGGCAGTTCTCCAAATTGAGAATCATGAATGGAGCCATTCTTCCACACCAGCAATTTCGACTGGTCGCGTTCCTTCAGCGGATATTTGGCAATGCGTTCGTCGGGTAATTCATACGAATAATCGCTGATGGCAATGCCGGTTACTTTTTTCAGAATGTTATTTGTGTTTTCCATATTTTCTCGGGTTCGCAAAAGTACCAATTCAGTTTCGATGAGCAAAATTAACTGATGCGTAGTTTATTCTTGCGTCTTGATGCTATTGTTGTAGTTTTGTGTCAAAATTTATACAGATGAAAGTAGGAGATAAAGTTCGGTTTTTGAATGCCGTTGGTGGCGGTGTTGTTAAATCAATAATCAATAAAACCATGGTAACTGTTGAAGATTACGATGGTTTTGAGGTGCCGACAATGGTTAGCGAACTGGTTGTGATTGATGATTCGCTCACACACGAACCGGAAAGACGGGCTGCGAAACGGGAAGCTCCGGCCAAAAACGAGGAAAAAGCTCCGGAACGGGAACAACCCAAAGCTGAACCCAAATATGTAGCCGGTAAAGATACGCCTAGCTGCTATCTGGCATTTGTTCCGCAAAACGAAAGCAATCCGGTTGACGGCGAATTAAAGGTTTACCTGGTGAACGACAGTAACAACTTTGTATTGTACAATTACAGTCACCTGAAAAATAAAGTTTATCGCAGCGTTGAGTCAGGCAAAATGAATCCGAACAGCAAACGTTATCTCGAAAGTTTTACACGGATGGATTTGAATGAATTACCCGATTTCCAGTTTCAGTTGCTGTTTTTCAGGGAAGAATCCGATCGAATGGAAGCACCTGTCGTAAAAAGTCTGCGGTTGAATGCGGTTAAGTTTTACAAGCAAAACAGCTACGAAAAAACCCGGTATTTTGCACAAAACGCCATTATTTATTCATTGCTTGAGTCTGATCTGGAAACAGAAGTTGCCAAACTTTCGGATTCGGAACTGACCAAGGTTGTAAAAGAAAAAGATGAGCCGAAAATTGAGGTAAAACGAACGGTGTCGCCCGATTTGGTCGAAGTTGACCTTCATATTCACGAATTGCTTGAAGATACCCGCGGACTGGCCAACCACGAAATGCTCGAAATTCAGATGGGACGTTTCCGCAACGAACTTGAAACAGCCATTGCAAACGGCACCCGCCGCATTGTTTTTATTCACGGAATTGGAAACGGAACCCTGAAACAGGAGTTACGCAAAGAGCTCACATCGAAATACAAGAAGTATTATTTTCAGGATGCCAGCTTTAAGGAATATGGCTATGGCGCCACAATGGTTATTCTGAAAAATGCCTGAATATAAGTTGCGGGTTACGTGTTGGAGGTCAAAAACCAGAAACGCGTAACCCGCAATATTTTAGTACTCTCCAAGTACGTCGGTCAACACTTCAAATCCGGTTTCAGTAATCAAAATGGTGTGCTCAAATTGCGCCGAAAGTTTTCGGTCAACCGTACGGGCAGTCCATTTATCCACTTTGTCGATCACAGTTCCCGGACGTCCCTGATTAATCATAGGCTCAATAGTGAAAGTCATCCCGGGTTTCATTAAAGGTCCGGTATTTCTGCGCGAAGTATGGTCAACCTGCGGTTCTTCGTGGAAATCTACCCCTACCCCATGGCCACAAAACTCGTAAACAACCGAGTAGCCCTGCGCCTTGGCGTATTTGCTGATGGCATAGCCAATATTTCCGAATTGGTTGCCCGGGCGAACCTGCTGAATACCTAAATCGATGCAATGTTTGGTTACTTCAATCAGGTCCAACGCCGCTTCTGACACTTCGCCAACGGTGTACATACGGCTGGTATCGCCATAAAACCCGTTCAGGATAGTGGTCACATCAATATTCAAAATATCGCCGTTTTTCAGGATTTCAGCTTCCGAAGGAATGCCGTGGCAAACTACTTCATTGAGCGAAATACAGCACGATTTTGGATAACCACCATAACCAAGAGTAGCCGGGATAGCCCCGTGCTCGCGAATGAAAGCTTCAATTTTTTGATTCAGGAATTCGGTCGAAACGCCCTCTTTTACAAATGGAGCAATAAATTCGAGCGTCTGTCCGGCCAACTGGCTGCTTTTTCTGATACCGTCAATCTGTTCCGGTGTCTTTATGATAATCTTCTCCATATTCTGTTAAAATTTGTGCAAAAGTCGGTAAATCGATTGGTTTTTCAAAACTGAACAATAGTTTTGCACAAAGGTTTAAAATTACCTTTCGAAATGGAAAAATATCAGGAAAAACTAACCATTAAATCGTACCAGACCAACCAATACGGAAAGGCTTCGATTGCCGCGCTTTTTAATGTGATGCTTGAAGCGGCCTGGGCGCATGCTCAAATTATGGACTGGGGGTACGACGATCTGAAAAACCATAACCTTTTCTGGGTACTGTCGCGGTTTTACCTGCAGGTTGAAAAATATCCCGCATGGCAGGACGAACTTATGCTTAACACCTGGTCGGCCGGAACTGATGGCATGTACGCTTACCGCGAGTATATTTTAGAAGACAGTAAGGGCGAAATCATCCTGAAAGCCAGTTCGGCCTGGCTGATTCTGGATATGGAAACACGCAAAATATTCAGATTAAGCGATTACAAAGCCACTTTTCCAAAGCTCACTGAGGCAAAGGCCTGTCGCAATCCGAAAAGAATCAAGCCTGATGTTCACCCTGGAAACCTGAATTTTTATCCGGTACTTTTCAGCGAGCTTGATATCAATAAACACTTCAATAGTGTGAAATATGTTGAACGGGTGCTCGACGATTTCGGAATTGATTTCCTGAATGAAAATGAACCGGCAGAACTCGAAGTGAATTATTTGAAAGAAGCGGTGGCCGGCGACCAAATAGCAGTAACGCGCACCCAACTTTCGGCAAACGAATCGCTGAATTGCCTGGTTCGCGAATCGGATGGAGTTGATTTATGTGTAATGCGGATTTCCTGGCGCGAAAGAAGCTGATTTCTCAGGAATAAACGAAAGACTTTTTCTTACAATCTGACGTTCTAAAATCGTCATAATTTCTTTTCAAAAAGTAGTTTTAAACAATCAGTACAACTATCCGGATCAAGTTCATTTATTTCAAATAACAAAACATTAAACCTTTGATTTTCGGGTAATGATTTTTTTGATAATACTTTTTTTTCACCTTGCTTTGCCTTAATTTAGCTTAAACATATAATCATAACATGTCCCATTTTATTGAAATCAGTTTCGAAGCAGCGTTAAAGCTTTTTGAAGAAGCAGAGGAGAATGGCAGCAGATGGCGCCTCGGCGATTTTTTAACCTCGAAATGGTTGCAAACCAAAAACCTCAACCTGGATGAAATTGTTTCTTTTTCGAAAAATATGCCCGACTCAAAAATTGTAGTCATTGGCGAAGGTCCATCCGAAGGATTCTACATTTACTCCCAAAAACAAAAAACATGTTTTAAATTTGAGCAAAAATTAGCTGAAGTTTAATTCATCTCCCAGCACAAAGGTATGATCCAACAATTTGACGATCCGATTGGTAGAGCGGTTTACGACTATCAGTTCAACTCAATCAATGAACCAATCATTGTCCATGCTGATGATTTTGACGATGACTCGATCGACACCAGTTATCTTTTCCGTACCTACCGGCAAATGCCGGCGCTCGAAAAAAAGGCACTGAGCCTGTGCCGCGGAACAATACTCGACATTGGAGCCTGTGCCGGAGCTCATTCAGTGTACCTTCACGAAAAAGGTTTTGATGTTACTTCCATCGAAACTTCGGCGCTTTGCTGCGAGGTTTTACAAAGCCGAAACCTTAAAAATGTAATTAATCAGGATATTTTCAGGTTCAAAAGCCAGAAATTCGACACTATTCTTTTGCTGATGAACGGCACCGGAATCGCCGGGACGCTCGATGGACTTGATATTTTGCTTCACCATCTGAAATCGTTGCTGAATCCGGGAGGCCAGATTCTGATCGATTCATCCGACCTGATTTACCTTTTCGAAGAAGAAGATGGTGCGGCCCTGATCAATATTTCGGACAACAATTATTACGGACAACTTACGTTTCAAACTGAATACAAAGGCTGGATCAGTCAGCCTTTCCCCTGGTTATACGTTGATTTAAGCAATCTGGAGAATGCCGTGGAAAAGAATGATCTGAAAATCAAAAAAGTTTTCAAAGGTCAGCATTACGACTACCTGGCTCAGATAACATTGTAAAAGCGAAATTCATGGAAAAAACATACCGGTTACTTACCGCTCCTGAAATTGAAATCCTCACCCGGCAGGGATGTTCGGCCGCTAACTGGAACAATATTCAGGTTTGCGCTGAATTCATTCCTGAAAACATTAAAAACGTTCACTTCTCCGGAAATATCCGGATTGGCGATAATTCAGGAACCGTTGAATTTGCTGGCGGAATTACACGCAGCTGTGGCATTTATAATGCAACCATCCATAATTGCACCATTGGCAACCATGTATATATCAGCCAGGTTTCGAATTACCTGGCCAACTACGACATTCACGACCATGTGATCCTCGAAAACATCGAATTGTGTTTTATCGACGGAGAAACCACTTTTGGAAACGGCATTAAAGTATCGACGCTCGACGAAACCGGCGGCCGTGGTGTAATGATTTACGATAAACTTTCAGCACATCTGGCATACATTCTGGCCTGGTACAAACATCGCCACTGCCTCATTCAGGAGCTGGAAAACATGATTACGGCCTATGCCGATTCGGTTAAAAGTAACCGTGGAATTATCGGCCATCATTCAGTAATCCGCAATGCACGACAAATCAAAAACATGAAATTTGGCCCGTACAGCCAGGTTTTGGGATCAACCCGGCTCGAAAACGGCTCGGTGAACAGCAATCAGTTTGCCCCGGTAAAACTGGGCGCCGGAATCATTGCCGAAGACTTCATTGTTTCATCCGGAGCCGAAATTTCCGACGGAACCATTGTTTCGCACTGTTTTGTGGGACAGGGCTGCGTTTTGGGAAAACAGTATTCGGCCGAAAACTCGCTGTTTTTTGCCAACTGCCAGGGATTTCATGGCGAAGCATGCTCCATATTTGGTGGGCCCTACACGGTAACTCACCACAAATCGACGCTGCTGATTGCCGGAATGTTCTCGTTTTGCAATGCGGGCAGCGGCTCGAACCAGAGTAACCACATGTATAAGCTGGGACCAATTCATCATGGCATTGTGGAGCGCGGCTCAAAAACAACTTCCGATTCGTACATTCTGTGGCCGGCCAAAATTGGCGCTTTCACGCTGGTGATGGGCCGCCACTATAAAAATACCGACACGTCGGATCTGCCATTTTCGTACCTCATCGAAAACAAGGACGACAGCTGGATTGCCCCCGGAGTGAACCTTCGCAGCGTGGGAACCATCCGCGACGTGATGAAATGGCCGCGACGCGATAAACGCAAAGATCCCGAAAAACTCGATTGCATCAATTTCAACCTGCTTAGTCCGTTCACAATCAAAAAAATGGTGAAAGGACTGGAAATTCTACGCAGCCTGAAAGAAATTTCAGGAGAAACCACCGAAGTTTTTGCTTACCGGAATACGCTGATCAACAGGAGCTCGCTGGAACGGGGAATGGAACTTTACGAAAAAGCGATCTGGAAATTTCTTGGGAATTCGGTCATTTCGAGGCTCGAAAAATGCGATGTTAAAACCCTGGAAGAACTCCGGAATTGCCTGAAGCCCAAACATACCATTGGGCAAGGCGAATGGAGTGACCTGGCCGGATTAATCGCACCCAAAACGGAAATCAGCCGGCTGATAAAAAGCATTGAAAAGAAAGAGCTGGTAAGCCTGCCAACCATTGAACTGGAATTTAAGGCACTACACAACAGTTACTACGAATACGAATGGACCTGGGCAGCCGAGCTTTTGGCTGAAAAAACAGGAAAGCCGATTGAGGAACTAACGATTGAAAACCTGATTTCGCTCGTTGAAAAATGGAAATCGAGCGTAGTTGGCCTCGACGAATTGCTGTACGACGACGCTAAAAAGGAATTCAGGCTCGATTCGATGACCGGTTTTGGCATGGATGGCAATAAAACCACTCAAAAGCTGGATTTTGAAAAAGTTAGAGGTAACTTTGAAAGCAACGATTTTGTCAACGAAATCGTAAATCATATTGGACGGAAAACGGAGCTTGGCGAAAAAATGATTGATCGCCTGACGAAAATTGAGAAAAACCATCAGAATTAAATATTATGAGACTTATTATTCAGGACAATTACGAATTAGCCGCACAATGGGTAGCTAATTACATTGCCAGAAAGATTATTCTGGCCACCCCCACCCCCGCAAAACCATTTGTATTGGGCCTGCCTACCGGCTCATCGCCTCTGGGAATTTACCGCCACCTTATCCTCCTGCACAAAGCCGGAAAGGTGTCGTTTCAGAATGTAGTAACCTTCAATATGGATGAGTATGTAGGCATTCCCAAAGATCATCCGCAAAGTTACTTCACATTTATGTGGGAAAATTTCTTCGGACATATTGATATTAAGCCTGAAAACGCCAATATCCTGAACGGAAATGCTCCTGATATTAAAGCCGAATGTCAGGCTTACGAAGATAAAATTAAAGCTGTCGGCGGAATCGATTTGTTCCTTGGCGGAATTGGCCCCGACGGACACCTTGCATTTAACGAACCGGGATCGTCGCTGGCCTCGCGCACACGCGACAAAGAGCTGAATTACGACACCAAAGTGGCCAATTCGCGCTTCTTCGAAAACGATGTAAATAAAGTACCCGGATCGTCGCTGACTGTTGGTATTGCTACCGTTATGGATGCCAGGGAAGTGGTAATTATTGTGAATGGGTACAACAAAGCCCGTGCCTTGCAACATGCCGTTGAAGAAGGTGTAAACCACATGTGGACCATCAGCGCTCTGCAATTGCATCCGCGCGGGATGATTGTTTGCGACGAACCTGCCACCTACGAACTAAAAGTTGGAACATACAAACACTTCAAGGATATCGAGAAAAACAACCTCAATCCCGACAATTTACTGAGCTCAAACCTGATTTGGTAAAGTCAGAAGTAAAACGATATGAAACTCCGGAGAACGCTGTCTTTCCGGAGTTTTTTATTTAATCACACTTCAGAAATACAATAAATTAGTTGCTAAACAATTTTATTGTTCATTCCTGAACAACTTTCATAAAAAAGGATTAAATTACAGCACCTTTAGGCTAAACCGGATGCGACTTTTATCCTTTTTTATTGCTCTTTTATTTGCCCTGAATTCGTTTCCTCAGGCGAAAGTTGACAGTTTGCTGCAACTTTGCAAAAAAGCTTCTGAAAGCAAAAAATCGGCTTTATACCTCGAGCTTTCCCTTGCCTTGAGAAAAGATTCGGCAAAGAGCAATTCGTATGCACGGCAGGCATTAAAACTGGCAGAAAAGCAAAAGCAACTTCCTGAACAGGCCAAAGCAATTTACTATTTAGGAGAAACCAGTTACTATTCCGGAGAGTATTCCAAAGCCGTCCAGCAATACGAGAAAGCTATTGCCTTATTCGAATCGCTCAAAGACTCATTCGACGTAACGAACTGTTACAACTCGCTTGGGTTGTGTTATCACTTAATGTATCAGGGCGATAAAGCGATCAATCAATTCATCAAAGCTCTTCGCACCTGCGAGAACGACAAGGAATATACAGCTGACATCCTTTCGAACATCGCCATGGCTCATGCCAAAATGAACAACCACCGGGATGCCATTACCTACTACAAAAGAGCGCTGAATTTAAATACACTGATAAAAGATTCGGCAAGCATGGCCGTAAACTACAATGGATTAGGCAATACTTACACGAACATGGACAGGTCCGATTCGGCTATTGTAAATTTCAGGATGGCCTACAACCTTTTTGGTAATTTGGGTAAAACCGGATATCAGAACATTGCACTTACAAATATTGCCACACTTTATCCCAATTATCCTGACAGTTTGGATAAAGCAATTATTTCGTTCAATCAGGCATCGATAAAATTCAAAGAACTGGGATGGAATCAGTTTGAGCCGGATATCAAACATGGAATAGGTTTGGTTTACGCAAAAAAAGGAAAATACAAAGAGGCACTGAACGCTTTTCAGGAAAGTTTAAAACTAACTGACAAGTTAAAGAAGGAATTCGCTCTGAAAACCTCAAACTACCTCGAAATAGCGAAAACGTACAAGCTTATGGGAGACTATCAGGCTGCGTTAAAATATCACGAACTCTTCGTGCAATACAACGACAGCATGGTACAAAAAGAGAAGTACGAGCAGATTGTCAACCTTGAAAAACAATACGAAACTGAGAAAAAGCAAAACGAAATCAATCAGTTACAAGCCAAACACATACTGACTGACATACAACTGCAGAAAAACAAGCAGCTTAAAACGCTGGGATTTGTTACCGCAACTCTGCTGCTCTTTTTAATATTATTCGTTCTGAACAGGTACTTCGACAAAGCCAAATCGAACAAGCTGCTGGAATCTAAAAACCGGGCAATTGAGAAAAGCGAAAACGAACTCAGGATATTGAATGCCGCAAAGAACAAGTTTTTCTCGATCATTGCACACGATTTAAAAAATCCGTTCCATACAGTGATGGGTTATTCATACCTGCTCAGCAAGGATTACAACAACTTTACCGAAGCTGAACGACGAAAATTTGCCGACGACATCCACCACTCTACCAACAATATTTTCAGACTGCTGCAAAACCTGCTTGAATGGTCGCGGTCGCAAACCGGCCGACTGACTTTTAATCCCCGTGAAATTGAGCTAAAGCAGATTGTCGATAATTCGGTGAGTGTGCTACGCTCGCTGGCCGAGCAAAAAAACATTCGCATCGAAATGAACTTTGATGACAATCTCAGGCTGTTTGCCGACAACCAGATGATTGAAACTGTATTGCGAAACCTGGTGAACAATGCTATCAAATTTACGCCTGTAAATGGCCTGATAAAGATTGAAGCTACCCAAACCGATGGCCAGATTACCATTGGCGTGAAAGATTCGGGAATTGGCATTTCGGATGAAGATGCACAAAACCTGTTTAAAATCGATTCGACCGTAAAACGAAAGGGAACCAACAACGAAGACGGATCGGGCCTGGGACTGATTCTTTGCCGCGAATTTGTAGCAAAAAACAATGGAAATATATGGGTTAACAGTGCAGCTGGCGAAGGAAGTTCGTTCTTTTTTACTGTTCCTGCCCGGGTTTGCTTAAATTGAGATGAGCCTTATTTAAAGTGAAGCAAAACCACAATCTTTAATTAAGCTCATTCGTTATAAAGCCACAAAAAACAACAGATGAATAAAAATTTACTCAGCTTAAACGCCATATTGTTGCCGCTTGCAGTAATTATCGGATGGACGCTGTCGAAAGCCACAGTAATCGGTAAAGTCGGTATTCATTTTTTGCACCGCGAATACTCGTTTTTAAATTCCTGGTGGAAAGGCGCTCTGCTTGTATGGATTGTCTGGCTAGCTCTGGAATTCATTCAATACCGGATTTGGAAAAGATCTCGCCCAAACATCAACCTGGCCATTCAAACCTCGTTGATATTCCTTGCCATCGTGGGTTTATATTTCACGTATTTAGATTTCAAAACTTTCTCGCACGGTTTGCTGGGCGATCGTTTTCATATCGGCGGATACCTGTTTTGGATCGGATGGTGCATCATCAGCCTCTTTTTCATCAGGCTCCGGAAGGATGAAATTTTACCGGATCAAACTCTAAGCTGACAAAACAAAAAGTCAGGACTTCATCGATATGAAATCCTGACTTTTTTTTATGGTGAACTAATCAGTTATTTTTAACTTCCCGATCCTAAAAGTTTAAACAAATCCTGAGGTTTTTCGCTAAACGTTTCGTTGAACAAATACACCGAAGCCACTACAAAAGCAATAAATGCAAGCACAATGAATATTTGAGGCCACGATATTTTCTGAATCTCGTGACGGTCTTTTATTTCGCAGACTTCGCCGGGACAATATCTGGCTTTCTTCCCGTAAAACCAGCCATAAAACAAACAACCCAGGCAAATGCCAAAAGCCGATTCAAACAATAGGAAGATCAGGCAAATCAAGCAAATCAAGCCGGTAATTACACTGTAAGTATTCAGGTAAACAACCAACGCCAACATCACCAGCACCAAAAACAACCCGATTACCCAGGCGAATTTCTTTTGCGCTGCGCCAACGTATTCAGGCACCTGCCTGCGGACGATCAAACGCCCGATAATCAAGGTTGGAGCAAATTTTGGATTAATAAATACCCGGATAAGAAAATCAACCAAAAAGGCCAGAATAAAATATTTCAGGAGGACAAAACTCCCCTTCATAATGGCTGTGTTTATAGCCAGGAAAGCCCATGCGAACAATATTCCGGCAGCAGCCCGTATTTCCCGTTCATTCAAAACCGGGATTTCATAACCCGGAACATCTTCTCCAAATTTGAACACTTTGCTCATAAATTGTAGTTTAAATTAAATATGTTGACTTTGAACAGTTAAGATAAGGAATAGTTTCGATCAACAGTTTTATTTTGAAAACAAAAAGGGCAACAATTTACATTTCAGGCATTAACCAGCTTAAATGGATGACCGTCGGAACAATTGCTGATATATTTTTTTGTAAATTTGAATGAAATCAGTCTAAAAACTTAAATAATGAAAACATCTAACCGAACCTGGAAATTCTGGACAAAGCGTATAATACTCACTTTAGTATTGTTTGCCGCAATTTGGGTGGTAAATCTTATCTGGTTCAGGCCATTTAATATCCGGAATTTCTATAATCGCGTTTTTGTTGAAATTGTATTGCGTGACCCTGAACTGATTACCTCATTGGGCATTCCGGTACTGAACGACTGGAAGAAAGACAAGCTCACCGACATTTCCGACAAGCAGGAACGTGAAAATCTTGATCTTCTGAAAAAGGATTATGAACTATTGCTCAGCTACAATTACCGAAAGCAGACTACGGAAAATCAATTAAATACCGAAATCCTGAAATGGTTTCTGAAAAGCAATATCGACGGTGAGCCGTTTTCTTATCACAGCTATCCGGTGAATCAGTTATCGGGCATTCAGAACGATTTACCAACTTTTATGGTGAACTCGCACAAAATCAGCAGCAAGAGCGATGCCAAGGCCTACATCTCGCGTTTATCGAAATTCGGAACCAAATTCGACCAACTGCTGGCCAGCCTGAAAACCCGAGAAGAAAAAGGAATTGTTCCACCCCGGTTTGTGATCGATCGGGTACTCGACGAAACACGGGCATTCATTGGCAAACCAGCCAACAGCAATATTTTGTACACCAGTTTCACTACCAAAATAGCTGAATTGAAAGACCTTGACGCCGCCGAAAAAGACAAATTAACTCAACAGGCAGAAACTGAAATAAGCACTACCGTTTTTAGCGCCTACCAAAAGCTGATCAGCTACCTCGAACACCTGCAAACTGTTGCTACCACCGACGATGGCATTTGGAAATTGCCCAATGGCGACGCGTATTACCGCTACCTGCTTCATTTAATGACCACCACCAGCCTGAGTCCGGAAGAAGTGCATCAAACCGGACTGAAGGAAGTGGCGCGGCTCAGCAAAGAAATGCGGGCGATTTTAAAAAGCATCGGGTACCCCGATACCACGCAAAGCATTGGCACAGTTCTTCAGTTGATGAGTCAGGATCAGCGGTTTCTTTATTCTGAAAACGATGAAGGAAGGCAGAAACTGTTGCAGGGATACACCGAAATTCTGCAAAAAGCCGATGCCAATTTGAATGAAGCTTTCGACATTCGTCCCAAAGCCGGAATTGAGGTAAAACGGGTTCCTGAGTTCAGGGAAGCTGGTCAGGCCAAAGCCTATTACATGGGCCCCAAGCTCGACGGCACCAGTAAAAGCACTTTCTTCGTAAATCTCCGCAGCGTACACGAGCATCCCACCTACACCATGAAAAGCCTGGCCTACCACGAAGGAATTCCCGGACATCATTTTCAGCTTGCCCTTCAGTCCGAATTAAAAGGCAAACCTATTTTCCGGAAAGTGCTGTCCTTCACGGCCTATACCGAAGGTTGGGCCATGTATTCGGAGCAACTGGCCTGGGAGCTGGGATTTTACACCGACGACCCTGTTGGCAACTTGGGACGCCTGCAATCCGAAATGTGGCGCGCCGTGCGGCTGGTAGTCGATACCGGTATTCATTATAAAAAATGGACCCGCCAGCAGGCCATCGATTACATGGTAGCACAAACCGGATTAACCACATCGGAGGTTACCACCGAAATCGAGCGATATATTGTCAATCCGGGTCAAGCCTGCGCTTACAAAATCGGGATGATGAAAATTCTGGAACTCCGCGAGCATGCAAAACAGCAGCTGGGTGATCGGTTTAACCTTAAGGAATTTCACCGGGTAGTATTGCAGAACGGAGCCGTTCCGTTGGAAATATTGGAAAAACTGGTCGGAAACTATATCGCCGAAAACCAGCAATCAGCCAAACTTTAATTCAATAAATTTGAATGAATTACGGTCGCCGGAGATTTTTCACAATCTCTGAATAAAACCGAATTGCCCGTTAATTTCAGGTAAAGGCAAAGAAAAAATGTAACCAATCATTTGCTGTCCTGACTAAATAACAAAAAACACGATTGATGAACGATTCAAAAGAACTTCGGTTCAAGCAAATCATTGAAGAAAATAAGCTCCGGATCGAGGGTATTTGCCGGTATTACTCGTCGAATTCGGAAGACCGGAAAGATTTGTACCAGGAAATTTTGGTTAACATCTGGAAAAGTCTCGATAAGTTTCGCGGCGATTCGGCCATCAGCACCTGGATTTACCGCATTGCCGTGAATACCTCGCTGAGTTTCGCCGGAAAAGCCTACCGAAACATGAATCTGAACATCGAGCAAACGCCGCAAAGCCTGAACATTTTACTCGACAACGATGAACTGGAACTGAAACAGAAGAAAGAACAGCAACTCGAAGCGCTCGAAGCTGAGCTGAATCTGCTCTCGATCATCGATAAAGCCTTGATTTCACTGGTACTCGAAGGCCTGTCGATGCGAGAAATTGCCGACATCATCGGGCTTACCGAACCCAACGTAAAGGTGAAAATTCACCGGATTAAAGAAACCCTGAAACAACAGTTAATTAAAGCATAGCCGCCATGACAACAACAATAAATACTTCAAACTTAGACCTCAATCAGCTTATTGAAGGACTGCGCCGCGAAGACGACCGCAACATGCACCTGACCAACCGCTTTAAATGGCTCATGTGGATTTTTGCACCACTCTATTTTTGCTTCTTTCTTTTCCTGCTTTATGAAGGCGAATCCATCCTGAAGGAAATCGGGTTCTTCTTCTTTTCGGCCAGCTTCCTGTTTTTCGCCATCATCTTCCGGAACCTGAATAACGAATACAAATCGGTTGACTACGGATTACCAACCACCGAAATGCTGCGAAAAGCAGCGCAGCGATACAAAATCTGGCAGACCAAAACAGCGAAAGCCATGTTCCCTGCATTTCTGGCGGCCCTTGGAGTCAGCCTCACCAGCGAAGAAATGATTCCGAATATCGACGATACCAAAATAAGGATTGCGCTGGCCTTTGGGGCTTACCTGCTGCTTTTGGGCGTTGGGTTTGGCGTTGGCTACCTCATCTGGCGCAAACGCCAAAAACCCCTGCGCGACCATGCCCTGCTGCTCTTAGCCGAACTCGAAAAATAAACACATCAATTATAATCCCTCAGGAATTTAGTCAGGGTTCCACTCCAGGTGAAGCCCTGACTTTCTATAATTCATGTCCGTCAGCTAAAGCAGACGGCAAAGAATATTTCGCCGCTACTAACGCGTTCCTAATTCAAAGAGCCTATCCTTTGCCGTTGGTTTCAACCAACGGAGAATAAAAACCCTATTCATTCCGCAGCGCTTGCACCAAATTCTGTTTGAAAGCCATTCGGATAGCGATTAAACCGAAAATAGTTCCGCTTAAAATAACCAGGATAGAGATGGTTGGCAGCCAAATCCACAGTCCGGCATAAAGCGAAGATAGCAAGGTTGGCAAGCCGCTCAGCACAGCCGGAATCAGGCCAATCAACACCGCAACCAGCATCAGAAAGAACTTTTCGCGCATCACCAGGCGTTGAATGCTGGCCTTGGAGAAGCCCAGCGAAAGCAGCAAGGCATATTCAGGAATTTGCTCAAAAGTGATTCGGAAAATCAGAATGCCGAGGCCCAAGGTGCCAATCAGCAAGCCCAGCGCACCCAGCATCAGGAAAATATTGAGATAAGTATTTTCAACCGTGTAAAACGACAGCAAACGGTCGGTGGCACGACTGATTTCGGGACCATAATTGCGCATACCGCTCTGCAAATCGGATACCACCGAAGCGGTATCTTTCACATCCACCAGAAACACATTGGAGCCGCTCACCGACGGAAATGCCCGGTTGAAATGTTCTTCCGAAATCAGCACATTCCCCTGAAAAATCGAGTTGGCCAGTCCGCCCACCAGTTTCAGCTTTAATTCCTTGCCGTCCTCGGTTTTGTAGTTCAGCGTATCGCCAACGCTTTTCATCAGTCCCCACTGAATCACCGTTTGGTCGGCAATCGCTGGAATCACTTCTCCGTCGAGGGTTTTATTCAGCGTCGCCCACGGATGTTGTGCATCCAGTTCGTCGGTTCGGGTGGCAAAGGTAAAAGCCCCCCGCTGATCGAAAGCCGCCGGATTGAAGGCCATCAGACGCGGACGCGAAATTTTGTTCAGGTTCAGGCAACTGGCATCGTCGCCCTGCTGCACCTGAAATTGCACCACCTGCGCGCTGTCGGGAATATTCAGGTCTTCCCTGCCCTGCCGGCTGTTCACATCAAACAGCACCGGCATCGTGGTTTCCACAAAATAGTCGTATCCGCCCGTTCCCGACGAAGGCCAGTCGGCATGAGCCGTCAAATCCTTGCGGTACAATCCGGTGGAAACCACCATAAACACACCCACCGAAAGGAAACTCACGATCATCACGTTGCGGCGGCGTTCCCCGGCAATGCGTTTCATCAGCAGGTTTTTCACCGAAAAATTCATCGCCTTTTCCTGAATCGCCAGTCGTTGCAGGGCATAATCGAACAGCAAAATCAGTCCGGGCAAAAAGCCAAATCCGGCGGTAAAAAACATATCCGGATTAATCTCGCCACTCCGGAAACCCATTCCGAACAGGATCGCCAGAGAAAGGAGGATCAGGCTCAGGCCCAGGCGAAGGGATCGTTTGCCAGTTTTGTGCTTTTCCGAATTGGTTTTCCGCTGCAAGGCAATCACTTCGTTTTTCAGAAAACGGTTCAGGATCAGCCAAACAGCGACAACTGAAATAAATGCGATGGACAAACTGCCGATCAAAAGCGAAAGCGGCTGAATGGAAATATTGACAATGGAAGTGCGCACAATATCCACCCAAATAGTGTTGACCGCTTTCAGGATAAGGTTGTTGTAAAAAATGGCAAATGGCAGACCGAGCACAATTCCGAAAATAATGAGAACGCTGGCCTCAGTGAGGTAAATTTTCCGAAGTTGTTTCAAGGAGAATCCAAGCGCGGTGAGCGTCCCGATTTCCTGACGGCGGAAATTCAGCGACAGTTTGAACAGCAGGAAAGCCAGCAATACCGCGGCAAACAGCACAAAAAAGCTCAGTCCGATGAAGAGTCCGCCAAAGTCGGTTCCACCGGTAGCTGCGGCCATCCCATCGCTTTTCACATTGGTCAGTTCGAAACCAACCTGCGAAGGAACCAATCCGGCCAAGAGTTCGGCTTCCATTTCAGCTTTTTTCGATCCTTCCACGCGAATCGCGGTAGCTTCGCCAAAGCGGTTCTTCCATAATTTGCGGGCAGTTTCCGCAGAAATATAAGCTTTTGGCGTGCCTTTGTGTTTGTTCCAGTATGCCTCGTCATTCGGGCGGATTTTCTTCAGATCGACGGGCACGCCGGTTTTCCAGTCGCGGCAATTTCCGGCATCCGACAATCCTGGAATCACCGGTGCCAGTTGAGGATCGGCTTTGGCACCTTCCATCCTGAAAATGGAACTGATCACAAACGTGGTGTCTTTCTGAACCAATCGCCGCAGTGGCCCCACCTCGAAATACGAAACCTTCACCGCGTCGCCCACTTTGGCCTTTAAATCATCGGCCAACCACTCACTCACCGCTATCTGGTTTCCGGAGAGATTTTCGTCGGTTGACACAAAGGAATAAGGCGTCTGTCGATCTCGAACCGTAAAGTCGTTCACAAAGTAACTAAAAATGGATTTCGAGCCGGACAAAGATTTGGCGGCAAACTTCTCCACTACAGGTTCAACAAACACCCGATCTGAAATCAATTCGGTATAATTCAACTCCTGATTTTCGCGAATCGTCAGGTTCAGGTCGCTCAACGACCAGCTTTCCTGAAGCGCTTTGGGCAAATCAACATTGGATTCAACTCCGGCAAACAGCAGCACATTGGCTTTTTCCTGAAGACCCATTTGCCGGTTCAACTCATCGAGGTTCAGGAAAACATTGCGCGGTGCCGATTGTATATTTTTCAGGTTGAAATTACCCAACTCATCTGTTCTCAATATTTTGGCCACCGAAACCTGGAACGAAACGGTGGCTTCCTTTTCAGAAACAAAAGGTGTGTTGGCCGGAAAAGTGTTGAGTTTATTCAGGCGCAACAACAGTTGGTCTCCCACTTTCAATCCTGAAAGCGACGCCAGATTTTCGTTGATGGCTACTTCATTTCCTTTCAGGTCAAACAATTCAGGAGTCTCCAAAAACGTACCAAAAGCCTTGTCAATTCCCCAAACCGCCAGTTGATTGATGCGTAATTCTCCGCCGTTGATCACCCCAAAACCATTGGCCCGCAATACGGGTGCGACCTGTGCATGGGTTTTTGCCGCCAGTTTTTCGGCCAGTTGCCGACCGAACAAACGTTCTCCCGCCGTAATCACCTGCGAGGTTTTGCCCAGCCGCTGCACGGTAATTTGCTGCAAACTGTACCGCACCGAATCGCCAATGATCAGCGCGCCCACGAGAATGGCCGTGCTCAGCGCGATTCCCAAAACAATTGTAAAATTGAGTTTTAGGTAGTGGCGAATGGTTTGGAGGATGTATTTGGCTTGCGACATAGTTTTTAGTTTTTCACTCACCCCAAGTCCGATAAATCGAACTTCCCCCACTCTCTACTTGTAGAGAGGGGCAAAACACCGCAGGTGTTGCGGGGTGAGTCAGGTGTTTTATTTTAAATTTATCATTTCATTCAGTTTCATCACTGTTTTCCAGTTACGGGTGGTGGCCGACGTTTTCAATTTCGACTCGAAGAAGGAGTTGACCAGCTTCGAAGTTCCATATCCGGCAGCACAAAAGATGAATACATCACGCCCGATAATTTCGTACCGGTCAGGTAAATACTGAAAGGTTTTGATTTTCTCCAGTAATTCAGGCGACGGCAATTCTTTCAGGCAAGTCAAGTGCAACCGCTCAATGTCCACATTTTCTTCTTTCAGAAATGGATTTTGTGCTATCAAGTTGGTCCATTCTTCGGAAGTTCTGATCAACACCGGAATCACAAACCCAAATGCCTCCGAAAATGCTTTTTGCAAGCGGGCTTCCAATTCGGGAATCAGTTCCGGGCTAGATAATTCAAAAACCAGGTTGCCGCTTTGAATGTAGGTCTGCACCTGCTGCAATCCCAGCGACTCGCACAACTTCCTGAGATCGGCCATCGGAACTTTCCGGCCTGTCCCCACATTGATTCCGCGAAGGATAGCGATAAAACGCATGATGTGGAAATTTGAGGATTTGGAAATTTGAAAATTAATTTCTTTCTATTGTGCTCTATGTGCCTATGTGGTTCAAATTCACGATTCGACCAGACGACCATTATCGAGCCGGTAAATCCGATCCATTTTCTGAGCCACTTCCAGCGAGTGGGTAACCACCACCAGCGCGACACCTTCTTCTTTGTTCAGTTCTATCAGTAAATCGGTGAGGTTGCCCGACGACTTTTGGTCGAGTGCCCCAGTTGGTTCGTCGGCCAGCAACAGCGCCGGACGATTGATCAAGGCACGAACCACTGCCGTTCGCTGGCATTCGCCGCCCGAAAGTTCTGACGATTTTTGGCTGACTACGCCGCTCAACCCAACCCGCTCAATCAGCCGTTTGGCGCGGTCGTCGGTTTCTTTTCCCTGAAGTGCCGGATCGGTCAGCGTTGGCAAAAGCACATTTTCCCATAGTGAAAGCTGTGGCAACAAGTGGTGCATTTGGAATACAAAACCAATTTTACGGTTGCGGAACTGCGCCAATTGGTTGTCGTTCATCGCCGATAAATCCTGTCCGTCAAAAACCATTTTGCCAGAATCGGGTCGATCCAGCGTACCAATCAGATTCAGCAAAGTGGTTTTTCCTGAACCCGACGGTCCAACAATGGCAACGCGCTCACCGGCATTGATTTCCAGATTGAGTTGATCCAAAATCACCCGGTCTTTGGAGTAAGATTTCGATATATTTTCGAGTTTCAACAACATATGCATCATTTTAAGAAAAATAGCCACAAAGTCACTAAGTCTCAAAGTTTAAAAATAATTCTTTGTGACTTTGCGCCTTCGTGGCAAAATATTTTAGGAATGTAAAACTTGTTCGTACACAGCCACCATCTTCCTTGCTTGGGCATGAATGTCGAAATGCGCTTTCACGCCGGCAATTCCAGCATCGGCTAATTGTTGAAGGCGGGCATCATCGAAAATAAGTTCTTTCAGCGATTCAGCCAACAATTCCGGTTTATTTTCGCCATAAATGACACCACCACCGCTTGTTTCAATTACTTCGGCGAAAGCACCCAAAGCGGGTTGAACCATTGGCACGCCGGAAGCCA
The DNA here is from genome assembly GCA_963678915.1 of Prolixibacteraceae bacterium. GTDB lineage: Bacteria > Bacteroidota > Bacteroidia > Bacteroidales > Prolixibacteraceae > Aquipluma. Next base: position 1,029,907 of record OY787458.1, read on the forward strand.
TCGCTTCCAGCATGTACAAGCCAAAAGCCTCGCCATGCAACACCGGCACCGAAACCAGCCGAACCGAATCGAAGAATTTCTGGCGGTCGTCGCCTTCAAATTCGTCCACCCAGAATACGTCGGTATCCAGTTTGGCTTTGGCTATTTTGCGCTTTTGTTCTTTGATAAGAGCCAGATCATCACCGGTTTTTCCGCCGGTAATTTTCAGTTGAACCGACGAATATGCAGGGTCTTTCCGGAGCAAAATAAAGGCATTGACCAGCACCGCCAGACCATTTTCGTCACAAGTACGCGAGAGGTAGCCAATCATTGGTCCTTTTTCAGCAACCGGTTTCGAGGTGTAATCCGACAGGTCAACACCCAAATGAACAGTTGTCATTTTTTCGGCAGGAATGGTCATGCGGTCGTGAATTTCCTGGGCAAAATAGTCACTCACCGAAATGAACTTATCCACATAGTTTCCACGTTCGCTCATCAAATTCCACACTTTTTGCCGGTATTGGTCGTCCATCGCGTCCACCCAAACATCCTCGTCCTGAAGCGAGCAGACTACTTTGGCCTTCACCCGTTCCTTGATTTGGTGTGCCAGCCCGAGCAACAAGGCATTTGACAAATGCACCACATCGGGTTTTGCCTCATCAGCCAGCCAATCGACCAAGCGTTCCAATTCTTCTTTTTGATTGCCATCTTCGCCCAAAAGCATCGAAATGGTCATTTCTTCCAAACCTTTGGCACGCGTTGAACCGGCTTTTCGAGCCGCCATTTCAAGCACACCTTTCGAGTCGAGAGCATGTTCAACAAAGGCAGGCATGTGCCGAAAGATTGGGAACTGCTGTTTCAGGTAAAGGTTCACCGCCCCATAAAAAACAGGCACCTCATCCAAATCGTGGGCATCGTCGAAAATGGGCAGGTACAACGGCACTTTGATGACCTGATGGCCCAAATCTTTCAGTGCGCGAATGTATTTGCTGTCGCGCATGCAATTTCCGCAGTAGAAACTACCGCCCGATCCCGGAATGATGTGTGCGATTTTCATATTTCATGATTGATGGATTGAAGGACTGAAGGACTGAAAAAAGTATCAAGTATCAGGATTCAAGTATCAAGACAGTCCTAGATTATTCTTGATACTTGTGTCTTGCGACTTGATACTTTCACCCGAAAATATAAATCCGTCCGTCGCCGGCACCAACTACAATTTTTCCTGAAACAACTGCCGGACTTCCAATGATTGCGCTGCCCATTTCGTATTTCCAGAGTTCTGCTCCGGTTTTCAGGTCGTGAATGTAGAGCATTCCGTCCATGGTTCCGGTAATCACTTTTCCGGAGGCAATCACCGACGACGACTCTACCCGATTGGCCGTTTTCACCTTCCAGATCAGTTTGCCCGAGGTTTTGTCGAAACAATAAATAAATTTATCCTGATTGCCAATTACCACATAGTTTCCGCTCAGGGCCGGTGACGCTATAAATGGCAATGTTTTATCTTTTTCATGGTATTTCCAGGCAAGCTTTCCGGCTTCCAAATCGATACAAAAAAACTTGGACTCGTAATCACCCACATAGGCAAATTTACCATCAATTACCGGTGAGGACGCGATGTAGGTTTCCAGTTGAATCTTTTTAAACACCTTACCGGTTTCGATATTCACCAAATGCAGGAATCCGTCGCAGCCGCCAAACACAGCATATTTGCCATACAAAGCCGGCGCTCCGTTGATGTAATTATCTGATTCGTAGCGCCAAATGCTGTCACCTTTGTCGAAGCCAAAGCAGTGCAGGTTGTAATCGTAACTTCCAACGAAAAGCCGCTTTTTACCAGCCACTTTCAGCCAGTTGGCCGAACCCATAATTTGGTTGTCGGTCTTGTATTTCCAGATTTGTTTGCCGGTTTTCTCGTCCAATCGGTAAAAAAGCCCGTCGAGCTGACCAAACAACACCGCGCCATCCATCACCAAAGCAGGAGCTTCAATTGAATTTCCGGAGGCAAACTTCCATTTCAGTTTTCCATCAAAACCAATGGCATACATTGTTCCGTCAGTCGATCCGCAGTAAATGGTTTGCCCGTCAACTACAGGCGAAGCTTTAATGTCGTCGCCCGTTTGAAAGGATGTCAACAATTTAGGTTTATCCGGAACAGAAGCAGTAGTGGCACCAGTAAGCTGCTGATTACCACGAAAAATTGACCAGGATTGGGCACCCGAAACCAATGACAAAAAACAGAATATCTGAACAAGCAATATCTGAAATAACTTCATATAAATTAACAATTTAGGCTTTTCTCAAAGCTATAAAAATCCTCAGATTAACGAACTCCATTTACCGTATATTCAACAAAATAATCAACTTGCTACCTGAACGCTTCCGGTGCGTTTCAGGAAACCCCAGGCAGCCAGCTCGCCTTTTATTGCCCGCAGATAACCTTTCACCAAAACATACCACAAAAGCTGACGGTAAATGATTCGCTGCAAAAACAGGTTTCCGGCATCTCTGATTGTAAATTTTTCGCCATCGTACCTGAAAGCCAACACTGAAATACACATATCGAGCACATAATAAGCCAGATAAAGCAGCGCAAGTATTCCACCTTTGGGCATGAACAACGAAAATATCAGGGTGATATCGACCAGCGGCGACAACAATGGCAAGATCAACTGGAATATCAGCATATTTGGCAAAACAATCCAGCCCAGATTCGGATTCCGACGGACAAACAAATTTCCACGGTGTTTCCAGAACGACTGCATGATTCCGAAAGTCCAGCGGAAACGTTGTTTCAGCAACATGTGCAAAGTCTCCGGAACTTCGGTAAAAGCCAGCGCTTCGTTGCAGGTGCGCACTTTGTAACCGGCATTCAGCAACCGAAGTGTCAGGTCGCAATCTTCGGCAAGGGTATCGGTTGTAAACATTCCGACTTTTTGCACAGCATCGCGCCGAAAAGCCCCAATAGCACCCGGAACAACCATAATCGCATTGACCACATCGTATGCCCGCCGGTCGAAATTCTGACTGGTAATGTATTCGATCGACTGCCAGCGGGTCAGCAGGTTTTTGCGGTTCCCCACCTTCACATTTCCTGCAACAGCAGCCACCTCATCGCTATCAAAATAAGCCACCATGCGTGAAACGGCATCGGGACTTAAAACAGTATCGGCATCAATGCACACCAAAATATCTCCTGAAGCAAAACCGATTCCGTAGTTCAGTGCCGAAGCCTTGCCGCCGTTGGGTTTGGTAAGCACTTTCACGTTAGGGTGGTCACCGTAAGCCGCCTGAATATTTTTGAAGGTATTATCTTTTGATCCATCGTCAACAAATACGATTTCCATGTCCGGATAATCAGACTTCAGTAGGTTTTCAACAGTTTTTGGCGCGGTTATTTCCTCGTTGTAACCCGGAACGACAATACTCACTTTATGACTTGTTGCCACCACTTTTTCAGGTTCTTTCTTCGATTTTTGCCGTTGTCTGATGGCCAGAATAGCAATGCTTTTCAACTTAATCAGAGAAAGAATCATTGCAAAAAAGAAGATCGCCGAAATAACCCGGTTGAAATAATAGCCCGCTTTGAAAATGGTAGCATCGGCCGACTGAATATACTTATTGAACGAGCCGGTAGCCTGCGGCATAATGTCGTCGCGCTTTTTATCCATGATTTGTGCAAGGCTCACAAACTGAAATCCATGAGCTTTATAATATTCAATAATCCGGGGCAGGGCTTTGATGGTTTCTTCACGCTCCCCACCGGCATCGTGCAGCAAAATGATATTTCCCAATCCACTTTGCCGTTCAGCACGGGCAACAATGCTGTCGGCCGAAACACCTTCTTCCCAGTCGCGTGGATCAATGGACGAACCAATGGTTAAATATCCTTCCTGCTTGGCGGTATAGATTGGACTGATCTGTACCGGATTTGTCGGTTCAGCGTCGGTGTTGTATGGCGGCCTGAATAAAGTTGTAGCATGACCAGTGATGCTTTCGATAATATACCCGGTTGAGCGCAGTTCGAGCTTCAAACGATCGTCGGAAACCAGTTCCAGATTGGGGTGCAGAAAGGTATGATTGCCTATTTCGTGTCCTTCGCGGTACAAGCGTTTCACCAGCGGCAGGTTTTGCTCGGAGTTGATCCCGGTCACAAAAAATGCAGCAGGCACTTTGTATTTGCTCAGAATATCCAGAATGCGCGGGGTATAACGTTCATCGGGTCCGTCGTCAAAAGTCAGTACCACCAGCCCTTTCTTTTCTCCGGCCTTATTAATTACATATCCCGAAGGCAAACTTTTGTATGCTTCTTCAGCCACCAGATTTTCGGTTTTATCAAACTCAACGCTGAATTTGCCGGGATGCGGCACCGTCAAAATGTTCAGGATTTCGCCCGCTCCTACATAATCAACACTGTACGACGATTGCTCCTGTTCAAGCAAATTCGCATTGAAAGGCTTACTTTTTAATGCTGAACCCGAAAGATCGTCGCTGTAGAATTTCCAGATTCGCGGATCTTCCGAGCCAAGTCGCCACATGGCCACGCCGGAGGTTTCGAAATCGGCCGCCGTGCGAATGGCATTAAACGCGGTAGCTGCATCAGCAAAATACACCTTGTGAACCTTGTCATCGTCGTCGTAATAAGTGTAATCGAGGTTGTAGGTATTGTTGTCGTACTTTACTTTCCCTTCGCTTTCGAGCGCCGTCGAAATTGCTTCCTGGTAAGTCACATCTTCACCCTGAAAGCCGTCCTGCCAATCGTAACCGAATGCGGCGAAACAGAGCACAACCTTATCCGACGGAATCTTTTTGCACAAATCGCCTAAACCTGCTTCGAGCCAATCCTGTGCAGCCACCGGACCGGCATCCGAAGTCGAATTATGCTGATCGTACCCCATCAGGAATAAAAAGTCGTTGTATTTAGCCAGTTCTTTTACATTGTAATCTTCGTTAAACGGGGCAATATCCTGAGTAACAAGGTAACCCCGCACACTTAATTCGTGATGTAATTCTTTCATGAAACTGACCAAAAGTTCGTCGGTTTTTTCGTAGGTCAACTCTTCAAAGTCGATATTCACACCATTAAACTTGTATTTATCGAGAACTTCAATGATACTTTTAATCAGTTTTTGGCGCCGTTCGGGTGAAGATATGATGCGGTGCACATTTTTCCCGTTCCAAACATTGTTGTAATAGTTCGACAGCATGGGAACAACAGCCAGATGATTGCGCCGCATAATATCAAGCGCAGATTGGTCGATATCAGTAGCAACCACATCGGCAGTATCTTGCACAAACAACCATTCGGGCAAAATCATATTCATTTTGGAAGCATTCTGATCGAGCGAATATTTCGACTGGATGTCCCAGTTTACGTAGAATCCGGCGCGTACGGGAAGATATTTTTTTACTTCTCCCGGAATAATTTTGTCGCGTTTATAAAAGTTGTGTTCTTTAAGGGTTTTGGCTTGTTGCGCCAGCTTTTTGAACTGCAAGTTTTCGACAGCCTGTAAATCAGCTCTGTTAAACTTCAGATTTTCGCTTTGTGTTGCCATAAGGTGCTCGTGCAAACTAGGCAACCTGAATACCTGCTTGTGCAAAAGAGAAAATAAAATGCAGGCAATGCCAATCATAAATAATACGGAAACGATTTTGACCACCCATAAAAACCGTTTCCAACGCGAAGGATTGGTAGAGTAAAATACCGGTTTGGTAGTTGATTCCATAACTTACTTTAGAATAAAATTAAGGATATTGATTTTTAGGATAAAAACCCTGTTTTATATCCATTGTTTTCCTTATAAAGTTAAAGTTTCTTAACTGGATTAACTTCTTTTCAATGCTGCATTTCGATCAGACAATATCAAACCACTGAAATAAAAAGTACAAATTATCAGAAAGGCTACCCCAAAGCGACAGCTACTTTTTCAGCTCAAATTTCCGACTGGTCGATTCTTCCGAAGTTGGAAAATCAGCCGGAACAGGAATCGTAACTTTTCCGGTAGCCGCCCATTCAACTCCACGGAGGAAGGTGGTGATAAACCCAACTCCTTCGCACGAATAATCATCGTGTCCCAAAGTCGTGTGGAAAATACGTCCTTTACCGTAAGTCAAAACCATCAGAACAGGCTCGTGCCTGTCGGTTGGAGCCTTCCCCGACATATCTTTTCCGGTAGCCAGAATAATCATATTTTCACCCGGCCCCCGTAATTTGGCATAACATTCGTCTTTGGCTGTTAACCAAACCTTTGGTAAACCTTTCGTAATCGGATGGTCGGAAACACGAACGGTGACCGGAATAATGTGTTGCGGCCCGTGAGAACCGGCAGTTCCCGGAGTATTATCGCGCACCAGTTCACCTTCGTTGGTATAATAAACATATGGGCCAGCTTTTTCATTCCGGTCGCCCCAACCGCCAAGCCCAATCATCTTGTTATATTCGAGCCAGTTTGGAAACGAGTTATCGGCAGCATGTACCGAAACGAAACCACCACCGGCTTTCATAAATTTTTCAAGTGCTTTTTGAGTTGCTACGGGCCAATCAGCGGCATTCCAACCAAAATTAGAAACCACTACATCGTATTTCTTGAATGAAAGAATAAAATCAGGGTCAGCCTTCGGATCTTTCAAATCCTGCGTTTCTCCAACTCCAGCCAATGGAAGATAAGCTTTTTCCCGTTCTCCTTTCCATGTATATTTTGTGCGTTTAATGTCAACAGAAAACAAACCTGTTTCTTCCAGGTATTGCTTCATCATGATCGTTGACTTTGGCCACACTTCATGGTTATTCTGACCATCGACGATAAGAACTTTTATTTTTGCTTCAGAAGAAAGCGACAGCAACAAAATACACATCATACTTAAAAAAGTGGTTTTCATAGTTGGTTATTTAGGTTTTCTAGATTTGCTCTTCAGTATTAAACATGGCCAATGCTCCCGTCGGACAGGATTTAGCTACAATTGCCGCCGTTTTTTCCAATCCTTTCTGAACGCTTTCGTTGAACGGAACGCCGATTTTCACATCAAATCCGCGCCCAATAAAGGTAAAGCCAAATTCTTCCTGATGTTCGCGCGTCAAACGAACACAAATGCCGCATTTAATGCACTTGTTCGATTCGTAAACGATGCCTTCGCGGTGAATAAATTTCTCAACATTAAACCGTTCTTCACCCTGAAAACGCTTTTGCACAGCATGGTAACGATCAGACAATTCACGCAACACACACGATTCCGGATTTCGGCAATCGCAGTGCATGCAGCGTTTGGCCTCCCGAATAGCAGCTTCTTTGCTGAAGCCCGATGCGTCTGACTTTTGGCGCGGTGCATCTTCTGAATCCTTTTTATACTGGATAAATTCCGATTCGGCCAATCGCCCGAATTTCGAATTGAACCTTTCAGGATAGCCCTTTACTTCCGAAGTTTTGAAATATTCATCGATCACAGTTGCCACTTCTTTTCCCTGCCCCACCGAGCGAACAGCTAGTTTGGAAGCACGCAGCGAGTTCCCCACTGCAAAAACATTGGAAGATGAAGTAAGGTAACTGGTTTTATCAGCTACGACGCCCGTTTTCGTAGTCTTCAAGCCAAAATCAGGAGTTTCTTCGGTAAGCGTTCCGGTGGCCACAACCACGGCGTCAAATTCTTCCTGAAGAGCCGCAAAACGATCTGTATCAATTGTTTCATTAAGCCTAAGTTCAACACCTGTTGCCAATACTTGTGCTACTTCCAGATCAATCACCGATGCTGGTAAAATTTCCTCACCAATCAAACGCAACTCGCCTCCAGCTTGCTTGTTCTTATCGAAAATTACCGCCTGATGGCCTTTTTGCTGAAGGTAATATGCCGCAGCCAGTCCAGCCGGACCAGCGCCAATTACGGCCACTTTTTTTCCTGAAAGCGGTGCCAGTTTTGGTTGATACGGCTTTTCGCTTTTCAGGTCTTCGTCGCCAACAAACATTTTCAGATGACAGATTGAAACCGCTTCGTCAACTTGTTTGCGGCGGCAACCAGCCTCGCACGGCGCGGGACAAATGCGCCCCAAAATCGAAGGCAAAGCAATATCGCGTTTCACCACTTCCAGCGCTTTGGCAAAATCGCCTTTGGCAATCAGCCGGTTCATCAGCGGAATGTTCATGTGTGCCGGACAAACCAACTGGCAAGGCGCTTCGCAGTCGCCCACGTGTTCGCTCAACAGCAATTCGAGTGCAGCTTTGCGCGATTCGGTTGTTTCAGCATCATTGGTAATGATGTTTTGCCCTTCTGAAACCGGAACAGAACAAGAGGCAAACAAGCGTCCGTTGTGTGCATCTTTAACCAGGCAAACCATGCAAGAAGTAAAATGCTCGGTTCCTTCCAAATAACACATCGTTGGAATCTCAATTCCAACCGATTTGGCTGCCTGCCAAACCGAAGTCCCTGCCGGAACTTCGATGGAGCGATTATCTATGGTAAGTTTTATCATTTTTGTTTCGATTCATCAGACCTAACAGGTTTTGAAAACCTGTTAGGTCTAAAAACATTATACTATAACGACCGCATCCACCGGGCAAGCCTGCCGACACGCGTCGCACTTGATGCAAAGGTCGGTGATTACCTCGTGCTTTTCGTGCGGTTTGAACAAGATGGCTTCGGTTGGACATTTCTGCGCACACTTGGTACAGCCGATACACAAATCGTTGATCTGGTATTTAATCAGGCTTTGGCATTTGCCCGAAGGACATTTGCCGTTGATGTGCGCCATATATTCGTCGCGGAAATACCTTAGTGTTGACAAAATCGGGTTTGGCGCCGATTTTCCCAGTCCGCACAAACTTCCTTTTTTAGTCCAGTCGGCCAGGTATTCCAGTTCGTCCAAATCTTTTTCGGTGCCTTTTCCTGAAGTGATTTTATTCAGGATTTCGAGCATCCGTTTGGTTCCCACGCGACAAAACGTACATTTCCCGCACGATTCGTTTTGGGTAAACGATAGGAAATAGCGGGCGATGTCCACCATACAATCATCCTCGTCGAGTACAACCAAACCGCCGGACCCCATCATTGCACCCACTTTCAGAAGCGATTCGTAATCGATCGGCGTATCGTACAACGATGCCGGGACACAACCTCCGGAAGGTCCGCCAATCTGCACTGCCTTAAATTTTTTGCCGTTCTGAACACCACCGCCTATTTCCTCGACGATCTGGCGAACGGTGATTCCCATGGGCACCTCGATCAGCCCGCCACGGTTCACTTTTCCGGCGAGGGCAAAAACCTTGGTGCCTTTGCTCTTTTCGCTTCCGATACCGGCAAATTTGCCCGATCCTTCGCGAATGATGTATGAAACCTGTGCAAAGGTTTCGGTATTGTTGATGAGTGTTGGTTTTTTCCAGAGACCACTAACTGCCGGGAAAGGCGGGCGACTGCGCGGAAATCCGCGATGTCCCTCGATCGATTCCATCATGGCCGATTCCTCACCGCACACAAACGCACCGGCTCCTTCGTAAATGCTCATGTCGAACGAGAAGCTACTTCCCATAATATTTTCGCCCAGCAAATTGTGCTCGCGGCAATTGATCAGCGCCTGGCGAATGCGTTTCACCGCCAGCGGATATTCGGCGCGGATATAGAAAAAACCTTCGGTTGCGCCAACTGCTTTGGCTGCAATTACAGCACCCTCAATCACGCGGTATGGATACGATTCGAGCAACATACGGTCCATGAAAGCGCCGGGGTCGCCCTCGTCGCCGTTCACGATCAGGTATTTTTGGTCAGCATGGTTGTGAGCCACCAAATCCCATTTCAGACCGGTTGGAAAACCAGCACCGCCACGACCGCGCAATCCGCTGTCTTTCACTGTTTCGATAATTTTTTCAGGAGAAAGCTCGAAGAGGCATTTTTTCATGGCCGCGAAACCTTCGTGCCGCTTGTATTCCTCAATGTCGAGCGGATTGATGATGCCACGGTATTGCGTGGCAATCGGGATTTGGCGATCGAGAAAGTTGGCCACCTGCTTCTCGCGGGCATCAATGGCATATTGTTTTACACCGTCCCAAACGGTATCAGTCTGTACTTTTTCGAAGAAATTGTAAACGGAATTTTTCAGTTTATCGCCCAAACCCAGCGGCTTAAAATGCGACGAGATGATTCCTTTTATTTCTTCCGGCTTTACTTTGGCATACAAAGTTGCCTTTCCGTTTTCAGGAATCACCTCAACCAACGGAACCTGGTGGCACATGCCCACACAACCCACGTTTTTCAGACTAATGCGAATTCCGGTGTTGGCAACAGTTTCTTCCACCGCCCTTTTCACTTCCTCGCTACCCGAAGCCACACAACAGGAACCAAGTCCTATGCGTATTTCGCCCTGAATTTCGCTTCCGTCGGAATGACGGAATTTGCCTTTTCCGGCAGTTGCCGCACCTTCATGCGATTCAAAATCGGCAATAATGCTGCCGACTTTGTCAGAGGCCACATGTCCGTAGGTAATTTCATCAATTTGCACCACGGGAGCCAGTGTACAACAGCCGAGACACGACACTTTTTCGATGGTGTAAGTCATCGAGGCATCAGTTTCCTGGTTGCCGGTAAGGTTGAAATGGCGGCGCAGTGCGTCGTACACCTGACCAGCGCCTTTCACGTGACAAGCCGTTCCGACGCACACTTTCACAATGTGTTTGCCAACAGGGTGCATCCTAAACTGCGAATAAAACGAGGCCACTCCGACAATTTGTTCCGGCGTGATGTCCGTTTTTTCGCATACGTATTTCAGGGCTTCCTCCGGAAGATAATTAAAGGTTGTTTGAATGGCCTGCAAAATAGGAATTACCGACTTCGCAGCGGTTCCCTTTTCAGCAATGATTTGATCAACCGTTTGTTGTATATTTTTTTCTTCGCTCACTTTTGTTTCCAATTTATTTTCAATCCGTCAGCTAAAGCAGACGGCAAAGAATATCATCACAGTTATCAAGATTCTCATTTATGCAGGAGGCTTTATCCTCCAACGCAATACAAATTATTCATGCCTCGCAGGTAAACTTTCCCATCCTGAAATACAGGAGAGCAAACGGCTTTCTCGCCCAACTCAGGAGTTGCGACAGGCTGATAATCGCGTGTTGACTTTATGATGTGCGTTTTGCCTGTCATATCAGTAACGTAAACTTTTCCGTCAGCAAATACCGGTGAGGAATAAATGGCATCGCCAAATTCCTGGCTCCACAGTTTTTCTCCGGTTTTGGCATCATAACAAGCAAATGCACCATACGTTGTAGCTATATAAAGCATGCCATTTACAGCCAGCGGACTGGAAACTTCGGGCAAAAACTCATCGGCCTCCCAAACGATTTCAGGAGTTCCACCAATTTTTATTCCTACGAGCTTGGCATATTCGTTACAGGCGAAAACCATTCCGTCGGCATAACCGGCCGATGGCCCCACTTCGCCCGAAAGACAGGCAATATTCCAAAGTTCTTTCCCTGTTTCAGGATCGTAACCATTCACATTCGGGTTTGTGGTCAGGATAACTTCTGTGCGGCTTCCGGTATTAACCAATATTGGCGACGACCATGAAATTTTTGAATTCCGTGCAGTTTCCCAGACTGTATTTCCGGTTTGGGTATCCAATGCCAGCAATTTTCCGGCGCGGTTGGTATCGTATTGAATCAACAGTTTATTTTTATAAATAATCAAAGAAGACCCGTGTCCGTAATGGTTGTCGGGGACTCCAAGATTGCGTGCCCAAATACGTTTTCCGGCCATATCGAGCGCCAAAACATCGCCGGTGGCAAAAATGGCAAATACGGCTCGTCCGTCAGTGGCCATAGTTGGAGCAGCCAAACCGGTGTCGGCTGTAACTTTCGGCATTCCTGAAGGCGAACCCTGAATGTTGTCGGCTGCTGCTTCCCAAAGCAATTTGCCAGTATTTTTATCGTAGCAGTACACCATTCGTGCCTGAGCATCAGCACCGGTTACAAATAACTGATTTCCCCAAATAATGGGTGAACTGAAACCTGATTTAGGAACTTTTACTTTCCAAACGACGTTTTTCCCGGCAGCACCGTTCCAGTCGGTCGGTGTGTTTTTCTGAAAGGCCACGCCGTTTCCCTGAGGTCCACGGAAAAATGGATAATTGGCTTTTATTTCTGCCTGAGTTGGCAATCCGGCCGGTTTTGCTGCAGCGGTTTCAGACGTTGGTGCAGCAGCCACTTCTGAAGGATTTGCAGCGGTACTATTTTCAGTGGTTGTTGACGATGTGGATTGTACCGCTTGTTCAGGTGCAGCAGCAGATTGTGCAACATTTGCAGGAGTTGGCTGCGTTGCGGGTTGTTCCGGCTGAGCTACCAAATTTTCATTCACCATGTATTCCTTTAGCGAATTGGAAGCCAGAAAACCGGAAACGACAGCTACAACGACCAAGCCCGAACCTACATAAATCACCCACTTTTGTGCTACCAGTTTATCCAGACCTTTTGCTTCATTGACCGGATCAATTTCGTTCAGTTTCGACTTGGCTGCCAAAATGTAGCGAACAGCTAAAACTGAAATGATAAGCCCCAGGAACATCAGGTAACTTCCTGTACGCAATTGCCACTGGCTGTTAAAATATGCTTTTCGAGCCATCAGATCGAATGCACGGATTTCGGCTTTGAGAGCTTCGTCCGAAGGGTTTTCACTCAGCCGCTTGACCAATGCCGGAATAGTTTTATTCTCAATTGGGTTGTTCAGCTTGGTCTGAAGGAAATTGGCAATAAGCAAAACGGCCAGCAGCAGCGCGAAGCCGCCGGCAATAATCGCCACCTGACGGGCCAGTTTGATTTTGGTTTGGGTTGAAACGGTCATTATTTATTGGTTTTCTATTTATCGTTATCTTAATTCCATCCAAAAATTGATCTCGCTTTTTTGACCATTTTCTCGCGGACGGTTTTTATTTTTCTTTTAACCCGTGGATTTCGTTGCACTGCATCCACGGCTACAATACTGTCAACCGCTACGCGGTTTATAAAGGCAAATCTCCCTTCAATACACCTCGCTACTCGGGGAGCAGCGCTCCGGTTTTCCATCTCCGGATTCCGGGTTCCATTACTACTCTTTTTTGACCGGACAATAGTCCATACAACGCGCGCAGCTCAGACAATTGGTTTTGTTGGGTTCCCAGTCTTCGCGTTTGCGGAATTTCGACAAATTGATCAGGCTTGAACCAATAATCAGGCCCATGAAACCGCCAAGGATCCAACCTCCCCAGTAGAACTGTTTACGAATAGCATCGGCTTCGAGCACCAATTGCTCGGTTGATTTTCCTGAACTCATAAACATGCGTACATCAATATTTTTGGGATCATCTTTCAATTCAGGATGTTCGATAACCTGTTCTGCCAGATAAACTGTTTTGTTGAATTTCGACAGTGGCACATGCACCATTGAACCGGCAAACCCGCCAATGCCAATCCACAAAGGTAAAAGCAGGAAATACGTCATCAGGCGGTTCACATTGCTGCGTCGTTTCCCGGTTTCAGCAACAGGCTCGTCAATCGCACCAAACGGACACGAGTTGGAACACAATTTACACTGAATACAGGCCGCCGGGGTTATCGTCATGTGGCGCGATGAAAACTTCGACATCCAGCCCAGCAAAACGCCATACGGACAAAAGAAACGACAATACGGACGGGCCACAAATACGCCAACAGCCAGGAACAGAATCCCGAGAATCAGCATATCGTAAGGCGCATCGAACCGAAATAATCCAACAAACGGATCGTAGCGGCAGATGATAAACTCTGATTTGGTCGCCACATACAATAATGCCAGTCCCAGATATAAATAAGGAATCAGGCCTAAAACTTTCTGAATCCATTTGGGCAGCTCAATCGGTTTTAAAATGATAATGTCCTGAATGGCTCCCAACGGACAAGCTCCTGCGCAGAACGTTCTTCCGAAGAAAAGCGAAAAAACAAGCGGTAGCAAAAAGAATAGCAACGCCGTGAGTGGCAGTGCATAGGTTGAATCGACCATGGCCAGCGCCACATTCTGGATTGACCCGATGGAGCAAATACAGCCCTCGCGGTAAAATCCAAAATAGAGCAGGGAGAATACCGAAGTCCAGAAAACTCCCCGACGCGAGCGTTTTTTCAGCACAAACCATGTGGTGAGCGACAAAACGACCAGTAACATGAAAACATCAAAATATTCCAGGAATAAATACCTGGCCGATGGTGCAGTCGTGTTGGGCTGTGCATACCCCGAGTCAAATTCAGGCTTGGGGAACCGCTGCTTGGCTTCGGGCACTCCAAACGATTGAACTGTAGTTAAAATCAGAATGCAGATCAGTAAAAAATATCGTTTTAGTTGAGTCATAATTCAGTAAAATGTAGATTCAAGTATCAAGCTATGAGTATCAAGACTTCTTGTAGCCTGATACTTGAAGCTTGCAGCTATATTTATCCTTTCTTTTCCTTTGCTTTTGCCGCACTGTCCTTGGTAAATCCGCCCTTGATCATGTACGGAGTTTCAACCGGAACGCGCTGAAATGCTTCAGCCGGACAAACGCGGGCAATAGCGCATTCGTTGCAGTTTTTGCAGCGGTCGTGCCTGATTTGCAAATGCAGCGAACCGTTTCCGAAAGAAGTACACCCGGCAACACATTTGGCGCATCCGATACACAGCGCTTCGTCGATCTCGTATTCGAAATAAGGTTCTTCAATGTATTTCCGCTTGATGGCTGCTGTTGGGCAAAGCTGATTTTCGGCGGCCGTAGTCCGTGCATTTGCATCGGGTTTCAGGTAACCGCCGCACAAGTCGCAATAGCCGCACAGGGCATACGCATGAACACATTTTACAGCCGAAGGTGTCATCACACATTCAGTAGCACAGCGGCCACACTGAACGCATTTAAACGGATCGATCTGCCAAACCATCTTGGTGGAAGTCGATTTCAGGAGCGAAACACCAGCAATTCCGCCAAGCGAAACAGCCAGCGCCATCTGCATTCCGCTTCGGAGAAACCGACGTCGTTCAATGCTTTTGGGTTCTTTTTTATCGCTCATTTTGTTTATATTTTTTTGCCTGATCCAGCGAGCAGGTATTTATCTTCTGACAATTCCGGCAGAATTGGTTATCGGTGCAACCGTAAAGTTCAAGCCTGTCTTTGGCCAGCAGATAAGCTGATCCGCCAACCATAGCCGACAGAAAGGTCAACTGGCCTGCCCTTCTGAAAAATTCACGGCGTGTGTTTCTTGTATCATTCATTTGTGTCATTCTTTTCAGCGTTTATTCCGTTCCGTCCGAAAAATGGTCATTTCCAATTTCATCATTTTCGCACGGACGGGTTTTGCTCTCTTTTCATTTACAACGGGTTGAAACTCGTGGCTACAATAATGTCATCCCTACGGGATTTTGTTTCTGTATTGAATCCTG
The DNA here is from genome assembly GCA_963678915.1 of Prolixibacteraceae bacterium. Lineage (GTDB taxonomy): Bacteria > Bacteroidota > Bacteroidia > Bacteroidales > Prolixibacteraceae > Aquipluma. The sequence continues at coordinate 1,045,276 of OY787458.1, forward strand.
TTCTTTCTCGGCCTTTTCCTAATTCCTATTTGGGTTCAAAAATTCGTACCTGTTGGCGTTCAAAATCGAGGGCAATTACACGGTGTTGATTGTCAACAGCAATATCCGGAGCCAGCGACCCATCGAATGATGCAGGTGCAGCAACGACCCCGATAAACTGTCCATGCTGATCGTACAGTTTAATTCGAGGCATTCCCTTTTCACTGGTAACGAACGAATTGTCATCCAAAATGGCGAAATGTGCCGGGTTGCAACAGCCGCTAAAACCTTCAATTTTGAAACTGGTAACTCCCCACGATGTGCGCAACGAACCGTCGCGCGTGTAATTCTCAAACATATGCCTTCCGGTATTTGCGGCCCATAAAAAGCCATTATCGTCGATAGCCACATCGAAATACGGACTTGGAATGATAAATCCGGGAATGCCCATGTGTTCATCCTTTTCACCAATTTTTTGTTCCAGCTGACCATTGCTGTTGCAATGATAAACGATACGATTTCCGGCATCGGCCACATAAATATTTTCGCCCGAAACTGCCAGCGACGTAATCACAGCATTCTCGCCAAACGAATTCCAGCGTTTCACCAGGCTACCATTCGAATCGTACATCACCACAAAATGGCGCATTCCAATCCAAACCTGGCGGTTCTCGTCAACAGCCACACAAGTAGCGGTATCAATCAGCTGATACGACGAGATCAGTTTTCCGCGGTAATCGAATTTCTGCAACTGATTAGCCGAAGCAACTATGATGGTAGAATCGGAAACTGCAATTCCGCCCCAATTATTGGCTTTTACCTGAAAATGAATCTTTTCAGTATATAGAATTTTGGTCGAGTCCACTTTGCGGAATTCATCGATATTGTATTCGTACGGATTGCTGATATTTTTACCGGCTTTATTCCCAATAAAATCCTTCACGATGATCACCACAATGGCCACAGCCAGAACGATCAGCACAATATTTACGAGTTTCCGGTTCATAACTAACTAATTTACTTTTACACAATACATCTTTTTCGAATCGCGCAACATCAAAAAACCATCGGCCAAAGCCATTGGTCCCCAGGCATCGGCTCCGTCGAACAGTTTCTTTTGAGCCAGCTGAGCGTACTTCTTTTTGTCGGGCTTAATCATCGTGAGCGTACCTTCGTCATCGAGGATATACATTTTCTGATCAGCAATCAGGTAAGGTCCCAGCCCAAAACGGCCGTCTTTTCCTGAAGTCCAGACCACTTTCGACACATCATCCGGAGAAACACAAACCAGCTGGTTACGCAACGATCCGGCATCTTTGGGCTGAATTCCTAACATCATTCCGTCCCAAATGACTGGAGTCTGCTGCTCGCAGGCCATTCCATCCTTCGGAGGATATTGTTTCAATACATCCACTTTGTATTCGCTTCCGGCCTGAGAAACCTTTATCATCATACTTCCGGCTCCATAACCGGCAGTTAAAAACACTTTTCCATCCGGAAAACAGACTGGCGCAGGTGCCACCACTGCATGGTTCCAGGCAGTTGACATCCATAAAATTTTACCTTCATCAGGTCCTTCGGCCGAAACGGCCAACACGGCACCAACAGCGCTGTACACATACATTTTTTTGCCATTAAAAGTCCATGGCATAATGGATGAATGCGACATTTTAATTCCACCCGGATTGGGCGTTTCCCACAAAACCTTGCCGGTAGCCATGTCAACGGCTATCATTACCGAAGTTCCACCAGGAGCCAAAATGGCTTTATTTCCGTCGATCATCGGGCACTGACCAGTAAACCACAAAGGCACTTCGGTCTTGTATTGCTGAACCATATCGAGTCCCCAAACCAGATCGCCGGTTTCGCGTTTGACACACATCACATGGCAGCGCGGCCCGATCGTCAGAATATAATCGGCAGTAACGGCCGGAACTGTGCGCGACATTCCGTGGTTACGTTTCAGGCTCACTTTGTATGAACGGCGCCAAAGTTCCTGCCCGTTTTCGAGCGAGAAACAGCGCAAAGCGTCCTCGCGGGCTGCTTCGTCGTAATCCATCACATAAACTTTGCCTTCGTAAATGGCAGGTCCGGCGTGCCCTTCGCCCAGATCAACCGACCATTTTATTTCAGGCTCGTTACCCGACCATGAACTTTTCAGTGGTACCGAGTTTTTCACAATGTTGTCGTAATCGGCTCCGCGGAAACGAGTCCAGGTTCCTTTTAATGTGGATGTTGATGTGGCAAATTGCTGAAACTGCTCACCAATTTTTACTGCCGGACCAACCATCGTTGAATCACCGCCCCGGTTGTCGGCACCCGGCATACTTTCAGCGAATTTCCGGGTGGGATCTCTGAACATCCACCAGAACAGCAGAATAGACAATACCGTAACTACTGACCAAAGAATGTATTTTAGGTTCTTTTCCAAGATTTTAAATTTTCTGTTATCACTTTTTCAGGAATATGCTCCCCGTCCGAAACTAGGATCACATTTTGATCTTGTATTCACGCGGACGGTTTCATTCTACCTATTTGTACCCGGGGTGTTGTTCCTTCCTCACTTTACCCCGGGCTATTGATATTATTCCCTTTCAGGGAGCCAATTTCAAGCAAAATTTCAACTTTAGGCACTCAGAACTTTAGCTCACTTCTAACTATTCTTTCAAATCATAAACCATCAGGCTTTCGCCATGCCGCACATACAATTTACCATCGAAAATCGACGGATGCGCCCAATGTGGTCCGCTTCCTTTATCAACTTTGAACGAGCTAACCACATCAAACTTTTCAGTACCTGGTTTTACTAAAGCCAGATTTCCCGATTTTTCCTCGTAACAATACAGCATTCCATCGGCAGAAATGACCGGACCTTTGTTGAACCATTTGTTTTCGTACATGGTTTTGCCCGTATTCCAATCCACACAAAGCCAGTTGCCTTGTGTATTGTTGGTCCAGTTTGAGCCGTAAACCGAATCACCTAATTTTACGACGCCACCAATGTGGTTATCGAAATCAGGATTTGTCCATTTCACCGAAACCGAACGCCCATCATCAGCCAGATTCAAGAGTATTGCCGGATGATCGTACCCGCTGGTGATGAAAATTTTATTATCGACATACAATGGTGTATTGGTATTTGCCCCAACTCCTGATTCTCCTTTGTGAAATTGAACCACATTAAATGACCAAATGATTTCGCCATTTTCAACATTGATGGCCATCAAATCGTTGGCTGTTTGTGCCAGAAGCATCTTCAAACCAGCTTTTTCAATAACTACCGACGAGGCGTATGCCCTTGTTCCGCCCAGACTTTTGGTTTTCCAGAGTAATTTGCCATCCGTTTTGTCCAAAGCGACTACCGAAGTTTCTTCGCCACCGGTGACATAAAACACTGCTTTATCCGAAATGGCAACCGATTCGGCAATACCCCAGCGGTGTGGTTCACCTTTAAAAGTCGTTTGTGCATCAACTCTCCAGAGTACTTTTCCTGAAAGAACATCGAGGCAAACCACCTCTCCCATCCCACTAACCAAATAAATTCGATTATTCTCGATCGTAGGAGTACAGCGTGTTTCCGGGAAACTGCGCATCCAGGCCCGCCCATAAGCGGTTTCCCATTTCTTCGATCCATCAGCAGTAAAGGCAGTTATTACATCCATCGTGTCTTTTCTTCCGGTCACAAATATGGTTTGCCCGTAAACCACCGGAGACGAATAGCCATTGCCAACATTATTCAATTCAAGCAAAAGTTTCGGACCTTTTTCGGGCCAAACTTTCAGCAGGTTTTTATCGGGGTAAACGCCCAATCTGCCCGGACCACGCCATTCGGCAATATCCTGAGAAAACAAGCTTACAGAAAGAAAAAACACCGATAAGAATAGCAGTAATTTCATTATTAACCATTTTGCTATTTGCGATTTAGCTATTTACAATCGACCATTAAAATAGTAAATCGTAAATAGCTAAATCGCAAATGGAATCAACTATGCTTTAATGTTATACACAAATAATACGTCGCCATGACGCAAATACAGCTTCCCGTTTGCAATGAAAGGGTGCGACCAGAATGGCCCCGCACCACCTTCGAGCTTGAACGAACTGACCACATCGAAACTCTGAGGATTTGGTTTCACCAAAGCCATTGTCCCGCTTTTTTCTTCCAGAATGTAGAAAAGTCCATCCGCATAAACCAGTTCGCCTTTTGTCAGCCAATCGGTTTCGTATTTGGTTTGGCCTGAATTCCAATCCAGACAAACCCATTTGCCTTTGCTGTTGCTTATCCAATTTGAACCGTACAGATTTCCATCCAATTCGATTAAACCATGATGGTGATTATCCAGAACCATGTTGCTCCACTTTTCGGTAACCGATTTGCCATCTTCGCTCATGGTGAGCATCGCGTTGCGGTAATCGTAACCCATCGAAATAAATATATCGGCACCCTTTACAACAGGTGTATTGGCCCAGATTAATCCAGGTTGATCCCATTTCGCACCATCCCAGTATTTGAATGTCCAGGCTACTTTTCCGGTAGCAGGTTCGAGGGCAATTAAATTAGTTCCGGTTGCTGCCAAAATATATCTGAATTGCTTGTATTCGTAAATGATTGGCGAAATATAGCAACGTGGCCCGCCAACCGATTCACTTTTCCAGATGAGCTTTCCGGTCATTTTATCGAAAGCAACAATTGATGTTTCTTTTCCTCCGGGACTGCAGATAACTTTATCGTCAACAATCAGTGGCGATTCCGAAACACCCCAGATATGCCATTCCGATTTATACTCTTTGTCAACATTAACTTTCCAGAGAATAGTGCCGTCGGCTACATTCAGGCAAACCAGCTGGCCTGTTCCTGAAATAACATAAACCCGGTCGCCTTCTACCGTAGCCGATCCCCTGGTTTCAGGAAACGATTGTGTCCATGAACGTCCGTATGGAACTTTCCATTTGATTTGACCTTCGGGAGTAATGCACGAAAGGTAATCGAGTGTATCAATCATTCCGGTGGCAAACAGGTATTTGTCGGTAGCAATCACCGAAGAATATCCTTTACCGATGCCTTCCACTTTCAGGAGTAACTGGGGACCAGCATCAGGCCACTTCTTCAGTAACCCAGTGTCAGTAAATTTCCCATCACGGTTTGCTCCACGCCATTGGGTTGGTTGAGCTATGCTAATAACAACAAGTAAAATAAATGCAAGGGTCAATTTAAATTGTTTCATGTCGGTTTTAATATGGTTTGTGTGATTTTTATCTAATTATGTGCGAGTTACGACTATTCGGATATCTTGTAAGTAATCAATGCATTTCCATGACGGACATACAACATTCCGTTGTAAATAACCGGATGAGCCCAATGCTGCTCGGTGCCCAATGTCACTTTGGTTTTGCTGATAACTTTAAATGCTGCTGGATTGGCCTCAGCCATAAACAATTCGCCCTTTTCCGAATAACCGATTAATTTGTCGTTGGCAGCAATGCACGCCCCTTTTCCCATCTCAGTTGAAGCATATTTCTGTTCGCCTGTTTTCCAATCAACACATTGCCAGCTGCGGCCATTGTCGCCCGATCCGTAAAGGTAGCCATCCATAAAAACGGCACCGCCCATGCGGTTATCCAGACTTTTAATTTCCCATTCCTTAGTTACCGAACTTCCGTCGGCACTCAATTTCAGCTTTTCGCCGCCTTGTCCCCAACCGCTGAAAACGAATAATCCGCCATCATTGTATATCGGGGTATTCGGATGTACAGCCCACTGATTGGGATGTTCAAAGTTCCAGAGTAATTTTCCGGTTGTTGCATCGATTCCCAAAACATGATTTGTGGTATGGGTTACCAGCAATTGCCGTGCAGGTAATTTGACGAGCAATGGAGTGCAATAAGCCGAAAGTTCACCCAATCCGGCACAGCTCCAGATTGTTTCTCCCGTCATTCGGTTCAAGGCCATTACGTTGTTTTTCTTTCCACCGGGCGTGCAAAACAGTTTATCGCCGTCAATCAGAATTGCTTCGGTATATCCCCAGGTGATATTCGAACCGCCAAATCCATTGATGAAATCTTTTTGCCAAGCAGGTTTGCCGGTCTTCAGATTCAGACAGGTTAAAACTCCATGACCGGTAAGCAGATAGGCCATATCACCAACAATTGTTGGAGTTGAGCGAGTTCCGGGGTAACTGGCATCAAATTCCTTTCCGTATTTAATTTCCTGAAGCTCTTTGCCATTCATATCGAGGATAAATAGAACGGCCTGTCCGTTAACCATTCCGTTGATGTAAATTTTATTGTTGGCAAATGCAGGCGACGAATACCCCTGTCCCAATTTTTCGAACGACCAGATAACCTTCGGACCATCTTCCGGCCATTGTGGTAATAGTTTTGCTACGGTATATTTTCCTGATGAATTTGCTCCACGCCATTGGGTGGCTTCCTGCGAAGTGACAGTTTTTGAAAAGCAAACAAAGAGAATCAGAAGTACGGATAATAGTTTCATCGGTGAATAATTTGGTTTTAGTTGTCAGATGGAATCGCCATGATCGCATTTAATTCCCATTTTTCATTTGGTGCTTACCAATCATGGCTATTCCACTGGTTCAGCTTAAATTGTTTTTTGTAAAAGTATTAAGTATCGATCAGTATTACAACACGATACAGAATTTAATACAGTTCTAAATAATAAGATTTATTAACAAATTAAGAGCGGCACAACCCAGCTTAGCAGGTTCGTTTACAAACAGTTAATCCCGAAAAATCATTTAACTGAAAAAGGAAATTTTCTTAACAAAGATTATTGAAGGTCAAAACTGAAGCCGGAAATAAAGGAGTATTCTGAAATCCACGAAACATCTTTTCCGGCAAATCTCAGGCTTTTTGTTCAGCAAAAAACTAACACTTGATAAATCTGGAGATATAGGCTTGCAGCGACTCAATCCGGATCGGTTTTTCCATAAAATCGTCCATTCCAACCTCAATGCACATATTCCGGTTGTCGGCGTGTTCGTTTCCGCTAAGGGCTATTATCACCACCTTTTCTGATCGTTCAGATTCCTGTTCGAATTTCCGTATGAGTTTCGCCGATTCGATACCATCTAAAACAGGCATCTGCAAATCCATAAAAATGATATCATAAGGCATTTGCTGATGTTTTTCAAAAGCCTCCTTCCCGTTAGAAGCAATATCGCACTTCAACTTAAGCTGATTAAATGTTAAAACAGCAACTCGCTGATTTAGTGGATTGTCGTCGACAAGTAGAATTTTCAGATCTGCAGGTAATCCCATATCATTTGGTTAGTCAAAAAGCTAATCGAGTAAATATTTAACGATTACACGGACAGATGCAAAGATAAAATAAAGTTAGCATCAACGGTTGGATGCAGTTATTTCGAAGTAAAAATTATGAAATTGTTTAAGCAGAAACCGGCACGACTGGCTGCAAACCAATACTTGTCACCGGCTTATTTTTTTATCGGAAACAACAGAAGAAGAGGTATGTTGCAGTTTCTTCAGATCGCTAATAAATGCCCTAACGAACGACCCATATATTTCCATGTTTTCAGTCAAAATCCGTTGGTATTTCAAAATAAAAATTTCTAATTCATCATCACTGAAAATGGCACTAAGTTCATCCAAAAACTCCCATCTTTTCCGTTCAAACCAATGTTCTTCCCGAATCGACCTGCGGTCGCCATACTTTTCAAAATAATAACTGTACAGTTTCTTCGCTCCTTTTACACTCTGATTGGCTTTTAACTTTGCAAGAGCACCCGAATAACCGCGCAAAAGATACCAGTAACGGCTCAGATTATCAGAATATTCAATCAGGTATTTTAAATCGCCCAGCGAATTATAAAATGTATCAATCTGACCAACATTTAAATACGACTGAAGTACCTCCAGTTTGATTGGGGTGTAGTAAATAAAATCGTTGATGAACTCATCAGCTAATTTCTTCGAAAGATCATGACCAGCTGCCATGAAAGATGCCTCGTAAAACGCCTTGAATGATTTAGCAGACTTTTCCATACCCGAACTGATTCTCTAATATAAATTTACCTCAAAAGCACGGCAATTCCTAACTAATGAGAAAACCACTTTCTGAATCGTCAGGATGAACTATCATTCTGTCGTTCTCACTGATCAAAATAAGAAATGAACCCAAATCGACTTCTCAATTTTGAATAATAATCAATCTATACTCCGGCATAAATAATCATCGCGATTCCGGCCAGAAACAGGGCAAACATCGTCACTAAAAGGCCATTGGTTCCTTTAGCTCCTGAAAATTCTTTCCAGATGAAAACTCCCCACAAAGCAGCTACCAGCGTTGCTCCCTGACCCAATCCGTATGAAATGGCAAAGCCTGCTTTTCCGGCAGCAATAATGCTGAAGGTCATTCCCACACACCAAATCATTCCGCCTAAAACTCCAGTCAAATGCTCTTTCAGACTTCCGGCGAAATATTGCGAATATGACACCGGCGCACCTTCAAATGGCTTTTTCATCAGAAGCGTATTAAATACAAAGTTACTGATCAGAATTCCAAGTGAGAAAATAAACACAGCAGTATAAGGAGTCAGCATTCCGGCCTCGGGCTGCTCGAAGTTGGTAACCATCGAACTGGCCACAAAACGGTAAAACAAAGCCATTAAAACACCGCCAACAACCGATAAAACAATGCCTTTTGTGGGAACTTTATGCGACTGCGAAGCTTTTTTGCGGTAAGCAACAGCATCGAAAACAATGGCAACAGTAACTAACGCAACGCCGGCAAACAACCAAACGGCATTTCCCTGAGGCTTGGCCATATAATTGACCAAAACCCCCAAGACCAATGCAATACCAATGCCAACTGGAAACGCCACCGACATGCCGGCAATAGCAATGGCTGCCGCCACCAAAATATTGGCTGCATTAAACAAGATTCCGCCAAGCAGGGCGTTGCCCATATTTTTCATTTCGGCCTGACTGATATCCTCAACGAAGCCACGGCCCATTTCGCCACTGCTGCCCAATGTAAAAGAGAAGAGCAGCGACATCAGCAAGATTCCAATCACATAATCCCAATAAAACAACTCGAAACGCCACGATTTCTGGGCAAGTTTTTGGGTATTGGCCCACGATCCCCAACACAGCATGGTAACCACGCAAAGAATTACAGCAAGTGAATATGAACTAACGATGTACATGGCAAAAATTTATTATTGATAATTGATTAATTATTTGGGTTCATACATCATCAAATCGTCCAAAATATCAGCGATTTTCTGATAGGGATATTTGTGCACCAAAAACGAATAATTCGAGTTTTTGTCCGGATTCCAGGTGTTTGAGCCGTCGGAATTGCAAACAAAAGTTCCGTTTCCAACCATATAAAAATAGTTTTCAGGATTACGAACGGCGCACAAAACTGCAGTATGGTCCCACGAATTCCGTGTTTGAATTGGCTTCTTGTCGTAAGTGTCGAGACAATATTTGTAAGCCCACTGCACCGGACTTCCTTTGCTGCCCTTAGTTGCCACTTTATTGCCAGTCATAATTTTCACACCAATTTCGAAGCCGCTGAAAAGAATCGGCGTTGGCCAATTCTGAAAAACATATTCCGATGCTTTAGGATGCTGGTTCACGTTAAACTCACTTCCTTCAGGAAATCCGCCCGCCATAGCCACCCATTTTTTCACCTTTTGCGCAACTAAATCTTTTCCTGACAACGAACTAAATTTATCGGGGCCCGACTTTAGTAAATCTGCCAGATTGGAAGTAAAACCTACGGTAACAATTACCGCACTTTTATCGGGCTGCGCTGCCAAAACCTTGCGGTACACTTCAGTAGCCGGCGGATAATCAGCATTGGTTTTTAGCTTAGGCAAATACTTGATGGCCAGCGAATCGTTCCAGTGATTTGGGCAGGAGAATTTAGGAGCATCAGGTCCGGGAACACCAATCGGAATGTTGGGTTTCTGAAAATAGCGGTTAAAGACCTCAAGTGTTGGCGCAATGTACGGATAGCCGTCGCTGGCCACGGTGGCCAGAATCTCGCATTCACCCTTGGCTGCCAGAGCATGTAAAATGGCAATGGCGCCCACATCGTCGAAATCGGGTCCCATGTCAGAATCGAAAATCACTTTTACGGGCTGCGTCGCCAATGAAGAAGCTGACACAAAAATCAGTATTGCAAGCGCGAAAAACAGTTTTTGGTAAAGTTTCATGATCGCAATTTATTTCTGAAATGAAAACTTAAAATTCTCGTTGATTTTATCAGCCGTTTTAAACACCACCGCTTCGGAGATGTAAACATTTGTACCAGCTGATTCCGCCCGTTTCTCTCCTTTTACAACCAGTTTCACGGTATGTTTTCCTTCCGGCAGATTGGTAATATGATACAAATTCATGTTCCAGTGTTCCTGTTTCGCAAAGTTGAAATAGCAGTCAATGGTGCGTTTCATCTGTCCGTCAACAAAAACATCGGCTTTTCCGCCATCCTTCATCCAGTTTCCAACAATGGAAACTCCGGTTCCTTCAAACGAGAAGCTGATTTCGTCGCCAGCCGTTCCGCTTATTTTGGACTGCTTTTTACCGAAGTCAGCCCATTTCCCTTTCATTTCCCAGCCTTGCTGATCGAACACGCTCACTTTTTTATCTAATACCAACTTGGGGAAAGCGACTTCCAATGCCAGCGCTTCGGGCTTTTGAGCCTTAATTTTCAGCTCTTCCGAAGTAGATTCGCCTCCATTTTGAACAGCCAGTTTTTGTGCGTATTCCAGTGTTTTGTCAACAGCTTTATTGAACGAATAATCGGTATTTACAAACAGCGAGTCGCCGATTGTTTTTACGGCCGACTGATATTCAGCAGGCAAACCGCTTAAACCTTTCATGACACCCAAAACGGCCATCGCATTCGACGGATTGCAGTCCGAATCTTGTCCGCAGCGGGTCGAAACTTCCATTGTTTTCTGCGGATCGCCTTCGCCATAAAGCAGGCCCATCACGATATATGCGCCGTTGAGTTTTGCATCAATATTGAATGTCGATCCGGCACCACAAATCTGCACTTTTCCCAATTTATTCTCCAGCTCGGCCCACGCAGCACGCCAATCGGTCGGATAATGTTGATGCAGCAGAATCACATCCTGAACAGCCTTGGCGTAATCACTTTCAGCCGGAATAGAAAGCAACGCTTTTTCGATGATTTTTGAAATGTCGTTACTGAAATAAGCTTCGGCATACAGCCCTGCCACGAAAGCCCCGCCATACACACCGTCGCCGTAATTCATAATGTGACCAATTTTATCGGCAATCCGATTGGCTGCTTTCGGCATTCCGGGGCACATAAAACCGATGTAGTCGGCCTCAATCTGAAAATCGATATCGTCGGCATGGAGGTTATAATAAGGGTGCCCCGATTGTGGCGGGAAAATGCTGTCGAAGTAATTCTTTCGGGCCTGAACGTTGGCGTGCCACAACATGTAACCAGCTTTGGCAAACAGCTCCTGAAATTTTTTGGCCGGCGCATCGATGCCATATTTGTCCATCGTCATCAAAAAGGTAAGCTGAACGTAAATATCGTCCTGCCAGATGGAACCTTTTACGTCGGCAGGTTTCCATTTAATCGAATCTTCATACGTTTTGCCCTGTGCCTTAAACTCGGTTGGCGCGCCGTAAGTCACCCCAATCATTTTTCCGGCCCAGCCACCGGCTATTTTATCTTTCAGGGTTTCGTTGGAAATGGTTCGGGTGTCAGCGTCAGGTTTTTGTACGCACGACACTGCAATTAAAGGCAAAATGAGGATCAGCAAAAATCTTCTCATGGTTGGTTTATTTAGTTTGTGATTTCATGTGTTTATGATTTGTTTTTTAATTGCCACATGGAACTCGCCATTTTAATCATGCTCCTGTGTGTAAGAATTTCTCTCATGGCTCGTTTCATTTCGGTAAGGAACGGAAGACTGCGCGCCAATTCGAGTTACCGAAATGGACGCCGCCTTGTTGGCAAAAGCAATGGAATCAGAAAGAGTTTTGCCCTCGGCCAAAGCCACAGTCAACGCGCCGTTAAACGTATCGCCAGCAGCGGTTGTGTCAACAGCTTCAACTTTAGGCGCTTTTATTACCTGCGATTTACCGTTTTCGAGCAAAAAAGCACCTGCCGCACCCATCGTAATAATTACAGATTTTACTCCTTTCTGGTGCAGATTTATTGCGGCTTTCAGCGCCGAAGCTTCATCGGTTACTTTTATGCCGGTCAGCAATTCGGCTTCGGTTTCATTTGGCGTAATCAGGTATAAATTTTTCAGGATTTCTTCGGAAAGTTCAGCTGCCGGTGCCGGATTCAGAATCACTTTTTTCTGAATTTGTGCTGCTTTCCGGGCAATGTATTCAACAGTTGGAATCGGAATTTCAAGCTGAAGCAACACAAAATCAGCTTCGGCAAATTCGGTCGCTGCCTGATCAAAATCGGCTGGACTCAAGGTCCCGTTAGATCCGGAGGCCACAACAATCGAGTTTTCGCCGGTTCGATCGACTGTAATCAGCGCCACGCCACTCGGATTTTCGGGATCGACAGACACAAAATCAACATTTATTCCTTCGTTGGCGAGCTGTTGAACGGCCTGCTTGCCAAAAATATCGTTGCCTATTTTGCCCACAAAAGTGACCTGGCCACCCAAACGAGCAGCGGCCACAGCCTGATTGGCGCCTTTTCCGCCTGCATTCATCAGGAATTGGCCGCCAAGAATAGTTTCTCCGGGAGCCGGAAAGTGTTGTGTTTTGATAACCATGTCGGTGTTAGAACTGCCGACAACGAGGATTTTCTTCGGGTTCATTGAGTATTTAGTTAGTCAAACCAAATTTAACCGTTCTTTATTAAACTGGTATAACTAAACCAAATATTTATCCCTCGCGATAAACTATTCCTAAGAAACTACTTTTTTGAAGAAAGGTAAGGTTTGATGATTTCGGCCCAAAGCAGGTAACCGTCGCCTAACAGATGAAGACCGTCATTGGTATATTTCGGGTTCATTTTCTCGCTATCGGGTTGTTTGAAACGGCTGTACAAATCGATGAAACCAACTTTCTCGTTAGCACACCATTCTTTTAACTGTTTATTCACCCAGAGTACTTCCTCTGTTTTGTTGGTATGGCCTTTAAACAGACCAAACGAATCGTTCACCGGAAGAATACTCTGAACATAAACTTTCGTTTTGGGCGAATCTTTCCGGATTCGATCGGCAATTTTGCGAATATTACTGTAAACCGTGTCTTTTGAAACTCCACGTGAAAGATCGTTGATGCCAATCAGCAAAAATATTTGTGCGGGTTTCGAGCGCGTTACCTCATTTAGCCTGAAAAGCACTCCTTCTGTTGTATCGCCGCTGATTCCGCGATTTTTTACGTTCGCATTTCCAAGCAACTCCGACCATTCACACCCATCGGTAATGCTGTTGCCTAAAAAGATGATTTCGCCTTTGGTGTCGGGCAATTTCTCGAATAAAGCGAGTCGTTGATTGTAATAGGTTCCAAACTTGTTATCCTGACCAACAGAAATTAATGAGCAAATTATCAATGCCAAAACAAAAAGCTGGCGCAGAAATGAAAGAGTTTTCATTTTAGTAAAGTTTTAAAGACCAAAGATAATTTTTTATGAATATCCGTCTAAGTACCTAAGTTATCCTTTGCCGTCTGCTTCAGCAGGCGGACAGAATGATCATCAAACCCAATGGCTTTAGCCACAGTATTTTTGGGCTAAAGCCCGGATTGTTGGTCATTCTTCTAACCGTTGACTGAAGTCAACGGCAAAGGATATCATCGCAATTCTCTTCAGATTAAGGATATATAAGGATATTCATTTAATTTTTCTTTTTTTTAATCTACTTGCCGATCCGCAAATTTTGGTTTCAGTGTTGCCAACAAAAGAACGAGCGCCAAAGCCACCGGAATGGCGAGCATGGCCAAATCGCGTCCCAAATGGCCCGAATCAGTAGATTTCCCAAGTAAATTGGTAATGAATGCTCCGGCAAAAACCCCGGTCATATTCATCAATCCATAACCGGCAGCACGATGCTTTGGCGAAACGAACTGACAAAGAATAGGCATATTGTTGGCGTCAAACATGCCGTAGCCCAGACCAAACAAAACGGCACCACCCAAAACAGGGAACAACGAATGCCCAAAACCTAACAGAAGCAGCGACGGCAATGTGAGCGAAAGCCCTATCGCTCCGGTATAAATTCGCCCGCGTAAGTTGCGCATCACCCAGCGGTCGGCCAGTATTCCGCCGGAAATAACACCAATAAATGATGACACCGCGATTGTGATAGTAGCCATTGGTCCTGCCTTCGCCATTTCAATGTTCAAACTTTCGGAAAACAAGGTTGGCAGCCAGTTTTTGGTAGCCCATCCCGGGAAACTCGGAGCCGCAAAATAAAACAGAATCACCCAGAAACTCATCGTTCCAAGCAACATACCCAAACTATTTTTTACTGAAGCAAAGCCTCCAAGCTGCTTCTTATCTGTCACTTCTGTTTGACAAGCAGTTTTATTTTCGCGCAGAAATGCAATCAACACAAAACTGTACAGAATGCCAGCCAGCCCGAAATAATGAAAGGTTTGCTGCCACGAAAGGGTATCGGCAACAGTGGCACCAAATCCGCCCAGCGCCTGCCCCATATACAAGCCGGTCATGTGAACGCCTATGGCCAGCGAACGGGTCGGGCCTTTGTGGTAATCGGCAATGAGCGACAGACCCGCCGGAATATAAAGCGCCTCGCTAACACCCATGATGGCGCGCAAAACAAACAAATGATCGAAATTATCAACAAATCCCATCGAAAGCGTCACGCCCGACCAAACAAACAAACTTCCTACAATCAGCCATTTGCGGTTCAGCCGGTCGGCAATCAATCCTGAAACAGGACTCATCAGCGCGTAAATCCACAGGAAAACAGCCATCAGCCGACCAAAATTCTCGGCAGTTTCCAGCTCCTTAATGTCGGCCATCATCGACACTTTCATGGTCGAAAGCATCTGGCGGTCCATGTAGTTGAGCAGGGCCACCATCCACAACAGGCCAACTACCACCCAAGGATAAATGCTTTGATATTTTTGTTTCATTGGTTTTTTCGGGTTATTTATTTAGTCTGATTGTCAAGATATAACAATATGAATCCAAATTATTTTAAAACCCAAAGGGTTGAAATGATTATAGAAATGAACCAGGAAGGACAAAAACCACGAAGTGGTGACATTATCATATCATGCCTTTGGCATTTTTGATTCTACCAATATAAATTTGCTATAATCCTAACATGCCTTCGGCATTATTCTCCTATTTTAAGTCACAATTCGCCCTAAATCCTTTATTGTCAAATGCAACTCACATTTTATTTCTCAAAGGCTACTTCAAACCCCAGCACATTCGGTGTTCTAACGCCCGGGCGAATTTCTCCTGAAGGAATAACAAGCATTTCGTTCCACATAAAGGCCGTTGTTGTAGCAGGTGATTCATCGGTTAAATTACCAATCTTTTCCCACTTTTTCGAGCGGGTATTGAACGATAGAATGTCTTTCGAGAAACCGGGATGACTGCTCAGCATTTCATCCTTTTCCTTCCAAAGCCGCTGTTTCTCATCCTCTCCTGAAGCTTTTTCAATCGCATTATTCAGTCGTTCGGTGCGGTTAAAATAAATTCCGGGATCGCCACCAAAAAGCAAAATATCGTCTGAACCTGCTGCAATTCCGGTTCCTGCGGAAAGTCCAAGCTTTTTCCCATCTGAAAGAATATCACCTTCCGAAATCCATTTCTGAACGGATGGTTTGTATTTCCATACAGCACTGTAAAAAGTGCTTACCTCACCTGTTCTGTTTCGGCCACCGATCACATAAACGCAAGCTTCCTCGCCATCGTTCTGGCTGACAACAACGGCGTGCGAAAGAGCCAACGGAAGTTCGGGCAATACCTTCCATCCGTTGGTTTTATTCTGCAAATTGATTGTGTAAAATGCCGATGTTGCCCCTTGCGGAGTCAAGCCACCCGCAACAAAAACGTCTGTACCAATAACTGCGGCACCCGCCGATGAAATGGCCTGAGGCAAAGCTGGTAAGGTTTCTGTTCTTATTTTTCCATCCTGAAATGCAAGCAGAAAAACTTGATTCACCGGGCCATTCTGATCTTCTCCACCGATGCTCAAAACACCTTCAGGAGTTGAAAGACAGGCAGGATAGGCCATTGCGAAAGGTAATTTTATCGGTGACTGTTTCCAGAACAATTCGCCCGACGCGGTTTTCTCCATCAGAAAAATTTCGTCGTGATATTTTTTCCGTCCACCGCGCCACGGGAGCCCATTCTCGAAATTGGCACCTCCGGCAACCAGTACAAAATTTCCATGTGCACCGGTAACTGGCCCTGCCAAACCGGGCTGTACCGAATCACCCAATACCGGTGGAATCGCCGGAAATTGCGTTTGCTTCAGCAAAACGCGTTCAGGAATATTTGAAATGCACGAACTGGACATGACCATGACAGTGAAAATGAGCAACAAATTAGATTTTGGAGAAAAACTCCTGCATGTTGAGCGAATGCACATCTTCAGTAAATTTCTCATAGTTCGGGGCTAACATATTTTTCACTGGCAAACGGAATTCTCCGCAGTCCATGCCGACGTATTTCATGTAGGCTTTCCCGGTGGCGATACCGCCGTATTTTCCCAGCAACCTGATCATATCAATCGACAGTTGCTGTAAATTCCGTGCAGTGGGCAGGTCGCCTTTGTCGAAAGCCTCAATCAGCTGATAATAAAGCGGAGCAGCATAATTGAAGGTGCTTCCCACTCCACTGCGGCACCCTAAAACCAGCGCCGAAAGCATATTTTCGTCGCGGCCCCACATCATTTCATATTTTCCATTGGCGAAATTGATACAGCTCAGGAAATCCATAAAATCTTCGTGCGTGTATTTAATTCCGGCCAGATTGGGAATCATCGAATCAGCTTCCTGAAGGAAATCGTACATGCTCACGTAGCATCCGCTCAAAACCGGAATGTGATAGAAATACACCGGTGTTTGCGAAACCGATGCGGCCACCAGCGCAACAAATTCAGCCAGTTGTTTGGCAGTTGCTGGTTTAAAATAATACGGAGCCAGCAAGGCAATGGCATCAACACCTTGTTCTTCGGCATGTTGCGCATTTTCGATGCATTCTTTGTATGAGGTTCCGCCCACAAGCGTAATTACCTTTACCGATTTCCTGGCTTTCGATTTGGCTGTCCACGCCTCAACCAGCTTCATTTTTTCTTTCTGCGAAAGCGAAACACCCTCGCCGGTTGAGCCGTTAATAAATGCTCCAACCACTTTATTCTTCTCCAGAAAATCGTAATAAACACTAATCTGATCATATCGTACTTCTCCTTTTTCGTCCATTGGAGTAAACGGAGCTGCAATCAATCCTTCAAACCTTTTCATTGTATAACTATTTAATTCGTTTATTTTTCGTTTTCAACACTGTATTTTAATCCTGAAACTTCGCGAACATTCACTCCATCAAGTTGAACCGGAACAAATGTGAACATCCATTTCCAGGAAGTTCCACCGTGAGGTACTTTCAACACCACTTCGTTCCAGCCTTTTTTCAAAGAAATTGTAGATGGGTTTCTGAAAAAATAATTCTCGTCGGAAAACGGAATTTCCTCTGTTTTCTCGTCCAAGCCGGGATTTTTCCATACCGGCGGTTCAATCAGTTTTCCGTTCAGCCAAACTTTCGGATTGGTATTGTGCCATTGGCCTTGCTGGGGAAATGGTCCGCCACGCCGTCCTCCCGAGCGCGACCAATCGTGAAATCCAATCCAGCAACCGAGCTGCTGATCAATTGGCGACCAAATGTTGGTCTTTGCAAACACGGTTCCCTGCTTTTCCGAAATCCACGACGGAAATCCGAAGAAATGTCTGATGTGAATTGTTCCCCCGTAAACCGGACCTAATACCGCATAATTCCGGTTTTCAAACGGTATATTTTTTTCGAAAGCTTCCTCGCCTTTGAAATTGCGGTCAACTTCACCTTTATGATCGAACGGGCCAAATATCTTCCATGAAATATCCGTCTGCTTTAAATACGGGAACGGTTTCCCCTGAAAATATTGATCACGATGCCGTATCAGGCGGTTTTCAAACTCCTGAAATTCCTTAAAAAGCGGATTTTTAGGCGATGGTAATTTGGCTAAAAACTGTTCGCCAAAATCAACCGACTGGCCTTTCCACGCAGTTTCGCTGTAAGTGAGCATTCCCGGATAAAGCGGATTCTGCCGCACAATATCGTGTTCGTCGTTCACATTGTTATCGTTCCAGCAGCAGAGAATTCCCCCCAAACGAAGTGAATCGCCATGCGATGCGCCGCAAATTCGGTCGAAATAGAGTTGTGCCACTCCAGCCAGGGGATCAAGGTGATTTAGGTAATTCAACCGTGAATCAAGGTATCGGTGACCTGCTTTTGGTTTTCCATTCGACGACCACAATTGCGTTATCGAAGTTTTATCCGAATCAATTTGCTGGCCAGGCCGCCAAACGATCACTTCCCGTCCGTTTTGTTTCACACGCTCAACCAAAGCATCCAAAAGCCCTGCCGCCGGACGCTCGTTTTTTGTCCAAACCTCGTCGGTTCCCAAATGAATGTAGAGCATTCTTTCTTTCGGAACCAGTGCGCACAACTCGTCGATCAAATCAAGTAAAATCGGTTTTACCCGTGCATCGCTCATCGAATCGATTGCAAATGCTTTTCGGAAAGCCGCACAGTGACCGGGAATATCCAGTTCAGGAATGAGTGTGATAAACCGATCATTGCAATAATTCACCAAATCAAGAAATTCTTCCTGCGAATAATATTTCCCTGGTCGGCGCGTCATTGCAAATGCCGCATTCAGTTGTGGATATCTTTTGCTTTCGAGTCGCCATCCATGATTATCGGTCAAATGCATATGAAACACATTGAATTTGTAGGCGCCCATCACATCAATCTGTTCTTTCAGCATCGGCAGCGACATGAAATTGCGGCCGACGTCCTGCATAAATCCCCGAATCTGGAAGGCAGGCCAATCGGTTATTTCGCAAGCTGCAATGTATTGCTGCCCGTTTTCAGTAAAAGTCAGCTGCTTGATGGTTTGCTCTCCGCGAAAAAGTCCCTTTTCAGTTTCAGACAGAAGGACAATTGAATCTGCATCAACTTTCAGGATATAGGCTTCTTCCTGATTAATTGGAACTTCAGGAAGACTGGCAACGATGCGTTTTACTATCCGCGATTCGCTGCCTTCAATTTTAAAATGGAACTTGCCCCAGGTAATCTTTTGAGGCATCGGAATCAAAGCCGGAGCATCAAAGGAATTGCAATGTCCATGAAAATTCTGTAACAACATGAAAAGTGCCCCCCAACAGGCCATTTTCGCAATTTTATATTTGACGCCCAAGCTTTTCATTCGTATAAACTGTCCTCTTTTTTCTATTGAGCTTTTGCACGTACTCATGGAATAGCCATTTAATCATTTTAGGTTTGTGCGAGCCTTCGTGCACATGGCTATTTCATCCTTATTTACTTAACCAATGTTCCAAAAATGTCTGATACCGGAATTTTTTGAAAATAAAGTTCTTTCACTCCTTCGTAAACGATGCCGATGGTTTGGTTATCCACCATCGTCATGCACGAGTAGCCATATCCATTTTCAGCGTTGAGTTCAACCTGGTAAGTTTCGGGCCAGGTCAATCCTCCGTCCAGACTGGCTTTGATGGTCATGTGGCTGCGATCGGTTTTACTGTTTGGATTGGAGAAAAACAAAACCTGCTGTTTTTTACCGTTGATAACCAAATCGGTACTGATAATGCTGGCCTGACAATTGGATTCCTGCAATGCTGAATTCGAAGTGGAATGCGTTGTCCATGTTTTTCCCAAATCGGTTGTGGTAGCCACTGCCCGCCCGTTCGTTGCACCTTTGTCGGCACGGTTGCGGTCGTCGCGCATGTTCAACATCAGGCTGCCATCGGCCAGTTCAACTACTTGCGCTTCGGTGGTATTCGATTTTGCGCCTGTTCCGATCTGCCAGCTTTTCCCCTGATCTTTGCTGTAAACGATGGTCGAATGACAGGTATATTGGCCGCCATCGAGAGCTTTCGTACCAAGGTCGGCTTTAAACTGCGCCGGGAAAACCAGCGTTCCGTCGGTCATGGTAATTCCGCGGCCAGGGCCTTGCAAAAGCAACTGCCATGCGGGATTTTTAATTTGTTCGGTGATATTGATAGGCTGCGACCAGGTCAGTCCATCGTCGGTACTTTTCACCAGCATAAACTGACCGGTTTCTTCGGGCTGCATACCGGGCTTCGAAGCCCACCACAACATATCTTTTTCAGTAGCGCCACTCATCCAAAGAGCTGCCACCCAAATTGTATTCGTTTTTTCGTCGAACAGAACGCAAGGATCGCCCATTCCATTCAGTCGTTGCGAACGGCCACCGTATTCGCCCATGTCCATGATTACGCGCATGGGTTGCCAGGTTTGGCCGCCATCGGTACTGCGGCTCATTCCAATGTCAATGTCTTCCTGAAGGTCTTTGCTGTTGTTGTACCGATTGTCGTAAACGGCGATCAGCGTACCTTTGTTGGTTGTAATTAATCCGGGAATCCGGTAAGTATTGGTGTTATCCTGACCGGCTGCCCGGAGCACCATTTTAGGCCGGAAAATGTATTTATCGGCTGGAGAAACCGAAACCGGTTTGTGATTTTTAAACGAAAGTGTAATCTTTTCAACCTTAAACCGGCTTGTTAAATCGGGATTTGAGGTCATTCCTATGTCAAATTTCAGGAAATGAATGCCTGAACCCAATTGGTAGTTTGTTGCAATGTTGGTTTTTGTTGCCAGATTTTTCGAGGTTCCCAACAAAAGATTGGTATCCGAACCTTTCACTGCTCCTGAATATTTGGCAGAAACGGATTCTATGCCTGAAAATTTACTATCAGCAGAAAACGAAACCTCCAGATTGTTCAGAATTAGCGCTTCGTTTACATCGGAAACAGCAAGTCGTAATTCCAGCACGGCAGTGTTTTCTACGCCAATGTTCAGCGGCAAATGGGTTTGTTTCAATTCAGGAGAAATTACGCCAGCGCTAAGCGCAGTTTCATTTTTTTTGCAATGTGCCGATGCAAGCAAAAAAATGGACAGAAAAATTGTGTTTAAAAAAGTCATAGTCGGTTTTCTTAGAATTACAGTCATACCCTGAGTTGCCTTTCCCGACAGGAATGGAGTCTGACGGTTAAATATAATTATTTTAGAGCATTGTGCGGTAAGAACCTGCTGCCAGGCTCTTACCCACAATTTCTAATCTGTAAACTCAATTGTTCTCTATGCGAAAGGGATTGTTCTTATCGTATTAATATCCAGCAGTCTGTACCAGCTTCGGATCGGCATTCAATGTCGATTTATCAACCGGCCACAACACTTTGAATGCTTCGGTTGATTTCAGCACCGGAGTTCCGGTGTAGGCCGAATTGGCATCAAAAGCCAGCGCTTTGCCGTTTGCAGCGTCTTTCATGCGGCAGACATCGTACCAACGCTTTCCTTCGAAAACAAATTCAAAGTCACGTTCAGCCAGAATGGCATATTCGTTGGCTTTGAAATCGGAATTTGCATAAGCGTCGGTGGCAGCAACATAGTCGGTGCCATAAGCACGCTGGCGAATCTGATTGATGTATTGTGCCGGATCGCCACCTTTCATGTTTTCAACTTCAGCAAGCATCAGGAGCACATCAGCATAGCGATAAACCGGTTCGTTCGAGTCGTAAACGCGCGCTCCCTGCGAATTGATCGATCCAACAAACTTTTTCATTACAGTACCTTTTAAAACGCCGTTTTTATCGTAGTACTCCATAAATGTTGCACCACGTCTCTTGTCTTTTGCTTTAAAAGCATTCCAGAAATTCAGTGTATATTCGTAACGCTGAATGGCAGTTCCTTTCAGGTTTAGTGGATCGCCCAATTTTGCGCCGGTTTTGTCGTAAAAAGAAACAATATTGGCGTCGGCATATAGGAAGTTCGAAACACTACTGGTTGCTTCGCCGTCGGCATAATTTATACTGAAGATGATTTCCTTGTTCGATTCGTTGTTGGCGGCAAAAATGGATGCAAAATCGTTGACCAAACCAAACTGAGCGTTGTTTTTCACTTCATTTAAATAGCCTTCGGCCTTGGCCAAATCGCCCGAAGCCGGAGCTTGGTTATCTAACGAAACTTTTGCCGACCAGAGGTAAACATCGGCAGCCAGCATTTGTGTAGCAGCTTTCGACCAGGTTACATTGTTTGTCCAGCTTTTCCCTGAAGAAGCAAAGTAGTTCAGCGATTTGTCCAAATCAGCTTTGATAAAATCCATCACCTCTTTAGCGTTTGAACGTGCCGTGTAAAGATCGGATTGAGAAACCTGACCATCAAGCACTTTTACACTGGTGATAATTGGAACTCCGCCATAAGCACGGTAAAGTGTGAAATAGTACAATGCGCGAATTCCATAGGTTTGAGCCAGCAGATAGTCGATATCTTTCTGATTGGCTGTCTGGATACTGCTACCTTCAACTTTCTGAATCAGCAAATTACAGTCGAAAATATTGCCATAGTATGATCCCCATGCTGTTACGCCCGGATTATCAACGTTTATGGTATTTCCTTTAATCGGATCGTCGTAAGTTGATGCTCCCTGCGAACCGGTACCAATAACCTGAAGTCCGCCACGAGCTTCGCCCATTGTAAATTTGCGGGTGAAATTGTTGGAGCGCAAATCGAGGTGAATGCCATTCACGTAGGTTTGAACCTGAGCCAGATTCTGCCAGTAATTTGCGTTTCCGTAGTTGTCAATTGGTCCCAAATCAAGGCTATCGCAACTGGTAAACAACATCGAAGCGCTTACAGCTACAGCCAATACGAATTTGAAATATTTTGTTTTCATATCTGTTTTAATTTTTCTGGGTTTAACTCTTTTAGAATGTGACATTTAATCCGAAAGTTACAGTTCTAGGCAAGCTGTATCCGGCATCCTGAATACCACCGCTTTCGGGGCTCGACATCGTTTTGGCAGCAGTTAAATAACCCAGGTTTTGACCTGTAACCGACAATTCCAGCTTTTCAACTTTAAGCTTTTTCAGCATCGTTTTTGGGAACGAGTATGTCAACGAAATCTGGCGAAATGCAAGATAATCGCCTTTATAGGTAAATAAGGTTGAATTGCGGTAGTTACCTTTTCCCAATTGGTCGGCCCATTGATAAGTTGGATATTTGGCATTCGGATTTTCAGTAGTCCAGGTGTTTTTCACATCCTTGGTCATGCTGTATGATCCCTGCATATCGCCTAAAATCCATGGCAAACGATAGTCCATTACCGAGAAACCTAAAGCGTAGTCGAATGCGGTGTAAAGGCTGAAGCTCTTATAATTCACCGTTGAGTTGAAACCGCCAATCCAATGCGGAGTTGTATTTCCAACTTTTACCAGGTCGTAATCATCAATAACGTTGTCGCCATTCACATCGCGCCATTTCACATCCCCGGGCATAATTGGCATTCCTTTGGTCGATAATTTCTGAGCTTCAGTCAGTGCTGCCCAGTCAGCCGAACCATATAGTGTGCGGGTTGTTGCGCCCTGAAAAGTTGTTGGTTTTACAATGCGGTTTGTTGGTATTTCAGACTCGCTCTTGTAAATACCGTCGGCTTGCCAAACGTACAATACGCCAGGTTCCTGTCCTTCCTGATAACCACCCACCCATGCCAAATCGGTAGCACTGGCTCCTGAATAAACCTGATAAGCATTCTGGCGATTCAATGGCAGTCCGTTATTTGGCAGTTTCACAATTGTATTCTTGTTATACGAAATGTTGGCATTGATGCTCCACTGCACGTTCTTTGTCATGATTGGTTTTGCTCCCAATTCAATTTCAATACCACGGTTGCGGAACTGGCCATTGTTTGTTCTGATTCCGGAGATACCCGAAGAAGCTGGCAACGTTAAGGTTGCAAACTTGTCAGAAGTCAAGCGATCGTAGAATGTAAAGTTCGAAGAGTAACGATTGTTCAGGTAACCTAAATCAACACCAGCTTCCAGGGTGCGGGTTTTTTCCCAGCGAAGACTTGGATTTGGCACCGAACCCAAAATGAATGTTGATGTTCCGTTGTATTTGGTCGATCCCACGTAACTTCCCTGAAGTTCGTATGCACCAATGCCCGAAACGTTACCATTCAAACCATAGCTGGCTTTCAGTTTACCGAAAGAAAGAACCTTCGAGTATTTATCCATGAACGACTCCTTGGAGAAAACCCATCCGGCAGAAGCTCCCGGGAAAGTACCCCAACGATTGTCGATCAGGCGGGAATATCCGTCGCGGCGAACAACCAGCGAAAGGAGGTATTTGCTCATGTAGTCGTAGTTTACACGACCGAAGAACGACAAAATGCGTTGTTGTGCATGCCATGAGTCGATGCCTCGTTTGTCTTTATCCGACGAGGTCAGAGCCAAATCGCGAAAATCGTCGGTTGCAGCACCCGAACCTGATGCAGAAACGCCGTAGTTAAACGTATCGTAATATTCAGTACCGACTAATGCAGTAACAAAATGATTTTTAATCTGTTTCTGATAATTCAGCACAGCATTGTAAGTTTGATCGAAAGTACGGTCGAAACTAGCCGACGAACTTCTGGTGGTATTAAATGCCGTTGGCGACGTTCTGAAGTCCTTATTAAAGGTTTCGCCATAACCCTCGCTGTAATAAATATTGGCTGCAAGTTTCAGAAACAGATTTTTATTGAAATCTATTTTAAATGACTGATTCATTGTGAATTTGTCAGTCTGATTGAAAACAAAGAAAAGATCGTTCTGATAACTTTGGTTACCATCACCACTATTGTTACCCAAACGTGCAGTTCCATCTTCGCTGGTAAAGCGAACTGTTGGAGGTAAAGAAAGCACGCGGCTAAAATAGTTGGCCTCGCTGGTATTTGAGCCTGGCATAGCCTGCCAGTTGGCGCGGTTAAAATTGAAGCTGGAAGCTGAGTTCAACCAAGGTTTAATCTGATAATCACCATTCAGGATAAATGAATAGCGTTTGTAATAGGAAGACATGGGTAAACCTTCTGAATTGTTGTATCCAATACCTGCATAGTAATGACCCTTGTCGTTACCGCCCGACATATTGATGTTATAATCCTGAGTGAACGAAGGATCTTTAAAGTTATAGTCGGCCGGATTTGTATTTTTGAAAATCAGATTTTCGGAAATCATTGGGTCGTTCGGATACAAGCCTTTCAGAAAAGCATAAACCGGATCTTTCATTTGTTGCCATCCCTGATTCAGCAAAAATTTGTTTTGATCGGTCAAATACATTGTACTCCAGATCGAGTTTGTTGTATTAACAAGCGGAGTTGTACCATCAGCTGCAAAATAAGCATTGCCGGTTCCATAAGGTTGCGCACCGGTAAGGGTTGCAATGTTTGTAGCATAACCAACGCCTGTGCCATCTGCCTTTTTCCAAACGTTGTTGGCTTTCACGTAAGCCGGGCGTTGATAAGTCAGATAAGTTTCAGCATCGACAAAGTCGTAAGGATTATTCAGGTAGTTGGCACCAACCTTCACTTTTACATTTATTTCCGATTGGCCAGCTTTACCTGTTTTGGTTTTGATCAGGATAACGCCGTTGTTTGCACGTGCGCCATAAATAGCTGTGGCACCAGCGTCTTTCATCACCTGCATATCTTCCACATCTTCAGGGTTAATGTCCGACAAGCTTCCGCGAATCTGGCCATCAACAATCACCAAAGGAGAACCTGAACCATCGAGGTTTGTACCACCACGCAATATAATATTAGGTGTTGCGCCCGGATTACCCGAGGTTTGAACAACACGAAGACCAGTTACAGCACCCGAAAGTGCCTGCGCCGGATTAGAGAAAACCCCGGAACTCAACTTTTTGCTGTCAACTTTAGCAATCGAGTTTGTACTTCGCGAGCGGGTTTGGGTTCCCCCATAACCGGTTACCACCACCTCATCGAGTGCCTGCACCGATGTTTTTAGCGCAATATTAATTACCGACTGATTACCTACAGCCAAAGTCACGGTTGTATAACCAACCATCGAAAAAGAAATTTCTTCTTTTCCAGCAGGTACGTTCAACGTAAAATTTCCATCGATATCAGTCAATGTTCCAACAGTTGTTCCCTTAACGATGACGTTAACTCCGGGAATCGTCGAACCATCGGTGGCATCGGTAACACTACCCTTCACCATCTTTTGAGCCGAAACCTGACTAAAAGACATCAGGACCAAAAACGCCATCCAGAGCGGCACTAATGCAAGAAATCTATTCATAACGGTTTAATTAAAAGTATTGAAATTTAAATTTGCCTTATGTCCTACATAATGCGACAAAAATAAATAGGTTTTTATTACTTCCAAAAATTTTGAGGGTATTTTTTAAATGATTTTTAACATGTTTTCATGTAAAGCGAAGACACTTCGCCAATCTCAGATGTAAGACACAGATTGACATCTCATTAACTCAATAGCACCTACGAACAAAGAAATAAAATCTGCATTTAAATAGAAAACACAAACTCAAAATACAAACTACTTATTATTAACATCTTAATACACTTAAAAAAATTCAAAAGTCTTCTACGACCTTGATAAAGCAATTCAAAGCTTTTCCCTAAAATATTTATGCATTAAAAACATTTCTCAAATTGGTGTTATGTATTACATTATAATTTATTTTTGCATTTGATTTTCACAAATGAATTTCTGTTATATTTTTGACTCTTAAGAAAAACGAAGAAATAATGGACGGATTACAGGCAGTAGATACCAGCAGCCTTGTTGATAAAGTTGAAGTGAATTTGATTGAATACTTTAAAAACAAGGAACTTCAACCAGGTGATTTAATTCCAAAAGAAATGGAATTAGCTGAAATAATGGGAGTTAGCCGTACGGTTATTCGCGAAACTCTGACGCGGCTAAGAACAATGGGATTGATTGAATCGAAAAAACACAAAGGTTCGATAATAAAAAGTCCTGATTTTTCTTCCATCATGCAAAAATCGATGATTCCGCGCCTTTTGGATGAGGGAACACTGAAAGATGTTTTTGAAATGAGGCTCGTTATTGAAGTTGGAATGGCCGATCTTGTTGTTTCGCGTGCCAAAGACGAGGATATTGATGAACTGTATTCTATCGTGAAAAATGAAACATTCCCTTCAGAAGACACTCTGTTTGATGTTGATTACGAAATTCAGTTTCACAGCAAATTGTACGACATGGCTGGAAATTCTTCTCTCAAGGCTTTTCAGCAAATGCTTTTACCGGTTTTCAGCTACGCCTATACCAGCGGCCTGATTAATCAAACAATAGCTGACAAGAAGTATGTTTCGCACAAAGAGCTGGTTGAAGTTCTGAGGCTTCGTGACGCTGATTTGTTTCGCTCGGCTATGAGAAAGCATCTGGAAAACCATTTTAAACGACTGATGGATCTCGATACCAACAACAAAAACAAATAAACAAAGCGTCAGAAATATCTTTGAACGCTTTCTTTGTAAGCCAGGTATTCATCGCCAAATTCATTTTCGAGGTAAGCTTCTTCGCCTAAAATAATGAAATGGTGCACCACCATTCCATAGACCATAACACCCAAAAGCAGAATGCTCGGAATAAACAGGAAGCTTGCCACATTCAGAAATATAAAACTGGCATACATTGGGTTACGGCTAAACTTATATATACCGCCTGTACGTAATTCATGCTTTCCTTCCGGAAGTCCGATATGGGTAATCAGTCCCATTTTCAAATAGGCAGGAACAATAATCAGATTGGCGGGGACGAGCAATACCGCTGCCATTAATTTCTGAACATCAGGAATTTCATGCTGAATTAAGAATGGGATGACGCTGCGGTATTCCGGAAAGATTGAAATAAACCCAAACAAAGCCCATACTCCGAAAAGAAAAAACTTACCAGTATAAAAAAAGATAGGTTGAATGGTTGGCTTTCCCATAGCGTGTTTTCCGTTTCGCGCCAGAAACATGCCCAGTACGAAAGTAGCCAGAATAGGCAAAGTAATTAAAGCGGCCAGTAAATAGTCAATCCAATTCATTGCAACTGAAATTAAAATCCAGAGCAATTTAATCAAAAACACTGAGATTAATTAACCAGCCAATCACGCATAAGCTAAAAACAAAACGAGGCTACCTTTTCCGGATAGCCTCGCTTCGAAATAAATTTCAGGAATATTATTTCAGAGCAGCAGCACAGGCAGCTTTCAGCTGTTTAGCTGTTGCATTAGCTTCGTCGTAACTCAAAGCTTTATCAATTAATGGTAAAGCTTTCTTGAATTCAGCTCCAGCTTCGGCCACTGCAGCTTTATATCCGGCATCGTCGAGCTTTTTAGCAGCAAGATCAGCATTTGCTTTATTGATAATTGCACCACCTTTTGCATAAACAGTAGATGCTTCTTTTACATAGTAACCAGCAAGCTTACTTTTTACTTTTGGATCTTTAGGGGCAACAGCAAAAG
Organism: Prolixibacteraceae bacterium; assembly: GCA_963678915.1. Lineage (GTDB taxonomy): Bacteria > Bacteroidota > Bacteroidia > Bacteroidales > Prolixibacteraceae > Aquipluma. The sequence continues at coordinate 1,073,810 of OY787458.1, forward strand.
CATCTTCCATCGCTTTTAAGCTTTCTTCATCTTTTTTCATACCTTTTAAAACATCCGATTTAGTCAGGAAAGAACTAACTTTCATACGATTCATCGAAATCGACTGATCGAAATATTTTAACGCTTTTTCATAATTCTTTGCTCTAACAGCAAACAATCCCATGTTGTAAACCATCATGGTATCAGTAATCGGGCTATCTCCTAATTTGGTAATTGCCTGTTCGTACAGATCCAAAGCCTTTACAAAATCATTTGCCTTTACAGCAGCATTACCTTCATTCTTCAACTCAGCAAATGTTTTTTCAGCTACCTGCGCATTCGCAGCCAAAACAGCAATCAACATTACAACAACAAAAAAAACACGTTTCATATTCAGATTTTTTAATGGTTATTATAGTACATTTAGTTAAATTCTAATCTGGATCGATTTATTTCGAAATCAAAAATAGTAATAACCATCAAGAATCCTAATTTTTAAAGAACAATTTGAAACACCTCCAAAAGTTTGCAAAGTGGATTTTTCACTTCCTAATCACCTAAGGATTAAACATATCAGGGGTAAAATATCCCAAAATATTCTGAGCCATTTCCAATCCGTTTTTTGCCTCCGCATTTTGCTCATCAATATCAAGCACAGCAGCAAAATCATTCATCGCATCGCCCCACTTCTGCATTTTGTAATGAATACGTGCCCGAAGTAGCAGCAATTCCAAGTCGTTTAAGCCCGGTTGTATCCGACTGTTGAGAATTTCAAGTGATTTAGCCAACTCGTTTTGCTCAACCAATTGTTTTAATTCGTCAATTTCGATTCTGTTTTCCATACCTTTTTAACCAATTATTAATCAGCTCTTGAAACCAAAAATACGCCATTGATCCCTCTGAGCTTATTCATCAGGAAATCCAGATGTTCTAATCCATTAACGAAAACGCGCAAAGTTCCATCAAAGTCGCCGTTGTTTGTTTCAATATTAATCGAACGCATTTGCACGCCAATATCTTTGGAAAGAACGTGTGAAATTTGCTCAACAATACCCACCTCATCAGTTCCCGAGATGCGAATGGTGGCTTGGAATGACGATCGTTTCTTGGTTTCCTGCCATTTGGCTTTAATCACCCGATACGGAAACCGCTCAATCATTTGTGGCGCATTTGGGCACGAAGTCCGGTGAATTTTTATTCCTTCGTTAATGGTTACAAAGCCAAAAATATCGTCGCCAAAAATCGGATTACAGCAGGGAGCCAGCTTGTAAATAACGTTTTTAATATTGTTATCAATAACCAGATAATCATCGCCTCCCGAAAACTCAAGCTCCTGAACTTTATCTTTCGGCAATATATCTGTTATCAGTTGTCTGGCCGTCTCCTCCTTCTTCCCAACCAATAACTCCTTAATTTCCAGAGTATCAATTTTCCCGATTGCTATATTATAGTATAAATCCTGCGCAAGCTTAAACTTATATTCTTTCAGAAGCTTACGAATGCCATCATCGTTAAAGTCGATTTTCCAGTTTTTAACTTTCCGGAGCAATATTTCCTTCCCGATTTCAGCCTGGCGCTTAACTTCTTCGTTCAAACTGGCCCTGATCCTGTTTTTTGCCTTTGTGGTAACCACAAAATCGAGCCAGTCCATTTTTGGCCGCTGATGGTTGGCCGTATCTACTACTATCTGGTCGCCATTCTGAAGTTTATGCCTGAGTGTCACATTCTTTCCGTTCACTTTTCCGCCAACACAGCGATCGCCAACTCCGGAATGAACCTCGTAAGCAAAATCGAGCAATGTAGCTCCTGCCGCCAATTTCTTCAAATCGCCCTTTGGCGTAAAAACAAAGATTTCATCAGCATAAACATTCATCTTGAAATCGTCGATAAAATCGACCACATTCAGCTCAGGATTCTCCAGTATTTCGCGCACATTGGCCAACCATTTCTCCATTTCCGAAGTACCGGTTCCGCCTTTATATTTCCAGTGTGCTGCCAACCCTTTTTCAGCAATCTCATCCATTCGTTTCGTTCTGATCTGTATCTCGACCCATTTGCCTTGAGGTCCCAAAACGGTTGCATGAAGCGACTCGTAGCCGTTCGATTTGGGTATAGTAATCCAGTCGCGCATACGTTTGGGGTTCGACTGGTATTCTTCGGTAACAATTGAATACACCTGCCAGCATTCCGATTTTTCGCTGGTCAGTTCCGAATTCAGAATTACCCGGATGGCGAACAAATCCATAACCTCATCGAATTCAACCTTCTGTGTCTGCATTTTCCGCCAGATCGAATTAATCGATTTGGTGCGGGCTTTCATGTCGAAAGTAAAGCCGCGTGCATTCAATTTTTCCTGAATAGGTTTAACAAACTCGGCAACAAAATTGGCACGCTCACGGTCGGTTTCCCTTAGTCGGTCCGAAACCGCTTCGTAGGCTTCCGGATGTTGATACTTCAGACATAAATCGAGCAACTCTGAATTAATGTAATACAAGCCCAACCGATGAGCCAAAGGCGCATACAGGAAGGATGTTTCGATCGACACTTTGGTCCGGAAAGGAATATCATTAAAATCCAACTTTCGCATAACCTCCAACCGATCAGCTATTTTCAGCAGAATAACCCTGACGTCACCAGCCAATGCCAGCATCAGTTTGCGGTAATTCTCCGAATGGAGCTCGACGGTGTCGGTACCCATGCTGTTAATCTTAGCCATTCCTTCAAGGATTGAAGAAACCGATTTGCCGAACTTACTTTCAATCTCCAGAGCCGAATGATCCTGGTAAAATATATTATGCAGAATGGCTGCAATCACCGTATCAACACCAAGTCCAATTTCCTCAACAACAATGCGGGCTACTGAAATTGAATGATTGAGTACAAATTCTCCGGATTTCTTTTTCCGATCGCCAAAAACCCCGACCAGTAAATCATACGCCTCCCTGATTTTGAGCAAATCTTTCTCCTGAAAGTTATTCTTGCATAATTCAAAGAAATCCGAAAATATAACTTCTTTATCAGTCATTTTAGTTGAATTTTATTGAAAAAGACTTTATCGCCTATGCTGCAAAGTTGCATTGCAATCGGCGTTGGAAAATTACAGATTATAATCGCCTGCTGCTTCAGGCTGATAGGTTATTCCGTCAATTTTTATTTGTTTCATTCCACCCGGAACCATCCATTCAATCAGGTCACCAATGCGAAAACCGATAAGTGCTGTAGCAACAGGGGAAAAGATGGAGACTTTCCGTGCTTTAAAATCTGCTTCATTCGGATATACAATCCTGAATTCCTGTTGGCGCTCTTCGCCTACAAACGAGATTTTTACTACCGAGTTCATGGTTACCACATCCGAAGGTATTTCCTGAGGCTCGACCAGAGTTGCTGACTCAAGTTCGTTAACCAGCTTTTGCGCTTCGGTTGCTTCAATCGTTTTTTTCATCCGGGCCTCCCTGATGTGTTTCTGAATTCTTAGGTAATCCAACTTATTTAAAATAATCTTTCTCATAGCGTTTTCTTTACATACGTTAAACCAATGTTCTTGTTGTCATCTTTTTTTATCAAATAAAAAAGGCTGCCATTTGGCAGCCTTTTTACAAAATATATCTTGAAAAAATTTATACTGCCGCGTTTGGATCAACAAATACCCGCTGACTTAATTCACGATCCATCATAAAAATACCATTACCTTGTCCGTTGATGAGTTTGAGTGTTGCCAGAATTTTTTCAACGTTAGCTTCTTCTTCCACCTGCTCATCGACAAACCATTTCAGGAAACTCTGCGAAGCATGGTCGCTGGCCGAGATCGCTACATTCACCAAATTGTTAATCAAACCGGTTACATGCACTTCATGAACCAGTGTTTTTTCGAAAACATCAACAATTCCATCAAAATCAACCGGAACCTGATCGATGGCTTTCAAAACAACTTTACCACCACGATCGGTAACATAGTTGAAAAATTTCAATGCATGTGCCGATTCTTCCTGATATTGTACTTTCATCCAGTTGGCAAACCCTGAAAGCCCCATACTTTCATAGTAAGCTGCCATCGACAGATACATATAAGCCGAATATGATTCAGCATTTATCTGTTCATTAAATGCGTCTAAAACTTCTTTTTTTATCATTGTCGTTGGTTTTTCAATTTTGACTAAAAGTACAAAATTTTATGCTCATTTAAGCACTGTTCCTCTGTTTGCCGAAAATAAAATTGTTAAATATTCTGAATGAATTAACTATCAGGCATTAAAATCGAGATTAAACTTTTGCTTTAATTCCATTAACTCCGGGTTCTTCTGAATGAGTATTTGCAGCTTCTCGGAGTCGTTAAAATGGGTGCGTTCGGTTTCAATTCGTTCAATCGAAGTTGTCAATTCAATATCCGAATTGCGAAGTTCACGTTTCAGGAATCCGATCAGATCCGGCTTAATTAGCCGAACTTCTTCTTCCTGAACTGAGTTGCCAATTTTCAGCAAAAGTTTATTTCCATCCAGCAAATCAGGAGTATTAGAAAGTGTTGCCAGCAGGTTAGGCCGATCGGAAATCGTACCCAGAAACTCTTTCCATTTAACTACAAGCTGTTCGTTTGTAAATGGTTCGGAGAAGTTTTCGTACTCGTTATATTCAATCTCAGTAATTTCTTCAATAATGGTTTTTTCAACCACTTTACTGGCAAGCGCATCTTTTATTGAAGGGGTGAGAGAACTTCCTGCCTTCCGCAAAATCCTTACCGAAGAGGTTTTCTCTGCCGGCTCAGGATTGACTGCTACCTGCGGCATCGGGTTGCGATCAGCCGAAACATATACCTGCAATGCAGACGCGGCCAGCTGTTCAGCAGAAACAGAGATGGGTAAAAGAGCCAGATCGTCGGAAACGTCAGCTATTTTTTTTTTAAGGTAAGCTGGGCTATTTTGATTATTGCAAGTTCGACCAACAGCCTTTTATTCTGGCTGGCTTTATATTGCAGGTCGCATTCGTTGGCTATCTGCAAAGCCCCAACCAGGAAATCGCCATCGCAACGTGCTGCCTGAACTTTGTATTTCTCGCGTATCTCCCCTCCTACCTCAAGTAACTGAATAGTTACAGAATCTTTCGAAACCATCACATCGCGGAAATGAGAACTCAGTCCGGTAATAAAATGGTGACCATCAAAACCATGATCCAGAATTTCGTTAAAAAGCATCAAGCTTCCGGAGATATCATTGGTCAGGAATAAATCGACAATACGGAAATAATAGTCGTAATCGAGAACATTCAGGTTCGCAATAACATCTTTATAGGTAATATTTCGTCCTGAAAAGCTTACAATCTGGTCAAAAATCGACAAGGCATCGCGCATGGCACCATCAGCCTTTTGCGCGATGACATTCAGTGCTTCTGATTCGATTGCTACAGTTTCTTTCCCGGCAACATTGGCCAAATGCCCTGAAATATCGCTGATTTTAATGCGGTTGAAGTCGAAAATCTGGCAGCGCGACAAAATCGTTGGAAGAATTTTATGCTTCTCGGTAGTAGCCAATATAAAAATGGCGTGACGCGGTGGCTCTTCCAGCGTTTTCAGGAATGCATTAAATGCAGCCTGCGACAACATGTGAACCTCGTCTATAATATACACACTATAATGCCCAATCTGCGGCGGTATGCGAACCTGGTCGGTCAGGTTACGAATATCATCAACCGAGTTGTTCGAAGCAGCATCAAGCTCATGAATATTGTACGAGCGGCTTCCATTAAATGCCCGGCACGATTCACATTCATTGCACGGTTCAATTTCAGCAGTCAGGTTCTGGCAGTTAATTGTTTTTGCAAAGATTCGCGCGCAGGTGGTTTTACCCACACCACGGGGCCCGCAAAACAAATAGGCATGTGCAAGCTGGCTGTTTTTAATAGCATTCTTCAAAGTTGAAGTAATTGAGGCCTGCCCCACAACTGTCTGAAAAGTATCTGGCCGGTATTTCCGGGCTGAAACAATAAAGTTCTCCATAAACTGTGCTGAATTGAACGACCAAATATACAAATTCTGGCCTAACGTCAAATTTAAACTTATTAACATGGCTCTGCCAAACCTTTATGCATTCCGGTTTGTTTACTATACCAAAACGCCTAAAAACAATAAAATGAAAAGACTTGCAATGATTTTTAGCCTGATTTTAATCTCAACAATAGTTTTTGGTCAGAAATCGTTTTACGATTTCAAGGTAAAAGACATAGACGGTAAGGATTTCGATTTGTCGAGCTTAAAAGGAAAGAAAATTTTGGTGGTAAACACAGCATCAAAATGTGGATTAACCCCTCAATATAAACAGCTTGAATCATTATTCGAAACTTATGGCGGCGATAAATTTACCATTATTGGTTTCCCTGCCAATAATTTTGCATCGCAAGAGCCCGGATCGAATAAAGAGATCGCCGAATTCTGTGAAAAGAATTACGGAGTAAAGTTTAAAATGATGTCGAAAATTTCGGTGAAAGGTGATGATATGGACCCGCTTTACCAATGGCTGACCAGCAAAAGCAAAAATGGCGTGATGGACTCGGAAGTCAAATGGAACTTTCAGAAATACCTGATCGACGAAAGTGGCAAGCTGGTTGATGTGATTGACCCGAAAATAAAACCGGATGATGAAAAAATAGTAGGTTGGATTAAAAAATAGTTTTTGTGAATTGGTTAAAAGAATGAAAAGCGACTTTCCGAGGAAGGCCGCTTTTCTTATTTTATGCAATTACTTCACTATCATCTTGAGATAAACCGGAAAGTGATCGCTCACTCCACCAACATATTTGTTACCGACATACGATCGGTTCGGTGTTTTATCTCCTTTTTTGTTGGTAAAAATCATCCAGTCGGTGCTGAAAATATTCCCTTTTTGCCCCTCAACAAACATCCTTTTGCTCTTCAGCACGCTTTCTGATACTACCAGGTTATCGAGCATATTCCAGTTTCCGCTGTAGAAATAGGTTCCTTTTCCGCTGGTATCATCAGGCATCATCAAATTTACCAGAAGTGCTTTGGAATCGGGAGATTCGGCCCCAAGAGTTTCCTTCAAACTTTTATTGGCAGGCTCGTCATTCATATCACCCATAATGATAATGCGGGCCTTTGAGTCAGCAGCACAAAGCTCGTCAACTTTCTTTTTCAAAACCGAAGCCGCTAAAACCCGTTTAGGTTCAGTTTTTTCATCGCCACCAATGCGCGAAGGCCAGTGATTTACAAAAACATGAACCGTTTTATTCTTAACTTTTCCGGTAACATGCAATATATCACGGGTTTTAAATTCAGGATCGTCAGGAAATATCACTGGTAAAACTTCGTGAGTTATTTCACGAAACGCGTCTTTACGGTAAATCAGGGCAACATCAATCCCCCGATAATCCGGACTTTCTTCGTGAATAATGGCATATTTTCCCTTTAAATTACCGGTATTCACCAAATCTTCCAACACCTGCTGATTCTCCACTTCCACAAGACCAACTACCTCAGGCATCTCCAGGGGATTAACCTCCGAAATCACCCGGGCAATATCTGCCAGTTTTTTCTGATATTTCCCGTTATCCCACTTTTTTTCGCTTTCAGGCAAAAATTCTTCATCCGGAATTTTCGGGTCGTCAACCGTATCAAACAAATTCTCTACATTGTACGACACCACTGTGTATTCGCGATTTAAAGTCTTCTTTACCGAAGAGCAGGAGAACAAAATTGTTCCCGACAAGACCAACAAGCCAGCTTTTAATTTCATAGTTTTTTACCTATAGTTACTTCATAGTATTCGGTTACATCAACCACCATCATTCCGGCAGTTCGCGCTGCCTGTATGCCAAGCATTCCATCTTCAAAAACTTCACAATCGGCAGGGGCAACACCCATTAATTCGGCACATTTGACGAAAGTTTCGGGATGAGGTTTAAAGTGACTGACATCTTCGCTGGTCACCAAAATATCGAAATATCCCTCCAGACCAATAATTCCCAATGATTTCAGCGATAAACGTCGCGAACCTCCAGTACCCACAGCCATCGGAATTTTCCCGTGATACTTGCGAACCAGATCGGTTACCACCTTTATTTCAGGAGTAAGATGCATATTATTTTCGAATTCTTCTTCCTTCAGGTCGCCCATTTCCTTTGGATCAATCGTCATCCCAAAAATCTGGTTGATCTTTTCAACTGTCGGGTAAAGTGGAATCCCGGCAAGCTGAGCAAAAAGCTCGGTTGTAAAATCGATACCGTATTTTGCAACTGCATTTTTCCAGGCTATGTAATGAATGGGCATTGTGTCGGCCAGCGTTCCATCGAGGTCAAAAATCAATCCTTTAGCATTCGGATTGATATCCAGATTTGTTTTTATCATCCTGTGTGTTTCTGATTTCTGCCAAAAATAGCCATTTGTTGCTATTGAAAAGGCTTATTGTTTTTTGTTTGACTAAAAATTAACACATTTGTCAACCATCAAATCTCCAAACAATATGAACTCTGCAATGCTACTCGGACCGGTTACTGCTTCACAATATTCTCTTTTTCTGGGCATCGCCTTCATTCTCTTCGGGTGGATTGAGAAAAAGGAGAAGCTGGTTATATACGGTCAGGCAGTTTTTATTTTACTGGGAGGACTTTCGCTTTGGATTCTGTTGACTAATTCGGGTATTACGTTGCCTGAAAATTCGGATTCTGTTCCCAAAGAAGTAAGGATTATGAGCTATTTCAGAATGATTGCCGGGTTTTCGGTTATCAGTCTGCTATCATTACTCCTTAACTTGTTCAAAAGTCGATTTCACAAAGCAAGTTTATTCGTAATAGTACTTCTGGCACTTGCCTTGTTTTTCATGGTTATAAACATTTTGCAATTACCCAAATAATTCGCTTTACCAGCTTCCATAAAATAAAGATACCGCGCCCCTGGTGCACGGTATCCTTAAAATTTTAAAACCATCCTCTGTAACTTCCTTTACAGAATCATTTAGAGAAAATCCAATAAATCGAACAAATTGAGTTTATTTAGAGAAAACAAATACCTAAAATACTTATCAGATCGCACTTTGATTAATAAGTTCCACGTTATTAATCGGGTCAGTATCTGATTCGAACTTTAATGCAACAAATCTAGCATAGTATTCTTGTGATGGCCGTTAAAGGACAGTTAGAAAGTTATTAGAAATTCATTAAAAACAAGATTAATTGGTTATTGTGTCTTAGTTTTGCCGATGAAATACTACACCAAAATGCTCGAAACGCAAATATTGATTGTTGAAGATGAATTGCGACTTGCTGAAATCATTCAAAAACAGTTGCAGGAATCAGGATTTAAAGCAGATATAGCTAACGACGGATATGTTGGGAAAAGAATGATGGAAAATAACGAGTACGACCTTGTTGTTCTCGACATTAACCTTCCGCTGATGAATGGCTATGAACTTTGCAAGGAAATCCGAAAAACGAACAACAAGATTCCGATCATAATGCTGACAGCCCTCGGAACTCCGGAAAATAAATTAATAGGTTTTGAAGCCGGAGCCGACGACTACGTTCTGAAACCTTTCGACTACAGAGAATTACTGGCCCGAATCAATGTTTTCCTGAAACGGAAAGATGTTGTTGTTCAGGAATCGAGAATATTGGGCATTGCAGATTTTGAAATGGACCTGGACCGCAAAACAGCAACCCGTGCCGGTCAGAAAATAGACCTGACCTCGAAAGAATTTGCATTGATGGAAACTTTTCTCCGGAACAAAGACAAAATCCTTTCGCGCGAATTCATCATCGAAAAAGTCTGGGATCTCGACTTCGAAACCGGAACTAACATTATCGATGTGTATGTGAATTACTTACGAAAGAAAATTGATAAAAACTTTGAACCAAAGATAATCCATACTAAATTTGGCTTTGGCTTTTACTGCAGCGAAAAAGAACTGTAAAAAGTCTCTGTTTATCTGTCTCAGTATTCATGGTTCTATAAAATTTATGGTATTCATACAACTGCGACCGAACACTTTATAATCAAGACTAAGGCTCTTATCTATGAATATTAAAACACGACTATCACTTCAATTTACCAGTATTGTATTTGGTATTCTCGTGTTTTTCTCAATGTTAGTCTATTATTTTTCATTCAGCAGCCAACGATCCAAATTTCGCGATAGTCTTCTGGAGAAAGCTCAGAACACAGCAATACTTTCCATTAATATTCAGGAGATTGACTCTACACTTTTAAAAAAAATACACCAGACTACGCGCTCATTCGAGGCCGAAGAAATTGCAATTACCAACCAATCGAACAAGCTATTGTACAGCAATAAAACCAACCTGTTAACTCCGGTTGAGATAATAAGCCACACGTATAATTCGCGGGTTGCGTTTTTCTCGATCGACAACAAAGATGGTGTAAGCTATGTGCATGTGGCAAGCGATCAAAACTACCATGTTTTTGTGCTTGCACACGACCGGTATCGCGAAGAAAACCTTAATGAGCTGAAAAGCATTTTGCTTTGGAGCATCCTCATCAGTGTTATTCTTTCGGTTACAGCGGCCTATTTCTTCTCAAAATCAGCCATAAAACCCATTTCGAACATCATTACGAAAGTTAAAGAAATCAACTCCTCGAAACTGAGCAACCGGCTCGACGAAGGTAAGCGGCAGGATGAAATCGAGCAGCTTTCGATTACATTCAACAACATGCTTTCCGACCTCGAAAAGGCATTCAAGAGTCAGGATGAATTTGTTTCGCATGCCTCGCACGAACTGCGAACTCCTTTGGCAATTATGATTGCCGAATCGGATTACATACTCAGTAAAACCAGGGGTCCTGAGGACTACAAAAATCATCTCTCCGGACTTATTGAGGACCTCCGGAAAATGAATTCGCTCATTAATAGTTTGCTCGAACTGGCCCATTTAAACGGGAATAAAAATATCCAGATGACTGCCGTCAGAATCGACGAGCTGATTTTCAATACCATACAATCCATAAAATCAAAATATCCGGGCCGAAAAATTCTTCCAAAAATTGAATACCCCGATAATGAGAACGATTTGAATGTTTATGGGAACCAGGGATTGCTAGATATTGCCTTTAAAAATCTGTTCGAGAATGCCTGCAAATTCTCGTCGAACGACGTAGAAGTAGGAATTTCGATGGTCAATGAGTCGCTTCAGGTGTCTATTGTTGACCAGGGTGTTGGTATTCCCGAAGATCAGATTAGCAGTATTTTCAGTGCATTCAACCGGTCGGATAACGTAAAATACATTGGCGGATTTGGCATTGGCTTATCAATTGTTGCCAAAGTAATGAAGCTACATTCGGTAGAAATAAAAGTAACCAGCGAACTAAATAGAGGAACCCGGTTCCAGTTAGTATTTCCGAAGTACTCCCTTACTGAAACCTCGGAATAACCTTTCGGGAAAGTAACATTCAGGCAAACATCAAATAGTAAGTCAGGATTCCGGATAAGTATCCAACTAGCGCAAGCAGACTAATTTTTTTAAGATACCAAATAAAGTCAATCTTCTCAAGCCCCATCGCAGCAACCCCTGCGGCCGAACCGATAATTAAAATACTTCCTCCGGTTCCGGCACAATAAGCCAAAAGCTCCCAAAACATTCCATCCTGAACAAAGAGTGATTCAAATCCGGTTGAGCCAGGAAGAGCAATATCGTACATTCCCATTGCCCCAGCCACCAACGGAACATTATCCACAATCGACGAAAGTATTCCTATCGTTGTATTAATTGCATAAATATTTGCCAAATGTGTATTTAGCCATCCGGCAAGAATATTGAGATGACCGGCTGACTGAAGGCAAGCTACAGCAGTTAAAATTCCAAGAAAGAAAAATACGGTTGTTGTTTCAACACGTCGCAAAATATTCACCACACTAAGCTTTCTTTTAATTTCAACAGGTTTTGACTTGTGCATGAGTTCGGTTGCAATCCAGATTACACCAAGCCCCAAAACCATTCCCATGTAAGGTGGCAAATGAGTAACTGTTTTAAATACCGGTACAAAAAGCAGGGCTCCTACGCCTATGCAAAGCACAATAACCTGTTCGCGGAAAGGCATGGCAGTATTGCCATGCGATGCAAGTTGCGGTCGTTTCACTTCACCTTTCAGCGAAAATGAAACCAGGATTAGTGGAATTACGATACTTACCAAGCTTGGTATAAAAAGTCTCAATATTATTTCAGAAGCCGTAACCTGACCTCCAATCCAAAGCATGATGGTGGTTACATCGCCAATAGGCGACCATGCTCCGCCCGAATTAGCTGCAATGACGACAATCGAAACAAAAAACCACCTGACCTTCTGGTCATCAACGAGTTTACGCATCAGCGCAACCATTACTATTGTTGTGGTCAAATTGTCAAGAATAGCCGACATGAAGAAGGTAATGAATGAAATAATCCAGATTAACCGAACCTTGTTGGTTGTTGTAATCCGGTCAGTAATAATCCGGAACCCGTCGTGCTGATCAATGATTTCAACTATAGTCATTGCACCCAACAGGAAAAAAAGTATCTCCGAAATGTCAATTAAATGATGCTCAAGTTCCCTGATGACAAAATCAGATGGATTATTTATACTTACTAACCAGTCGCTCCATTCTGACTTTATCCATTGCGATTCGGAAACCATCGGTTTCACAAAATTAGAAAGTTCGTCGCCCATTTGTATGAAAGAATTCCACGATGGACTAAATCCAAGCTTCAGAATATTCTCAACATCAAGAATATAAATAGCCCACACTACTACCCCAATAATTAAAGCAGTTGCAGCCTTGTCAACCTTCAAGGGATGTTCAAGGGCAATAGTGATATATCCTAAAATAAAAACAAAAAGAATCAGGTAAAACATAAAATTTAGTTTTGGGAAACAAATAATCTGTTACCCGCACAACCGACAGGTAACAGACAATAAACATCAGGAACTTACTTTTTAATACAATATTTCAGGAAAGCCGATCAATTTTAAGACTACAAAAATTACGATTAGCACTAAAATCACTACCAGAAATCCGTATTTGTCCATAAACTTATTTTCTTCCATAACCATACGATTTATTTTTTGTGATTTAAAAGTACCTCGCCATTCAAAGCGACACATTAAAGATGGATTAAAATTGCAGCTCAATCAGTTTTAAGCTAAAGCCATTTTGTATCTTGGATTCAGAAATATTACCATAAATGCACAAGCTATTTATTAACTTTATAAGCGAACATTTTAATCCCAAATGAATCAGGCAGACAATAAAATACTGATAATTGAAGATGAACCGAAAGTTGCCGCATTTATAAAACGTGGACTTGAAGAAAATGGGTTTGACTGCGAAAACGCTTACGACGGTTTAATGGGAAGAAAAATGTTTGAGGCCGGCAACTTTACGTTAATTATTCTTGATCTGAACCTACCTTATATGAATGGAATAGAATTATGTCAGGAGATTAGGCGAATTGACCAGAAGATTCCGATTATTATGCTTACCGCTCTGGGTACCACCGAAGATAAACTGAAAGGATTTGACTCAGGAGCAGATGATTACCTGGTTAAACCATTCGAATTTAAGGAATTGCTCGCCCGGATACGAGCCCTGATGAAGCGGGTTTCTACCACGAAAAATGAAAGAAATATATTGCAATTCCTTGATCTTTCGGTGAATTTGGATACTTACGAGGTCATTCGCGGTGGCCGGAAAATAAGCCTAACCCAGAAAGAATTTGCATTATTGCTCTATTTACTTCGCAACAAAGGGAAAGTAGTGTCGCGCAGTGAGATTGCCGAGAATGTATGGGATATAAACTTTGATACTGGCACAAACATTATCGATGTGTATGTGAACTTTCTCCGCAAGAAGATTGACAAGGATTTTCCGGAAAAATTAATTCACACCCAAACAGGATTTGGATATATTATGAAGGAGGAAACCGAATGAAACTCAACATCCGCACCCGGCTTTCTATCCAGTTCACCTATATCGTTTCGCTTATCCTGATTTTATTTTCTTTTATAATATATTATTTTTCAGCCGATTATCGCGAAGCAGAGTTTTATTCCCGATTGGAAAAGAAGGCATTAACAACAGCAAAACTGCTGATTGAAGTGAAAGAAGTAGATTATAACCTGATGAAGATCATTGACCGGAATTCACTCAATGCTCTTCATAAAGAAAGGGTTATGATTTACGACAACAAAAACCATCTGATTTATAACAGTCTTGACAACGATTCCATCCAGATTCCGAAATCCTTTCTGGATAAAATCAGACTTGCCAAAAATGTTCGCTATCACGAAGAGAAAAATGAAGCTATCGGTCTCATTTTCAAACTGCACAACGATCCATATGTTGTAATTGCCTCTGCATACGACAATTACGGACGAATAAAACTTTATAATTTAATATGGATCATATTGGCTGGTTTCATTATTAGTATAGGTTCAACAATAATTTTGGGCAGAATTTATGCCACAAAAGCACTGAAACCCATGTCGGACGTGGTAACACAGGTTGACAAGATTACCATCTCGAGTTTAAATATGAGGGTGAACGAAGGAAATGGAACCGACGAAATTGCGCAACTGGCAATCACCTTCAACAAAATGCTGGCACGACTGGAATCAGCTTTTGAGATGCAACGGAGTTTCGTATCGAATGCCTCGCACGAATTGCGAACGCCGCTAACTTCCATAACCGGACAAATTGAAGTTTCGCTTCTAAAACCGAGATCGCAGGAAGAATATCAATCAATCTTAGAATCAATTCTGGAGGATATAAAAAATCTGAATGCGCTGTCGAATGGCTTGCTCGACCTTGCCAAAGCGAACTCCGACATTTCGGCAATTGCCTTGCAACCACTTAGAATCGATGAAATATTATGGGAAACCCGAACTGAACTTATTAACCGAAAAAGAGATTATAAAATTTCAATAGAATTCAGCCATCCAATCGACGACGAGAATGAACTGATCATCAACGGGAATCTTCATCTGTTGAAAATAGCCATCGCAAACCTCATGGATAATGGTTGTAAGTTTTCTGAATCTAAAAGGGTAGCGATTTTTCTGGCGGTAAAAAACGGCAGTATCGCAATCGAATTCGTAGATCATGGAATGGGTATCGATACTACCGATCTTGATAAAATATTTCATCCTTTCTACCGTGCCGACGCTGCCAAAAACATTGCAGGGAATGGTCTTGGCCTCGCTCTGAGCAGCAAAATAATCAGTTTACATCGTGGTACAATTTCTGTCTGGTCGCAACCAAATGAAGGAACTAAAGTAACCGTTGGCATCCCTGTTTACACTGGTATATGAATGTGCTGTCGTTTTTCGGCATTTAAATACCTTTATTCAATACAGCTTGAAACTTAAAACAACAGTCCATGAAGCCTAGAATTGCAATATTTCATTATTTAAATCTGGAACATGAACTTGATGAATTTAGCATCATTCATGCCAATATCGAGAAAGATGTAATTTTTAAGGGAACCAACCTTTGGATTCTGGTATTTGCCATCATCATTGCGTCGGTTGGACTTAACATGAACTCGACCGCTGTAATTATTGGCGCTATGCTAATCTCGCCGTTGATGGGACCAATAAACGGGATGGGGTACAGCATTGCCACATTCAATTTCCCGCTTTTCCAAAAAGCGATAAAGAATTTCACGTTTGCTGTACTTGCCAGTCTGATAGCGTCAACAACCTACTTTGCCATTAGTCCGGTTTCGGTGGCGCATTCCGAATTACTGGCACGCACAAGTCCAACTATTTATGATGTTTTAATTGCATTTTTTGGAGGAATGGCCGGAATAATTGCTATCAGTAGCAAACACAAGGGAAATGTTATTCCAGGTGTTGCCATTGCAACTGCCTTGATGCCACCGCTTTGCACCGCCGGATACGGCCTGGCAACCGCACAATTCAGTTACTTTTTCGGGGCCTTTTATCTATTTACCATCAACACTGTTTTTATCGCATTATCATCGGTTGCCATTGCACAAATATTAAAATTCCCGATTACAACTTTAGTTGCCCCCGAGCAAAAGAAGAAAGTTAACCGATGGATTTCAGCAATTATTCTTGTAACTGTTATTCCGAGTATTTACTTCGGTTATGGATTAGTTCAAAAAGAAAAATTTAACGAGCGAGCATCGAAATTTGTAAGCAGCGTTACCATAATTGACGGAAATTATTTGCTGGACCATGCAATTTCACCGGCAAATAAAACAGTCAGTCTTATTTATGTAGGTAATACTTTAACCGAAAAGCAAATCGAATTGATCAACGAAAAAGCAGACATTTTTTCGATCGACAAATCGAAACTTTCAATTAAAGAAGGCTTTTCTGTTGCGGAAAAAAGCAATAAAAACAATGAAATAGAAAATCTTAAGGTGGAGATTAACCGCCTTAATCAGGATATAAAAACCAAAGATGAGCTTTTATCCGCAGCTCAAAACCAAAAGCGTATCGGGAATCAACTTCTTGTTGAACTAAATGCGCTGTATCCCAACATATATTCCTGTGCTTATTCCGAATCGGTTCTTTTTCAGAAAGGTGCATCAGAATCGAGTCCAATTGCCATGATATTGGTTAAAGTGAAGGGTCAAAAACTTAGGAATTCAGAAAAAGTAAAAATTAGGGAATGGATGAAAAACCGGTTAAATGTTGATCAGATAGAGGTTAGTTTTAAATAATCAACAATCGTATAAAAGGAACCTTTTGTTGATTCCACTTTCTATTTTCTGATTTTGAAATGTGAAATCAGGCTAATCATTTAACACACAATTTATGACATACTATATACTCATTGCCCTTTGCGTTATTGTCATTTTCTCCTATATCTTCGAGTTATCGGCGAAATACACCAAAATTCCGGGTGTTATTCTTTTGATAATAACCGGAATGTTTATCAATTCATTAGCCAGAAACTTTAATATAAATATTCCCGACTTATCTGGTTTATTACCACTCATGGGAACCATCGGGTTAATATTAATTGTACTCGAAGGAAGCCTTGATCTGACGATTGATTCATCAAAAAAACGACTGATAACCAACTCAATTACCGCATCGATTGTATTATTCGTGGTATTCGTGTCCTTAATTACGCTGGTCTTGATTTATGCCTATCATTTTTCGCTGAAACAATCGTTGGTTAATTCGATTCCCCTTGGCATAATCAGTAGCGCAGTTGCTATTCCGTCAGCCTCCGGGTTAAAAAAAACGGACAAGGAATTTGTGATTTACGAGAGTTCAATTTCAGATATTTTTGGAATTCTGGCTTTTGATTTCGTTATTGCCAATACTACTTCTATTGGCAAAGGGTTACTTGGATTTTCGCTGGAAATTCTGGCAACAATAGTACTTTCTGTATTATTTAGTTCAGCATTGGCATATATCCTCCACAAAATCAACCATCATGTGAAATACATCATCATAACCACAGCGATTATCCTCATTTATTCGTTAGCCAAGCTCATTCATTTACCTTCGCTATTGGTTGTTTTAATCTTTGGATTGGTAATGAACAACAACCATCTCTTTCGGAATAAATTTTCTACTAAAATAATTGACTTTAAGAGTTTCGATTCCGAATTAATTTCATTCAAACATATTACCGGGGAATTCACGTTTATCATCCGATCATTCTTTTTTATCATGTTTGGTTTTTACACCAATGTTCTCGATGTTTTGAATATCGACAGCCTCATTTTTGCATCCCTGGTCACCATCGTAATCTTTATTTTACGGGTCATCTTTTTCAAAACGGTTATTAAAACACCTTTGAACCCATTGCTGTTTTTTGCGCCAAGAGGTTTGATTACTATACTTTTGTTCATGAATATCCCTGAAGATCTTTTACTCCCTTCAATGAACAAGGGGCTAATCACCCAAATCATCTTTCTGACCATCCTTTTGATGACATTTGGGAATGTCTTTCTCGGAAAAGTGGGGATTAGTCTGGATAAGGATTTTTCAGACAAAAGTCAAAATCAATTCTGAAATAAAATTCTAATATTCCGCCGGAAGCAATTTCAACTCTTCTCCTGAAAATACTGGCCCATCAAGGCAAACGTACTTTTCGCCCACGTTACAACGGCCACATTTGCCAAAGCCACATTTCATACGGTTTTCGAGCGTGGTGAAAATGTTGTGATCAGCAAATCCCAGTTTTTCCAGCACCGGAAAAGTAAATTTGATCATAATGGGTGGGCCGCAAACAATGGCAATGGTGTTTTCGGCTGATGGCGCAACCTTTTCCAATACCGACGGAACAAAGCCGATCTCGCCTTTCCAGTCGGGTGTTTCGCCTCCCGGATCAACGGTGGTAACCAGTTTTACATCCGGACGGGTGCCCCATTCTTCCAATTCGTGTTTGTAAACCAGATCAGCAACTGAGCGTGCTCCGTAAACGATAATAATATCTTTGAAATTCTCGCGCAAATCGAGTGCATTCCAGATCACGCAACGCATAGGCGGAAGTGCAATACCGCCGGCGATAAACACCAGGTTTTTGCCTTTCCATTCGTCCATCGGGAAGGTATTTCCATACGGTCCTCGGAAGCCAATTACATCACCTTCTTCAGCCGATGCCAAAGCCGAAGTGACCCGTCCAACCTGGCGAAAAGTACATTCGATGTATCCTTTCCGGGTTGGGGACGAGGCAATACAGAATGTAGATTCACCAACTCCAACAATGGAATATTCGCCAAATTGTCCGGCTTTGAATTCAAATTCTTCAGCCTCCTGTTCATTTTCAAATTTCAGGCGAAAAGTTTTTACTCCCGGAGCTTCCTGGGTAATCTTTTCAATCCGCATCAGATACGGGATGTAGATATTTGAGGATCTGGAAATTTGGGAATTTGAGGATGTGGAAATTTGAGGATTTGGAGATTTGAGGATTTCCTCGTCGATATGTTGTTGATTATCCATTTTGCTGGTTATTAGTATTATATTTTCTTTCTGATCAACTTTTCTTGGATGTGATAATGATCTTTGAAATGATATTTTTTATCGAGTTTAGTTGTTCTTTCAAGCCTGAAGGATCAGGATAGTTTATTGATTTCTCGCAAAGTATTAGCCAGTATTCAGTTTCATCGGCTTCTTTGGCTGCAATCTTTATTTTGTGAATGAAATCGGCTTTACTCTCGGCGTTCTGAGCTTCGCGAACATTGGCGCCTATGGAAGTTCCTGATTTCAGCAATTGATTGGCAATGACAAATTTCCTGTCGGCTTCCAACAATTCGCAATAGGCAATTACGGCCAGTGCAAACTCAACCGAAAGGTTAACAATCAAATTATCCTTGTCATTCCTCATTGCCTTTCATTTTCAAATTTTCAAATCTTCAAATCCTCAAATTGCCGTCACCGTTTCCAAAATATTAATGTCAGCCGGACAAACGCGCGAACAGCGGCCACAACCTACACAGCCGGCCACTTTTGATTTGTTGGGCATGTATAGGAACTTGTGTAAAATACGCTGACGCCAGCGTGCTCCCTGTGTTTCGCGTGGATTGTGTCCCGAAGTGTGCAAAGTGAACAAACCAAATCCGCACGAATCCCAGCAACGCAGACGCGAACCTTTGCTTCCGTGTTTTTCGTCCTGAATGTCGAAACAACTGCAAACCGGGCAAACAAATGCACACGATCCACAACCCAAACAAGCCCGCGACTTCTCGTCCCAAACCGGATTTTCAAACAAGTTCTGAAGTTTTGCCTGAATTTCGTCCTGATTGAAATACGTTTTCACCTTAGCCAGATTCGGTTCCTTTTCTTCTGCCGGAGCAGCTTCAAACAGAGACTGATTATCGGCTACCAATTGTTTGCCTTTTTCGGTAATGGCTTCTGCCAAATAGTCGCCGGTTGAAAGTTTGGTGAAAAGAATGTCGCTTCCGGCAGTATTTCCCGGGCCTCCGTTTACCGAAGTACAAAAGCAATACTCGTCGCAGGTTGCGCAACTGAAACTCAGCAAATACACTTTTCCGCGGCGGTTGTTGTATAGTACATCCGGGTAATCGCCATTGAAAGTGTCAGTCAATGGAATGAAAGCTGCCGCATCGCAGGGGCGGGTTCCCCAAAGTACTACTTCAGGTACGGTATCGGTTGACGCATCAGTTATTTCGGTTGTATCCTTCGTCTTCTTGTATGAAAACAGTTTTTCGGTACGCGGAAAAACCACCGATTTGGCTGAATTTGTGGTGACGATATAGTCTTCGGTAATTTCGCTGAAAACCTTTACATCTTCGAAAAGAATGCGTTTTTGGCTGGCTTTCGGCGCATAAACTGTTTTACCATTCCCGACCAAATTGTTGAACAATTTTTCGAGCGAGCTTTTTCGTATCAGGTAATTTTCAATCTGCATGGCTTAGCGGATAAATGATTCTTTATCGTCGGGATTAAAACTCGAGAGCGTGTTGTTTTTGCCGATCGACGGGCCGTACGGACCAAAATGTTCTTCCACATCCTGAAGCATACTTTTGGTCAGTAAATGGATTGGAATACCCATCGGACAAGCGGTGTAGCAGGCTTCGCAGTCGGTGCAGCGACCAGCCAGGTGCATCGCGCGCATCACGTGCCATTCGAGGTTTCCCAGCAAATGTGAGGCCGCCGGAATCCACTGCGGCTGATTGTTCTCCACCGTACATTTTGGGCAATAGCAAAGCGGACAGGCCGCACGGCAAGCATAGCATTTAAAGCAAGGCTCCAGTTCCTTCATCCAGTAGGCGAAACGTTCCGAAACCGGCATGGCTTTTATCTTGTCGATGGTCGCCTTGTATTTTTCGTCGATCTCAATTTTATGTGTTTCCAGGAAAAGCTCAATAGCCCCAAACGACTCGAATTCGATCAGTTTGCTTTCAGGAGAAACACCCAAAATAACCAGATCGGCTTCTTTCAATTGGTTCTCAGCAGCCAGTTGCAAAATACTGCGCAACACCGGGATTGGCGCTACAATAGCAGGTTTTCCCAGATGCTTGATTTCGTGCTTGGTGAGGTAAACCGCCAGATTCTGCACACAACGGCTATCGAAAAGCAGTTGATCGCAATCGTCAGGCTTGGTCAGAAATATGGCGCGGGTTTTATCGGCCGATCCTTTTCCGTAGCCAATCACAACCTGCACTGTGTTTGATTCGAGCAGGCTCTTTGCCTTTTGTATCAGTTCGTTCATACGTTTGCCTCCTTTTCCAGATAATTGGCCACTTTGGCATAGTCGGCGTATGGTCCAAGTTCGCGAATGGCGGTAACGGTGGTATTTACCACGTCGGCCCATTTGGCGCCCTCGGCAGCCGACACCCATGAATATTGAATCCGGCGCACGTCAATGCCCAGCAAATCGAGCAAACCGCGAAACATGATCCAGCGGCGGCGGGCATGGAAATTTCCTGACGTATAATGGCAATCGTTCGGGTGACAGCCTGAAACTATGATGCCGTCGGCACCTTCGCCAAACGCTTTCAGGAGCAACATGAAATCGATGCGGCCCGTACAGGGAAAGCGAATGATTTTCACGTTTTGTGCATATTTGATTCGGCTGGTTCCGGTCAGATCGGCGCCTGCGTATGTACACCAGTTGCAGACAAATGCTACTATTTTAGGTTCAAATTCCGTCATTTTTTATTTACGATTTACTGACTTACGATTTACCAATCGCGGTCAGAATGGATTTTCAAATCTTCAAATTCTCAAATCTCCACATCTATTCGTTCAGCAAAGCCATTACTTCCGAGTACATTTGCTCGTTGGTATAGCCATCCAAATCGATGGATTTTGAGCGGCAGAAAGCCACGCAGGTTCCGCAACCCTGGCACAATCCGGGGTTCACTTTGGCCACTTTCTTGATCACATTGCCTTTGCGGTCCTTGATTTCTTCTTCGCCAATGGCGTTGTACGGACAAGCAGTGGCACACATAAAGCAGCCCACACAGGTTGAATACAACGGCGGTGCAGAACGGTTAACCACAGCCACAACCGGCTCACGGCTCAACTCGTTTTGAGAGAACAAAATGGCCACTTTTGCCGCAGCTCCCGATGCCTGCGAAACGGTTTCGGGAATGTCTTTCGGCGCTTGACAAGCACCCGCCAGGTAAATTCCAGCGGTATTGGTTTCAACCGGTTTCAGTTTCGGATGTGCTTCAGAGAAGAAATTATAAGCATCGTATGAAATGTGCATTTTTTGCGCCAGTTCTTCCGAACCCGGATTGGCAACTCCGGCCGAAGCCAAAACCACCATGTCGGCTTCAATTTCCACCGGACGGGCATTCAGCAGCGTGTCAACGCCTTTGACGATCAACTTGCCATTTTCTTCATATACTTTCGACACGCGGCCACGCAGGTAATTCACCTTGTCCTCAACAATGGCGCGGCGTGTAAATTCATCGTAATTCTTTCCGGCGGCACGTATGTCCATGTAAAACACGTACGATTCGCCATGATGCACCTTGTGCTGATACAACATCGCGTGTTTGGCCGTGTACATGCAGCATATTTTCGAGCAGTATGGTTTTCCTTTCGCTGGATCGCGCGACCCGGCACAGGCAATAAACACAATCTTCTCCGGAATTTTACCGTCCGACGGGCGACGAATTTCTCCCAACGTTGGGCCCGAAGCCGATGCCAGACGCTCAAACTGCAATCCGGTAATTACATCGGGATATTTTCCGTAGCCATATTCCGAAAATTCAGAAGTAGTCATCACATTAAAGCCAGTGGCAACAACCACCGCACCTACTTCCAGTTCAACCAGTTCATCTTCCTGATCGAAGCGAATGGCGCCGGTTGGGCAAACTTTTTCGCAAACCTTGCATTTACCTTTCAGATAATATTGGCAATTCAGCTTATCGATTACTGGCTTATTGGGAACGGCCTGCGGAAACGGCACATAAATAGCCGTGCGGAGTCCTAATCCTTCATTGAATTCACTTGGTATTTTCTTGGTCGGACATTTTGTGGTGCAAAGACCGCAACCTGTACACAACTTCTCGTCCAGACTTTTTGCTTTCTTCCGAATCGTAGCCTTGAAATTGCCGATAAAGCCGTCCAGTTTTTCCAGTTCGGCGTAGGTCATCAGTGTAATATTCGGATGCTGGGCAACTTCCACCATTCGCGGCGTAAGGATACACTGCGAGCAGTCGAGTGTTGGGAAAGTCTCCGATAGCTGCGACATGTGTCCGCCAATCGACGGTTCCTTTTCAACCAAAACAACCTGGTGGCCCGAATTGGCAATGTCCAGACTCGCCTGAATACCCGCAATTCCACCCCCGATAACAAGCGCCTTTTTGGTAACCGGCACTTTGATAGTTGAAAGAGGTTTGTTGTACTTCACTTTCTCAACCAATGTGCGAACGATATCAATGGCTTTTTGTGTTGTCGCTTCACTTTTATCGTGCACCCAAGAGCAATGTTCGCGCAGGTTGGCCATTTCGCAGAGGTACGGGTTCAGTCCGGCTTCGGAACAAGCTTTTCGGAACGTGGGCTCATGCATGCGTGGCGAACAAGCGGCCACCACTACCCCATCCAGACCTTTTTCCTTGATCATCTGTTTGATGATGGTCTGACCCGGATCGGAACACATATATTTATAATCGGTACTGTAAGCAACTCCTTCCAGTTTTCCGACAACTTCAGCAACTTTCCCGCAATCAACTGTCGCACTGATATTTTCGCCGCAATGACAAATAAAAACTCCTATTTTCGACATCGTTCGTTAGTTTTGAGTTACTGAAAGATTTACCGGTACAAAATGTCGTTGCAAACCGGCCTGCTTGGGCGTTAATCCCATCGCCAGTGCAATAGCTTGCGTTATATATATGACAGGAATATCGACTTTACGTTTCAGATACGATTCAATGGCCGGACGGCGCATGTCGAGGTTCGAATGGCACATCGGACAGGCAACAACAATCGCTTTGGCACCACGATCAACCGCACTGCGCACAATCTTTCCTGAAAGCTCTCCAACAATCTCGGTTTTCGAAACGCTAAATCCGGCACCACAACATTCCGTTTTAAATGGCCAGTCGATGGCTTTGGCACCCAATTTTTGCATGATCACATCCATACTCATCGGGTCTTCGAAACGTTCAGCTTTCATCACCTTTTGCGGGCGAACGAGTAAGCAACCATAATAGCAAGCCACTTCCTGAGTCAAAGGCTTTTTCACCAATTCATCGAGGCGAGGCAGAATGTATTTTTCGAGAAACTGAACGACATTCAGAATTTTAATGTCGTTCTTCAGTTTAAATTGAAGCTTTTCTGATACGGTGGCCAGCAAAGTTGCATTTTCCTTCAATTCATGCTGTGTCATCACCAAACGGTTATAACAGGCAGCACACGGAACAACCAGTTCTTCCATACCATCGAGTTCGGCCAGTGCCAGGTTGCGGGCAGGAAGCGAAACTGAAAGTTCATGATTCAAGTTATGGGCAGCAGTGGCTCCACAGCAATTCCAGTCAGATATTTCAACAAGCTCAATGCCTGCTTCCTTCGAAATAGCAAGAATCGATTCGTTGTACTCGCGCGAAGAGCCGGTCAACGAACATCCCGGGTAAAATCCTAGCTTCATGATTTTGGGTTTTTAGTCTGACCTTTGAACAAGCGCGACAATCCTTTGCGGTCTTTAATCCGTTCAGGTAAAATGTGCAGTTTTCCCCTGCTGAACATTCCCGGAGCTGTGGTCATGTCCTGAAGTAAATTACCTGAATGTAACTTGTAATCCATTACAAGTCCAACTTCGTGGAGGCGTCCGTTATTTTCGATTGAATTCAGGAATGATTTATGGAAAGCCACAATATCGCGGGCATCTTTGTGCACCTTTCCTTCTGCCAGCGATCGCTGACGCAGGTAATCCATTACTTTAGGAATATCTAATTCCATGGGGCAACGTGAATAACACGTTTCACAAGTCAAACAGAGCCAGATGCTCAGCGAGCGGAGTATCTCGTCCTCGGCAGCAGCGTCGCCTGTTTGCAGCATGCGCATAATGACGCTTGGTCGAAGATCCATTCGATCGGCTACCGGGCAACCCGCAGTGCATTTGCCGCATTGATAGCATTCAATGACGTTGACGTCGGTCAGTTTCCTGACCTCCGACAGTAAATCTTCTTTTTCCATAAGTTAGTTAAGTCAGGTTCGCAATTCTCTTCTACTGATCTTTTCGGGATGTTGCCAGAACCATCTTCACCCCTACTTTATTTCCCAGCTGCAACACATCAACCATCGATTGAACGGCAATTGTGTTATCACACCGTACAATGGCAAATGTCTCTTCGCTTCCTTTTTTTAGCTGACGTAACGTGGGCTCGATTTCAGAGAATTGAACCTGTTTGTCGTTGATGTAATATTTTAGGTCTTTAGTTATCGAAATGGAAGTCTTCTCGGTTTGTTTGTTCATGGAAGGCGATTTGTCGGCCTGCGGAAGCATAAGTTTTATGGCTCCCGGTGTTATCATGGTCGACACAATCAGGAAGAACAACATCAGGAAAAACATGATGTCGCTGAAGGAATTTGTAAATACTTCAAATTCTGCTTTTTTGGAACTTCTGAAGTTCATAACAGCTTATTTATTAATCAGATCAATAAAGCGAACACAGCGGAGTTCCCAGTTCTGTGTTATTTTATTAATCTTGTTGTTTAAAAAGTGATAAGCCAGATAAGCAATAATACCAATGGTCAATCCCACTCCCGAAGTAATCAGCTTCTCGTAAAGACCGCCCGAAATTAATGAAATACTGATATTATCGGCCAGAGAGATGTTGTAGAAAATCTTTATAACCCCTGAAATGGTTCCGATGAACCCAAGCATGGGCGCAATACCGGCAATAACACCAAGAAAATACATGTTTCCTTCGTATTTATACACTTCAAGTTTGCCTTCCAGTTCCATTTGCTCATGAATGTCGCGGATCGGACGTCCCAGATTTTGCAAACCTTTCAGCAGAATGCGCGATTCGGAGCTGTTTGCCGATTCACATAAATTTATGGCACTGTCAACTTTCCCCGACCGTATCAATTCGTTCAGCTTATCAAAGAAGCCCGAATCCAGCTTTTTCTGGCTCCGCAGGTAAGAATACCGGTCGAAAAAAATAAAAACAGCGATGATTGATAACAGGAATAATGGGATCATCAACCATCCCCCTTTCATGATAAGGTCGATATATGACACTTCAGCCACAGTCTCTAATAAAAATATCATTGAACGTATTTTTTAGTGATTATTAAATTATTTTCGGTTATATAACGAATTAAAAACATGATCAGTATAATTTAAACACGACATTTTTTGAGTTTTGGAAACTGCATTTGTTTTGCAAATCATTCGACTTAAAATTGCGAGATACTTTTATTAAATGTACAATCTACTCCTTGATTTATATCACCTTTAAATGAGACAAAAGCTTTCTGAAAGCTTACTTTACAACTAAAATCATCGTTAAAAATCAATGTCGGAAAGATATTCAATCCTGATTTTCTACTGGAGCAGGCATGTCCTGAAAAATCGTGGCTTATCAGCACCGGATTATTCAACAGGGCGATAAAAAGCAAGAATATAAATGATAACAATTCGGTCATAAAATAAATTCGTCCGGTTCCGTTGCGTAAATCCCTCATTCAAGGCTTGTTTCTTTTGGGTTACTGCAAAAATAAAGCCAAACAAAAGAACAGCCAATTCCCGGTTAAAATTATAAAGAGCCAAATATGGCCAATAAAATCTGATTTTAAAAGGATAAATGTTTCTGCTGTATAATATATTGCCTACAAATCATTCTGTTAATAATTAAGAATTAGGTATTTCCGACCTCAAAAAGTAGCCTTCGAAACACCCAATGTTACCAATTTATAAAAACTTTGAACAAATGCTGTAAAATTTCTAAAATATCATTTTTATACCCAATTTAATTGTCCATTTTTACATCGTAATTAAACCATAATGTAATGACCAGAAAATTATTAATACGAGATGTGACAATGAGGGATGGACAACAATCCCTGTTTGCAACCCGCATGAAACAAGCTCAGATTGAGCGAGTATTGCCAATTTATAAAGAAGCCGGATTTTATGCGCTTGAAGTTTGGGGTGGAGCTGTTCCCGACTCCATTATGCGCTATCTGAATGAAGATCCATGGGAGCGTCTGGAAAAGATTAAAGCCGAAATCGGAAATATTTCGCATTTGACTGCTTTATCGCGTGGACGTAATCTTTTTGGGTACAATCCATACCCGGAAGAAGTTATCGAGGGATTTAACCGAAATGCAGTTCAGTCGGGTATTTCAATCATGCGTATTTTTGATGCACTAAACGATACCAGCAACATTAAATCGACCATTAAATATGTGAAAGAAAATGGTGGTTTGGCCGATTGCGTAACCTGCTATACTGTTGACCCAAAATTCACTAAAAAAGAGCGTTTAAAAGCCCGTTTAAAAGGGAAACCATTGCCCAAAGCCATCTTTACCATCGACTATTTTGTGAATATGGCCAAAGAACTTGAAGCAATGGGCGCCGACATGATTACCCTGAAAGACATGGCCGGATTGATTCCTCCGATGAAAGCCGGGCAAATCATTAAAGCGTACAAAGAAAACGTAAAAATTCCGATCGACTTCCATACACACTGTACCCCTGGTTATGGTCTGGCTTCAGGAATTACCGCCATTCTGAACGGTGTCGATATTCTGGATACCGCCATCATGAATTTCGCCGGAGGTCCTGCTGCTCCATCGTTCGAACTGATCCAGATCGTTTGTAACAAATTAGGAATCGAAACCGGAATTAACCTCGACGCTGTTGTTCGTATCAATAAAATACTGAAAGAAATCCGTCTGGAAATGGCTGACATCGACAGTTACAAAGTGTATCCGATCGATTTCGACATCACTAAAGACACGTTGCCTGCACACATCGACAAATATTTTGACGACGCTATTGCTTATGCCAAAGCCGGAGACGAAGAAAACCTGATGGACGTTTGCGGAAAAATTGAAAAATACTTCAACTTCCCCGATCCTGACGAAAAAGTGAAATTTGCCGAAGTTCCCGGTGGTATGTACACCAATATGCTGGCTCAGTTAAAACAATTGAAACAGGCTGAGTTGTTACCCAGAGTACTTGAAGTAATTCCAACTGTTCGTTTGGCTGCCGGATGTCCTCCATTGGTAACGCCGACCAGTCAGATTGTTGGTGCACAGGCTGTAAACTGTGTTATCGACGAAAAGAACGGCAAACCTTTCTACAGCAACAACTCTATTCAGTTTGTAAACCTGGTTAAAGGATCTTACGGAAAAACACCAACTCCTGTTGATCCGGATTTCCGTGAAAAGATCGCAGGAACACGTCAGGAAATTCCATACAATACTGCTAACTATAAAAAACAGGCAAATCCATCATTCCCGCAATACGGAGAAGGTGTAAAATTAGCCATGAACGAAAAAGAAGAGCTGTTGCTTGAGTTATTCCCAAATGTAGCCGACAAGTTCCTTCACGACAAAGTAGAACGTATTTATGGAGCTAAACTGAAGGAAAAAGAACTGGCAAAACAACGGGCATACGAGGCCGAACGTCAAAAATACCTGAGCCTTTCGAAGGAAGAAAAAGAGGCACGTTTGGTTGAAGGATTGTATAACTGGAATTGCTAAAATTAGAATCTCTGATAAAATAGAAAGGCATCCGAAATCGGATGCCTTTCTATTTTTATATCAAATTACTTTACTCCTTTTTCTTCTTGTATTTCCAAACCAGATACGCAACAAATACAGCTCCAAGTGCCAACAGGACATACGAGATCTCGTGCATGTATTTCATGAGCAAATCTTGCTGTGAGTACAAATAATAGCTCAATGTGGCCAGAATAATATGCCAAATGCCCGAACCTAAGGCGGTATAAAGCACAAACTGTTTAATATTCATTC
Organism: Prolixibacteraceae bacterium; assembly: GCA_963678915.1. Lineage (GTDB taxonomy): Bacteria > Bacteroidota > Bacteroidia > Bacteroidales > Prolixibacteraceae > Aquipluma. The sequence continues at coordinate 1,102,677 of OY787458.1, forward strand.
TGGCTAATCCTGCAGGAATGGAAATCAGGTGACGGATTCCAGGAATCAATCTGCCAATAAATGTCGAACTCCTTCCGTGTCGGTTAAAATAGGCTTCTGCATGTTCCACTTTGGCCTGGTTCAGTAAAAACAGCTTGCCAACTTTCGATTCAGCAAAGCTATAAACGATAACCCGACCAAGCCAGCGCGCCATCAGGTAATTAAACATGGCTCCAATAACTGCTCCGATAGTGGCAAAAACTACAACCAGATACATATTCAGTTCGCCTGTTTTAAGTGCCTGCCATATAGCCGGCGGAATGACTACCTCGGACGGAAGTGGTACAAACGAACTTTCGATAGCCATCAACAGGGTTATCGTTAGGTAATTCATGTGGCTCATGTACCAGTCGGCCAGCGATTGAAAATATTCGATCATAAGGTTTGATTTATGATAATGTCAAAAATAAAAGGCTTTCTTAATTTCTCAAGAAAGCCTTTTAGTCATTTTCAATTTCCTATTTGGTTTTCTCAGCGATCCAGTTTTTCGCATTTACGAAAGCTTCAATCCACGGTGCTACCTCGTCGAATTTGCGCTCCTGCGGATAATACGGCCAGTGGTAGGGTTTGAACGCACGTTCGAGGTGCGGCATCATCACCAAATGGCGGCCATCTTCAGAACAAAGTCCGGCGGTGTGGTAATCCGATCCGTTTGGATTGCCCGGATAACCGGTATTGCTGTATTTCATCGGGATGCAATATGCCGACTCTTCCTGTGTCAAACTGAATTTTCCTTCTCCGTGAGCTACCCAAACGCCCAGTTTCATTCCTGAAAGCGATTTCAGCATGACTGAGTTGTTTGGAAGGACATCCACATTCAGGAAGATTGACTCAAACTTATGCGATTCGTTGTGCAACATTTTTGGTTGAGCAATTCTTTCAGGATAAACCAAGCCCAATTCAACCATCAGCTGACAACCGTTGCAAACCCCCAAACTCAAAGTATCTTCACGTTTGTAGAAATTATCGAGCGCTTGTTTTGCTTTTTCGTTGTATTTGAAAGCGCCGGCCCATCCTTTGGCCGAACCCAAAACGTCGGAATTGGAGAATCCGCCCACGAACACGATCATATTCACATCTTCGAGCGTTTCGCGGCCTGAAATCAGGTCGGTCATGTGCACGTCTTTCACGTCCATTCCGGCCAGATACATCGCATAAGCCATTTCGCGGTCGCCATTCACACCCTTTTCGCGAATGATAGCGGCTTTCACTCCGCTTGGCGTGCGGCGTTTCAGGTCGATGTCCAAATCGGCGGCTTTGCCGGAGAAGCTTTTGAAATCGTATTTCAGTTCGTTCTTTTTATAATTGCTGTAGCGTTCGAGCGCTTTTTTCTCTCCAGATTGTTTCCGATCAAGCAAATACGAAGTTTTGAACCACAAATCGCGCAGTGAATTCAAGTCGAAATCGAATGAATCGGCACCGTTTTTCACAGTGAATTCGCGTTTGGCAGCCGGTGTACCAATTTTGATAACGCAAATTCCAGCGGCATTCATTTTTGCCTCGAAAGCAGCAGAATCGACTACCTGAACCACTACGCCCGGATTTTCGCTAAACAATGCCTTCACGCTGTCGACTTCACCCAAGCCAGTCAAATCAAGGTTCAATCCTGAATGATTGTCACCAAAACACATTTCGAGTAAAGTGGTGATCAAACCTCCGGAAGCAATGTCGTGTCCGGCCAAAATCAGGTTGGCATCGATGCAATCCTGGAGGGTATTGAATGCTTTTACAAAGTAGGCAGGATCGGCAACCGAAGGTGCGCTATTGCCCAGTTTATTGATGATTTGTGAGAAAGCGCTTCCGCCCAAACGACGCTCCATTCCAGAGAAATCGATCAGGTAAATGACTGCGTTTTCAGCATTGACCAGAACCGGTTCAACCACTTTTTTCACATCTGAAACTTCGCCAGATGCCGAAATGATCACCGTTCCCGGAGCATAAACCACTCCGTCTTTATATTTCTGGGTCATCGACATGGAATCTTTCCCCGTCGGAATATTTACTCCAAGTGCAATGGCAAAATCGCTGGCAGCTTTTACAGCTTTGTAGATGCGGGCATTTTCACCGGCATTTTTGGCTGGCCACATCCAGTTTGCACTCAGCGAAACACCTTTCATGCGGTCGGTGAGCGGAGCAAAAACGATGTTGGTCAGCGATTCGGCAATCGAAAGCACTGAACCAGCTTCGGCATCAACCAATGCAGCCACTGGTGCATGACCAATAGTCGTTGCAATTCCATATTGTCCCTGATAGTCGAGCGTAATAACGCCCACGTTATTTAAAGGAAGTTGCAATTCGCCAGCACACTGCTGTTTGGCTATGCGTCCGGTTACCGAGCGGTCAACTTTGTTGGTGAGCCAGTCTTTGCAAGCCACACTTTCCAGTTGAAGCACATCTTCCAGGTATGTTTCTATTTTAGCGGGTTCGTATTCCAGTTCTGCAAATTTTTCGGCCACCGTGATGTCGGTCAAAACCGTTTTTGGCGGTTTACCAAACATGTACGACAATTGCCAGTCGATTGGTTTTTCACCGGTTTTCGAGTTTTCGAAAGTAAACTGCATATCGCCGGTTGCTTCGCCAATCACATACATCGGCGCACGCTCGCGTTCGGCAATGCGCTGCAACAGCGGCACATCTTTTTCGTGCATCACCAGCCCCATACGCTCCTGCGACTCGTTGCCAATAATTTCCTTTTGCGAAAGAGTTGGGTCGCCAACAGGCAATTTTGAGGTATCAATTTTACCGCCGGTAGCTTCAACCAATTCCGACAAACAGTTTAAATGACCTCCGGCACCGTGATCATGCACCGTGATGATTGGGTTATCAGTGGATTCGCTCAATGCGCGGATGGCATTGTAAACGCGTTTCTGCATTTCAGGATTGGCACGCTGAACAGCGTTCAACTCGATGTGGTTTTCGAATTCACCGGTTGCGACAGACGAAACAGCACCACCGCCCATCCCGATGCGGTAATTGTCGCCTCCCAAAAGCACCACTTTGTCGCCTTTGGTTGGTTCGTCTTTCAGACTGTCTTTTTTAGCGCCAAAACCGATACCTCCCGCCAACATGATGACTTTATCGAATCCCCATTTTTTGTCGTTTTCGAAATGCTCGAAAGTCAAAACCGATCCGGTGATCAGCGGCTGACCGAATTTGTTCCCGAAATCGCTGGCGCCGTTCGATGCTTTAATCAGGATTTCTTCGGGAGTTTGGTACAACCAGTCACGTTCTTCGGTGGCTTGTTCCCAACTGCGGGCATCTTCAACTCGTGGGTACGAAGTCATATAAACAGCAGTTCCGGCAATCGGCAAACTGCCTTTTCCTCCGGCAATACGGTCGCGAATTTCACCGCCTGTTCCGGTTGCGGCACCATTAAATGGCTCAACAGTTGTTGGAAAGTTGTGTGTTTCAGCTTTCAACGAAAGAACAGTTTCCAGATCGGTTACCTCGAAAAAGTCTGGTTTATCCTGTGTTTTTGGGGCAAACTGTTCAACAACAGGCCCCTGAACAAAAGAACAATTGTCTTTATATGCTGATATGATAAAATTTGGATTTTGCTGCGATGTCTTTTTAATGAGCTGAAAAAGCGAGAACCCCTGCTCTACCCCATCAATTACAAATGTTCCGTTGAAAATTTTGTGGCGGCAGTGCTCCGAGTTTACCTGCGAGAAACCAAAAACTTCACCATCGGTTAATTTGCGGCCTAATTTTTCTGAAACCGAATTCAGGTAATTAATTTCTTCGTCGCTCAAGGCCAAACCTTCCTGCTCGTTGTATGCGGCAATATCAGCAATTTCAAGTATAGGATCCGGCTTTTTGTCGATGGTAAAAATATGCTGATCGAGGTTGTGGTACAACGCTTTCAACATCGGATCAAAACCGGCATCTTGCCCAGCAACTTCAACATATTCTTCTATCCGAAGTATTCCCGAAACACCCATGTTCTGAGTGATTTCAACGGCATTGGTACTCCACGGGGTCAGCATTTCCTTGCGTGGTCCAACAAACCATCCGTTTAAGACTTCGTTATCGAGCTTTTCTGCCTCACCAAACAGCCATACCAGTTTTTCAATGTCTTCCTGATTCAGTTGATTGATTGAATTTAAAGCAATTAAAGTGTTTTGCGGAGTTTTAAAGAATAAAATCATCTCGGATATTTTTGGTAAAAATTGATCAGAACGTGCCAGTTTTTTCGGACGCCCCAAAGATAAATATTTCAACTTGATACCCGAAAAAAAAGTAAATAACAAGCCAGTGTTAACAATTGGGTAAAACGAATTTCAAGCATTACACTGACTTTGGAGCTGTTTTATTCCAGTTCTTAATCATATCTAAACCTCTACATATCTACCTGCATTTCAATACATCAGCCATTCTTAACAAAAACTTTACATACCTCGCCAATTAATTAGATACATTTTAAATAAGGTTTTTGGTCAAGGTCGGGTGAATATTTAATATCTATATTTGCCGCGGTTCAAAATGGCAATTCATTCAAAATCATATTATAATGAAACAAATCAAATACGTCTCTCCAGAAGAAGCAGTTAAAGTTGTTAAATCGGGCGACAGGGTTCACCTGAGCTCAGTAGCAGTTACTCCCCACACACTAATCAAACCTTTGGTTGAACGTGGAAGAAACGGCGAATTATATGATGTTAAAATTCAGCATATACACATTGAAGGACAGATTGATTATGCTAATCCTGAATTCGAAGGAATTTTTCAGGGCGAACAATTTTTTGTTGCCGGAAATATGCGTAAACAAACACAGGCCGGATTTGCTGACTACATTCCGGTTTTCCTTAGCGAAACACAGAAGCTGATCCGCGAAGGTTACCTGAAAGTAAACGTGGCTATGATCATGGTTTCGCCTCCCGATAAACACGGATTCGTTTCTCTGGGAACATCAGTTGATGCCACTTTAGCCGCTGTTGAGTGCGCTGACGTAGTTATTGCTGCTGTTAACCCTAACGTACCACGTTGCTGGGGTGACGCGATGATTAGCGTTGACATGATTGATATTTTTGTTGAAGATGATATTCCATTATATGCTCACGGTGTAGCTCCTCTTACCGACATTGAAATTCAGTTGGGTAAAAACGTTGCCGCATTGGTTGAAGATGGTGCCTGTTTGCAAATGGGTATTGGTGGTATTCCAAACGCTGTATTGGCTCAGTTGGGGAACCACAAAGATTTGGGTGTTCATACCGAAATGTTCTCTGACGGTATTTTACCGCTGGTTGAAAAGGGAATTGTTACCGGAAAATACAAAAGCATCGACAAAGGTAAAATGGTTGCTTCATTCCTGATGGGAACCAAAGCTGTTTACGACTTTGTTGACGACAACCCACTGGTTGCCATGATGGACGTTGGCCACACCAACAATGTAGCCGTTATCCGTAAACTCGACAAAGTAACAGCAATCAACTCGGCTTTGGCAATTGACATTACCGGCCAGGTTTGCGCTGACTCTATCGGAACAAAACATTATTCAGGTGTTGGTGGTCAAATCGATTTCATCCGCGGTGCAGGTCACTCAAAAGGTGGTAAGCCAATCATTGCCATTCCTTCGGTAACAACCAAAGGCGTTTCAAAGATTTGTCCAACCCTCATCGAAGGTTCAGGAGTTGTAAGTACCCGTTCGAACATGCACTGGGTAGTAACCGAATACGGAGCAGTTAACCTTTATGGAAAAACATTGCAGGAACGCGCCAAATTGCTGATTTCAATTGCTCACCCTGACCACAGAGAAGCATTGGATAAAGCTGCTTTTGAGCGTTATGGATCGCATTTTCACTACGTAAAAGATAGTAGTCGCTACTAAAAACAATATCAGGAAAAGGCAGGCTCAAAATCTGCCTTTTCTTTTTTCTTTCAACCTGAAAATACTTCCCTGCACCAGCAGGAAATCCTTTAAAATCAAATAATATTTATCGTTTCATTCAATATCCGTACTGTTAAAAAACACATACCCATTTTTTCGAATAATTGAGCAATTCGTTTAAAAAGATAGAATGTAAATGTACTTTTGCAGCGCGAAAAACTACAAGAAAATTCAAAAAAAATCCTTTTTATTAAACACTTACACAAAATGGAAATATCTCATATTGAACACATTGGCATCGCTGTAGCGAATCTGGAAGAAGCAATTCCTTATTGGGAAAACGTTTTAGGCCTGAAATGTTATGCTGTTGAAGAAGTTGTTGACCAAAAAGTTAAAACAGCTTTCTTCAAAGTTGGTCAAACTAAAATCGAGTTATTAGAGTCAACTGATCCGGAAGGACCTATTGGCAAGTTTATCGAGAAAAAAGGGCCTGGTGTGCACCACCTGGCTTTTGCAGTTGAAAACGTAAACGAAGCATTGACCGACGTTGCTGCAAAAGGAGTTCAGCTCATTGATAAAACAAGTCGTAAAGGTGCTGAAGGTTTGAACATCGGTTTCCTTCACCCTAAATCGACACTCGGAGTGCTGACCGAACTATGCTCTGACAAATAAAAACACTTACAACTATCTATACAACCCATGAATAATCAAGACAAAATAAAACAGCTGATCGATCTTCGCGTTGAAGCGAAACTCGGAGGTGGCGAAAAGCGTGTTGAAGCTCAACATGCTAAAAATAAACTGACCGCCCGTGAACGAATAGAAATGCTGCTCGACGAAGGTAGTTTCGAAGAGTACGACATGTTTGTTACTCACCGTTGCGACAACTTTGGTATGGAAAAAACCAAATTTATGGGCGACGGTGTTGTTACCGGACAAGGAACTATTGATGGACGTATTGTTTATTTATACGCCCAGGATTTTACCGTTTTCGGGGGATCACTGTCTGAAACTTATGCACTCAAGATTTGTAAAGTAATGGATATGGCCATGAAAGTTGGTGCTCCAATCATTGGCATTAACGACTCAGGCGGTGCACGTATTCAGGAAGGTGTAACAGCTTTGGCCGGTTACTCTGAAATTTTCCAGCGTAACATTCTGGCATCGGGCGTTGTGCCACAGATTTCAGCAATTTTCGGCCCTTGCGCTGGTGGAGCAGTTTATTCTCCGGCGTTGACCGACTTTATCATCATGAGCAAAAACACCAGTTACATGTTCGTAACCGGACCAAAAGTTGTTAAAACTGTTACAGGTGAAATTGTAACTGACGAACAGCTGGGTGGAGCATCGGTTCACGGATCAAAATCCGGGGTTTCTCATTTTGTTGCTGAAGATGAAAAAGAAGGCATCCTGCTTATCCGTAAACTTTTAAGCTATTTACCACAGAACAACCTGGAAGATCCGGCTCCGGTTCATTGTACCGATCCGATCAACCGTTTGGAAGACACACTCAATTCAATCATTCCGGATAACCCAAACAAACCATACGATGTAAAGAGCGTTATCTCTTCAATTGTTGACAATGGCGAATTCTTCGAAGTTCATCGTCACTATGCACAAAACATTGTGGTAGGTTACGCCCGTTTTGATGGCATGTCGGTAGGTATTGTGGCCAATCAGCCTAATTATCTGGCTGGTGTACTCGACATCAATGCATCACGTAAAGCAGCCCGTTTCGTGCGTTTCTGCGATGCATTCAATATCCCAATCATCACGCTTGTTGATGTTCCCGGATTCCTTCCCGGAACCACTCAGGAATATGGTGGTATTATTTCGCACGGTGCCAAATTGCTTTATGCTTATGGCGAAGCAACCGTTCCGAAAGTTACTGTTATTCTCCGCAAAGCCTATGGTGGTGCATATTGCGTTATGGCATCGAAACACCTCCGCGGCGATATCAACTACTCGTGGCCAACCGGCGAAATTGCCGTTATGGGTCCGAAAGGTGCAATTGAAGTACTGCGCAGCAAAAAAATCGCTGCCATTGAAGACGAAGCTGAACGCGCTGCATACCTCGTTCAGGCTGAAGAAGAATACAAAGAGAAATTTGCAAACCCATACAATGCTGCACGCTACGGATACATAGATGACGTAATTGAACCTCGCAACACCCGTTTCCGCATCATCAGGGCATTACAAAGTTTAGCTACAAAAAAAGTGCTTAACCCGCCAAAGAAACACTCTAATCTTCCGCTATAACCATGAAGATGCTTTATATCTTTTTACAATTTGGAGCCAGTACAAGCGAATCACTTTCGGGTACACAGCTCTTTACCTTCTGGGGGGTTATTCTGCTGCTGGTAGTGCTTTTTGTTTATTTCTTCATTCGTACCAATAAAATGGTTGCTGCAAAGAACCAGTCAAAGTCGGATGAAATTCAGGAACAAAAGCAAATCCATAGCGATGATGTCGAGGAAGAAACTGCTGCTGCCATTGCATTTGCAATTCACATGTATAAAAACGAATTGCACGATCAGGAGAGTTTTACCATAACCTTGAAAAAAGTATCCAAGATTTATTCTCCTTGGAGTTCAAAGATTTATACATTACGTCAAAATCCTAGATAATTAAACTATGAAAAAATTTTCATTTACGATAAATGGCAATGGCTACGACTGCGAAATTAAAAACGTAGAAGATAATGTTGCCGAAGTTGAAGTTAACGGAGTTTCGTATTCCGTTGAATTTGACCGCGTTTTAGAAACAACAAAAACGCCAAAACTGATTCGTTCCGAAGCAGTTCCATCAACCGACATTACCCGTTCAGAGCAAAAAACAAGTTCACCTGCCGGCCCCAAAGGCACAGGATTTATCAAATCGCCACTTCCCGGAACCATTATTGACATCCATGTTAAAGTTGGCGATACAGTAAGAACTGGAGATAAACTTCTCACTCTTGAAGCCATGAAAATGGAAAACATCATCAATTCGGACAAGAGCGGACAGATTATTTCGGTGAATTTCAAAAAAGGTGATGCCGTGATGGAAGGCGATATGTTAATTGAAATTGGTTAATAAAAGAAACTTTAACTCATGAGTATAATTTATAACATCACCTTAATTTACGGGCTGACTTTCCTGATCGGTTTTTTTGTTTCAGGAGTTATCTGGCTGCTTTTTAAAACCATGACGGCCAAAGGCTCCGACAAGTTTACCACTCTTCGCGAATCATACAGCGAAATGAAAAGGTTGAAGTTCAAAAACACAAAATCGACCAATTAATTATATTAAGAAAAACCTCTAAAATGGAAGTATTTTATAAACTTTTTCAGGGATTCTCAACCTTGGCTTTATCCGATCCTGTTATTTCAATTACCCGTGTCGGACTAATCTTTCTCGGATTATTATTAGTGTATCTTGGGAGAAAAGGAGTTCTGGAACCACTATTAATGACCCCAATGGGGCTGGGAATGGCCACAATAAATGCAAGTATCATTTTTTTACCGGGAGGTACTCAGGGAAACCTTTTTGTCGATCCGCTGGTAACCGATATCAACCAATTGCTCGATGTGCTTCAGATTAATTTTCTGCAGCCCATTTACACGTACATGTTCAGCAACGGGTTGATCGCATGTTTTATTTTTATGGGAATCGGTGCCATGATTGATATTGGTTACATTTTGCAGCGCCCGTTTTCGAGCATGCTACTGGCCCTGTTTGCCGAGCTTGGAACATTTGCAACTATTCCGATTGCAATGGCTATGGGACTCGATTTGAAAGAATCGGCGTCGATTGCCATGGTTGGAGGTGCCGATGGACCAATGGTACTGTACACTTCGCTGTGTCTGTCGAAGCATTTGTTCGTGCCCATTACCGTAGTTGCTTACCTTTATCTGGGTCTGACATATGGAGGATATCCTTACCTGATCCGGTTACTGGTACCGAAAAGGTTGCGTGCGATTAAAATGGAAAACAAGAAACCGGCAAAACCAGTATCGCAAAGCATGAAACTCGGACTGGCAGTTATCCTTTGTGTCGTTTTGTGTTTCCTGTTCCCGGTTGCATCGCCACTGTTTTTCTCATTGTTCATTGGTATTGCAATCCGCGAATCAGGTCTGACACATATCCTGAATTTTATCGAAGGGCCACTGTTGTACGGATCAACTTTCCTGCTTGGAATCCTGTTAGGTATTTTATGCGAAGCTCACTTGCTTCTGAATCCTAAAATTTTGGTATTGCTTGTTCTGGGTATCATTGCATTACTCTTCTCCGGAATTGGCGGTATTATTGGCGGATATGTAATGTTCTTCATCAAAAAGGGCAACTTCAACCCTGCCATTGGTATTGCCGGAGTAAGCTGCGTACCAAGTACAGCTAAGGTAGTTCAGAAAGAAGTAAGCAAGGTTAATCCAAATGCAATTGTATTACCCGAAGCGTTGGGTGCAAACATCATGGGAGTAATTACTACAGCAATCATTACCGGATTGTTTGTAACCTTAATTCCAATGATTAAGTAGCCTGATTGCAGATATTTAAAAGCAAAAGCGGGGAATCTTATAAAATGAGATTCCCCGCTTTTTATTTGACTGAGGTTTATAAATCGTCGGTTTAGAATTTATTAACACTTGGACACGATAACTTTAACTTCATTTAATAATTATTTTCCGATTTTAAGAATTCCGCGGCTTATCTTTGTAATACATTTTTTTTCATAAGTTTAGGTTTAGTTAGGTTAGTTAGTTAGTTTAAGAGAGGAAAGGTAGAACAGAGGTTCTACCTTTTTATTTTTCTACCCCTTCGAAACTTACCGAACGAACCAACATCCCTACCCCGTTTTATTTCACCGTTTTTACCTGAAAAACTTTTCGGTTCCAGGCTTCAAACTTATTTCTGGTCACAAATATCAGTTCTTTCCTGTCAGCTTCTTTAAACCAGATGACTGAAGAATCTGAAGGGTCGGCCTTGGTTTTTACCCCACCTGTTGCCGAAATCTGTACCAGCGAACCATTATTCACCTCAAAATAAAACGAACGGATATCCGACTGTTCAGGAATGCTTAACTGATTTGGTGGCAGGAAAACATCAGGTGCAGTTTCTTCATACAGAAATCGTGAAACATTGCTCGAAATGGTATCCATCCAGTTATTAAGCGTATTATAAGTTGCCAGCTCAGGCTCGTGCCCAAGGCCATCAAGAGTAACCAGCCGGTTGCGGAATCCCAGAATCTGGAGTCTGTCGTGAATAGGTTTCGAACCATACATTTTATCCATCACCAGCCGGTTTATCATCAGCGAATTACGGAACGGATAATCGTTTTCGAAAGGAACAATATCGTCGGCCGTTCCGTGAATCGACAATACAGAAACTTTCTCGTCCGGATCAATTAGAGTGACATCCGAAACCGCTCCCCACATATTAATCACTGCCTTTATATTGAATGTTTCGGTGTATTTATTCCCCGATTCTTCAATTTTTCCAAGCCGTCCTTCTTTGCTGGCTTCCATAATTCGTTCCGGACGTTCATCGTTTTTCATAAATGCCGTATTGAGCGAAGCCACCGCTCCGGCACTGGTTCCGCCAATGTACACCTGGGTCGGATCGATTCCAAGTCCCTGGGCATTATGGGCCAAGAAACGCAATGCCGCATTGGCATCCTGAATGGCGCGATAGGCACTTAATTCAACCTCGGCGGGCGTTAACTTAAAACCCAAGCGGTAATCGATTGAGGCCACCAGGTAACCCCGTTTGGCAAGTGTGGTCGCCAGTGTTTTTTCGCAGGCCGACTCTTTACTCCCAATGTAAAATGCTCCGCCATGAATAAGCATAACAACCGGCCTGTTTTTGAACAAGTCGGTCTTCGGATAGTAAACATCCAGTTTCAGGTCAAGCAGAGTGGGGTCGTTAAACGATTTGATCAAACCTTTGCTAAGTGTGGTGATGTAAGGTTCGTCGGAATACGGCGAGTGAGTCCAGTACCCTTTGGCTTTACCATACAACAAATCGCTTTTCACTTCAATATTCGGGAATATCTCGTCCTGATAGCGTTTCGAATAAGGCACTTCAAACTCTGGTCGTTGGGTAAATTTCACATCAACTTTTTCGCGCCAGAATAAAAAACGACGCTTTCCGTTGAACAAGGTAAGCCTTCCCTCAAAACCCGAAGCATAAATTCTGGAAGTTTTCATTTTCCCCAGATACAGGTCCGACTGAAAAATTGGCTTCTTTCCCGAGGTATTCAAAATAAAGTTATGGCTTTCTTCAACGGCTTTTCCCCTGTTCAGCACAAAGCAACCTTTTAATATCGACGAATCAGCTTTGTCGGCGACTAAAATAAGTTGATTGTTTCCTATAACACCATCGTAAGTTCCTTTTTCGGGCGCGACATTCTGTGCCTTTACACAATTAGCTGCCAGCAGCATAACCAGCAAAAATTTTAAACTTTTGGATAATAGCATATTTTACTAATTTAAAGGTCTCAAAAAGTTGAATTTTAGATTGATAGTAAACGAAGGAACAGGGCCAATTTGTATGTACCTGTTGGAGTTTATCGATTCAACAATTTGTTGTTCTGTATTTGTTACAAAATTACAATCAAAACATCAATATATCCAGAAAAGTACAGATTTCGAGGGTATATAAAGTTATAGTAAATTTGTCTGGTAAGCGCGCATGGAATTCATTTAAAATATCGTGGTTTGATATTCTGAAATTATCTTTGCCAACCCTAAAACTGAAGTTTTTCGAACTTATAAAATTAACATACCAAACAACCGAATTATGATTTTTGCACAGATTGCACCTCTTGTTTTTGGGATACGTCCCGAATTTTTGCTTTTCGCATTAACACTTTTGGGTGTTGCGCTGCTTCACCGCTATACGCTTGCCGTTGGTTTGGTGGGCTTAGCATCCATTCTTCTTTTCAAGTTTATTTTTTTACCTGAATTTAATTTAGCCGAGCACCTGTTTGGGCACAACGCTTTTTCTGACCAGATTTTGCACAAGGAAATGCGTGTTGGTGAATGGAGCGTTTTGCTAAATTTATTTGGGCTCCTTATTGGGTTTGCTCTTCTTTCAAGGCATTTTGAACAGTCGAGGCTTCCGGAGTATTTACCAAAACTATTACCCGACGATTGGAAAGGCCCTCTAGTTCTTCTCGTTGCAGTATTTATTTTGTCTTCGTTTCTCGATAATATTGCAGCAGCATTAATCGGTGGAACCATTGCCATGGTCGTTTTTAAACATAAAGTGCATCTGGGCTATATTGCTGCAATTGTGGCTGCCAGCAATGCAGGAGGATCGGGCAGCGTAATTGGCGATACCACCACAACCTTAATGTGGATTCAGGGAGTTTCTCCATTTAATGTTCTTCATGGATATATTGCAGCATTTGTTGCACTGGCATTCTTTTCAATTTTTGCATCCATTCAACAAGATAAGTATCAACGCATTCAGAAAGATGCTCCAGTAAATGTCGTCATTGATTGGGGTCGTATAGGTATTGTAGGTTTGATTTTGCTGCTTACTATTTTAACAAATATCTTTCTTGACTTTCCGGCGCTGGGCGTTTGGGTAGCCATTGGAATAGGTGCATTTGTAAGAGACACTGATTGGAAAGAAGCTAAAAACGCTATCGCCGGATCGGTTTTCCTTTTATCGCTGGTTACCTGCGCATCGCTGATGCCGGTTGAAGAACTTCCGGCTGCATCGTGGCAAACCGCATTTTCACTAGGTTTTGTTTCAGCCGTATTCGATAACATTCCATTAACCAAACTGGCACTCGAACAAAACGGGTACGACTGGGGTATGCTCGCCTACGCAGTTGGTTTTGGGGGCTCGATGATCTGGTTTGGATCGTCGGCAGGTGTGGCTATCACCTCAAAGTTTCATGAAGCCCGTTCGGTTTTCAAATGGATTAAATCGGGCTGGCACGTAATTGTAGCATACATCCTCGGATTTTTCGTCCTGCTGCTAACCATGGGCTGGGAACCACTTCCTTACAAAAAGAAAACGGGTATGGCCAATACGCCACCACCAACCGAGCAGCACATTGCGGCGCCCGCACCTGCTAATTAACAAAATACTATCGTTTTAAAAAGGGATTTATATGCTTTCAAAAGAAAGTATGTAAATCCCTTTTTTAACTTAAAATTTGTATTCTTGCAGGCGAATTAACCTAAACAACAAAATCATGAATAAACTTGCACTCGCCCTATGCCTGTTTCTGGCTACCCTTTTCAGTGGTATCGCCCAGGATCAAAAGATTAACGTTCTGGTTTTCTCAAAAACTGTCGGATTCAGGCACAATTCCATTTCTTCCGGATTAAAAATGTTAAGCGATTTGGCACAGGAACGCAAATGGGTTTTATCCGCAACTGAAAATTCCGAACTTTTCACTCCTGAATTTTTGAAAACTTTTGATGTTGTTGTATTTCTGAACCCTACGATGGATGTGCTCAACGAGCAGCAGCAAAAAGCATTCGAATCGTTTATGGCAACCGGAAAAGGATTTGTTGGAATACATGCGGCTACAGACTGCGAATACGATTGGGCCTGGTATGGACAATTAACCGGTGCCTATTTCAAGACACATCCGCGCGGCCAGGTAGGTACTGTTATTTTTGAAAATACCGACCATCCGAGTATGGTTCCCTTTAAAGGGATGCAAACCTACCGCACTTTTGACGAATGGTACTCGTTCAAAGAAAACCCACGCGCAAAAGTACATGTACTGGCCCGGCTGGACGAAACTTCGCTGGACGCCGAAACGCTGAAAGATGACAAATGGAAAATGGGCGACCACCCGCTGATCTGGTATCAGGAAATTGGGAATTCGCGCTCGTTCTACACCGTTTTCGGTCATACTCCTGAAGCTTTCCAGGACTTAAAAGTAAAAGAGCATATTGGCTGTGCTGTTGACTGGGTGGCCAAACGCAACTAGTGATCAGTTGTCAGTCGCAGTTATCAGTAAAACAAAACAGGCTGTTCCGCAATGGAACAGCCTGTTTTCGTATATTGAAGTTTACAATTTATTTGTGAGCTATTAGATCAGGCTTCCCATCCGGATCATTTTTCACAGATCCATCTGTCCCAATATTTCCAAGTAGCAATAATCCTGCAACATGCGGAGTCGCCATTGAAGTTCCTGAAATTGTATTGTATCCGCCACCTTTCCACGTTGACAAAATTGATACTCCTGGGGCACAATACTCAATCGGAGGATTACCGTAATTAGAAAAATAAGCAAATTTATCGGCATTATCCATTGCAGAAACCGTGTAGATATTTGGACCATCTGCACGTGCAGGTGAATGGTTGTTAGCATCGTCAGATTCATTACCAGCGGCTAATGCAAACTTAACCACCGATGAGGCTTTTTTTACAGCATCATCAAGAGTCGTTGATACTCCCCCGCCCAAACTCATGTTGGCAACATCACCAGCCTTTCCATTGGCAGCAACAAAATCAATCCCAGCTATTACCCCAGAAGTTGAACCACTCCCGTTTGGACCAAGCACGCGAACAGGAACAACTTTTGCTCCAGCTGCAACTCCAATAACGCCTATAGAGTTATTTTTTGCAGCAATTGTTCCTGCAACGTGAGTCCCATGTCCATTTTGATCATCTGCAGATGATCCCACGAAATAAGCACTTTTTGAAACATCAACATTCAAATCCGGATGATCCAAATCAATTCCTGTATCAATAACCCATGCAACTCCTGTACCTGTATAATTCACTCCACCACCAACGCGGGTAATCCCCCAAGGTGTAGTTTGAGTAGTTGATCCGCCACCACCTCCTCCGGGTTTTGCGTTCATCTCAATTGGTGATAATGCTATCACTTTATCAGCTTCAATATAAACAACTTCCGGATCAACTTCCATTTTTTTCATTTGACCTGGAGCCATCTTTACCGTAAAACCTTGCAGAGCAGTTCCGTAAACTTCTTCAATTTGCTCGGTTACCACATATTTTTTTAGCAGCCCCTGAGCCTTTTCCTTTACCTTGAAATTGCGAGTTTGAAGATTCGCTTTAGTAATACTAACATCTTCTTTTAAAACAACAATATATTTTCCTGCTAGCGAAGCACTCTTTAACGTCATTGAATCTTCATCAACGAGATTTGAAGTGTCTTTTTGCGAACATCCGGCGATAAGTAGGCCTGCCAGAAGAAAGGCCGATAGTACATTTAGATTTTTCATAGACTTTCATTTTAGGGTATGGATTAATAACAGGTTCAGAATATAAATAGTTTATTTCTGAACCATCAGCTCTCTAAATTTACGACATTTCATTCAGAAAAGGGCAAACAAAAGGGAATTGTCTTATGCTATTTTCGAAACCTAAAGGAAAGCTGAAATGGGAATAAAAAATGACTCTATTTCACAGAAAAAGATTAATCGCCAAAGTTTAGTTTTTGTTGCGCATCCTGAGGTAGGGCGGCCAAATATTCGGCAACAATTGTATCAATCCAGGGCAAGCACCTGCCGCAGCTGGTACCTGCTCTTGTCATTTTTTGAATATCGGCAGTAGTACGTGCACCTTTTTGCAGTGCAACGAGTATTTCCTTTTCTGTAACCATATTACAGAGGCAAACCAAACGTTTACTCATGTTTCTAGCAGCTAAATTGTACTTCAGGAAACAAACTTGTTTTCAACAAACAGCTTGATGCCACGATAGGCATCGATGATTTGGTCGCGTTTGGGCAGGGTTTCGTAAATCTTCTGGATAAATTGTTTCTCACTTAGTATTCGGAAAGTGTACTTAAAATTCAGATCGAAAGCCATCGACAGCAGCAGCAGTCGGTAATCGTTCATGGTTTTCATATCCTCAACGGCTGCTGTTTTTCCGGCCATAATGCTTTTAACAATCTTTTCAGAAACCTCAACATGATTAATCAGGTCAAGGGTCATCAGCGGCTGCAACCCGTTCTTTTCTTTGAAGAACCTATAGGATGTTTCGTAAATATCAAGTTTATCGGCATCGCGAAGTAGCCGTGCAAAAAGCGTTTGCTGCTCGTTATCTAGTTTGGACAGCTTGAGTTTATTGTGATTTTCAATTGCCTTCAGAACAGTTAACTGAATATCGGTTGGCAGTTTGGGGTAAAAATCCATCTGTTGCACAAGCTTTGCCGACAATGCCGCATGATTGTGCTGTATGTTTATGGGAGATTCGGTGCCTTGAGCAATTAAAACAGCCTTGCCATAGTCGTGAAACAAAGCGATAACCTCGGCAATACGCCTGTCTTCTTCGGTCTGCAATAAAACCTGTCCAAGCAGAAGCGAGTTATTGGCAACCCGTAGCGAATGCGTGCGAATATCTTCAACCCTTGATAAACTCTCAGGAGAATCGGTAATCAGCGACTGAAAATATTCTTCAAATTCGAGCCGGCATTCTTTCAGTAATTCAACAGTAATCATTAGTCGGTGGATTTATTAGCTTCAAAAGTAACAGAATAATATATTTTGCATGAATCAGGCCCCATAAAATTATCAACAACAAGCCGGTTGAAATGTAGCTGAGAATAGCCACAATACGCATTTGTTGATAAAAAAGGCTGGTGCTATTTATGTTTTTTGGAGAAAGAGGCCGATTAAATTCAAGTTTTGTTATTTTTGTGCTCGCTAAAAAATAAGCCGGTCCCCTAGTTCAATGGATAGAATAAAAGATTCCGGTTCTTTCGATATGGGTTCGAGTCCCGTGGGGATCACTAAAAGCCGCGTTAGTCGCGGCTTTTGTCGTTATTCGGGGGAAGATTGCGGCAGTGATATTAAAAAGCTGTAAGTTAAAATTCCGCAGGTAACTCCCACCACATTAGCCAGTATATCGAATACCGAAAATGAGCGACCGGCGTGCATGGTCAGTTGCAAAATCTCCATTAAAATTCCCCAGCCAACAGCAATTAAGGCAATCAGGTAATAGTTTCGCTTATTTAATTCAGCTCTCAGCGTCCAACAGCCAATGCCCGAAAAAAGGAAATACATCAGAAAATGAATCACCTTATCGGCTTCAGGAAATAAACTCACTTGGGGCAAATCGCTTGGCGGAAGAAGCGATAATAAAAGCACACAAGCAGCATAAAAAACAAACAGCAGATCGCGAATAATCTGACTGATCTTCCAAAAAAATGACAACATATTCAAAATATGGGTTTTACAAGTCGGTTTAATCCGTTTGTAAATGAATCAAACCTTGATCCTCATCCTGATCTTTTTGCAGTTCAATTATACAAATAATCCATTCAAATAAGCCAATTCCTGAAAAATTCAGGCCAGCCGTTCAGGTAAATTTTACATGGCACGCTTTTTTTTATTTGCCTGCTGTCATTTTATAGAAATTCCCGTCTGTTTACTGCGCAATATTTGCTATGTTAGTCATTCATAAATCAGCAAACTGTCGGGTTGTATTTCAAACTAAAAACTAAGCCATATGCAGATTGATTTATCCAAAATTGCAATCAGGGAAATCGGGGCAAATGAGGTTGAACTTTTAACCACTTACCGCATAGCCTATCTCACCGAATTACAGGGAGAACAAACCGCAGAATATCAGGAAAAACTGAAGAAAGAACTCAATGCCTATTTCATGGAAGCACTGGCTGAGAAACGTTTTTTCGCCTACCTGGCCGAACTGAAGGGCGAAATTCTGAGCTTTGGCGCCATGGTAATTAAAAAGATACCGGGCGATTTCAACCAGTCGTCGTACCTCGAGGGCGATATTCTGAACATGTTTACCATTCCGGTGGCGCGGCGAAACGGTATTTCGGCCATGATCCTTCAGCAGCTGATCAACGAGGCCCGGAACCGCGGCATCAGTAAAATATCGCTTCACACCTCGAAAGACGGCGAGAAATTGTACCGCAAATTTGGGTTCAGCGAACCGGTTTATCCCATACTGGAATTGTGCCTGTGATTTTTTGTACCGATATAGAAATGCAAAACATTGCCTCGCTGCAATGCTATAAAATTTGATTATCATGAACGAACCGCAAATACGAATCGGCATCATGTACCAGCCCGAAATTATTTTCAGGCTAAACGAAACCCACCTGCTGGCGCCGAATGGAGTGCCTTACGAGGGAATTCAAAAAGTGAATTACCGTGATGGTAAAATCTGGCTGAACGATGAACCTGTTGACGAGGAAATACTCATCTTCAATCCGGTTCGGCACCGCGAAGCTTCGTTCGAATTGAATGATGTAACCATCGGAATCCAGTTTCACTGGGAGCGTAAAGAAGATCAAACGTTCAAAGGTTCGTTGGAAATCAGGATTGAAAACGAAAAGCTCACAGCCATAAATATTTTGCCGCTCGAAAATTACCTGGTAAGCGTTATTTCGTCGGAAATGAGTGCAACCAGCAACCTGGAATTACTGAAAGCACATGCCATTATTTCTCGTTCGTGGTTACTGGCCCAGACAGAAAAAAGCAAAGACATCAGTAAAAGCGGGAAGGCATACCAAAGCATATCTGAAACTCCGGAAGAATACATTCGCTGGTACGACCGCGAAGATCACCTCAATTTTGATGTGTGTGCCGACGACCATTGCCAGCGCTACCAAGGAATTACGCGCCAATCGACCCCTTTGGTTGAGCAGGCTGTAGCCGAAACCCGTGGAATGTTGCTGATGAATGACAACAAAATTTGCGATGCCCGTTTTTCGAAAAGCTGCGGCGGAATTTCGGAAACCTTCGAAAACGTATGGGAACCCGAAGTACATCCATATTTGCAATCCATTATCGATAATCCGGTTCTTGCCGATGGATTTGACACCGATCTGACCAACGAAGAAGCCGCACAAAAGTGGATCAGAAATGCTCCGGAAGCTTTTTGCAATACCCACGATAAGGCTGTGCTTTCGCAGGTATTAAACGATTACGATCAGGAAACAACTGATTTCTATCGCTGGAAACTGGTTTACCCACAGACCGATCTGGCAGAACTGATTGCCCGGAAATCAGGACGCGATTTTGGAGCTATCGTCGATCTGGTTCCGGTCGAGCGCGGACTTTCCGGCCGGTTGAAAAAACTCAAAATTGTTGGAACGAAACTTACACTCACCATCGGAAAAGAACTTGAAATACGCAAAACCTTGTCGGAATCGCACTTGTACAGTTCGGCTTTTGTGGTGGACAAACAAAATATTGTTGACGGAATTCCCGGCGAATTTACACTTACCGGCGCAGGTTGGGGCCATGGCGTTGGCCTTTGCCAGATTGGTGCGGCGATGATGGGCGCCAAAGGATATAAATTCGACGAAATTTTGCTGCACTATTTCCGTGGAGCAAGTATTTCAAAAGAATATTAATTAATCAGGTAAAATGAAAAACATTATAATACTTCCGGTTATAGCTATCCTGCTAATCGCAACATCTATTGGCGACGAATGGGGTTCAGCCGCTTATTTGCTGAAAATCATTCCAGCCTTCATTCTGCTGGTTATCACGGTTGTAATACTGCTCAAGAACCAGAAAAAGACCAAGTAATCCGCCCCGGGAATTCACAAAACCTAACAAATGACTGAAAATCAATCAAACCCACAAGCTCAGAAACGCAATCCATGGGCCTGGATTCCCACGCTTTACTTTGCCGAAGGAATTCCATATGTAGTGGTAATGACGGTTGCCGTAATCATGTTCAAGCGGTTTGGCATCTCGAATACCGATATCGCACTTTATACCAGCTGGTTGTACCTCCCGTGGGTAATCAAGCCGCTTTGGAGCCCGATTGTCGATTTGCTGAAAACCAAACGCTGGTGGATTATTTTAATGCAGCTGATTATTGGCGCCAGTTTGGGGGCAGTTGCCTTATCAATTCCTTTACCCGGGTTCTTTAAAATCAGCCTGATTTTCTTCTGGCTGCTTGCATTCAGCTCGGCCACGCACGACATTGCTGCCGATGGCTTTTACATGCTCGGGCTCGACGAACATCAGCAAGCCTATTTTGTAGGTATCCGAAGTACCTTTTACCGCATTGCCATGATCACTGGTCAAGGTTTGCTGATCATTCTGGCCGGATTCTTTGAAGTCACCACTGGCCTTCCTCCAATCGAAATCAATGTTTCGGCCAACCCGGCTGCGGCAACCGAAATAAAACTTCCGGAACAGCTTGCTTCATCCGAAAATCAGGATGGCAAAACCTTTTTTGCTGTATTTCCGGCAAAAGCCGAAATTTCCACACAAAATATTCCGGCCGAAAAACTGGATTCAATCCGGAAAGTCATTGTCAGTTACAACCGTGAAAATAATTTTATTCCGACAACTGAAGCTAGCAGTGGCAAAAACGGCACAAAAAAAGAAAGTTCACTGTGGTCTGATTACATCTCAAATCCTCTGAAAAATCTGCTCAAAAAGCATTTCGACGCAAACAAACAGCCTTTAGCCGGAAATGCAATGGTTGGAAATATCACGGTTGTTGCTGTAAAACTTAACGGAAAACCTGAAGCCAACAAGGAAATGGTGCTGAATGTAAAATTCAGGAACGGAGATAACAGCATCAGGATGATTGAGGGAGAGCGGCTGACTTTCTCTTCAGCAAATCAGGATAAACCAGCCTATCTGCTGTTCCAGTGCGATCCCAAACTTACGCAGGCAACACAGGCTACTTTTAAAGGTACTTCCGGAAATATTCACCTGGCGTGGAGCATTACTTTTGTGATTCTGGCTGCACTATTTGTGGTATTTGCCCTGTACCATAAATTTATCCTGCCTCATCCTCTAACCGACCAGAAAGCAGTTTCACACGGGCAGAATCTTTTCAAAGAGTTTTTCAATACGTTTGGTTCGTTTTTCAAGAGAAAAGATATTGGCGTAATCATTGCCTTTTTAATGTTTTACCGTTTTGGAGAAGCGCAGCTCATCAAAATGGCCTCGCCCTTCATGCTCGATCCGCGAAATATTGGCGGACTTGGCCTGACCACGGGCGAAGTCGGACTTTTGTACGGAACGTTCGGCATTCTGGCTTTAACCGTTGGTGGAATTTTAGGCGGAATTGCCGCTTCGACCAAAGGATTCCGCTACTGGCTCTGGTGGATGGTTATGGCCATCAATATTCCGCATATTGCCTACGTTTACATGTCTTTTGCCCAACCCGAAAACCAGATGGTTATTGGATTATGCGTTGTACTTGAGCAGTTTAGCTATGGCTTCGGATTTACGGCATACATGCTTTACATGATCTACATTTCTGAAGGCAAAAATAAAACGGCACATTTTGCCATTGCCACCGGTTTTATGGCCCTTGGAATGATGCTTCCGGGTATGTTTTCAGGCTGGCTGCAGGATATTATTGGCTACCGAAATTTCTTTGTGTGGGTAATGTTGTGCATGATTCCCGGCATGATTCCTGTATTTTTCATTAATGTTAAACCTGAGTTTGGAATTAAAAAGAAAGAAACCGATCAATAAAAACAGCATTAATTTTGGCCGGAAATTAAGTCAAAAATGAAGCTGACCTTTTTATCGATTTTAATCTTCTGCATGGGCGCAAGCCAGGCCAGATGCCAGATACAGGAACAATTTCTGAATGAAAATATTCTAAAAAAGCTGGATTCTGACCCAACTTATATTGGCCAAAAACAGAGAATTACAGCGAAGTACAATCACGCGCGCTCCGGACACTGGGGCGAGTTTGTTAAAGGCGTGTGCGAAGATTTGAAAACCAAACAACAAGTTATTGCATTCACTTTCGATGCTTGTGGCGGAGAAAAAGGAACCGGTTACGATCGGGAACTAATTGATTTCCTGAGAAAAGAGAAAGTTCCGGCCACCCTATTTGTTGCCGGACGCTGGATTGATGCTCATTTTTGTGATTTTCTGAACCTGGCCCACGACACGCTTTTCGAAATCGAAAATCATGGCATGAATCATCGTCCATGCTCTGTTTCGGGCCGGAGTATATACGGAATAAAAGGCACAGCCAGTCCAACTGAAGCATTTGACGAAGTAGAAGGGAATGCCCGTAAAATTGAAGCAATCACGGGTCGGCATCCGCAGTTTTACCGCTCGGCCACTGCCTTTATCGATGAGTCCGGAGCAACACTTGTCCGCGACTTGGGGATGACACCAATCAGTTACCAGGTGCTTTCGGGTGACGCTTCGCCTGCAGTTTCAGGAAATACAATTGCTGGTAATGTTTTGAAAACAATACGACCTGGAGCCATCGTAATTATGCATATGAACCACCCACAGTGGAACACCTTCGAAGCCCTTCAAAAGATAATTCCGGAGCTCAGGAGAAGAGGTTATCATTTTACACGTCTCAACCAATACCAATTGACCGACCGTAACGGAAATATCTGATCTGCTATCCTTTTCGCCATTCCATCCGGTTATCAACCCGGTAAACAATTTTCTCGTTTTCGAGCAGCCACCTCACCAACTTCACCGCGTTTTCAGATTTACCCTCTATTTTGGCCAGCAAATCTTCGTAAAAACAAGGTTCGATAAGTATTTTTTTAATTTGTTCGCAAAGGGTGTCAAACTCGTATTTACTCACATTCAATTCGTTGCGTTCCATACACACATCACATTTTCCGCAGCGAACCGACTCGGTTTCACCAAAATACTGAAGCAGCAACTGACTTCGGCACTTGTGCCCAGAAGAGGCATAATGAACCACAGCATCCACCCTACGGATATAATCCCGCTTACGGTCGTCGTAATTCTCGCGACTAATTTTCATCCGGTCGGAACTTACTCGTTCTTTGGCAAAAATGATATAGGGCGCTTTCTTTTTCGGAATGTAGTCGATTATTTTCTGCGTGCGCAACCGCACCAAAAAATCGTAAACCAATTCGGCAATTACGCCAGCCCGGTTGGCCATTAATTCCTCGTCAATCGAAACATAATTGGTGAACAGCCCGGTGTACGAACGGAGCAGCAGCTTGATAAACCCGTCGAAACTGGCATTGGCCACCTGAAATTTATACAAATCGTCGCGATCGACCATAAAATACACTTTCGACGGATTATCCAGCTCGTCAGTCAATTCCAGATAACCTTCGCGCTGAAGGATTTTAAGGCTGTTGTAAACCGCCGTAATCTGCATCGAAAAATTAGATGCAAAAGTTGCCATACTGAATTCAAACGACTGGTCTTTACCATATCCAACAGCAATCTGGAAAAAATTACAGATCGCTTCGTACACACGTTTAATCACATCCGGCTCCGGAAATTCCTTATCCACATTGCGTTCGAGCCGAACTTTATCGCTGTTGTTGTACAGCAAAACCGACCACGCCGGTTTTCCGTCGCGCCCGGCCCTGCCCGCTTCCTGAAAATAGGCTTCTACCGAATCGGGTGCTTCCAGGTGAATCACAAAACGCACATCCGATTTGTCGATTCCCATGCCAAAAGCGTTGGTCGAAACAATGACCCGACATTTGCCGGTTTTCCACGCCTCCTGTTTGGCCGACCTGATTTTGGAAGGCAATCCGGCATGATAATAATCGGCCGAAACATCGTTTTTTCGCAGCAAATCGCTGATTTCGCGTGTCAGCTTCCGGCTTTTCACATACACGATGCCGGTACCTTTTGCTTTCTGCACCGCCCGAATCAGGTAATTCACCTTATCTTCTTCGTTCCTGACCAGGTAAACCAAATTGTTCCGGTAATAACTGGTTCGGAGTACATTTTTCTTCCGGAATTTCAATTGTTCCTGAATATCATCGATTACCTGAGATGTGGCAGTTGCTGTAACCGCCAGCACAGGCACATCGGGAAGCAAATCGCGCAATTCGGCAATACGAAGATAGGATGGACGAAAATCGTAACCCCATTGCGAGATACAATGCGCCTCGTCAACGGCAATCAGGTTCACATCCAGTTTATTGATGCGTTCGCGAAAACGTTCGGTGGCAATACGCTCGGGCGAGAGGTACAAAAATTTATAATCGCCCCAAACCGCATTGTCCATGGCAATTTTAATTTCCTGACTGGTCATGCCTGAATAAATGGCCAAAGCCTTGATGCCGCGCTGGTTCAGGTTTTCCACCTGGTCTTTCATCAGGGCAATCAACGGCGTAATCACCAGGCAAATGCCCGGTTTCGAGAGCGAATACACCTGGTAAGTCACTGATTTTCCGCCACCGGTTGGCATCAGTCCAAGCGTATCTTTCCCCTGATCAACCGAGCGGATAATCTCTTCCTGAAGCGGCCTGAACGAGGCGTATCCCCAGTACTTAGTCAATATTTGCGTAAACTGATTCAACAGACTGCCTGAATTTCGATTGCCAAATTAATCGGTTTATGTAAATGTAAAAAATAAACGTTGAAAAACGGAGAAGCAATTCCTTATCAATAGAAACTTTACAAAATCTCCTAATTTGATTAAAATTTGGAAATATTTAGGAATCCAAATTAATTGATTTATTCTACTTAACACTTTATGCATCCAACAAACAATTAATAATTTCTACCGTCAACTTTTCAAATCCCCACATACTCAAATCTTCCTTCTTTTTCTGCTTAACAAATTTTAAGATACATTAAAGTTTATAGGCTGCTTACCGTCAAAAAAATCAGGACATTTGTACATGTTTTTTTCGTAGTTTTGTTCCATAACCCAATCGTAAAACACAAGTCCATGTCGTTTTTTGCCGATAAAGTTGTCTCCGAAGGTTTAACTTTTGACGATGTATTGTTAATACCTTCGTACTCAGAAGTTTTACCCCGTGAGGTTGACCTTTCGTCATGGTTTACCCGAAACATCAGGTTAAATACGCCCATTGTCACTGCCGCCATGGACACGGTTACCGAATCGTTGATGGCCATTGCCATTGCCCGCGAAGGAGGCATCGGGGTTATTCACAAAAACATGAGCATTACCGAACAGGCCCGCCAGGTGGCTGCAGTAAAACGTGCCGAAAACGGTATGATTTTCGATCCGGTGACCATCTCGAAAGAAAAAACGGTGCGCGAAGCCATTGGCCTGATGAAAACCTATAAAATTGGCGGCATCCCGGTAGTTGACAACGAAGGTCATTTGGTGGGTATTGTTACCAACCGCGATCTACGCTTCGAAAACGACATGAACAAGCTGGTGTCGCAGGTAATGACCAAAGAAAACCTGATAACCACCAACATCTCGACCTCGCTCGAGCTGGCTTCAGAAATACTTCAGAAACATAAAATTGAAAAACTGCCGGTGGTTGACGCCAACAATAAGTTGATTGCGCTGATCACTTACAAAGATATTACCAAGGCCAAAGACAAACCGCTGGCATCGAAAGACAGCAAAGGCCGCCTGCGGGTAGCTGCCGCAGTAGGCATTGCCCGCGACACCATCGACCGTGTTGACGAACTGGTTGCCGCCCAGGTGGATGCCATCGTAATTGACACTGCTCATGGCCATTCGATGTACGTATTGGACATGCTCCGCCAAGCCAAAAATAAATATCCTGAAATTGATTTTGTTGCCGGAAATATTGCCACTGCCGAAGCTGCCTCCGACCTGGTTTTGGCTGGAGCCGACGCAGTGAAAGTGGGAATTGGTCCCGGATCGATCTGCACCACCCGCATCATTGCCGGTGTGGGCGTTCCGCAACTTTCGGCTATCTACAATGTAAGTAAAGCCCTCCGCAAAAGTGATGTACCAGTGATTGCCGACGGCGGAATCCGCTATTCGGGTGACATTGTAAAAGCGCTGGCTGCAGGAGCAAATTCCATTATGGCCGGGTCGCTGTTTGCCGGAGTTGACGAGTCGCCGGGCGACACGATCCTTTTCCAGGGCCGCAAATTCAAAACATACCGCGGAATGGGATCGGTTGAAGCCATGCAAACCGGCTCGAAAGACCGCTATTTTCAGGATATGGAAGACGACGTCAAAAAGCTGGTTCCGGAAGGAATTGTCGGACGGGTTCCGTACAAGGGCTCGCTCAGCGAGGTACTTCTCCAGCTAACCGGTGGAGTTCGTGCCGGAATGGGCTATTGCGGTGCCAAAAATATTGAGACCTTGCAACATGCCAAATTTATTCGAATCACCAACTCCGGAATACAGGAAAGCCACCCGCACGATGTGAGTATTACCAGTGAATCACCTAATTACAGTTCAAGATAGATGCAGGGCAAAAGGAAAAGCGCGGTGAGCAAAGAGCTTAGAGCATGGAGTCAGAAATCAGTAACATTAGTTATGATTCTTGTATTGGCCTTGCTGACCGTTTCAGCACAGAAAAAAGGCGAAACGATTGTGACTATTGGCGATGTAAAGGTAAGCCGCGAAGAATTTGAAGCCAACTACAAGAAAAACAACACCAACGTACTTGACAAAAAAGACCTGAAAACCCCTGCAGAGTACCTCGATCTGTACATCAAATTTAAACTGAAAGTACTTGAGGCTGAAAAGCTGGGCTACGACACTGTTCGCTCTTACTGCGAGGAGCTGGAAGGGTACCGCCGGGAACTGGCCAAACCATACCTCACTGATGTAAGCTACAACGATGAAATGGTAAAAACGGCTTATTACCGCACTGTAAACGAGCGCAAAGCCAGTCATATACTTATTCGGGTTACTCCGGAAGCTGCACCAGCCGACACCCTGGCAGCCTGGAACAAAATTAACGACATCCGCAACCAGATTCTGGCCGGAGCCGATTTCAACGAAATGGCCTCAAAATATTCTGAAGATCCGTCAGCCGCCCAAAACAAGGGACTTCTGGGTTATTTCAGTGCATTCCAGATGGTTTACCCGTTCGAGGATATGGCCTACCTAACACCCGTCGGACAGGTTTCTCCGATTATCCGCACCCGTTTCGGCTACCATATCATTAAGGTGCACGACGAACGTCCGGCAGCTGGCGAAATTAAAGTGGCACATATCATGAAAATGTTTCCTCAGCAAGCAAGCGAAGAAACCATAGCCAAGCTCAAACTCACGGCAGATAGCATTTACCAGAAAGCGGTGTCTGGCGCTGATTTTTCCGAACTGGCCAAAAAATATTCTGACGACAAACAATCGTCAACCGACGGCGGAGTGATGAACTGGTTTACACCGAACAATATGGTTCCAGCGTTTGCCGAAGCGGCTTTTGCCCTGAAAAACGATGGCGACATTTCTCCGGTTATCCGCACTCCTTATGGCTGGCACATCATTAAACGACTCGAAAGAAGAACAACACAACCCTTCGAGAAAATAAAAGCTGATCTGGAAGGTAAAATCAAGCAAAATCCCCAAATAAGTAAGCACAGCGACGAAGTGTTTGACCGGAAACTGCGCACTGAGTACAACATGAAAATAAACGAGCCAAACTTCAGTAAATACCTGGAATGGATTGCCGATACAGCCAACTGGAAAAAACAGATAGCTGAAGATCCGGTGCAAAAACTGCAGCTGGTAACTTATGCCGACCAAAAGCTTACGACTGGAGCGTTCACCAATTATTTGCAGAAATTGAACTTCAGGGCACAAGTCATTCAGACAGAAGCTCAGCTCAAAAATCAGCTCGATAAATTTATCAATCAGGAACTCCTGAAATACGAGAATACACAACTGGAACGGAAACATCCTGATTTTGCCAGGATTTTCCAGGAATACCACGATGGAATTTTGCTTTTCAATATCTCGAAGGACAAAATATGGGATGTGGCGACCTCCGATACAGCCCGGTTGCTAAACTATTTCGATCATAGCACCAAAAGATATTACTGGAACGAACGTTTCAAAGGGTGGATTATTAAAGCGAACGACCTGTACACCCGCGCGAATATCGAATCGCTTTTAAACGAAAGCAAAGCCACCCAAAAGGAAGAATATACTGACCTTTTTAACACGCCAACCGATACAAAAATCCAGATTACCGATGTGGTTTGCGAGAAAGGTGAGAACCCAATCGTCGATTATTTCATTTGGAATGGCCCGAAACCTTCAGGTTTTGACGAAACTACTACCTTTGTCAACGGAAAAATTGAAAAGAACGAAGTAAAAGGCCTGAAAGATGCCTGGGGACTTTACTCTACCGATTTCCAGGAACAAATTGAAAAAGAATGGATTGAATCTTTACAAAAGAAATACCCGGTGGTAATTAACCGAAAAGTATTGGAGAAAATTCAGGCAGTTGAATGATGAAATCGGCACTATATATCACTATTCTGGCACTTTTGCTAGCGGCCTGCAGCCTGCTTCCCGACAGGGATGAGCCCGTTGCGCGCGTTGGCGACCGAACACTGACCATGAAAGAGCTTTCGGGGTATGTTCCAGATTATCTGGATGCCAAGGATAGCGCTCTCTGGGCCGATGATTACGTGAAAAAGTGGGTTCAGCGCGAACTTTTATTGCTGAAAGCTGAAGAAAATCTTAAACCCGAACTGAAGGATGTAACCAAAGAGCTGGAAGAATACCGCAATTCGCTGCTGGTTTACCGCTATAAAAACGAATTGGTGCACCAGAAAATGGACACTACGGTTACCGAAGAAAACATCCAGAAATATTTCGACGAGCATCGCGAAAGCTTTATTCTGAACCGAAATATTGTAAAAGCTATTTATATAAAGATTCCGGTTCAGGTATCCAATCCCGACAATATCAAGGATTTATGCTTGTCAGAAAATAAGGAGAAACAAGCCAAACTTGCCGAATATTGCATGAGCTATGCCAAAGCCTTCGACCGTTTCAACGATCAGTGGGTGGCTGCTGATTTGGTTTTGAAAAACACTCCGGCCGAAATAAAAGACCAGAATGAGTTTCTGGCGAGAAATCGTTACGTGGAAAGCACCGACATGAATTATTACTATATTGTCGGGATTCGCGATTATCGGCTTGCCGGGCAGGTTTCGCCTGTAGAATATGTACACGACGAAATCAGGAACCTGATTCTGAGCAAACAAAAGATTGACTTCCTGAAACAGATTGAAAAAGACATTTATAAGGAAGGCGTTGATAATAACAAAGTGAAACTATTTAAAATAAAAAATAATCGTTTATGATCAGAAAACTAATAGGTTTGTTAATCCTGTCAGGATGTATTGTTGCGGGCAAACCGACACTGGCACAAGATAAAGTTGTTGACCAGATTGTAGCCGTTGTAGGAAAAAATATCATTCTGAAGTCGGACATTGAAGGAATGTTCCAGCAACAACAGGCACAGGGAATAACTTCCGAAGGAGATATGAAATGTGAAATACTGGAAAATCTGCTGATTGAAAAACTGTTATTGGCCGAGGCAGAACTCGACACCACCATCACTGTGAGCGACAGCCAGCTGAACCAAAATCTGGAACAGCGAATTCAGTATTATATTTCACATTTAGGCTCAGAAAAAGATGTTGAGAACTATTTCAAGAAATCAATTATCGACATTAAGGCTGAGCTTCAGGAGGTGATAAAAAACCAGCAGATGACCCAGCAGATGCAGGGTAAAATTATGGATAAGGTAACCATTACACCGGCCGAAGTTCGTTATCACTACCGCAATTTGCCACCTGCCGAAATCCCACAGATCGACGCACAGGTTGAATATGCCCAGATTACCGTTCAACCCAACATCAGTCTGGAAGAAGAAGACCGCATTAAATCGACTTTGCGCGAGCTGAAACGCCGCATTGAAAGCGGTGAAAGCGGATTTGCACCTTTGGCAGTAATGTATTCAGAAGATCCTGGATCGGCACGCAATGGAGGAGAATTGGAATATATGGGCCGCGGAAACCTTGATCCGGCATACGCAGCAGCAGCTTTCAACCTGAAAGGCGACAAAATTTCGAACGTCGTAAAAAGCGAATTCGGATACCACATCATTCAGGTGATGGACCGCAAAGGGGAACAAATAAAAACCCGCCACATTCTCATGATTCCCAAGGCATCGGCCAAATCGATGGAAAGAGCCTTTGGACAGATCGACAGTATTGCCGATTTTATCCGCAAAGGAACCTTCAAATTTGAAGATGCAGCCTTGAGATTTTCATACGACAAAGATTCGCGCAACAACGGCGGAGTTGTTATTAATCCTGAAACAGGCGAATCGAAATGGAAACTGAGTGAACTCGATCCTGACGTGAGTAAGGTAATTACCAAAATGAACATCAACGAGATTTCGAAACCATTCAAAACTATGGACGAGAAACAGCGCCCGGTTTATAAAATCATTAAACTGATCAACCGGTCTAATGCTCACCAGGCCAATCTTCGCGACGATTACGTTGAACTGAGCAATATGTATATGGCTTCGAAAAAAGAAAAGGCCCTCGATACCTGGATTCGAGAAAAACAATCCGGGACCTATGTGCACATCGACGACACTTATCTCAACTGTAATTTTAAATACAAAGGCTGGATAAAATAGAACTCCGGAAAAGGGAGACGAAGGCTTTTAGATTAACATCTGGCAGGTTCCGTCTAATTTAAATTTGACCTTAGATTTATCATGATATACAAAAACGAAGTTGAAGCGGTAAATGCACTGAGCAGCAAATTTGTGCAGTTGCGTTCCGAAATAAAAAAACGGATATACGGGCAGGACGACATCATCGATCAGGTGTTGGTAGCGTTGTTTAGCCGCGGGCATTGCCTCCTGATTGGAGTACCTGGCCTGGCAAAAACTTTGCTGGTGAACTCAATCGCCGAAGTACTGGGGCTCGATTATAAACGTATCCAGTTCACCCCCGACTTAATGCCTTCAGACATCATCGGAACCGAAATTCTGGATAAAGACCGTGAGTTTAAGTTTATCCGCGGGCCAATTTTTGCCAACATCATTCTGGCCGACGAAATTAACCGTACTCCGCCAAAAACCCAGGCGGCTTTGCTCGAAGCCATGCAGGAACGATCGGTTACCGCAGCAGGACAAAAATACGTGCTCGACAAACCATTCTTCGTTCTGGCAACGCAAAACCCCATTGAGCAGGAAGGAACTTATCCACTGCCCGAAGCTCAGCTCGACCGTTTCATGTTTTCGGTATGGCTCGATTATCCCAAATTTGAGGATGAATTGACCATTGTACGGAATACCACTTCCGATTTCTCGACACACCTCACCGAAATTATCTCGAAAGAGGAAATACGCTACTTTCAGGATCTTGTGCTGAAAGTTCCTGTAAACGATAATGTGCTGAAGTACGCTGTCAGTTTATCGGCTAAAACACGACCAAACACCGAACTGGCTGCGCCAATCAGTAACAAATACCTGAAATGGGGAGCTGGCCCGCGTGCCTCGCAATACCTCATTTTGGGAGCAAAAACACTGGCTGCACTCAACGGAAAATATTCGCCGGATATCGATGATGTTAAAAAAGTGGCCGTAAGTATTCTTCGTCATAGGGTGATCAAAAACTACAAGGCCGAAGCCGAGAATCTGTCGGTTGAAGACATTATTACTGAACTGATGAAGTAAGGTAAATGATAAAATCAGGAATAGCTATACTTAAAATAAAATCGCTGACATTATCAATGCTAATTGGAATGTTGGCGTTTTCGTTCTCCGGGAATGCTCAGGGACGGAAGAATGTTGAGATTCTGCATTGCGATGATCTCAAATACGATGCCCGCATTGTTGCCGATGCACAGCGTTTGCTCGGCAATGTAAACATCCGTGTAGATGGAGCCATGATGTGGTGCGACAGTTTGTATTCGTACACAAACAATACGGTTGATGCATTTGGGAAAGTACACATTGTACGCGGCGACACGCTGAATATGTATGCCGACTTTATAAACTACAACGGCAATACCAAGCTGGCTAAAGCCCGCCGCAACGTTAAACTGATCGATAAGCAGGTAACCCTGACGACCGACTCGCTTGATTATGCCATGACCATCGATTTGGCATCGTACAACTACTCCGGAACGGTAAAAGACTCGACCAATGTGCTGACTTCGGTGATTGGCCAGTACTATGTGAACGAAAAGAAAGCTTACTTTAAAACCAAGGTTGACGGCACCACCAAAGATTATAAAATCAAGTCGGATACGCTGATTTATTTCACTAATACAAAAAAGGTTTACATTGAAGGGCCAACGCGCATCTTCAACGAAAAAGATACCCTTTATGCCGAATATGGTTGGTACGACAGTATGAAGAATTACGCCCGCCTGACCAAAAAACCCAAAATCTGGAACGAAAAACAGACGGTGAAGGCCGATTCCATTTTCTACGACAAGGAAAACGGCGAAGGTCTGGCCATGGGTCATGCACGTGTTCAGGACATTGAAAACAGCATAATTGTAGTTGGCAACCGGGTAAAATACAACGACATAAGCAAAATAGCTTCAGCAACCGATTCGGCCGTGCTGATTCAGTATTCCAAAAGCGATTCGCTTTATCTTCATGCCGATTACCTGAAAACGATGCCCGATACCACCACCAAAAGAGTATCGCTAATCGACAAAAAGGCTGTTGGTAAGCAAAAGAACAAGCCAAATACAAAAAAAACTGGACTAATATTGCCAAACACAAATCCGGAGTTGAAACCTGCGCCTCTGGCGATTAACAAATTGGCTAAAGATTCAATCCTTTCAATGACTATGCTCCGCGATACGGCGCGTACCGACACGCTGACGGCCAAGCCACAGTCAAAAGACAACCGATTGGTTTTGGCATACCACAAGGTCAGGTTTTTCCGCGGCGATCTTCAGGGGAAATGCGATTCGCTGACCTACTTTTCGAAAGACTCGACCATCCAAATGTTCACCCAGCCTGTCATCTGGTCGAAGGGAACCCAGATTTCAGCCAACTATATCGAAATGATCAACCGCACAAAAGATCCGGATGAAATCCGCATGATGGAAGATGCCTTCATCATTTCGATGGAGGACGACAGCATCCGGTTCAATCAGATAAAAGGCAAGAACATGACCGGCTATATGCGAAACAACGAACTCGACCGGATTGACGTAAATGGGAACGGCGAATCGAACTACTATGCCCGCGATAAAAGTGGCATTATTGGCCTGAACAAAGCACAAAGCAGCAACATCAGCATATACATGAATAAGGGGAAAGTCAAAAAGATTTCCTTCATAAAAGCGCCTGATGGTGAGCTAAAACCGATGGGAGAACTGGCCGACAGCGACAAATTATTGCCTGGCTTCAACTGGCAGGAAGAAATACGTCCGAAGAACAAGGAAGACATCTTCAATTATCCGACGCCAGTTGTAAAAACAGAAAAACCAGCCGATAAAACGGAAAATCCTGTCAAGAAAAAAGCAGAAAAAGCAATTGAGTAAGGAAGATTTGAAGATGAATGGTTATATGGCTAAATGGTTAAAATGAACTGACAGCTATTTGACAATTCAACAATTCAACAATTGAACACCCGCAACCCATGAAACGAAATTTCTTTGAGCAACTCAAACGAATTCAGGCATTGGCCGAAATCGGGCTCGAATACTCGAACAGCAATTACGACACCGAACGGTACGAAGAGATTCAGGAGATTTGCCTCGAAATGCTCGAACAACTTACCGATGTTCCCCTGCCCAAAATCAAGGCAGTGATTCAGGAAAACAATGGCTACAAAACGCCAAAAGTTGATGTCCGGGCGGTAATTTTCAATTCCGAAGGTCAGATTCTGCTCATTCAGGAAAAAGTGGACGGATGCTGGGCATTGCCCGGCGGCTGGGCCGATGTTGGATACACCCCCCGAATGATTGCTGAAAAAGAATGCTTTGAAGAAGCCGGACTCACTGTAAAAGCCACCAGGCTACTGGCTGTTTTAGATAAAACGGCGCAGCAAATGCCACCCGAATTCGAGTACGTTTATAAATTCCTGATTTGGTGCGACCCCATCGGCACACAAATTTCGACCGGACCGGAAACCGATAATGTGGGTTGGTTTAACGAAGATAACCTGCCCGAATTGTCGAAACCACGAATCATTGAATCACAGATTCACCTGATGTTTGAATATTTCAGGGGCGAAAGGACGGATGTTTACCTGGATTAACCGTTCTGGGAAAAGCCTTTTTATGCAAAATTACACACCTAAAATGTCACGTGGCATAGGGCGTTTCATTTGGAATTTTCTTTTCATTTTGTAGCTTTGCAGACCAGACCAGACCAGCATAAAAAGACTAATATTCATGAAATAAGCCATGTGTACTGAAGCACGCACCAATCAAAAAAGTATAAATGGCTATTCCATGCGGTTAATATGTTGTCCGGAAACAGGACTTGAATACCAAAATGCAGAATAACAAACAAAAATTTATACCAATGAAACAAAACCTGTATCTGATTTTGCTGCTTCTTTGCCCCTTCCTGGGTATTTCGCAGACCAGATTTCAATTTCAAAACACCAACCTGTCCACCGAAGAAAGAGTTGAAAGCCTGCTTTCAGAAATGACTACCGAGGAAAAAATGCAGCAGATGCTTTATACATCGCCTGCTATTCCGCGACTTGGAATTCCGGAATACAACTGGTGGAACGAATGTTTGCACGGAGTTGCCCGCGCCGGCTATGCAACTGTTTTTCCCCAATCGATTTCTATTGCTGCTTCGTGGGACACCGATCTTATTCATAACGTTGCT
This sequence comes from Prolixibacteraceae bacterium, assembly GCA_963678915.1. GTDB lineage: Bacteria > Bacteroidota > Bacteroidia > Bacteroidales > Prolixibacteraceae > Aquipluma. The sequence continues at coordinate 1,137,996 of OY787458.1, forward strand.
TCGGTTATCTCGGACGAAGCACGGGCCAAACACCACGAATTTGCACGTCGCGGACTTCGCAAAATATATCAGGGGTTGACGTTCTGGTCACCAAACATCAATATTTTCCGCGATCCTCGTTGGGGCCGCGGCCACGAGACTTACGGTGAAGATCCATTCCTTACCGGACAAATGGGCGCCCAGTTTGTAAAAGGACTGCAGGGCGACGATCCAAACTACCTGAAAGTTGTAGCCACAGCCAAGCATTTTGCAGTACACTCGGGACCGGAACCATCGCGCCACGTTTTTGATGCTAAAGTAAGCGAACGCGACTTACGCGAAACTTATTTGCCAGCTTTCCGCACGTTGGTTGTCGATGGCGGAGTTTATTCGATCATGGGTGCCTACAACCGATTCCGTGGCGAAGCTTGCTGTGCCAGTCCGTTTTTATCCGGAATCCTGCGTAATGAGTGGGGTTTCAAAGGCTATATTGTGAGCGACTGCTGGGCCATTGCCGATATTTGGCAATATCACAAAATTGCCAAAGACGAAGCTGAAGCTGCTGCCATGGCGATAAAAACCGGAACTGATCTGGAATGCGGAAACACCTACAAAGCTTTACCCGAAGCCCTAAAACGCGGTTTGATCACAGAAAAAGACCTCGACGTTTGCGTAGGACGCCTGATGACCGCCCGCATGAAACTCGGCATGTTCGATCCTGACGAAAAAGTTGCCTATGCTCAAATTCCGTTCTCGGTAAACGACAACCCTGCCCACGACCAGCTGGCCCGTGTTGCAGCTCAGAAAAGTATCGTTTTACTGAAAAACGCCAATCATACTTTACCGCTGAAGAAAAACCTGTCGAAAGTGGCAGTTATCGGGCCAAATGCCGACGAAATTGAATCGTTGTGGGGAAACTACAACGGAATTCCATCGCATCCGGTGACAGTACTTCAAGGCATCAAAAATAAAATTGCACCGCAGGCCGAAGTGCTTTATGCACAGGGTAGCGAACTGGCCGATGGCATTTCAAAATTGGTTCCGATTCCTTCGATTTATCTCGAAACCGAAGATGGCAAACAAGGTGCTTTTGGCGAATACTTTGCCAATAACAAACTGGAAGGCCAGCCTTTATTTACACGTGTTGACGACAATGTTGATTTTTACTGGGAATCGGGTTCTCCTGATCCTCGTCTGCCCGTTGACAATTACAGCATCCGCTGGACAACCTACCTGAAAGTGCCGCAAACCGGCGATTACGAAATTGGCATCTGGAGTATGCCTAATTTTAAAATTTACTGCGAGGGCAAGGAAATTCTGGGTGGTGACAATGAACACCATGCTTTTCACAGTCAAAAGAAATTGACTCTGGAAACTGGTAAAAAATATAAACTGGTATTTGATTACCGCAACTATCATGGTGACGGAACTGCGTCGCTGCTGTGGTCAATACCAACCCCAAACATGCTGCAGGAAGCTGTTGAAACAGCTAAAAAAGCTGACGCTGTTGTATTGGTTTTAGGTTTGAATCAACGTTTGGAAGGCGAAGAAATGCCCATTCAGGTTGATGGATTTAAAGGTGGGGACCGCACTCATCTGAACCTGCCAAAAACACAGGAATTGCTGATGGAAGCCATCAAGGCAACCGGCAAACCTGTCGTCTTGGTTTTGCTAAACGGAAGTGCCCTTTCGGTAAACTACGCCGCCGAAAATATGGATGCCATCCTGACTGCCGGTTACCCCGGACAGGAAGGTGGAAATGCTGTGGCCGATGTGCTGTTTGGCGATTACAACCCTGCCGGACGTTTGCCAGTTACCTACTACAAATCGGTTGATCAGCTTCCCGCTTTCGAAAACTACGACATGGAAGGCCGCACGTATCGCTACTTCCATCAGGCACCACTTTATCCGTTCGGATTCGGACTGAGCTATACCACTTTCAGTTATTCAGACCTGAATTTGGCTAAAGAAGCAAAAATGGGTGAAAACATTACTGTTTCAGTAAAAGTTACCAATACCGGAGAACGCGATGGCGAAGAAGTCGTTCAGCTTTATCTGACCGATGAAAAAGCATCGACCCCGCGTCCAATCCGCAGTTTGGAAGGTTTTAAACGAATTGCACTGAAGAAAGGCGAATCGCAGATGGTATCGTTTACACTTGAACCACGCCAGCTTTCGATGATCAATAACAAAGACAAACAAGTGGTGGAACCCGGCTATTTCACTATAGCTGTTGGTGGCGAGCAACCCGGATTTACAGGTGCTGCCAAAGCCGAAACTACCGGAACGCTTACCGGAAGAATTAAAGTTACCGGCAAAGAACTTGAAATAAAATAGTTGGTTTAGGTTATATTTCATTCCCCCTTTGGAACTTGTTTCCAAGGGGGATTTTATTTTTAACCGTTAACTATTCAGGAGAAATATTCTCAGAAAAAACTTAAACCTCTCTTCTGAGAAAGACATTAGAAAGAAAAACAACATTCAAACCAGGAAACGGATAAGCCAGCCAACTCAGGCATTTCGTTTTTTTAACCAGATTTCGAGCCGCCGGAACCACACAAAAACAATAGCCAGCAAAATTCGTGGCCAAACCAAAATGCCATAACTATAACCAATGGACACGAACAAAAGCGGATCTTCGAGCTGCGAGTGCGAAATGGCAATGTGGTGATTCAAAATATCGGCATCTTCTTTGGTCAGTCGTCCTTCTTCCGACTCATTAATCATGATGGCACCGCCATAACCCAGCCCAAGCGTGTTGGCAACAATCCACAGGAAACCGGTACTCGACGGCAATCCCATCACCTTCAGCAAGGGTTTGAATGGCCACAAAATCCACTTAATCACGCCAAATTCGTTAAGTATTTTCTGTAGGATCAACAATAAATTAACGAGCACAATTATTTTCACGGTGGTTACCAGCATAGCCGAAAGCCAACCTGTTAGCGCCGGGACAAAGTCTCCCACAGAATGCAATACATTTTCAGTTTCTGTAATGGTTTCTTCGGGTAAAATAAAATTCAGCAGAACTGCAGCCAGAAAACTTGCCGAAAGGCGCACTGCAACCATCCGCCAAGGCGTTGATCCAGTCCGTTTCTGAATGGCCGTTTCAACAATCATGGCATGCGAAATCAAACACATTACGGCCAAGATAGTTCCTTCGCGCAAGCCGATGCCAAGCGTAGTCATTACGGCAATTACCGAATAAATATTGGTAAAGAAGCTTGTGATCAAAACAATGGAAGCCTGCCCCGACAGCCCGATCAGCTTAAAAAGCGGCGCAACCCAACCTGCAATCACATTCAGCACCCCGAAGAAATCGAGAAGGAAAACAGCAAACGAAATCGGGATTGTGAGTTTGAGTAACCAGAAGGCGGTTTTCATGCCCTGTGGCAACGCCGAATGAACACAGCTTACTAATCGATCTCTGAAGGTTGGTTTTTGCTTATGCATTTTAGGTTCAATATAATGGCCACAAAAATCAGTAAAAAGCCCCGCATTTGCGAGGCTTTTCAATGTTTTATTTAAATTTTTTCAGGAGATCTTTAACCGCATCCTTATGCACTGTGAAGCCCATCATCTTCAGCTTGATGTAATCTTCGTGGAAAAAATAATAACCGAAATTGGGGTTATTCTGATCAACATTCCGCGAACCGGAGCTTGAGTCTTTAATCAGATACCAGTCTTTTCCCTTGCCTTTGTAGTTTTCGAGGATCCCGATCACCTGCATGCCATGGTCATCGGTAGTCGTCTCGTTCGAAAAGCGGAACTGGCGGGCATCTTCGTTAATGTAAGCCGATGGAATGTCGTAATCGGGAACCATCGCACAATTGGTTTCGCGGCTAAACCCAGACTCGGAAACATCACCTCCAATACTCATACTGTATCCGGCTTTAATGGCATTTTTCACTGCGGCCATAAACTCGTCGAGCGGAACATTGTAATATTCTTTGCTGTGCCACCAGTTGTCCGGAACTTTATATTCAACCTGCTGCCAGTAAGGCTCCTGCTTGTACGAAAGAATTTCGACAAAATCATCAGGATTGATTTTCAGGTAATCCTTCAAATAAGTTTGTGGTGTGTAGGTCTTTCCCTCAACCACAAATTCGGTTGGCGGCACCCCCAGGTAATGGTTCATGATCGCTTTAATGGTTTCGAGCGCAGAATCAACATTCCAGGCATTCGATGTTTTCAGCGAATTCAGGAATGCAGTCATTTCCTCCACCATTTTGGCATGACTGTGAAATTTGCGGCCATCAATCAATCCGGTGTAGGCTTCTTCGGGCACAGCACCGTAAATTTTCATGATGCGGGACAGCGCATTACCTTCCGATCCTTCCGAAAAAACCGAATTGCCACGTTTCTCAACAAAACGGCGGGCTTTTTCGAGGTACTCGCAATAGGCCGAATATATTTCTGAAATTTCTACTTTTTTACCGTGCTGGCGAAGTACTTCCGATTCGTAAAACGAGGTAGTTGAGAAGCTCCAGCACGTTCCGGCGTTACCCTGCGATTCGGTTGGGTTACTCCATACGGTTTTGTAAAGCGACGGATTATTGGGCAAATCCAGCCCCGACTGATCCATCACAAACCGCACAAAAGGCTCTTTTTCTGAAAGTTTTTCTTCAACCGCGCTCACATCCTTCAGGATTGATTCGTAGTAAAAACCTTTTCCTTTTTCCTCGGTAATAACTTTGCCTTTGCTTGCATTTTGTGCCTGACTGCCAATCGCAAAAGACACTGCCAGACCACCAATTAAAAATATCCTCTTCATTTTATCATTTTTTTAAGGGACCGAAATATAGATTAAACAATTGTTTCACTTCCTGAAGAAAATCAGGTTTGATCGCCAGATTGGTAGGTGAAATGAATGCAGAATTACAAGAGTTAGTTGCAGGATGCGTGTTTCGAGTTCCGGGTTTGCAACTCGTAACATTTTTACTGGTAACTGCGACTGAACACTGTTTTTTTGGCTTTCCAACTCCATGCCCCTTGCTCTCTGCCCTTAGCTAATCGAGCTCCAGTCGTATTCGGTGTTTTTCATTTTCAGCAGGTGATAAACCAGAATCTGATTTTCCTGCTTCTGAAGTTTCGGGTCATCGTCAAGCAGATCAGACGCCTGATTGCGGGCGTGTTGTAGTATTTCGCCATCGCGGCCCAGATTGGCAATTTTCAGGCTAAAACCAATTCCGCTTTGCTGAGTTCCTTCCAAATCGCCCGGGCCACGCAACTGCATATCCACTTCGGCAATTTCGAAGCCGTCGTTGGTGCGAACCATGGTTTCGAGGCGTTTGCGGCTTTCGTTGCTGATTTTGTACGACGACATCAGCAAACAATACGACTGTTCGGCGCCGCGCCCTACCCTTCCGCGCAACTGGTGCAACTGCGAAAGGCCAAAGCGCTCGGCACTTTCAATAATCATTACCGACGCATTGGGCACATCAACCCCAACTTCAATCACCGTAGTGGCCACCATGATCTGGGTTTTTCCCTCCTTAAAAAGTTGCATCTCGGCATCCTTATCCGAAGGTTTCATTTTGCCATGCACCATGCTGATCGAATATCGTGGAAATACCTGTTTCAGCAGTTCGTAGCCGTTCTCCACATTCTTCAGATCGAGCTTTTCCGATTCCTTAATCAGCGGATAAACAATGTAAACCTGCCTTCCTACAGTCACCTGTTCACGAATAAAATCGTACACCTGCTTGCGCCTGTTTTCGTAAAAATGCAAGGTCTGTATCGGTTTCCGGCCAGGCGGCAATTCGTCGATTACCGACACATCCAGATCGCCATAAACCGTCATCGCCAATGTTCGCGGAATGGGTGTGGCGGTCATCACCAGCACGTGCGGCGGAATAAATTCATTCTTTTTCCAGAGTTTGGCACGCTGAGCAACGCCAAAACGGTGTTGCTCGTCAACAATAACCAATCCCAGATTTTTGAAATTCACTTTATCTTCGATCAGCGCATGGGTGCCGATAAGCAGCTGCAAACTGCCATCTTCCAGCTCCTCGTGAATGACCTTGCGCTTGGCCGTCCGGGTAGAACCCGTCAGCAAGGCTACTTTCACCCCAAGGCCATCCGTCATTTTTTTGATTGAATTGTAATGCTGAATGGCTAATATTTCAGTGGGTGCCATCAGGCTAACCTGAAAGCCATTGTCGAAAGCAATCAGCGCAGTCATCAAGGCAACCAGCGTCTTTCCACTGCCCACGTCACCCTGCAGCAAACGGTTCATCTGCTTGCCCGAGCCCATGTCTTTGCGTATTTCTTTGATCACCTTTTTCTGCGCGTTCGTCAGTTCAAACGGCAAATGATTGCTGTAAAATGTATTCAGGTTGTAACCCACCTGCGAAAATACAAACCCTTTGAAACTGCCTTCCCTGTTGTGTTTCAGGCTTAAAATGCGCAGCTGAATGTAAAAAAGCTCTTCAAATTTCAGGCGAAAAAGCGCATTTTTCAAGTGATGTGGATTCTCCGGAAAATGAACCTGCCGCAAAGCCGTTGCCAGCGGCATTAATTTCAATTTCGAAATCAGGGTTGGTGGAAGTGTTTCATATATTTTTCCACCGAGCAGCGAAGCCAGATTAAACTGAAGTTTATTCAGCGCTTTGCTGGTCATAAACTTCTGCTTCATCTTTTCGGTGGTATTGTAAAAAGCTTGGAAAACGCCGGTGGTTATTTGTTTGTTCTCGGCGGGCTCCAGCTCAGGATGAACCATATTAACCTTCCCGTTGAACACAGAAGGCTTCCCGAAAACAACATATTCTACATTTGCCTTGATATTTTCCTTCACCCACTTTACTCCCTGAAACCACAGCAGTTCCATCATTCCCGATTCATCACGAAAATGGGCAATCAGGCGCTGGCGGGCACCCTCTCCGGTTGTTTCAAACTTCACAATCTGGCCTTTCAGCTGAATGTAAGCCATGTTCGAGGTGATTTCCGAAATCCGGTAAAACTTGGTACGGTCGATGTATTTGTACGGAAAGTAATACAGTAAATCGTTGAAGGTGAAAATCTTCAATTCCTTTTTGAGCAGATCGGCGCGCTGAGGGCCAACTCCCGGTAGAAACTTGATATCCTGATCCAGAAATTCTGACATAAAACAAAGATAAAAATTATCTCCTTTTTAGCCCGACCTTCCTTTCACAGGCAAAGAAAATGATTGGTACAGCCCACAACAAAATCAAGTTTTCAGGGTTTTATTTTTTTATTCATGTATTTTGTCTGAAATTAGGTTCGATTTTTGTAACAAACCACGACTGAAACAAACTAATCAATTCAAACAAACCGGTTCAAAAAATGGAAAGTGTTATCAAGCTTGAAAAAATAGTCAAAAACTACAAGGTAGGCACCCAGATTGTGAGGGCATTACGTTCTGTTTCGCTCAACATCAACAGAGGCGAATATGTTGCCATCATGGGTGCTTCCGGCTCCGGAAAATCGACTTTGATGAACGTAATCGGCTGCCTTGATACTCCAACAAGTGGTTTTTACGAGTTGAACAAACAGGATGTGAGCCACCTGTCGGACGACGAACTTGCCGAAATCCGGAACAAGGAAATTGGTTTTGTTTTTCAGACTTTCAATTTATTACCCCGAAATACAGCGCTCGAAAATGTAATGTTGCCCTTGGTTTATGCCGGAATAAAAAAACAGCAGCGCATTGAAAAAGCCGAGAAGATTTTGACTGAAGTTGGACTTGCCGACCGCATAGAACACAAGCCCAACGAGTTATCGGGAGGTCAGCGCCAGCGTGTGGCCGTAGCCCGCGCCTTGATTAACAACCCGTGCATTTTGCTGGCCGACGAGCCAACAGGGAACCTCGACTCGAAAATCTCGGAAGAAATCATGCAGCTTTTTGCCGAAATTCACCGCAAGGGAAATACGCTGGTTGTAGTTACGCACGAAGAAAGCATCGCCAAACACGCACACCGCATCATCAGGCTGAAAGATGGTGAAATCGAATCAGATCTGGTCAACCCCGATCCGGTTTATTAATAAACTATTGTTACGGGTTACACGTTGCGGGTTTCAGGAAACACGTAACACGTATCCCGAAACCCGAATCATCTAAAAAAATGAAAATTTATACACGTACCGGCGACGATGGAACAACAGGATTGATTGGAGGCTCGCGGGTAAAAAAGCACAACATCAGGCTCGAATCGTACGGAACTATCGATGAACTGAACTCCTATATTGGAGTGATCCGCTCGATGCAATCCGACCAGCACACTGATCAGGTATTGGAAATCATTCAGAATAAATTATTTGTAATTGGCGCCAATCTGGCTACCGACGAATCAATTTCGCTGATAAAGAAGCAGCTCCCGTGCAAAAAGACTGACATTGAACTGCTTGAAAAGGAAATGGACCTGATGAATACTGATTTGCCCGAACTTCGGAACTTTATTCTGCCCGGAGGAAGCCAGGCTGCATCATTCTGTCACGTTGCCCGAACCGTATGCCGAAGAGCAGAACGGAAAATTGTTGAATTATCAGAAAAAGCTGAAGTTGATGCCAACCTGATTAAATTTGTTAACCGCCTGTCTGACTACCTTTTCGTACTTTCAAGAAAGATAAATCTGGACCAGAAAACGCCGGAAATACTATGGTCTCCGGAGGTTGATGAATAATAAGTATTATTAATTTGCAGAATCCGTTTTTTTGTTATATTCGCAAAAATTAAAAAACCGAGTTAAAAACTTCCTAAATTTTTAGAATATGTACTGGACACTCGAATTGGCCTCAAAGCTAGAGGATGCCCCTTGGCCAGCAAGTAAAGATGAGTTGATTGACTTTGCCATTCGCAGTGGCGCTCCGCTTGAAGTTATCGAAAACCTTCAGGAGATTGAAGACGAAGGGGAGATCTACGAAAGCATTGAAGACATCTGGCCTGATTATCCCAGCAAAGATGATTTCTTTTTCAACGAAGACGAATATTAAAACTCGTTATCATATAAGCGCAAGGACAAAACTCCTTGCGTTTTTTGTTTGACGATGCTGGCCCGGCAAAATTAAAAACGGCTGAAATCAGGGAATCCCCTTCATTCAGCCGCTTTAATTTTTTAGTTGAAACCAATCTATTTTGGTCCGATCAGTTCAATGAAATTACCATCAGGATCCTGAATCAAAACAAAATCGCGGGTTTCGTCGAGTTTGGTAGGTGTAATTCCCAACGTTTTCACATTGTATTTTTTGATGCGTTCCAGAACTGGCTTCATCGATTTCAGATAAATAGTTACATACTGCATGCCGGTATCATCAGGAACATAAGTTTGTTTCGGGTGAGTGGCTTTCTTTCCGAACGACATCAGTTTCCATTCGGCCGCCTGCTCACTGTTTTCGAGTTTCAGTATAGTTACGTCGAAACGGTCGCCGGCACTTAATCCAAGTTGTTTTGCCGTTGCACCTTCAACCGAAAATTCACCGGTCTTTACCATCCCGATTACATTCTGATAAAAGTCAAGTGACTTTTGAAGGTTCTCGACCACGACTCCTACCGAAATGCCCGATTTAGCAAAGTCTTCGGGTTTCTGAACCGAAAATGCCGGCATTGCAACCGACAAAAGCGTCAGTAAAACAAATGATTTTAATAGTTTATTCATGATTGTTGGGTTTTGGTTTTATAAAATTGGCTTTGTAGAGCCAAGGCAATGCCTTGGCTCTACCATATTTCTTATCCTGTAATTTTCTTGGGCAAGCCCTTTACCAGAACAGGTTTTTCGCTCTGTTTTTTCGGCATAAACATGTCTTTGTATGTCAGGCCGAGCTTTTCCTTTATCTCGAACGAATAATCGAGCGTACCTAAATCGGCACCAGTGTTGTTGGTTCCAAAAGTGAATTTTACGCCAGCTTCCTTGGCTTTCCGAAGAATTTTTTCGGATGGAAGTTTATAGCGGGAATTGATCTCGAGCGCAACCCCATTTTTTGCCAGCACATTCACAAACCGTTCGATGCGGGCATCGGTCCATAACTCGTCGTATTTATTGGCAATAACTGCCGGAAGGAATGTCGGATTTACATGAATGTCAATTGGTTCCTGCGAAACAACACTTTCAATTTTGCTGACCAGTTCATCCATAAATTTCTGTTCGTCGTCAACAAAAGCTTCTTCCGGAATCCACAATCTCATTCTGCGGCCTTTGTGGTCAGTCCATGTCATTCCGTCGGTAAATACATAATCGAATTTGGCAACAGCTTCAGGCGAAAACAAGGTTATCCATTCGCGACCTTCGGCCTGCATTCCCCTGAAAATGGGCTTGGTTTGCACGGTATCCATATAGGCCGCCAGCGAAGCATCGTCGGTTACCGGAAATTTCAGTCCACAGTTAGGAGCAATACCATAATTGATGCCCAGTTTCAACGAGTTTTCGCAAGCCTGAGCAATGGTCAAGCCACCTTTCAAATGAACATGAAAATCGATTACCGGGAAATTTTCGAGCATCATTTTGGTAATCTTGTCATCCCATTCCTTCGAAACCAGCATCGGGAATTTTTCAGCTTTAGGCAATGGTTTTACCTGAATGCTTTTGAAGTAAACTTTACTTCCTTCGTCGTGGCTCTGCAATGCAATCCTTCCGGCGCTGAATACTTTCAGCTTATCGTTTTTCGGGCGGTAAGGATCGTCAGGCTGGATATAATCGACCACTTTTGTGCCGTTTACAAACACTTCGCAACGGTTTTCTACCACCTTAAACGAAAGCTCAAACCACTCGTTATCTTTTGCGGTTGGATAATATACATTGCGGATTCCGTATAAGCTGCCGGTTTTCTTCAGCTCCTGAAAATCGCCCGGACGTTCGTACGAGTTGTTGATCTGAACTTCGTAGCCCCGTAACAGCGGTCCATATGGTTGCTCCTGCGTATGGAAAACAATTCCGGAGTTGCTGCTTGGATCAGTTTTCACCATTGCTTTTAACTCGAAATTGCGGAAAACGCCTTTGTGAAAGTCGCCGGTATAAAACAAATGCCCAATCGGGCCGTTGGCGACCAATACACCGTCTTCAACCTTGAATGATCCGGGATTTTCGTTGGCTGTCCAGCCGGTAAGGTCTTTGCCATTAAAAAGCTCAGTCCATTGCGGCTCTTTTTCCTTACACGAAACGAAAGTGAAAATGCTTAAAATGCAAAACAGGAAGAATGTTGATTTATGCATGTTAGTTTGGTTTAGTTTGTACTATGAACACAAAGATAAAAATCTTAGCCAGATACTTAACATCCAAAGTTTCCCGATTTTAATACATTTGCAGATACTGAACGATAACACAAACCACAAAAACAAACCTAAAAAAATGAAACGATCGGCAACTTTTCTGCTCCTTTTATTTGTCCTAAGCGTACTGAATACCTTCCCACAATCAGCTCATTCACAAACCGCGCGGCAAATCGTTGCTCAGATGCAGGCTCATGTAACCTGCCCCTGGAGCCAGGAAACCGTCGATACGTTTAAAACCGGAAATCCTGATGATGCGGTGACCGGAATTGCCGTCGCCATGTTTGCCGACATGGAAACCCTGCAAAAAGCCGTTGCCAGCCATTGTAACCTGATTATTGTCCACGAACCAACATTTTATTCTCATCTGGATAAAACCGACGCTTTGCAAAACGATCCGGTTTACCGAAAAAAGATTGAATACATCAACGAACACAAACTCATCATTTTCAGGTTTCACGACCATATTCACCGCACCTCTCCTGATGGAATTTATGTTGGAATGATTGAAAAACTGGGTTGGAAAGCCAATCAAACGGACCAATCAATGCTTCTTTTCAAATTTGAAGAGCAAACGGTAGGCGATTTTGCCCAAAAGCTTCAGGAAAAGCTGAAAGGTAGTCAGCTCCGCATTGTTGGCGACCCGAAAATGCGCTTCACCAACGTTGCCCTGGCCGTTGGAGCTCCCGGATCGGCCTCGCACATCAACCTGATGAACAACGGGTTTACCGAAGTTCTGGTAGCCGGAGAAGCCTCGGAATGGGAAACGTACGAATATGTGCTCGACGCTTCGATGCTGGGAATGAAAAAAGCAGCCATCTTCACCGGACACATCCCTTCAGAAGAAGCCGGAATGGAATACTGCGCCAAGTGGTTAAAAACATTCATCAAAGACTTGCCAATTGTTTATCTCGAAAACGGCCCGGCTTACCAGCCCGTTCAAAAACTGTAGAATTTATGATTGAAGCCATTATTTTTGATATGGATGGAACGTTGGTGGACACCGAGCCATTCAATACCGAAATAGAACGACGGCAATTCAGCCTGAATAATCTGAAAATTTCGGAAGAGGAGCACCAAAAATACCTCGGCGTAGCTTCAGATGCCATGTGGAGAGAAATTACAGCCAATCATCAAACTTCATTGTCTATCGATGAATTAATCGAGCAAAATCACAACGAGAGCCTGCGTTATTTTGCTGAACTTGAGCAAATACCAGTGATGTCTGGGTTGGTTGAACTTTTAGAAAAACTTCAGGTCAGAAACCCAAAAATGGCCGTTGCATCATCGTCAACACCTAAAATTATTGACCTTATCCTGACCAAAACTGATCTGAAAAAATATTTCCAGGTGATTGTCAGTGCGCAGGAAGCAGGAAAAAGCAAGCCCGAGCCCGATGTATTTTTACTGGCAGCAAAAAAGCTGGGTGTCAATCCTGAAAATTGTCTCGTCGTGGAAGATTCGCCCAACGGGATTAAGGCGGCCAAGGCAGCCGGAATGAATTGTGTGGCGTATGAAGGTCCTGGAGCCAATCCACAAAAATTGCAGGAAGCTGACGACATCATTCAAAGCTACTCGCAACTGGAAATGATGAACATATAAGTGATCAGTCGCAGTTTTCAGTGATCAATTGTTCTTCCTAAAAACTGCGACTGAATGCTTTTTCTAAAGCGTAACGCCGGTTTTGAAAATCGAAATTTCCTTGAACCCGCTTTGCTCGTGTTTCAGTTTTGAACCTCCGGCAACCTCGATGATATACTGAATAAATTCTTCGAGTAGCTGATCCATTGTTTTGTCTTCGAGCAATTGTCCGGCATTAAAATCGATCCAATTTTTCTTTTTATTGAAAAGCGCTGAATTGGTCGAAATCTTCATCGTTGGCACAAAACTACCAAACGGTGTTCCGCGACCGGTGGTGAAAAGCACCAACTGGCAACCACTGAAACCCAACGCCGAAGCGGCAACCAGATCGTTTCCGGGAGCCGATAGTAAATTCAATCCCTTCTCCTGAATCGGTTCGGCATATTTCAATACATCGACAACAGTTGCCGATCCACCTTTTTGGGTACAACCCAACGATTTGTCTTCCAGCGTTGAGATACCGCCATCTTTATTTCCCGGCGACGGATTTTCGTAAACCGGCAGATTATGCTGCATGTAATAATCCTTGAAATCGTTGATCAGGCTTACCGTTTTCTCGAATGTCACACGTTCTTTTGCCCGGGCCATCAAAATAGTTTCGGCGCCAAACATTTCCGGCACTTCGGTCAAAACAGTTGTTCCGCCCTGTGCAATCAGGAAATCGGAGAAAACACCCACCAAAGGGTTTGCGGTAATTCCTGAGAAACCATCCGAGCCACCGCATTTCAGGCCAACTTTCAATTCAGAAAGCGGAATGGGCTGACGGACATCGTTCTTCATCTCGGCGTAAATTTCTTTCAGCAATTCAAGTCCGGCTTCAATTTCATCCTCAACTTCCTGCGCAACCAAAAATTTGATGCGTTTTTCGTCGTATTCGCCAATGAATTTTTTGAGGTGCGAAATCTGGTTGTTTTCACATCCCAAACCCAACACAAGTACGCCACCGGCATTCGGATGATTGATCAGTTGAGCCAGCGCTTTCTGGGTATTTACATGATCGTCGCCCAACTGCGAGCAGCCGTAGTTGTGCTTGAAAACCTCGATCGCATCCAGATTTTCCGGATTGACTTCCTTTTTGAACAAGTCGATAATCTGCTGAGCCTGGCCGTTTACACAACCAACGGTTGGCACAATCCACAATTCATTCCGGATTCCACAATTACCATTGCTGCGGCGGTATCCGTTGAAAGTCAGGTCGCGCTTGGCATAGCGAATTTCGTTCAGCTTTTGGTTAAACGAATAAGTGATTGTTCCCGACAAATTGGTTTTCAGGTTGTGGGTGTGCACGTGCTCGCCAACGCCAATTTCTACAATGGCATGACCAATGGGAGCACCATATTTTATCACGTCGGCCTTGAGCGCAATGGTCTGCAAGGCTACTTTATGACCAACCGGAACATTGTTCTGAACAACAATTTGTTGCCCTTCAATACTCACCGATTCGCCTGCAACAGCCGCTTCGAGGCATACAGCCACGTTATCGTCCGGATTTATTTTTATGAATTTTGCCATTTCCAAGTAGTTTCAAGTTCCAAATTCCAAGTTTCAAGTTCAGAGTGCCTAAAGTTCGAAGTTCGGATTGGGAAATGCACCATGCTCTTTGCACCATGCTCCATTCTTCCGTCTTCGGACTCCGGTCTTCCGACTCTATCCAATCTTCATCAACGGATTATTCTTGTTCAGCACAGCTTTCACTGCTTTTTTCATACCTACCTGCTCAATCAGGAACAAATAGCAGGTCACCGAAATAGTCAGGTTTGGAACTTCATTCAGGTTACGCTTCCAAACCTTTTCGAGGCTCAGCACTTTTTCAACCAGTTTCTGAATCGAAATCGGACGGCCATCACACTCAGCCCAGGCCTGCTTGTAAAAATCAACAATCCACTGGTCATCCTGAACTTTATATTCCTCACCGTTGGCTTCGCCTTTAAAATACGCGATCATTGCCGCCAGTGAAAATACAATTTTCTGCGGAAGCATCTGATGCGATTCGTAATAGTTTAAAAGGGTTGGTAAGTTGCGGGTTTCCCATTTCGACATGGCATTCAGCGCAATGCTTTGCCACTGGTGACGAATGTAAGGATTGCGGAAACGTTCCAAAATTTTGTGGGCAAATGATTCCAGCTCTTTTTCAGAACCATCGAGAATTGGTAAAACTTCGTCGTACACCAAATCCTTCATGAAGTTACCCACTTCGAGGTTTTCAAAAGCTTCACGAACAGTTTCCAGTCCGCTGAGGTACGAAACCGCGTAACTTCCGGTATGGCAACCATTCAACACTAAAACTTTCTGCTCGCGGAAACGGGTCATATCTTTTACAAATTTCACATCCAGTCCGGCTTTCTCGGCAGGGAATTCTTTTTGAACCCATTCCGGAGCCTCAATTACCCACAAGTGAAAATATTCGCCCACCACAACCAGGTTGTCTTCAAAACCCAGTTCCTTCTGAATGTCTTTGATCTCATCTTTTGGGAAACCAGGCACAATGCGATCGACCAGTGTGCTACAGAAAGCGCACGAATTATTGACCCATGCGATAAAATCGTCGCCCAGATTCCAGTTTTGTGCATGTTGAAGTACATATTTTTTCAGCATGTCGCCGTTGCGGTCGATCAGCTCGCAGGCAAAAAAGATCAAGCCTTTATCGGCAGCGCCATCGAAAGCTTTGTAGCGGTTGTAAAGCAAAGCAGCGACCTTTCCTGGGAAAGACTTTTGTGGCTGCATGTCGAGTGTATCAGTTTCGTCCATCGCAATACCGGCCTCTGTTGTATTCGAGAATACAAAACGGAGATCGGGATTGAGGTACGATTGCTCGTATTTTGCGAATTCGGTATAAGGATTAATTCCCTGATTAATACAGTCGATCAGCGAATATTCCTTCACCGGCTGGCCGTTTTTAATCCCTTTCAGGTAAACGTGGTACAGACCATCCTGATCATTCAGCATGTTTACCATTCCGCCGGCCAATGGCTGAACGACATCAATCCCGGTATTAAAACCGATTTCCTTATTCATTTTATTCACGATCCAGTCGGTAAAAGCACGAAGAAAGTTTCCTTCTCCGAACTGAAGTATGCGTGTTGGGTAAGTTTGGGTTTGCGTTGCGTTTTTACGATTTAATTCCATTTTGCGTCAAATTTAGATTTTCCGTGTACGAACACGGATTGTGCCGCAAATGTATATTTTTATTTTATTCGTGTATATCCGACGCTTTAAAACATCAGTTAAAACACTGAAATTCAACATCAACACTTCGTATTATTAATGATTATTTAATAAACCTGACATTTTTAGGCGAACGGCAGCTTATAATTCCTAATTTTAAAGTGTTATGAGAAATAGAAACAGCAGTTGGAACCGAAAACGGCAAAATTTTGCAGGCTGGCTGGTTCTGCCAAACTTCACTTACCACCAATGCCTGAAAAACAGATATATGTAATTACCGGTGGACCCGGATTTGGAAAAACCGTGCTCGTTGAAGCTCTCCGGACTAAAGGATATCTTTGTTCCGGCGAATTTGCGCGTGAATTAATTCTGTCGCAACAGGAAACGGGCGGCGACATCCTGCCGTGGATAAATCCACGACTTTTTCAGCAAACCGTATTAAAAAAGAGGAAAGAATTTTTCGATTCAGTTCCTGAAGGCACGATAGCTTTTGCCGATCGTGCGATACCCGATCAGCTCGCATTTGCAAGGTACAAAGGATTCGGAACACCCGAAGTTCTGCTGTCTGCAGCCAGCGAATACCGATACGCCAGCAAGGTTTTTGTTACTCCGCCATGGCCCGAAATCTTTGTAAACGACCCAATCAGAACGGAAACATTTGACGAAGCACTTCAAATCCACCGGATTGTGGTTGAAACCTACCGAAACTTGAATTATCAGATAATTGAATTACCTTTAGTACCCATCTCTGAGCGCTTAAATTATCTACTACAACACATTTAAACATTGAAAAACAATGGAAATTAACAGACGTAACTTTCTGAAAAGTGCTGCCATAGGCACCGTTGGTCTGGCAGCAATTCCGGAAATTTTATCGGCTTCGATGCCAACAATCAAGAAAAAGCAAAAAGGAATATTACCGTCATTAAAAACAGGGGCTGTCATTCTCTTCCAGGGCGACTCCATAACCGATGCCGGGCGCGAAAGAATGAAACAGCAATCGAATCTGGCCGGATCGTTCGGAGCCGGGTATGCTTTTCTGGCTGCTACCAGACTTTTGAATGAAAATCCGGAGAAAGACTTCTCTATTTTCAACCGGGGAATCAGCGGAAATAAAGTTTACCAGCTGGCAGAGAGGTGGCAGAGAGATTGCTTCGATTTAAATCCGGCGGTGCTCAGCATCCTGATTGGCGTGAACGACTTCTGGCATAAACTCGACGGAAAATACGACGGCACAGTTGAGAAATACGAGCAGGATTACAAACAATTGCTTACCCTTACCCGAAAAATGATTCCTGAAATACGATTGGTCATTGGCGAGCCCTTTGCCGTTCCTGAAACATCGGCGGTAAACGAAAAATGGTTCCCCGATTTTGACGGGTACCGTGCCGTTGCCAAAAAACTTGCTGAAGAGTTCGATGCCGAATTCATTCCATATCAGACTATTTTCAACGAAGCCGTACTTCGCGCACCAGCCAAATACTGGACCGGCGACGGCGTTCATCCATCAATGGCCGGCTGTGCCCTGATGGCCGAAGCCTGGCTGAAAGCAGTGAAATAATACACGTAAAAAGCAAATTCCTTTTTTTTCGACCTTTTTGCCTAAAATCAGATAGTAGGTGTCTGATTTTAGGCAATGTTGTTTAAAATTAGGCAACGTTGCCTAATTTTTGCCTCCTATCTCCTAAATTTAGGCAAAGCCGCCTCTTTTTAGGCAAATTTCTCTGAATTTTGGCAATTAGCTATAATAGCAAGGAAAGGAACCTGATAAAATATTAAAATGTATGAAATGAAAAGAGGCTAAACCCTTTCGGGCCAGCCTCTCCAAAGGTACTACCAGGAATTGATTGATTTATTTTGGTAACTGGTAGTCTTTGATGAATTATTGAAATCCAATCGTAAATAAAACTGCACAAATGCCGGTTTAGTATTTAAAGGAATTCTTTTTTTGAAACTGTACAAGCCTAAAAATACGAAGTGCCTGAAGTGCAAAGCATTTGAAGTTTTTTCACTTCGAACTCCGCGCTTCAGGCACTTCGAAATTCTTTTTCTAATACAACCGTTCGCCCACAGCCGATTTTAGCTTGTAAAGGCTTCCGGTATAGTCGATTTTGGCTTTCAGCAATTGCAGGCGACTTTCCGATACGGCAGTCGATCCCTCAATCAGTTCGAGGTTGGTAATTACACCGGCATCGAATTTGGCCTGAGCCAGAGTGTAGGCTTTGTCAGCCTGTTTCAACTGCAATTCCGACTGAGTTACCTTTTTTGCCGATGCTTTCAGGGTTGCTTCTGCCTCAACCACTTCGTTCACAATTCCGCGACGGGCAATCTCGGTATCCTGATCGTTCGACAGGATGGCTGATTCAGCTTGCTTGACATTGTACTTGTTGCGTTTGCCATCGAAAATCGGCACTTTCATCCCAAACCCAAGGGCAAAATTGGCTTTCGGATCGTAAATGTATGGTGTATAACCGTCCTTTATTCCACCTGATAAAAAGGCGTTGACTACAGGTTTGTTTTGCAGACTGGTATAACTCAGTCGTAATCCGGCCAACTTGGCTTTTTCGCGAGCCAGCTTCATTTCGTCGCGGTTCTGCATCGCTGCATCCATCAGGGCATCTTCTTTTAAATCAGGATTGGCAACAGTCAAATCTTTGCGAACCTGCTGAGCCGTATTTTCGGGCTGCCCAAGCAACGAATTCAGTTGGCAAACCTGCACCTGACGGGCTGTTTCCAAATCAGTTTTCTGATTTTCGATAGCCGAAATGCGTACTTCGGTAGTCAAAATTTCGTATTGCGTGGCCGAACCTGTTTCCTGCTTCTTCTGAACACGATCCAAATGTTCTTTCAGGGTTTTCAGCTGCTCATCTTTTATTTTAATGGCTTCCTGAAGGTAAACCAGCGTGTAATAGTTGGCAATTACGGCCTGCGACAATTTTTGCTTCACCTGTTCAACCGTTTGGCGGGTAAGCTCCTTGCCCTGTTTTTCAAGCTGAACGGCTTTGTCGGTCCGGCCAAAATCATAAACCGTTTGATTTACATTTACCGCAGCCGAATAATTGTCGTGCGGCACAAAACTGAATGATCCCATGTCAGGAATACTGATAGTTGCAACCGGCCCGATGCGCGAGTACGAGGTCGAAAAGTCAACATTAGGGAGGTAATTTGCTTCGGCCAAACCAATTTTAGCATCAGCTACATTCAACTCTTCCATAGCCTTCTTCACTGCCGGATGATTGGCAGTCACTTCCTCGATAATCGATTTCAACGAAAGCGAATCAGAAGGAAGCGCTTCACTTTTTGCTGTTCCGGCAACCAAAATCCCTAAAACGGGGAGCACGAGCCGGAAATATCTGTTCAATTTTAAAAGCATAATATTCTGTTTTACACTTGTTTTTTTGTTCTGGTTCTCATAATTAGCACAGGCACCAGGCTCACAAATGTGATGATGGCTGCCAGCCAAAAATCGTCGTCTATTCCGGCGATGTAGGCTTGTTTCGAAACGTGTTGCATAATCAGGGATTTACCCTGCTGCGCTGCTGTGGCCATGTTGCTTCCCATGCTTTGCTGTGCAAAATGAGTTAAGTTGGCCGCCACATTTTTAAACTCCTGCGATCCCGACTGAATGGCAGCTCCGAACGTCTGCATATGAAAATTCACCCGGGTAGTAAGCATGGTTGTAAATAATGCAACCCCCAAACTACCTCCAACCTGACGGATGGTATTGGTAATACCCGAAGCTTGCGCCATGTGTTCGCGCGGCATCGTCAGCAGCATGAGGTTACTCAGCGGCGTAAATATGATTCCCATAGCGAACCCGCGCAGGTAAAGCGAGAGCATTACAAAGTTGTGTTCGGAGAGATATGATAGTTTTGAGTTCAGTAAAAAACTTACACCCAACACAACGACACCAACAATCATCGGTACTTTCGGGCTGATTTTATCAGAAACCTTTCCGGCAATTGGCGACATCATTCCCTGAATGATACCTACCGGAAGGAATACCGCCCCGGCCTGAACCGCGGTGTAGCCCATTGAATTTTGCAGATACAGAGGCAACAGGAATGTACTTCCAAACATACCAATGGTGAAAATAAGCATCACCAGGTTTCCCATTCCGAAGTTGTAATCGCCCAATAACCGAAGATTAATCAGCGGATGTTTCGTGGTTAGCTCGTGCGTGATAAAAACCGCCAGTGCAATAGCCGAAATGCCAAAGCAAACCAATATGTAAGGTGCGCTCCAACCGGCAGTATTTGTCGAAGCACTGCCTTCGGATAAAGCATAAAGCAAAACCGGAAGAAATACAACTACTGAAATAAAGCCAACGAGATCGAATTTTCCCACCAACCGGTTGATGTATTCCTTCTGAATAACAATGGTAAAAACCATGGCGGCAATACCAAACGGAATATTTACATCGAATATAAGCTGCCAGCTAAAGTTATCGACCAGGTAACCGCCGATAAGCGGACCAAACGACACAGAAGCTGCGGCCGCAATAGCCCAGAAACCCAGCGCCATACCGCGCTGCTGCGGAGGAAATTCACGGGTGATAATCGCCATCCCCAGCGGCTGAATCGTACCGGCACCCAATCCCTGCACAATACGCGAAAGGATCAGTGTATTTTCGTCGTACGACATTCCGCAGAGCAACGACCCGAGTGTGAACATTGCCAAACCCATAAAATACAGACGCTTGTAACCGAACTTATCGGCCAGCCATCCCGATGTTGGCAGCATCACGGCCATCGAAAGCATATAGGCTGTAATGACCCATTCAATCTTATCGATTCCAACACCAAATGACGCCATAATTTTGGGTAAGCCCACGTTCACAATGGTACTGTCGAGCACTGCCATAAATGTACCGAGCATGATATTCCCCAGAACGAACCATTTATAACTGTCGTTCTGCGGATGATACCCCGAGCTGCGGTTGCGCAGTTTCTTTCGCAGTAAATGTGACGGTGTAATGCGCCTCTTCATTATCTGATAATTTTAACAACAGCCGACATTCCTGATAAAATGCGGTAATCTTCCAGTTTTTTGACTCCAGAAACGCCATCAATCGACACTTTTAGCTGAACGCGCTGAGTCACTTTGGTAAAGTTTCCTGAAGCATTGCTGGCCGGAATTAACGAGAATTGTGCCGCTGTGTTTGAACTAAGCATGGTAATTTTTCCATTGAAAGTTACATCAGGATAAGTGTCGAGCGTGAAAATTACCGACTGCCCAACATGCAGATTCTCAAGCTTGGTTTCTTCCAGAAATACACTAACCCACAACTTATTGTCGTTCACAATGGTGTAAATCGACTGTCCGGGCTGAGCAACATCACCGGGCATCAGCCAACGCTTGCCGATTGTACCGTCGCTTGGAGCATACAATTTAGTATTGCCCAACTGGGTATTGATCTGGTTGATTTGTGCCTGTGTTGTTTCAACCGAAGCCTGCGAACTTTTAATCTGGGCGCTCGATACATTCACCAGCGAACGGGCTGCATCCATTTGTGCCTGAGCTGTTTCCAGTGTCTTTTTGGCATGATCGAACTGTTCGCGGGTAATCACATCCTTTTCGTATTGTGCTTTTGCGCGGTCGAAATCTTCTTTGGCTTTGCTAAGCATCACTTCCTGAACTTTATTGTTTTTCAGGTCATACTGGTATTTTGCATTCGACTGCAATACCATCGCTTCAGCCTGAGCTTTTGCTGCGACAATCTGGTTTTTCTGGGCAACCATATCGGTACTGTCCAAAACAGCAAGCAGTTGGCCCTTCTTCACCGCTGCTCCTTCTTCGGCCATCAGTTCACCGATTCGGCCCAAAATTTTTGGACTTACGGCTACGTTATCGGCTTCAACCTTGGCGTCGTCGGTTTTAATATATTTTGAATAATCAATATACCAATAAACTCCTCCTCCCAAAACCAGGGCAATCACCACAATTAACGGAATGTAAACTTTTCCACTCTTCTCTTTTTTCACCTGTTTGTTTTCCATAATATTTTAATTTAAATGATTTATTCCTTCGATAAAATGGTTGTTAAAATATCCTTGACCTGTTGCGTGGCAACAGCCAGTATATCATGTTCTTCTTCAGTCAGATTTAAAAGCTTGATTTTCATGTTCTCGGCAAGGGCCTTTTTAATTTCATGAAAAACTTCAATACCCTTTCCCGTAATCGAAATATTGATGATTCGCCTGTCGTTCGGGTCATTTAGCCGCTCAACATATCCTTCCTCTATCAGTTTATCAACAATAACAGTGACATGAGGCTTAGGCATTGCCAAACATTTGCCAATATCCGACATCGACTGTACCCCATTTCGTTTCAGGCTACCCAAAACAAACATGCCTCCCGGCGTAATCGATTGATGTTTAATAGGTCGCGAAATGGTTTTGTACAAAAGCGGATATACCGAAATGATGTTTTCCGCAATCTGATCGATTTTTAATTTATCCATCTTAACTATTCATTTTTTATAATGGTTACAAAATTATAACTATTACAAAAACTGAATTTTATTTTCGAAATATTTCTGTTTCTTCCCGTTAAAAAACTAACATTGAGTTTACATAGCTTACTAAAATCAGTCAGTAGCCCGTATTTTCTTACTAAACTTGTCAAATCAAAACCGAACAACATGAAGCTGATTTCTTTATCTTTTCTGGCTGCTGTTTTATTTTCATGCACCAGTCCTGCACCCAAAACAACGGGAGCAACCCCAAAAATTTCGCCGGAACAAACACAAACGCTGAATAAAGGTGATGTCGATTTCAGTCAGTGGTTTCAGGATAAAACCATGCGGCTTGATTTTTTTCACACCGGATCGGCCAAAGATGAAGTTTTTGCTGTTGACAAAGCGCTTTGCGACGGCGTTTGGAGCGGCAGCCGTAAAATACTGATTGACAAGCTGGAGCTTGGTCCATACTTTTTTGAAGTGATTGATAAGGAAACCAAAACCTTGCTTTATTCGCGTGGGTTTGCCTCCATTTTTGGCGAATGGCAATCCACTCCTGAGGCCGACAAAGTGAAAGGTACGTTTCACGAATCACTGCGTTTTCCATGGCCGCAAAAGCAGGTGACAGTGATCGTAAAAAAACGCAATGCCGAAAATAAGTTTGCCGAAATCTGGAATACCGACATCGATCCGGCCAACCGCCAGGTTATTCCGGCTGAACGGATTCATCCCGAAAAAGTAGATATCATTGCTGAAAATGGTTCGGCAAGTGACAAACTCGACATTGTGATTTTGGGCGATGGCTATTCCACTTCAGAAATGGAAAAATTCAGAAATGATGCCAAGCGGCTTTCGGGCGCTCTCCTGAATACCGAGCCATTTAAATCGCAAAACAAAAACATCAATATCCGCGCGGTAGAAACTCCGGCCATGCAGTCGGGCGTAAACAAACCACACCACGGAGTTTTCAAGCGGACGCCGCTTTCGGTAAGCTACAGCACGTTCGACTCGGAACGCTACGCGCTGACTTTAGACAATAAAACGGTTCGCGATGTGGCTTCGGCCGTTCCATACGATTTTATGGTTATCCTGATCAACGAACGCACCTATGGCGGTGGCGGGATTTACAATTTGTACACGACTGTTTCGGCCGACAATAAATTTTCAGAATACATTATGGTGCACGAATTGGGGCATCACATGGCAGCACTTGCTGATGAATATTACACTTCGGCAGTTGCTTACGAGGTTCCGAAAGTTACCGTTGAACCCTGGGAAACCAATGTTACCGCCCTATTCGACAAAAACAATCTGAAATGGAAAGATTTGGTTGACGCCGACACCCCAATTCCAACGCCTTGGGAGAAAAAAGCGTTTGATACTTTTGGTTATGGCATTCAGAAACAACGCGACAGTATTCGCGCTAACCATTTGCCCGAAACGGTAATGGAAGATCTGTTTGTTCGGCAAATGAATAAGGAAAATGAATTCTTTTCAGCAGAAAAATACAAAGATAAAGTGGGAGCTTTTGAAGGCGCAAACTACAATCAAAGCGGCATGTACCGGTCGCAATTAGATTGCATCATGTACACTAGGCACAATGTGTTCTGCAAAGTTTGCCAGCGTAGCATTGTGAACGTCATTCAGCAATATTCGGAATGATATCCGGTTAAATAAAACAAAAGCTTTATCTTTAATTGTTCAATTAAAAATTTTGTTGTCCCATGAACATCAAAGAGCAGCCACTTTACTTTCAGTTGACCATAAAGCTTTTGCTTGCCGGATTAATCATTGCATTCCTGATCCTGGCTCAAAACATATTGATTCCGCTGACGATTGCGATTTTTTTCACATTCCTGTTAATGCCCGTTTCAAGCAGGCTCGAACAATGGCGTGTTCCCAAAGGGCTGGCTATATTGCTCAGCATTATTCTGGCCTTTTTGCTGGTCGCCGTTTTGCTCTACTTTTTTGTCGATCAGATTTTTAGCTTTGTAAACGACTGGCCTGTTCTCCAAAAAACATTCGAAGCAAAATGGGAAAGTCTTCAGCAATTCATCAGCGAAACCTTCCATATCAGCCGTTTAGAACAAAAAGCATGGCTGACTACCAAATTAAAGGAAAACGCAAGTTCAGGCGGAGTTCTGGTTCTGGGGATGTTCTCGGCAACGACTTCATTTATAGCCAGTTTTGCCCTTATCCCAATTTATGTATTTTTCCTGACTCTCTACACCGACAAATTCAGGGAATTCATCCAACTTGTGGTAAAAGACGATAAGGACGAGCACGTTTTAATGATTGTGAAGAAAGTCTCGTTGGTTTCGCAGAAATATGTCATGGGTATTTTCCTCGATGTAATCATACTTTCGGTGCTGAATTCAACAGGTTTCCTCATTCTCGGGCTGCCTCACGCCATATTATTTGGAGTACTGGCTTCGTTGCTAAATATCATTCCCTACATAGGAGTTTTAATCGGCAGCACCCTACCCATTTTGATGGCTTTACTTACCAAAGATTCGGCGAGTTATGCCATTGCAGCAGGTGCCATTTGTGTCGTAGTGCAGTTTCTCGATAATAACTTCATCACGCCATACGTTGTTGGTAGTAGTGTGAGCATTAATCCGCTTACGGCAACAATCGTTCTGATAGCCAGTTCTCTGATCTGGGGAATTCCGGGAATGGTACTTTGCTTACCGCTCACCGGAATGGCCAAAGTAGTGTGCGACCATGTCGATTCCCTTAAACCTTATGGCTTTTTGCTTGGCGAAGAAGTAAACTTCAACGAACAAAAGCAAGCCCAGGATAAATTCTTAAAAAGAATCCTGAAACGCGACAAGAAAGCATAAAAAATCTCCGGAATTCAGAAACTTATTTTATTGTTAGCCGCCACAACAAATCTGCAATGATTTTGTTAGGTTTTATAGCTGTTTTTCATTAAATTGCATAATAAGAATAAAGTTCCGGAATACAAATATTCGGATTTTTATTATTAGTCATAAACAATTAATAATCAAAACTATGAGTTCAGGAAAAGTTTTATTGGGCGTTCTGGCAGGCGTTGCCGCCGGTGCTCTGATCGGAATTCTGTTTGCTCCCGACAAAGGCTCGGAAACCCGCAAAAAAATCGTCGAAAAAGGCGAAGATTACGTTGACGGAATCAAAGAAAAAGTCGGCGGTCTGATTGATGATTTGGGTAAAAAAATGGATGGTGTAAAAACCAAAGTTGATGAGATGGCTGCCGGCGCCAAACATAAAGCCGAAGATCCAAAAGTTTCAACCAATTAAACAGGATTAGTTCCCAATTAAATTGCTAAACCAAATCATGGAAGAACAATCAGGCTTAATTGAGTCGCTTATTGAAAAAGGAGAACAATACGGCAAAACAACAATTGAATTGCTGAAACTGAAGACGCTCGACAAAACTGCCGACGTGGCTTCGAATTTGATTTCGTGGTTAATTGTTTTAATTTTTGCCGTGTTGTTTTTCCTTATTCTAAACATTGGTGTTGCCCTGTGGCTGGGCGAACTGATGGGAAAATCGTATTACGGATTCTTTGCCGTATCGGGATTTTACGGATTGCTGGCCCTCCTATTCAGCATCTTCCGCAAACAACTGATTAAAGAGCCACTCAACAATTCAATTATCGAACAAGTACTCGAATAAGCGCTATGACCAACCCAACCGCCAAAGAAGCACTTCGTGAATCGATTCGTCAACTCGAAATCCGTCAGGTACAGGAAGGCGAAGAACTGAAAGCCCAGTTTAAAACTACATACGAAAGCCTGAAATTGGTTAACCTGGTAAAATCGTCGATCAAGGACCTTACGGAATCGTCCGAAATAAAAACCACTCTTTTCGAATCCATTGTTTCCGTCATGACAGGATACTTTTCCAAGAAACTGATGGTAGGCAAAAACAGTAATCCTTTCCTGAAAATTGTTGGGCTCGTCATGCAGTTCGGTATCACCAACCTTGTTGCCAAAAATGCCGAAGTAATCCGCTTGTATATCTCCGAACTGATCGACCAATTTCTGCACCCTAAAGAAGCAGCGCCGGAAGCTGAAGCCGAAGCGTGATTTTCACCACAGATTAACACAGATAAACACCGATTTTAAATTAAATCTTACCGTAAGTGAATTTTGACTTCGAGAACGTTCCATTTTTTGGAATTATTTCTCTTTGCTGATCTGTGTTATCCGTGGTGAATTGATTTTCATTCGTCACCACTATTTACGATTCGTCGCGCTCAAACTACAACTCGGCCTCTTTTATTTTAATACCTCCAAACACTGATCTTACTTTGGCTTGAAATAAACTCAGAGCCATGAGATCAATTATTTTAATCATCCTAATTTTCCTGAGTAGTGCCAACCTTTTTGCACAAGTTCAGCTTACCGGAAAAGTAACCGACACGCACAACAATCAACTTCCTGGCGCCAACGTGTTCATCCAAAACAGTTACGATGGTGCCACCACCGACAGCACCGGACATTTCAGCTTCAAAACCAATCAGAAAGGAATTCAAAACCTTTCAGCCAGCTTTATTGGCTATAAGCCATTTATTCAGAAAATGGATTTGGATACTTCCTCTGAAATTTCAATAAACATTCAACTTCAGGAATCTGAAGACCAGCTCGACGAAGTGGTTGTTAACGCCGGAACTTTCGAAGCCAGCGACGAAAAGAAAGCGGTGGTAATGCGCGTTTTCGACATTGCCACCACCCCAAGCGCACAAGGCGATATTTTTGGTGCGTTTGGCACCTTGCCGGGGGTGCAAAAAGTAGGCGAAGATGGCCGTGTTTTCGTGCGTGGCGGCGAAGGCTACGAAACCAAAACCTTTATGGACGGAATGTTGGTTGCATCGCCCTATACCTCGAAAATGCCCGACATGCCTACCCGAGGGCGCTTCTCTCCGCTCCTTTTCAGCGGTACATTATTCAGTACGGGCGCTTATTCGGCTGAATATGGACAGGCACTTTCATCAATTGTTGACATGAAAACCAATTCGATTGAAACTGAGAAAAAATCAAGCATCTCAATTATGACCGTTGGACTGATGGGCTCGACAACCCAATGTGGCAAGAATTCATCGTTGTCGTTGAGTGGCGATTTGCTGAGTTCCGCATTATCAAATAAAATCAATAAGCAGCAAGTCGATTGGATTAAAGCGCCACTGACGGCCGATGCCACTGTGATGTACCGCCAGAAGACCGGGGAAACAGGCTTATACAAATTGTTTGGCACCTTCAACACCAGCTCCAGTGAAATGATTTACCCAAACATTCAAAGCGGAAGCAACCAGACTCTTGCGCTCTGCAACAGCACAATTTACCTGAACAATACCTACAACAGCACACTGAGCGATAAATTGATGCTCAAATCGGGACTAGCCTGGAATTACGACCACCAGAATATCAAGATGGACAATGACCGAATTATTACCAACCAGAAAATGGTACAAGCTAAAATTGGGTTCAGCTATTTCATGAACGAACAAACGGAATTAAAATTCGGTACCGATTGGGTAAACTTTTCGTACGAACAAAAAATCAGAATGGATGGTAATTTCCGATTGCCTTTTACCAACAATGAGCTTTCGGGATTCGCTGAAATGGAATACAAACCGTCGCGAAAACTGGCCACACGAATCGGGTTCAGGGCCGAAAATAGTACGCTGCTGAATGAAACAACGCTGGTTCCGCGCTTTTCAGGAGCCTACAAAACCGGGAAACACAGCCAGATTTCGCTGGCTTGCGGCGAGTTTTATCAAAATCCGGAGAACGACTACCTGAAATTTGCTCCTCAGCTAAAACCTGAAAAAGCGAGCCATGCCGTGATGACCTGGCAATACCAAACTGAAAAACAGACTTTCAGGGTGGAAGGCTACATGAAGAAATATAGTCAATTAGTGAAGTACACGTCTCCATTGGCAACCAATCCGCTCGACTATTCAAACTCGGGCAGCGGCAAAGCCCGCGGACTTGATGTATTTTGGCGCGACAAGCAATCACTGAAAAATACTGATTACTGGATTTCTTATTCGTGGATTGACGCCCGCCGAAACTATAAAGATTATTCAGAAATGGCAATTCCAACATTTGTTTCGGAACACAATCTGTCGCTCGTTTTCAAACGATTCCTTCCTGCCCTGAATACTTATGCATCGGCCACATATTCGTTTGCCAGCAGCCGCCCCTACCACGATCCAAACCTTTCAGGATTTATGAATGCACACACCAATGTCTACAACGACATCAGTCTGAGCTTGACTTATATTCTGAATTTCTTCGGGAAACAGGCGGCCCTGCATTTAATGGTAAACAATCTGGCTGGGTTCGATAACATTTACGGTTACAATTTTGCCACAACGCTGAATGCAGAAGGGAAATATGAATCGTCGCCCATCCGGTCGCCATTCGTGCGGCAGGCTATTTTGCTGATAAATATTATGCTTTAAACAATTGATAATTTGACTATTTACGATTTACCAATTCAAAAATCAAGACATGAAAAAATCAGTTTTTATTCTCGTAATGCTTTTAATATCAGGAGTAAGCTTTGCAAACGAAGCTTACCAAAAAGCAATGAAACAGTCAATCGACAAGCTTTTCCAATCGCAAACCATTCAGGAATATGTAGATGTGGCCAACCAATTCGAGCGGATTTCGACCATCGAAAAGCAGGAATGGCTACCGCTGTATTATGCTTCATTTGCGTACATCATGATCAGTTTTAAAGAAACCGACAATGCGAAAAAAGATCAGTATCTCGACCAGGCCCAGAAATACCTCGATCAGGCGATGACAATCGAACCCAACGAATCGGAATTGTTTATGCTGCAAGGCTTTTTGTACCCATCGCGCATTAACATCGATCCGATAAACCGAGGAATGACCTACATGGGCAAAATGAATACGGCGCTCGACAAAGCTCTGGAACTGAATCCCGACAATCCACGTGTTTATTACCTGCGCGCCACTATGACAGCCAATATGCCCGAAGCTTTTGGCGGAGGCGCTGCCAAAGCCCTGCCACTCTACCAAATTGCGGCTGAAAAATTCGATCTGTTCAAGCCAAAAAGCGAGATTCATCCAAATTGGGGAAAAGATATTAATGCGGGTGATTTGCAGAAGATTCAGAAGTAGCTTCGAAGTCGCATTTAAGGATGTTAAATGGTTGAATTGTTATATGGTTGTTTATTTTCAACCATTGAACCATTTAGCAATTAAACCATTCATCACCATCTTCAAATTTTCAAATCTCCACATTTTCAAATCTTCAAATTACTTAACTTCGGAAAAACTTTACACCAATGACCGACGAACCGAACAAATTACCCAAAGCTTTCTGGCAAATTCCGGCATGGATACTTCTGCTTATAGCTATTGGCAACGGAATTATGCTGATTACTTTACAAGGTGCACCATACACCATTGATATGTTCTTTTTGGCATCACTCAATTCGGTTCTTGTTGGCGGTTCGTTTATGACCGGATTAAAGGTAATCGTCCAGATGCTCGACAAACGAGTCCCGTGGTTACATTATCCTTTAAAGCGGTTAATTGCGCAAGTCTTTATTACGCTGCTATTTTCCATCGTTATAATCGTTGTCACAATTTTACTAACCGCCCTATTTTCCGGAGCAAAAATTACATCAACCTCATTTTTTGAACAGGCTTCATTCATGGCAAAAGTTGCTTTTCTGTTTGTGTTTGTGGGTTCACTGCTTTCAAATACGGTATTATTTTTCAAAAACTGGAAAGAATCGGCCGTCCAGCATGAGATTCTAAAACGCGAGCAACTGGCTTTGCAATACGAAACCTTAAAAAGTCAGGTCAACCCGCACTTTTTATTCAACAATCTAAATTCGCTTACTTCGCTGATCAACTCCAGTCCTGACAAGGCTACTGATTTTGTAAAAAAGCTATCGGACGTTTACCGGTATGTGCTGGACCAGAAAAACCACGAATTTGTGGCGCTTTCCGACGAATTGAAATTTGTTGAATCGTATGTTTACCTGCACAAAATACGCTTTGGCGAAAACCTTCAGGTTCAGGTTGAAATCAAGCCTCAGCAATATAAGGTAATCCCCTTGTCGGTTCAGCTATTGGTCGAGAATGCCATTAAACACAACGAAATCTCTGACCACAAACCGCTTTCTATCCGGATTTATGAGAAGGATGATTACCTGGTGGTGGAAAATAAATTACAGAAGAAATCGGGATCGGAAGGCTCGGGAACAGGCTTGCAAAACATCAGCGCCCGCTATGGCTTTTTCTCCGACCGCAAAGTGATTATTGGCTTCAACACTGAAATGTACAAAGTAAGTATTCCTCTATTAACTGATTAGCGCATGTATAAAGTTTTAATCATAGAAGACGAAAAGCCTGCCGCCGAATGGTTGCAACAACTTATCCTGAAATTGGGTTACGAAATTAAAATATCGGGGGTGATTGATTCGGTGCGCGGCGCAGCTGAATGGTTCAGGCAAAATTTGGCTCCCGACCTGGTATTTATGGACATACAACTGGCTGACGGATTGAGCTTTGAAATTTTTGAGCAGGTGAACGTTCCGTGTCCGGTGATTTTTACCACCGCCTACGAAGAATATGCCGTAAAGGCGTTCAAGGTAAACAGTGTGGATTATTTACTGAAACCCATTGCTTTCGATGAACTGGAGGCCGCTTTCCGGAAATTTGAAAATCAGGTAAAAAAAGAGGAAGAAGTTCAGCCGGTTACGCTCGATTTACTGAATAAAGTTCGCGAAATGCTCCGGAAACAATATAAAACCAGGTTCATCATTAAGGTAGGCGAACATCTGAAATCGATCCCTGTGGAAGACATCCAGTTTTTCTACAGCCTGGATAAAGCTACTTTTTTATGCACCTCGGATTTCAAAACCTACATCGTCGACTATTCGCTCGACCGAATTTCGGAGATGGTTGACGAGCACCGCTTTTTCCGCATCAACCGGAAATTCATTTTAAGCAACCAGTCGATTGCCGACATTGTTTTTTACTCAAACAGCCGCCTGAAAATCAAGCTCAAAAAAACCGACGAAGAAAGCATCATTGTAAGCCGCGACAAGGTTCCGGCATTCAAGGAATGGCTCGATTTATAAAACAAGTCAGGGCTTCACTTGAGTAAAACCCTGACTAATGTATTTTGCAGCTAAATTTCAGTATTATTTTACTGCTGCCAGCGCAGCTTTTACAGTTTCAGCCATCGGAGTGGTTGGTTTGCCAATTAATTTCGACAACTGACGCGATTCATTAAATAAATCGCCTTTCGATGCTCCGGTGTCCCAGCTTGCAATGGCTTCAGCATACAATTCAGGTAAACCAAAGCTTTTCAGGATATTGGCATATTCGGTTTCAGGAAGATTGTTATATGGAATTGCTTTTCCGGTTTGTTTCGAAATTTCAGCAGCCAATTCAGCTAATGTGTACGATTCATCGCCTGCCAATTCATAAACTTTATTTTCGTGTCCTGTTCCTGTAACAACAGCTACGGCAGCATCGGCAAAATCGGCACGTGCAGCCGACGAAATTTTTCCATCACCGGCGCTTCCAATAAATGCACCGGCAGCCAAAGATCCGGCAACCGAACCCGTGTAATTTTCAGTGTACCAGCCGTTACGCAAAATTGTGTAGGTTAAGCCCGATGCCTGCAATGCTTTTTCGGTGGCATAATGTTCGGGAGCCAAACTCAAACTTGAAGTGCCGGCCTGAAGCAAACTGGTATAAACCACCCATTTTACACCAGCTTTTTTAGCGGCTTCAATTACGTTAGCATGTTGTTCGGCGCGTTTACCCAATTCGTTTCCTGAAATCAGGATAAGTTTTTCGATACCTTTTAAGGCGTCAACCAGTTTTGCCGGATTGTTATAATCAAACTCACGGGCTTCAACGCCTAAACCTGAAGCTTTTTCCGGATTACGAACCAAGGCAACAACACTTGATGCCAATCCTTTTTCTTTTAATTTTTCTACTACCAACCCACCTAGTTGACCGGTAGCTCCTGTTACTCCTGTCTTCATCTTTTCTGAACTTTTATAATTTACATTCAATATTTAATATACTTTTGTTTCTTAATTACTTTTAGTAAGTCAAAATTAAGATTCATTCTACATATAAACAAGAACTTACAAAATAGTTCAAAACTTACTTCGAGGTTAGTAATGGTTAAATCAAACGATTATGGACAAAGATTTTTTGAAAAAATACGGAGAAGCCCAAAATTGCCCGGTTCGAAACGTGATCGACCGTATCGGCGACAAATGGTCGGTGCTCGTATTGATAGTTCTGGAAGAGGGAAATGTACTTCGATTCAATGAAATATGGGGCTCGATTCAAACCATTTCGCAGAAGATGTTGGCGGTGACGCTAAAAACGCTTGAAGCCGACGGCCTGGTTAAACGAACAGTTTACCCGCAGATTCCACCCAAGGTGGAGTATGAATTAACTGAACGGGGCAAATCGTTGCTTCCACATTTGCACGGATTGGTAGCTTGGGCAAACGAGAATATGGTAGAAATTAAGCAATCAAGAGAATTGTTTGCGCAGATTTCAAACAACTGAAAATCTGAAGCGTGGTGAGGAGGTAATCCTGTTGCTTCGTAATGACTGACAAAAAATCAGACATTCGAAGCCACATTCATTACCAATCAGATGAG
Source organism: Prolixibacteraceae bacterium (assembly GCA_963678915.1). Lineage (GTDB taxonomy): Bacteria > Bacteroidota > Bacteroidia > Bacteroidales > Prolixibacteraceae > Aquipluma. Next base: position 1,171,135 of record OY787458.1, read on the forward strand.
TTAAAGATTAATGCTATTTTTATAGTTTCTTTAAACCTACACGGGCAAAATAACGACTTCTGGCTTCCTTCACATCGGCGCCAACGGGAATATAAATTCTGGTTTTTGCGTCAATAATAACCTCCTGTAACTTAGTTAAATCAGGCGTGGTGTAATTGACTGTCTTTTTTTCGAACATTTTGACTTCCTTTCTATTTAATAAATACTAACGAATCGCGAACGGATATTCGGTAAAGGTAACAATAAAAGCGGAATGCTGGCTATCAGCAAATTAATAACAAATGAGGCGACTGATTCGTTCAATCGCCTCATTTATAAAAATACGCAGACCTGTAAGCCGGGTTCTGTACTCCTCTTGCGACGAGCCTCCATCATTTATCTACCCGGGTTATCACTAACCCGATCCAGCAACCTACCCCTCACGACTTCCGAAGAATCAAAACGGGCCGTTCTGTATTCAGGCGTACCTGAAAATCGTGATATATTTGGCCTTGCAACCCATCAGAAGTACGGCTGACTGTGTTGCCACAATCACCGGTGGGCTTTTATCCCGCCTTTTCACCCGTTCCCGGTTGCGACACGTCGAAACCGGGTGGTCATTTTCTGTTACCTTACTGCAAGCTTTCGCCCGCCTACCTGTTAAGTAGCATGGTGCCCTGCGTTGCCCGGACTTTCCTCTCTTCCGAATAAACGAAACAGCGATAGAGCGGTCTGCGCTGCAAAGGTGCGGAAAATACGAGGATTTACAAAAATCAAATTTTCGACAGACCCAATTCACCCAAAGCAATCAGGTTCAGGCAATTTTGATGGTTCCGTTTGGTCAAATCGTCGTCCCAAATTTGCAAATCGGGTAACGAAACTGCAAAATAATCGAGCTTAAATTGGTCGTTCAGATGTGTTTTCCCAAAATCGATCAGTTTATTGAACCGGGCTTGGGCTTCGTCCGTTCGTCCGAGCTGAATGAGCGCCAATCCCTGATAAAAAATGGTATCAGGCTGCTGGTCGTTGTAGAAAATAGCCGGAACAGGTTCACTAATTCCTGAAGAAGCCTTTTCCCAATATAGCCGGGACTTCTCGCTCTCATTCATTTCTGAATGCGCATTACCCAGCCAATAGAAGATCGCATTTTCCTGAGCGCCGTAGAGTTTTCCTTCGCCCAGATTTTCAGGATAAACCTGCGCTTTTTCAAGCAATTCAATTGCTTTTTCATATTGCTTTTCCTGAATGGCTTGTTTGGCCATTTCTGTCAGACTGAAAACGTATTGCCCGGTTACTTTGCCTTCGCCGCCTTCCCACGGGTGAAATTTGCGCGACATAATCAACTGATACGCCTTTTCATACTGTCCAAGCTGGTTGTACAAAGTCGCCCTTTCGAGGTACAAATCGTCGCGGTAATCAACGAGTTCCGGATATTTTTCAAACTTTTCCAACCTGAATTCAGGAGAATACCCCAGGCGTTTGTATAACTGGTCGAGCTCCATCAGGATTCGTGAATCGGTTTCGTCCAGACTGAATGCTTTCTCCAATTCAGCCAATGCTTTTTGCGGCTGGTTTTGCTTGTTGAAATACACTAAAGCCAAATTACGGTGAACCGTTGGAAAACGATCATCCAACCTGGCCGACAATTCCCAGTTAGCCACCGACTCATCGTATTGGCGTGCATTGTACCAAAAATTGCCCAGATAATAAGGCGCTTTCGAGTCATCAGGGTTTTGTTGTTTAGCCCACTCCAACACAAGAACTGCTTCTATCTGGTTGGGGAAACAGTAATCGGGGCAAGCATTTTTAGCTTCGTTCAACGATTTTTCCGAAGCTTCGAAATTTCCGGACATCGCTTCAAACCAGGCTTTGTAATACCATGCCATCGGATAAACCGGCTGACCGGCTTGTTCTTCAATACCTGTTGAAAGCAGTTGGATCGCTTCATTGTACAATCCGGCAAAGGCGTAATCGAGAGCAAACTCAATGAAAGTGTGGATGTTGGCGCGAATGGGAGTTCCCAGTTTTTCACCCCTGACAGGGTTTGAAACCCTGTCAGGGGTCATCAGATATTTTTCAAATAAAACACCAAAATTAAATTTGTCCAGAGCCAGTGATTCTTCAATCAATTTTTCGGCCTCAGTGGTTTTTCCCAACTTCCGGAGAATACAAACTTTCAGGTGGCGGCTTTTGGCATTGTGCCAGTTCCGAATCAATGAGCGATTGATTAAATCCAATGCCTCTTCCCAGTTTTGCTTTTTAGCAGCCAGGCGAGCCAGTTGAAAATAACCGCTGTCCATCAAGGCCGCATTCCAAACTGATTTATAAAAAGCATCAAAAGCTTCGTCATCGCGCCCTTGATAGACTAAAGAAAGCCCTAGATTGAAATACGGTTCGCCATCAATCGGGTTAGGATTGCGCTGCGATAGGGTTTCGATGGCTTTCCGGAAATAGGTTTCGGCTTCAGCAAACTTGCCGCGGCGCAAATGCCACAAACCAAGCGCGTTGTTGCACCGACTGTCTTTCGGGTCGCGACGCAGCGCTTCGAAGTAATAATCGCGCGGATCGTAGGTCGCATGGCGGTATTGCTCCAAATGCAAGCCGGTAAGGTACAGTTGTTCATTGCTTTCAATTTCTGCCGGAAGTTTGGCAATTTTGGCAGCTTCGGGAATTGGCTTTTTCACATCGGCTTCCGGCTTCCAATCCACCAGATTTTTTCCTTCAGATGAAATTATCGCTATCTCTATGGTCCTGGGTTCGAATCCCAGCTGGGTCACTAATACCCTTTCATAAGATGTTGCCGGATGGAAATCGAACGAATCTTCCAGAAGTATTCCGTTGTCGGATTTCAAAACGACTTTAGCATTTGGATAAGCAGCAGTTGTAAAAGCTTTTACAATCACGTTATTGCCTTCAACTTCCAGATTAACCATCGCTTCTTTGGTGGCATTTTTCACCACACCCAAATCGCGGTATGGCATAAAATATTGGCTGAATGTTTTCTCTTCGCCCGGCATGAGCCACGAAAAGTCGGGCTGGTTATCGGTATAAACGCCGCACATCAGCTCGATGTACGGACCATCTTCATCGGTCAGGTTACGATCCCAGGCCCGGCCAAAATCGCTGTATCCCCAAGTCCATTGCTTCTTTCCGGGCGACACATGGTGATTGGCCACATGCAACAAACCGCCTTTGCTATCGTTTTCGTAACCGCCCACAAAATTGTATTTCGAATTGACAGCCATGTATGAGGTTGGCACCGGAATATTTTTATACCGCGAAATGTCGGTTCCGGGTGAATAATCAACTTTGTAATACGTGCCTTTGGCAATCGGGAATTCAGAGACATCGCGCTTGCCATGATCGAAAACGGCATTTACATCCGGCGGAAAAACCGACTGGTAATGGTCGTTCACTTTTACGGCCGGATTGGCCCACCACAGGAAAGTCTGCGGAAAATCAGTGCGGTTCAGCAGCTTCACCTTTATTTCGAGGTATGCTTTATCAGGATGCAATGTAAAACCAGCCATTCCGCGTGTACGAAACATGCGCTCTACCTCGCTGCACCATACGGTTACGCTGCCATCGGCATTTTCCTCGATGCAGTGATCAACCGGCTCGAAAGTCGATGGACGGTGATGCTGCGGCCAGTTAAACTCCAATCCACCCGAAATCCAGGGGCCGGTCAGTCCAACCAAGGCCGGTTTAATCACCTGATTGTAATAGATAAAATGGCGCTCCTTGATTTTGTCGTAGGCCATCTGCACCCGCCCGCCCAGCTCGGGCAAAATCATAATTTTCAGGTATTGGTTTTCCAGAAAAACGGCATTCCATTCTTTATCAACCTTTTCATCCAGAATTTTCTCAATCACCGGATGCGGATAAACCACCCCGCTGCTTCCCTGATATACCCTCTTTTCCAGAAACATCGGGTTCTTCTCGGGTTTACCAATTCCATAAGTCGGAATCACAACTTTTTCGTACCAGGCTTTCGCATTCATTTTCATGTTATTTCGAGGGTAGAGACGTAATATATTACGTCTCTACAATTGTCAATTAATTTATTGTCAATCTTTTGATTGATTCAGTTGTCATTTCCACCTTCGGTTGAAATTTTTCTCCAGCCATATATTTCTTCAGGCTGAATAGCATTTGCTGTGCTTCGGGGCGCTTGTCCAGATCGGTTGTAAGGTCGATTCCCGAAATCATGATTTTGCCTTTGCCCACTTTTCCTTCCACAATCAAAGCGAGCGGACGGTTGGTAAACCAATCGTCAATCACCCGCACAATGGGTTTTAAATCAGCAGGGAAAGAGGTCAGGTTAATGGCTCCAGAATGGCTCATGGCATCCCACCACTGGTAATTGCTATGATATTCTGTGGGGAACTCAGCCAATGCCGGATGATTTTGATTGACCAGTATGCCCAGGGTGTGGGGCGCTTGTCCGTTGGTCCAGGCCGTATTCCAGAAAATGCTGGAAAAACCAATCGGAATATTGCCACCCATCTCTTTTGAAAGGGTTCCTTTCTTCAGGTTAAGCAACACAGTTCCGCCATCCTGAAGAAATTTTTGCGTGGCAGCATCCAGTTTTTGAACCACGCGAATTTTTTCTTCTCCTGAAACGACTTCCTTTTTCGCCGGGTAAACCCAGAATTCCCAGCTGTTACTCTTGCCATTTACTGAGACCTCCAGAATCAGTTTTTCAGGATTTGTAATTGCCGCGAGAGGCAAAGAAACATTTCCAAGTTTAAAGCCATTCCCAAGCGGAATGTTGGTTTGCTGAAGCTTTCCTGATTGAATCAATTTCCCGGCATTGTCAATTATTTTCCATTCAGGAACACACGCAGAAATTGGTTCATCGCCATAATATGCTACTTCAACTGCAGCCTCAAAGGTCTCGTTGTTGGTATAAACCAGCTTTTTCATGCGGGCCAGAGGAACCGTTGAGTTGCAAAAGCGGTTGTACTCGGCCGGAGTAATGTACCCTTTTTCGCCCCAAAATGGATCGAGTACGCCAACCAAAGCCGATCCCTGGCCGGGAAAATCGTGCAAATCGAGCAACTGGAAGCCACCAAAATCTTTGGTCCGCAAAGCGGCTTCAATGTCGGCCTTGTAGCACAGTGCCTGCAATTTGCCCGATGCCAGTAAAAAGCTGTCGACCAGCTGCACCATCCCATGGTCCTTTAATGTTTCCTGAAACAGCTCGAAGTTTTTGGCTTTCAAAACGCCGTCGTATTTTGCAATTTCCTTAAAATTTGGATAAACACACCACTGCCCGATTTCGTGGCTAACCATCGGTTGCGAAAACTTGTTGATGTAAGCCGACCAGTCGTATTCGGTATTCGGAGCTTGGGCGTTGATGATACTGCCCAAACCTTGTCCCCAATGCTGAATGCGGGGTTCCGAGTCGCTCAGGTAATCGTTCGCCGGAAGATTTGGCCAACCTGCTCCGGACGTATAAATGCGGCGGTTGTCTTTACTTTTCCAAAAATTGATGAATTCGGTGAGGAACGGTCCCTGATTTTTCCCGGCGGGTTCGTTGCCATAAGCCATCATACAAAACGAAGGATGATTACCATACTCGTCAATCATGCGCTGGCTCTCTTCATACAGATATTTATCGAATGGTTTTCCGTCGCCAATGGTAGTCGATTGGTTGGCCCAAGACGAACATTCCACATGCAGGTAAAAGCCCAGCTGATCGGCGGCATCGAAAGCAGCCTGCGGCGGGCACCACGAGTGAAAGCGAAAATGGTTCAACCCATGCGCACGAGCTACATTAAAAATACGCAGCCATTCTTTCAAATCGGTTGCGGGGTAGCCGGTTTTCGGAAAAATGGCGCATTCGAGTGTTCCGCGCAAAAAAGTAGGCTGTCCGTTAATCAAAATGTGTTTTCCTGAAGTTTTAAACTCGCGCATCCCGAAAGTAGTTGTGGCTAAATCCGTTTGTCCTGAAGTTTTGTCCACGAGGTTAACGTCGAGCGAATACAAATTGGGGTGAAACTCATTCCAAAGTTTGACATCCGAATCCATATCCAGTTCCAAAGTCAACATATTTTCACCTTCTTTCAGATCAAATTTTTCGTCAATACTCGTTCCTGTTTCTTTTATTTTCAAACTAAGTTTTACCGACGTTGCATTTCCTGTCGGATTCTGAACTTTCAGTTTAGCCGTTATCTTTTTAGCCTGGACATCAGGATAAACCTGAATATTTTCAATATGCACAAGCGGACGGGCTTCGAGAAACAATTGCCCCACCACCCCGTTCCAGTTGCTCTGCGTGTGATCTGAAATGCTGTGCGAATTGATGCCCGGATCGATATCTTTCACCCGGTTATCGACACAAAGGCTCAGCCGGTGTTTTCCGGAAGTTAAATATTTAGTCAGGTCGTATTTGTGCGGAGTTCCCAACGAGTTTTGCATGCCAACTTCCTTGCCGTCAACCCACAAGCGGCTTTCCCAGTGGCAGCGTTCGAGAAACAAACCGATAAATTGGCCGTTCCAATTTTCAGGAATTGTTACTTCTTTCTGATACCAGGCAGCACCTTTGTAATATTTCACAGGCTGAAGCCAGAACGGAATTTTGATATTTCCGGGCTGACGAAATTTGGCATATTCCGGCTTTTTAAAAAACGAACTATCCACAATCTGACCGGTCCACGGGGTCTTCAGGCTAATGTCGTTACCTTTTCCGTTGGTTGTCATCGATCCTGGAAGAGTAACTTTTTCAGCTAATTCCTGATCGAACCATTTTTCGGAAATTCCTTTATCGAGCGAATCGATGGCAAACTTCCATTCTCCGGCCAGATCGATTTTTTGCTGAATTGCAGTTTTTTGACAAGCCATGAACGTCAATACAAAAACCAAAACATAGATTAATTTTTGCTTCATATCTAATTATTTTTGAACCACATAGACACATAGAACACATAGTTTATTTCTAACTAAATTCTATTGTGCCCTATGTGCCTATGTGGTTAATTTTACATTTTTTCAATTTGCTCCAAACTTTTACCTTTCGTTTCCGGAAGCTTTTTCAGTATAAACAGGAAACCGGAAAAACAAATAAATGCGTACAGCCAGAAAGTTCCGCTGGCATTCAGCAGTTTATTCAGGATTGGGAAAGTGTAGGTGAGCACAAAACAGGCAATCCAAAGGGCGGTTGTAGCAATGGCCATAGCTGCTCCACGCACACTGTTCGGGAAAATTTCGGACAAAACCACCCAGGTAATGGGCGCCAAAGTCATGGCATAACTAGCAATGGCCACCATCACCAAAACCAATATGGCCAAACCTTTCAGTTCGAAAAAATAACTTGTTCCGAGCGCCAGGTAAATTACGGCCAGCCCGCACGAACCCAGTAACATCAGCTTACGGCGGCCCCAACTATCGACCATGCGCATAGCCACAAGCGTAAAAATCAGGTTCACTGCGCCGGTAATCACAATATTGAAAAGCATATCGTTAACCGAATAGCCTGCCGAGGTAAAAATTTCTTCGGCGTAATTAAAAATCACGTTAATGCCGCACCACTGCTGAAATACAGCCAGCACAATTCCCAAAACCAGCACTGGTCGCACTTTTTTCGAACGCAAAACACTCCAGTCAATTTTCGAATCAGTTCCCTTTAAAGTTTCACTTATTTCCTTTTGCTCCTGAATGGCATAATCGTGTCCGCCGATTCGTTTCAGAATCGAAAAAGCAGCTTCGGATTTTCCGGATTTAGCTAAAAACCGGGGACTTTCAGGAATGAAAAACGACAAAATAAAAAACAACAAGGCCGGAACAGTTCCCGCCCAAAACATCCAGCGCCAACCGGACTGACCGTTCCACGAATTCAGGATAAACTCGTTGGTTGCGCCTGCCGGAACTGCTTCGGCAATCAGGTAATTGATGATTTGTGCGGCCAAAATTCCGATTACGATGGTCAATTGATTCACCGAAACCAATCGTCCGCGCATGGCGGCAGGAGAAATTTCGGCAATGTACATGGGCGAAATAGCCGATGCCAGGCCAATGCCTAATCCGCCAATCAGGCGAAAAATAATGAATGGTGTAAATTGATTGACTGCGCCAGTTCCTAAAGCGGCCATTGTAAATAAAGCTGCCGCAACTATTAAAGGCTTTTTGCGTCCAAGTTGATCGCTAAGGTACCCCGAGGCCATCGCTCCAAAGAGACAGCCAATCAAAGCGCTGCTCATAGCCCAACCTTGCAGATAAGGCGAATTGGTGATGTCGAAAAATCGTTCGTAAAATGGTTTTGCGCCGCCAATTACCACCCAATCGTAACCAAAAAGCAGCCCGCCCATGGCCGATACAAGCGTAATTCCAAGTATAAACTGTCGGTTGAAGTTCGTTTTGTCCACAAGTTTAAAATTTAGTTGAAACAAATGTATGCGTTAGTTACCTCTCAAAAAATGAAATATTTTATGAATTTATGGATTATTTTATCTTTCAACCAAATCTAATTCATGTTATACAAATCCTTCCTACTAATTGAATTTGAACTAATTTTGCAAGAACCATAAAACACGAACATTACCAATTCAGCTATTTTTAATGAAGAAAGAAGATGGATTTCCCGGACAAATCAGCTTTGTTATTCCTGAAAAAATTCTGACCCTGGTCAAAAACAATCCGCTGATCGCTGACATTTATATTTCTGATATCGGATATTATCCTCAGGCTCGTCACCATTTTCGCGAACGGCCTTCCGGAAGCGCTCAATTTATCCTGATTTACTGTGTAGATGGAAAAGGCGAAATCCGCCTGAATGAAACCGTTCATTCAGTTCCGCCCGATCACTTTTTTATTATTCCTGCCGGAATGCCCCACGCCTATCATTCTGACGAACAGAGTCCATGGTCAATTTACTGGATTCATTTTTCAGGGAAAAAATCGGGTATATATTCACGGTTCGCCTGTCAGGCACTGCCGATCGAACGAGGCAAAACTTCGCGCATCGCCGACCGGACTGACCTGTTTTCTGAAATATTCCGCAACCTCGACCGTGGATTCAGCATCGAAACGCTGGAGTATGTCAATCTTTGCCTGCCGCATTTGCTGGCATCATTCACCCATTTGAGCCAATTCAGGCTGGTCAAGGAATCGGGCGAAAAAGATCCAGTAGCACAAAGCATCAACTTTATGCTTGAAAGCCTGACTAAAAAACTAAAACTGGACGAAATTGCTACTGAAACAGGCTTGTCGGCATCGCATTATTCCCGTCTTTTCCAGAATAGAACAGGCCACTCGCCCATCGATTATTTCATTCAGTTGAAAATTCAACGTGCCTGCCGGTTACTCGACAATTCGGGCTGGATGATTGCCGATGTCGCCCGCGAAATGGGCTTCGACGACCAGTTCTATTTTTCACGGGTATTCCGGAAAGTGATGGGCATGTCGCCTGCAGAGTATCGGAAACGGGGGAAATAAAACTTCTGCTTATTTCTGAACAAGAAAATTAATTACCGGTTTTAGTAGTCAAAAAGATCATACGTTCATTATGCAATTAATAAAATCCTGAAAAATGAAATTCGGACAAAGCGAAAACCCTGAGTTTATTGATTTCCGGCTGCCAGCCGACGATCAGCGAACTACAGAGATACTCAAACAAAACGACACAACGAAACCACTCTCGATCTATGTAGGTTGTGCCAAGTGGAACAAAACCGACTTGAAAAACTTTTATCCGCACGGTACCAAAGACGAATTGACCTATTATTCCAGACAATTCAATTCCATTGAACTAAATGCGACATTTTACAGTATGCCTGGCCGTGAACAAGTAATTACCTGGCGCAACAAAGCGCCCGATGGATTTCGCTTTTTCCCCAAAGTGACGCAAAGCATCAGCCATATGCGCCGTTTGAACGATGTGCAAATGCTGACTGATGAGTATTGCGATAACATCAGCAATTTCGAAGACCGGCTGGGAATGGTTTTCCTTCAACTTCACGATAATTTCAAGTACAAAAACTACGACCGGCTGGTGAGTTTTATTGAAAATTTCCCAAAAGCCATACCGCTGGCGGTAGAACTGCGTAACACCGAATGGTTTAATGATGTTGCCGTTTGCAAAGAAGTTTACGAACTATTCGAGAAACATCAGGTGACCAACATTATAGTTGACACTGCCGGGCGACGCGACTTGCTGCACATGCGCCTTACCACGCCCAAAGTGTTTGTGCGGTACGTTGGCGCCAACAACCCGCAAAGCGACCGCGAACGCCTTGACGATTGGGTGGAACGCTTAAAAATCTGGGTCGATCAGGGCATTCGCGACATTTATTTCTTTGTTCACCAGAACATCGAAGTCGAATCGCCTTTACTTTCGGCTTATTTCATCGAAAAGCTGAACAAACAGTTTGGAACCAATCTTCAGATTCCAAAGCTGATCAGTCCAAAGGAAGACACTGCGCCAACTCTCGGATTTTAGACTTCATGATTGTTCTTTGTTGTCAAGGAGATTAACGAATAACGATTAACGATTTGAGATTGGGAAACTGTTCCTTCTTAAATCGTTAATCCAAGCTATTTTTCCGAAATGCAATACAAATACTTTGCTCCCCGCAAAAACAAATCATTTCCAACCACAATTGGCGAAGCTTCAAATGTATCATCCAAGGTATTTTTAGCCAGGATTGAGAACTCTGGTCCGGCTTTCACCACGCTAACCTGGTTGGTTGCGGCAACATAAATTTTGTCTTTATTTCCGGTGGGCGACGAGAAAATATTGGTAATACCATCAATTTTCTGGTTGCTGTAAATCGGTTTCCCGGTTTTGGCATCCAGGCAAGTGATTATTCCGTTGTTTCCCTTCAGAAAATACAATTTACCATCCATTAAAACCGGGCTTGGCGTGTACGAAGCGTCCTGATTGTATTCCCATAAAATAGAAGGAGTTCCGGTGATGTCGCCTTGTGCTTTGGCAAGGTCAACAGCTTTGACGGCGTTTCCGCGGAAACCACTCATCAGGTATAAAATTCCATCGGCATACATCGGGTTTGGAATCACATTGCGGGTCATTCCTGTGCATTCCCAAATTACTTTACCGGTTTCGGCATCGTAACTGCGCACTTTATTGGTAGCACTGGTTATAAGCTGTGCCTTTCCGTTTACTTCAACGACCAGCGGAGTTGCCCACGAAGTAATTTCTTCGCGTTCGGCCGTCCAAACATCTTTGCCGGTTTTCTTGTCAAGCGCATACAAATACGATTTTTGCTGATGATCCCACTGCACAAAGATTTTGTCTTTATAAACTGCAGGAGAACTACCCTCGCCAAAACTGGCCACAATTTCCATTTGACCAAAATTCCGGCTCCATTTCACATTTCCTTTCATATCGAGGCAATACAGCCCGCGCGAACCGAAAAACGCATAAATATTTTCGCCATCGGTAACCGGTGAGTTCGATGCCCAGCTTCCCAATTCGTGAGTACGTTCTGCCGGTAGTTCTTCCTTAACCACGGTCTTCCAGTTTACTTTTCCTGAAGTTTTATCAATTGAAATAACCGTGAATTGGTGAATCAGATCGGTTTGGGTGGGTGCCATTGGACTTGCCTGACCGGCATCAGTTTTTTCAACCTTTTTGTCGGTTGGAACAGCCGTTTGTATAATAATCTGGTTTCCCCAAACGATCGGTGTGGCATGGCCTTTACCCGGAATTTCGATTTTCCACTTCACATTTTTGGTTTCGCTGAATTCAACCGGAGTAGCGCCGCCATTAACTGCTCCGGAATTGTACAAGCCGCGCCATTCGGGCCAGTTGGAAGTAAAATCAGAGGGTTTTAATTGCGCATAAGCACCGCTTAAGTTTAAAAAGAAGCAATAACAGATAAACAAGAAGAACGACGATTGTCTCATATTACTGTGGTTTTAAAGGTTATGGTTTTGTTTTTCTATTTTTTTTGACACTTAATAAGCCTTGTGGTTTAATTCACCATAGATAATAAAATATTGTCATACAATAAAATAAAACGATTTCAGGAACAAAAACAAACACCGGAATTTATCTTCTGGCCTAAAAATAAACATTCTACCAGACCCGTTGTCATTTCATTATTCCTGAATACCAAAAAGCGGCACCACCACCCAAATTCAGTTATTGAAGTAACTGGCTATGTCAATTTAACCGGATTTTCTGTTAAGGAAGTTTTATATTTGCCGTCCTAAACCATCAGAGTGAAACCTAGTAGCAAACAAATAAACGAAGAACACGAGTTCGAATTAATTTTTCGGAAATACTATGTCCGTTTATGCGGTTTTGCCAACAAATTCATTGCGAACACCCCGGAAGCTGAAGAGATTGTTCAGGAAGTCTTTCTGAATATCTGGGCTAAAAAAGACCGTTTGAAACTCGACGACCAAATCAAACCTTACCTATTTAAATCGGTACAAAACCTTTGCTTCAATTTTATTGAGCATCAAAAAGTGGTTGATAGTTATTATTCAGTAATAGAAGTTGTTTACAACAATAAAAAAGAAGAGTTCGACAGCTACGAGTCGGTACTTTTTACTGAATTTCAGGCAAAAGTTGACGAAGCCATTGGTTCTTTGCCCGAAGAATGCCGTAAAATATTCAAAATGAGCCGTGAAGATGGGTTGAAGTATGCCGAAATTGCCGATAAGCTAAACCTGTCGGTAAAAACGGTTGAAACCCAAATGAGCCGTGCCCTGTTGAAATTAAAAATAGAGCTGAAAGATTACCTTTCCATACTCATTATAAGCCTTTTCCTGAACAATTGACATTAATTCGACCGATCGATTTTCACCAACTACATTATTTTTTTCAATCGCTTGTAAGGGTAACGCCACGTTTCCCTGTATTAGCTTAACGAAAATCAAAACAATGGAAAAATCAATAAATGAGACCTTGTTGTTGCGGTTTCTGGATAAGGAAACCTCACCAGAAGAAAATGAGATTATTTTAGAATGGGTCTCCAATTCTGAGGATAACCGCACTGAATTCCAGCGGTTGCATCAGGCCTATCATTTAAGTAAACTCCGCAACTTGAAGGCCGAAATAGATATTGACGAAGCCTGGAATAAATTAAACACAATTCTGCCCAAAATAAGAACCGAAAAGAAACTGATTTTTCCGGATATTTTATGGAAAGTGGCCGCATCTGTTTTGCTTGTTGTGGCCGGAGGCATTGGCAGTTTATGGATGAACGGTTATTTTTCGGAACGGCAATCGGCTGTTATAGAATTAAAAGCTTCGAAAGGAGAAAAATCGCAGGCCATTTTGGCCGACGGAAGCCATGTTTGGCTTAACTCACAAACTGTTTTAAAATACGATGCGCTCAATCCACGAAAAGTAACTATGGAGGGAGAAGCATTTTTCGACGTTAAAAAAGATCACGATCACCCTTTTGAAGTAACCACTCCGTCAGGAATGAAAGTGATTGTTACCGGCACCAAATTTAACTTGCGAAGTTTCGCCGGAGAACCTTTTGTTGAAACAACCCTGGAAGAAGGCGAAGTACAGATTGAAGGAGCAGATAACCAGCAATTAGCCCAACTTGAACCGGGGCAACAAGTCCAATATAGAACCGGAGAAAACAAAGCCAGCGTAAGAAATGTCTCTACCGAACTTTACTCGCTCTGGAAAAACAATGAGCTACGATTTACCGATATCTCATTTACCGATTTAATTCCCCGAATCGAACGCTGGTACGGCGTGACAATTACATCGAACTCCAAACAAAAAAACAGCGACAGATTTACAATGACAATTAAAACAGAGAGCCTTCGGGAACTACTGAATATGATGCAATTAACCTCAAAATTTAACTACGAGATAAAAGGCGAGCAAGTAAAAATAAATTTCTAAAAATAAAAGAAGGAAAGTGTTGCAGACTTTCCTTCTAACAATCACAAGGTGATTGTATTAATTTTTAAACATTAACATTTCAAATTTATGAAAAAAAAACGATGGAATTTCCGTTGCGGGAGAATACCCTGCTCGAGACAATTGTGTAGAATTATGAAACTGACAACCTTTCTTTTATTTGTTCTATTTTTTCAGGTTTCGGCCGGTGTGTTTTCGCAAAACAATGGCCTTCTTAGTTTAAAAGCTGAAAAAGAATCGCTTAATAACATCCTGAAACGGATCGAAGACCAAACCGAGTTTCGGTTTATGTATAACGCAAGCAACATCAATGTTGAGCGTAAAATTGACGTCAATTGCGATTCGAAAAGTATTACCGAAGTATTAGACCTACTTTTTAAAGGTACCGATGTAAAGTACCGCTCGTTCAATAACAATTACGTTTTATATACCGATGCCGAAAATGCTACAGAATCGGCCCAGCAACAAAAATCGGTTTCAGGTAAAGTAACCGACACTACAGGTGCTCCACTTCCCGGTGTTTCGGTGGTGATAAAAGGTACAACAAGCGGGTTAATTACCGATATGGACGGGAAATTCACTCTGCCCAAAGTACCTTCTGACGGCATATTGACCTTTTCTTTTGTTGGAATGAAAACTCAGGAAATAGCAGTTGCCGACAAAACCACAATCAATGTAACAATGGAAGAAGAAGCCATTGGCATTGATGAGGTTGTGGCCATTGGATATGGTAGTATGGAAAAGAAACAGGTAACGAGTTCTATCTCTTCGCTGGCAATTAAAGATTTGCCTCTGGGTGTTGGAGGTTCGTCGATTGCTACAGCGCTGCAAGGTAAAATTGGTGGCCTGGTCATGTCGGGAAATGCAAGTCCCAACTCGGGCAATACGTTCCAGTTACGTGGTATGGCGTCAATCAATACTTCGCGCACTCCACTGATTGTTATCGACGGCATGCCGGGTGGAGATATCCGCACGCTTGTTCAGGAAGACATTCAGTCAATCGACGTGCTGAAAGATGCTTCTGCTGGTGCAATTTATGGGACCAGAGCTACCGGCGGTGTAATTCTTATCACCACCAAACAAGCCAAGTCAGGAGCATTGAAAATGAGCATGACCAGCGAAGTGTTGCTAAAAAAATCGTTTGGCAAGCCCAACATGCTTAGTGCTGCAGACTACGTAGCTACTTATGGCGCAGCAAAAAACAACGACGGATACAATACCGATTGGTGGGACGAAGCAATGAGCGACAATCCAACATCGAACCGCCACGTGTTCACCCTGCAGGGTGGCGCTGAAACTGCACGTGTTTACGCCACAGTGATGTACGACGACAACCGCGGAGTATTGCGCGGCGATACCCGTAAAGACTATTCGGGCCGTATCAACGGTGACTTTAAAGTATTGGACGGATGGTTGAACATTAGCAGCCACCTTAGCTACCGTCAGGCGCTTCGTAACCAGAACAAACCATCTATCGAAGGAGTTCTTCGCGCCAACCCTACACAGTCAGTTTATGACCCTAAAAGCACTACAGGCTGGAACGTAATAACACAGGGCGACGGTACCGAAATGAACAATATTGCCGAAGCAGCGCTCACTACCGATGAAGGCATGGATAAATGGTTCCGCCCGGATATTGAACTCAAACTGAACATCAAGCCAATCAAAGGATTGTCGTATCGTCAATCGGGTGCTTACGAAAACCGCCAGTGGGAACGCCATTTCTATCGCTCGATGTTCTCACGCGAAGAGATAAAAGCCGGACGTAAAGGTTGGGCCCAGATGGATTTCAGCAAAACTGAATTGATAAATACCGACGGATATTTGTCATATGTCAACGGATTTGGTGATCATTCTATTAATGCCGTTGCCGGATATAGCTATTTCGAACAAAACAGCGATGGTTTTTCGGCTGCCAACGGTAATTTCACGAACGACCTGGTTAAATTCTGGAACCTCGGTGAAGGAACACGGTTAACCGAAGGCCTTGCCAGCATGAGCTCAAGCAAAGGAATCACCCAGCGCCTGCTGGCCTATTTTGCCCGCGCCAGCTATTCGTATAAAGATACTTATATGGCTACTGCTTCGGTACGACGCGAAGGTTCAAGCAAATTTGCAGTAAACAACCGTTGGGGTAACTTCTGGGCTGCATCAGCCGGATGGCGTATCTCAAACGAGAATTTCCTGAAATACGTCGGTTGGGTGAACGACCTCAAGCTGCGTGTTGCTTATGGTGTAACCGGTAACGAAGGTTTCTCGGCCGACTATGCTGCCAGAAAATATGGATCTGATACCCGTTGGTTATTGCCTGATGGAACCTGGGCCATGAGTTATGGTGCCACCACCAACCTCAATAAAGAACTTGGGTGGGAAGAAAAACATGAATGGAATGTTGGTTTGGACTACTCGCTGTTCAAAAACCGTGTGTATGGTAAATTCGACCTCTACCGCCGCGCCATAAAAGGATTGATCTACAGTGTGGAAGTTCCGCAACCGCCAAACACTCAATCGAGCATGTACAAAAACATCGGTACAATGGAAAACAGGGGCTGGGAATTTGAAATTGGCGGCGACGTTGTTCGTTCGGCAAACTGGCACTACAGCACATCGCTGAACCTGAGCCACAATAAAACCTTCATCGGTTCGCTTTGGGGCGACCAAACCTACATCAACGGGGCCTCGGTAAATAACTGGGTTGAATATGCCCACCGTATTGAGGAAAATGTGGAAGTAGGAAGCTACTTTATGTACCGCTATGCCGGAGTCAGCGAAGGAAGATTCCAGATATATAACAAAGACAATAATGTGATTTTCTCTGACGAGGGATCGGTTGACGACCGCGTTTATCAGAAAAGTTATATCCCAACGCTTATTGCCGGTTGGTCGCATAACCTCAGCTATAAAAAATGGGACTTTAACATGACTCTTACCAGCTGGATCGATTATGACATCTATAATGCCATTGAGTTGGAATATGGTTTGAGAAACGTTGTTCAAGGCAACATGCTTTACGATGCCATTAACAAAAACGGTAACATCACCGGACGTCCTTCGCCAAGTGACTATTTCCTATACGATGCTACATTCGTTAAAATTCAGAACCTCTCGCTGGGATATACCTTGCCTATGAAGAAATATACCAACCTAATGGATAATATCAGGTTTTATTTTACCGGAAATAACCTCTATACTTTCACCAAGTATCCAGGCCTGAACCCGGAAATTGATATTACCGGCTGGGATGCTGGCATTGAGAAGAAAGGCGACATCTATCCTCAGACCCGTACTTTTACGTTCGGCGTTCAGTTTAATTTTTAACCTTAAATCAATTAAAAAGTACGAAGATGAAAATATATAAGTTTATAACAGCCACCGTAACTGTTATCACGTTATCCGTATCTTTCCAGTCGTGTTCGGTGGAACCGGAGTACTACTCGCAATCGGTACCCGAATTATTTTTCGATACCCAACCGAAAGTCTATCAGCGCATGGGGCGTGCTTTTACCCACTGGGCATGGTGTATGGCCGATGGACAGGCTCATTCTAACTTTATTCGCCTTCAGGAATTCACAACCGACGAGATGCTGGTACCTTCGCGTTATAACGACTGGTACGATGGCGGCGCTTATCTGCGAGGCTACAATCACGATTTCACACCTACAACTCCCGGCGTGTACGACGCATGGCGCGCCTTTTCAATGGGTGTTGCCCAGGCATGGAGTGCAAAAGACGATATCGATCAGTATGTTGACTTCGACAAACTTGGGTTCCCTGCAGGCAGCCGCGATGCTGTACTGATGCAACTCCAAACATTGTCGGCTTTCTTTTACTGGTTTGGTCTTGATATGTTCGGCGGAGTGCCGCTTTATACCTCTACTCAGGGAGATATTCAGCCACGTGCCACCGATGTTGAAACATTCAACTTTATCGACAAACTGCTTACTGAAGCCATTCCTAAGCTTCCAAAGAAAACAACCCTAGGCGCCCAGGAAACCGGAGCCATCAACCAGGCGGCTGCCGCCATGTTACAGGCAAGGCTTTACTTTAACGCACAAGCATACATCAAGAAAGACATGTATGCCCAATGTGCTGCCATTTGCCAGGACATTATTGACGGAAAATACGGCGCCTATAAACTTGAGAACGACTGGACGAATATTTACGGTTTTAACAACGACCGTTCTACTGAAATCATTTGGTCGGTACCAAGCCAGTATGCAGTAAGTGAACGCAGCGTAGGACCGAATTCAAACCACTACGGAATGGGCGAATACTGGGACAACGGTACAATCGGCAACCGCAATAACGGCTACTGTCTTGTTCCTTCGCTCGATAAAAATGGCAAATCGTATTTGACCGGAAGCGCAAATGTCCGGGAAGGACAAACCTATCGCTTAGGTAGTCCCTTTGCCAAATTTAATGATCAGGATGTGCGCAAACAGTTAGGTGCATACGAAGGCAATGGGAAATTTAGAGGTATGTTCTATTTTGGTAAAATGGTCAATCCCGTTAACGGAAAAGTTTGCCACGGAGGTAACCGTCAGTTCAAACCAACCGATACCTTGTTAATTGTTGACCAGATCGCCCGTATCATTCCGATGCAAGGCTCCGAAGCTGATCATGGTAAAGAAGGCGCACGTTGGGGCGAAGAGAACTCAGGTGTTCGTTTGGCTAAGTTCTCACCTACTCCATGGGCCAGTAATCAAACTTTAAGAGGTAATCCTGATATTCCCGTTTTCCGCATGGCCGAAGCATACTATATGCTGGCCGAATGCAAACTGCGTGCAAACGACAAAGCTGGTGCTGCTAAATTGATCAACGATGTGCGCAAACGCTACTTTAAAAATGCTGATCCAGATCCTGTAACCGCAGCAAACCTGGACGAATGGAGAATGTTGGACGAATGGATGATTGAATTTATTGGTGAAGGTCGCCGCCGTACCGATTTGGTTCGCTGGAACAAATACACTACTCAATCGTGGTGGGATCATCCTGCCGACGGAGAAAGCAAATCATATCAAAACCGTTTCCCAATTCCAGAGCAGGCAATAGCCAGCAACCAGTTGATTGAACAAAACCCGGGATATTAATAAATAACCGATCTGAAAATACTTCAACCCCTCGTTATCGCTACGATATAACGAGGGGTTCTTTTTTTAATCGCCTTGCCCATGTAATTTTCACATCTGCTGAAGATACCCCAAAACACCTTTAGCACATCATAATATTTCTATCTTTGGAAAATTAAACCTAACTCAAAAAACAGCTAAACTGCGATGAAAGCTATTCTATTTTTCCTGACATTTTCAGTTCTGGTTATAACAGGCTTTGCCCAACCAATTGATCTGTCGAAGTATTCAGGCGCAATTAAAGTTGCCTGCATTGGCAACAGCATTACGTATGGCTCCGGAATTGATGACAGGCCGCGCGATTCGTATCCGGCACAGCTTCAAAGAATCTTAGGCGACCAATGGGTTGTTCGTAATTTCGGTGTTAGTGCCCGAACCATGCTGAAAAAAGGCGATTTCCCTTTCTGGAACGAAGAAGCTTATGCACAGGCGAAAGCATTTCTTCCTGATGTGGTGATCATTAAACTCGGAACAAACGACACCAAGCCCCAAAACTGGAAATTCTCATCGGAGTTTTACACCGACTACCTGGCAATGGTAACCGAATTGAAAAAGCTGGCTTCACATCCCCAAATATTCGTGTGCAAACCGGTACCGGTTTATGCCAGCCGATGGGGAATCAATGATTCGATTGTGATTCATGGTGTTATTCCTGCAATTGAAAAAGTGGCCCGAAAAGAAAAACTGCCCGTAATCGACCTGTTTACTGCCCTCAAAGATAAACCATCACTTTTCCCCGATCAGATTCATCCCAATGCCGAAGGTGCCGGATTAATGGCAAAAGCAATTTACAAAGCCTTGACGGGCAAAGAAGGCCAATTGGTCACAGCCGCGTATCCCGGAGAAAAATCGATTTGGCATGGCTTTACACGTTACGATTTCCAGATCGACCAACGCAATGCCCACATTATTATTCCGGAGAAAGCAGCAGCCGGCAAGCCCTGGATTTGGCGCGCCCGCTTTCCCGAATGGCATTACCAAATGGACAGCATTCTGGTCAGAAAGGGATTTCACATTGTGTACGTAAACACCGACGGCATGTTTGGCGCGCCCAAAGCCATGGATGTGTGGAATAATTTTTATCAGTATCTGACCATACAGTACGGACTAAACCCAAAAGTAGTGCTGGAAGGTGTCAGTCGTGGCGGATTATTTGTGTTTGGATTTGCCAAGCGCTGGCCGGAGAGGATAAGTTGTATTTATGTTGAAGCTCCGGTTTGCGATATAAAAAGCTGGCCGGGAGGCAAAGGTTTTAGCAAAGGCGATCCGGAATCGTGGAAATTGCTGCAAATAGCTTACAATTTTAAATCAGAAAAAGAGGCATTGGATTACCCGGACTACCCCATCGACAATCTGGAAAAGCTGGCAGCGGCTAAAGTTCCGCTATTTTTCTCCATCGGATTGAACGACAGCATCGTTCCTCCGGCCGAAAACACGTTCTTACTGGCAAACAAATACATTAAACTTGGTGCACCTGCCACCATTTACCCCAATACTCTTGGAAAACAATCACTTCAGGGTCATCATTTCCCGATCGACAATCTGAAAGCCGGAGCCGATTTTATCCGGAACAGCTATCCCGAAATTTCAGAGCCTTAGTATAAAAGCAAGCAGAGACGTCCGAATCGGACGTCTCTGCCAAATATTTTACTTCACCAACTTCGAAATCTCTTTAAAACCGGGAGCTACGGCGCTTCGCGTCAGTTCAAAAAGAATCGACTCGAAGGAAGTCATCATGATTCCTTCGTAGCGGAAACGTTCAGCAGCCAGATCGAGATTATCGAACGAGCGTGACGAAACGCAGTCGGAAACAACAACTGGTGTGTAGCCGGCAGCCTTCAAATCTATTGCCGTTTGCAGCACACATACATGCGATTCGATACCGCAGATAATCACATTTTTTGCTCCTGAAACAGCCAGCTTTTCGGCAAATACAGGCTCGTCGTAACAGCTAAAATCTTTCTTTTCGATGTATTGAAAATCCGCAAAAAGTGATTTCACATCCTCAATGGTTTCGCCCAATCCTTTGGTATATTGCTGAGTTACCAACATGGGCACACCCAAAATCTGCAATCCCTGAATCAGTTTTTTGCAGTTTTCAACCAATACTTCGCTTTCTTCCATTGCCGGAACCAAACGTTCCTGAATGTCAATCACCAAACCAATACTATTTTCTCTTAAAATTCTCATTTATATATCGTTTCAAGTTCCAAATTTCAAGTTCCAAGTCAGTCACTGCGACTGAACACTATTTCAGCCCCGCCTGCTTCCTCGATTTATCACCCAGGTAACCGCCGTGGTGGCGCTTGGCATATTCCTCATTGTTGAAGCCGATTCGTTTCATCATCATCACCACCAAAACATCGCCAATAACGGTCATTACGGTAGTCGAGGTACTCGGTGTAAGTCCAAGAATACAAACTTCCTTCGGGTTGCCGGTTTCAATGCAAACGTCAGACATTTGGGCCAGCTCCGAGTTCCCGTTGCTGGTAATTACAATCAATGGCAGACCTTCGTACAGGTTTTCGGCCAGGTGAACCAGCTCCAAAATCTCGCGTGTTTTTCCTGAATTTGAAATCAGCAGTAACACATCGTTGGGTTGAACTACCCCTAAATCGCCGTGCTGAGCGTCGCTCGGATGCAAAAACACCGCCGGAGTTCCGGTTGAACTGAAGGTTGTGGCAATATTCAGGGCAATTTGTCCGGCTTTCCCCATTCCTGAAGCAACCAGCTTCCCCTTCATTTTATGGACACGTTCTTCAATAATGTTAATGGCTTTTTCAAACGAATCGCTTACCGGAATATTCTGAATGGCCTCGGCTTCCTGCCGCAATACCTGTTTGATGTCTTCAAGCATGATCTTAATTTTTTTGGGACGTGCAAAAATAGGCTAAATATTGCTAAACGCTCATGTGGTTATCCATTTTTCAGGTACTGAAATTGATGTTTGTCAATTTTCAACCAATTAATTCGTCTTTTCACTTACTTAAATCAATTTTTTAAAACTAAACAATTTATAAACTGTTCTAGTACATCAAAATTGGAATCATACTAACCAATAACTTTTCTTGACATGAAGATTCACGAATATCAAGCCAGACAAATTTTCAGGAGTTATGGCATTCCTGTTCCAGACGATGTGTTGTGTTACACCGTCAGCGAAGTTGAAAATGCAGCGCGCGAGCTCAATTGCATGACCGTGGTGAAAGCCCAGGTGTTGGCAGGTGGGCGCGGTAAAGCCGGAGGTGTTAAACTTGCCCGTAACGTTGAAGAAGCGATTAATGCAGGCAAACAAATTCTGGGGATGAACATCAAGGGCCTGACGGTAGAAAAAGTGCTTGTAACCAAAGCTGCCGATATTGAAAAAGAGTTTTATGTAGGTTTTGTAAACGACCGGAATTCGAAATGCGTTACCCTGATGGCCAGTGCCGAAGGTGGCGTTGAGATTGAAGAAGTAGCCAAAACCAATCCCGAAAAAATTATCAAATATCCGGTGAATCCGCTTACCGGGTTGCTCGATTACCAGGCCCGAAACATTGCTCTGAAATTATTCGGCGACATCAAACAGGCCCAGAAAGCGGCCTCAATCCTGACCAAATTGTACAAATTATATGTGGAGACCGATGCCACGCTTGCCGAAATCAATCCGCTGATTTTAACTCCGGAAGGAGATGTTTTTGCCATCGACGGAAAGATGAATTTCGACGACAATGCGCTTTTCCGCCAACCTAAAATATTGGCCATGCGCGAACCCGATGAAGAAGAACTTCAGGAAATTGCTGCACACGAAAAAGGTTTGTCATACATTAAACTCGACGGGAACATTGGCTGCATGGTAAACGGTGCAGGTTTAGCTATGGCTACCATGGATATGATTAAACTGTACGGCGGATCGCCTGCCAACTTCCTGGATATTGGCGGCAGCTCGAACCCACAAAAAGTGATTGATGCCATGAACATCCTGCTGGGGGACAAAAATGTGAAAGCCGTAATGATCAATATTTTTGGTGGAATTACCCGTTGCGACGATGTAGCCCGCGGATTGCTCAAAGCACTCGAAATTATCATGACCGACGTACCAATCGTGGTTCGCCTTTCGGGAACCAATGCTGCTGAAGGCCTTGCCATTCTGAAAGAAACCGGATTACCAACGGTAAGCTCGATGAGCGAAGCCGCTAAAAAAGCTATTGAACTAAGTAAACGATAGTTAAAAGAAACCAATCATCAATAATCATCCAAATGAGCATTTTAGTCAATAAAGATACCAAACTGGTTGTTCAGGGAATAACCGGACGCGACGGTAAATTTCACACCGGACGCATGAAAGAATACGGGACCAACATCGTAGCCGGAGTTTCGCCAGGCAAAGAAGGCGAATCGGTTGAAGGTGTGCCGGTTTTCAATTCGGTAGAGAACGCTGTAAAAGCTACAGGAGCCAACACCTCCATTATTTTTGTACCTGCAGCATTCGCCGCCGATGCCATTCTGGAAGCTTCGGAAGCCGGAATCAAACTGGTTATTGCCATCAGCGAAGGCGTTCCGGTTCAGGATATGATTCGGATTACACCCATCCTGAAACAAAACGGCACGCTGCTCATCGGCCCAAACTGTCCGGGGTTAATTACGCCGGGAGAAGCTCTGATCGGAATTTTGCCAGCCATGATCTTTAAAGAAGGTCCAATTGGTTTTATTTCCAGAAGTGGCACCTTGACCTATGAGGTTGTCAATCAGCTTACACTAAACGATTTTGGACAAACTACCTGCGTAGGAATTGGTGGCGACCCGGTTGCCGGACTGTATTTCATCGATCTGCTCGAACGCTTTGAAAACGATCCGAATACGACTGCAGTGGTTTTGATTGGCGAAATTGGTGGCGACGCCGAAGAACAGGCAGCCCGCTACATTGCCGAGAAAATGACCAAACCCGTAGTGGCTTTTATCGCCGGACAAACCGCACCTCCCGGAAAACGGATGGGACATGCCGGAGCCATCATTTCGAGTGGTTCAGGAACTGCTGATGAAAAAATTGCCGCATTCAATGCCGCAGGTGTTCCGGTAGCCAAAGAACCGGGCGAAATTCCTGAATTGCTGCGGAAGAAACTGGCAGAACGGAAATAGTAATTTTTGTGTATCATTTGTGTAGAGACAAGGCAATGCCTTGTCTCTACAATAGGGAACAAAATATTTCATCAAAAAAGGCAGACCACACGGTTTGCCTTTTTTTCGTAATTTCGGGCATTCAATTGTGTCTTTCATGCTGAAAAATCTCAAAATAAATGCCGATTCAGAAGTTCCGAAATACCTGCAGGTAGTCGATCTGTTTATTTCGGATATTGAAGCCGGTATTTTTAAACAGGGACAACGGATTCCCTCAATAAATGAGACCAGCGAAGAATTGTTTCTCTCGCGCGATACGATTGAAAAAGCTTACGTTCACATGAAAAACAGTGGCATCGTTTCCGCGGTAAAGGGGAAAGGATATTACATCAACCGCATCGACGTAAGCAAAAAGCTAAAAATCTGTCTGATCTTTAACAAGCTGAGCAATTACAAACGAAGCATCTATTATTCGTTTGTGAAAACCATGGGCACCAAAGCCAGCGTCGATGTTTTTATTTACAATTACGAGCTCGACGAGTTTGAAGCCATTGTGGATAAAAACCTGAACAGCTATGATTATTTTGTGATTCTTCCGCATTTCAGGAACGAAAATGCCGACATCATCAAAGTTATCCGGAAGATCCCGAAAGAAAAAGTACTGATTGTTGACCGCTTTCTGGACGAACTGAAAGAATACCCGGTGGTTTACCAGGAATACGATAAAGACATACAGACCGCCTTAACCTGCGGGCTCGATTTGCTGCGAAAATACAGCCGCCTGAACCTTGTTTTTCCGCAATCCGAATACTATCAACCTTATATTATGCGGGGCTTCCGTATATTTTGCCAGGTGAATGGGTTCGAAAATACAGTGATCGACCAGATTGAAAACACCGAAATCAGGAAAGGCGAAGCGTACATCATTGTTTCCGACGACGATTTGTATGCATTCATCCGGAAGATAAAACAACAAAACTGGACGTTGGGCAAAGACTGTGGCGTAGTTGCCTACAACGAAAACCAGGTAAAAGAAATTCTGTGCGACGGGATAACTACCATCTCAACCAACCATGAAGAAATCGGACAACTTGCCGCTCAAATGATCATTAGCCGGAAGTTCGAACGCATCAAAAGTCCATTTCAGTTTATCCGTAGAAATTCGCTGTAAAAAGTTTCAAATTTCAAGTTCCAGGTCGCCCAATTTAAAATCTGAAACCTGGAACTTTCTACATCCCCAATTCGTCGCTGATTTCCTGCATGGCTGTAAGCGCCATTTCAGCA
Source organism: Prolixibacteraceae bacterium (assembly GCA_963678915.1). Classification (GTDB taxonomy): domain Bacteria; phylum Bacteroidota; class Bacteroidia; order Bacteroidales; family Prolixibacteraceae; genus Aquipluma. The sequence goes on from OY787458.1 coordinate 1,196,476, forward strand.
AAATCGTTGATCGGAATCCCAATCCGTTCACATTCCAGAATATTTTCGCGTTTCACCGAAGCGGCAAAAGCCTTTTCCTTCATGCGTTTGGTAATCGATTTGGTTTTTACTGAGGCTAGTTTTTTATCAGGATAAACCAGCGCAGTAGCCATAATCAGCCCGGTAATGGTTTCGCCGGCAGCAACAGCATGCTGAAAAACGGTAGTCCGCTCCTTGCCGGTAGCCACTTCGTTGTGCATCACAATGGCATCGAGGGCTTCCGGAGTAAGCATTCCGTCGAGCATTACTGCCGCGTGTGGCCCGTGTTTAAAGGGATCGGCATTGGTTACTTCCACATCAATATCGTGGAGCAAACCGGCTATTCCCCACTCGTCGGCATTCTGGTTCAGCTTTAATGCAATAGCCCGCAAAACAGCTTCGCTGGCCAGGCAATGTTTGATCATATTGGTGTTTTGAATGTTATCATTCAAAAGTTTAACAGCAATTTCACGTGAAATCATAACAGTAGTTCTAATTTTGCTGTGCAAATTAGCAAAAACAATAATCGAAACGATGGCTCTCGAAATTGAACGCAAATTTTTAGTTGACGCAGAAAAATGGCAACCCAATGTTCCCGGAACTTTGCTATGTCAGGGGTACCTGGGCATTGACCCAAACCCGACTGTGCGAGTGCGGATTGCCGGCGACAAGGCCTTTCTAACCATCAAAGGCCGCACCGAATCCATTTCGCGCCCCGAGTTTGAATACGAAATTCCGGTTGCCGACGCGCAGGAAATGCTGAAACTGGCCATCTCGAATCCGGTTGAAAAAACACGATACAAAGTGATGTTCGAAGAATCTTTGTGGGAGGTAGATGTATTTTCAGGAAAGAATGAAGGCCTGATTATGGCTGAAATTGAACTCGAATCAGAAAATCAGGATTTTGCCCGCCCCGACTGGCTTTTGGATGAGGTTTCGGGTGACCGCCGCTACTACAATTCGTACCTTTCGGAGCATCCCTTTCAGGAATGGACGGACAAGATGGCCTGATTTTTGAAATGCGGAACAACAAGTTTGAATTTAAATCGTTTTTTTGAAAGCCAATTAACCAAATAGACATGCAGTTTACAAGACTTTGCGCAGGATTTTTCCTCCTGATCAGCGTTTCATTATTTGCAGAAACCACCCCCATTGACCGAAAAAAAGAAAAAGAACTCAGTCGTGCCGATTCCATTAAACTGAGCATCGATTACCTGAAAAAACACCTGCAAGGCGATAATGTGTGGCAATCTGAAAATCCGGAAATCGTAAAAACCATCACCGGATTAATTCATTTCACCGAAGATGAGCGCATCGACACCATTCTGAATAAACTTGATCAGTTCCGCAGAAATCCCGATTTCAGATACATAACCCGTTCGCCGCTGCTGGTAAGCGATTCGCTGCAGATCAGGGGATATCTGCCCTACGATTCTATCCTCGAAAAGATGAAACGACTCGATCGCGACATCTGGAACGGAGTGGATATGAAATCGATTCCCCTGCCCGAAAACCTGATTGCCGGTCCCGACGGTAAAGTACCACCCATTGCTGAAGGCGACGAAGAAGCCATCATCAGACGGACACTCATTATTTTGCCCGACAGTTTAAAAAATGTAAATGAAATTCCGGGGCAGACGCAAACAGCCAATAATTTCGAACGGATTAAAGAACGCCAGAAAGCCCGCAGTTTCATCCTCGAAGTTGCCCGCCGGCGCTTCAACAGCAGGATTGAAAAAATGAATCTCGATTCGGCCATTACAGCTTATCAGAAATATGCCGTCCGCGTATTTTCCGACTCGCTGCAAACACAGCTGAAAGATTCGCTGAAACTGCAAAACCAGCAAATTCTGGCTCATTACAACGATTCCATCGTTCGGTCGGTTAACGACTCAATCAACCTGTTTGTGCAAACCTTGGAGCATCATGCCCAAAACGATTCGGTAGCTATTACGCTTCAGAGCATTTCAGGAAAGCCTGTACAGATTTGGCTTCAGAACAACAAACGTTCAATTAACCGGATGTTCATCAAAAACATGCAAAACGATTCCATTGGAATTCAGTTGATGAATCTGGACAAAAAAACCATTGGAATTGCGATTGAAGACAATGTGACCTTCGACCGCATTGCGCAAAAACAACGAAGAGATTTTACTTTCCAGAAGCTGACTCCGGACAATAAAATTGAAAAAATAAAGAAGCAATACGACGTGGTAGCGCCTTGGGAATTGGGCGGATATGGCACATTCGGATTTACGCAAACCTACCTGAACAACTGGAAAGCCGGGGGTAATTCGGCCTTTTCAATCTTAACCGTTCTGAAAGGTTTTGCCAACTATTCGGCCCCCAAAGTGAAATGGGAAAATACCGGCGAGTTCCGCAATGGATGGATCAGGCAGGGTGGAGACACCAAGCAAACCCAAAAAAACGACGATAAGCTGGAATTAATCTCACGCTTTGGCCTGAGCGCTTTCAAAAAATGGTATTACAGTACCGAGGTCGATTTTGTGACCCAGTTTTTTAACGGGTATGCCTATCCCGACAAAACGAAGCCAATTTCAGGATACATGTCGCCAGCAAAAACCATTTTCAAGCTGGGTCTCGATTACAAACCCAACGATAATTTCTCGCTTTTCATTTCGCCAATCACGGCCAAAAATGTGTTTGTAAGCGATACGGCCAAAATCGATCAGACAAAATTTGGTGTTCCTGCTAACAGTCGCAGTTTCTGGGAGCCCGGTCTGAATGCCGATATTAAATACAAGATCAATTTCAACAAGCAAATCAGCTACGAAACCAAGTACAAGATGTTCATCAACTACCAGTCGCCATTCAAAAAGCTCGACATCAACTGGGAAAATACACTGGTTGCGCAGTTGACAAACCGGATAAACATGACCGTTAACCTTTACATGCTTTACGACGACAATGTGACCTTCGACACCGGGAAAAAAGATGCTGCCGGAAATGCAATTTTTAAAGCAAAATGGCAGACGAAGGAACTTACAACCATTGGTTTTTCGTATAAACTCAACAAGCGCATTTACGAACGAAAAAAACTGAACTAGTTAACAACCTAAAAAAATAAACATATGAAAACTTTCAAAAAGTACTTCAAAATCACAGCCGATCCGGCCGACGTGTACAATGCCCTGACCAATAAAGTGATGATCGAAATCTGGACCGGCGAAGATGCTGTGATGGAAGATACGCCAAACACCGAGTTCTCGCTTTGGGATGAAAGTATTGTTGGCATGAACCTCGAATTCGAGAAAAACCACAAGATTGTTCAGGAGTGGTATTTTGGTGAAGACGACGAAGACAAGCGCTCGATTGTCACCATCAAACTGCACCCCGACAAGGGCGGGACCAGCATGGAAGTGGTGCAAACCAACATCCCTGACGAAGCCTACCAAAACATTGCCGAAGGCTGGGAAGAAGACTATTTCAACGGGCTCAACGAGCTATTCGAAGAATAAGATCTTATTTCTTTTTACCCAAGCCATCATTTCCGGTATCGGCAATGTATTTCCACTGCCCAACACTGTTCTTTTTCCAGACGGTGAGGTAAGTTCCTTGTGTAGTGTCACTTTTTGCTACCAAAGTCCAGATTCCGTAGGTTAACCCGAGATCGCCACTATTTCCGATTGTGGCGGCTTCAGGCTTCCAGGTAAGTACCAATCCCGAATCGCTTCGCCCTTTGTAGCTTTCCATCAGGTTATTTTTCCCGACAATTGGTAAGTGATTGTCTTTTAACAACACAACACTGTCGTGTGCAAATTCAATGAAAGCCTTTTGAATGCCGTGCTTCACCGAATAATCGGAGAATGCCAGATCAGCCTCAATCAATTCCTTTGGATTGGCAACCGGCTTCTTGTCTTTACAAGAAAGCAAAACACAAAAAACTATAATGAGGAGAAATACTTTTTTCATGACGTTTAGTTTACATTTCATGACCCTTCGCTAAAGCCGAACAGCAAAGGATAAACACCGCATCGACTTGAAACTTGGAACTTTGAAGTTCAATGCGATGCCATCGAAATTAATAAAATACCAATCATGATACCAGCCAGATACAAAGCTTTTAGCAGAATATTTTTCTCTTTGAAAACCAATGCCCCCACCACAAACGAAATGACCACTCCTCCGCGGCGCAGCGACGATATGATTGAAACCAGGGAATCGGCATAACTCAGCGAGTTGAAATACAAATAATCGGCCACAACAAGGAACACTCCAATCAGCGGAATGGACCAGCGCCAGTGGAAAGGTGTCCGCTCCGATCGGGGTAATCGCCAGCGGGTAAGCACCAAAACCGGTAACAAAATAACCACCTGGTAAAACGAGAACCAAGCCTGCACAGCCATCCGGTCGATACGCCGCATCAGGTATTTATCGTACAACCCACTCACGGCGCCAAGAAACGTTCCGGCCATAATCAGGAATACCCATTTATCGGCCGAGAAGTTGATGCCTTCCGATTTTCCGGCGACCGACAGCATGTAAAAGAAAAACAGGGTAATCACCACGCCCACCCATTGCTGAGTATTAAGATGCTCGCCGAAAATGACAATGGCACCCAGCAAAGTCCATACTGGTCCGGTTGCCCGAATAGGCCCCACGATAGTCATTGGTAAGTTTTTCACTGCATAGAAAGCCATCACCCAGCTCGAAACCACAATCAGCGATTTCAGGAAAATAAGCATGTGCTGTTCGATCTTAATATCGGGAACAAACAATTGGATTTCCTGAAAGAAACCGGGATACAACGACGAACCAACTGTTATGGGTAAAAAGATGAGCGAGCTGGTTAGTGTTGAAATAAAAAGTACCGGAATTACAGCATTCTTATGGACAGAAAGCTTTTTAAAGACCTCGTATATTCCCAGAAAAAGTGCCGATGCCAGCGCTAAAAATACCCACATAGAAAGAGTTTCAAGTTCAAAGTCTCAAGTTTCAGATTAAAAACTGAAATCTGTTTTGAGGCTGCAAAACTAAACGATATGAATAGGCAAAAGGTCGAACGAATCAACAGAAGTGCAAAATTTCAGAAAAGGATAATTTTTCTTGTCAGGATTTACTTTTCTTCCAGACCACCAGCATTGCTCCACCCAAAGCCACCAGGGCTCCTAAAACCGACAGTACCGAAAAATGTTCGGGTGCAATCCAGCTTACCTGAAGCCAGGTAAAAATTCCCATAATAACAAAGGTGATAATTGGGTTCATAATCAGCAATACGCTCACTTTGCCAGCTTCCATGTATTTCAAAGCAAGTGAGAGACAGACGTATGAAATGAGCGTGTTGGCGCCAAGAAAAATCAGCAATAGCCAATAACCAAAGCTAAGATCAGCCAGCGACGAGAAATTGGCAAATGGCAAATAAAGCAAAACTGGTAGTCCGAAAATGAAAATATTGAGGGTAGTTACCGGATGTTCCTGTATGAGCTTTTTTTGCATGGCAGCATAAACAGCCCAGGTTAACGCGCCTGAAACCGTAAGCAAAATTCCTTTGGTGTACTGACTATTGTCCACAGATGGAGAAGTTACATGCTGCTGATAAAATATCCAGAAACCAAATAAGGTGAGTACAAATCCAACTCCTTGCCGCAGAGTCATTCGCTCTTTAAAAAAAACTATTCCAAAGATAGCCAAAACAATCTGGCCAGTTTGAACAGCAATCTGAGCATTTCCGGGTGACGTGTATTGCACGCCAAGCATAAACCCGATATAATTCCAGGCCAGCATCAGGGTAGAAATAATCAGAATCAGCGAGGGCTGATACAATATTTTCAGAGCTTTTGGCTCGGTAAATGCCGCCCATAAGGCCATTCCGGTGAAAGCAAGCGAAAACCGAAACCAGACAATTGTTGGTGAATCAATTACTTTCACAGCTACCTTCAGTGCAATGGCCAAAACGCCCCACATCAAAACGGTAATTAATGTATATATAAGTCCTTTTGCCTGATTGGTCATTCTGAAAAGTTCAAAGTTTCAAATTCAAAGTTTCAAGTTCGGGGTGCCTAAAGTTTGAAGTTCCTGACTCCATGCTTTCCATTCACAAATCTTCAAATTCTCACATTTTTAAATCATTTAATTAAAAAAAGGTGTCACCAAACGAACAGCGACACCTTTCAAAAGTTTTTATGGTTGACAAAAATTACCTCAACTGAGCGCCCAGTTCACGTTCGTAAGTCGAGACAAATTTTTGCATGATCTTTTCAATTTGCTTATCGTTCAGCGTTTTTTCGTCGTCGCGCAAAATGTAACTCACGGCATACGATTTTTTACCTTCCGGAACGCCCTTGCCTTCATAAACGTCAAACAAATCAACCGACTGCAACAATTTCCGTTCGGAGCGGAAAGCTAAATCGCGCAACTGATTGAACTGAATATTTTTATCGAGCAGCAAAGCTAAATCGCGGCGTACTTCAGGATATTTTGGCAACTCGGCAAACAACACCTTGTTGTTTTTCAGCTCAACAAACAGCACATCCATGCTGAAATCGGCATAATAAACCGGATTTTCAACGCCAAAGGCCTTCAGCGTTTTTCCTGAAACGATTCCAAACTCAACCAGTTTCTTTCCGTTGATGAAGTATTGAACTCCTTCGCTGATGGCTGCATTCGAGAAGCCTTCAGTTTTTAACGCTAACACATCAAAACCAAAACGTTTCAGCACATTTTCGACATACGATTTCAGGGTAAAGAAACTTGTTTGCACAGCAGCTCCCGACCAGTTAGCCGCTTCTTTTTCGCCTGAAATGAATAAAGCCAGATGTTCTTCCTCGCGGTAATTACGCAGTGGATTTTCTTTTAGGCTGCTTCCATTGTAAAAATAGCAGTTGCCAAATTCGTATAAACGCAAATCAGGATTTTTACGATTGGCGTTGTAAGCGATAGTTTCGAGCCCACCATAAAGCAAAGTCTGGCGCAAAACGCCCAAATCGTTGCTCAGCGGATTGAACAGTTTAACGGTATTTTCAGCTGTGAAAACTTCGTTATTGTCGTAGTACGATGCTTTGGTCAGCGAATTCGACCATATTTCGTTAAAGCCTTGTGCGGTGAGCATTTCAGCAACCAGATTGCGGAGTTTGGTCGGATTTGGTTTTACCGAATATTGCAGCGAAGCGTTCACCTGTGTCGGAATAGCAATGTTGTTGTAACCGTAAATACGAAGCAATTCTTCAATCACATCACACTCGCGTTTCACATCCACACGATACGGTGGAACCAGCAACGACAAACCGGTTTCAGTTTCCGATTCTATCTTTATTTCGAGAGCACCGAGCAGTTGCTTGATTTTCTCTTTGCCCAAATCAACGCCAATCAGTCGTTTGATGTTGGTATAAGTAACATCAACCTTGAAATCGGCCACCGGATTTGGATAAACATCCACGATTTCCGATGATATCTCACCACCGGCAACTTCTTTAATCAAAAGTGCTGCGCGTTTCAGGGCATAGATGGTTCCATTCGGATCGGTTCCGCGCTCAAAACGGAACGATGCATCGGTGCTTAAGGTATGGCGACGGGCGGTTTTGCGAATATAAACAGAGTCGAACCAGGCGCTTTCAAGGAAAACGGCAGTTGTTGAGTCTTTCACTCCTGAATTTAATCCCCCGAAAACTCCGGCGATACACATGCCTTCCGATTCGTTGCAAATCAACAAATCATCCGGATGCATTTCGCGTTCCAGTCCGTCGAGTGTCACGAATTTTGAGCCAGCTTCGGCGGTGCGAACCACCACTTTGTTGCCTTTAATTTCGACAGCATCGAACGCGTGCAGCGGCTGACCGGTTTCTAACAACACAAAGTTGGTTACGTCAACAATATTATTGATTGGGCGAACACCAATGAGTTTCAGTTTATTTTTCAGCCATTCGGGCGATTCTTTCACAGTTACATTCGAAATGGTAACTCCTGAATAACGGGGACAAGCGGCCGTATTTAACACTTCAACCGGAATTTGCAGGTTGTGGTTATCTACTTTAAATGCTTCAACCGAAGGACGTGTGTAGCTAACAGGCTGTTTGGCTTTCAGGTAAGCTGCCAAGTCGCGGGCAATACCAATGTGCGAAGCGCTGTCGATGCGGTTTGGAGTTAAGTCAACTTCCAGCACATAGTCCGACTCAATTCTAAAAAATTCGCTGGCAGCAGTTCCCGGAATAGCAGAAGGATCGAGCACCATAATGCCGTCGTGACTGGTTCCCAGCCCGATTTCGTCTTCGGCACAAATCATACCTTCAGAAACTTCACCGCGTATTTTCGATTTCTTGATCTTAAATTCATTATCACCATCGTAAAGTGTAGTACCAACAGTGGCAACCACTACTTTTTGTCCGGCAGCAACATTGGGCGCACCGCAAACAATCGGTAAAACTTCGCTACCCACATTCACAGTTGTTTTGCTCAGGTGATCCGAATCAGGATGTTGTTCGCAGGTGATAACTTCGCCGATAACCAATCCCCGTAAACCGCCTTTTACGGTTTCCACTTCTTCCATGCTACCTACTTCCAGACCAATCTGGGTAAGGAAAGCAGCCACTTCTTCGGCTGTATTGTCGATATTGATGTATTCTTTTAACCAGCGGTAAGATATATTCATGATCTTTAGCTTTTATGTCTGAAATTCAATGATCGGCAAAAGTAAATAAAAATTCAGGGGATGGGAAGAATTTTGAGTTGTAAATAACGACAAATTGATAAACGATAAATTAAAAGTCCGTCAGCTAAAGCAGACGGCAAAGGATAAGCCCCACCGAGATCAAAGATATGTCTATCCTTTGCCGTTCGCTGAAGCGAACGGGTATTAAGACACATTTTTCCTGCCTAAAATCATGTTTTTTATCTTTTGCAGACTTTTATCAGCTTTGCAACAGGCGATTATACATATATTTCAGCCAAAATCGAAAACTTAAAATCTATTTATATGAAGAAGATCGGGATTGCTATCATTGCTTTTGCCGCTTTTACCTGTTTAAACTCAAATACAAACGCTCAGGAAAGAGACATGAGTAACCCATTTTTTAAAGAGTACAACACACCGTTTCAGGTTCCACCATTTAACGACATTAAGCTGGAACATTTCAAACCAGCCATGCAAGCCGGCATTGCTGACCAATTGGCTGAAATTAAAGCCATAACCGACAATAAGGAAGCGCCAAATTTTGACAACACGATTCTGGCATTCGACAATTCAGGAGAATTATTGAGCAAAGCCCGCATTTTCTCGAACCTGAATTCGGCCAATACCAACGATAAAATGCAAGCTTTGGCGCGCGAAATTACTCCGATGATGTCGGCTCACCGCGATAACATCATGCTCAATATGGATTTGTTTAAACGTGTGAAAGCCGTTTATGAAAATCGTAATTCCATGAATCTGAATCACGATCAGCTTCGTTTGGTCGAAAAAATTTATCAGGATTTTGAGCGTGGCGGAGCCAATTTGCCTGCCGAAAAACAAGACGAACTCCGGAAACTGAACCAGCAACTTTCCATGTTAACTTTAAAATTCGGTGAAAATGTGCTGGCCGAAACCAACAAAAACTTCAAACTGGTTGTCGATAAAAAAGAAGACCTAAAAGGCTTGTCGGAAGATGTGATTACTACTGCTGCCGAAACCGCTAAAAAAGCCGGACTGGAAGGTAAATGGGTGTTCACACTGCAAAAACCGAGCATGCTTCCATTTCTGCAATATGCCGAAAACCGCGACCTGCGCGAAAAATTATACAAAGGCTACCTGAACCGCGCCAACTACAACAACGCTTTCGACAACAAACAAGTTATTGTTGACATCATAAAACTGCGCGATCAGCGTGCCAAATTGTTGGGATTCCCGAACTATGCCGCTTATGTTGTTGACGACAACATGGCCAAAACTCCTGAAAATGTAAATCAGTTCCTGATGAAACTTTGGGTTCCGGCTTTGGAACGCGCCAAAGCAGAACGCGCCGACATGCAGGCCATGATCGACAAGGAAGGTGGCAAATTTAAACTGGCCATGTGGGACTGGTGGTATTATGCCGAAAAAGTACGCAAAGCCAAATACGACCTCGACGAGGGGCAGCTGAAACCTTATTTCAAGCTCGAAAATGTAATCGACGGAATGATTTACGTGGCCAATAAGCTTTATGGCGTGAAATTCATTAAACGCACCGACATTCCGGTTTACAATGAAGAAGCGATGGCTTACGAAGTTCAGGAAGCCGATGGCCGCCACATTGGCGTTTTCTATATGGATTTCCATCCGCGCCCAGGCAAAAATGCCGGTGCATGGTGTACTTCATACCGTTCGCAATCGTACAAAGATGGCAAAATGATCACTCCGGTGGTTTCCATCGTATGTAACTTTACCCGCCCTGCCGGCGACACTCCTGCCCTACTGAGCTTCGACGAAGTAACCACACTTTTCCACGAATCGGGTCATGCCTTCCACTCGCTGTTTACCGATGGCACATACAAACGCACTGCCCGCGATGTTCCGCGCGACTTTGTTGAATTACCATCACAAATCATGGAAAACTGGGCTGCCGAACCAGCCGTTTTGCGCGTTTACGCCAAACATTATAAAACCGGAAAACCTATTCCTGAAGATTTGATTGCCAAGCTTTCGAAAAGTGCACAGTTCAACCAGGGATTTGAAACCGTTGAATTACTTGCCGCATCGTTGCTTGATATGGATTACCACACACAATCGCAAATCAATGATGTAACTGCATTCGAAAAAGCATCAATGGACAAAATTGGCCTAATCGACGAAATTGCACCGCGTTACCGCAGCACCTATTTCTCGCACATCATGTCCGGAGGGTATTCAGCCGGATATTACGTGTACACCTGGGCTGCTGTGCTCGACGCCGACGCATTTGACGCTTTCAAACAAAGTGGCGACTTATTCAATCCAGTGCTGGCTGCCAAATTCAGAACTTTGCTAACCAAATCGGGTTCCGATGATGGCATGGTGATTTATAAAAACTTCCGCGGACAGGAACCATCGATTGAACCTTTGCTAAAACGAAGAGGATTAAAATAATTTCAGAAAACAATTTTAAAAACTTACAATATGCTGAAAACCAGTATTACCGTAGTTGCGCTGGCTCTTATCCTGAGTTCGTGCAGCAACCAACCCAAACAACCTGCAAGAGACATGAGTAACCCATTCTTTAAAGAGTACGCCACTCCGTTCCAGGTTCCGCCATTTAACGAGATTAAACTTGAGCACTATGTTCCTGGTATCGACGCCGGAATTGCTGATCAAATGGCCGAAATTAAGGCCATTACCGACAACAAGGAAGAACCAACTTTCGACAACACAATCTTGGCTTTCGATAAATCAGGACTTCTTTTGAACCAGGTTTCTGGAGTATTTTTCAACATTAACTCGGCCAATACCGACGACAAAATGCAGGAACTGGCCCGCCAGATCACTCCAAAGCTATCGGCTCACCGCGACAACATTGCGCTGAACAAAGAGTTGTTTGCCCGCATCAAATCGGTTTACGATCGTCGCAACGATTTAAACCTGAATGCTGACCAATTGCGCGTAGTTGAAAAATATTACCTCGATTTTGCCCGCGCCGGCGCCAATCTTCCTGAAGATAAGCAAGCCGAATTGCGCAAGCTGAACGATGAATTGTCGATGCTTGAACTGAAATTCGGTGAAAACAATTTGGCTGAAACCAACAAAAATTTCAAGTTGGTAATTGACAATGAAGCCGACCTGAAAGGCTTGCCTGCCGATGTGATTGCCGGAGCTGCCGAAACTGCCAAACAGGATAGTCTGGCCGGAAAGTGGGAATTCAAGCTGCAAAAACCAAGCATGATTCCATTTTTGCAATATGCCGAAAACCGTGAGCTGCGCGAAAAAATTTATAAAGGCTACCTTATGCGCGGCAATAATGGAAACGCCAACGATAACAAAGAAGTTATCACCAAAATGGTTAGTCTGCGCGACCAGAAAGCCAAATTACTGGGTTTCCCAAATTACGCTGCATATGTGGTTGATGTGAACATGGCCAAAACGCCTGAAAATATCAATCAATTCCTGATGAAACTTTGGACTCCGGCACTGGAACGCGCTAAGAAAGAACGCGACGACATGCAGGCGATGATCAACAAGGAAGGCGGCAAATTTAAGCTGGCAATGTGGGACTGGTGGTATTATGCCGAAAAAGTACGCAAAGCCAAATACGACCTCGACGAATCGCAGCTGAAACCTTACTTCAAACTTGAAAATGTGTTGGATGGCGTATTCTACGTAGCCAATAAATTGTACGGAATCAAATTCATCAAACGCACCGATATTCCGGTGTACTGCGACGAAGCAACTGCTTACGAAGTTCAGGAAGCCGACGGCAAACACATTGGCGTGCTGTATTACGATTTCCACCCACGTGGAGGTAAAAGCGCCGGAGCATGGTGTACTTCGTTCCGTAACCAAATGTACATTGATGGCAAAATGATTACACCGGTAGTTTCTATCGTATGTAACTTCACCCGTCCAACCGGCGACACCCCTGCCCTGCTGAGTTTCGACGAAGTAACCACACTTTTCCACGAATCAGGCCATGCACTTCATGCCCTGTTTACCGATGGACCATATAACCGCATCGCCGGTGCTGTTCCAAACGACTTTGTTGAGCTGCCCTCGCAAATCATGGAAAATTGGGCTTCGGAACCTGAAGTACTTCGCTATTATGCCAAAAACTTCAAAACAGGCGAAGTTATTCCTGAAGCACTGATTACCAAGCTCGAAAAAAGTGCTCAATTCAACCAGGGATTCGAAACCGTTGAATATCTGGCAGCTTCACTACTCGACATGGACTGGCACTCACAAACTCCGGCTACCGATGTTGAAGCTTTCGAAAAAACATCGATGGATAAAATTGGCTTGATTCCTGAAATTGCTCCGCGTTACCGCAGTACCTACTTTACCCACATTTTCTCAGGAGGATATTCTGCTGGTTATTATGTGTATATCTGGGCAGCCGTGCTCGATGCCGATGCGTTCAACGCATTTAAGGAAAGTGGCAATATTTTCAATCCTGAAATTGCTGCTAAATTCCGCACGCTGCTTACCAAATCAGGTTCCGACGAAGGAATGGTGGTTTACAAAAATTTCCGTGGACAAGAACCATCGATTGAGCCACTGTTAAAACGCCGTGGACTGAAATAAATAGCTGATAAGCTTTATTCAAAAGACTCGTTTCGGAAATCCGGAACGAGTCTTTTTAGTTTCAATCGTTTCGACGACTTATTTTCAATGCACCTTTTTATCATTTCAAGTCCGTAATTCGTCATTTCAGCTCATTTCTCCAGCAATCAGCATCAGGTAATTTGTATCTTTGGTTGTTATGAATTCAAGTAATCTGAAAAAATACATCTGGATTTCGTTGTTGCTTTCGCTGGCAATTAGCTTAACGATTCATTTTTCGATCATTGTTGAAACGCTTTTTGACGATGGAATGGGACGGCATGGTCAAAAAATAAGTCTGGAACATGCAAGCTTTGATTTCTTCGCGACGGCCACTTTGGCATTTCTGCTCTTTCTGGTAAACTACCGCATTTTCAAACCTTTTGAGGCTCATTACAGTCTGAAATTCAGGAATATTGCACTCTCAATATTCTTAACATTTTTGGTTGCCTTTATTTTCGCACACCTGTTTATACTCGGCAAACATTCGTTCGAAACGCCAGGTTTTGAGCACCGGCACAATGAAGATGTTTTTTTCAGAAACTTCTTTTGCGCCGCTATCGTCATGATCTGCATCTCGATAATGCGTCTGATTTTTCAGAAACAAACCATAAAACTTGAGAACGAAAAGTTAAGAAGCGAGAGTCTTCAAAGCCAGTTCGAATCGCTTAAAAACCAGGTGAGTCCTCACTTTCTGTTCAATTCGCTCACAGCCTTAAAAGTTTTGGTTGAGGATTCTCCGTCGCTGGCCAAGCAATACATCAGCCATCTGTCGCAGGTTTTACGATATACCCTGCAAAGTAACCGTAAACAGCTTGTTACGCTGGGCGAAGAACTGGAATTCACCGAATCGTATTTTTTTCTGCTGAAAATGAGGTACGACTCCAACCTGACCATAAAAACGGAGATTGATGAACACCTGAAAGATTACCTGCTTCCGCCGCTAACGATACAAACCCTTGTTGAAAATGCGGTTAAGCACAACGAAATAAGCAAAGAATTTCCACTCACAATCAGCATTCAGTCGGCCAGGAATAGGCATATTGTGGTTACCAATAAAATTCAGGAGAAACTGACTCAGGAAGATGGAACCGGCATTGGCCTGACCAACCTGTCGAAACTTTTTCTTTTATTGGGAGAGGATGATATTCAAATCTACCGGGATAATGATCAGTTTAAGGTTGAAGTTCCGCTAATTAAATCATACAGCAATGAAAGCACTCATAATTGAGGATGAATCGCTGGCATCGCGCCATTTAATGAGTGTGCTGAAAGAAATCGGTGACATTGATGTTGTGGAGGTTCTGGACAGCATTAAGTCGTCCATCGCATGGTTCGAGGCTAATCCTCATCCGGATATTGTTTTTATGGATATTCACATTGCCGATGGCAGCGCATTCAAAATATTCGATCATGTCAACATTTCGTGCCCTATCATTTTCACAACAGCCTATGACGAATATGCCATCAAAGCCTTCAAAGTAAACAGCATCGATTACCTCCTGAAACCCATCACCAAAGAAGCTGTTGAAAAAGCCCTGGCCAAGCTGAAAGCCCTTTCAGGCCCCGCATCAGTTCAGACAGACATCCAGCAATTAATCAATTCGCTCAATCTGGGAAAGTCTTACAAAACCCATTTTTTAGTCTCAATAAAGGGAAATAAAATGGTTCCTCTGCTGACTGCCGATATTGCTTACATTTATATCGACTCAGGAATTGTTACCGCCAAAACACTCGACGGAAAATCGTTTACTCTGGATTTTACCCTCGACGAACTAGCCGCAAAACTCAATCCTGCCGAGTTTTTCAGAGCCAATCGTCAGTTCATAATCTCAAAAAATTCCGTCAGGGAAATTGACCTGTGGTTCAACAGCCGCTTATCAATTAATCTGAAGGTCGGTGTTCCGGAGAAAATCCTCATTAGCCGGACCAGAGTAGCCGAATTCAAAGAATGGTTCGACGGAAATTAATCCATCTTCAGGTACAGTTTAACTTCGCTTTTTAACATTTCACTCCTGAAATTCTTCGCTTCATTTAAAATTCGGGATAAGCACCGGCCTTCCTGTTTTATGTTTGTAAAACAGAAAACTAAAAATCAATCTTTAAACGCGAAGAACATGAAAACTTTATTAAAATCACTCAAACTGAAGTACCTGGTAAACATACTTCTAATCGTAATTTTTGGTATCACAGCACAAACCGGTTTATTTCACGGAGGAGGCGACCACGGAGAAAGAAGAGGCATCCATGGCCGCGAAGAACATTCAAGGGAAGAAAGCTCGCTGTATGAATACAACCTAAATTCGATGAATGAGGCCGAAATCGTTGATCTTATGGGCCAAGATGGCATGGCAACCCGACCTGTCAGAGAACAAGACAATACTCATGTTTACCTCGGTTTATCGTTACTTGCCCTGATGTTGATACACATTGCACAGCACTGGAGCTGGTTCAAAAAGTTATTTACACTGAAACACCTTGCCAGTAATAAATTACTCTGGATTACTGCATCTTTTTTCATTGTAATGGCTATTTCGGGAGTCTTTCTCTGGACCGAAATTATACCCCGGGAATTGATTAACTTTAAAGAAATTCACGAGGTCACCAGTCAGATATTGCTGGGCTTAGTGCTGATTCATATTATTCAACGGTTTAAATGGTATGTGAATATTACTCAGTACTTCTTTACTAAGAAACCTGTAGCTGTTTAAATTATCACACAGAAGTTTCGCAGCAAAATAAACAAAACCTTATCGTATGAAAATCCGGAATATTCTGGCAACAATTGCATTATTCAGTATTTGTGCGGTTCATTCAGCTTCAGGCGAAGGATTGCAAATCAAACAAATAGAAGATGAACTTAAATTAGATGGTGTACTGTCGGAATCGGGCTGGCTTTTATGTCAGAGAGTTCCTTTGAAAATGCACACACCGATATTTGGGAATCAACCGTCAGAAGAAAGCGATATCCGGATTACATACGATAAGAATTATTTGTGGGTAAGTGCCAAACTTTACTACAGAAACATCTCGCAAATGGTATCGAACAGCAAGAAAAGAGATGAGCCTTCGGATAATTCAGATTATTTCGGAATTATTCTCGATACCTATAACGATAACGAAAATGCGCTGGCTTTTTTCACCATGCCTTCCGGTTCAAAAATCGATTATTCCATTTCAAACGATGCCGGTATGAGCGGTGGTCCGGATAACGAAACGGCCAATTACACCTGGAATTCGTATTGGGATGTGATGACCTCAAAAACTGATTCGGCATGGTATGTTGAGATGCGAATTCCCTTTTCGAGCCTCCGTTTCCAGACCGTTGAAAATATCACCCAAATGGGACTGATTGTGAACCGGAAAATCAGCTACTGCAACGAGATCGATACCTATCCTGCCATTGACACGAAATATGGCGGAAATGCACGCATGAAACCATCGCTGGCCGAAACGGTAGCCTTCGAGTCAATTGAACCTCATAATCCGGTTTACATTGCGCCTTATTTTCTTACCGGCTTTGCCCGAAACCGTGAGCTAGACGAATCAGGAAATCAGTATGTAACAAATGACGAGCCCAAACTAACCGGCGGGCTGGATGTGAAATACAATATCAACAGCAATCTCACTCTGGATTTGACTGCCAATACCGATTTTGCCCAGGTTGAAGCCGACGACGAACAGGTTAACCTGACCCGCTATTCGCTATCGTTTCCTGAAAAGAGGCTTTTCTTTCAGGAACGCTCCGGAATTTTTAGCTACGAGTTGGGTGGCCCACAAAATCTGTTTTACAGCCGGAACATCGGCATCACCAATGGCGAGCGTGTTGATATTCTTGGCGGTGCACGCCTGGTAGGTCGTCTTGGAAAATGGGACATTGGATTTCTGGACATGAACACCGCCAGATTCAACGGGTCTCCGGCCGAAAATTTTGGAGTTGCACGCCTGAGGAAACAAGTGATCAATGAAAATTCATACGTGGGTGGAATCGTTACCTCACGGCTTGGTTTTGATGGAAGCTACAACATAGCCTATGGTCTGGATGGCATTTTCAGAGTTTTTGGAGATGATTATCTTGATGTTAAACTCGCTCAAACCCGCGACAATAAAATTGGCACAAAAACACTTTCACCCGATCCTACTTTCTTCAGGATTGGCTGGGAGAAACGAACGGAAGAAGGCTTTGGCTACGATGGCATATATGCCTATTGGGGGAAGGACTTCAATCCCGGATCGGGTTTTATGTTTGTAAATGATATTCATGAATTCAGAGGAGGATTAAAATACGGCTGGTTTCCGGGAGAAGATTCAAAGATTTTCAAATACAGGGCAGGTCTCGATTTTGCTTTGCTCAGCCGGATTCAGGATGGAAATCTGGAAAACATGGAGATTTCTCCTGAATTTGAAATCTCGACAAAAAGCGGGTTCGATGCTTTTGCAGCATTAACTATGCGCAAAGAAGGTTTATTGCGCGATTTTATGCTTAGCGACAATGTTTTTGTCAAGGCCGGAAATTATACATTCTATGGGTTGTTCGGTAACTTCAGCTCACCAAAAACCAGGAAAGTAGCCGCATCGCTCGAATACCAGGCAGGCGAATTTTATGACGGGAATATGTTCTCGGTTTCGCTAAAGCCCGAACTTAACCTGTCGTCAAGCTTCCAGCTTTCAGGCACCTACCAAATTGACAAGGTCAGTTTTTCAGCACGGTCACAAAAATTTACCAACAACATTGCCCGCATAAAAGCAACCTATATGCTTAATACAAAAATTTCGGTGAGCTCGTTTATCCAATATAACGAAATCGATAACATTATTATAACCAATTTCAGGTTGCGTTACAATCCGCGCGATGGAAACGATTTATATCTGGTTTTCAACGATCTCAGGAATGCCAACAGAAACGATTTGGGGGTAAAATCACCCGCATTCCTTAACCGGACTCTTTTGTTGAAATATACGCATACCTTCAGGTTATAATATTTTAACCAACTCCTGAATTTAGTTTTTAGAAACCGATCAATTTTAAAGGCATCGGTTAAGATGCAATGGATGACAGTATTCTCAATTCTGTTTCTGTGAGCAACTCAACTCAGTAACATCTATAAAAGATCAATATTTCCACTCAATACAAACAAAAAACGACCTGCGATAAAAAATAAATCAGGAAGCGGGGTAACCTTTTCAGTTTTAGATGAATAAATTTCAGATAAATTAGTCTTTTATTAAGATCAGGGCAACTATTTTTCCATCTAAAACACAAATCTTATGGCAGATTTTAACCAAGCATTTCAGTTGGTAATAGCCCATGAAGGCGGCTATGTCAACGATCCCGACGACCCGGGAGGTGAAACCTACAAAGGAGTGGCCCGCAAAATTCACAGCAAATGGGATGGCTGGGAAAACATCGACATCTTAAAGCGCCAGCCCGGATTTCCGGGTAATCTCGACAAAGATGAAGAACTTCAGTCGGCTATTGCCGATTTCTATCGCATTAATTTCTGGGATAAAGTTAAAGGTGACCTAATCGAAAACCAGCAGGTTGCCGAATCGATTTTCGATTTTGCGGTAAATGCTGGCGTAAGTACCAGCGCCTCGCTGGCTCAAATGGTTATTGATGCGCAGGCTGATGGTGTCATCGGACAGGAATCAATAGCTAAAATTAACGCTTTTAACACCGAGCATTTCCTGGCGGCATTTACTGTTGCCAAAATTGCCCGTTACGTTAACATTGTAAAGAAACGACCAACCAGTCGAAAGTACTTCTATGGCTGGGTTTTACGCGCATTAGGTGAAACCGCCTGATTTATTTACCATTAGACAATTTACTATTTACAATCACGAAGCGATGTTTATAGTAAATCGCAAATAGAAAAATTGTAAATCACATACTATGAGCTTTTTGAAAAACTTATTCTCAGGAGGAGCCAATACGCTTATCGATTCGGTAGGCAAAGTGCTCGATAATGTGGTGACCACCAAAGAAGAAAAAATGCAGCTCGACAATGAAATTCGCAAATCAGAAATGCAGTTTCAGGTGGATATGAAAAAGTTGTCGAATGAGGAGCAGCAAATGATACTTGGCGATATGAGCAATGCCAGGCAACGCGAGGTTCAGATGATGAACAGTGAAAAAGCCACCAAACTAAACCGGAACCTGATGCCTTTCATGGCTTTGGGAACCATACTCATTGTACTTGCTCTATTTTATGTACTGATTTTTTCGCCAACAGTAATAAAAAGTGATAGCAAAGACGTTATCATGTACATCCTTGGCGTTTTAAGCGCAGTACTTTCACAAATCTACAGTTACTACTTTGGTTCTTCGGCCGGAAGTGCCGAAAAATCGAGAACAATGGCCGGAATGCAAATCAAGCAATAGCCTCTAAAAAAACAACAAATCCCGTTTCAGTGAACTGAAACGGGATTTGCTTTTAAATTCAGGCCATCATCGCCTCTATTTCATCCGGAGTTATTGGAATGCGATCACCAAGGATTTCG
Source organism: Prolixibacteraceae bacterium (assembly GCA_963678915.1). GTDB lineage: Bacteria > Bacteroidota > Bacteroidia > Bacteroidales > Prolixibacteraceae > Aquipluma. Next base: position 1,216,190 of record OY787458.1, read on the forward strand.
CTTCCGGTTTCAGTAACCAAAATGTCGTCCTCCAGTCGAATTCCGCCAAAATCAAGGTAATCCGCAAGTCTGTCGAAATTAACGAAGTCAGTATTAATCTTTTCAGCTTTCCATTTTTCAATCAAAGCCGGAATAAAATAAATGCCGGGTTCATTGGTAATTACAAATCCAGGCTGAAGTCTGCGTCCCATGCGCAAATATGCTGTTCCAAACTGATCGATCGGACGCGTTTCGTCGTCATATCCTACATAAATCTGGCCCAGGTCTTCCATATCGTGCACATCCAATCCCATCATGTGGCCCAACCCATGAGGCATAAATAAAGCATGTGCTCCATTCCCGACCGCTTCTTTCACATCACCCTTCATTAGTCCAAGATCCTTTAATCCGGAAGCAATAACTTCAGCTACGGCCAAATGAACAGATAAATAGGTGGATCCAGGTTTTGTTAGTTCGCGGCCACGATTGTTGGCGGCCAAAACAATTTCGTAAATCTCACGCTGTTTAGGAGTAAATTTTCCACTGACAGGCATCGTCCGGGTAAAATCAGAAGCATAATGAGAGCCGATTTCGGCACCTGCATCAACCAAAAGTAATTTTCCGTTCTGCAGTATTTTTGAGTGATCGTGATTGTGCAATGTTTCACCATTCTGCGACAGGATTACCGGAAACGAAACCATACCACCTCCGGCATTGGCAATTCCTTCAATCGTGCCGGCGATAGTCTGTTCCAGAATTCCTGCTTTGGCCATTCTCATGGCTGTAACGTGCATTTGGTAACCAACAGCGCAAGCCTTCTTAATTTCCGCAATCTCCTGGGCTTCTTTAACCGAACGCAATGCCACAACCGTTTTTATCAACTCGAGCGATGAATATGCTTTTAATTTCGAGGGTGAAATACCCAGCAAATCACTAAGCAACAATTTATTTTCAGCACGATATGGCGGCAAAAAATGAATCTTCCGTCCAGCCTGGATAGCCTTTCCCAAGACTGTATAAAGATTGTTGTAAGGCTGTGTTTGTGAAATTCCTACCGCTGAAGCTTTCTCGGTCAATGGAATTTGTGGCCCCATCCAGATGATATCTTCCATACTGACATCGTCTCCAAAAATAATTTCTTCGCCTGTTTCAGTATCAATAACTCCGGCCAGACGCTGAAAATCCAATCCGAAGAAATACAAAAAGGAACTATCCTGACGGAAATGATAAGTGTTGTCGGTATAATTCATCGGAACATCCACATTCCCCAACAGGAGGATCAAGCCATTCGATATATGTTGTTTTAAATACTGACGGCGAGCAATATAAGTATCGTGACTAAACATGTGTTTTGAGTTTTATAATTTGTCAGGGAAGATAGAAAAAATACCCGGATCAGGAAATGATTTTAACCGCCGGAATGTTATATACCATATAATTTACGGCGAAATCAACCGACTAAAAATCCAACTGATATCCAAATATTTCGTAACTTATAATAACCAAAAAAACCAGAGCTATGAACAACTCATTAATGGTTTATCTGAACAAGAGGCTGCACCAAAACGAATCCAAAAACCATGGATTTGACAGCCAACCGGGACCCGTAATTTGTATTTCACGAGAAGTCGGTTGCGGGGGCGTTAATCTGGCCAATCAACTTGCTGTAGAACTCGACAAACGGGGATTATGCAAAAAATGGAGAGTTCTGAGTAAAGAAATTCTTGAGGAAAGCGCACGTGAGCTTAACATGGATCCCAACAAACTGAAAAATTATCTGAAAGAAGGCGAGCGTGGCGTTTTCGACGATATTCTGGCAGCATTCGGCGAAAAAAGGTTTAAAAGCGACCGGAAGATCAACAAAACCCTTATTGATCTCATCAGTACTTTTGCCTACGACGGTTACTGCATTATCGTTGGCCGTGCAGGTCATATCATTGCCAAAGACATTGAACGGTCGCTGCTCGTAAGGCTGACAGCTCCAATTGAATGGCGCACCAAACAGATCATGGAGAAAAACAACCTGAATATGCGGCAGGCACTCGAATTCATCGAAAAAACTGAAATTGAGCGTGAAAATTTCAGGAAACATATTGCCGGTGACGACACCCGGACGGATGAATTTGACCTGACAATAAACCTGGCAAGGATGAAAAATCAGGATGTTATTGATTTGATTTGTTTTGCCACTCAGGCCAAAGGAATGCTTGAAACCAACAAAAGCAAGGTTGAAGTCTTTTGAATTTCAAATTCAAGTTTCAAATTTCAAGTTCCAGATCAAACGACTTAACCTGAAACTTGAAATTTGAAACCTGAAACTATTTAAGCCATTTGTCGAGCCACTGTTTGAATACCCGTTGCCACAGAATTCCATTCTGAGCCTGAAGTACCCAATGGTTTTCTTCGGGGAAGATCAGCATTTGGGCCGGAACACCGCGCAAAACCGCTGCATTGAAAGCAGCCATTCCCTGCGAAGCCAGAATACGGTAATCTTTTTCACCGTGAATAACCAAAATCGGAGCATCCCATTTATCCACAAACAAATGAGGTGAATTGGCATACGACCGCTGTGCCACAACATTATGCTTGTCCCAATACGGGCCACCCAAATCCCAGTTTACAAACCACATTTCCTCGGTTTCCAGGTATTGCTGTTCGAGATTGAACATACCATCGTGAGCAATGAATGCCTTAAACCGTTTTTCGTGATGACCGGCCAGCCAATAGACCGAAAAACCGCCATAACTGGCACCAACACATCCCAGTTTATCTTTATCCACATATGGTTCTTTAGCCACGGCATCAATAGCCGAAAGGTAATCTTTCATGTTTTGGCCACCGTAATCGCCACTGATTTGCTCCAGCCATTCGGTACCAAAACTTGGCAATCCTCTGCGGTTTGGAGCCACAACAATGTAGCCGTTGGCTGCCATCTGCTGAAAATTCCAGCGGTACGACCAGAATTGGCTCACTGTGGACTGCGGACCACCTTCACAAAATAAAATGGTCGGGTATTTCTTGTTTGGATCGAAATGCGGCGGATAAACTACCCAGGTAAGCATTTCCTTGTTATCAGTAGTTTTAATCCAGCGCTCTTCAACTTTAGCAAGAGTCAACTGATCGAGCAATGGTTTATTCAGGAATGAAAGTTCGGTTTCAGCTCCGGTTTTAGGATCAATAGAATAAATCTCATCCGGTTGGCTCATTGAATGTTTCATACCGATAAGCTTATCTTTTGCTTCGGCCACAAAAGCATAATCCTGAACGCCTTTAGTAATTTGCGTGATTTTCTTTGTTCCCAGATCGAGCTTGTAAACCTGTGTTAACGCATGCCAGCAACTGATAAAATACAATGATTTACTGTTGGCACTCCAGCTTAGGTTAGTCGAATTCTGATCAAAACTGGCAGAATAATCAATTTTCTCACCAGTGGCAATATTCAGTACAAACAACCTGATTTTATCGGCCTCGTAACCATCGCGTTCCATACTTTCCCATGCCAGATATTTTCCGTCGGGCGAGAAAACCGGATTTTGGTCGTAACCCATCATTCCCAGGGTTTTATTTTCGGTTTTCCTGGTTTCAAGGTTGTAGAAATAAATATCCGAATTGGTTGAAAGTGCGTATTCTTTTCCGGTTTTCTTCCGGCTGGTGTAAGCTACGGTTTTACTGTCGGGACTCCAGGCCAGTTGCTCTACCCCGCCAAACGGCTTCATTGGACTTTCGTAAGGCTCACCTTCGAGCAGATCAACCGGATTCACCAGCTTACCATCTTTGAATTCAGCAACAAACGGATGAGGAACAGTCGTTACCCACTCATCCCAATGCTTGTACATCAAATCAGTTTCAAGATAGGCATTGGCCTTCGGAAGATCAGGAAACAAATCGTGTACATCAGGTTTTACTTTCACATCAGCTGTAAATAAAACCTTGGTCATATCAGGCGAATATTTGAATCCGGAAATACCACCTTTAATTTCAGATACCTGCATCGGCTCGGTACCATCGGGATTCATTTCCCAAAGTTGCATTTCGCCCGATTTTGAAGATAGGTACCCGATTTTTTTACCGTCGGGGCGCCAGATTGCTGATGACTCTTTTTCAGGAGTAGAAGTAAGCCTAACGGGAGCACCGCCATTCACAGCAACCATATATAAATCGCGGTACGATTTATTTTCAGCAATATTGTAATTGGTTACCGAGTACAAAACTTTCGTTCCATCAGGCGAAACATCAGGCTCACCAATGCGACCAAAACTCCAAAGCACCTCGGGAGTCATAATATCTGAAGCCAGTTTCTGAACTTCAGGATTCGGATTCATAGTCATTTCTTTTGTCGTTTTCGGATTTGTAAATGAAAACAAAGTAGCCGTTAGGGCCAATAAACAAACAGACTTTATCATGCTGATTAATTTAAATATATCCCTGTTTTATGTGATTTAATGACTGTGAAAGTAAGTAATGTCGGGGAAATAAAAAATGAAAAGCATCTGCTATTATCTAACAGATGCTTTAATCAAAGAAACCGAATTGATTTGAAACAAGTCTTAATACTTATACTCGCCAGTATATTCAAAGTCTTTACCATCAAAGCCTTTGGCTACAATCTTAAATGGGGTACTGTGCTTCCCCTGAATTTTGAGTGCACTCAAGTCGAATGAGACAAAGGCCGAAAGCGGATAATCTTCATTATCATCGTTGGCATTGTGTCTTAATTCAAGAACAACTGGTCCATTGTCAGTATTGATTGCACCCGGCTGCTTAACCAGATTGATAAAATGCGTTTTGTATCCACCCCAATACTTCAGCTCAAAATTCAGGATATCGTTTTTAATCCATTTGTCTTCAACATAAATCGGATCGTTTCCGATGCTGTCTTCCTTCGCCGGAGTAATATCAAAAATACCCTTATACAAAATCTTCCGCATCGAGTTGATTTTCACGTAGTAATATTCGTTGTGGTCAGGATTATCCTTATTTCCGAGAATAGTAAAATTTACCAAAACACGCTCATTGTCAAATACATCATTTACCAGTCCCAAATTGGTTGCCGGATAAAGAACTTCACCATCGTCCATTGTAATGGTAAAAGTTCCTGCCGAAGTATCTTTATCAACCAGACCGAAACCAACCCAGGCATCGTCCAACGAATACCCATCATCATCCATATCACAGCCCGTAAACAGGCTTAATAAGGAACCCAACATCAATAAAAAAATAAGTCTTTTCATGTTAATTTTATATTTATAATTGTTTTCAATAGCTTCAAAAAATTCAGGATTAGCTCGCAGCAGAAAACTCCTTTGCGTCCTGTTGTGTTATAGATTTTAAAAGAAAGAATATGGTTGCGTTGCCTGGCGATTTTTTTCGCCAGAATGACAGATAATGTTCTATTGTTCTTTCTGGCATAATAATTGAATTAAAATATCTATATATTTGTATATTTAAATTCAAAATTTGGAATAAACACAAACAAATTAATAAACAACAAATTATGAGACATCTGTTTCTGACAATGATCATCGCTTCGATTGCATTAGCGGCGTGTGGAAATAAAAACCCTGAAAGCAATAAAAATACAGCTGCGGTAAGTAATTCAGCAGTATCGAATGGCTCTGCAAAAAGTTCGGAACTGCTGACAAAAGCAGTTTTCATTCAAAAAGTATGGGATTACACCAAATCGCCAAACGACTGGAAATACCTGGGCAGTAAACCTGCCATCATTGATTTTTATGCCGACTGGTGCGGCCCGTGTAAGATTGCCGGTCCTATTCTGGAAGAAGTTGGAACCGAATATGCCGGAAAGATTCAGGTATATAAAATCAATACCGATCAGGAACGTGAATTGGCGCAAGTATTCGGGATAACAGGCATTCCAGCTTTTCTGTATATTCCGGTTAACGGAAAACCAGTCATGATGTCAGGTATTGCCCGCTCGAAAGAAGAAACCAAGCAAATGTTTATCGACAACATCGAGAAATACCTTTCGGTGAAGAAATAACAAAGAAAAAGGGAGACCGGAGAAGGAAAAATGGAAAGGAATCCAAAACGAAATGCGTATTAAATAAGAAACCCCGAAATTGCTTTCGGGGTTTTCTATTTTAAACTGAATTGATTGACTTTATTATTTTGTTCTCTCTAAAGTAATCGTTTTGGTTGGTTGATCGCAAACTTCAGTTGGTCCCCAGTACTGGATTGGTCCGGGATAAACGAAAGAAGTTTCGATAGCCCACTTTTCGCGGTTAGCAGCCAAATATTTAAATGGTGCACTTTCCAATTCAACCAAAGCTTTCTGAATAACTGGTTTCATGTGTCCGTGACGACGCTCCATGTTCATCATCATAGTAACCGGAACACCACCTGCAATCCATTCAGCAGCAGGAGCTGTCAGGTTGCGAACCGATGACATATAACCTGTTTTACCTTCAGCAATCAGAAATGATGCATTATAACCCAATGAATAACAATAATCTGCATCAAAGTTTGATGGAGCAGCACAACGACCTTCGTAGCCGAAGAAGTGATATTGTGTTCCGAATTTGCCAACGAATTTGCCTTCTTTTTTCATCTCTTTCAGACGGCTTTTTACCATTTCGCCCAACAGTTTTTCTGTTTCGATCAGCGAAACCTGTACGTTTCCGTGTGGGTCGCGGTCAAGAGTCAACTGATCGGCAATTCCTGAAGGAAGTGAAGTGTAAACTTTTGCCGATTCGGCTGATAAAATTCCCGCAACAAATGCACGACCTTCAGCTTTATTGGTAAATGATTTGAATTTCTGTTCGGTTTCAGAACCTTCGGCCAGCAAGTCGTTCAATTCCGAAATCAATGCTTTCATTTCAGGAACGAATTCAACCAAACCTTCAGGAATTAAAGCAACTCCAAAGTTTTCGCCGTTGGCAGCACGTTTGGCAATAATGCCAGCCATGTAGTCAACAATTTCGCTCAAAGTTTGCTTTTTCAGCTCAACTTCTTCCGAAATTAAAGTAATGTTTGGCTGCGTTTGCAATGCACATTCCAAACCGATATGAGAAGCAGAACGTCCCATCAGTTTAATGAAGTGCCAGTATTTTTTTGCGGAGTTGGCATCGCGTTCGATGTTACCAATCAGTTCTGAATAAACTTTGGTTGCTGTGTCGAAACCGAATGAAGTTTCGATCATGTCGTTTTTCAGGTCACCATCAATGGTTTTTGGACAACCGATTACCTGAATACCAGTATTTTTAGCGGCATAATATTCGGCCAAAACACAAGCATTGGTGTTACTATCGTCGCCACCAATGATGATCAGGGCGTTGATTCCCAACTGTTTTAAAATTTCTTCGCCTTTATCAAACTGTGCAGTTTCTTCGAGTTTTGTACGGCCCGATCCAATGATATCGAAACCACCGGTATTGCGGTATTCGTCAATAATTTCGGCAGTTAACTCAACATATTTGTGATCGACCAAACCGCCAGGACCACCAAGGAAACCGTAAAGTTTGCTGTTTGGGTTGATGTTTTTAACACCGTCGAAAATTCCTGAAATCACGTTGTGACCGCCGGGAGCCTGACCTCCGGAAAGAATCACTCCAACATTTACTGCCGGATACTGTTTTTTCTCGCCTGCCTCGAACGTAATCAAAGGCATACCATACGTATTGGGGAAAAGTTCCTTAATCGCATTTTGGTCGGCTACTGACTGGGTTTTTTCACCTTCAACCAGTTTTACTGACGATTTCAACGAGTTAGGAAGTTTGGGCTGATATTTAGCCCTTGCTGATTGTAATGCACTAATGGTCATAGTTTTATATTTTTTGTGAGGATTTACTTTAAAACCGCTGCAAAAATATACTAAAACCGTGATTTTGATACCAGACTGAAAGTTTATTCAACTGGTTTTAAAGAAAATTTAAACCGATTCGTTTATCCAATCAGAAAATCGGCAACATTACCTAAAGTACTGACGGAGCCTTTGTAAAATTCGCTGTATTTGCAACGGCTACAGGTTACTACGGTAAACTTTCGGTTTTGTATATCGAAAAATCTGGAGAATCCACTTCCAGTGGTTCTGATTTCGTCAATCTCTGCTTTGGTATTGCCGCATTTCGGACAATGATATTTAGTTGTGTTCATGTTCATAATTCTTTAAAATTTGAGTCTTTAATCTTCATTTTCGACCTGAGACTGATCTCCTGAAGTATCAGTTTCTTTATTCGATGTTTTCGTAACCGGCCTTTTTGCATCGCGCAATGCTTTATCAATAATCCATTCTATCTGCCCGTTCGCACTGCGAAACTCCTGCGCCGCCCATTTTTCAATGGCGTCGTACACGTCAGGATCAATCCGCAATACAAACGATTTTTTCTTTGCCATAACATCACCTCCACAATTTTCCGATTCTCAAAATATTGATGAATTTTGAAATCAAAGCCAAACAATTATTTCGACAGAATAAAACTGCCGATGACATCAACAAGTTCAGTATTTACAGGTAATTCAGGTTGACTGTAAGTCTGAATATTTTTTGTTCTGTCGGCGTCAGCATTTTTCAGAATATGATTCATTCCCGAAATAAGCGTCATTTTTGCCGACTGATTTGCTACTTTGAGTCGTTTGGCATCTTCAATACTTACCTGAATATCAGTAGTCCCCTGAACTATTAGCACTGGCTTTTTAAGTTTTGCAATCTCTTTCTGCGGATCGTATTTGAACCACGAAATCATATAAGGCTGAACACTCGGCCTGAAAAGCGAAAAGAGCATTTGCGGAACATTCTCAACTGTTTTTCCTTTAACCAGTTCATCGAGAATTGGAGCCGACTGTTCCAGCACGAAAGACGGTTGCGCTTTCAATTGTTCACGGATAGTCATATCGCCAGGCTGTCCTATGCCGGCAATCGAAACAAATTTTGATACATTTTCACTTTGTGAAGCAACCATACCGATCAGAGAACCTTCGCTATGACCGATTATAACAATCTTTGAGAAATTCTTATTCTGCTTCAATAACTTAATCCAGCTTTCTGCATCCTGAATGTAATTTTCAAACCGCAGATCGGCTTCTTTCAATCCGGCCTGCTGACTTTGAGCAATACCGCGTTTATCGTACCTAAGTGAAGCTATTCCCTTCTTAGCCAATTCAGCAGCAAGTATTTTCAGCGAATTATTCTTCATCATCGGATTGTTTCCATCGCGGTCTGTCGGCCCCGATCCCGCAATAATCAAAGCCACAGACACCGGAAGTTTAGCATCAGGTAAAAGCAGTGTACCTTCAATATTCCCTGTTTCGGTTTTCAAAGTCATAGGCTCTTCAGTTTGGGCAAGAGCGGCAAAAGCTGCCAGCAATCCTATTAAAAATGAAATAAACTGTAATCTCATAAGAACATTTTTAAATCTGATTTTCAATTGCCATCACACTCTCCAACGCATGCATCATAGCCTGCGGCCGGTGTGTTCCAAACAATACTTTTTTACCATTAGTCAGGTAAAGCTGCAATCCAACATTTCCCGAAACATTGTAAGCCCTACCCCACTTAAAACTCTTCTTAATTCCCCATCCGCCATATTCGAGAATTGGCCTGTAATGCCTGATTTCGAAACGTTGAATTTCATGCACCGAAATCAATCTTTTTCTGAAAATCAAAGGGAAGAAACTGTAATGAATTCCATCCTGATCAATCCACACCTTTAGTTTAAGCGAAAAATACAACCAAAGCAACGTCGCCAGAAAAATGATTATGCCAACGTGTACCCCATTGGGAGCAGGAGTATTCCCAACCGGCACACCATTCACTGTTTGCTGTATAAGGGCATAGACACTAAAAAACATAACAGGAACTGTAGCCACCAGCACCAGAACAATATACCACCATTGCCTGAACTGCTGCTCTTCCTTAAATAAAACTTTATTCATCGTTCTTTACTGATAAAGTGTACCGGTGTTTACAACAGGAGTAGCTTCCTTGTCACCGCATAAAACAACCATTAGGTTACTTACCATGGTCGCTTTTTTATCCTCATCCAACTCAACAATTTTCTTTTTACTCAACTCATCCAAAGCCATCTCAACCATACTTACTGCGCCTTCAACAATTTTGAACCGGGCAGCAACAATAGCAGTGGCTTGCTGACGTTTCAACATTGCCTGGGCAATTTCCTGCGCATAAGCAATGTAGTTAATGCGAGCTTCAATTACATGAATACCGGCAATATCAAGTCGCTCACGGATTTCATTTTCGAGTACCGAATTAACTTCTTCTCCCCCATCGCGCAAAGTAATGTTTGCATGGTCATCCTCAATATTATCATAGGGGTATAAACCCGCGAGCTTACGCAAGGCCGCTTCACTCTGAACAACTACAAAATGCTCGTATTCGTCAACTCCAAAGGCAGCCCTGAAAGTTTCCTCAACTTTCCAGACCAGTACCACCCCAATCATAATTGGGTTTCCAAGTTTGTCGTTTACTTTAATTGGTTCGCTGTTAAAATTTCGAGCCCGAAGAGAAAATTTCTTTTTAGTGAAAAATGGATTAACCCAGAAAAAACCATTGTCTTTTATCGTTCCCTTATATGCACCAAAAAGAACCAAAACATACGATTGGTTCGGATCGACTGCGAGGAATCCCGGAGCAATAAGAATAAACAACGCAAGCAGTATTACCGAAGGTACAATGATCTGCAATATAAATCCGGCAATTGCAAGACCCAGAAAAAGAATCTCGAACAACAAAAACAAATAACCGGAGTGGGCTGTAAATGACTTTTCCATACTATTAAATTTAAATTGATTTGATATCGTTTTAATATCACAAATTTAAATAAAAAAAGCACCTTTTAACAAAAGATGCTTTTAAATACATTTCGGATTTAGTTCAGATTCAATTCTATATTTCCGACGTTTCCAGATTTTAGTACTTCATATTGTGATGCAAAACTCAAAATTGCATCGATAATGCCTTGCGAAGGCTCAAACCCATACTCATTCACATCCATCTCCAACTCCTCGTATTCAATTTTTTGCAAAATTTCAACTTCCTTTTTCCCGTCGTTATATGAATTGATCAAATAATTTAATGTAGAGAATTTACTCATAGGCATTAGTTAATGTTACAGTTATGCACAAATAACGCTGCCTGTTCAGGAATATTGCTATCAGCAACTTAAATTTTTGTCAGGCTCAGATTTTTCTTTTCAATCAACTTCCGAAGGTTAATAAGCGCATACCGCATACGACCTAAAGCAGTGTTAATGCTCACATCGGTCAAATCAGAAATCTCCTTGAAACTTAATCCCTGATAGTGGCGCATAATAATTACTTCACGCTGATCATCAGGCAGCTCTTCAATCAAAAGGCGCACATCGCTGGTAATCTGGTCGTACACCAGCTTATCCTCAATATTCTCTTCCGAATATTTTTGCGAATTAAAAAGATCAACAATGGTGTCGTCATTCGAAGTAGTACTAAGCAGTTTTTCCTTCCTGAAATGATCAATAATCAGGTTGTGCGAAATGCGAAGCACCCAGGAAATAAATTTTCCGTTTTCAGTGTACTTACCGCTTTTCAGCGAACGGATTACTTTAATAAAAGTATCCTGAAAAATGTCTTCCGCAAGGTGATGATTTTTTACAATGAGCAGGATGTAGGTAAAAACTCTCTTTTTATGGCGGGCAATCAAAATTTCGATGGCTTGCTGATTTCCATCGACAAATTGTTTAACGAGCGAATTATCGCTCAGATCTTCTGGTCTGAACATGACTCTAAATTATTATGTGACTGTTTTCAATAATTAAAGAGTATAGTTCTGTCGATAGGCAAGCTTTTTTTAAAGTGAGTTAAACAATTTGCTACTTTTGTGCAGGTAAAAATCGATCATTTTTTCCAATTAACCAAATTTTTCTGCAATTATAATAACATAACGAATGGGTTCTTCTTCCAATTTTTCATCATATATACAAATTAAAGGCGCAAGAGTTCACAATTTAAAAAACATTGACCTAAAAATTAACCGAAATAAATTCATTGTTATCAGTGGATTATCGGGTTCAGGAAAATCATCGCTTGCCTTTGATACACTTTATGCCGAAGGCCAGCGGCGGTATGTTGAGAGTTTATCGTCGTATGCCCGGCAGTTTTTGGGGCGCATAAATAAACCTGAAGTTGATTATATTAAAGGAATACCACCGGCAATTGCCATTGAGCAAAAGGTAAATACCCGCAATCCACGCTCAACGGTGGGCACCTCAACAGAAATATACGATTACATGAAATTGCTGTTTGCCCGCGTTGGAAAAACAATTTCGCCGGTTTCCGGAAAGGAAGTGAAACAGCATCATGTGAGCGACGTCGTTAACTTCATCATCTCTTTTCCTGAAAATACCCGATTTTTGATTGGTGCTCCTCTGAAAGTAAAAAACGGACGGACACTGATTCAGGAAGCTGAATTATTACTTCAGCAAGGTTTTTCTAGGCTTGAAGTCAATAATGAAATCAAGCGGATTGACGAGCTGATCAAAGAAAACGCAGCAATTCAATGTACTGAATCGGCCTGTAATATTGTGATTGACCGGGCGACAGTAATTAACGACGAAGATAACCTCAGCCGGATTGCTGATTCGGTTCAAACAGCTTTCTTCGAAGGTCATGGTGAATGTATTGTGAAAATTTATGAGAGGACAGAAGTGAAAGAAGAGCATTTCTCGAACTTGTTTGAAGCCGATGGAATTGAATTTGAAGAACCTTCGGTACACATGTTCAGTTTCAATAATCCGGTTGGTGCCTGCAAAACCTGCGAAGGCTATGGAAAAGTAATCGGAATTGACGAAGATCTGGTTATTCCGAACAAATCACTTTCGATTTATCAGGATGCAGTGGCCTGCTGGAAAGGCGAAAAAATGGGCGAATGGAAAGATGCTCTGATTTACGCTGCCGAAAAATTCGACTTCCCCATTCACAAGCCATATTACGAACTGACAGAAGACCAGAAGCAACTGCTTTGGACAGGCAACAAGCATTTCGAAGGACTGAATCAGTTCTTCAAGATGCTCGAAGAAAATACATATAAAATTCAATACCGGGTAATGCTTTCGAGGTACCGCGGGAAGACCAATTGCCCCGATTGCCGCGGCACACGGCTGAAGAAAGAAGCCATGTATGTTAAAGTAGATGGAAAATCGATTCAGGATTTGGTGCTGATGCCCATCGACGAATTGCAAAAGTTTTTCATCAACCTTCAGCTTTCGGAACATGAAACGAAAGTGGCCGAACGAATTCTGGTTGAGATAAACAACCGCCTCGAATTCCTAGCAGATGTTGGCCTGGGCTACCTGACGCTGAACCGGCTATCATCGACCCTTTCAGGCGGCGAGTCGCAGCGCATCAATCTGGCCACTTCGCTCGGAAGCAGCCTGGTTGGATCAATGTACATTCTGGACGAACCAAGCATTGGGCTCCATTCGCGCGACACACAGCGATTAATCCGCGTTTTGCGCAAACTCCAAAAACTTGGGAATACGGTTCTGGTTGTGGAACACGACGAAGAAATTATTCGCGAAGCGGACGAAATTATCGATATTGGTCCGCTTGCCGGAAGACTTGGAGGCGAGGTTGTTTTTCAGGGGACACACGAACAACTCGAATCATCATCTGAAAGTTTGACCGCCAAATACCTTACCGGAAAAGAAAAGATTGAGGTACCAAAGCTTCGGCGCAAATGGAGTAACTTTATTGAAATTACCGGTGCCCGAGAAAACAACCTTAGAAACGTCGATGTCAAATTCCCGCTAAATACCATTTGCGTGGTAACTGGTGTCAGTGGCTCCGGAAAATCGTCGCTGGTTACCAAAGTTCTTTATCCAGCCTTGGCGAAAATGTTTGGCGGATTCAGTGAAAAAACCGGGCAGCACGATATTATCAGGGGCGATTTTAACCTGATCACTTCTATCGAGTTTGTTGACCAGAATCCAATTGGAAAGTCATCACGATCGAACCCGGTGACTTACCTGAAAGTTTACGATGAAATCCGCAAACTTTACGCCGACTTGCAAAGCTCGAAATATGCCGGCTTTAAACCATCACATTTTTCATTCAATATAGAAGGTGGTCGCTGCGAAGAATGCCAGGGAGAAGGCGAAATTACCGTTGAAATGCAGTTTATGGCCGACATTCACCTAGTGTGCGAAAGCTGCAAAGGGAAACGATTTAAAGACGAAATTTTGGAGGTTACCTTCGAAGGGAAAAACATCTACGACATTCTTGATCTGACTGTTGACGAGGCCATTAATTTCTTTGGCGAGCAAAAAAGCACAACCTCTAAAAAAATAGCCAAACTTCTGAAACCCTTGCAGGACGTAGGACTTGGCTATGTAAAACTTGGACAATCGTCGAGTACCCTTTCCGGAGGAGAAAGCCAGCGAATTAAACTGGCATCGTTTCTGGCCAAGGAAAAAGGAAGCCCATCGCTCTTTATTTTCGACGAACCAACCACCGGACTTCATTTCCACGACATCCGCAAACTACTCGATTCGTTCAACGCGCTGATTGCACGAGGACACAGCATTATTATCATCGAGCACAACTTGGATGTGATCAAATGTGCCGACTGGGTGATCGACTTAGGACCAGAAGGTGGAAAAGATGGTGGAACTATTGTATTTGAGGGAACTCCTGAAGATTTGATTAAAGCAAAAGAATCGCACACCGGACAGGCATTGAAAGAAAAGCTTTAAAAAATTCGAAGTGCCTAAAGTGAACTAGAGTTCGGAATTTTAAATGGTTGAATTGTCAAATGGTTACATTGTTAATGGCTCTTTTAACCATATAGCAATTCAGCCATTTAACCTTTTTTTTCAAATCCTCAAAATTTCGGTATTTCAGGAAAGTATCGTGATTACCAGTCGCCTGCGGCCACCAGAATTGCGAAACTCGCATAAATAGATGCCTTGCCATGTTCCTAAATTAAGTTGGTGACTGGCAACTGGAATTGTGAGGCTGGCACCTATCAGCGACGATTTTAAATGTGCAGGCAGATCGTCAGAACCTTCCAATGTGTGCACAAATCCCGGATCATTTTCCGGAACAAGTTTATTCATAAACGTTTCAAAATCAACGCGAACGGAAGGATCGGCATTTTCATTCAGGCTAATTCCGGCCGAAGTATGCTGAATCAGAATATTTACCAGTCCTTTTTCAGGTAAATCAGGCAGCTGCCGTTCAATCAGATCAGTTATAAGGTGATAGCCGCGCTTAAACGCCGGTAATATAATTTTCAACTGTTCTATCATAACATTCTAAATATCAGATATTATTTAAGATTCAAATAAGTCCCATGCGATGGATCAGTTCTTCCAATTCTAAAATTTTTGTTCGTCGTTCAAACGAGTAGGATGTACTTTTTTCCTGCAGATATCTGTATAGGAAAACCGATTTCAGTATGTAATTTGCTTTGGTTACCGAGAACGAATGTTCCACTTCCTGCCCCATAACTTTTAAAATATCGGCTAGCTTTTCCAATTGGTCATCGCTGGTAAAATGTTCTTTTGCTAAATCTAAAAATTCATTCTCTTCCAGTATAATTACCTGATCAATATCCAGATTTGCTTCTTTTAGCAACGACTCGCGAACAACAGCAAAAATCACCTCCTGCTGACTTTTGTCTTCTTTCATCTTTAAAATCCGGCGAAGTAGAGTAGCCAGAAAAATTCCCATTTCCTCAAACTGACGAATCAGGTAATCGCGCGATGCCATAATACTTGTACTAAATGAATTAAACTCACAAAATAAAGATGATCAAAATTAAGCTGAACAAAACAATTAATATCATGCTAAACAGTTTATTATTTGGGAAATATTATTTTTGTCTGCATGAGGTCAATTCTATCACTCTCGCTTATTTTTTTGCTTTTTCTGAACTCTGCCAACCTGTTGGCCCAAAGCAACAACGCAACTTTATACGGAAAAATTACCGACGAAACCGGTAAGCCTGTCGAATTAGCCAACATTTCGCTAAAAAACTCGGCTATTGGAACAGTTTCGAACCGCGATGGTGCTTATCTGCTCAGGATTCCTTCAAAAAAATCGATAACCATTGTCTTTTCGGTAATTGGGTTTCAGACGATTGAAAAAATTGTCAGGGCTAATGAAGAACAACGAATTGAATTGAATATCTCACTCAAACAAACTGACCAGCAAATCGACGAAGTTCAGGTTACACAACACCGCATAAATAGAACCAACATGAACCGCATCGAGGCCAAATACATGGGAACCCTTACCGATGCAGGTACTGGCGGGGTGGAAGCACTGATCAAAACTTTACCCGGAGTCTCGACTAACAATGAGTTAAGTTCGCAATATTCGGTACGGGGTGGAAATTTTGATGAAAACCTGGTTTACGTGAACGACGTTGAAGTTTACCGTCCGCTTCTGACCAAAGCCGGGCAACAGGAAGGGATGAGCGCCATTAATTCGGACATGGTTTCGTCCATTGATTTTTCGGCCGGAGGGTTCGATGTAAAATATGGTGATAAAATGTCGTCGGTGCTCGATATCAGGTACCGCAGGCCAACCAAATTTGCCGGATCGGCCACCGCCAGCTTTTTGGGAGGTTCGCTCCATCTCGAAGATTTAAGCAAAAACGGTAAATTCTCGCACATCTCCGGAATCCGGTACAAAACCAACCGCTATCTGCTTGGAACTCTCGACGAAAAAGGTGAGTACAATCCACGCTTTGTTGATTTTCAAACCTACCTGACCTATAAATTTAACCGGTCATTCGATTTGTCTTTTTTGGGAAACTTTGCCAAAAATCAATATAATTTCATCCCGCAGACCCGTCAGACCAGCTTTGGTACCATTAATCAGTTATACAATGCCACTATTTATTTTGAGGGGCAGGAAGCTGATCAATACACCACCACCACCGGCGCTTTGATTGCCAATTATCATCCGGGAGAAAATCTGAATCTGAAATTTATCGCCTCGGCCTTTCAGTCGAAAGAAGCCGAAACTTATGATATTCGCGGCGATTATTACCTGAACGAACTTGAACAAAACCAGTCAGGAGGTACCGACAGTGTTTTAAATCTGGGAGTTGGAACCTTTCTCAATCATGCCCGAAATTATCTGGATGTAAGCGTTTACAGCTTTGAGCATAAAGGCGCATACAACTCAGAACATCACTTATTAAACTGGGGAGTCAAAGCTCAGGTTGAAAAAATTGACGACCGCATGAACGAATGGGTTTTGCGCGATTCAACCGGTTATTCCATTCCCTATCATGGCGATAAACTTGAGTTATACAGCTCGTTGAACATGAAGTACAACTTGAATTCGACCAGGGTTACCGGCTTCTTTCAGGATACTTACCAGATTCCAATCAGCCAGGGATCGCTGTATGCAACTGCCGGAATCCGCACGCATTATTGGTCGTACTCCGGAGAGTTTCTGGTAAGTCCGCGCGCCACACTTCGCTATTACCCCGGATGGAATTCGAACCTTGTTTTTCATCTCTCCGGAGGAATTTATGATCAGCCGGCATTTTACAAGGAAATAAAAGATAAGAACGGCTTAATTTACCCTGATACAAAGGCGCAGCGGTCTTCGCAGATTGTTTTCGGAACTGATTATATTTTCAGGGCCTGGGACCGCCCGTTTAAGTTCACTTCCGAAGTGTACTATAAATTTATGTCGAATTTGGTTCCTTACCAGATTGATAATGTGCGTATCCGTTATTTGCCCGACCAAAAATCGAAAGGTTATGCAACCGGTATTGACATGAAAGTGAACGGCGAATTTGTGAGCGGAATTGAATCGTGGGCTAGTCTTTCGGTAATGAAAACCGAAGAAGATATTTTGAACGACGGTCATGGGTACATTCCCCGTCCAACCGACCAGCGGTTTAATTTTAGTGTTTTTTTCCAGGACTATTTCCCAGGAAACCCGACCTGGAAGATGCACCTGACAGCATTTTATGGATCGCGTCTCCCCACAGGGCCGCCAAATTCGCAACGGTACATGGATATTTACCGGATGCCTCCATATCGTCGTATCGACCTCGGTTTTTCAAAGGTTTTGATAAATCAGGATCATAAAAAATTCCGGAATAAAGCTTTTGACCAGATCAAAGACATGTGGATCAGCCTCGAAGTATTTAATTTACTGGGCATTAACAACACCATTTCGTATTTATGGGTAGCCAACAATTCGGGCGATATGTTTGGCGTACCTAATTACCTGACCAAGCGAAAACTGAATCTGAAACTGACTGTAAAATTCTGAATAATGAAACTCCCTATTTATCAGGCTGATGCTTTTGCATCCTCACTTTTTAAAGGAAACCCAGCCGCTGTTGTCCCATTACAGGAATGGCTTCCGGATGAGTTGATGCAGCAAATTGCGATGGAAAACAACCTCTCGGAAACGGCATTTTTCATTTCGGAAGGCGACCGTTTTCATATTCGGTGGTTCACACCAAAATCCGAAGTCAGGTTGTGCGGACATGCCACTTTAGCAACCGCACATGTTTTATTCAATGAACTGAATTTTCAGGGGGACTTGCTCAAATTTAACAGCTTAAGTGGAATCCTGACTGTAAAAAAAGTTAGAGACAAATTGCAACTCAATTTTCCGGCGGATTTTGCGCTGGAGGTGGAGCCTATTGAAACTTTTACCAAAGCTTTTGGCGCAAAGCCTTTACAAACATTCAAAGGAAGAACGGATTACATGCTGCTTTTCGATTCGGAAGAAACCATCCAGAACCTGCAACCCAACATTCAATTACTGCTTTCGACCAACGCGCGCGGAGTTATCGCTACTGCCAAAGGAAACGAAGTTGATTTTGTAAGCCGCTTTTTTGCTCCGGCAGTTGGCGTAAACGAAGATCCGGTAACCGGATCGGCACACACAACACTTATCCCATTCTGGGCGAACAAACTGGTTAAAACGGAATTGACTGCGTTGCAGCTTTCGGCTCGTGGCGGTCAATTATGGTGCACACTTTCGGGCGACAGGGTTTTTATTGCAGGAAAAGCCGTGACCTATTTGAGGGGAGAGATTGAAATTTAAAACTTTCACCCCTACCCGCTTGTTTCCTGATCATTCAGAAAAGGAAACATGGAAAATCAGAAATATACCAACAAACTTATACACGAAACTTCGCCGTATTTGCTGCAACATGCGCACAACCCGGTGAACTGGCAGCCCTGGGGCGAAAAAGCACTGAATCAGGCTAAAACAGAAAATAAACTTTTGCTGATCAGTATTGGTTATTCGGCCTGCCACTGGTGCCACGTAATGGAACACGAGTCGTTTGAAAACAAAGCGGTCGCGCAAATCATGAACGATCGGTTTGTTTGCATCAAAATTGACCGTGAGGAACGGCCAGACATTGATCACATTTATATGTCTGCCGTACAACTTTTGACCGGTCGCGGAGGCTGGCCGCTAAACTGTATTGCGCTGCCCAACGGCCGTCCAATCTGGGGCGGAACCTATTTCCAGAAAGAAAACTGGATACAGGCATTGGAAGCTGTTTCAAAGTTTTATACTGAAAATCCGGACAAGACCGAAGAATACGCCGCCAAACTCCGGGAAGGCATTGAGCAAAATACATTGATTCCAATTTCTCAGGAAAGCTCATCAGTTGATCCGTTGCTTCTAACAACTATCCTGAAAAAGTGGCAAGGCTATTTCGACACCAAAAATGGCGGAACCAAAGGCGCTCCTAAATTCATGCTGCCCAACAACTGGCAGTTTCTGCTTCGTGCAGGTGTACAATTTCAGGATCAATCCATTTTGAAACAAGTAACTCTCACCTTGCAAAAAATGGCGTTTGGTGGTTTGTACGATCAGGTTGGCGGCGGTTTTGCCCGATATTCGACCGACGAAATTTGGAAGATTCCGCACTTCGAAAAAATGCTGTACGACAATGCCCAGCTTTTGCGACTTTATTCCGAAGCATGGCAGGTTGATCCAAATCCACTTTATCCAGAGGTTGTTGCTGAAACAGTAGCATTTCTAAAGAGGGAAATGCTTTCGCCTGAGAATGGTTTTTATTCGGCGCTCGATGCTGACAGCGAAGGTGAAGAAGGTAAATTTTACATCTGGACAAAAGCAGAATTGCAAACGATCATCGGCAACGATTTTGAGCTTTTCAGTGAATATTACAACGTAAATTCCATTGGTTTTTGGGAACACAACCAATACATTTTGATGCGAACTGAATCGGACGAATCATTTGCCGAAAATCATCAGCTTTTGTGGAATGAATTGCAATCAAAAGTTCGGGTTTGGAAACAGGAATTACTGGCAACCCGTGAAAAAAGAGTCAGGCCGGGACTTGACGACAAAATCCTAGCGTCGTGGAATGCCATGACTATTTCTGGATTAGTCAGTAGCTATAAGGCTTTTGGTGAGCCGGAATATCTGGAACTAGCACTGTTGAATGCCTATTTCCTGAAGCAAAAAATGATAAGTAAATCAGGAGAAATATTCCACTCGTATAAAAACAATCAGGCAAAAATTTCCGGATTTCTGGAGGATTACGCTTTTGCGATTGAAGCTTTTTCGACGTTGTTCGAAGTTACCGGAGAAGAAAGCTGGCTAGATTTGACACAAAAATTAACCGAGCGAACCATTGAGCAGTTTTACGATCCGCAAAAAATGTTTTTCTATTTCACAGCCAAAAATCAGTCGAACCTCATCACGCGAACGGTTGAAGTTTATGACAATGTTATTCCATCGTCGAACTCGGTAATGGCCCGCAACCTTGTACGCTTATCGTATCTTTTAGGCCGATCGGACTATAAAATTATCGCCGAAAATATGCTCGAACGAATGACCGGAAACATGACTGAGTACCCGTCGGGTTACAGCAACTGGTCGCAACTTTTGTTTGATTTAACCGGCGTTCACATGGAAGTGGTTATTCTTGGTGAAAAAGCGATTGAATTGACCCGAGAACTTCAAAAATATTATTTACCCCATGTCATCTTTTGTGCTGGAACAACAGAAAGCGAAATTCCTTTGCTTAAAAACCGATATATTTCAGGAAAAACATTGATCTACATTTGTCAAGATAACAGTTGCCAACTGCCGGTTGAAACCGTCGCAGAAGCAATTGCCTTAATCCAAAAATCAACTAAATGAACCGAAAATTGTGCCTTTTCATAGCTATGAGCCTCGACGGGTACATTGCCAAACCCGATGGCGACATCAGTTTTCTGGATGAAATGAATCAGGAAGGTGAAGATTATGGCTATTCACCCTACATGGAAACCGTTGACTCAGTCATTCTTGGCCGAAAAACTTACGACAAGATTCTGTCGATGGGCATTGAATCGAATTATGGCGACCGGAAAATGTATGTCTTAACGCGAACACCTCGCGCAAATTCAGGAAAAACTACATTTTATTCAGGCGATTTAAAGGAATTGATGCTTTCGCTAAAAAGTCAGTCAGGGAAAAACATTTATTGCGATGGCGGCGCAGAAACGATTCTGCAACTTTTAAAAGCCGATTTAGTTGACGAAATGACCATTTCCATTATTCCGGTTTTGCTGGGCGAGGGAATCAGACTATTCGACGGTAATTATCAGGAGCAAAAACTTCAGCTCACCGAATGCAAAAATTTCGAAAAAGGGTTGGTCCAATTGCATTACGTTCGAGGTTAAAACCCAAACATTTCTGCTTGTTTCATCCGGTTTTCTGCGCATTGCTGACTTTCTTCTCTTTTACATTCCGACGGTATTCTGTATTTTGCGCACTAAACTATTACGAATAATCTGAAATGAAACAATCTCTGCTATTTGCGTTCTGCTTTTCCATTCTGAGTGTCTTTGCCCAGCCCGACAAACAACAACTTGAGCGGGCCTTGTACGACCTGCCCAACGTTTCGTTTACCAACGCAACCAAGCCAGGCGATCCTTATTTGACCTACGATTTGATGGTGAAACAGCCTCTCGATCATCAACATCCGGAGAAAGGTTATTTTAACCAATGGGTACAGCTGCGGCACAGGGGTTTCAAGCAGCCAACGGTTATCGAAACTCACGGATACCAGATGGGGCGCGGGCGAAACGAAGTGGAACAAATCCTGAATGCCAATAACATTGGGGTAGAATATCGTTATTTTGGAAAGTCGTTGCCCGATTCGCTGCAATGGGAGTACCTGACCGTCGAACAGGCCACAGCCGATTTACACGCCGTGAACGAGCTTTTCAAGCAACTGTACAAAGGAAAATGGTTCAGTACCGGCATTAGCAAAGGCGGGCAAACAACGCTTTATTACAAATATTTCTATCCGAACGATGTGGATGTGGCAATTCCATATGTGGCTCCGGTTGACAATGCGCTGGAAGACACGCGCATTTATACTTTTCTCGATACCATCGGAACTCCGGAATGCCGAAAGAAAATTTTCGATTTTCAGGAATTTTTGCTGAAGAAAGAAGACAAGGCTATTGAAAAGCTAAACTGGTATGCCAAAGGAGCGAAACTGAAATTCGACTACACCGGAAACATTGGAAAATCATACGAACTGGCAGTTCTCGAATATTCATTCTCATTCTGGCAGTGGGGTTATCCATGCGACAGTATTCCGACTAACCAAAAACTCGATGATTATCTGACTGAACTTCTGAAAAGATCGAACATTTCGTTTTTCTCCGACCGAGACATCGAACAGTATGCACCTCACTATTATCAGGCAGTTCAAACCGGATACTACAGTTACAACATCGCGCCATTAAAAAAATACATCAAGCATTTCACAAGCAATCCGTCGGCTATTTTTCCGCCCAAATCGGCCAAACCAAACTCATTTTCTTCGGAATTGTACCTGAATTACAAAAAATGGCTCGATAAACAGGCCAACAATATTCTTTACATTTACGGGGAAATCGACACCTGGTCGGCTCCGCGGGTTCAACTAACTGATCGTGTCAACTCCAGATTATTCCTTATTCCTGGCGCTAATCACGGAACGGCTCGAATTAAAAATATGCCTGAAAAAATGAAAATGGAATTTGCAGGAAAAGTCAAAGAATGGACAGGGTTAGATTGCAAGCTTGAAATACTTAACAGCAAGTAAAATAAGTCTGCTTAAAACAAAAATCCCGAAACCTTCAACAGATTTCGGGATTTTTTATGGCTGCCAGTTTTGTTTAGAACTGGTGATAAACGCTTTCTTCCAGATAAGGATGATTCTTTGGAACCAGGTTGGCTTTCGACAGTGTGTTGATTACGACCAGCGCGAACAAGCCCAGGAAACCAAGATAAGTACCAATTTCAATCAGTCCGAATTTGGCTTCGTGAACCACAGCCGGCCAAATGTAGTAGTACAATTCGGTGTATTGCCCAACCATCATGATGAGAATTACCGGTACCATAAATACCTTGCTTCTTGAAGTCATTCGCGGCATCAGAAACAGGAATGGAATAAACCAGTTCAGGATGATGTTGGCATAGAAAAGTATGCCAAAAGCACCATGCGAACGCTCTACATAAAATATCGTTTCTTCCGGAAGGTTTCCGTACCAAATCAGCATAAACTCGGCAAAATTGAAATAGCCCCAAACAATGGAAAGCATAAAAATGTATCTCGAATAATCGTGCAGATGACTGCGATTCAACATTTTCAAATGGCCTGACTTGTTCAGTAGAATAACAATCAAGGCTATCATGGCGGCACCGTGCTGAAATGCGGCTATGAAACTTTTGGCAGCAAACAATCCGCTGAACCAGTGCGGTTCGAGCGACATAATCATGTCGACAGCAAACAAAGTGAAACTGATGGCCACAATGAAAATGAAAACTTTAGAGTATTTTTCTGAGTCGTAGAAGTGTTGCAATCCGCCTTCAGCATCTTCTTTCAGCGAGATTTTCCGAAGCAGGCGAATCATAACCGTCCACAAACCGAAGAACAAGATGACACGAATAAAGAAAAATGGAATATTCAGGTAAGGCGCTTTGTGGGCTAATAATTCATCGGTTACGGTAATTCCTTCGTGCGACCAATGAAACAACGAATGCATTCCAAAATAAAGCATCAGAAAAAATACTCCTGCAACCGGAACGTAGGATGCCATCGCTTCGGGAATCCGTTTGAATGCCGACGACCAGCCTGCCTGCGCAATGTATTGAATCGCCCCAAAAAATCCGGCACCAATAGCGAGCGACACAAAATAATAGTTGTTGAGCAGGTAATTGGCCCAAGCCCGATGCGGATCCATTGCAAATCCAACGGCCAAGGAGATCACTCCAATGCCAATCAGCCCGTAAAGCAGGTTTTTAAATTTCTGAGGAACAATCAGTTTGTCTTCCATTGTATCCATATTCGTTTGTTCTTTCGTTTTTCTAATTCAAGTCCGTCAGCTAAAGCAGACGGCAAAGGATAATCACATTAATAATTCATCACTGCTTCTGCAGCACTTCTTTTACATACATAGCCACTTTCCAGCGGTCTTCGGGTCTGATTTGAGCCCCGTGTGCAGGCATTACTCCAAATCCAACCGTTTCAACATGGAAAATTTCACCAATCGGGCCTTTCCTAACTTTATCAGAAAGCAGGCTCTTTGGCGCAAACGGGTATTTTCCGCTGGTAAACAGGAAGCCTTTTCCATCGCCTTTGTCGCCATGACAATTGATGCAATACACGCCGTAAACCTGCTTGCCTCGCTCAATGTTTTCATTAGTGGGTTTTAGCAGGTTGACCAATTCCAAGCCAGCTTTCACGCGGTCTTCGTCGGTTTTCTGATAGTAATAAGGTTCATACCCAATTGGAATCGTTCCTTCCATCGGATTACGCATGGTTTTACCATCAGCAAAATTTGGATTTGGGGTATATGTTTCGTATGCCGGCGATTTTACCATATCGTCGAAATATTGCCAACCGGGGTTATTTCTGTCTCGGTCGCACGAGACGAAAGCCAAAGCTATAGTAGCAAATGCAATACTTTTGATGTAGTTCATTTTCATGGGTCAGGCAGTTTTTTCGGTTTCTTTCTCATAGATTTCAGAAGCGCCAAACGACTGAAACAATTCGGTAATTTCCGGTTTCGCCAGATTCATTTTATCCTGATCGAGCAGGATGATGAATTTATCGTCGGTAGCCCGAATATCAATAATTTCAGCTTTACTTCCGGGATAGATTCTGGATCTGGCCGAAAAAGTAAATAAGGTTAAAAGTGTTATGGTAAGAATCGTTCCAACGATAGTAACTACAATAAACGAAGGAAACGTGTTAAAAGGTTTGCCACCAAAATGCAATGGCCAGTCAATTACAGCAGCATAGTACATTCCACCCAGCAGAAGCGCCACTGCCATTACACCATAAAAGAAAGCTGCATAAGTGATGCGTGTTTTGGTTTTCATCCCGTGCAATATCTCATGTATTGGGTATGGTGTGTAAACTTCCTCAATATTTACTCCCTTCTCAAGGGCCTTTTCAAATGCGTCGATCAGCGTGTGTTCGCTGTCGAAAACGCCTACCAGGTATTTTTTATTCATAGTCATGGTGATGTCCGGGTTTTAAATGAGTGGTTTGTTGCTTGTTGTATTTCGAAACCATTTTCACTTCGCTGATCGCAATTTGTGGTATATAACGGAAGAACAACAATACTCCGGCAGAGAACATTCCAAGTGTCCCGACAAAAAATCCGATTTCGACCATCGACGGATGATACTCGGCCCAACTTGAAGGAAGGTAGTTTTTCGATAACGAGGTAATTACAATATTGAAACGTTCGAACCACATCCCCAAATTGATAAAAAGCGAAATGATGAATACAACCCAAAGATTGCGTCGAACTTTCCTTGACCAGAATAATTGTGGCAGCAGCGCGTTGCAAATAAACATGGCCCAAAACTGGAACGCATAATCGCCGGTAATTCTATTCTTGAAGAAAGTATAGAACTCATATTCAGAGCCTGAATACCAGGCAATGAATATTTCGGTAATATAGGCAGTTCCCATAATCAGCGAAATAAAAACCAATACACGGGCAACAGCATCAACGTGGTTTTCAGTAATAAAATCGCCCATTTTGTATAGCTTTTTCATCAGTGTAACCAAGGTCAATACCATGGCAAATCCGGAGAAAATAGCGCCGACTACAAAGTATGGCGGGAACAAGGTTGTATGCCAGCCCGGCTCTACCGAAGCAGCAAAGTCGGTGGATACGATGGAGTGAACCGAAACTACAAGTACAGCTGCAATTCCTCCCAAAACAAAAGCCAGACCTTCGTAGCGTAACCATTGCTTCGACGAACCAGTCCAGCCAAATGCGAAAAACCCATAAACAGCTCTTTTTATTTTCGACTTATTGGTGTCGCGCAAAGTGGCAAAATCAGGAACCATACCGAAATACCAGAAACTTGCTGAAATAAGCAGGTAAGCCGAAATAGCGACAAAGTCCCAAAACAGCGGTGAGTTAAAATTCACCCACAACGGACCGCGCGTATTGGGATAGGGAAAAACATAGAAAAACAACCACGAACGTCCCATGTGCATCAACGGGAACAATGCGGCACAAAACACCGCCACAACAGTCATGGCTTCAGCAGCACGGTTAATGGCAGTTCTCCATTTCTGTCTTAAAATAAGCAGGAAGATGGAAAATGCTGTTCCGGCGTGACCAATACCGATCCACCAAACAAAATTAATGATCGCCCATCCCCAGGCCACCGTGTTATTTACACCCCACGACCCAATTCCAACAGTCAACGTGATATAAATACTATGGGCACCCCAGGCAAATGCCAACAAACTAATGGCCATTGCGCCATACCACCATCGCGGCGTTTTGGCATCAATGGGCGCAAGAATCTCCTGCGAAATCTGACTAAGCGACTTTTCTTCGCCGTCAATTAATTTTCCTCGTACGTCCGTTTTATACATAGTTCGGTTTGATTTCTATGATTAATCAAGCTTTTTCGTTTCTAACTTTAGTTAGGTAACTAACTGACGGCAATGTGTGTAACTCTTCGAGCAAATGATAATTGCGTTCGTCCTTGAGCAGTTTCGAAATGCGGCTTTCCGGATTCAACAAATCGCCAAAAACGATGGCGTTACCTGGACAAGACTGGGCACAGGCCGTTTTAATTTCGCCTTCGGCAACCGGTCGGCCTTCCAGTTTTGCTTTCAGTTTTTTCTCCTGAATGCGCTGAACACACATCGAGCATTTTTCGACCACCCCGCGCGAACGAACAGTCACATCAGGGTTCAAAACCATACGCCCCAAGTCGCTGTTCGAAGCAAAATCAAATTTTTCGTTCTTCACATACTGGAACCAGTTGAACCGGCGAACACGATACGGGCAATTGTTGATACAATATTTAGTTCCAACGCAACGGTTGTAGGCCATCTGGTTCAAACCTTCCTCGCTGTGCGGTGTGGCTGCCACCGGACAAACATTCTCACATGGTGCATTCCCGCAATGCTGGCACATCACCGGCTGGAACGACACTTTCGGGTTCTCCGGATTTTCTGAATAGTACCGGTCGATGCGAATCCAGTGCATGATACGGCGGTTGCGTACCTGCTCTTTTCCAATGACCTGAATATTGTTTTCGGCCTGACAAGCGATGGCACAATTTCCGCAACCGGTGCACGAATTCAGGTCAACGGCCATTCCCCAATGGTGACCATTGTATTCAGGTTCTTTGTAAAGCGTAACCGATTTAGCTAAATCTTCGGCTTCCTTTTCGTTTCCTGAAACCGGATTTTTGATGTAGTCGGCCAAGGTGGTTTCACGGGCAATTGGGCGGCCTTCCATCGAATAGTGCGTTTGCGAAATGGCCAGTTCGAAGGTTTTTCCCTGAACTTTCTCAACTTTGGCGCCGGTCACAAAATATTGGCGACTGCCATTGGCAACCCCCACAAACGGATACATATTTTTGCCGGTTTTGTCGCCTACTTTTCCTGAAACTTCGCGACCATAACCCAATGCTACGGAAATGGTATCTTTCGCTTGTCCCGGCTGAATAAAGACAGGTAATTCCAGTCCATTGACAGAAATGACATCCTCGTTTTTCAAGCCATTTTCTTCGGCATAAGCTACCGGCACCGCGGCAAAATTGTCCCAACTGATTTTGGCAACCGGGTCGGGCAATTCCTGTAACCACGGGTTGTTGGCATATTTTCCGTTCCCAATGGCAATGCTTTCATAAAGCACCACTTCAATTCCTGAGGCAGCACCTTTTATCTGGCTGGCAGCCTGCGAAAGGCCATCCGAAGAATATGTTGATTTATTTTCTAAAGCTGTTTCGTAAACGCCGCGTTGCAGCGCTTTGTCCCAAAAACGGCGGAAATCAGGCACTTCTTTTTGTGCCGCAAACTGGTTTTCTTTCCAGAAATTCTGAATAAAATCGCGGTGTTTTTGTGGTTCACCAGCCCATTTCAGCAAAGTTTCCTGAACCGGACGAGCATTGAAAATAGGCGCTATGGTTGGTTGCGCTAAACTGAACAATCCGGCTTTTGGCTCCAGATCGTTCCAGGTTTCCAGGTAATTGGTTTCGGGTAAAATATATTGGCAAATAGCCGAAGTTTCGTCTTTGCGCTCGGCAAACGATACGCTCAGCCCAACTTTCTTAATCGATTCGGCAAATTCTTTTCCTTTGGGGTGATCGAACACCGGATTGGCATTCCAAACCAACAAAGCCTTTACATTTCCGGCTTTCAGGTTGGCCAGCAAACGGTCGGCGTCAGCATCAATTCCCTGTTTGGTAAGTAGCGGACGATCCAACCCAATGGTTTCGCCGTAATTGCCTAACAATTCGTTGATGCCGTTAATCAGCAACTGGATATTCTCGTCGTTACTTCCTGAAATAACCAGGCTTTGTTTTGGGTGGTCGAGCAATTCTTTGGCCAGTTCGCTGATGTCAACCGACGATTTTGCTCCGGAGAAAACCGAAGCGCCTTTTGCTTTGGCTATTTCATTGTACAAAGCCAAAACGATAGCACCTTCTTCCGAAGGTTTGATCGGAAAACGCACATCAGCATTCGATCCACTCAAGGTCATTCCGGCTTCAAACTGGTAATGGCGAAGCATTTCCTTGCGGCCATCCTGCAAACTACGGGCAGCCGTGTAAGCTTTGGTGTATTCAACAGTCGAAAGCCAGCTTCCGAGGAAATCGGCGCCAAAACTGACAACTACGTTGGCTTTTCCGAAACGGTAATCAGGAATGAAAGCCGAGCCAAAACTCTTTTTGTTGGCCTGCAAAATTCCCGATGCCGAAACCGGATCGTATTGAATCCATTCTACATTTCCTTGTTTTTCGGCAAATTTTTCGATTATTTTTTTTGTCGATGGAGAAATGATTGTTGAACTTAACAGCACCACTTTGCTGCCTTTCACTTTCGAGAGGGCGGCGGCAATTTCTTCATCAGCTTTTTCCCAGGTAATTTCCTGTCCGCTTTTCAACGGGCCTTTGAAACGGGCATCGTCGTACAAGTTCAGCACCGAAGCCTGAATTCGCGCTGAAGTTCCTCCCTGAGAAATAGAACTCAGCGTATTTCCTTCAATTTTGATCGGACGACCATCGCGAACTTTCACAATCACGCTGCCAAATTCGTTTCCGTCGAAATACGACGAGGCGTAATAATTGGCCATGCCGGGTGTCACTTCGTCGGGTTTCACCAAATACGGAATTGCTTTTTCGACCGGGCGTTTGCAACTAGCCACAATCGAGGCAGCAGCCAGGCTAAATCCGAATGTTTTCAGGAAATCGCGACGCGAAGCCGAATTCAGCTCTTTATCGCCTTTCAGCAACATGCTCTTTTGCTTGGCTTCTTCCCGAACCTCCTGACGGCGCAATTCCTGCGGATTGGCTAATTCATCTATACTTCTCCAGTATGTCTTCATCGAAGATATATTATCAGTTGTTTTAATTTAAAGCCCCACCAACCTCCCCCAAGGGGAGGCTAGACATTTATTTCGATATTGGGAACTGGATATTTCCAAGCTCACAATATTCAACCTTTATCTCTATTCCGTCCGAAAATTGGTCATCTCTCTTTTCAACAATTGCTCGCGGACGGATTTGCGCTTTGTTCATTCTTTCTAACCCCCGGATTCAAATCCGGGGCTACAATATTTACCACCGCTAAGCGGTTTCTTATCCTGAAAACTGAGACTGAACACTTTTTTTCAACCCGAAACCCGCATCTCGCAACCCGCAACACTAATAGTGGCAACGCATACAGTCGTTCGCACCAATATTTACAGCCCGAACAGTATCCAGTTTGCCCGACTTGATTTGGTCGTGCAATTTCATATAGTTGTCGTAATAAGCATTGTCCTTGAAGTTGACTTTGGTGTCGCGGTGGCAATTGATACACCAACCCATCGATAAGTCGCTGTTTTGCTTTACGATATCCATGTTTTGAACATCGCCGTGGCACTGTTTGCAATCCACTTTGCCAACACCAACGTGCTGTGCGTGACTAAAGAAAACATGATCAGGCAAATTGTGGATGCGCACCCATTCAACCGGTGTTTTGGTCTCATTAGCCTCAACTACCTTGGCAATTTCAAATTTTCCGGAGCGGGTTCCTTCGCGCACCAAAACGTGGCAGTTCATACACAATTCCATTGCCGGAATTCCTGCAGATTTTCCATATTCAACGGTGGTATGACAATATTTACAGTCGATTTTGTTATCACCGGCATGTACTTTATGCGAAAATTTTATAGGCTGATCGGGCGCGTAATTTTGCGAGCGTCCCAATTTAATAGCGGCATCAGCCACCATTTTCACCTGAAGAACTAAGGCCAGCATCAGCACAAGAACAGTAACAAAACGGTATTTAATTTTTCTGAAGAAAATCAGATCGAGTAGTGCAAGTGTAATTAACAGACCAAGCCCAATGAAAATAATAATCTGAGTAACCGTCGGTCCTACTGATGGAGGTCCCTTTACCGCCAGATCGTCAAGGTAAATTTTCACCTTCTTTAAATCAGCATCTTCAATCGCAAAATTCTTGTGCGAAGCTTCCATTTTCTTGCCATTCGGTTGCATAACTGAAGCCTGAAAATCTGAAAAATCTTTTCCGGAAAACTTCCGGGCAATATCAATGGCCGATGGGTTCCAGTTCATGGTATCGGCATGAGAAGTAAGCACATGGCAGGAAATACATGCGTCGAACTTTCGATCTTTGGGCAAAAGTCCCTTGAAAAAACGTTCTCCCCGTTTGATATCTTCCTCGTGTGCACGATCATCGACAATCTCATCCGAATCTTCCTGCGAGAATGCAGCAATGGGCAGTGAAGAAAACGCTAATAATGATAGAATAAATACGGCAAAAGCAAATTTAACTCGTTGGATGACGGTCAGATTAAGACTTGGTTTTTTCATTCCCGAAGGTTTAGTATTTAATATATAGTGAAACCATTTTTTAACGTTGCTGATTAAACAAACAAATTCGAGAATGGTTTCCCCTTTAAATATAAAAAATAAAAAAACAGAAAACCAGAGCCTGCCAACCTCCTGCACATTTATGCTGTAAAATAATTATACCACTGACAATTAGATCTGTTTTACACTTATTCGGCATAGAGAAAAAAAACACAAATCAATTGCTGTTTTTTAACTTTACCCACTGCATTTACCGGCAAAACCCGATAAAAAAAGAGATTGAGTGTTTAAACTCATGTCTGGCTCAGGGTAAATGAAATAAAATTATCACATCTGTTAATTCAACTCATATTTTCTCATAGTGAGATTACGCAGATATTATTATCTTTAGTGCAATTCAATAAAGAATGATCATGGAGATTAAGGATCAAAAAATAAGCATATTAGTTATTGACGATGACCAAAAGTCATCGGGAAAAACCATTAAAATGCTTCAATCGAACTCCTTGATTTCCGCTGTTGAGTTAGCTGACAATACTGACCTTGCTTTACGGAAAATAATAAGCAATAATCCCGACGTGATATTATTTGATTATCCTTCTTCCGGAAATTCGGAAAAAGAGTTAATTGAATTGGTTAAAACAAAATTACCCGAAACAACGCTCGTAATCACTTCTACAACTAAAGAAAACGCAGCTTTTGCCATTCAAAACGGGATATTCAATTATCTCCTCAAGCCTTTCGATCAGGAAGAGTTCGACGGCGTAATAAATGGAGCTTATCAAAGCAAACAAAATCACATCCTTTCGCGCATAAACCAAATCATCGATAAAACTCCGGAAGCGGTTCGGTTTAGGCTTCAAACAACCAAAGGATATTTCATGCTGAATCCAGAAGAATTAATTTTCTGTAAGGCATCCGGCTTTTACACCGAACTTTATTTGGTCAGAGACCGAGTTGAATTAAGCAGTCAATACCTCATGAAGTTTGAGGAAATCCTGAGTCCGTTTAATTTTTTTCGCGTAAGTCGTTCTCTTTTAATAAATCAAAAGTTTATCCGCAAGATCAACAAAGGCGACAATACAATCGTTTTATGGTGCGCAGGGAAAGAGTATAAAATTAAAGCTGCCAAAAGCCAAATCCGAAAATTGAGTAATTTTGAAAATGAATAAATTTTAAATGGATCAATCAATTATTTCGGCAATTATTATTGATGACGAGCCCGATGCCATCAACTTACTGGAGATGTATCTCCGGAGGTTTCCTTCCGTACAGGTAGTTGGAACAGAAAGCAATGCGCCACAGGGGCTGGAACTGGCAAAAACAGCACTGCCTGAATTGATTTTCCTTGACATTGATATGCCTGATTTAAATGGGCTGGCATTGGCAGGTAAACTTCAGTCGGAAAGCCAGTATTCTGAAATTGTGTTCACAACCGCTCACCAACATTATGCCTACGATGCGCTTAACATTGAGCCGCTCGATTTCCTGACAAAGCCTTTTTGTGTTGCCGATCTGGAAGCTGTGATCCGGAAATTTTACGAAAAAGCCGAGAAAAAGAAACAGGAGATAAAAATTGATCAGTTCATCAATGGACAAACAAGTTCGCAAACGGTTAAACTTCCAACAACTTCAGGACTATTGTTTGTTGACATTAAAAATATTGTTTTTGTCAGGGCGAGATCGAACAACTGCGAAGTTTATCTGGAAGATGGAACTGTTGAGATGATTACCAGAAACTTATATAAAGTTGTAAATGCACTCAACTCGCCAATGTTTTTTCAGTCGAACCGGTCAACTTACTTTAACCTGAATTACCTGCAACGCATTGACAAGAAAAATTTTAAATACTCCATTTATTACAACAATACTATTGTTGAAGAGAGCATCTCCAAAGGGAATTTGGCACTCTTTGAAAAGTTAGTCAGGTTCCCGTTCGTTGATGAATAAAAAAGGCAGAACGAAACTAATCATTCTGCCTTTTTTCGGTTTAAAATATCACTATTCTATCTTCAACGGATTATCAACTTTTGAGTCGAGTAAAGCATAATCAAGAACCTGCTTTATGGTATCGACATGATGAAACTTTAACCCTTTAATGTATGCATCCTTTATTTCTTCCAAATCCTTCCGATTTGCTTCTGAAAGAATAATTTCCTTAATGCCAGCCCGTTTTGCTGCCAGAATCTTCTCTTTAATTCCACCAACCGGAAGCACTTTTCCGCGAAGCGTTATTTCGCCGGTCATTGCAAGGTTTTTCCGCACCTTTCTTTGTGTGAATGCCGATGCCAGCGAAGTTACCATGGTTATACCTGCTGATGGACCGTCCTTTGGAATGGCTCCTTCGGGCACATGAACATGCACGTTGTAACGGTCAAATATATCGGGATTGACGCCTAACTGTTCTGAATGTGAGCGAATGTATTCGAGTGCAAGCATTGCTGATTCCTTCATCACATCGCCCAGATTTCCGGTTAAAGTAAGAGATCCTTTTCCTTTACTAAGGCTGGTTTCCACATATAAAATTTCGCCACCAACAGCAGTCCATGCCAAACCTGTAACCACCCCTGCAAAACTATTTCCCTGGTAAATTTCCTTGGTGTATTGAACAACTCCAAGGTATTCGCGAACGTCAGCAGGAGTTAAAGTTTTATTGAAATCTTCGCCAAAAGCAATTTTCTTAGCTATCCTGCGGGCAATTTTGGCAATCTTTTTATCGAGCTCGCGCACACCAGATTCCCGTGTATAATTTTCGATGATGTGTTGAATAACTTCCTTCGAAAAAGATACAGCCTCAAAATCCACTCCATGGTTTTCAAGCTGTTTCGGGATAAGGTGTCTCCTTGCTATTTCAATTTTTTCTTCAACAAGGTAACCGCTTACTTCAATAAGTTCGAGTCTGTCGCGCAAAGCAGGCGCAATAGTTGTCAAAGTATTGGCAGTAGCAATGAACATTACTTTTGACAAATCGTATTCCAGCTCCACGTAATTATCGTGAAACTCAAAATTTTGCTCCGGATCGAGAACTTCGAGCAATGCCGAAGCCGGATCACCATGAAAATCCTTTGAAACTTTATCCAGTTCATCGAGAATAAATACAGGATTCGACGATTTCGCCTTTCTGATATTCTGCAAAATACGTCCCGGCATAGCTCCAATATAGGTTTTCCGGTGCCCCCGGATCTCTGCCTCATCATGCAGACCACCTAAACTCATGCGAATATAGCTACGCCCCAATGCTTTGGCAATCGACCTTCCAAGTGAGGTTTTTCCAACTCCGGGAGGGCCGTATAAGCACAGAATAGGCGATTTCATATCATTTTTAAGTTTCAATACGGCCAGGTGCTCAATGATACGCTCTTTCACCTTCTCCAGACCGTAATGATCCTCATCGAGCACTTTGGCGGCCCGTTTCAGATCAAAATCGTCCTCGGTATATTCGTTCCATGGCAAATCAAGCAAGGTCTGGCAATAGGCATATTGAACCGAATACTCGCCAGCAGCCGGATTCAGACGCGAGAGTTTATGCAATTCCTTTTCAAAATGCTTGGCTGCCTCGTCTGACCATTTCTTCTCCTTCGCTTTTTCCCTGAATTCCTGAATTTCCTGCTCAGCCGGATTTCCACCCAATTCATCCTGAATGGTTTTCATCTGCTGATTAAGAAGGTATTCGCGTTGTTGCTGATCAAGCTCGGCTTTTACTTTGGTTTGAATATCTCGTTTCAGTTCGGCCATCTGAACTTCACGCACCAGGTAACTTATTGCCTGAATGCCTCGTTCTTTGATATCGCTTATCCCCAACAATACCTGCTTTTCCTCGACTTTAATATCGGTATTCGAACAAATAAAATTAATCAGGAAAGTAGAGTTTTCGATGTTCTTTACAGCGAACGAAGCTTCAGGAGAAACATGCATCGAGAACTGCGCAATCTTTATCGATAAGTCCTTCAGTGAACCAATAATGGCGGAGAACTCAACCGAATTGTCCTCCGGACGAATATCCTCCATCGGATTTATGCTGGCCTTGAAATAAGGGAACTCCTGAGTATATTCGACCACCTCGAAACGCTTCTTCCCCTGAATGATTACCGACGTAGTCCCATCAGGCATTTCAAGGATTTTTAAGATTTGGGCAATTGTTCCGGTTTGGTACAGATCATCCTTTCCAGGATCGTCAACACTTCCATCTTTTTGAGCAACTGTCCCCAGCAAGCGGTTTCCACGATAAACTTCCTGAACCAACTGCAGCGACTTTTGCCGCCCCACTGTAATTGGCATAACTACCCCGGGAAACATCACTGTATTCCGGAGTGGCAAAATTGGCAAAATGTCAGGAACATCAAGATTCGTTAATTCCGATTCATCCTCGTCAGTCAGGATAGGAATAAAATCATTTTCATCATCCATCAAGCTGGAAATAAGTATATTCGTCATAGTTTACTATTTTCTCTTATTAAAAAACACTTTCACTTTGCACCTGACATCATGGCCGACAGATTCAGCTTTAAAGTGCAGTGTTAATTTTTGCAATAGCCATGCCAAACAATAAACAGGATTAGCCTGAATGCTATTTGCAGCCAATTTTGGTGTTTGGGAAAATATTGGGGTTGGGCCCGTTCCGGAATTTACAGAACAGGTATGGCATAAAACAAAAAAGCCTCGACAATGCGAAGCTTTTAAGTATATCGTTTATGAAACAGAATTATTTCTTTCTGCTGTCCATGTGTTTCTGGTATCTGTTCATGAACTTATCAACGCGTCCTGCAGTATCAACAAGCTTCATTTTTCCAGTATAAAATGGATGTGAAGAGCTTGAAATCTCAAGTTTCACAACTGGATATTCTACTCCGTCAACCACTTCTGTTTCTTTAGTAGCCACAGTCGATTTGGTAATAAAAACATGACCGTTTGACATATCTTTGAATGCAACAGTACGATAATTTTCTGGATGTATCCCTTTTTTCATTTTAATTCTCTTTTCTTTTATTTTTACGGCTTGCAAAGTTACACATACGAATGTAATTTCCAAATATTTCTATTTATAAATTACTCATTTTTCAAATTTATTCTTCCAGCCCAATAATTGGTGCCCTTTTAAATGGTTTAGTCCGGTCAAAAAGGTAGCGCATAGTATAATGCGTTTTCACATGGACTCCTCCAACCGACTTGTAAAGAGCTATAATTTTAGGATTAAAATCGCCCGCCCACGACAACTCGACCTCGGTATATTGTGGTTTGTGCTTCATCAATTTATCCTGATGCCAGAAGATGGCAGATTCAATTCCCGACTTCTGATATTTGGGTGAAACGCCCATAATCAGTATCCGGGTCCGGGTCATTACTTTGGTCTTTTTATAATACAGGAACTTCAGGATATTGATGAAATTCATTTTCCCGCCAAGTTTTTTCAGAATCTGGTTTATATCCGGAATCATCACGAACAGCGCAATTGGTTCTCCTTCGTGGTAGGCAAACCAAACCATCTCTGGATCGAGAATTGCTTTGGACGAGTTGATAAAATCGCGAATTTCATCTTTATCCAACGGCTGGAAATGTTCGTGAAAACGCCAGGCTTCGTCGTAAATAAAACAGAAATCGTTGATGTATTTCTCGACATTATCAAACGAAAAATGCTCGAACGAATAACCCGGTTTTTGAGCTACCCAACCGGCAATTTTCCAGAAACGCTCCGGAAACGGCTTCGAATAATCGAGATGGTAGCTGTATTGTTCAAAATAAACTTCAAATCCATATTTCCGGAATAAATCCTGATAGTAAGGCGGGTTATATGGCATTCCGAATCCCTGGTGCATAAAACCATCGACCAGCAAACCCCAGTTCATATAATTTTCGCCAAAATTGATCGGGCCATCCATGGCATCCATGCCCCGCTCCTTTAACCATTCCCGTGCTGCATCAAACAACATACGGGCGACTTCAAAATCGTTTACACATTCAAAGAAGCCACATCCACCAGTAGGTTGCTCGTAAGTAAAAGCTTTCTTCCTGTTGATAAACGCACCAATGCGGCCCAGTACCTGCCCTGCATCGCTGGTAACAATCCACCGGTTTGCCTCTCCATTCTTGAAAGACGGGTTTTTGGCCGGAGTAAAAATATCCTCAACCATTCCCTGCAACGGACACGACCAGTTCGGATCGTTCTTATAAATCTGGTGAGGAATCTGGTGAAAAAGCTTTTTAGTCTGTTTATCTGTAACTTGTATAATTTTCATTTTTTCTCAAATTTACATATCAAAAGTACGACAAATTGCCGATTTGGATACCGAAACTTATTCAATAATAGGTAAGCGTTTAAATGGCATATTCCGGTCGAACAAATAGCGCAGTGTTTCATGTGTCTTGGCGTATTTACCTCCTACCGAGTTGAAAAGCGCAATCATCTTCGGATTAAAATCACCCACCCAGCTCAGTTCCATTTCGTTATACCAGTTCTTTCGCAGCATGACCTGCCTTAATTGCCAGAAAATACCCGATTCGATGCCTGCGCCCTGAAACTTCGGAATTACCCCCATCACCAAAACACGGCACCGAGTCATCGTTTTTCTTCGTTTCAGGTAAAGTAACCTCAGAATATTCAGTAAGCTTAACTTGCCGTTTTTCAGATGTTTCAATATCTGGTTCAAATCCGGGATCATCATAAAAAAGGCTATTGGCTCATCTTTGTGATAAACATACCAGATAAATTCTTCTTCGAGTACAATTTGGGCATCACGAATCAACACTTTCAGATCAACCGGACTGATTGGCTTGTAATTGGAGTGTTTCCCCCAGGCTTGTTCGTAAATTGAAATAAAATCGCGGATACAACGATCCTGCTCCGCAAACGAAAATGTTTTGTAATGGAAATCTTTCTTTTTGGCTACCCATTCAGCAATTTTCCAGAAACGCTCCGGCAGATCGGGACTTGTAATGTCGAGATGATAGCTGAGCTGCTTGTAATAGGTTTGAAATCCGTAGGTGTCGAAAAGCTGTTTGTAATACGGAAGGTGATATTGCATCCCAAATCCTTGCTGCTGAAAACCATCGACCAACAATCCCCAATTGAAAAAATTCTCGCCGAAATTAACCGGGCCATCCATGGCGGTAAAACCTTCACTTTTCAACCAATCGCGGGCGGTATCAAAAAGCAGCTGTGCGGCCATACCGTCATCAATACATTCAAAAAAGCCAATATTTCCAGCCTGTACTTCCGCTGGTTCAATCTTGTTTCTATCGTAAAACGCAGCAATACGGCCAACAAATTCGCCTTTCACTTTAACCAGCCATCGACGCGCATCTCCGGCCTGAAAACCTGCATTCTTTTCCGGATTAAAGATATCTTCCACCATTTTTCGCAGTGGCGGAGCCCAATTGGGATCGTTTCGATAAATTTTTAGTGGTACTTGATGGAATGCTTCTATCGTTCTTTTATCAGTAACCTGAATAATCTCCATAAAAAACAGCGTCGTAATTTTTGCCAGCCGAAAATAGCACTTATCTCCGGAAAACAAAAACAGGGACCGAAGTCCCTGCTGCAATTTTAATTGTTTTCATTCAGGAAAGCTGCAATGTCTTTATGTTATTGATTCGAAAGATCATTTGATTTAGCCAGAGATACGAGACCGCTGGTAGCCCCAAGGTTCATCGAATCGAGTGCCGAGCTGGGCACAATAACCATCGATCCTTTCTCTTTCAGTCCTTCAAACAGCATATTCATTCCGCGTAAATGCAGAGCCACCGGATTATCAAGGTATTGCTTGCTGGCTTCAGCAAATTTCGCAGCTATTTCAGTTTCTGCAGTTCCCAAAATCACACGGGCCTGACGCTCGCGTTCAGCCTGTGCTTGCTTACTCATAGCGTCAGCCAGATTTTCAGGAATGATGATGTCGCGAATACCCACGTTTTGGCAGGTAATTCCCCACGGATTGGTGTGTTCGTCAAGAATAGTCTGAAGTTCAACCGAGATTTTTTGCCGATCGGAAAGTAAATCAGACAACTCATGCCGTCCGATGGTATCCCGAAGGCCTGTCTGCGAAATGTTCAAAACGGCCTTCTCGTAATCCTGAACTTCGAGTGCCGATTTTTCAACATCCCATACAGTCCAGTAAACAACAGCATCCACATTCACGGGCACAGTGTCTTTGGTCAGTGTTTTTTCAGCTTTAATGTCGGTTACACGAACGCGCTGATCGATGTATTTGGCAATGCTGTCAACAATTGGAATTATAAAGAAGAATCCCGGTCCTTTAAGTCCGATGAATCTTCCCATTCTCAACACAACCGCTTTTTCCCACTGATCGGCTATGTGAATTGAGCATGGAATAAATATTGACAGCAGCAAACCACCAATAAGTATTGGAAGAGTGATCATTTTTAGGAAGAACAAACCGCCGCATATTGCAGCAAAAATAAACATCAGGGTAATAGATACTGGGTTTAGATACTTAGTTGTTTCCATGTTATTTGGTTTTTTGAAGTTCGTCAATTAACTCGTTAACAGTAAAACCATAGCTATGGGCAATGGTGGCAAATTCACGAATAATCTCCTGAAGCTTCTGCTTTCGTTCGGCTTCCGAAATTTTATTATCAACTGTATTGATAAAAGTACCGGTTCCTTGCTGTGTTTCCAGTATTTTCTGGATTTCTAATTCTTTGTAAGCCTTAGCTACAGTATTCAGATTAACTTTTAATTCTACCGCTAAAGCTCGCACGGTGGGCAACTGCTCATTTATTAAAAGATTACCCGAAGCAATTCCGAATTTGATTTGATCGATAATCTGACGGTAATAAGGAGTGCCCGCTTTGGGGTCAAGAACAAATTTAATCATAGTGTATTAGTTTTTTATTGTACTATTACTATAGTACAAATATATGAATTGACTTTGATATACACATTTAATTTCCAATATTTTTTTCGGGAGAATAAATGCCTGAAATGGAACTACTGCAAACAAAAACAGGGACCTAAGTCCCTGTTTGATCAATATAAGATGTAGTTTCTGAAACTAATTGCGGTTGGAAGCTAATTTGGATAGCAGTCTCAACATTTCGAGGTACAGCCAGATCAATGTAACCATCAACCCGAAAGCGCCAAACCATTCCATGTATTGCGGCGCGCGGGCATTGGCTCCCTGAGTGATCATGTCGAAATCGAGGATTAAATTCAAAGCTGCAATGGCGACAACGAACAGGCTGATTCCGATAGAAAGTGGGCTGCTGTCGTGCAAAAAGCTCACGTTTACGCCAAATATTCCGACCACAAAACTGATCAGATAAACCAGCGCGATACCTCCGGTGGCGGCAATAATAATGGTTCGGAATTTATCGGTTACACGAACCGTTCCGGAGCGATAAAGCAACAGCATAATAAAGAAAACCCCAAATGTAAGCGATACGGCACGCATAACCAATCCGGGGAAACGAGCCTCGAACATCGCCGAGATTGCGCCTAAGAACAAGCCTTCGAAAACTGCATAAATCGGGGCTGTCATGGCAGCACGACGTGGGCTGAAAGTAGTAATCAGCGCGGTGATTAAACCACCAATGGCACCAACCATGGTCCAAAGCATGATTCCATCGGGCATTACAAGTGGATTGGCCGGATCGATTGCGCCAAAGAATTTGCGCCAGGTGAAAGCAGCCGCAAAAATCACAATCAGCAACATTAAACCTGTTTTGTTGATTGTTCCGTTTACGGTCATCACACCGTCCTGCGAGCCAACTGCAGATTGATTAAATATGTTCTTCCCAAATACAGGATTCGATGATTTTGTAAGATCCATTGTTTCAAATTTTAAATTTTCTATTTCTCTATCATAAAAACTATACCAAAAATAATCAGACTTGCTGAAATCCGCGTCAGGTTAAGTATTCTTAACAAATGACTCCTGAACGTACTCACTCCTGAGCTCTGTAAGAATAAGTTCTGCCAAATTTCTACAATCTTCTGAATCAACAAGTTTCAACTCTTCAGCAAACAATATTGCTCTTTCGTTCATTGCTTTTCCTTTCATTCCCAGCAAAATATACGACCGGTAAAAGACCTGTTTTAATGACGGGTCTTTTGCCAAAGGTGACAATATGTCGAAAAAAGGCTCGAAAAACTCATCCATGGCAGACTTTTCGACCAAAGCCAAACGCCCCATCAGATGCAAGCCAGCATACCGAACCAGATGTTTTTTCCCGCGACACCATTCCAGCGCTTTCACAAACACAAACTTGGTTTTCACCCAAAGGAAGGTATTTAGTGTTTCAGCAATTTCAGTTGTTTCCACGCTTTTGGTCCAGTAATCCATTTGTTCCTCGGTAACCGATTCAGGGACATCGAGCATGGCAGCCAGAATCATGGTTTCGCGCCATTGTTTGTTCCACAGTTTGAGGGCCAGCAAATGGTTCGGCTTGAACTGCGACGCAATTTCGCGCAACCGGCTGATGGAAACGCCCCAGTTCATTTTATAAACCAGGCCATGTTTCTTCATCTGTTCAACCACCTCTCCGTTTTTCGACAAACGAATCTTTGTCAGAATCCGGCGAAATTCCTGTTCCTGAACAGGGTCATCAATGATTACATCCATATCTTCGATAAATCAGGAATTAATGATAAATCAGCAAACCGAATTAAACTCCGATTACCAGATCAGAAATTCAACAACAGTAAATTCGGCCGTCAAAAGTAGCGAATAAAGCAAATGTTGTTTCACATTTAAATAGGCCGAAGCATTAAAACCATATATTTTCTTAACAAAGCCCATCAAAATCAGTTTCTCAAAAATATAGGCACAAACAGTTCCGTAAGCCACGCCCGGCAATCCCCAGAACCGCAGAAACAGCAGACTGAGCGAAACATTCAACACAATTTCGAGAAACGAGGCCCACAAAATCGGTTTGTTCTGCTGAAGACCGATCAGAATTGTCTGCGGGAAAAGCAGGCGACTAATAATCAGCAGCAAATAAATATTAAATATGGTGGCGCTGGCGCTGAAATTCATGTTAAAAATTACCGGGAAAGCCCAGTGCGACACCAACATCAGCAGCCCCGACAAAGGGAACAGCCAACGTCCAAGCTTCTGCGAATTGTTGCGTATTGTTTCAAGATTGATTTTCAGGTTTGACTGACTGGCAAAGCCGGGCAACATCGACGCGCTGAACGAATTGGCCAGCAGTAAAACCAACGGAAGTTCGCGGGCACCAAACCGGAAAACCGCAAACGTGGCATCGTCGAAATAGCCCGAAATGATAAATCCATCGATGTATTGACCCGATCCGCTCAGAAACATAGAAAATACAAGCGGAGCAGCACTTTTCAAATGGCCAGAAATAAATGCTGAATTGAACCGGGGCGATGAATTCAGGAAAAGTAAAACAAGCAACCATACAAAACGAACGACTGAACTAACCACCAGACCGATCAACCCGCCTTCGATACCAAAGCCAAACAGCGGAGGAAGAACTACAAGCAAAAACATTAGCGCGTACGAAACAGCGCCATACACCAGCATTTGCCTGCCCTGCCCTTTCAGCAGATAAATATATTCGACCAAACCGGCAGGAGAAGCCAGTAGCAAGTAAACTGAAAGATACTTCAGAAAAGGAACTCCCTCTCCTTTGAGCAAATAGCCGGAAATGGAATGCTCGAATACAAGGACAAAAGCAACCGAGAGGATCGAAAAGGCCAGCAGCAGGTAAAAAACATTAAACAAATCAGACGAGCGGGAGGTCAACGAGTTCTTACCCGCCGTAGGTAAAAATCCCTGTATCAAACCATTGAGCCAAAAGAAACTCACAGCCCCTGCCAGGAACAAAACAGTCTCGTACTGACCGATTTCGGTGGTTGACAGTGCTGATTTCGCAAAAACGACACCAATCAAAATCAGTGTCGAATAACGAATGAGCTGAAATATCTGCAAGGCAGAGATCTGATTGATTTTAATATTGGCAAGTCGGTTGGTGCCCAAGTTGTTTCATTTTGTTTACTCAAAACTACGAAAAAGCCCGGGAACCAGAAACATTGTTTCAAAGATTAAAGAATATTGAATTGTGTGATTAAAAACCAAAAGTTCTGGGGCGTTGCCCCATATCCCCAATTACTTTTTTGTCTTGACACAAAAAAGTAATCAAAAAAGGTCAAGGCTGCGCCCGCTTCGCACGAAAAACCAGCGCTCGACGGCTAAAATCTTTTAAACTCGCCTTCGGCTCAGACAGAAAAGATTTTTTAACGCCGTCTTCACTTGTTTTTCGGCTCACTAGACGAGGCCAGTCTCGCTTTCTTCTAATGTATAGGTTAAAAAATAGATATGCGTAAAGATCATTATCCCCCATTCAAACTCTTAAACCAGATCGCAGGCTTCAGGGGGCATCCATTTCTTGTCTTTCCCCTCCCATTTGATGTTGCAGCCAATCGGGTTGGTCACCGGAACTGAAACCTGTCGTCCGGAAAGCAATTCAGATAAGGCTCTGTCCAGATCATTCACCGTAATTTTAGACGCATCGCGGGGCTGATCGACCGCACGGCCGGTATAAACCAGTTTCCTTTGCTGATCGAACACATAAAAATGAGGTGTTTTCAGTGCGCCATAGGCCAACGCTATTTCCTGAGTCTGATCGTGAAGGTAAACCCAGGGAAACCGCTTCTCATTCATCCGCAAAACCATATTCTCATAACTATCTTCCTCGTAAGTGTTCGGACTGTTCGAATTAATGCCAATAAACTGAACTCCCTGTTCAGCAAACTTCAGGGCTGTTTCGCGTGTCACCTCATCGCTTCCCAAAACATACGGACAATGGTTGCAGGTATAGAACACAACCAGGATTTCAGCATCCGAAAAACTTTCAGGACTATAATATTTGCCATCGGTTGCCTTTAAAAGAAAGGTTGGCAACGAACTTCCAATTTGCAATGTATAAGCCATAAGCTAAAGATTTATATTGAATATCCGGATTTATGCCTGAATAAGTCAAAGAGGGGCTTTGCCCCGTGACCCCAATTCCTTTTTTGTCTTGACACAAAAAAGGAATCAAAAAAAGTCAAGGCTGTGTTCGCTTCGCACGAAAAACCAGCGCTCGACGACTAAAATCTTTTAAACTCGCCTTCGGCTCAAACAGAAAAGATTTTTTAACGCCGACTTTACTTGTTTTTCGGCTCACCGAACAAGGCCGTCCGAACCATGGACAAACGGTTTTTCAAATTAGTTACGCTATCGGATATCCATTAAATTTATATTCCAGACAACTAACATCACATCAACTCTATCTATCGAAGGCTAGTCACCCTGAACTTGTATCTGGGTCTCGTCAATGAAAGAGATGCCGAAACAAGTTCGGCATGACGTTCTGTCAATACCTTCTGAACACAACACTAAAACAAAATTCGAAACAAGTTCGGCATGACGTTCTGTCAATACCTTCTGAACACAACACTAAAACAAAATTCGACCGGATTTGATCACATTTTAACGAATCGTACGTTTTGCTGTAATGAACTGCAGAGTTTGAAAACCAATCATCACACGTTACTTTAATTTTACAACATGATGAAGCCACTTTTTTATGCATTGATTTTTCCG
This sequence comes from Prolixibacteraceae bacterium, assembly GCA_963678915.1. Taxonomy (GTDB): domain Bacteria; phylum Bacteroidota; class Bacteroidia; order Bacteroidales; family Prolixibacteraceae; genus Aquipluma. Next base: position 1,261,057 of record OY787458.1, read on the forward strand.
GTTGTGTTGGGCTTAACGATTTCGTGCCAGCCTGCAAAGAAGGATAACGCACCCGATCCGCTGGTTGCCCATATCGATTCGACTGTACAACCCGGTAACGACTTTTTCCAGTATGCCAACGGAAATTGGTTTAAAGCCAACCCGATTGCGGCCAGCGAGCAAAGCGCCGGCATCTGGCAGGTGATTCAGGATACGATAAACTCTCAGATTCTGAAGATCTGTAAATCGAGTGCCCAAACCCAGGCTGAAGCAGGAAGCAACAAGCAAAAGATCGGCGACTTCTATTTTTCAGGAATGGATAGCATTACCCTGAATAAAAACGGAATTGGTGCCATTCAGAAATACCTTGACCAGATCGATCAGATAAAAGACCTGAACCAGCTGGCTACGTCGGCCGCTTTCATTCATAAAAGCGCGGCTTCTCCGCTGTTTGCATTCGGCGTTTGGCAGGACAGTAAAATAAGCAGCAAGAATGCCGTCAACATCTGGCAGGGTGGCCTGAGTCTCCCCGACCGTTTGTATTATTTCGAAAATGATGCGCGCACCGCTCAGATTCGCGAGAAATTCGTGATTCACCTCGAGAACATGTATAAAATGATGGGGTACGATCAGCAAAAAGCGAAGACGGCCGCTACCAACCAGTTAAAGCTCGAAACAGCGCTGGCATCGGCATCGCGTAAAAAGGAAGACACCCGCGACCCGCTTAAAAACTATACCAAGCTGACTGCACAACAGCTGGAAGCGGCAACGCCCAACTTTAACTGGACGGTGTTTTTTCAGGAGTCAGGCCTTCAAAAAGTTGATTCGGTGATTGTGGGACAACCCGAATTTCTGGCAGCTCTGAATGCAAACCTGAAGAAAATTCCGCTTGAAGACTGGAAAAACTACCTGAAATATCAGCTCACCCGCGGACTTGCCTCGTATCTCGACGACAAGACTTACCTTGAAGTCTTTGGTTTCTATTCGCAAACCATTCGCGGAATTCAGCAACCCAAGCCGCGCTGGAAACGCGTGGTGGAACAAACCGATGGTTACCTGGGCGAACTGATTGGCCAGGTTTATGTGGCTGAATATCTGCCTGCCGGAACCAAGGAAAAGCTGGTTGAGATTGGTAATGCCGTGAAGACTGTTTATGCCGAACGTATTCAGAAGCTGGATTGGATGAGCGCTGCGACCAAAGAAAAAGCGCACCAAAAATTGCAGTCGATGATTATGAAGGTGGGCTATCCTGACAAATGGAAAGACCTGAGCAGCATGAAAATCAACCGCGAATCGTATGCTGAAAATTCGATCAGCGCCAACCAGTGGCACTCCAACTACAACATTTCGAAGTTTGGAAAGCCTGTTGACCGCACCGAATGGGAAATGCAGCCTCAGAACTACAATGCATACTATAACCCGTCGAATAACGAGCTGGTTGTTCCGGCCTGCAACATTATTGTTCCGGGTTACGAGCGTAAGATGGCCGATGATGCCATTCTGTATGCCATTATTGGCGGTTCGACTTTCGGGCATGAAATGACGCATGGCTTTGACGACATGGGTAGCAAGTTTGACGACAAAGGCAATCTGAAAAACTGGTGGACCAAGGAAGACAGCACCAAATTCTTTGCAAAAACCGGGATGATTGTGAAGCAATTCAACCAATACAATCCGGTTGACAGCCTGCACATCAACGGCGAACTTACTCAGGGCGAAAACATTGCCGATTTGGGCGGAATCATTATGGGTTACGAGGCCTTCCGGAAAACCAAACAGTACCAAAGCAATGAGATAATTGGTGGCAAAACTCCCGATCAGCGGTTCTTCCTTGGCTTTGCACTGGCCTGGATGGTGAACATGCGCCCCGAAGCCATTGCCAACCAGGTAAAAAGCGACGAACACTCGCCGGCTAAATACCGCGTGATTGGAACCCTTTCGAACATGCCCGAGTTTTACAAAGCGTTTGGCGTAAAAGAAGGCGACAGCATGTGGCGGCCCGATAGTCTGATTGTGCGGATTTGGTAAAAACGGCATTATTGCCACAAAGACACTAAGGCACAAAGATTTTTAGATAACCCTTGATTTGAACTTTGATGTTCGAATCAAGGGTTATTTATTTCCTGAAAGCTAATTAAGAAACATTCTACTCTTCAGGATATTAACGTCATGACGACTAATGCCAATTTGTAATTGGCCTCTGCTACCGCGCGATTGCATCGCGTGGCAAAGAATAGTTTTTAAATAACTACACCCGATATAATCGTGCGGCAGCGTTGGGAGACCGAAAAATATAAGCTGAACAACAGCATTTATGAGGCTGTCTAAAAAGTCAAAAATTTAGAAATGCCACTAAGTCACGAAAACACTAAGAATTCACTAAGGTATTGATAAGAATCAAAATTAATTTTGTAAAACTTCGTGATTTTGTGTCTTTGTGGCGAAAAAAAAGACTTTTGAGACAGCTTCATTGTTTTAAAAAATCAGTGATTGTGCATAAGCAAATCCGCTTGAGAAACTTTCTTATTCCGACAGGCATTCAAAAGCATCTTAAAGGCGTTCAATAGGCTCTTGCACCCGTTCAATATCCTCTTACAGACGTTCAACAACCTCTTGCAGGTGTTCGAAGACCTCTTGCACTCGTTCGAAAGCATCTTGAAGGCATTCAAAACGATCTTACAGCCCTTCAACGACATCTTAATGCCGTTCAAAACAATCTTACAGGCGTTCAATAGAATCTTGAAGGTGTTCATAACCTTCTTGCACTTGTTCAATAAAAACTGGTCATTCAATTTAACATTCACAAATAAATCAATAATATATAATTATTTTTCAATAGAGGTATTGACTTTTATTTCAGTTTGTTGTAAATTAGTTGAATTCAATTTTATACAGTTATTCACCCTAAAAAAATTCAAATCAACAGCTATGACAAACGGACAAGAGAACCACTTAAACATGCAACTGACCGTTGTTAAATTTTGTAACGACAATCTGAGTGTTGTAAATACACTGCCTGGCTTTTCGGCCAATCTGCAAATAGTTTCGGACAGCAATGACCAAATTGCGACAGTTGCCGAAGTCCAGGAAACCGGAACCGGCGGTGTAACTACGAACAAAAAGGAACTGCGCCTGAATTTAAATGCACTGGCTCCGGATACGGCCCGTAAATTGACTGCATTTGCAAAATTAACCGGCAACTTCACCTTGTTGGGCGAAATAAACTACACCGATTCCGACTTCAAGCGGTTTTCGGACATCGAAGCCCGCGATCATGCAAAGATTGTGTACAATAAAGCGGAGGATAATCTGGCCGCAGTAGCCGAATACGCCATTAACGCAACGACACAAACGGCCTTGCAGAACGCCATTCAATCGTTCACCAGTGTAATGACAGCTCCGCGCCTTAGTGCAACCACGAAAAGACAGGCGACCAAACAATTGGTTAAGTTGTTTAAAGTGGCAAAAACAGCACTTGATAAAATGGATGCCATTGTTGAACTGGTAAGGCTTACCGACCCCAACTTTTACAATGGTTATAAGGCAGCCCGCAAAATAATGAACAAAGGAAAAGGGAAACTGGCAGTTAAAGGTTGGGTTTCGGATGCGAAAAACGGCGAGCCGATTAAAGGCGTTACCGTTACGTTTATGCCCGACGGCGAACCGCTTGCCACGATGCAAGTTTCCAACGGGGAAGCAGTACTCTCAAAAACAACTGCCGACAAAGGCGGATTCAACATTAAGTCGATACCGGCAGGAACTTACCACGTAAGCTTTAAAAAAGCGGGCTATACCGAGCAAACGATTACCGTAAATGTAAACGACGGCGAACTAACCGTGGTGGATGCTACACTGGAAAAGATTTGAGTGAAATGCATAGATAAGTAAACACGGAGGCCAGTCTGGCGAAAAATTTTCGCCAGACTGGCTTTTTTTTGGAAGCCTGTAAGCATAAACAAAAAGCCTTATTTGTGGGGCACAGATTGAAAATCTGCGCCAGCAGGAGCCAGCAGCGAGAGAAAATAAAATCGCCATTTGATGATTTATGGGCTGTATTATTTCTATATTTATCAAAAAAAAAAATTAAAAATATAAAGTCTGATGCCAATCAGGCCTATACAACCGAAACTGGGTGGCTAAGTCTGATTTTATCAGACTTATATACTAGTTATTGGTTATTTAAACGCTCGCTATAGAAATGTTGTAGGTGTAGGGTTCGTTGAATTCTCTAAATGATAGTGTAGGCTGTAATTTTGAGAGTCTAGTTTCCTTTTATAAACGAATTAATAAAAATAATGTAATGAAAATTGCTCGATTTATAGTTTTATTAATAACAATACTTGGTTGCAGCTCGACAGCGGAGAATAAACTTAAGTTTGAGTATAAATATATTGGAAGTCCAAACTATTCACCGAGTAAAAGTTCAGATAAAAGATGCAATAAATTAGTTTTAGCTTTTACGTCAAATTTCAAACTAGACACGATTAATGTAAAATACAATGACATCGATACAACTGGCTATATTAGTACAGATGAAGTATCAGGACTGGCTTGGATCTTAGAACTTGGTGATATAAGTGGATCAAAAGATCTTGAGTTGAGAATTAATAAGTTTGAATCAGTGAGATTTAACATTAATCAAAAGGATCAGATATTTTTAGTAGAAAAAACTGACTCGACATTGCACGTAAATAGCCTTTATTATTTACCAGGATTTTATTGAAAATGAAAACAACCAATAACATCAGCTACCCGCAAGCTCGGCAGCGGTGGTTTTCGGTGGGTATCTTTCCGCTCGTGCCGTTTTTCGGCTTGACAGGAAATCGCCCGCAGTCCGCCCCTGCGTGTAGCTTCCTACGTTATAGCCAATTATAATTGCGACTAGTCTAACTAACATCAACTAAAATAAAACAAAATGGGAATTTTAGATAGAATCAAGACAGAATCATCAACATTAATGGGTACTAAAAAATAAATATTGTTCTTTGAAATTCTTTATTCATCGCATTTGTAGCGTTTTTTTATAGCGTGACGATTTGAATTGACGATTGGGGTTTAGCTTTAACAAAAGCACAAATCTCATGAATCAAGGCAAATACATTTTCGCTCAACTTACAGATTTTTTACCTCGCAGGGTTTTTGATCGAATAGTTGAAAACCATCAAGGGAATAAGTATGTCAGGCATTTTACCTGTTGGAACCAAATGCTCTGCATGGTTTTCGGACAACTCACTTCCAGAGACAGTATGCGTGATTTAATGTTGAGCCTTGAAGCTCACGGGTCCAAGTATTATCATCTGGGTCTGGGTTCGACCATCACCCGTAGAAACCTAGGCAAAGCAAACGAAAAACGTAGTTATAAGATCTTTGAAGAGTTTGCCTATGTCTTGATCGAAGAAGCCAGAAAAAGCTGTTATAGAAACAATTTCGAGATCAGCGTTGATGGCAATATTTATGCTTTGGATTCCACAACGATAGACCTGTGTTTAAGCGTCTTCTGGTGGGCCGAATTCAGAAAGCATAAAGGAGGAATTAAACTTCATACCCTTTACGATGTGAAGACCTCCATTCCAAGCTTTTTGCACATCACCACTGCCAGTGTTCACGATGTCAATATTTTGGATCTCATCCCCTATGAAACAGGGAGCTTTTACATTGTTGACAAAGGATACATCGATTTTAAACGATTGTACAAATTGCACTTGACAGGATCGTTCTTTGTCACCAGGGCGAAAGATAACATGCGTTTCAAGCGAATGTATTCTGGTGCCGTTGACAAAACAACAGGGGTTCTTTATGATCAGATAGGTCGCCTGGAAACATACTATTCCAGAAAAGATTATCCGGAAAAAATGCGTAGGGTCAAGTACTACGATCAAAACCGTGACAGAACCTTCATCTTTATAACCAATAATACCGATTTGAAGGCCGAGGAGATTGCCATGTTGTACAAGAAACGCTGGGAAGTTGAACTGTTTTTCAAATGGATGAAACAGCACTTGCGGATCAAATCCTTTTGGGGAACATCCATTAATGCTGTAAAAGTCCAAATTTATTGCGCGATCATTGCTTACTGTTTGGTTGCCATTGTTGGTAACAAATTGAAAGTCGATCGTTCAATCTACGAAATTCTACAGATTCTCAGTATCTCCCTACTCGATAAAACACCTGTAAAAGAAATACTTACAAAATGCGATTACAAGAATGTCAAAGAACTAAATAATAAACAATTAACAATCAGTGGGTTTTAAGTGCCCACTAGTGAATCATCAAATAAAGTCACAACAAAAGGATTTTATTTTGGAACAACAGAAGCTGAAGGTGAAAACAAAAAAGGTGTCCAAAATTTCCAATATTATTTTGACGATTATTTAAATGTTTTACCACAATTAAAAAACGAGAAGTTTATTTTCACTGGACGAAAAGGTGCGGGAAAATCTGCGATTGCAAAATATATAAAAGACACATCTGACAGCGAAGAAAATTCATACTCTGATTTAATACGACTTAAGGATATTGAGATTGAAAAATTAATTCAAATCGAGGCACTAGACAACTTTGATCATAAAGAATTAGTTGTTTTTGAATGGTTGATTTTAGTAAAGCTTATCAAACTTATATTACTTAATGACTCGGGGAAATATACTGCAGAATATGAAAAATTAGAGAAGTTTATTGAAAGAAATTCAGGTGTTGTATGCATTGATAAGTATCAAGTAGTCGATATCAATGAAAAGAAGAATTTTGAAGTCAAGTTTGAAGTACTTCAACACGCATTTCCTAGTTTTTCAAAATACTTTGATAAAAAAACAAATAAAGCTCCATTTTATAAATTAATCAATCCTTTAAAAGAAGTTGTTTCAAAGATTTTAAAATATCAAAACAATGATGGTAAAGAATTTTGGCTATTATTTGATGATTTAGACATTAATTTTAAGGAAAACAACAAGGATAGTATTAATAAAATCACTGAGTTAATTCGCATTGCTAAAATATATAATACTGAATCATTTAAGGGTACAGGCGCAAAAATTTTAGTATTTCTCAGAGATGACATCAAAGATATTATTGAGAAAAATCATACAGACACAGCTAAAATATTTTCTAGTTATGAGGCAGAATTGAATTGGTATGACCATGAAAAATTCAAAATTGCTGAAGATAAAACAGCACTTAAGAAGTTTATTAACAAAAGAATAGAACAAAATTTTTTAGCTAACGATATTGAATATTCAAAAGTAAGTCCATGGAATAGCCTATTTGCAATTGATCCAATAGAATATCAACAAAAAACGTCGTTTAAATATATTATAGATTTTACTTATTATCGCCCTAGAGACTTGGTTTTATTTCTTAAACCGATAGGTGATTATGATTATCCTTTCCCGTTGTCTGCAACGTGCGTAAAAAGTCTCATAAGCAAATACTTAAATGAAAATATGAGAGAGATTAAAAATGAATTATCAATTTATTTTGAAAGCAACGAGATTAACAGTCTAATATCAATCTTGCGAATTATGACTGAGTGGTTTGGGCCTATTTCTTATACCGATCTAAAGAGAGAAATTGAAGATTATGAGTTTTCAAAAAAAGCTGACGAAATTGTCAAAATTTTATCTTCATATTCAATTACTATTCCTAAAGATAGTTTGGGACAGTTACATTTTAATTATCGTGAAGAGAGTCCTGATAGCGTCAATTTAATAGAATGCGAATTTTCAACACATAAATCAATTTATAACTATTTTCATCAAGATAGAATATAACTGGCTACAACTTCAGCTACCCGTCAAGTCTTCATTGATGTACCGTTCATGGATTTGCCCCAGATTTTTCGCTGGAGCATCTCAATTTGTTGTTTCAGCTTATTGATGGTCTGCTTATTTTCCTCAAGTTCATGCTGATAGGAGCTTCTTTCCGATTCGAAGTTTTGGTAGCTGGAAAGTTGACTTTTAAGCCGGGAAGTTTCCCTAAAAAGCCGGTCGCGATCTTCCAGTGCGGCAGCAGTGGTTTTCGGTGGGCATCTTTCCGCCCGAGCAGCTTTTCGGCTTGACAGGAATTGAAAATCGGCGATAGCCAAATCGCCCGCAATCCGCACCTGCGTGTAGCTTCCTACGTTAGCAGCCACTTTAAAATGACACAGCTATGAAAATAGAAATAGGAGAAAATTTAATAGCAAGTTACTTGCGACACGTTGAAGACTGTAGAATTGTTCAGACAAATTGGAAAACGAGTAGTCAATGGAAAATCACTGAATACGAAGAGACAAAATCCCGTGCATTGTTTGACAAAATTAAATCTTCGCCATTGTTCAATGAAATTTTTAAAAATAACGGATATGACCAATTAATAAAACAAGCTGAAATAGACGTAATAGGTTTAAATACAACTGAAAAATCTGTTTTTGGAATTGACGTAGCTTTTCATAACGCAGGATTAAATTATATTGACACAACAAATACTGTTTTAAAGAAAATTTTCAGAACAATATTCGTATTGCAAACATATTTCAGTGACTTTAATAAATTCAACGCATATTTCATTACGCCAAAAGCATAATTCCAAAAGCAAATCCAGCAACAGAAAGACCAATTCGTGAATTGATAGAAAGAGCAAACGAATTGATTGATGACGAAATGATTTCTGTAAATTTCATTTGCAATGATGCATTTTTCAGTTCTATTGTTGACCCAATATTAAATAATATTGACGATGACAACGACACATCGGAATTGTTTATTAGAAGTATTAAACTTTTGCAGCTAGACAAACGAGATAGCTCACCAACTGAAAATATAAAGACAAACAAAAAATCGGCAACTATAACCGACAAGACTACAGTTGATGGTATGAAAATTGGACAATTTGTTCAATACAATATGAAAAAGTTATTTGAACAAAACTTAGTATCACAAGAAGAAATACACAATCTTCAAAATAAGGAATATTCTAAAAAAGTATTTGACCAAAACTATGAAGTTTTAAGAAGTTCGGACAAAGAAATTACAGGTACAGACGGCAGAAATCGTTATTATGCAAATGAAAAATTCTTTGGCGATTATTTTTTAAGTTCACAGTGGGTAGAAAGACACTGGAAACCTTTTAGAGATTGGTTAGACAGAATGAATAATAAATAAAAAGCGGCTGCTAACTTCAGCTACCCGTCAAGTGCGGCAGCAGTGGTTTTCGGTGGGCATCTTTCCGCCCGGGCTGTTTTTCGGCTTGACAGGAAATCGCCCGCAGTCCGCACCTGCGTGTAGCTTCCTACGTTATAGGGCATTTAAAGAGACAGCAATGAAACAGACAATTTACATTTTGACATTGACTTTATTACTTCTAAGTTGTAGCGGTAAGACAAGAAAAACCGTTGATACAAAATCAGTAGACACCTTGCAGACAATTTCGGCAGACAAAAAGCAATCTGACATTTACATAAAAGACAAATCTCAATACGACCAGTCTTTTATTGATGGACTATCAGATTATAAAGAGCCAATAAAACTCATTGACAACTACATTTTAACTGGCAAAGACACAACATATTTTCCGAACGACTTAAGTTTAAATAAAGCCACAACATTTAAAGCAACCAAGGACAACAATAAATTTGTATTGACAGTTACAAGAACCAACTTGACAAATTTGACTTACAATTTTCAACTAACCGACAAAGACAACAAAACAGTAGACACTAAATCTGGGAAAGCAATTTTAGGCTCAATGTTTTTCTTAGCATCAGAAATGGACGAAGACAGCCAATCTGGTGATGGGTACGGAAGTTCGGAATATTGGGACAAGACAAATAACTGTTGGTTCTCAATAAGAATTGGAATTGGCTTAGACAACAATGGAAAACAAAGAGCAATGCTGACCTATGGTTGCGAAGACAAAAACAAGCAGAGTTTAAAATTAAAAGAATGCCCAACATTACGGACAGAATGAAAACGCCCTATAACTTCAGCTACCCGTCAAGTGCGGCAGCAGTGGTTTTCGGGGTGTATCTTTCCGCCCGGGCTGCTTTTCGGCTTGACAGGAATTGAAAATCGGCGATAGCCAAATCGCCAGCAGTCCGCCCCTGCGTGTAGCTTCCTACTTTATAGCCAATTATACAGACTGCGCTATCTTCTGAATCAGAACAGATAAAGCACAAGCTTTTTTTGTCGATATTCGAGAAAAAATATAGTTTTCCATCAAGATAAAAACATAATCGGGCATGAAAAAAATAGTGGGTTTATTTATCACTCTGGCAAGTTTTACAGCCTCAGCACAGCAATCGAAATTTGCGAACGTTTATTCTTTCATCGAAAATACAGCGGTATTTGAAACCAACCAGACTGAAGGTCACACGGTTTGTATTCCTTTTAAATCGGTTGATGAAGCATTAAATCTTCAGAAATCGAAGTCAGAAAATGTGCTTTCGTTGAATGGAAAATGGAAATTCCATTTTGCCAATACGCCCGAAGGTACACCCAACGACTTTTTCGCACCAAATTTTAATGATCAGAAATGGTCTGAAATTACAGTTCCCTCCAACTGGGAAATGCAGGGTTTTGGCGATCCTTTTTTTCGAAATGTTGCACAACCGTTTCGCGCCAATCCGCCTTATGTTCCGCGCGAATACAACCCGACTGGCTCGTATCGCAAATCGTTTACTTTGCCGGCAAATTGGAAAAGCAAACACATTTTTTTGCGCATGGAAAAAACCGCTTCGGCATCGTTTGTCTGGATCAACGGACAGGAAGTTGGCTACAACGAAGGTGCGCAGGAACCTGCTGAATATGATATTACCAGTTTCCTGAAACCAGGAAAAAATACCATTGCCGTAAACGTAATTAAATATTCAGATGGTGTATATCTCGAAAGTCAGGACTATTGGCGCCTGGCTGGTATTTTCGACGATGTTTGGCTGTACGCGACACCCGACGTACATCTGTTTGACTGGCATGCGACTACCGACCTGGACGAAAACTATAAGAACGCAAAACTGAATTTGCAGATTACGGTAAACAACCAATCGAAAACCGACAAGCAGAACTACAAGGTTCGCACTTCGCTGTATAATTCAGACAATGTGATGGTTCAGAATTTTACTTCTGATGCAGTTCAAATAACTGCTGATAATAAGCAAATTATTAATATTTCATCCGAAGTATTAAATCCTAAAAAGTGGACCGCAGAAACGCCCAATCTTTACCAGTTAACGTTTGAATTAATAAATGGCGAAGGAAAAACCGAAGAGGTAATTGCCGGTCGCATTGGTTTTAAAGAGACTGAGATTCGTCATCAGGTTTTCTATCTGAACGGAAAAGCCATCAAACTAAATGGCATTAACTCGCACATGCAACACCCCGATTTGGGGCACTCGATGGACGAAGCGACCATCCGAAAAGACTTTGAAATACTGAAACAATTCAATATTAATTGTGTGCGGACTTCACATTATCCGCCTGTTGCAAAGTATCTGGAGTTGGCCGACGAATATGGATTGTATATTATTGATGAAGCAGGAGATGAAGCTCATGCAACTGAATTTTTGTCCAATAATGCTGAGTGGGAGCCCATGTACCGCGAGCGGGTTCGCGAAATGGTATTGCGCGACCGAAACCATGCCAGTATTTTGTTCTGGAGCGCCGGAAACGAAAGTGGCGAAGGCGCAACTATTTGTGCCGTGATTGATGAAGGACGGAAATACGATACTACAAGATATTGGATGTATGGCGGAAATGCTTTTTCGCATTCTTGCGAAGAGATTATCGGGCCCCGTTACCCAACGCCTTTTGACCTCAAAACACGGGTGGGAATGGTTCCTGAAAGTGTTGATCCGAGACCATCGTTTCTGGACGAATACCTTTCAGTGGCCGGAAATGCGGGTGGTGGACTAGACGAATATTGGGATATATTTTACGAGTATCCACGCATTATGGGCGGAGCAATCTGGGATTTCGTGAGTCCAGGCTTGCGCGAGCCTGTTCGCAAATTGACAGATTCTTCACCAAACAAGGTAGCAACTCACATCATGGGACGCGCCAAACTGGTTGCCGGACACGATGGAAAAGGCATTGATCTGAATGGTCACGATCAGTGGGTGGAAGTGTATCAGGATAGAAATATTGAAATATCGGGTGATGAACTAACGGTTTCGTTTTGGATTTTTCCACGCGATTTAATGAAAACAGGTGGAATGCTGCTCACCAAAGGAAACAATCAATTTGGCTTGCAGCAAAGTGGTGCCAACTCGCTCGATTTCTATATCTACACTTCGAAAAAAACAGTTGTCAGTGCTGAATTACCCAAAGATTGGATACAAAACTGGCATCATGTGGCGGGTATTTATAACGGGAAATCGATTTCACTATTTATCGACAACCAAAAGGTGGCTGAAACACCGGTCACCGGGAAAATTACCAATTTCCCTTTTCCGCTTAATGTGGGCAAGAATGCCGAGACACAAGGTCAGCATTTATCCAATTATTTGTGCGATGCCATTATCGATCAGGTGGGTATTTTCCCCAAAGCAATTGAAATCAATGATTTATTTACAGCAAAACCTGACTTGAAAAATAGTGCAGCTTTGTGGCTCGATTTTGAACAGGAGCAAAAAGAAGGCGAATTTTTCAGCTACGGAATTGGCGCGCGTACCTATGGAAGTATTTGGCCCGATCGGGTTCCTGAACCTGAAATGTGGCAAATGAAAAAGTCGGCTCAACCTATTTCTGTAAAGTGGAGCAATGCCGAAAAAATGGAAATTGAAGTGCAGAACCGAAACTTTTTTACCAATACGAATGCCTATGATGCACGTTGGAATTTGGAAGAAAATGGAATCACGATTGCTTCCGGAAAATTGGAGGTGGATGTGGAACCAGAAGCAAAAAAAATCTATGTTCTTCCTATCCAAAAGCCTCAAATGAAAGCTGGTGCAACCTATTTGGCAACAGTTAGTTTTCATTCGAAAGAAGCTGCGCAATGGGCGCCGAAGGGTTTTGAACTGTGTTGGGATCAATTGGAATTGCCATGGATTGTTCCTGCCGATGAAAAATTGGCACAGCATCCGACCAATCCTTTAAAAGTGACAGATGATGCGCAACATTTGATCGTATCCGGCGCAAATTTCGATTATACCTTTAACAAAGCCGATGGACAATTGTACTCCATGAAATACATGGGTACTGAATTGCTGAAGCAGGGAGCGCAACTCAATGTTTGGCGTGCCCCTCTGGCGAACGAACAGGACGACTGGACCTATCCTGCAGTTAGTATATCTCCCAGAACCGAGGGCTACGGAAGGATGGTTGCTAACGCATGGTATTCTATCGGTCTGGATAAAATGAAGTCAAAACTTGAATCATTTCGCGTTGAAAAGAAGGCTGAAAATGTAATTGTCAGTATTCTTGAAACTGCTCTTTTTGGAAATTCAGGCAGGGAAGGCTTCGAAAACGAGATGATTTATACGATTTCGCCCAACGGTGAAATTAGTTTACAGCACACGATTAATCCGAAAGGAAAAATGCCCATGTCGTTGCCACGCATCGGAACAAAATGGGTTTTCGATAACCAAATGCAAAATGTAGCATGGTTTGGACGTGGGCCACAGGAGAATTATCCCGACCGCAAAACCGGCTACCGTATTGGGCTTTATCAGTCGACAGTTGATGCGATGTTTGTACCGTATTTGATTCCTCAGGATTGTGGATTGCGCACCGACAACCACTATGTGCGACTGACAAATGCACAGGGAGTCGGAATTGAGTTTTCGGCAACTAAACCATTTAATTTTAATTGCTATCATTACAGCACCGAAAATTTGTCAAAGGCAAAATACACTTATGATCTGATCAAATCGGATGGTGTAACATTCAATTTCGACTACCAAACTACCGGGGTAGGATGCACGGCAATCGGAGTGCTTGATAAATATCAAACCATTCCTCAATACATACAGTTCACAAGTTCGATAAAACCATTTAAAACCAATAAGTAAATTAGCTGAAAGTATTTACAATCGATATATAAATGATTATGGTTCGGAGGAAAATATTGATGTAAGATTGAAACAGAGTTTTCAGATGACAAAATCAAGAATGGAATATTTGAAAAAAATAACTGGCTACAACATCAGCTACCCGTCAAGTGCGGGTTCGGTGGTTTTCGGTCGGCGGCTCTCCGCTCGATTTCCTTGTCCTGCCGGACAGGAAATCGCCCGCAATCCGCCCCTGCGTGTAGCTTCCTACGTTATAGCGCATTTAAGGAGTCAACTACTAACTGAAATATAATAAATGAGAAATTGAGACGATTAACAACCATATTATTCTTGACTTTCTGCTTTTACAATTTGACAGCAAGTCCGCAAGCCCCTGATTTTTTAATTGTTGGCAAGGACACTGTTGCTATATATTTTCTACCACTCAACAAGCTTGACACTACCAAACAGAAAGAATTCTTTCACAATTTGAACTTGAGTAATAACGATATAAACATTTCTGTGAATTTATGGAGAGGGTATCAAGCTTTCTGGAAACTTGAAGACGATAAATTGTATTTGGTTGGACTTAAAAGTTGTCCAAATTCAGACAAAATATTGGGATCAACTTTTACAAGTAGTTATGTGAATGGAAAGGTATTTGCAAACTGGTTCTCTTCTTATTTGGCTATAGCAAAAGACAAGATATTAAAATGGGATGGTGTTTTCAGTAGGACATATTTTAAAGAGGATATTCTTGAATTCAAAAACGGTGTACTTACAAACAGGAGGCAAGTAATTAATTATATTGATTTAGAAAATGGTATTTCTCGCCTAGACAAAAAGGTCATAACTGATACTATCTTTTATAAAATCAATCAATTGAATTGGGAAAAGTTATCAAATTGTGGGTGTGACGACAAATATGAGATAACTATAAATGAAAAAGGTAAAATAGGTAAAATTGCATCGGTTCCGTTGTTTGACACGAAGAAAGAGAATGATGAGTATGCTGTTGAGCAAAAGAAGTGTATCAAAAAATTTAAAAAGCAATTGAATGATTTGCAGTTCGATATAATTAAGTGGAATGGGAACGCATATCAAGAAAAATTCATTTTTGAGATTTTTTATACGGTTGACAATAAACTAGAGAATTGGACAGAATGAAAACGCGCTATAACTTCAGCTACCCGTCAAGTGCGGCAGCGGTGGTTTTCGGTGGGCATCTTTCCGCCCGTGCCGTCTTTCGGCTTGACAGGAATTGAAAATCGGCGATAGCCAAATCGCCCGCAGTCCGCCCCTGCGTGTAGCTTCCTACGTTACCAGCAAGGCTATGACGACCGCGGTTAGCGACAATATTACAAGAAACAATAACGCATGACAAAGACATACGCACCTAAACTTACAACCACTCGAGGACATTCCGTTCAAATCGGCAATGTTGAAATTTACTACGAGGAATACGGAATAGGAAAGCCGCTGTTGCTCTTGCATGGGTTTGGTGGTTGTACACAGAACTGGCATCCATTTATCGACAGGCTCTCCGACCAATATCGACTAATTGTTGTTGACCTTCGTGGACATGGTTACTCCACCAATCCGGAGAACAAGTTCACCCATCGGGAAGCAGCCAATGACATGTTCCTCTTGCTTGAAAAGTTGGGAATTAATCAATTCTCAGCTATGGGAATGAGTACTGGTGGAATGACTTTGCTACACATGGCAACGAGCCAACCAAGTCGCATCGACTCAATGGTTCTAATTAGCACAACTTCGTATTTTCCAGATCAGGCAAGGGCAATTATGCTCAGAGCTTCTTTTGACACTATGCCTCAAGAAGTACGAGAAATGTATCGGGAATGCGCAAAACGCGGTGACGAACAGATTCGTCAACTCATTTCACAGTTCAACGCATTACACAAAAACTATGACGACATGAATTTCAATGCACAAAGTTTATCGACCATTACAGCTCGTACACTTGTTGTACACGGTGATCGAGACAACTTTTTTCCCGTTGAAATTCCTGTAAGTATTTATCGTTCTATACCAAATGCCGCATTATGGATTATTCCAGGCGGTGACCATGTTCCAATTTATGATGACAAGATTCCATTCACGTCAATTGCCCTTCAATTTCTTAATGATTTAAGCAAATAACAATGGACAACTTAATATCAGACAAAAGAAGCCCAGCTGGTAATAAACATCAGCTACCCGTCAAATGCGGCGGCGGGTGGTTTTCGGTGGGCATCTTTCCGCTCAGGCAGCTTTTCGGCTTGACAAGAATTGAAAATCGGCGATAGCCAAATCGCCCGCAGTCCGCCCCTGCGTGTAGCTTCCATGCGTTGTGCGCCATGCTATGGGAAACTTCACTACCATAAGGGTTTGACAATAAAAATGAGTATATTTGTGTTTAATAAATTGAATAGATGAGAATAACTGAAAGAAAATATTTAGACACTTATATTCAGACTATTGGAAATAAAATTCCCAGATTAATTCAGGATTTTGATTTTTCTGAAAACAAAAGAAATTTCGACTATTTGACAAAATCTTCAGCGATTTATTCTTCGAATATTGAGGGAAATAGCATTGACTTGAACTCATATATGAATTATGAATTAAACAAAGATAAATTCAAAATTGGAAAAGAGATAGAAGAGATAGAAGATTTGATTGAAGCGTACGAATTTGCCCAAAAAAATAATTTGAATGAGGCAAATTTGTTGACTTGTCATAAAATCTTTTCAGAGACCTTACTAATTAAAAGCAAAAGAGGGAAATATCGGATTGAGCAGGTAGGCGTTTTTGGCAAGTCAGGCTTAGCTTATATGGCAATTGAACCTGAATTTGTTAAACAAGAAATGAAAACATTTTTCCAGGATATTGAAGAATTGATTTCTTCAAGCCTTAGCGAAAAAGAAGTCTTTTATTTTGCCTCGTTGATTCATTTAAGATTTGCACATATTCATCCGTTTCGAGATGGAAACGGCAGAGCTGCCCGATTACTTGAAAAGTGGTTTATTACAGAGAAATTGGGTCGTGATTATTGGAAAATACCATCAGAGGAATATTATAAAGTAAACCAAGCCCGATATTATGAGACTATAAATTTGGGAGTAAATTATTATGAATTGAATTACGACAAATGTTTAGGATTTTTAGAAATGCTTCCAAATTGTTTAAAATAAAGCACGAACGCACAACTTCAGCTACCCGCAAGCCGGGTTTTAGTGGCTCGTTGACAGGAAATTAGTAAATTTGAAAGGCAGTTTATCGTGGACAATTTATCGGGAAACCCCCGGCCTGCGTGTAGCTTCCTACGTTATGGGTAATGCCAGAAGCGCTCATCATCAGTGTGGAATTTGCATTGAGAGTTGAGTAACAGAAAAAGTTATCTTTGTATAAACGACAGCATCTTATGGAATTTAAAATATTGACTTCACAACTTCTTGACGACTTCACAAAGGAAGTAAATGAATCTCCTTTAGATAAATTAGCCAGGGTTGAGAAAATCGAGATTCCAGTTGACTATTTTCAATTTTATAAATCTGTTTCGTCTGTTTATTCCTCTAAGATTGAGGGGGAAAACATCGACTTCGATAATTATTTCAAGCATAAATTTCTAAACGTAAAATTCAGACCCGACTATACCAGAAAGGCTGACGACTTGTATTCCGCCTATGATTTTATAGACGATCACGAATTGAATCTTAAAAACGTTCAAAAAGCTCATTCCATTTTAAGCTCAAAACTTCTTCCTAAAAGCCAGCAAGGCCTTATCAGGACAAATCCAATGTTTGTAATTAATAGCGAAGACAAAATTGAATATATTGCCGCAGGACCTGGAATTGTGAAAAAAGAAATGGACAAATTATTCGAAGATATTGACTTGCTAATTAAGTCGGATTTAAATCCATTTGAGGTTTTTTATTACGCCGCATTAATTCATTTGGTGTTTGTTAAAATACATCCGTTTCAGGATGGAAATGGGAGAACAGCACGATTAATAGAGAAATGGTTTTTAATTGAAAAGATTGGACAAATAGCCACTTCAGTTCAATTAGAAAAGAACTACTACAACAAGATCAAAAACTATTATTTGAACATCAGAAAACTTGGGTTAGAATACGAGGATTTAGATTATAGTAAAAGCCTAGATTTTCTGTTGATGACAGCAAATGGCATCAACGATGTGAAATAGAAGGCACTAACCCACAACATCAGCTACCCGTCAAGCGCGGCAGCAGTGGTTTTCGGTGTGTATCTTTCCGCTCAGGCAGCTTATCCCCCTGCTACCGCACGATTGCATCGCATGGCAAAGAATGTCTTTTAACTAACAACGAATAAGACTGATATAAAACGACTACCTGAACTAAAGAAAAACTAAATATTAACTTTTAAAACCAGAACAAAATGGAACAAGTATTACTACTCTTTTTTCATGTAATTACCTCTGCTCTTGTTGCTCTACTTGGAAGAAACCGTAAAATTGGCTATGCATGGAGCTTTGTTCTTTGTCTGGTTTTATCGGTATTTATTGGTGTTATCATCATCCTGTTTTCGAAAAAGAACGATGAAGTTGAATTTGTAGCGCTATCAAAAGATATCCAACAAAATTAAAACCCATTAAAAGCAACAGTGGTGGTTTTCGGAACACAGTTTCTCCTGTTCTTCAGAAAACATAAAAGCTCTTATCGCCAGTGTTAATTGTAATTGCCACCTTTAAGTAATGGATTTGTAATGCGAACAAAAGTTTGGGAAACGATGAGGGAGTAAAACAGTTCGCAGATTCGTAGCCATGAGGCACTGATTGCAAATCAGCACCAGCCGCTGAAACAATGCATATTCATGATAATAAAAAGGCCAATCTGCAGTTAGTTATACAATTTCACCGTTCAACCTGAAACATTAAAAACATTGCCTGATTCTATGAAGAATGCGATTAAAACAAACAAGCTAACCAGCGTACTATTTGTAATTTATCTGATTGTCCTGTTCTGGATCTTACTGTTTAAGTTCGGGGTGCAATTTTCGTATATGGAACGCCGAAGCGTAAATTTAATTCCGTTTAACGAACTCTTTATCGGAAACGGCAGACTCGATTTAAGTGAAATCATTCTGAATGTGCTGATTTTTATACCACTTGGTGTTTATGCCGGAGTTTTATTCAGAAGATGGACTTTAGCTAACCAATTTTTTTTCTTCTTCCTGATGAGTTTCATGTTCGAAGCGCTTCAGTTTATATTAAGAATCGGGGCTTTCGACATTACTGACATCATTACGAATACCTCAGGCGGAGTAATTGGATTACTGATTTATAAAGTCGTTGAACGATTATTCAACAACCGGGTCAGGGCGCAAAAATTCATAAACATCGTTGCCACGATAGGGACTGTCGTAATGGTTTCGTTGCTGATACTGCTTAAATTGAAGATGCTGCCGATAAGATATCAGTAAATTCAGGCATTAGAAATAAAAAGCTGTTTAAAATTATTCATTTGATCCCGTGAGGGATTATGTGATAGAAATAATTTATTGCCGTATTTTCAAAGTACTCACCCCAACGTCCGCAAGCGAACGTTTCGCCCCTCTCTCGGGAGAGAGGGGCAGAGCATCGCAGATGCGACGGGGTGAGTCAGGTTCGTGACTCAAAAAAATTGCGACATTATTTCATTCTCATTACTTAGATATGGGTAGAAAATAAATCACGTTGCAAGATTTCGTCCTGTATGAGACGAGATGGCCGGAGAGAAATTCACATTCTACCCACATTTTGTGCCTACGGCACGATCTTTATTTCCGGAATAGGAAACGGCTCGAATCACCACAAATGAGAAGATGTTATTTATCCCTGAAATATGAAGACTGTTTATAAAGAAGTTTTAAGTTTTTATTTGCTTCTGATTTTTAGGTATCGGCCTCTTTAAAACCCCTAAATCCCCTGAAGGGGACTTTAAAGCCGCCCCTTCAGGAGGTTGGAGGGGTAAAACAAAATCAGAGTTTTGAGACAGCCTTTTAAAATCTAAACTGTCCTCCTGAAAACCGTTTCGGGGTATTCAACATCCGTCAGAAACAGTCCTTGTGCCGGAACCGACAAACCGGCAGCTCCGCGGTCTTTCTGCTCGATTATTTTCCTGAATTGGTCCAGATCAATTTTTCCGATGCCCACTTCAACGATAGTGCCTACCAGTGCGCGCACCATGTTGCGCAGAAAGCGATCGGCCTTCACCGTAAACACAATATTCATTCCCTCCTGCTTCCATTCGGCAAAATAAATCTTGCAGTTGTTGGTCTTTACGTCGGTGTGCAATTTACTGAAACTGGTAAAATCGGTGTAATCAAATAAAATCCGGCTTGCTGCGTTCATTAGTTCAATGTTGGGCTGAAGATGAAAGTGCCATGAAGTTTCGAGCGCAAACGGATCTTTACGCAGGTTCAGGAAATACTGGTAAGTGCGCGAAATGGCATCGAAGCGGGCATGAGCTTCGGGATGTACTTTAGTCAGGCTAAAAATGACGATATCTTTCGTCAGGAAACTGTTTAGCTTGTGCGCAAAATCAGGATGGCCGAGGGTTTCCTTTTCTGTATCAAAATGCGCCACATAATAGCTGGCATGTACCCCTGTATCGGTACGACCGGCGCCTGTCACCGAAATGGGTTCGCGAAGGATGGTTGACAAGGCTTTTTCGAGGCTTTCCTGCACCGAAACAGCATTGGGTTGCACCTGCCAGCCATGAAAATGAGTGCCTTTGTAGGCCAGTTCTATGAAATACCTTTGAGTCAATGGATTGATTTTTGGCAAAAATAAAAAAGAGCAAACACATTCTGTTAAAAATCGCTGTTTTTATTAATTTCACAGCCCTTTTAGACGGTATTTGGCTTAACAAAATTTAACGAATATTTACCGTTTTTCATTCAAGTATAGCGTATTTTCGTGTCTCAAAAAAAAATAAAAGCGAATAAATCATTATCTGAAAAAATATGAAATGAGCATGATTAACTGAAATACGAACAAAGTCTTTTGAGTTACAATCAGGCAAATTTCATTTGGACAATAAAAAATTTACACATATGAATCAAGCAGTTGATATCCGCGAGTTAAACGAAAGAATTCAGAGAGAAAGTTCATTTGTCGACATCATTAGCATGGAGATGAACAAAGTGATTGTTGGACAAAAGCATCTGGTAGAAAGTCTTTTGGTAGGACTTCTTTCGGGTGGTCATATTTTGCTGGAAGGGGTTCCCGGGTTGGCAAAAACCCTGGCCATTAACACCCTGGCAACAAGTATCGATGCTAAATTTGCCCGTATCCAGTTCACTCCCGATTTGCTGCCTGCCGACCTTTTGGGTACCATGATTTACAGTCAGAAGAAAGAAGAGTTTGTGGTAAAAAAGGGACCGATCTTCACCAACTTTGTTCTGGCCGACGAGATTAACCGTGCCCCCGCCAAAGTACAGTCGGCGCTGCTCGAAGCCATGCAGGAACGCCAGATAACCATTGGCGAAAACACCTACAAACTGCAGGAACCGTTCCTGGTTATGGCTACTCAAAACCCGATTGAACAGGAAGGAACCTACCCGCTGCCCGAAGCACAAGTTGACCGTTTCATGCTGAAAGTGGTGATCAGCTATCCTTCGAAAGAAGAAGAACGCCTGATTATTCAGCAAAACTTGCTGAAAGCTTTCCCAACCGCTTCGAAAGTGATGCGCCCCGAAGATATTCTGAAAGCCCGCGATGTGGTGAAGGATGTTTACATGGACGAAAAAATTCAGAAATACATCGTTGACATCGTTTTTGCAACCCGCGACCCGAAAGCTTACAAACTCGACAAATATGCCGATATGATTTCGTACGGAGGTTCGCCGCGTGCCAGCATCAGCCTGGCTCAGGCCGCCAAAGCCTTTGCGTTCATCAAACGCCGCGGATATGTTATTCCTGAAGACGTGCGTGCCGTTTGTCCCGATGTAATGCGCCACCGTATTGGTTTGAGCTACGAAGCCGAAGCCAACAACATTACATCCGAAGAAATTATTGCTGAAATCCTGAATTCGGTTGAAGTTCCTTAATCTCTGAATGTCATTCGCTTCGCGTCATTGCTGGTCATTTGTTTCACGTCATTAATAGCATTTTCACAATAAATGACCATCAGTGACAACTGAATGACTTCAATGACAAGAGATTTGAAACTTGGAACCTGAAACTTGGAACTTATATAAATGGAAACAAGCGAACTTATAAAACGAGTCCGGAGAATTGAGATTAAAACGCGTGGATTGAGCCGCAATATTTTTGCCGGCGAGTACCACAGCGCCTTCAAGGGACGTGGGATGGCCTTCAGCGAGGTTCGTGAATACCAGTTTGGCGACGACGTGCGAAACATCGACTGGAACGTAACTGCCCGTTACAACAAACCGTTCGTCAAGATTTACGAAGAAGAGCGCGAGCTGACCGTGATGTTGCTGATTGATGTGAGCGGATCGCGCGAATTTGGCTCGCAGGATAAACTGAAAAAGAATATCGTTACCGAAATTGCAGCTGTTTTGGCGTTCTCGGCCATTCAGAACAACGATAAAATCGGGGTGATTTTCTTCTCCGATAAAATAGAGAAGTTCATCCCGCCGAAAAAAGGACGGAGCCACATTTTGCGCATCATCAGTGAGTTAATCGATTTTGAACCCGAATCGCGCGGAACCGATATTTCAGGAGCCATCCGCTACCTGACCAATGCGATAAAGAAACGGTGTACCGCCTTCGTTATTTCCGACTTTATTCAGAAGGAAAATACGCTGGAAAGTGCGCTATCGATAGCCAACAACCGGCACGATGTGGTTGCCCTGCGCATTTACGACGAACGCGAAACCGAACTTCCGGATATTGGAATGATTAAACTGAAAGATGCTGAAACCGGGAATTACATCTGGGTTGACAGTTCGGACCGCATGGCACGATCGATGTACCGGAAATGGTGGACCGACCTTTCAGATCAGCTTGACAATGCTTTTAAACGGAGCAGGGTTGACTATGTGAGCATCAGCACCAATCACGACTATGTGAAGTCACTGATCACCCTCTTTAAGAAACGTGAATAAAACTAATTAAGAAATGAAGCACAGATTGTTATATGTCGTACTTTTTGTTTTGCTTTCCGGAGGTTTCCATTCACTGAAGGCTCAACAAGTTACCGTTAAGGCAAGTATCGACTCAACACATATTCTCATTGGCGACCAGCTGAAACTGCTTCTCGAAATTGAAAAGCCAAAGAATCTGCAGGTTCAGTTTCCTCAGGTTCCCGATACGTTCAGCTCAAAAATCGAGGTGGTTGACCGCTCGAAAGTCGATACCATTAAGCTCGATAATAAAGATCGCGAAAAGCTGACCCAAAGTCTGTACATTACTTCGTTCGACAGCGGACAGCACCAGATTCCGCCATTTTATTTCCGGATGAAAAACGGGCAGGTGCTCGATTCGGCTGCCACCCGCGAACTAATGTTTCAGGTGCATGGAATGAAAATAGATACCACCAAAGGACCGGTTGACATTAAAACAGTTTACGCTGCACCGGTTACCCTGAAAGAGGTTATGCCTTACATTCTGGCCGTAATTTTACTTGCCGCCATTGTCTTTTTCATTTTCTATTACATCAAATGGAAGAAAAAGAATCAGCCGCTGTTTGCCCGGCCTGAAAAACCAGCCGAACCGGCACACGTAATCGCTTTGCGCGAACTCGACCGGATCCGCGGCCAGAAATTATGGCAACAGGAAAGACTCAAACAATATTACTCTGAAGTTTCTGATACCATTCGCACCTACATCGAGAACCGGTTCGATATTCAGGCCATGGAGCAGACCTCGGGCGAAACAATCGGCATTTTCAAGCAACAAAAAGAGTTGGTTGACGCGAAAACACTTGATCAGCTTCAGCACATTCTGAGTTTGGCCGATTTGGTGAAGTTTGCCAAATACACTCCCCTGCCCGACGACAACAACCTTACCCTGATGAACGCGTATTTCTTTGTGAATCAAACCAAGAAAGAAGTGGTAAAGGCTCCGGAAAAGCAGGAAGTACAAGCCGAAGATGAATCCGGAGATGAAATTGAAGTTGTAAAATAACCCAAGAAAAGACAAACGGAATGAGTTATAAGAATCCCGAATTTTTCTACCTGTTTCTGCTGTTTATTCCCATGATAGCCTGGTATATCTGGAGGCAAAAGAAAATGGGAGCCAGCATACAGTTCTCGTCTGACATGGGTTTCGCCAAGATCCCGAAGAGCTGGAAATATTATTTTCGCCACAGTGTTTTTGTACTTTTCCTGTCGAGCATGTCGTTCCTGATTATGGCACTGGCCCGCCCGCAATCGTCGAACAGCTGGCAAAATGTGACCACTGAAGGAATCGATATTGTAATTGCACTCGATATTTCGAGTTCGATGCTGGCCATGGACTTTCAGCCCAACCGCCTCGAAGCGGCCAAAGACGTGGCCACACAGTTCATTTCAGGACGGCCGAACGACAAAATCGGATTGGTTGTTTTTTCAGGCGAAAGCTTTACCCAATGTCCACTGACCACTGACCATGCCACCGTAATCAATCTTTTCCACAACATCGAAAGTGGTATGATTGAAGATGGAACAGCCATTGGGAACGGACTGGCAACTGCAGTTTCGCGACTGAAAGAAAGCAATGCCATTAGCCGGGTAGTTATTTTGCTTACCGACGGTGAAAACAACCGCGGCGAAATTGCGCCGGTTACCGCTGCCGAACTAGCTAAAACATTCGGAATCCGTGTTTACACCGTGGGTGTTGGAACCATGGGAATGGCTCCTTACCCGGTACAAACACCTTTCGGAGTGCAGGTTCGCGACATGGAAGTGAAAATTGACGAACCTACCCTGCAAAAGATTGCAGCAACTACCGACGGAAAATATTTCAGGGCAACCAACAACAACAGTTTATCCGAAATCTATAAAGAAATCGACAAACTCGAGAAATCGAAAATGGAGGTGCACGAATTCAGCAAAAAAGAAGAACAATACCTGAAATATGCCATTGCCGGAGCTTTGTTGCTGATATTCGGATTAGGTTTGAAGATTACCATTTTCAGGAATATACCGTAGATAAAAAATACATGGCAACGTAGAGATGCAATGCATTGCGCCTCTGCCAAACCAAACCACGAAATTTGAAGATATGTTTAGAATAGCAAATCCAGAATATTTATATGCCTTGCTGGTTATTCCGGCGCTGATCGCTTTTTTCTGGTACGCCAGGATAAAACGAAAGAAAGCGTTGGCAATCTTCGGGCAAAAAGAAATTTTATCGGTTCTTATGCCCAATGTAAGCGGAGGCCGTCCAATTCTGAAATTCATCGTGCTGCTTTTTGCGCTAACCAGCATTATTATTGGTATTTCGAGGCCGCAATTCGGTTCGAAGCTGAAGAACGAAAAACGCAAAGGCATCGAACTGATGATTGCACTCGACGTTTCGAACAGTATGATGTCGGAAGACATTCAGCCCAACCGGCTCGAACGTGCGAAACGGGCCATCGCCCAGCTGGTTGATAAACTGAGCGACGACAAACTGGGCCTGATTGTTTTTGCAGGCGATGCTTACACCCAATTGCCAATTACTGCCGATTACGTTTCGGCTAAGCTTTTCCTGAATGCCATAAGCCCGCAAATGGTTCCCACACAGGGAACGGCCATTGGCGCTGCCATTGAACTGGGCATAAAATCATTCAGTCCAACGTTCACGGGAAGTAAAGCCATGATCATTATTACCGATGGCGAAAACCACGAAGACGACGCTGTTGGTGCTGCCACAGAAGCAGCCAAACAAGGGATTGTGATTTATACCATTGGAATGGGATCGCCCGAAGGAGGACCGATTCCGGAATATGTAAACGGACAGAAAAGCTATCGCAAAGACAGGCAGGGCAACGTTGTGGTAACCAAGCTCAACGAGCCCATGCTGCAGCAAATAGCCG
Organism: Prolixibacteraceae bacterium; assembly: GCA_963678915.1. Classification (GTDB taxonomy): domain Bacteria; phylum Bacteroidota; class Bacteroidia; order Bacteroidales; family Prolixibacteraceae; genus Aquipluma. The sequence continues at coordinate 1,286,983 of OY787458.1, forward strand.
AAGCCGGGAAAGGCGCTTACGTCAGGGCAAACAATGCCCAGGTGGGTTTAAATAATCTGCTGAATGAAGTGAACAAGATGGAAAAATCGGAACTCGAATCGCAGATTTATGCCGATTACGACGATAAATTCCAGTATTTTATTGGTCTGGGATTATTCCTGATTCTGCTTGATTTTATGATACTTGAACGAAAGAACAAGTACCTGAAGAATTTCAAACTGTTTGGAGAAAGAAAATAGAGAACACATGAAACTAAAATATTTACTGATCATGCTTTTGTTGTTTTGGGCCGCGGTGAGCCAGGCTCAAAACGAACGCAAATTTGTGAGACAGGGGAACAAATACTTCGAAGCGGCGATGAAAGATACGGCGCATCTCGATACCGTTCAATTCAACAGAGCCGAAATTGAGTACCTGAAAGCCATCGAGAAAAAACCGGAAGAAACCAAATGGAATTTCAACCTGGCTGATGCACTATACAAACAGAAGAAATTTGATGAGTCGGCTGAAAAGTTTAGGGAAATTGCAGACAAAACTCCGAATAAAGTCGAAAAGAGTCGTGCACTTCACAACCTGGGTAACTCGCTTTTAATGGGCAACAAGCTCGACGAAAGTATTGCGGCTTACAAAGAGGCTCTGCGCAACAATCCAAAGGATTTGGAAACCAAGTACAATCTGCTGTATGCCATGAATATGAAGAAAAAGCAGCAGCAACAACAGAAGAACAATCAGAATAAGAACAAGGACCAAAATAAAGATCAGAACAAAGATCAAAATAAGGACAAGAACAAAGACAAGGACAAACAGGATCAGAAGAAAGATCAGAATAAGGATCAAAACAAGAACAATCAGGATCAGAACAAAAATCAAGATCAGCAACAGCAGCCATCGCAAAGCAAAATATCGAAACAAAATGCAGAGCAGATGCTGCAGGCTTTAGAAAACAACGAGAAAAAAATTCAGGATAAGGTTAAAAAAGTGCAGGCTTTAAAGGCTCAATCTAAAAAAGTTGACAAAGACTGGTAATCAGGTTTCAGGTTTCAAATTCCAGATTTCAAGTTAAAAGCTCAAATTTGGAACTTGAAATTTGGAACTATAATTTTGCAAAAAGAATACTGAAAAGAACTATGGTCAGAAAATTAAAATTACTGATAATTTTTGTGTTTGCCGGCTTTCTGGCAATGGCCGACAACGTTGAGTTTGTGATGGAAGGTCCGGAAATGGTTGCCATGGGTGAGCAGTTCAGGCTGGGCTTCACATTAAACGACCGGGGTACCGATCTTCAGTTGCCCGACCTATCGAATTTCGATGTTTTGATGGGGCCGTCAACCTCGCAAAGTTCAAGCATCCAGATCATCAACGGGAAGACAACTCAATCGTCGAGTTTTTCATACATTTTTATCCTTCGCGCCAAAAAGGAAGGGAAATTTACGATTCGCCCTGCATCGATTAAAGTTGGCGGAAAAACCTACGAATCGAACAGTCTTTCGATTGAAGTTGTAAAAGGTCAGCCCCAGCAGGCCTCGGGCGGACAAGGGGGAGGACAAAGCAGTCAGCAGGACGATACGCCAACCGGCAATGTCAGTAAAGACAATCTATTTGTTCGCATTGCCGTTGATAAAACCAATGTTTCGAAAGGCGAACAAATACTGGCAACCGTAAAATTGTACATCAGTCAGAATGTTCCGCTGAATGGGTTCGACGAAGTAAAACTACCATCTTACGAAGGTTTCTGGACCAAAGATATTGACGTTCCCTCGCAGGTAAACTTCACCCGCGAAGTGTACAACGGACGAATTTACCAGGTTGGCGTTCTCAAGAAAACGATATTATTTCCACAGCAAATCGGCAATATACGCATCGATCCGTTCGAAATTACCTGTTTGGTGCGCCAACGCGTTCGCCAGCAACAAAGCTTTTTCGACGATTTCTTCGATAATTACCGCGTTGTAAAAGCCAAAGTCGTCAGCGATCCGTTGACTATTGCCGTAAAAGATTTACCTAACCAGCCAGCCAATTACAGCGGAGCTGTTGGGAACTTCAACTTCACCGGCGAACTTGATAAAAAAAATGCAAAATCGAACGAGGCAATGACCTTGAAACTTACTGTTTCGGGAACCGGAAACCTTAACCTCATTAATCCGCCCAAAATTGAATTGCCGCAGGACTTTGAGGCTTACGAGCCAAAAACAACCGACCGGACAATGGCCAGCGACAACGGCATGAGCGGTTCGATTACATTCGAATACCTTTTTATACCACGTTTTGCAGGCAACTTCACCATTCCGGCAGTTCAGTTTGTTTACTTTAACCCGGCCACCCGGCAGTTTGTAACCAAATCAACCGAGGCTTTCAACCTACATATCGAGAAAGGGAAAGACGATGCCAATGCCGCAACGGTAAGTTCCTACTCGAAAGAAGATGTGAAAATGATCGGGAAAGACATCCGGTTCATCAAACAAAACAAGGCCAAACTGAAACCCAAGGGAAGTTCGTTTTACGGCACTTTGGAGTTTTACGGCATCTTCATTCTTAGTTTGATTGGCTTTGCAGTTTTCTATGTTATGAACCGCAAAAAAATTGAAGAAAGCAAGAACATTACACTCGTAAAAAATAAGCGCGCCAATAAAGTTGCCCTGAAACGACTGAAAGAAGCATCGGTATTCCTGAAAAATAATCAGGGTGAGAAATTCTACGAAGCAGTTATTAAAGCATTGTGGGGCTATTTGAGCGATAAATTATCGATTCCGCTGGCCGATCTGAACCGTGAAAAAGCTTCGGCTGCTTTGCTCGAAAAAGGAATTTCGCAGGACGTAGTTACCGAGCTAATGAAAATTATTGACGACTGTGAATTTGCCCGTTATGCTCCGGCAGCCTTCTCGGGCACGATGCAGGAAATTTATGACGGCGCAGCCAAAGTGATGGGAATTTTTGAAAAACTCATTAAGTAAACAATCAGGTATGAAACGAATAATCAATACAATACTGGCAATCTTGTTTACCGCAACAGTTTTTGCACAGGCCGATCTGCTCCAGAAAGCAAACGAATTATATACGAAAGAGCAATTCAAACAGTCGATTGACGTATATAACCAGATTTTGATGACCAACATGGAATCGCCCGAAGTGTATTTCAACCTGGGAAATGCCTATTACAAAACCGGTCAATACACGCAGGCCATCCTGAATTACGAAAGAGCCAAACTTCTGGCTCCTGATGACGAAGACATTAATTTCAATCTGCAGGTTGCCAACCAGAAAGTGGTTGATTCCATTCAGGAATTGCCCGGAATTTTTATTGTACGCTGGTGGAATTCGCTGGTAAACAGTCAAACAACCGACGGCTGGGCCATTTTGAGTATTCTCAGCTTTGTAATCTTTTTAACTATGCTGGGCTTTTATTTCTTTGCTAAAACCAGCGAGGTGAAACGCATTACTTTCTGGTCGGGTTGTTTCCTGATTGTATTTACCATTTTCAGCTGGTCGTCGGCAGCCAAACAAAAAAGCCGTTTGGTTAACCATTCAGAAGCTATTGTGATGCAGCCAACTGTAACCGTAAAAAGCTCTCCATCGGAAACCGGAACTAACCTATTTGTCGTTCACGAAGGGTTAAAAGTGAAGATTACCGACAAACTGGGCGACTGGGTTGAAATTAAGCTGGCCGATGGCAACAAGGGATGGTTGCTCCTCGAATCAATAGAGCGGATTTAAGAAAACATCATTTTTACAGGAATTGCCAGTCAGATTTTCCCGATCCGACTGGCAATTTGTTTTAATTTGCGCCACCAAACAACCATTTTCACGAATGGTTGTTATCTATGGGAGTGTTAATGATTTGATTTTTAATATTCACAGTCGGCAACATGCTGACTGGAAGTTCATCCCGGGTTCCCGGGACTTATTTCATAAATTTTAAACTATGGCTTACAATTTACTGAAAGGCAAAAGAGGAATTATTTTCGGTGCTTTGAATGAAGATTCAATTGCATGGAAAGTTGCTCAACGTGCTTTTGAAGAAGGTGCAACATTTACCTTAACCAACACCGGAGTAGCAATGCGCATGGGCGATACGGCAAAACTTGCCGAAGCCTGTAACACCATTGCTATTGAAGCTGATGCAACCAATGTTGAAGACCTTGAAAATCTTTTCAAGCAATCAATGGAACACCTGGGAGGCAAAATCGACTTTGTGCTGCATTCTATCGGCATGTCGCCAAATGTTCGTAAAGGTCGCCACTACAGTGATCTGGACTATGGTTTCCTGTCGAAAACACTTGACATTTCGGCCGTTTCATTTCACAAAGTATTGCAAACAGCCCGCAAACTAGATGCAATCAACGAATGGGGTTCAGTTATTGCCTTATCGTATGTTGCCGCACAACGCACATTCTACGGTTACAACGACATGGCCGATGCCAAGGCATTGCTCGAATCGATTGCCCGCAGTTTCGGATACATCTACGGACGTGAACGCAACGTTCGAATCAATACCATCTCGCAGTCGCCAACCTTAACAACTGCCGGAAGCGGTGTTAAAGGAATGGACAAACTGATGGATTTCTCCGAGCGCATGTCGCCGCTGGGCAATGCAACCGGCGATGAATGTGCCGATTATTGTATCTCGCTCTTCTCCGACCTGACAAAGAAAGTGACCATGCAAAACCTTTTCCACGATGGAGGTTTCTCTTCGATGGGAATGAGCATGAGAGCTTTGATTCAGTACGAAAAAGGATTGGGTTGCGACTGCGAATGTGGCAACGATGAGCCTTGCGGCGAGCACATGTACGATTAATCAAGATCGTTATAAATTCAAAAACCGGCTAAATGGCCGGTTTTTTTTTGATTTATATACCTTTAATTGTGTCGGTAATCTTCGCCCCACCTTTCTGATGGATCAGACGGAAGAGAGACTGTTTTCCACGAAAACATCAGTATGCGTGGATTAACCAGTCGTTCATAATCAACGTAGCTTAATCTTATCAATTCGGTATGTGTTCCTGCGTTGAAAGCAATTTCCTTGTTTTTGGTCAGCGCTTCAGCTACATAAACCTCCATACCGTAAAGATTGCCGAAGGGAGGCATAGCCCCAAGTTCGCAATCCGGAAAGCGATCCTTAAATTCAGGCTCCGAAGCCAATGTCACGAATTTCGTTCCGAAGATTTTCCGCAAAGTATCAAAATCAATATGATACGATGCTGGCAAAACAGCCATCGCCATATGGCCATCCACTTTAATCATGACTGTTTTTGCAAACTCTTTTCCGGAAACATGAGCAGAAGCCGCAACATCCTGCGACGTAAAAGCCATCGAATGGCTTATGGTCACATATTTGATATTGGCTTCATCAAGAAAGGCTTTAAGCTTTTTTACTGGCATAAATTCGGTTTTTAAGGTTAAAAAAGCTATGCAGAATTTTTATCAAAGAGTAGAATAATATGGTCCTGTTACAAATCACATTACCCTATTTCCTGAAAGAAAGTTTCAAAATGTGCACTGTATTTCGAAGCCGACAAAAGAAAAATCTCAATCCCTTTCATTACTGAAAAGAATTGAGATTTTTTATTTAGGATTCAGATTCCTCTTCCCCGGATTCCGGTCAACTATCCTACCTGTTTTCTTCGGCAAACTGACGTCCGCGACGCAAAGCTTCCAGGTTCATGGTTACAACATCCTCGCCTTTCCGGGCAAAAATGCGGCGAATTCCTTCTTCAATTTTAGAGAATTCAATATCGATGAATGGCGAAGCGGCTCCCAGCATTACCATGTTCGAGGCGCGGGTACTTCCAACTTCTTTGGCAATAGCATCGGCATCAATGGCAATGTAACGCGGAAATTTACGGATTTCGGCCATTACTTTCTCCGTTTCAGGATAGTTCGGAATATTGATAAAAGGTGTGGTATTGGTCACCAAATAGCCTGTTTCCGACAAATATGGCAGGTAACGAAGCGACTCCATTGGCTCAACCGAAAGAATAAGGTCGGCTGTTCCTCCCGCAATCAGGTCGGAAGAAATAGGCTGATCGGAAATACGCATATGCGAATATACAGCACCTCCGCGCTGACTCATCCCATGAGTTTCGGCCTGTTTAATCAACAAGCCATTGGCCAGTGCTGCTTCGCCCAACGCAGTAGCAATCGACAAAATTCCTTGACCGCCAACACCTGCTAATATTATATCTGCTTTCATATGTTATTTTATAAGCCCCACCCAAACCCTCCCCAAAAGGGAGGGCTTTTGCGTAGCGCAAGTTCTACATGTATTTTTTTAATAAATATTTTTCCGAACCTTCCGGACTTAAGCTCCCTCTCCTTTGGAAAGGGCTGGGGAGAGGCTTTTTACTTTTTATTCCGTTTTCGGCTGCTGGCACGATGAATACATTCGCGGCGCGGAATAATAACCGAAACACCGTTGTAAGCAAATTCTTCGCGGAACAGGCGTACCATTTCATCATGATTTTTCTTGAGTGGTGTAATGGTATGAATATGTGCCGGATCGACCCCTACCCCAATGCAAATCGACTCAATTCGTCCGCAGGCAGATGAATCCTGACCACCAGTCATTGAGATCGATTCGTTATCAGAAATAACGATTGTTATGCTTGATTTTTCGTTTACTGCGTCGAGCAAACCTGTAATTCCGGAGTGCGCAAAAGTAGAATCGCCAATCATGGCAACTGCAGGTACCAAACCGGCATCGGCAGCGCCTTTAGCCATGGTTATTGAAGCACCCATATCAACACACGACGAAATCGTTTCGTACGGTGGCAGAGCACCTAAAGTGTAGCAACCTATGTCAGAAAAAACCCTTCCCCTCGAATAGTCGGCCAATGCTTCATTCATTGCTTCGTAAGCATCCTGGTGACCACATCCCATGCACAATGCAGGCGGGCGGTTCGCCACAACTTCCGGAATATCGAATCCGGTAAACATTTCCTTTCCTAGCGCTTTGGCAACCAGATCAGGGTTTAATTCGCCATCGCGGGGTAATGTTCCGTCCAGGCGGCCTTTGATCGGAGTGCCTTTCGCAAAGAAACCTTTCAGCATTTCTTCAACCATTGGTGCTCCTTCTTCAAGCACGAGCATTTCATCGCATTCTTTATCGAGTCGTTTGATATAATTTTCAGGAATTGGGTACTGCGAAACCTTTACCACCGGATATGGACAGCTTCCTCCGGGGAAATGCTCCATCAGGTAATTGTATGCAATTCCGCAGGCAACAATGCCTAAACTATGGTCAGTTCCTTCTTCGTACCGGTTATACACCGATTCATCAGACAGTTTCTGAAACAAAGCCTGACTTTCGAGTAATCCTTTATAGCGGCGGCGGGCAATGGCTGGCAACAGAATAAACTGACGCGGATCTGATGGCATTACCAATTCGTTTTCAGGTAAGATTTCCCGGCACTCAACCCCGGCACGCGAATGGGCCAGACGAGTTGTAATGCGAAGCATCACCGGCACTTTAGTCAATTCCGACAAGGCAAACCCATCGCGGGCCATATCGTAGGCTTCTTGCTGCGACGAGGGTTCAAGAACAGGAATCATTGCAAACTTTCCGTAGAAACGTGAGTCCTGTTCGTTTTGCGAGGAGTGCATCGATGGATCGTCGGCCACGGTAACAATTAAACCACCATTAACGCCGGTTACAGCTGCATTCACAAAAATATCGGCGGCCACGTTAAGTCCAACGTGTTTCATGCACGACATAGCACGTTTTCCGGCATACGACATTCCTAAAGCTGACTCGAGGGCAGTCTTTTCATTTGCCGACCATTTGCGGTGAATATTGCGTTCTTCTGCTATCGGATTATCCTGAATGAATTCGGTGATTTCGGTGGAAGGCGTGCCGGGATAGGCATACACGCCTGACATTCCGCCATCAATTGCTCCCTGCCCAATGGCTTCAACTCCCAAAAACAAATGCTTTTGCATGGTTAGAATTTTAAGTTTCAAAAATCGCAACCAAAATTAGCTCATTAACGCAGGAAAACAACCCCATTCCGTTTGTTTTGGCAATTTAGATTAGTTCTAAAAAAGAGCAGGAAAATGAAAGAACACCTGTAATCTTCACCAAACAACTAATAAAATACCAGTTTATCTTTTATTAACAAACAAACTGATTGATCGAATGTTACTGACATTAAAATGTATTGAAACAATGAACTAATATTCAGAGCCTATGAAAACAATGTTTACAATTCGAAAATTCAGGTATTTGATTTTATCAGTCATTTTGGTGCACTTATCAACGAGCCTGATTGGGCAAACCTCGCATTCAGTATCCGTATTAAACAATCAGTTTTTGCCTAAAATTTTAACCATTACGGCAGGCGACGAAGTTGTTTGGACCAACTCATCCGGAAGCCATAACGTGAACGGAGGAACAGCGACTTTTCCCTCCAACCCGGTGTCTTTTGGTAATTCGGTCGGAACAGACTGGACATACAAATTCGTCTTTAACACTCCGGGAACCTACGATTATCAGTGTGATCCTCATGCTACCATGGGAATGGTCGGGCAGGTTGTGGTGAATCCCAAATCGGCCACAGGACCGTTTACATTAACGGTAAATTTTTCGGCAATGACACCACATGTGGGCGAAACACTCTGGCTGGCTGTGATCGATCAGGCGACCAAAGCAGAAATTGCACGGGTAAAAAAAACAGTTGAAGTTTCATTCCCGGTTTCGGTTTCAGGCATTGAAGCTGGAAAATCGTATAATGTTGATTTTTTTGCTGACCACAATAAAAACGGGGTTTACGACACTGCTCCAACCGATCATACCTGGAGGCTGCAACTAAATAATGTGACGGGCGATGCTGTATTGAACTTTGTTCACAACACAAACTTTACCGACATCGCCTGGAAAAATAAGCTCACCGTTCGTTTTACAGGCATGACACCACATGTGGGCGAAAAACTGACTATCTTCCTGCGGCAAACCGACAACGGTATTTATCGCGACACAATAATTATTCCGCAAGTAGCAACGGCGGCTTTCGATATTAATTCGTGGAAAATTAAACCAGGAATCTCGTACAATATCGATTTTTATGCCGACCACAATAAAAACGGACAGTACGACGCACCACCAACCGATCATGCATGGAGGCTGCCTTTGAATAATGTTAAAGGCGACACCATTGTAAGTTTTGCGCATAATACCACATTTACCGACATTTTTAGTGTTACCACAAACACAAACATTGTCAGCAGTCCACAAAATCTCAGGCTCTATCCAAACCCGGCCAACGACTATATCGAGCTGTTTCTTCCTGCAGATTACGCGACAATCCGCTCGGTGAAAATATACGCTATGACCGGAGCACTTATTAACGAAAGAGCATTTCAGGGGAGCAGTGAGTCACTCAGATACGACATTAGTCAATTTAAAAACGGCGTTTATTTTATGGAAATTAATGCTGGCAACCAGCGAAATGTTTTAAAATTTATCAAGCAATAGATCATAAAATCTGCAGAGGTGGTTTTAATTTGAAAAACAACTTCTGCAGATTTGCAATTTGTTTCTGGTCGTTTTCCTTTTTCCACTTCCTGCCAAACATCATTTCTCATGTCATAATTTTTTGGGTATCTTGTAGCTTCCTGAAATTCAGGTTCCATATCGAAAAACCCAGAAACTGTTCATTAAATAACCACTTATTAAACGAGAAATGATTAAGAATTTCATCTTTATTTTAGCCTGTGTTGTTATGACTACAGCCTGCCAGCCCACTGCAAAAAAAACAAACACCCCACCGGCCCCCGGAATTTCTGAAGCAACAGTTGTAGAGTCTGTTAAAGCGATCGAAAGCAAAATTGAGGGAACCCAATCGAAACTAATTGAGAAGGGAGTTAAACATGCCGCATCTCTTTGGCGCGACAATGACGGGACTCCCGCTGATTTCGTAAAATTTTGCAGCGAAAACTACATTTCTGATCCAAAACAAAAAGAAGCAGCGTTTTATCGGTTTTCGGAGTACATGGAATCACTGAATGGACATTTTAACAAACTTAGCCTCGACATGCAGCAAAATGTTCAGCTCAAAATAGGCGAGGTACTTCCAATCGATGCCCAGTTTGCTGCCTACAATCCGGGAGCACACATGATTAACGATTTTTATGACAATAAAATAGCGTTTATAGTGGCTCTTAACTTTCCGTACTATACCACCGAAGAAAAAAACGAATTTGGGGCAGAGTGGACTCCACTTCAATGGGGGTATGCCCGGCTTGGAGATGTATTCAGTTCCAGAGTTCCATCGGAGCTTGTTCAGAAAGCATCAAAAATTTCTGCCGAAGGTGAAGCCTATATTGCCGACTACAACATTTACATGGGGCACATTCTCGCCGATGATAATGCCAAACTATTCCCCGAAAACATGGTTTTACTGAGCCACTGGAATCTTCGCGACGAAATTAAGGCCAACTATGCAAATAAAGAAGTCGGACTCAAAAAACAGGCTTTAATCTATCAAATCATGCAGCGAATTATTGATCAAAGTATCCCTAAAACGATCATTAATTCAGGAAAGCAGGATTGGAATCCGGTCTCAAACGAAGTTTTCGTTTCAGGAACAAAAACTGAGGCTGAACCTGAAAATGATGGAAGGTACCAACAGATTTTAAACAATTTCCATATTTACCAGGAATTCGATCAGTACACTCCATCAATGCCCACCGCCATCCAGCGCGCATTTTCGGTTGGAATGCAAATACCGCAAGCTGAAGTTCAGAAGCTGTTCAACGAATTTTTAAGTTCGCCACAGGTTCAGGAAGTGGCAGCTATCATCAAAAAACGATTGGGACGCGATTTGCAGCCCTGGGACATTTGGTATGATGGTTTTAAAGCCAGAAGCTCGATTAACGAAGAAAGCCTGAATTCTATTACTGAAAAGAAATATCCAAACCCAGCAGCATTGGAAGCCGATTTGGGAAATATGCTCCTGAAGCTGGGCTTTACAAAAGAAAAAGCAGCATTTATTGCCTCCCGTATTTCAGTCGATCCAGCCCGTGGATCAGGTCATGCATGGGGAGCATCAATGAAAGCAGAAAAAGCCCATTTGCGCACACGAATTCCAGAAACCGGCATGAATTATAAAGGATACAACATCGCAGTGCATGAGTTTGGTCATAACGTAGAACAAACCATCTCGCTCAACGACGTGCCGAATTACATGATCAATGGAGTTCCGAATACGGCATTCACCGAAGCACTTGCCTTCGTTTTCCAGCAGCGCGACCTTTTCCTGTTAAACATCAAGGACACAAATCCAGAAAAAGATTACCTGAAAACACTCGACATTTTCTGGTCGGTTTACGAAATTATGGGGGTATCGATGGTTGATATGAAGATGTGGCAATGGCTGTATGCTAATCCAAACAGTACAGCCGCCGAATTACGCGATGCCGGACTTCAAATCAGTAAAGACGTCTGGAATACTTATTATGCGCCGGTTTTTGGTATTAAAGACCAAACCATACTGGGAATCTATTCACACATGATCAATTCGCCAATGTACCTGCCAAACTATGCCTTCGGACACCTGATCCATTTTCAGCTCGAAGAACATTTTAAAACACACGAATTTGCACCGGAGGTACTTCGAATCTTTGCCCTGGGCCAGCTTACACCAAACGAATGGATGAAGCAAGCCGTAGGAACTCCACTCTCGAATGAGGCCATATTAAAAGCTACAGAAGTTGCCGTAGAAAAGTTAAAATAACCACGGAGTTTCATACTTCGAAGTTAAAGGAAAGTCAGGTGCTTTAGGCACCTGACTTTTTTCTTATCCTTAACTTGTATACTAAAAGGCTTTGTATAAACCCATGTATTAAAAAGAAGACCTGTAATAACAGTAACAAATGCTTGTTTTTCAACCTTTTTGCCCAAAAATTGGGCACCCACTGTCTGATTTTATGCAATGTTGCTTAAAAAGAGGCAACACCGTATAAATTTAGATCTCTATCGTCTAAGTTCAGGCAAAATTCCCTGATGTTAGGCAATGAGCCTACTAAACAGGGAAAATCAAGAATGTACAAAAAATCAGGGAAGCTTGATATGCATATATAAGCTGAATACCACACAAAGCATAAACTCCTAAAAGTTCATTCCGGCAATTTCAGAACATATACTGCTTCTTTAGCTAAAAAATTACCGACCAGCAAAAGGTATGAAACAAAAAGAGAGCCGATCAAATTGATCGGCTCTCTGAATATCTAAAAATATGCTAGATAAACATATTTTGTTACTGCAATTGGAAGTTAATTGGCACAGTGTAAGAAACACGAACTGGTGCTCCCCTCTGTTTACCAGGTTTCCATTTTGGAAGAGTAGATACTACTCGTAAAGCTTCAGCATCGAGTGATGGGTCAACACCACGGGCGATTTTAGCATTCGATACAGAACCGTCTTTGTTAACAACGAAGTTAACGTAAACTTTTCCCTGAATACCATTTTCCTGAGCAATTACAGGGTATTTAACTGCTTGAGCGAGATAGGTGCGTAATGCTACAACACCACCTGGGAATTCAGGCATCTCTTCTACCACAACAAATACTTCTTCTTCTTTCTGTTCAGGTTCAGGTTCAACTTCTTCCTGTTTCTGTTCTACAACTTCAACAGCTTCTTTATTTACAGTTGTTTCAACCTGTTCGTCAGAAATCATCAGCTGTGATTGCTCTTCAACTTTGATAGTATCAACAACCACTGGTGCCACGTACTTCACAACAGTTTGTTGTTCTGCTGCTGGTGGTGGTGGTGGTGGTGGTGGTGGCGGAGCTGCTTCGTTCTGAAGATCATTCGCCATTTCAGCAATTACCTCATTAGCGCTGCGCTGCTTGTGACTAGCATTACGGCTTGCATTGATATAAGGAATAATTACAGCTAAGCCAAGAGCTATACACCCAATCAGTGTAGAAATAAGAACAACACGGTTGTACTTTTTCCGTAATTGATACGCTCCATATTCCTTATTCCTATTTTCGAAGACTATGTCGTCGAAAGTTGGTGTGAATTGTTTATTTTGTACCATACGTATCGTTCATTATTTCTGAGCTACAGGCACAGATGGTTTATTCTTAAGAGCAGTGTCCACCATACCTTGTTCAATATAATTCAAATCAACAAGGATATATCGAGCAATACCTACAATCGACATTTCATCGATAATATCAACAAAGTTTTTATACTTTGCCTTATTGGAGAATTTGATCAATACAATTGGACCAGTATCATCATCCTTTTTCAGCTGTTTGATAACGTTATTCAGTGAGTCTTGTTTAATATTCAACTTACCTGAAATAACATCAGCTTTTAACTGTTCGATTTTTTTCAAAAGAGCGCGGTTACGATCAATCAAAACTTCACGAATACCAGTATCGCTAAAATTAGTTTCCTGCAAAGGAACATTTGGATCCGGTTTTCCAGGATACCAGAAAACGCGGTTGTCTTGTCCAAGGATAATATTCAGAGTACGGCTGTCAGCAATTTTAGGCGGATCAACTTTTTCGTCTTTCTTGATTTTTTCAGGTAGAACGATATCCATAACCTTAGGTTTGCTAAAAGCAGTAGTAAGCATGAAGAACGTTAACAGAAGACACATAAGGTCTACCATCGGCGTCATATCCATGTGGGGATTACCCTTTTTAGGGCGCTTTTTCCCACCTTTACCTTTTTCTTCTTGAATTATTTCTGCCATAGTACTACTTTTTTTCGTCGGTTACTTCAACCTTAACCGCTTCAAGGTTGGTGATCAGACTAAACTTATTCACGTTATAATCCTGAAGAATATCAAGTACTTTTCTTACGAGAGGATATTCAACATCGGTATCCCCTTTTATAAGTGCCTGTACTGCCGGATTAACCTGACGTGTGTAAAGTACCCAATAACCCAACTGGTTGTCAATTGAATCGTGAGGGACACCTTTTTCAAATCTTTCTCTTTCCTTAGCATCTTGCGCTGCAAGATATTTCTTCATATCGTTGATGTTAACACCGAATGAAGAACCAGACTTTTCAAACTTACGCAATTCCTGTGGAGTAAACTGGATGTTATACCTTTTACCCATTTCTTCAAGAATTTTCGGCTTGAAATGTAATATAGTATCCTTACCATTGTCTATATTGAAAAACACCCGGTTGTCCTTTGATAATACTAATGTCATAATATTAGCATCGGGCTGAGGTTTTTCAGATACAGAGAACGGCGTATCAACTGGTGCCGGTTCCTGTGGCCTAAAGGTTGTCGTCAACATGAAGAATGTTAACAGCAACGAGAAAAGGTCCACCATAGGCGTCATGTCGATACGTGGCGACTTATGTGGCATTTTAATCTTTGGCATGTGATAAATTTAAATTTTTAAGAACCCAAAAATTAAATCCCAATTATTTAACTGCTGCAGCGAATGTCTGGGTAAGGCTGAATCCTGCCTCATCAATTCTGAAGGTATAACCGTCAATTTTAGATGAGAAATAGTTAAAGAATACGATAGCTAAAGTAGAACCAGTGATACCGAAAGCTGTATTGATCAAAGCTTCAGAGATACCGGTTGACAATGCAAGAGCATCAGGAGCACCTGCCTGAGCAAGAGCGGCGAATGCACGGATCATACCAAGTACTGTTCCGATAAGACCGATCAACACTGAGATAGAAGCCAAAGTTGAAAGAATAACCATGTTTTTAGACAACATAGGTAATTCCAATGCAGAAGCTTCTTCCAATGCTTGTTTCATCGAAGTGATTTTCTGGTCTCTTTCCAAAGAAGCATCTTTCTGAAGGTCTCTGTAACGAAGCAAACCTGCTTTAGTTACGTTAGCCAAAGAACCTTTCTGAACATCGCAAGCAACGATAGCTTCTTCAATTTTATCTTTAGCAGTCAATTCCTGAATTTTAGAAACGAAAGCTTCCAAAGATGCTTTACCTTTTACTTTTCTCAAAGTAATACCTCTTTCCAAAACGAAGATTACCAACACAAGGATACAAGTCATCAATACAGGTACAATTGGTCCCCCTTTGTACAACATACCCATGTAGTTACCTGGTAGTGGGTGACCTTTTGGGTTACCGCCTTCGAAGTTTACTGGATCGCCCATAAATTGCGAATACAAAATATAAGCAATAACGAAAGCAACTAAAATTGCACCTGTGGCAAATACTTGCTCAAACACACTTTTAAATGATTTAGAATTTTTACTCATTTTTAATAGTTTTTGTGGTTAAATAATTTTTGTTGAATCTCTATATTAATTTGTTGATTCCAATATTGATTTACTTGCTGAGTGTTACATTATACACCCTGCTCTTTGTTACCGGCAATTCTTTGGTTCCGTAACCTTTGGCACTGATTACAAGAGTTGTCGAAGCCTCTGGCATTGTAAACCGGTATTCACCTTTACCATTCGTCCACATTTCAGCGGCAGTATCTTTTACACGAACTGATGCACCCGCAATCGGGTTACCAGCACTGTCTTTAATTACCCCTGAAATTTCATTCGGATTAGCTTTTGGTTTAGCGCTGGTTTGCAGAGCCTGAATATACTGAAGATTTGATTTAGCTGAAGCATTATTTGCGTCGAGAGCTAAAATTTTGTTGTTTACTTCAACAGCATTGGCATAGTTACCAACAGAAATATACATGGTGCTCAATGAGTTTAAAGCTTTTATCTGGAAATCTTTATTGTCAGGAGCAAGGTTGAGCATACGGTTATAGTAAGCTTTTGCCAAATCGTTTTTATCGGCCTGAAGTGCATTGTAACCTAAGAAACGAAGCGCGTCGAAGATTTCGTTTGCATATTTAACCGAGTCAGTAGCGGCTTTACCAATCAAAGCAACGAATTTGTCTCTGGCAATACCAGTTTTTGAATCCGGATCTTTGGCGGCAGCGTTATTGGCGGCCCAGCTATAAGCAGTAATAGCGTTTGGATATTTGGCAATCATCTGATCGAAAAGCGCTTCAGCTTTATCGTAGTTTTTACCCTGGTAGTAAGCTCTACCGATTTTCAGAAGATTATCTTCGCTGTCTTTTCCTTTTGCGATTAAGCGAGACCATGTGTCAGCGGCTTCAGTGTAGAATTTGTATGCATTTTGCATATTGGCTTTTTCCTGGATCAAGTTAGCATCCTCGTCAGCAAAAGTGATTGCTTTTTCGTAAGCATCAAATGCTTTTTCAATTTCTTTGGCTTGTGCATCAACAGCTGTTTGCAGTTCGGCAACCTTCGCAGTTAATGGTTCTTCGCTTACTTTTTCTTTTTCCCTAGGTCCCTTCAATGCTTCATTTTTCTCTTTTAACTTGGCTAATTCAGCATTGGCTTTATCTAATTCGGCTAAAGCTTTCGGGTAGTTCTGGTTTTTCTTCAGGATAATACGAGCCAGATAGATATAGTCTTTTTTCAGAATACGGTCGGCTGGTAATTTCTCGAATAATTCATTCATGTATTTCAATGCATTGGCATATTCACCTTGTTCGTATGATGAATAACCGGCAACACGGTTCAAATAAGTTCTCGACTGGTCAACAGCAAAAATGTCATTTACGTTTTTGATTACATCAGCATAGTTCTTTGAATAGAACAAAGCGTTTACGTAACGAATCTTAGCCGGAATATTCTGGTTTGTCAGTTGCAGATAAGTTTCGAAGTATTTTTTAGAATCGGCGAAACGTCCGGCCAATGAATAGAGCTGACCCAATTCGCGGTAACCAGGTGCATAGTTTTTGTCCAAAGCGATAGCTTGTTCGTAGTATGGAATAGCAGCCATCAGGTTACGGCCCTTATAGTAGATATAACCAATCTTCATATTGGCAATCGGCGATTTCAGATCCTGGTCCTGAGCGTAGCCGTAATTTCTGATAGCCTTCGAGCCATCGTTCACAAGCAAATAAATATCACCTGTAATAATGTAAATAGAACTGTTTTTTGGATCGATTGTAACAGCCTCGCGAACTAAAGGAAGCGCGGCAGTAGTATCAACCTTATCGAAAACAATGTACGATTCGGCTAATTTGGCAAGCGTCAAAGCATACTCCTGTGGATTTGGAATCTTTGTTACTTTTTTATACGGAGGAAGGAAGCTCTTAGCTTTTTGCCTCATGTTGTTTGCAGTTGACTCGTCGCCCAGATAAGCAGCAACTCTGGCCAAACCTACATAGTTAAGCGGATCGTTAGGATTAATTGCAATACCTTTATCAAATTGTTGTTTGGCCTCGGCAGCTACAACTTTCAATGAGTTGGAGATTGTATCTGCAAAATAATTCAACAAAGCGCTTTCTCCAAGTTTGAAATAAATTTTACTACTTGGCGATTTTTTCTCCAAAATCTGAAGAATGGAGTCTGCCCTATCGTATCTTTCATTATTCATCGCACGAACAGCATCATCCAGAGTTTGAGCCTTTAACCCAAATACACCGCAGGCAAAGAGCAGTACAAGGATTAAAGAAATCTTCTTATAAAAACGATTGATCATATTGGTAATATTAAAAGTTATTTTTTGAATTGAATTAATCGAATTGGCATTGTTGCAGGCACCAGTCCCGATTTCAGGACAATTCGTTGCCCCTGTTCAGCAGCAAACCATGAAACAAATCCTGAAGCTAAGCCTCTGTAGGTTTCTCTGGAAACTAAATTAATCGTTCTGGTAAATGGATAACTTTTATCATAGATTGAGCCCTGATCTGGCATCGAATAAACACCTGGATTCAGGTATTGATGCGATACAGCAACAGTTTTAATTTTATTCGAAAAAGAACGGCTTGTTGAATCGCGGTGGTCGCAAATCCAGTTAACGCTAACCAATCCAAGCGCGCCTTTGTTTTGACTCACATAATCAACAACCTCAGCATTATTTTTTACGGAATAGAAATTCGAAGGTAGATGATCGGTAAGCTTAAACAACTCTTTGAAATACCTAATATTAGCCGATTTATCATTATCGAAAACAGTAACTATTTTGCCAAGTTTCGATCCGGAATTTATCTCATTCCAGTCGGTAATTTTTCCGGCAAACAGGTCGTTTACGTTTTGATAAGTTAAGAGTGAATCTTTGTTTTCTTTATTGATGACCAACGCAATAGCATCGTATGCAACTGCAGTAGTCCGAACTACAATCTGAGTGTCGAACAGTAATTTCTTTTGTTCTTCGGTAGGCTCCCAGGCCGACACTACCAATTTCACCGAGTCTTTCAAAAAGGCTGAGATCAAATCGGTTTCAGGAACAAATGCAGGAGTTATTTTCGCGTATTTGTATAAGCCTGTAAATGTTGCTATTTCAGCATTTACAATTGGCTTAAAAGATTCGTCGGCCATGATGCTGATGTAACCACGTGTTGGAGTTTCATCAATCACCTTTCCGCTGTTCGTGCATCGAATGGCAATCGCCGTTACAATCGACAGGCAACCGATTGCAATGATGATCGACTTTGTAGTCTTGTATGTTCCTGACTTTTTCATTTATACACTAAACAAGGGTTCAAAAATCCGTTGCAATAATAATAAATCAAATCCGTTATAGGGCAAAAAAAAACAACATTCTTAATATTTTTTTTTTTTGAAACTCTTTGATTTTTCAATTAAAACTATACGTTTCGCTTCCAAAAATTAAAGTTGAGTTCAAAAAAAATTAACATTTGATAAAAGTTTTTGGGCTTTTGTTAATTTTTTAACAACAATTATACCACATCGCTCTTTTCAAATGAGGTTTTTCAACACCTAAAACGCAAATCACTTATATACTGCAAATTATATTACAAATTCAATTTTCACTGCGTCACTCATACACATTAAAAAATCAGGGAACGACCAACAGCTAAACTTATGCCCCACGTTGGTCATATGTCTTGATTGAAATTTACAATCTGTTCCCGGAGTTTTAGAACGACGACGACTTGTTTTCTTAAATACCGAAATTACCGATCAATTTTTTCGGGGAAATCAAAAGTCTCCTTTAGTCTTTCTCGAAAAAATTCTCTTTAATTTTCTGGTACGAACTTACAGCCCTGTAAATACCATATATGAAAAGCGGTAATGCAAACATTGCCCGTAATGCAACATCAACATAGCTGAATAGCGCTGTAAAAAGTAGGATATAACCCAACCCAAGGTAAAAAAAGACCATCACCGTTCCGAAGATCGTCATTACCTGGTCGTAGAGTCGTCTGCTGTTCATCTTTGGTATCTATTTTTGATTTTTTGCAAATATATACACAATTGAAATAAAAGAACTGTAATAAAATCATAAATATGAATACGCCGGTTATGCTGTAAAACTTCGTTTTTATTACCAATCCTATCATTTAAATACTAGTACAAAAAGCTAAAAAATAAGGCTTTACCGCTTCAAAACGAATAGTTAGTTTCCTGCTTTGCCTGTGTTATCGGTAAAAAACCAACTTTTGCCCTACCCTTTTTGTTGGCCCGAAACGATTACCTTTACGGACATGACCGATGTACATGATAAGGAAACCCGCAGCTATGCCATAGGATCATTAAACTTCCTTTTAAAATTAAATATCATTGCTGTCCACTTAAAATAAATTGAGGGACAGTTGGTTACAATTTAGTTCTTTGACATCGTTGTTTTCTATTTTGCTAAATAGCTCTTTTATAGGAGTTTTATCAAGAAGGGATATTCCCAGAACTGTTAAAATCTCGTAGGTTGAATGATCAAGTTTGAGGTCATGGCACACTATTGCTACCATACAGTAGGTAATAATTGCTGTGTAAATCTGGATACGAACAGCATTCTCTGTTGTACCCCAGAATGACTTTATTTTGAGGTGTTGTTTAATCCATTTGAAAAATAGTTCGATCTGCCAACGATTCTTATAAAGCAATGCAATTTGCTCGGGTGGAAGTTCGAGGTTGTTGGAAAGGAAGATGAAAGTCCTGTCCATTTCTGCATCGTAAAAAACCACTTTTCTGAGCTTTTTCGGGTAATGCTTTAAGGTATAGAATCCGGTAAGGACACCGACCTGGTCACTCATCACACCCATACTTGCATTGACAGGCCTGTATTCAGAGCATTCAAATTGCATGTTCTTTTTTGACCTGATTACAAAGTAAGAGCCAAGTTGAGTTATTCTGTAAAGTCTTTCAAAATCGACATATCCACGGTCGAAAATGTAATAGGCCCCGATCTCGTAGGCAATCAAGTCCATCGCCTTCACATCATGCACTTTTGCATCTGTAATGTGCACAAATGCTGGTATTTGAGTGGTGATATCGTAAAGTGTATGGATTTTGATGCCTCCTTTTGCTTTGCGAAAACTGGCCCACCAGAATACACTCAGGCAAAGGTCGATAGTTGTTGAGTCGAAGGCATAAACTTTGCCTTTCACTTCAAAATCATCGTTCGAAAGCTTCTTTCTGGCAGTACCGATCAGGTAATAGGCAAGTTCCTCAAAAATGCGATAGTCACGTGATTCATTTGCCTTTGCAAGGTTGCTTCGCGTGACACTTTTACCGAATCCAAGATGGTAACTTTTCTGACTGTGGGCATCCAACGAAATGATCAGTTCTCTGAGACTGTCCCGGTTTGAAAGTTGTCCGAAGATCATCACCAAAAGTTGGTTCCAGCATGTAAAATGCTTGACATATCTGTTGCCTTTGTACTTCTCAACTATGCCGTCAAAAAACCTACTTGGCAGAAATTCTATCAATTGTGCGAAAACATATTTGCCTTGGATCATCATTTTATTCTTGATTAGAGTAAAACTACCAATTCAAATCGTCACGCACGAAAAGAGCTCGCAACTAATAGATATACAATGTTTTCAAAGAACGCTTTTTAATTTTTAATGGACACTAATGATTAAATATGATTATTAAGTGGCAGAAATTAACTTTTGGAATTTGTTTGATTACATTTGCTATGCTTGAATAACCTAACCACAAGTCCATCTATCAAAACATGGAAGATGCAAAGAGCCTTAAAATTAGAATGTCAGTTTTTGACTGGCTAAATTCATTACTTCCACAATATCCTGATTCTGTATTTCCAACGAAAGTCTTAGCTAATGACTTCCATTTTAATAACGAACAAGTTGTTCTGTCTGGTCAGCAAGGAATATGGAAGCCAAGACAAATGCAATATCCAATTACAATAAAATCCAGAACAGAAAGCATTTACGATGATGAATTTATATCTGATAGCAGAATCAAGTATAGATATAAAGGAAATAATCCAAGCGATTGGGTAAATGTAGGCCTCCGGGAATGCATGAAAAATAAAATTCCACTTATCTATATGCACGAGGTTTCAAAAGGTAAATATCTTCTGAATTGGCCTGTGTTTATTGTCGAGGATAACCTACAAAACCTTAGTTTTATTGTTGAAGCAGAAGCAAAATCTTATCCTATTTACGAGGATCTAGATATGGTACATGAACCTAATGAAGTAGAGCGTAGATATGCTACACGGCAAATGATTCAACGGTTACATCAATCGACTTTTAGAGAAATGGTATTGAATGCATATCGAGACCACTGTGCGATTTGTGCATTAAAACATAGAGAATTATTGGATGCTGCTCATATAATTGAAGATAGTAGTCTGGGTAGAGCTGCTGTCACTAATGGAATTTCATTGTGTAAGATTCATCATGCCGCATTCGATAATAATATTATCGGCATTACGCCAGACTACCTTATCCAAGTCAGAGAAGATATACTAAACGAAATAGATGGTCCTATGCTTAAATTTGGAATTCAGCAAATGCACGGCAATAAACTGATATTACCTAAATCAGCAAATTCAAGACCTAATAAAGATTGGTTAGAAATTAGATATTCCAATTTTAAAAACGCAGTATAACAAGATAAATTGAGTGTTACTCGTAGTCAATTGACACCCCTTAATTAAATTCCGTCCCTTTACGTAACCACCAAATTTGTACTTCTTTGTCACGAGGCATCTTTCGATATTCTGGTTATACTTTTGATTATTCTTGTAATCAAATTCAAAAACCTTGTTAATCTTTCAATTGTCTAGTCATAATTTCTATATCTCTAGTCATATTTTTTATTTTCCTTGTATGACCAGATATATTAAAAATTGAACAAGATCTTAAGAATTACTAACAAGACATATTAATTTATAACCAGACAATTATAAATATTGACCAGACTATGAATTTGAATTACAAGAATACTTATTATTAAGCCGGGGCACTCAATGTTCAGGAACCGGAACGAACCCGTTCCTTTTATTCAACTGATTTCGGAGTGTCAGCTGGTAATGATTTTTTTGCCCGCCCCGAGTTTCTGCTTTTCCAGTAATCGCTGAGGTAGCCAGCCAACCGCTCGGGATTTTCCCTGAATTTATATTTGCCACACACGCGAACCTCGTCAACCAATTGCTTCAGAAAGGCATAAGACTGATCGCGCATCGTTTTCGAATCGTCACTCAGTTTTTTGTTGCGATTGATTCGTGCTATCAGATCGGCCATTTCGGGAGCTAAACGGGCCGCCGTTTCAAGCGTCAAGGGGTCAAAGTGAATAACCTCAAGCAAGGCGATATGTTTCCATCCCAATTGAGCAAGATCATTGAGGCTCTGAACCAAGCTGGCCCGGCTTTGCTTTTGAGCGATTTCTTTTATTTGGGCATGTACTTGTTCATTCTTTCGGAAGGCAAACTCAAAATCGTGCAGCAATTCGCTGCGCAACTTTAGGGCTTCCGGCGATTTTGTTTCCCATTCCAGTTTATCCTTGTCGGCCGATTTATAATTTTTGAGCCACTGCGACTGAAATTCGCGGCAGATTTTGGCGCAAACAGGAATAAGTAAAACCTGATCCCAGTCGATTCCTGCCTGAACGAGTTGTTCCTGATCGTCCTGGCACCAGAGATACAAGTCATCGGCTTCCTGAACAACCACATTGACTGGAACTGTCGGGCTACCGGCGTTACCCGATTTAAAAGTCCGAATCTGGAGTAAAAGTTCGTCGTTATCGATGGTTGAAAGCATAGCAATTGTTTAAGAAATGAGAGAATCCCGAATTCAGTAAAATGAATATAAACGTTATACAATTTACAACAGAAGATCTGATTTTTAAACAACATGAACATAAATTTTGACGCCGCAGCAAAAATTCAGCTGTGTAGCTTTGAAAAAAGAGTAAGTAAAAGTTCCTGATGGCTCCATCATTCCTCAGGCTTGAGGTAGGGTATTCAGGCAACCAATTGTATAAAAACTGTCGCTTGTTTCAGGAGTGTTGCAGCTCTTTTGTTTCGGGCAACAAAACAAAACAAATGATTTCCCGTTAGTAAAATAGCCGACTCGAAAAACAATTGTGTGTTCCATCCGAAAAGTAATACACTAAAAAAATGAAAACTATGAAACGAATTAGTGCTGTAATGTTATTGCTTTTAGGGGTGCTATT
Source organism: Prolixibacteraceae bacterium (assembly GCA_963678915.1). Taxonomy (GTDB): domain Bacteria; phylum Bacteroidota; class Bacteroidia; order Bacteroidales; family Prolixibacteraceae; genus Aquipluma. The sequence continues at coordinate 1,310,351 of OY787458.1, forward strand.
GTTTTCCTGCCAAAAGAGCGCCACCGATTCATCGTCGGCTTTACAGGTAAAATTGCAGGCCACCAACAAGAGTTCTGCTATTCTGAAATCGGCAACTCTTGCAACCCCGTTATTTGCCTGGAATGTTTGTACCATGAATGTCTCGCACATTGAGTTTAAGGCTGAAGGAAAAGAGACCGAAAATGCTCAGAATTCCTACAAAGTCAGTTATGAATGGAGAGGGTCGAAGGTTATCGATCTCTTCGATGCTACTTCGGTAGTCGGAGATATCACTCTTGATCCGGGAGTTTACGACGAAATTAAACTTGAAATTGAGGCCGCCAAATCACAAAATTCTACGGCTCCAGTTTTTTATCTAGCCGGTTCTTTCACCAGTGCTTTGGGATCTGTAATTCCAATTGAAATTACGATGAACGAAGATTTCAAATTTGAGGTTGAAAAAGAAGGAACAACGCTTGATGGCACCAACGATTATTCGGCCCTGGTTAATTTAAACCTGGCCATGCTGATGAGCGGTATTGCAGAGGCCGACCTTGTTGCTGCAACCTTAACCGATGGCAAAATCATCGTCAACGCGACTTCAAATTCTAACCTTTACCTGAAAATAAAGAGTAAGATTTCGTCGTGTGAAGATGTGGAATACGATCATCACGGAGATCACAACATGGATTACAACGATGATTAACCGGCATCTTCAGACCGTATAAAACCAAAGGGTTATTTGCACGAGCAGATAACCCTTTTCTTTACTTTTCATTTTCTGCTATCTTTCGCCCCTCAAAACCTCCATCTATGATCTGGGAAAAACGTTGGTTTCAGCTGAGTATGCTCATGGTACTTGCCTTTATCTGGGGCAGTTCATTCATCCTGATGAAAATCGGGCTGAAAAGTTTTACGCCTGAACAGGCCGGGGCTTTGCGCATTGTGCTGGCTTCGCTGGTGCTGTTGCCTCTTTCCATCCAACAACTCCGGAACCTGAAACGCAAGGATGTGCCCAGTTTGCTGGTAGCCGGTTTTATCGGCAGCTTTTTCCCGGCCTTCCTGTTTATGATTGCCGAAACGCGCATCGACAGTTCGCTGGCCGGAATGCTTAATTCGCTCACTCCGGTATTCACTTTGCTGGTAGGACTGCTGTTTCATAAAACCCTTTTCCGTCCGATGCAGGGCGCGGGCTTGCTGCTCGGACTGGCAGGCGCCACGGGGCTGATCCTGGCTGGTGAAGGTTTCCACCTGGGAACAGTGAACAGCTATGCATTTTTCATTGTGCTGGCTACCTGTTTTTATGCCATCAGCATCAACCAGATAAAATCAAAACTTTCGCACCTGACAGGCATTCAGGTTACCTCCTTGTCATTTTTGTTTATTGGTCCGGTAGCGCTGGGGTATTTGCTCACCACCGATCTGGCTGCAGTAACATCGAATCCCGGATGGCCGGTGCACCTGTTGGCGCTTGCAGCCCTGGGCATTGTGGGTACCGCTTTTGCCCAAATGCTGATGAACAGCCTGATCAGGCATTCGTCGGCCGTGGCGGCTTCGTCGGTTACCTACATCATTCCTATATTTGCCATTATGTGGGGTGTTTTCGACGGCGAAAAAGTGACTGTTTTGCACCTGCTTTGCATGGCGCTGATTCTGTCGGGAGTTTACCTCATCAGCCGGAAATCCCGGATAATCAAGAACTAAAAACGCAAAAACCACAGAGTTCCCGGAGAAAACAGAGATTTTATTTTTCTCTGATTTGTCTCCGTGAACTCCGTGGTTAAACTTCGTATTCTTTGTGGTTAAACGCTAGAATTCGATATCGTACAATCCTGTTGAGTCGGCTTCAAATTGTTTTACACTGATGTCGGTCATCGGGTGCTTAATCAGTTGATGCAGCAACTCCGGACTGATGGTTGCCGAATGTGCTCCGGCCATGCTGGTGCGGTATATCTGGTCAACGGTTTTAAAGCTGGCCGCCAGCACTTTTCCATTCAGGCCATAAAGAGCAATATTTTCAACAATATCGCCCACCACTTCAATCCCGTGCGACGAAATATTGTCCAAACGGCTCACATACGGAGCAACGAAATCGGCTCCGGCTTTCATGGCCACCAAGGCTTGCTGTTGAGTAAAAATGGCCGTTGCAGTCACATTAATTCCGGCATCTTTCAAAATGCGCATGGCTTTATATCCGCTAGGCGTAACCGGTATTTTAGCATAAAAGTTATCGCCAAAATCGAAATACGTGCGGTATTTTTTTGCTTCGCGCACCATGTCGTCGGTTTCCGAAGAAATCATTTGCACGTGAATCATTCCCGTGCCCACCAGTTCCTGAATTCCCTCAACGGCAACCGAAAGTTTATATCCTGAATTTTTCAGGATCGTCGGATTTGTTGTCACCCCTTCCAGAGGAAAAAAAACGTACAGCTTCCGGAGTTCGTCCAGATCGGCTGTGTCGGCCATGTAAATCATTGTTTTGTTTCTAATTGTTTATGGGGCAAAGATACGGCAAGCGGGGCAAGCATCTGATAAAAAGACACCAGATTTTAGGTAATAGACGAGAGACTTAAGATTACGGAGCCCCTAACAACTTTCCGATGCATAGAATTACACACAATATTTTTCTGGCCTGAAAGGCCAATATAAATCAGCCAAGGGCATAGTTTCAGGAGGAACTATCTGAAACGTCGCCCTGGGTTATAGGTTGCATAAAAACCGTCCGCAAATATTTGATGAACAAAGCAAGAATTTCTTTCGGACGGAATTGCATAAACTATCCGCAAAAGAATTGCGAATGCTCCATTTCGTCTGATAAGAAATCAACTCATTGGCGTGCTTTTTCACTCAGACGAATTTTAAAACCACTCTCTAACCCAGGGCGACACTCCTTCGTCGTTTGCCCTGGGCTAGATTATTCAGGCCTTTCAGGCCGGAAATTTACTTCTTTTGGGGAACGGGAAGGGGGCTTTTAATTCCCCAACAAATACTCTTCAGCCTCAACCGACCACAGTCCCTGGTGACGGTCGCAGATTTCAGCCAGTTTAGCAAATTTCGCATCGGTTTTACCCAATTCGGCAAAATCGGCAATGGCAGTCAGCGGCATATCGAGGTGGGTGTAAATCAGTTTTTTTCCTCCCGGAATGTGCGGTAAATCGAGCGTAGTTTCGGCCACGGCATTCAATCCGCCAATGTGGGTTACCAGTCCGGCAGGATCCAATCCGGCAGTCATCACCTGCAAGGCTTCTTTCATGTCGTCGGTGTTTCCGCCCGAAGTTCCCACGATGTGGGTGTAAGCGTAATGCACGTTGTAAAAATTCATTTTAGCCTGAAGGTTTTGATCCGAAGGGCCTGCAAAGAAGTTCAAACAGCCGTCGAACCCGAGGATGGCATCGCCTTGCTCAATGACCGGAGCCACCGGGGCAAATACGAACACATCGTCGTAGCCTGTTCCTCCTGAAAGTTCTTTCAGTTTGCCTACCGGATCTTCAATTTTGGTATTCAGGTAAATCAGTTCAATGCCACGTTTGGCAGCTTCAGCAACCGGGTAAATGGTAGCCGCACGATCCAGACGGGCCTGATCAATGTCGGTGACCACGCACAATGCAGGTTTGCGGTCGGCACGATGAATGACGTAATTGATAGCGGCCAGTCCCATCGGACCAACTCCTGCCAAAATCGCCATTTTACCGTTCTCCACAATTTCCATTTTATGCACGTACGAACCCGGCGTGGTGTGGTAGTTGGCATGCATGGCGCCAATGACGCACGACAGCGGCTCGGCCAGCGAAGCAGGGTAAAAGCCCGGGCCGTCGTAAGCCAGCAAACAATCCTGAACTAGTACATCTTTCGGGATAATCACATAAGTGGCATCGCCGCCGATATACTGATACGAATAACCCGGAGCGCTCAGCACCCCTACCGGACCATCTTCGTAATAAATGGCCGGCTGAATCGAAAATTTTTGTCCGGCTTTGAATTTGTGTTTCCAGTTGTCACCAATTTCGACCAACTCGCCGCTAAACTCGTGACCAATGATGATCGGATTTTCAGCGATATCCTGCGGGATACGTTTGTGGTCGGTGGCCTGTTTGGCGGCTTTATAGGATGACATGCAAATACTGTCGGACACTACTTTGGCCAGAATTTCGTCGGCCGTGATGGCTGGAAGTTCAAACTCTTCCAATCTCAAATCTTCTTTTCCGTATAAACGAACTGCTTTGGTTTTCATATTTTTTTGTTTTGCCACTGTTTTACCACAAAGACACTAAGGCACAAAGTTTAAATCAAAAAAAAACCGTTTAATCCTTTGCGGAACATAGCGACTTCTTCGTGCGACTTTGCGGTTAAACCTATTTTACTAAACGCAAAGAACGCGAAGTCTTACGCAAAGTTTCACAAAGTATAAAAAAACTATTCTTGGTGCCTTTGTGGCTATTAAATTCTCTTAATTCAACATATTCTGTCCACCAGTCACTGGCACAGCCTGGCCGGTTTCGTATTCCTGCTCGATGATGTAATACACGGCGCGCATTACGTCGAGTGGCGTGCAGCCGCGACCTGCCGGAACCTGTGCTTCATAGAAACGTTTCACATCTTCGATGGTTTTCGCTCCCGGCACTTTACCAGCATTGAGGTACTGCACAAACAGACCTTTCTCCGGATCGGCCCACAGCGGTCCATCAAAGAAATTGCCTGGGCAAACCGAATTCACTTTAATTTTCGAGGGCATCAGTTCCATCGCGAACGATTGAGTCAAACCGATTCCGCCAAATTTTCCGCCAGCATAGGCAAAGTTCTTGTTCGAGCCTTTCAATCCCGATTTTGAATTGATCTGGATGATATCGGTAAAATGATCAGGCTTAAATTTGTTCTGAAGCTTCATCACTGCCGAAGCATATTTGGCACATAGGAAATAGGCCGAATAGTTCACTTTGGTCATCAGTTCGAAGGTTTCCGGAGTCATTTCGTCGAGTCCACCGGCGCGTAAAATACCAGCATTGCTGATGAACACATCCAGTCCTCCAAATTCGCAAACCGTTTCGAAAACCAGGTTTTCAACCGAAGCGGCATTCGACACGTCAGCCTTCACGAAATGCGCTTTGTTTTTGCGTTTTCCGTTATTGAGCGATGCGGCGAATTTCTGACCCAATTCATCGTTCAGATCGGCAATCACCACGTTGGCACCGTTGGCCATCAGGTCTTCCACGATTCCTGCACCGAAACCCTGAGCGCCACCGGTTACAATAGCAATCTTCTTATCAACACGACCTGCTGTTGAGCCCATCGCAATAGCGCTTCGGTATTGTTCCACTTCCCAGGTATCAATAAACTGAACCTGCTCGGCAGTCATTGGGCTTTGTCCGCCAAATTTTTCGGAATACAGGCTGATTAGGCAGGTGTCCATCATCACCTCTTCCAACGTAGCTACAGCCTGCGCATTATCGTTGGCCAAAATGCAGCCAATGCCTTTGATGCAGACGATCTTTGGTGTTTTGGGTTGGGTAGCGATGTAGTTTTTTATTTTTTCTGAAAGGTCATTCAATAAGGCATCAGCATCTCCCTTGTATTCGGCATACACAAACGACGAATTGCAATACACAATTCCATCAGGAATAAACGGAAGCGCTATTTTTTGAAATTCTTTTTCTGAAGAAAGGAAACGTTCGTAGTACGAATTGTTCACCACTTTCAACGTTTTCAGGCCACTTTCTGAAAGCATCATGCGGATAGCCGGAACAATTTTGGCAGCCACCGGATCAATTGGTAAAACTTCAGCAGGCTCAATTTCGCCAATAGCGCCATCCAAAATGCTGATGACATCGGTATAAATTTCGCGAATTTCCTCGATGGTGTCGGCGGCCACGAAAATGCCGTGATTCTGCAAAAGGATGATTTTGGGCTCGTTACCCGTGCGTGCTTTGTAAGCGTTGACGCGGCTTTCCACTTCCTTGAACAGGATGTAGCCCGGATCGACATACGGCACATAAACGACAGCGTTCCCTAATAAAACAGTGGTCAGTCGTTCGGCATTGGTGCTACACATCAGTCCGTTTACCTTGGTGCTGTGCGTATGGACCACAAAACGGTAGGCCAGCAAGTCGTGCAACGAAGTTTCTACTGACGGACGTTGTCCTTTTTCAGGATAGACACGTGCTTTCAGCAGATCATTTTTGATCTGGTTTTCGCGTTCCATCACATCTTCGGAATATGTTTTCGCGGCTATTTCCTGAAGCGCTTTGCGGTCGAGCTGCGCAAAACCATCTTCGCCAATGGTGCCCAAACTATGCCCACTGGCTTTCACATACAGGTGATTTTCATCTTTGTACGAGGTATTTCCGCCACCGGCAATCACAAAATCGTTCTGTTTGCCGTAGTACTGCGATATTTCTATTAATTGTTGAATTTCAGGTTTCATTTTTTTAGTTTCAAGTTTCAAATTCCTGGTTCCAAGTCGTTTTGCCAGTAGCTAGTAGCTAGCAGCTGGCAACTGGCACAAACAATTTATTTAATGAAGTTCTTAATTACAGCATTTCCCAATTTTACGAAGGCATCGTATTCGGCGGTTTTGCCGGAGCCGTCGGCGCGGAGGAAGCCTTCTTCGCCTTTGGCAACCAAATATTGGTGAGCTGCAATGATGCAGGCACCTTCGTAGCCAATTTGATTGAGTTCGTCGTCGAGTTCAACGCCATGGCGACAGCTTACTTTTACGGGGTCGAGCTGCGGTGTGTTATGCTCGGTACCAAACGAAACCAGGAAGTTTTTCGAGCGGAAGAACTGTACGAATTTCTTCAGAATATTGAAATCGTTACGTCCGGGAATTAACTCAATGCTGAAGATGTTGCGGTCAACCAACATTTGATACAGTTTTTCGGCATCGGCTTCAAAGTCGGTGCAAACGCCTTTCGGGTCGTCGAGCAACACCGGGTAACAAGGAATACCGCCGGCGCTGATGATTACTTTCTTCACTTCATCCAGACTCAGGAAAGCTTTCGGATCTTCGGCAACAAATGCTTTACCACCGGCTTTTAGGAGGTTTCCGCGAATTTCGTTTTCCAATCCGGTTACATCGTCCAACTTCGATTTTACTTCTTTTCCGGAGAAAACTTGCAGATAGAATGCTTTTTTATCATCGTCCGAAGCAAATTTTTCGTCGATGGCGATGCGCAAAGCTTTGGCAATGTGGCGTTCGCGCAGCATATTCTTGGCGTATTTGGCTTTCAGTTCATCAAAAGTAAAGCTGATTCCGGCATTCAATTCGGCCAGAAAAACATTCAGTTTATTCACCATTTCGGCCGTTTGCACGTTACTTTCGTGCTGAACCTGTTGCAACAAAGCCAGCGCTTCGCCCCCAATTGCAAACGGATGACTCAACCCTTTTCCACTCATGTAGGTACGACCAGGGTTGGCCGGATCGTTCACGCGAACACCAGCTTCCTGCAAATCGCGCTGCAAGGCCATGAATTCGATGTTGAACAGCGGGAATATTTTGTATTTGGCAGCTAAGTCGGCAAATTCGGGATAGCCGTCAGTGGTGTAAAAATCGTTCACACCCAAAACCTGCACACCTTCGGCTTTAGCCATGCGGAAGGCCTGTTCTATTTCAGTAAAAGCACTGAACGAAAAAGGCGTGTGAAAATGGCCGTTTACCAGCAAAACGTTGGTATCGGTTTCACTTTGTTCGAGCAACTCCTGTTTGCCCGGATAGTTTGAAAAAGGAGATTGATTATTCATGTATTAAATTCTTTTAGATAGTTTTTGAAATTATATACAAAGGAAAGGATTTGCAAAGAGTTTGGCATCCTTTGGTGTCCTGTAGAAACAATTAAAAACAAAAGCGACCATTATTCAAGATAACAATCTGAATAATGGTCGCTTCTGAATCCTTAATTTACTTCAGTTTAAATCAGGAACTGAAATAAATCTGGTCTTTCGTTAACGTATTCTGAAAGAAATCCGTTTTCCTCCATACGTAGCACAAGGCCGGGAAAGTCGTCTTTATCCTGAAGTTCGATGCAAATCAACGCCGGGCCTTGCTCGCGGTTGGTTTTCTTGGAGTATTCGAACATGGTAATGTCGTCGTTCGGGCCAAGCACTTTATCAACAAAATCGCGCAAAGCGCCTGCACGCTGTGGAAATCGAACGATGAAATAGTGTTTCAGCCCTTCGTAAAGCATCGACCGCTCCTTGATTTCTTCGGTGCGGGTGATGTCGTTATTGCTGCCCGAAACCATACACACCACATTTTTGCCTTCAATTTGTTCGCGGTAAAAATCGAGCGCGGCAATAGCCAGTGCACCGGCCGGTTCAACCACAATGGCATCCTGATTGTATAATTCGAGAATCGTAGTGCACACTTTTCCTTCGGGAACTGTTACAATATCGTCAACTACCTGTTGACACACTTTAAACGTGAGATCGCCCACACGTTGAACTGCCGCGCCATCCACAAATTTATCGATGTCTTTCAGCGGAGTCACTTCGCCCTTTTCCAAACTGGTCTTCATCGAAGGAGCACCGGCAGGTTCCACGCCAATAATTTTAGTTTCAGGACTAATTTGTTTGAAATACGCTCCCACCCCGGCAGCCAGACCTCCGCCGCCAATGGGTAAAAACAAGTAATCGACATGCCCGTTAAAATCCTGCAAAATTTCAACTCCTGAAGTGGCCTGCCCCTCAATAATCTGCGGATCGTCGAACGGATGAATGTACACCATGCCGGTTTCCAAACTATTGCGATGAGCGGCATCCGAAGCGGCATCATAGGTGTCGCCAACCAAAACCACTTCAATGTTTTCCTTTCCGAACATTTTAACCTGGGTAATTTTTTGTTTCGGCGTAGTGGTTGGCATGTAAATTTTCCCCTTGATGCCCAGCAGCTGACACGAATAAGCCACACCCTGCGCATGGTTTCCGGCACTGGCACAAACAACACCGCGCAAACGCTCTTCATCGGTCAGTCCTGAAATTTTGTTGTACGCGCCACGAATTTTATACGAACGCACCACCTGCAAATCTTCCCTTTTCAGGAATACATTAGCCGCATAACGGTTCGAAAGATTATTGTTACGCTGAAGCGGCGTGGTTTCAACAATGGTATTCAGGTTTAACTGCGCCAAAGTGATGCTGCGCAGGGTTGGGAAATAAGGCTTTTGGTCTGACATGATGGTTTTCTATTTTCGAATCGGCTGCAAAATTATCCTCTAAAATTCAATTGTCGGGATTTTAGTTAGTAAAACAGGTTTCATTCATGCAAAGTTTACAATTGAACGATTTCAACCATGCCAACATTAGTTTGTTGTTAAATCCATCAGGCAAGGGTTACAGCCAACAATTCATTAAAACTAACTTTGCCGCGTAAATTCAAATGTTCAGGACTATGTACGAGAAAATGTGGAACAGGGATTTTATACTCCTGACATTGTCGAACTTCTTCATGTGCATTACTTATTATGCACTCATTTCGGCGCTTCCGGTATATCTGGTGAACGAGCTCCATGCCGGAAAATCGCAGGTAGGAGTTGTTCTGGCGGCTTATACCATCGCATCGGTAATGATTCGCCCGTTTTCAGGTTTCGCACTCGATAAATTCGGTCGCCGAACCGTCTTTCTGCTTGCACTTGTTTTATACACCGGTCTTTTTGCAGGATACCTGATTGCCATAAGTATCACAGCCCTTATTTTACTGCGGTTTGCACAAGGCTTAAGCTGGGGCGTAACCACCATTTCGGGCTCAACGATTGCAGTTGATATCATTCCATCAGTGCAACGTGGCGAAGGCATTGGCTATTTTGCATTGTCAACCACCATGGGCATGTCGGTTGGGCCAATCGTTGGCGCTATCATTATCCATCATGGCGGATATTCCGAATTATTTCTTTCTGCATTGTTTATCAGTTTGGTCAGCCTTATCATGGCCTATTTGATCAGACTGCCTAAAAAACTGACAACCAAACGCGACATTGAATTCAGTGTTGAGAATCTGTTCCACAAGAAATCGGTTCTGCCATCGATCAACCTGATGATCATTATGACGACATACGGCGGATTACTCTCGTTCATTGCCTTGTTTGGACGCGAAATTGGTATCGAAAACACCTCTCTTTTCTTCCTGATTTTTGCTGCCGGAATTGCCACATCCCGGTTAACTTCCGGAAAGACCTTCGACCGGAAAGGTCCTCTTGGCATCCTGACATTATGCCTCATCCTGATGATTTTAGGATTTCCACTGCTGGCCCTGGTTCGAAACGCTTTAGGATTTTATTTTTCAGCACTGATCATTGGTTTTGGCATCGGCGTAGTTTTCCCGACATTCCAGACTATTGTCAACAATTTGGCCAACAACGGGAACCGGGGTGCCGCCAACTCGACGCTTTACACCGCGCTCGATCTCGGCATGGGACTTGGCATGATGGGTTCAGGATTGATTGCCCAATACATTTCAATTTCAGCGCTATTCCTGATTAGTGCTGTGGTCTGCATTGTCGGTCTTGCCTTTTTCAGGTTGAAAGTAAACGGCTATTACCAGTTAAACGCAGTTCCATCCAATTAATCCGGCTTCAAAAAAATTAGGTTGATCTATTGAAATCCAGTCAGTATTCTCTCCAATTGTGATTGAAGAATAAATATTTTGATTCTCAGTGCAAGTTTTCTGATCTTTAGGTGTCAAATCTCCTAAACGAAGACTGAAAATTTCAGGAATGGACGAATCGGAACTGATAAAAGGCATACAGATGGCCGACCGGCAGGCATTTCGCACGCTGGTCGAATCCTACCAAAAGATGGTGGTAAATACATGCCTTGGAATTGTGCACAATCAGTCAGATGCCGAAGATTTGGCTCAGGATGTTTTTCTGGAAGTTTTTCGCAATGCCGATCAATTCAGGGGCGATGCACGATTATCGACCTGGCTGTACCGTATTGCCGTCAACCGGTCGCTGAATTTTGAGAGAGCCAACCGAAGGAAACGTTTCTGGCAAAGCCTTGAAGAAACATTTACAGGCGGACGCAATCATTCAAGAGAGATTTCGGAAAACAGGAACGATCAGCCCGACAATGAAATTAAGGACCAGCAACGGCGCGATATGCTGCACAAAGCCATCGACAATCTGCCCGAACGACAGCGAATTGCTTTTACCCTAAATAAATATGAGGATCTCTCCTACCAGCAGGTTGCCGAAATCATGGAACTTTCAGTGTCATCGGTCGAGTCATTGATTCACAGGGCAAAAAAGAATTTACAGGACCAACTCTATGAGTGCTACAAAAAAAAGTGCATTTGAAACGCAAGTTTTCAGAACAGAAGGTGTCAAACCATTAAAACGAGTAAAAAATGAACTGCAAGCAAATCCATAACGACCTGATCTTTTATCTTAGCCACGAGCTGAGCGATGAAAAGATGGAAGCCATTGGGCACCACATCGACACTTGTACTGACTGTCGCCAGTTTGCAGAAATGATGAAACAACAACTGCAGCTCATCGACGATGAAAAAAGACCGGAAGTTTCGTCCTATTTCTATACACGGTTATCAGCACGGATCAATGAAGAGTACAAATCGGCACCAGCGTTCATTCCGGTCTGGGTGCAGGCCGTAGCATTCTCTGTTTTACTGGCGGCATCAATTACCGGCGGCATTTACCTTGGAACGCATACCCCTGCCTTTGCAACAAATCCGGCAGAAACCAACCTGTTGCTGATGAACGATTTTGAAGCTGAACCCATTGAAACCTTTTTACTCGATCAGCAATGAGCCCAAACACCAAACACCGGATTCTGATTGGGCTGATCATTTTGTTGATAGCCACCAATTTATCAACCATCGGATCGTTTTATTATCACCGCATTTCGGAACAGAAAAAAACAGAGGTGACGAACAGCGAACAGTCGGCTGTACCAGGCGAACAACGCACACGATATTTTCGCGATCGGCTCAATCTTGATGATAACCAAACCAACAACTTCCGCGAAATAAACCGTTCATTCAACCGATCGGCCCGCACTATTGAAGAAAATCTGGCTGTTTTAAGAAAAAGTATGATTGATGAACTTGGAGCACCGAATCCCGACACTCTTAAACTGAGGCAAATCGCTGCTGAAATTGGGAACAACCACCGCGAATTGAAAGAAATTACCTCATCGTTTTACTTAAATATGAGAGAAATTTGCACCCCTGAACAACAAACCAAACTGCACTCGATTTTCCAGTCGATGCTAAATAAAGAAAACCAGGTCAACCTGCCGCAGCCCGGGTACCAGCGCGGAAGAGGCCGAAACAGATAATCAAATTTTAAATAGAAAATCATGAATACAAATCGATTTAAACGGTTTGCAGGGCTCCTTTTTGCCCTGACCGTAGCTACAACCTCCGCATTTGCGGGCAACAATCCCTGTCGGAACAGCATGAACCGCGGCTCGTGCATCTCGCAAATCAGCAATCTCACCACTGAGCAACATGAAAAGTTCAGCGCACTTCAAACCAAACATTTGAATACGATGGATCAGTTGCGCGAAAATCGTCGCAGCACTACCGATGTTACCCGAAAAACCCAGATCAGGGAAGAAATGGATGCTGAAATTCAAAATTACCGCAATGAATTGAAATCATTTCTAGCACCCGATCAACAAAACCAGCTCATGAACAGCACTCAGGGAAAAGGGAAGAATCAGGGGAAAGGAAACGGATCGTGCGGTAATCCAAAAGGAAAAAATAACGGCAAAGGGAAAGGCCAGCGTTCCGGAACAGGAACCTGTCGCCAATCATAACAAGCAATTAAAAACCATTTAAAAAAGACAAAATGAAAACAAAAAACATGCTTTTCGGAATGATGCTTATGGCATCAGCTAGCTTAGGATTTATTTCGTGCAACAACTCACCGATTGCCGAAGATGAATATTTTGAGAAATCAGCAGGTATTCCAACTATTACTGATTTTCCAGATCTGATTTCGGGTGAAGAAGCCGGAATCCTTTTAATGCGTGAAGAAGAAAAAATGGCGCACGATGTATATGCAGTTTTTGGTCAAACAACCGATTTGGTAATCTTCGACAACATCGCTTCGGGCGAAACCAATCATTACAATGCCATTGGCTATTTGATTTCGAACTACAAACTTACCGATCCGTCAACCGGAGTTGAAGGAACTTTCAACAATACTGATTTGGCCGCTTTGTATGAAAAATTAGTTGCTGCCGGAAAAGTTTCGCTCACCGAAGCTTTAAAAACCGGTGCATTAATTGAAGAAACCGACATTGCTGATCTGGAAAAACTGATGGCCACAACTACAAACAGCGCATTGTTGCAAGTATATGGCAATTTACTGCGCGGATCGCGTAACCACTTACGCTCGTTTGTTTCCACACTTTCAACTTACCAAATCACCTACGCGCCAACAATTTTAAGCACCGATGCCTATAACGCAATTATCAGCAGCCCGATGGAAACCGGAAACGGAAATGGCAATATGAACGGCAACGGAAAAGGGAAAGGAAGTTCAGGAAAAGGAAATGGCAACGGCAACCGCGGCGGCAATGGCCAAAACGGCAATGGTACTGGAACCGGAGTTTGTATTAAAGGATAAAACTGAACCGGATTGATTGATTCGGTCCATCCACCGACAAGGCTCTTCATTCGCGTGAAGGGCCTTTTTTTGTAACACTGATCCGATGACTCCGAGTCATCGGATCAGTAAACTAAGGACTAAATTTTCTTTCCTATATAAAATACATAGCCATAATAGTCCTTGTATTTGGCATACAATTCGGCTTCATAGCTCTGAAATCCGATGAATTCTTCTGCCATTTTGTTTCCTGCGTACTTCTTCAGAAAAGCTTCCTGAACAGCAACTTGCGGAACATGATAATGCTCCGTCCAGCAGTTTTCGGGCAAAATGAACGAAGCCACCGGAACATAGCCTGCCTTTTGCAGTTGGGCTATCTTGTTCGGGATGGTATCAATTTCGGGATATGCGTCCATCCAAAACTTCTCAATTTCTTCAGGGCGTTCACCGGTAAACCACGATGCTTCAGTAACAGCGATATAGCCGCCGGTCTTCAAAAACTTACGCCATTCGGTAAGTCCTCGCACAAAACCAATGTTGTAAATAGCGCCTTCCGACCAAATCAGGTCGAGTTCTTCTTCCTGAAACGACAGCTTGTCCATTGAACCTATTTCGCCTTTTACTCTATCCTGAAGGTTGAGTCGTTCGGCATTTTTGTTGAACAGCCTGATGAAATCAGGAAACAGGTCAATGCCGGTAATTTGCCCGGGTGCATTTTGTGCCAAAACCATGGTTTGGCCTCCGGTTCCGCAACCCAAATCCACAATGCGCGATTCTGGAGTCAGATTATCGATGAAACTTAAGGCTTTTAAAGTGGCTTCCGGACTTCCGGGCCCTTGCCGCTCAACGCCTGTAAAATATTCGCAGATTAAACTAAAGTCGAATTCGTGGATTGATGTATTATCTGTATTACTCATAATGTTTAAATGTATTGATGGTCAAGAGAATTCAATCTTTTGACGATCTGATTTTGTAAAATAAAGATGTGAAAATAACCCGAGCCAGAAATGGCTTGAGTTTACAAAGGGATAACTTCAGACTAAATAAATCCAAAGTTATTTACTTCACAATGTCCAAAATCAAATTAAACATCCAAAGGTTTTAGTGCTGTAAAAATAAGCTTATTTGGTGTATTTGTCAAAACCTCCACCAGTTCTTTGGGCGCAACTGGCCGGCCAGTCTGGTTATTCACACAAACAGCAGTTACTTTTCCTTTTACCATCAATTTCTGATCAGAAGAGCGATAAATATCCTGAAGGAAGACAAACTTCAGGTTTCCTTCACGAGCAACTTTCACTTTGCAAACAAACCGATCGCCACTTTTCAGCGGAGCTTTATAGTCAATCTCCACACGAATCACCACCGCATCAATGCCGTCGTCGTGCATCTGCGCGAAATTCAGCCCAACATGTTCCAGAAACTCATGGCGCGTGTGTTCCAGATAATTCTGGTAAACCGCGTTGTTTACGATTCCCTGCAAATCGCATTCGTAGTCGCGCACCTTAAACGGCAGTTCAAAAACGTAATCCATAATTTTCGAAATTTTCAGAAAACAAATGTATCAAATCGCTGCATACTAAACCAGCGAAAACGCCCGTTATGTCCATGTTTCGTGGTTAAAAGAAGTTTGATGCAACATTCATTTTGCGTTAATTAAACCGGAGTCTGAAACAAAAACGCCACAATTGAGTCAACTGTATTAAATGATTTACACTATTTTTGCCTAAGTTTTGTTCGATCGCTTATGAGATTTATACTTGTCCTTTTCACCCTGATTTCTTTGCTGTTTGAAACGCCGCCGGGCACTTTCCGCGAAAAGCAATTTAAACATACACGAGTCAGGGAAGCCTACTCTGCCAAAGAAAAATCCGTCATAAAGACCTTGTCCGACCGGTCTCTTTCACGCGACAGTCTGCGTATTTACCTGCGCGCGTTCAAAACCGAAAAGAAAGTGGAAGTCTGGGGAAAAAACGTTTGCGACTCGACCTACACACTGCTTAAAGAAATCCCAATTTGCGAAATTTCAGGAGATATAGGGCCCAAACGACGTTCGTATGATTTACAGGTTCCTGAAGGTTTTTACCACATCAACGAACTGAATCCATACAGCAAATATTACCTTTCGATGAAGATTAACTACCCCAATCCATCCGACAGTGTTCGTGGCGTGAAGGGGCATTTAGGAAACCTCATTTACATCCATGGAAATTGTGAATCGTCGGGTTGCATTGCCATTACCGACGAAAAAATCAAAGAGCTTTTTGTGTACTGCATCGAAGCGTACAATGCCGGACAACAAGAGATTGACATTGCCATTTACCCTGCGAAACTGGAAGATAAAACCTACAACCGGTTAATCACCGGATACAGCAAAAACAAGGACAAAGTAAGTCTTTGGGCTGATTTGAAGAAAAGCTACGACCTGTTCAACCTGAAGAAAGTTCCGCCAATGGTGAAATATTTGCCTGACGGCACACACGAAATCAGCAATGCCCCATTAACAGAATCCCAGCCTGCCGGCTCCATTGCACCGGTGGCAATTCAGGGGCCAACATTAAACCAGTAAGATTTACCAAATGTTTGCCGAACGGAACACATGAGATAAAACAAACTTAGTATTTCGATTTCCTTTCCGGAATACTGAAATTCATGAAAACTCGTATATTTGGATAAAAATCATCCTTAATGATTGACTTAACCCAGATATTACTTTATCTCACTTCAAACAAAGCTCGGTTTGAAAAAGAATATCACCTAAAAAAAATAGGTGTGTTCGGCTCAATTGCAAGGGGGGAACAAAATGCACAAAGCGACATCGACCTCATTGTTGAGTTTGAGGACAATACTCCTAATTTGGATTCCATCAAACAACAATTAAAAAACGAGATTCAGGCCAGATTCGATCGCCATGTTGATATTTGCAGAGAAAAATACATTAAACCGGTTTTCAGAAAACAAATTTTAACTGAAGCCAGATATGCCTGACATTTCGCACAGGGATTTCAGTAGTATCCTCAATATGCTCGAATCAATTCAAAAGATTCAGTTGTATTCAGGAAAATTCAGCAATGCTGACGAGTTTTATGTAGACACACTTGCATTCGATGCCTGTATGATGAACTTTATTGTCATTGGCGAAATGGTAGAGAAACTTTCCGAAGAACTTATTTCAAAAACAGAAGAAAGAATAAACTGGTCAAAAGTAAGAGGCTTTAGGAATATTATTGCTCATAATTATTTTGGAATTGATGCTGAAGAAGTCTGGCAAATTATTCAAATAAGTTTGCCAAATCTGCAATCGAACTTGGAAAAAATCATTCGTTAAAAGTTTTTCTCAACTAAAAAAGGCTCCCTGCTTTCGCAAAGAGCCTTTCGGTATCATTTCAGAATTTCTTAGTTTTTGCTAACCCATTCGGCAATCCAGTCGCCAACCTCAGAAGTAGAGTATGGTTTTTCGCTGGAAATATCAACGGTTACAACTTTCGCATCCAACGAAGCATCAACAGCTTTGCGGATGATCGAACCTTCTTCCATAAGATTGAACGCATATTCGAACATCATAGCAGCCGACAAAATAGTGGCAACCGGGTTGGCAATGTTTTTACCGGCAGCCTGCGGATACGAACCGTGAATTGGCTCGAATACCGAAGTATGAATTCCGATTGAAGCTGATGGCGACAACCCAAGCGATCCGGTAATTACCGAAGCTTCGTCGGTCAAAATATCGCCAAACATGTTTTCGGTAACCATCACGTCGAAGTTTTTCGGCCATTGGATGATCTGCATGGCAGCATTGTCAACAAACATGTATTCAGTAGTTACTTCAGGATAATTTGGAGCCATTTCCTGAGCAATTTCTCTCCACAGGCGTGAGCTTTCCAGTACGTTGGCTTTGTCAACCACAGTCAACTTTTTGTTGCGTTTCATGGCGTATTCGTAACCCAGTTTCAGGATACGTTCCACTTCGGGTCGGGTGTAAACACAAACATCGTAAGCCGTATTGCCATCGTCTTTGCGGCCTTTTTCACCAAAATAGATACCACCGGTGAGTTCGCGGATAGCCACAAAATCGGCACCCTCAATCAACTCGCGACGTAGTGGCGATTTGTGCAGCAACGACGGAAAAGTCACCACCGGACGAATGTTGGCATACAAACCCAGTTTTTTGCGCATCAGCAACAAGCCTTGTTCAGGGCGAACAGGCGCTTTCGGGTTGTTGTCGTATTTTGGGTCGCCAATGGCGCCAAACAATACGGCATCTGCCTGCATACACAACTCGTGCGTTGAGTCTGGATAAGGCGCTCCAAGCTCGTCGATGGCGCAAGCACCAGTCAATGCGTATTCGTATTCGAGTTCGTGGTTGAACTTGGCGGCAACGGCCTTCACCACTTTCATGGCCTGATCGATGATTTCAGGACCGATCCCGTCGCCGGGAAGAACAGCTAATTTTAGTTTCATATTTTTGGTTTTATTTATTTCATTTTAAACCACATAGACACATAGTTCACATAGAAAATATAAAAAATGTGTTCTATGTGCCTATGTGGTTCCTATTTCTTTTCTCGCGCCAAAGGCAGCAAAATTAAAATGTTTGTGCAAAACAAACGTTTCCTGAAAGCCAACTTGTTTCAATAAATCAAGCTGATATGACAAAGTACGCGGCGTATCTTCCGATTCGTAGCGATCGAGATATATGTCAACTTCTTCCGAAGAAACTTGTTTTCGCAGTTTACTTACCCATCCGTCAAGCATCATTTGGGTAATCTCATCGGTTTCACCTATCACAATATCGTTGATCCAGAATGTTCCACCAGATTTCAGAGCCTTGTAAACTTTGCTGAAAACCAGTTCCCATTCTTCATCGCCGCGCAGGTGATGAAGTGTTGTTCCGGCAGTAATTACATCATACCCGTTTTCGCCCAGATCAAGTTCACGGTAATCGCCGTGCAATGCAGTAACTTTTCCTGAAATGATTTCGCCGACACGTTCCTCCGCCCTTTCCAGCATGTTGGCGCTGATGTCCACCAGTGTGCAATCCACGTCAGGAAGCAAAGAGGCAACTTTCACCGCATAGTTTCCGCCGCCACAGCCCAAATCCATGATATTTTTCGCATCAGGATTTAACGAAGCAGCAGAACGGGCTACCAGCTCCATACACAATGGCGAGTCGATCGCTGTGGTTTGTCCGGTTTCGAGGTTCGAAAACCGTTCCACCTGCTGATCGAAATTCCGGCGAATGGCTTCCGGCGAAGATTTTGTGTTTTGAAACGACATCTGATTCTAAAAATATCCAATAACGAATAACCAATATTCAATTTCCAAAGAAAAGCGCTTTTTGACTTCCTTCCCTTTTGGGGAATGGATGGGGATGGGGCTACTATTTTTCAATCAAATTCAGCATACGCATGGTTGCTTTAATTGCTGCGGCTGTCTGATCCGAATCCAACCCGCGGGTTTTAAATTCGCGGCCAAGCTCCCAGGTAATCATGGTTTCAACCAACGCATCGGTCTGACCTCCCGGAGGAATAGTCACCGAATAATCAAGCAATTTCGGGAATGGCTTAGTTAAACCTCTGTAAACCGACTGAATTGCATTCATAAACGCATCGTACATACCGTCGCCCTGCGCATTGGCCTCGTATTTCTCCCCTTTTATCTGCAAACAAACAGTTGCCGAAGGACGAAGCCCCAGTGCATGAGAAAGTGAATAATTTACCAATTGGATAGACGATTCGCCGTTGTCCGAATTCAGTACGTCGGCAACAATATATGGAAGATCTTCGATGGTCACGGTTTCCTTGCGGTCGCCCAAATCAATGATCCGGTCGGTAACCAGTTTCAGCGAAGCAGGATCAAGCTCTATGCCCAATTCCTCCAGATTATTTTTGATGTTGGCTTTTCCTGAAGTTTTACCCAAGGCATAAACGCGATGGCGGCCGAAGCGTTCAGGCAATAAATCATTATAATACAGATTGTTCTTGCTGTCGCCGTCGGCATGAATTCCGCTACACTGCGTGAACACAAATTCGCCAATCAGCGGTTTGTTGGTCGGGATGCGTATTCCGGAGAATGACTCAACCAGTTTCGAAACTTTGTTGAGCATCGATTCATTCACCTTAGTCTGCATTTTCAGGTGATCTTTCACCGTTGCAATCACGCTCGAAAGTGGAGCATTTCCGGCCCGTTCGCCCAAACCATTCACGGTTGTATGAACAGTTCTGATCCCAGCTTTGATGGCGTGGAATACGTTGGCACAGGCCAAATCGTAATCGTTGTGAGCGTGAAAATCGAAGTTAGCATCGGGGAACGACTCTATCATCTCGCGGCAAAACTCATAGGTTTCATCCGGATCGAGAATTCCCAGCGTATCGGGCAACATGATCCGGTTCACATTGAGTTTTAGCAGTTCCGACACCATGAAATGCACGTAATCTTTCGAACTGCGCATCCCATTCGACCAGTCTTCGAGGTAAACATTTACCTGAATACCCAGTTCTTCGGCATAGGCGATCGACCGTTTGATGTCTTCAATATGTTGTTCCGGAGTTTTGCGGAGTTGCTGGGTAACGTGCCGGTACGAACCCTTGCAAAGCAGGTTCAGCACTTTTCCACCGGCTGAATTGATCCAGTCGAGCGATGTTTTTCCATCGACAAAACCCAAAATTTCGATCTTGTGAAGATGGCCTTTTTCTTTGGCCCACTCCATCACCCGTTTAGCTGCCAGGAATTCACCCTCCGAAACGCGGGCCGATGCAATTTCGATGCGATCTACTTTCACGTCTTCCAGCAGGATGCGGGACACGCTCAGCTTTTCCATATCGGTGAACGACACACCCGAGGTTTGCTCACCGTCGCGGAGCGTGGTGTCCATGATGCTGAGCACCTGATCCTTTACTTCAACTACTTTTCCTGTCATAATCAGTTATTTTAAACACAAGGAGTGCTGAGAAAAGTCTCTCTGTTCTTTGTGCAAAACTTTATATTCTTTGTGTTTACTTCACTTCGAAAGCTGAAATCTCGTCCTTGATGCTGACCAGATAATCAATATCGTCCAAACCGTTGGTCAGACAATGTTTTTTGTATGGATTGATCGAGAAACCGATTGATTCGCCTGTTGCACAAATCGTGAATTTCTGGTTGGCCAGATCAACTTCGAACTGTGTATTGTTGTCAGCTTCAATGGCGGCAAATATCTTTTCCAGAAACTCAGGTGATACAACCACCGGAAGGATGCCATTGTTCAAGGCATTGCCCTGGAAAATGTCGGCAAAGAAGCTGGAAACCACACAGCGGAAACCGTAATCGTAGATGGCCCATGCAGCGTGCTCGCGGCTCGAACCACTTCCG
This sequence comes from Prolixibacteraceae bacterium, assembly GCA_963678915.1. Lineage (GTDB taxonomy): Bacteria > Bacteroidota > Bacteroidia > Bacteroidales > Prolixibacteraceae > Aquipluma. The sequence continues at coordinate 1,331,236 of OY787458.1, forward strand.
AAGTTTTTACCACCAACCAGAATTTTGCCTGAATATTTTGGCTGATTCAGCGGAAAATCGGCAATCGGTTGGTTGCTTTTGTCGTACCGCCAGTCGCGGAAAAGGTTATCGCCAAAACCTTTGCGTTCGACCGCCTTCAGAAAGCGAGCCGGAATAATCTGGTCGGTATCTACATTTTCGATGGGCAGCGGAACTGCCGGCGATGTTAATTTTGTGAATTTATCGTATGCCATTTTTATTGTATCAAAGTTTTATTCTTTGCCGTCTGCTTTAGCTGACGGATAAATTAATCTTAAGATTTTGGGCTAAAGCCCGATTCCTTTTTGTTCTGCAAACCGTTGGCTAAAGCCAACGGCAAAGGATATCAGATCATCTACAAAAATTCGCGTGGATCAGTAATCTTTCCGGTAACCGCGGCAGCGGCGGCGGTGAGCGGACTGGCGAGCAAGGTGCGGGCACCTGGTCCCTGACGGCCTTCGAAGTTGCGATTCGATGTTGATACCGAATATTTTCCTTCCGGAATTTTGTCGTCGTTCATCGCCAGACAAGCTGAACATCCGGGCTGACGCAGTTCGAAACCGGCAGCTTCCAGAATTTCGACCAAACCTTCGGCGCGAATTTGTTTTTCAACGGCCTGCGATCCGGGTACAATCCAAGCAGTCACGTTGGCTGCTTTCTTTTTGCCTTTCACAAAATCAGCAAAAGCACGGAAATCTTCGATGCGGCCATTGGTGCAACTTCCCACGAAAACATAGTCGATAGATTTGCCGATCATTTTCTCGCCTTCGTTGTAGCCCATGTATTTCAGCGCTTTTTCGTAGGTCGTTTTATCAGTTCCGGTCAAACCTTCACTGGTTGGAATCGATTTCGACACGCCAATTCCCATACCCGGATTGGTTCCGTAGGTAATCATCGGTTCGATGTCGGCAGCGTCGTAAACCAGTTCGGTGTCGAACACAGCGCCTTCATCAGACTTCAATGTCTTCCAGTAAGCAACGGCTTTGTCCCAATCGGCACCTTTCAGAGCAAACTGACGGCCTTTCACGTAGTTGATTGTAGTATCATCCGGAGCAATCATACCGCCACGTGCACCCGATTCGATACTCAGGTTACACAAAGTCATGCGGGCTTCCATGCTCAGGCTGGTGATGGCCGATCCAGCGTATTCGATAAAGTGGCCGGTTCCGCCCGAAGTTGAGATTTTCGAAATAATATAAAGAGCAATGTCTTTAGCAGTTACGCCTTTGCTCAAAGTACCATTTACGGTGATGCGCATTTTCTTTGGCTTTGGCTGCATGATGCACTGGCTGGCAAACACCATTTCCACTTCGCTGGTGCCGATTCCAAAGGCAATCGCTCCGAAAGCGCCGTGGGTTGAAGTATGGCTGTCGCCGCAAACGATGGTCATTCCGGGCTGGGTAATCCCCATTTCAGGACCAATGATATGAACCACACCGTGGCCTTCGGTACCCAAACCGTGGTAAACGATACCGTGGTTGGCACAGTTTTTCTTCAACATTTCCACCTGGTTGCGCGACAGTTCGTCTTTGATGCTCAGGTTCTGGTTGATGGTTGGCACGTTGTGGTCGGGTGTGGCAATGGTTTGCGCCGGACGAAGAACTTTCAGTCCGCGCCCTTCCAAGCCTAAAAATGCAACCGGACTGGTCACTTCGTGGATGAAATGACGGTCGATGTACAACACACTTGGGCCGCCTTCAACCTGTTTCACGACGTGCGAATCCCAAATTTTGTCAAATAAAGTTTTTGCTTCCATTATACTTTTGTTCTTTTCTCCTGAAAAAAAAATCCTCAGAAGATCTTCGTTAATTATTTCTCTTTTAATCGATTCATCCATTCCGTCCGAAAAAAGATCATCGCTTTTTCAATTGTCATCTCGCGGACGGCTTGTTTGTTTTATCGTTTCCCCGGAGTTTCACCCCGGGCTATTGATATTTAACCCTTTCAGGGTAAAGCAATTTTCAAATCTTCAAATTCTCAAATCACTTTTGCCTGAAAACTGAGACTGCGACTTTACTCCTGAACAGCTTTTGTTGCTCCCGGAATTTTATTGATGGCATCAAGGAACGCTTCAACCGAAGCGGTGATGATATCGGTATTGGCACCAAATCCGTGAAAAATAGATTCTTCAAATTTAACCTGCATGTGTACTTTACCTAAATCATCGCTTCCATGAGCAATGGCCTGAATCAGAAATTCTTCCAAAATTACTTTTCGATGAATGATTTTTTTCACAGCTTTCAGCGCAGCATCAACCGGACCATTTCCCGAAGCTGTGGCATCCAGTATTTCACCCGCAATATTCAGGCGCACGTTGGCAATTGGCACCAAACCTTTTCCGGTAACAACTTGCAAAAAGTCCAATTTCACGCGGCGTTCCTTTTGGGTAACGTCGCCCAACAAAGCGGCCACATCGTCGTCTTTCACATCTTTTTTCTTGTCGGCCAGTTTCAGGAATTGTTCGTAAACCTGATCTAATTTTTCTTTATCAAGTTCAAAGCCCATCACTTCCAAACGGTGTTTCAAGGCAGCACGTCCGCTACGGGCAGTCAACACAATGCTCGATTCGTTGATTCCCACTTCAGTTGGATCGATGATTTCGTAGTTTTCACGGTTTTTCAACACACCGTCCTGATGAATACCCGATGAGTGAGCAAACGCGTTGCGGCCAACAATCGCCTTATTTGGCTGAACCGGCATATTCATCAAGTTCGAAACCAAACGACTGGTTTTATAAATGTTCTTTGTATTAATATTAGTGTCGATATTCAGCACGGCATAGCGGCTTTTCAGGATCATCACCACTTCTTCCAATGAAGTATTTCCGGCACGTTCGCCGATTCCGTTAATAGTTACTTCGGCCTGACGGGCACCATTCATAACGCCAGCAATGGTGTTGGCGGTGGCCATGCCCAAATCGTTGTGGCAGTGGGTCGATATAATCGCTTTGTGAATGTTTGGCACGTTGTCAACCAAATACTTGATTTTGGCACCAAACTCAACCGGCAAGGTGTAGCCCGTTGTGTCAGGAATATTGACCACTGTAGCACCAGCTTTAATTACAGCCTCTACCACACGCGCCAGGTATTCGTTTTCGGTACGACCGGCATCTTCGGCATAAAATTCCACATCCTCAACATACCGTTTGGCATATTTAACGGCAGCAATGGCACGTTCAATAATTTCATCAGGATTTGAGTTGAGCTTGTGATGGATGTGATAATAAGAAGTTCCAATACCAGTGTGGATACGGCCTTTCTTTGCAAATTTTAGAGCTTCGGCGGCCACATCAATGTCTTTTTCAACGGCGCGGGTTAGGGCACAAATGGTTGGCCATGTAACCGCTTTCGAGATTTCTACTACCGAATTGAAATCGCCCGGACTTGAAATCGGGAAACCGGCTTCAATCACATCCACGCCCAATTCTTCCAAAGCGCGCGCCACTTCAATTTTTTCAACGGTGTTCAACTGACATCCGGGAACCTGCTCGCCATCGCGCAAGGTGGTGTCGAAAATGTACAATCTGTCGCTCATAATATTTGTATTTATCGTTGTTCCAAATTTATATTCAAGAAAAAAGGCCATCCCCTGTTTTGAGAATGGCCTTCTAAAAGCTCTTTATAGTTTTACCCATACCATTCTCAATCGCGCATCCAAATTAGAATACCGAGAAGAAGACCTAGTAGGGAAATGTTATTAAAACCTGTCATTTCTGAATAATTTGTCGCAAATATGAACATTATTTTTTAAAATGAAAATAAAACTGACATTTTTATTCGGATTACTAAGAAAAAGATAAAATTGTCTTAAACTAACTAATTTGCTGGCAAAGCTTGAAACAAGAAATCGGAAAGAAAGTTTTATAAAAATAAGGTTTTCATATGCCCGTCAATCAACTATTGTGTTGCAATCTAAGGATTTGTACCGTAACTTTAATCAACAAAAAAGTTAAACATGGAAAAGCTTATTGCATTTGGAACCATAAGCATTCTGTTAATTTTATTGTCGGGGAAAAGCATATTCCAGTTTCGCAGTCACGGTTTTTACCGATTCCTAAGCTGGGAGTGCATTGCATGGCTGCTTGTAAGCAATTTTAAAAACTGGTTCGACAATCCTCTTGGCATCAGGCAAATTTGCTCATGGATTCTTCTCTGCATCAGTATTTACCTGGTTATTTCCGGAGTTTTCCTGTTAAAAGCAATTGGCAAACCGACGGCTTCACGCGATGAAAAATCACTCTTTGCTTTCGAGAAAACCTCGACCCTCGTGTGTTCCGGCATTTTTAAGTATATCAGGCATCCACTTTATTCATCTCTGATTTTTCTGACCTGGGGCATATTTTTGAAAAGACCGACAGCCTTTCTCTTTCTTATAGCGGTACTCTCAACCGTATTTCTTTACCTGACTGCAATTTTTGATGAGAAAGAATGTATTCAGTATTTCGGCGATAAATATCTGAAATACAGAAAGTACACAAAGATGTTCATTCCATTTATATTTTAAACTAACAAATCGCTTTTATTCTGACTTGATCATGAAAGGTTACCTCTACATACTTCTTTGCGTTGACGGAAGTTTCTACACCGGAAGTACCAACGATTTGGAGCGCAGAATAAAAGAGCATCAGGCTGGCGAAGGTGCTAACCACACCCGCAAACGATTACCCGTCGAATTGGTATATTGGGAAGAATATCCCAGGATTGACCTTGCGTACGACCGCGAGCAACAAATAAAAGGCTGGAATCGGGATAAAAAGATTGCTTTAATTGAAGGTAGGAATAAAGATCTGCCTGAATTGGCGAAAAGTTATAGGCAAAGGAAGAAAACTCCTTGAATGTTCCCTTCGACTGCAACGCGAAAAATACTCCCTTCGATACACTTTCCTTCGATACGCTTTGCTACTCAGGAAACACGTTACTCAGGGAGCGGAGCTTTAAATAACAACAATGATTCGCTAAAGTCTATAACAAGAACGTTCAAATAAGCGAAAGTATTAGCATACTTCCGAGGCCTGAGCACGAAGTAGTCGAAGGCCGGCTATCAAAAACCAAAGCCCCCGCCATCCTTTCCGGACGACGAGGGCTTTTGCTTTTATTTTGGTATTCATCCGATGAACTTGAAGTCATCGGATGAATCGCACCTATTGCCTTTTACCTTTTGCCTTGAACTATACCCCCAATTTATTCCTCCTGATCTGTTCAGCGCTGGTGAAGTTGTTTTTCACCACATGGCCTTTCAGTGGCAGGATTTTTTCGTGAATGGCATCGATCATCCAGTCGGCACATGGGAAGAACGAATCTTCCAGCTCGTAGGCCGGAGTGATCCAATTGCGCGAACCAACCACCACTGGTGGAGCATCCAAATCGTCGAAGGCCAGTTCCGAAATGGTTTGCGCCATTTCTTTCATGAACGAACCACGTGATGAAGCATCTCCCGAAATCACAATTCGACCGGTCTTTTTCAGCGAAGCTAAAACTGGCTCGTAGTTAAACGGACTCAAACTGCGGGCATCAATCACCTCAGCCGAAACACCGTATTTTTCCTGAAGCTGGTCGGCAGCTTCCAAAGCGCGGTACAAGGTGGCACCAATGGTCAGGATGGTCACATCTTTTCCTGCACGTTTTACATCGGGCTCGCCAATTGGAATTTCGTAGTAACCTTCGGGCACGCCACCTTCGTGAAAATGCTCGCCCAAATCGTACAAACGCTGACTTTCGAAGAAAATTACCGGGTCGGTTCCCTGCAAAGCAGAATTCATCAAACCTTTGGCATCGTATGGAGTAGCCGGGAAAACCACTTTCAATCCGGGGATTTGTGCGGTCAAAGCGGTCCAGTCCTGCGAGTGTTGGGCGCCGTATTTCGAACCTACCGAAACGCGCAACACCACCGGCATTTTGATCACGTTTCCGCTCATGGCCTGCCATTTGGGTAATTGATTGAACACTTCGTCGCCACAACGTCCCAGGAAGTCGCAATACATGATTTCAGGAACTACGCGTCCACCGCACATGGCATAACCAATGGCTGTACCAACAATTGAGGCTTCAGAAATTGGCGAGTTAAACAAACGATGGTACGGCAAAGCTTCGGTCAAACCGCGGTACACGGCGAAAGCGCCACCCCAGTCGCGGTTTTCTTCGCCATAAGCAACTAAGGTTGGGTCTTTGTAGAAACGATCGATGATGGCTTCGAAAATACCATCGCGGTAAGCGTATTGTTTAATTTTTGAATGCTGTTTTCCGTTTGCATCGAAGGCAAAACGTTCTTTTTTGGTCAACTGCTGAACGCGTGGATTCTCGGCCATTGGGTGGTTTACTTCCGGAGTGCGGTCTTCCATTTTGTCAACCGACTCGTTCGAGAACATCATTTCGCCAATCAGGTTCGGGTATTTGGCCATATCCATTCTTGGAGAAACCTTGTCGTCAATAGCCAGTTTCATGGTCCATTCCATCAGGCTGATGGTGTCGCCTTTAATTCCAGACAACTGATCTTCGGTTGCAACACCGGCTTTCACCAGTTCGCGGCCAAACCAGGCAATTGAATCCTGTGCTTCCCAGGCTTCCACCTCCTCTTTTGAACGGTACGACGATGCATCCGAAGGTGAATGCCCGCTATAGCGATATGTCAGCACATCGAGCAAAACCGGACCGCGTTTTTCTTCCAGAATCGCACGTTTACGTTTGTAAGCGTCAATTACAGCCAACGGGTTGTAACCATCCACGCGTTCGGCATGAAGCTGATCGGCATTCAGACCAGCGCCAATGCGGGCAGCAATGTTGTAACCCATCGTTTCGCCGCAGGTTTGTCCGCCCATTCCGTATTGGTTGTTCATGATGTTGATGATCAGCGGAAGCCCGCCTTTCATGTCACCTTCCCACAATTCGTTGAACTGATCCATAGTGGCAAAAGCCAGGCCTTCCCAAACCGGTCCGCAAGCCATAGAAGCATCGCCAATGTTGGCCACCACGATACCCGGTTTGCGGTTCACTTTTTTGAACAAGGCAGCGCCCACGGCAATGTCGCCAGAACCACCCACGATGGCGTTGTTTGGATAAACACCGAATGGCGTAAAGAAAGCGTGCATTGAACCACCCAACCCTTTGTTGAAACCGGTTTCACGGGCAAATATTTCAGCCAGAGTTCCGTAAATCAGGAATTTAATGGCCAGTTCTTTTACGGTTCCTGAATGTCCATTTTTCACCGGTGCGAAAGTCGTTCCGTTAAAATGGCTTTCCATGACCTGCATCAATTGTGGATCGCTTAATTTTTCAATGGCAGACAACCCTTTGGCCAGAATTTCGCCGTGCGAACGGTGCGATCCGAAAATAAAATCGTCCACTTGGAGCGTGTAAGCCATACCTACCGCAGCCGCTTCCTGACCAATCGACAAGTGAGCTGGCCCGGGATGGTTGTAAGCGATGCCGTTGTAATCGCCACGAATTTTAATCAGGTTCAGCATAGTTTCGAACTCGCGGATCACCACCATATCGCGGTAAATACGCAGCAAATCCTCATTCGAGAAATTTGCTTTTTCTTCTTCAACAGTTTTGTTGTATTGGTTTACAGGAATCGGTTTGAAGGTCACTTCGCCAGCTTTCCTGACTTCCTTAGGATCGATAAATTGAATTTTAGGCATTGTATCTCGTTTTAAATTGTTTTTCGTTGTTAAATGATTTGATCTTTGTTGAACAAGTTCCAAATTTCAGATTCCAAGTTCCAAGTCTAGTGTGCGAAGGTTTTGGATATTGAATATTGGTTATTGAGTATTCAACATTTTTTTCAAGTTTTTCCGTAGGTGCACTGAATTGAAATACCAGAAAATCTCATTCAAAGCTCCACTTGGAACTTGAAATTTGGAACCTGAAACTAAAAAAGGAAGCAGGTTTCTTTTATAATCTCACTCACGGTCGGGTGCGGGAAAACGATTTCTTCCACATCCTGAACGCGCAATTGCGCTTCGATGATGGCACAGGCACCCCAGATCATTTCAGAACAGGCTCCGCCGACCATGTGAATACCGAGGATTTCTCCGTATTTTTTTCCGGCAATCACTTTGCAAAAGCCGTCTTTGCCTTCATTTTCAGCAACAAAACGTCCGGCATAAGCCATTGGCAGTTGTTTCACTTCTACTTCAATGCCTTTTTCTTTTGCCTGAGTTTCGGTTAAACCAACTCCAGCAATTTCAGGATGGGTATAAACCACGCCCGGAATGGCATCGTAGCGCATCACATCTTTGCGGCCCAACATGTGGTTGACGGCAACTTCGGCTTCGCGGCTGGCTGTATGAGCCAACAACGAGAATCCGGTGATGTCGCCCGCAGCATAAACGTTCGGCACATTGGTCCGGCAATTCTGATCGATTTTCACACCGCGCGGCGTAAATTCCACACCAATATTTTCCAGACCGATTCCGGCGACATTGGCGCGACGGCCAACAGAAAGCAGAACCTGGTCTCCGGTTATTTTCATTTCCTGACCGTCTTTCTCAAACACCACCTCTTTGCCGTTCAGCTTCGTTACTCGGGCTTTAAGGTGGAATTCAACACCTTTTTTTGTAAACTCTTTGCGAACAAAAGCAGCAATTTCTTCGTCAACACCGGTTAAAATCTCCGGAAGCATTTCGATGACGGTTACTTTGGTACCCATGGCGTTAAAAAAGTCGGCGAATTCGCTACCAATTACACCACCGCCAATGATGACAAGGCTTTCAGGCTTTTCTTTCAACTGAAGAATTTCACGGTTGGTTAGAATCTGGGAAACGTCAAGACCCGGAATAGGTGGAACGGCAGCTTCTGACCCGGAGCATACCAACAAACGATTGGCCTGGTATTCCTGACCATCGGCTTCGATAGTTATTACTTCGCCACGTTTTTCCTTAATGGTTGCTTTGGCCATCACCACATCGGCTTTGGCATGTTTCATTTTGGCACCGATTCCGGCCACCAGTTTGCGAACCACCTTGTCTTTGCGAAGCATGATTTTTTTGAAATCGACGGAAATGTTCTCCAAATTGATTCCATATTTTCCGGCTTCCTCAGCATATTCGAGCACTTTGGCCGAATTCAGGAGCGTTTTGGTCGGGATGCAGCCTTCATTCAGGCAAACACCGCCCAGCGAACGCATGTCGAAGATCACCACGCTGAGGCCTTTGGCTCCGGCACGTTCGGCGGCCACATAGCCTGCAGGACCGCCACCCAGAATTGCTAAATCGTATATTTTGCTCATTTTGTTTGAATTAGTCGTTTTGTATATCGTCAGTTCAGTTTCGTCCGAAAACAGAATATCTCTTTTCTCAACATACTCTCGCGGACGACTCTTTTATGCTTTTCGTTCCCGGGGTTGCACTCCTTCGTCGTTTTCCCGGGTTATTGATATTTTGCCCTTTCAGGGCAGGTTCGTAATTTGGATATTGAATATTGGTTATTCTTTTATTATTTGCTTGTTCCATTTCGTCCTAAATCAGATTATCTCTTTTTTTCATCATTTGCTCGCGGACGATTTTGGCTTTCGCCCATTCATCCCCGGGTTGAAACCCAGGGCTACAATAATTTCACCGCTACGCGGTTTCAGAAATTCGAAGTGCAAATCATCGCGAATCGAAAACTTGGAACTTGAAACCTGATACTTGGAACTTTAAATCGATAGGTTCTCAATCTGCTCCTTAATTTCTTTCAGGAAGAGTGTTGCTTCACCGCCGTCCAATGCCTGATGATCGTAGGTCAGAGACAAGCCCATCATCGGAACGAATCCATAAACGCCATCGCCCAGATCTTTCGGACGTGGAACGATGGTACAAACACCCAAAATGGCGGTCTGTGGTATGTTAATGACCGGCGTAAATAGTTCAACTCCGTAATTTCCCAGATTGGAAATGGTGAAAGTAGCAGCTTCGGGAGTCAGCAATTCAGGATTAACATTCCCCTTGCGGCATTGTGCGGCTATTCCCTGCATTTGAGCTGAAAGGCCTTCCAGAGAAAGATCATCAGCATTTTTAATGGCAGGAACCATCAACCCACGATCTGTATCAACAGCCAACCCGAGGTGTACTTTTTTGAACCATCGCATGCTGTCGCCAATGAAATGGGTATTTACCTGCGGGAATTTTTTCAAGGCTTTGATCACCGCGAAACAAACTAAATCGTTGATGGTAATGTTTTGAGTGATTTGTCCGGCATCGAGCGCTTTTTTATATTTCTTGCGCAAAGCCATAATGGTGCGGGCGTCGGCGCTCATGTGGTGAGTTAACTGAGCCGAATTCTGCAACGAAGTATGCATCGCTTTGGCAATCAGCTTGCGCATGTTGGTGAGTTTTTTCACCTCGAAGTCGTCGCCATAAACCGGATTGTACGAAATCAGGTCTTTTGCAACCGCCTTTCCGCCAAGCCCGGTAGCAATTTCTCCAACTTTCATTCCTTCAGCTTTGGCTACTTCCTGCGCCAACAGAGTCAGTTTTGGCAAGGCCTGAGCAGCGGCTTCAATGTCACGCTCGATGATACGACCTTCAGGACCCGAACCAGCCAATTGCTGGTAAGCTACACCCAGTTTTTCAGCCGCATTTTTTGCCCGTGGCGATATCTTCACTTTACCACTTTGCTCAGCAACTGTTTTCACTTCGGAGGCAGCAACAGCTTCAGTCTTTGTTTCGGTAACAGCAGCCACTTCAGCAACTTGAGTTGCAGCCTGACCTCCCGGACGAAATTCGTCAACCGATTCTCCGGCAGCGCCGATTACGGCAACATTCACCAACACCGGAACTTCATCGCCCTCGGCAAAGAAAACGTCTAATAAAATACCATCGGCTTTTGCTTCTTCTTCAAACGAAGCTTTGTCTGTTTCATACGAAAAAAGGATGTCGCCCACTTTCACGGCGTCACCTTTTTTCTTGTACCACTCACCTATTATACAGGTCTCAACGGATTGCCCCTGGCGAGGCATTAAAACTGGAATTGCCATATTTGATTTGTTTTAACAACTTAAATAAACTTGTAAACACAACCAACTGCAACAATTTTATTTAAAATACTAATTTAGTTTTAGTTACAGCATAGTTAAAATTCAGATGTCAAAACTAATCTTTTATACTTGTATTTACAAGTTAATTTTAAAAATTTAAAAAAAATTATTACTTTTGGTTCAAAATCATCTGATTATGGCTGAAGAAAACAAGCTACCTCAGTACAAAAAGATATACGAAATTCTTCGAAAGCACATTCAAACAGGAGTTTATGCTGAAGGTAGTTTGCTCCCTTCAGAAAATGAATTGTGTGCCGTTCACAATATAACCCGACCAACTGTTCGACAGGCTCTGGAGGTTTTGGTTCAGGAAGGTTTTATCCAAAAAAAACAAGGGAAAGGAAGTATCGTCCGCAAACCGCCTCAAGACATTGGGATTTTAAGTATTTCAGGAACTGCTTCGGCTATCGGAAATCAGTATTTACAGACTCAGATTTTACAAAAGCCTCAAATCAAACCATGGGAAGAAAATTTCCCGTTTGAGCTAACCCAAATCGAACGCGAATCGGGTTGCATCTATATGGAAAGGCTTCGCCTGGTTGACGGACAACCTGTTTTTTACGACATTAACCACCTGCCCAACATCAATTTACCCCGATTGACTTCGCGTTCATTTGAGAACAAGTCGCTGTTTGAGACACTCCGGGCACAATATCAGATTGAAGTGAAAGGCGGAGAGCAAAAACTAAAGGCGATTAAAGCCGATCAGAAAATAGCTCAGCTACTGAATTTGCCAGTAGGTGATCCTGTATTAAGTATTGAGCGAAAATTGAATACCAATCGCGAAGGATTTCACATTTATTCAACGATTTGGTTCAATTCGGTAAAGCATTCTATTTTTGGCACGTTCTAGATGTGACAACTTTCAATTCAAAAGAATTAAGGTTAAAATCAGCAATAAAAACACGAATTTTTAAATATTAGCTATTATTTGCTTGCAGATCGTAATTCTAACCGTCAAATTCAAAAAATATTCACATCTTTGCTACTCATTTAAAATGAGCTTTTATCTCCTTTTAATTAAGAAGTCAACAATATGAAAGTATTAAAATTTGGAGGAACCTCCGTAGGATCGGTAGAAAATATGCGCGCTGTGATGCAGCAGATTACCGATGGAAATCAGAAATTAGTTGTTTTGTCGGCCATGTCGGGCACGACAAATTCACTGGTTGAAATTGCCAACTACCTTCAGAAGAAGAACAAAGATGCAGCCAGACAAGTAATTAGCCAACTGGAACAGAAGTACTACAAGGTAGTCAACGATTTATATGCCACTGCTGAGAAAAAGGAAAAAGGTAAAGCTATTGTTTCCGGAATTTTTCAAACCATCAAAGCGCTCACTTCGGGCGACTTCAGCGAGGTTACCGAAAACACGATCGTAGCTCAGGGCGAACTGCTTTCAACAGCCATGTTCACCGAGTTAATGCTCGAAAACGGTTACAAAGCACTTTATTTGCCAGCATTAGACTTTATGAAAATTGATGCCGACAAAGCTGCCGATTTATATTTCATTCGCGAAAATATTGCCAAAGTGCTTGAATCGGCTGAACCTGCTGATTACTACATCACCCAGGGATTTATATGCCGGAATGCCAACAACGATATCGACAACCTGCAACGCGGAGGAAGCGATTACACTGCCACATTAATCGGTGCAGCCATTGATTCAGAAGAAGTTGAAATCTGGACCGACATCGATGGGTTCCACAACAACGACCCACGTTTTGTAGAGAACACTCAGAAGATTGATCAATTATCGTTTGATGAAGCAGCTGAGCTGGCTTACTTCGGAGCAAAAATTTTGCATCCGCAAACCGTTTTACCAGCAAAATTGCAGAATATCCCGGTTCGCCTAAAAAACACGATGAACCCAAGTGATCCCGGAACCTTAATTGCTTCGGAATCGAGCGGACACGGGATAAAAGCAGTAGCCGCAAAAGATGGAATTACTGCCATTAAAATTCGCTCATACCGCATGTTGAATGCTTACGGCTTCCTGAAAAATGTATTCGAAATCTTCGAATTCTTCAAAACGCCAATCGATATGATTTCGACTTCAGAAGTTTCGGTTTCGCTGACAATTGACAATGTAAAACACTTAAATGAAATCGTTTCAGAATTAAAGGAATACGGTGAGGTTGAAGTTGAATCTGATCTGACCATTGCGTGTATTGTTGGAGAAATGATTGCTGAAGAATCGGGATTTGCCGCAAAAGTATTCAATGCTTTAGAGGAAATTCCAATCCGGATGATTTCGTACGGCGGAAGCCACCACAACATTTCGGTTCTTGTAAAAACTGAACTTAAAAAACAGACACTTCAGGCATTGAGCAATAATCTACTAAACAACTGATAGTATCCTCATTTCCAAAGCTATAAACAAAAGAGCTGCCGGCCTCCGAATCGGGAACCGACAGCTCTTTTGTTTGTAAACTACACCTCTATCTTTTTCATCAGAGATTTTCTTCAAAATCAGCATTTCTTTAACATTTTTTAATGTTCGGATGCTAATTTGACTATATTTGTTCCATATTTCAATTTTTTTAATACTATTATGAAAACAGGTAAAGTTAAGTTTTTCAACGAATCTAAAGGATTCGGTTTTATTAAAGACAGCGAGTCAGACAAAGAATTCTTTGTGCATGTTTCAGGTTTGGTTGACCAAATCAGAGAAAATGACGAAGTAACCTTCGAACTTCAGGAAGGAAGAAAAGGATTAAACGCAGTAAATGTTAAACTAGCATAAGTAGTCTAATATTTTTAAGATTTTAAATGAAGCCTTGCACTCCGTCGTGCAGGGCTTTATTTTTTTGATGCGAAAACTATCTCAACCTGCAAAAGCCACTATACGTCGATCGCGAAGTCAGGCTAACTTTAAATCGGTCGCTCAAAGGCCTGAATTTTTCTTCTGCCAGTTCAGGCCGGTTATTCTCGCCGGAAAGATGACTCAAAAAAATGTGCACCAATTCGGGGCCGGCATGGTCGCGCACCAAATCAAAAGCCTGATCATTCGACAAATGTCCGTAAGACGAAGCCACTCGCCGTTTTAGTATATAGGGATATGAACCTTCCCAAAGCATTTTTTCGTCGTAATTGGTTTCGAGAAATAGTGCGTGACACTTCCGCAAATGATGTTTCAGCCGGTCGCAAGGTTCGCCAATATCCGTAAAAACGCCAATGTGCCAATCGTCGTGTTCAATGCGGAAAGAGCAAGGTTCGGCAGCATCATGGTTTTTCAGGAACGGGTGGATTTGAAAAGTACCAATCCGAAAAGGTTTCTCCGGATCAAAAATATGATATCGCTCGGGTTGTTCGGTTTCGCGCAGGGCATTGTAAGTTCCCTGACTGAACCACGCCGGTATTCCCAGTTTTTTGCTCAGAACCCTGACTCCACTGACATGATCGGTGTGCTCGTGACTGATTACAATTCCACGAATACGCGAGGCATCCAGGCCGGCTTCACCAATCCGGTTTAATATCTGTTTGCACGAAATTCCGGCATCAATCAGCACTGCATCCTGCTCATTTCCTATGTAATAACAATTTCCGTTGCTTCCCGATGCCAACGCACAAATTTCAACCATCGTCAAAGTTTTTTAAATAAAGTTATTCCCGATTTAATCCTTATTCTTCACCAGCTCAACAACCTGTTCTGCAAGAATTTCTTTACCTGTAAGAATATAGTGCGCCTTTTCGTAAAACGGACGACGCTTTTGCATCAGTCCTTCAATAAATTCATGCAGTTCATCAGGTGATTTTCCTTTAATCAGCGGACGTTCTATGCGAGCGTGAGTCAATCGATAAATGAGCGTTTCAATATCAACATCCAGAAAAATGCAAAAGCCAGACCGGTTCATCAGGTCCATATTATCGAAAAAGCAAGGAGCACCGCCGCCAGTCGCCACAATTACATTATCGAAGGCAGCAACTTCTTCCAATACTTTTCGCTCCTTTCTCCTGAATGCATCTTCTCCTTCTTCAGCAAAAATCTGGGGAATGGTTTTAAAAAACCGTTCTTCGAGATAAGTGTCCAAATCGACAAAAGTTAACCCCAGCGATGTGGCCAGCGAGCGTCCCATCGTCGATTTTCCGCACCCCATAAATCCAATCAGGAAAATTCTCATAACTACAAGGAAAATGTCAATAGTATAAAATCAGTCAGTACCCGAATTGCTAAAATTCAAGCGACATTTGATTGGGTGTTTCGTCAGTTCCGGAAGGATTATCTCCGTCAAAAAGATCCTCGAAAGTTGGTATCACAATATCGCCGTTCGGTTCATCTTCGGGCTGCTCTTCTTCCTCCTCCGCATCGGGAACAGTCGGTTCGAGTTCATTAATGGTCTGAATTTCGTAAATCGACAAGCGTTTTCCCTTGGCTTTATGCGACTTCACACCTATAAATTCGTCCACATCAATCACTTCGGGTTCACGACCTTCGTTTTTACCTCCAAACACAAGCTCTAAGCGCGGATGTCCAACCCATGTAAAGCTCACCAGCCGGTTCCCGGGGAATTCGCCAATAAAACCAACCTCCCGGTTTAAGGCTTCCTCTATCGGGAATCGTTTTACGTAGTAATATCCCTGTTCAGCGTCGAAATAAACGGTTGTGAGCACTTTCTTTGGATTAAACTTCTCGATAAGTAAAACCCCGTCGTTGAAATGATTTGACAAATCGAAGTTACAAAGCAGATATTCACCGTTTTTGTATATAACGAGAATCAAATCGTCGCCACCAAATTCGCCAAGATATTTACCCCGGTTATCCGAATTCAGGCGGAAGACATCTTCGTCGAACCAGATTTTGCGACCTCCAAGCGTCGATACTCCTTTTTCTTTCAGGGCAATCTTGTGAATTTCGAACTTAGTCAGGATATTTCCCATCGAAGCACGGCCTTTGATGGCCAGCTCGCTGAAATCAACCTCGAAGATCAGCTTTTTGATGCGAGGTTTCGGTTTCAGGGTAACCCTCAATACTTCAGCTTCGCCATTGGGGTTTTCGCTGAAATACACAATCTTCGATCCCGGTGTACCCTGCGTCAGATCGTATTCCTTATCGCGGGTAACACCAGTAACCGCAAAACGTTTCATAAAGAAAAACCCGTTTTTGCCGTCGCGGTAAACCACGTTGTAAATGGTTCGGGTATCGTTTTTCTTGAATACCGCCAAGTGCTGTATATTCTTTCCTATAAATGCCTTTTCGGCAACCTTGGTCACCAGGTATGTTCCATCCTTCCTGAAAACAATAACATCGTCGATGTCGGAACAATCGCAAACATATTCGGCCTTTTTCAAGCCGGTTCCCATAAAGCCTTCCACGCGATCGACATATAGCTTTTCGTTAGCTACAACGACCTTGGCGGCGACAATATTTTCAAAATTGCGGATTTCAGTTTTGCGTTCGCGTCCTTTTCCATATTTGGTTTTCAGCCGTTCGAACCACTCAATGGTATATGGAATGATGTTTTCAATCTTATTATTTATTTCTTCGATTTCGGCTTCAATGGCCAGCAAATGGTCGTTTGCCTTATCAGTATTGAACTTCAGGATACGAGCCATACGTATTTCCATCAATTTCAGAATATCTTCGCGGGTAACGTCCCGTTTCAGTTTTGGTTTCCAGGGCTCCAGCCTTTTATCGATGTGGGCTACAGCGATATCCATATTCTCGGCCTGCTCAAATTCTTTGTCCTTATAAATTCGTTCTTCGATAAAGATTTTCTCAAGTGACGAAAAATGCCAGGCTTCTTCCAGTTCACCTCTTCTGATTTCGAGTTCGAGCTTTAAAAGTGCAACAGTCTGTTCGGTATTGCTCCTTAAAATCTCACTGACACCAATAAATTTCGGTTTATCGTTCTCGATGACACAACTGTTGGGCGAAATGGAAACCTCGCAATCGGTAAAAGCATAAAGTGCATCAATAGTTTTATCCGACGACATTCCCGGAACCAGATGAATCATGATTTCAACCTTATCGGCCGTGTTATCATCAATCTTCCTGACTTTTATTTTGCCTTTGTCGTTGGCTTTTATAATCGACTCGATAAGCGACGAAGTGGTCCGTCCGAAAGGGATTTCGGTAACAACCAGTGTTTTGCTGTCGCGTTTTTCAATTTTAGCCCTTACTTTTATCGAAGATCCACGGATTCCATCGTTGTAACGGGCAAAATCGCCCGATCCGCCGGTTGGAAAATCAGGATAAAGTACAAAATCTTCGCCACGCAAATGTGCAATCGAAGCATCGATCAGCTCGATAAAGTTATGCGGAAGAATTTTACAGGCCAAACCCACGGCAATACCCTCAACGCCCTGCGCCAGCAAAAGCGGAAATTTTACCGGAAGTGAGATAGGCTCCCTGTTTCGGCCGTCGTACGACAATTTCCAGTTCGTAGTTTTTGGGTTGAATACCACATCGAGTGCAAATTTCGACAAACGGGCCTCGATATATCGGGGAGCAGCGGCCCCGTCGCCAGTCAAAAGGTTCCCCCAGTTTCCCTGGCAGTCGATCAGCAAATCGCGTTGCCCAAGCTGAACCAGAGCATCGCCAATCGAAGCATCGCCGTGCGGGTGATACTGCATGGTTTGCCCGATAACATTAGCCACCTTGTTGTAGCGCCCGTCGTCCATTACACTCATGGCATGGAGTATGCGGCGCTGAACAGGTTTCAGTCCATCCTCAACATACGGAACGGCACGTTCGAGAATAACATACGAAGCATAATCGAGAAACCACTGACGGTACATGCCCGGCAAATAGGTAATTTTGTCTTTCTGGATTTCTTCCTTATTGATATTTTCTTCAGTCATTGTTTTTTTTTGCAATCAGATTGTTGGCGCCATTCTAAAATTCGTCCTTTTCAACATACAGGTTTTCAATGATGAAATCCTGACGTTCCTGCGTATTTTTTCCCATATAATATTCGAGCATCTGTGCTACCGACTCGTGTTTCTTCATGATCACCGGATCGAGCCTGATATCAGGGCCAATGAAGTTTTTAAACTCATCGGGCGAAATCTCACCCAAACCTTTAAACCGGGTAATCTCGGCAGTTTTACCACATTTCTGAATGGCAGCTAACCGTTCCTCCTCGGAATAACAATAGTGTGTTTCTTTTTTATTTCGAACCCTGAAAAGTGGTGTTTGAAAAATATACAAGTGGCCACGACGCACTATTTCGGGGAAAAACTGCAGAAAAAACGTAATGAGCAACAGGCGGATGTGCATCCCGTCAACGTCGGCATCGGTTGAAATAATTACTTTGTTGTACCGAAGGTCGTCCATGCTTTCCTCGATGTTCAAGGCGGCCTGCAACAGGTTAAATTCTTCGTTTTCGTAAACAATCTTTTTGGTCAATCCGAAGGTATTCAACGGTTTTCCACGCAAGCTGAAAACAGCCTGGGTATTCACATCGCGCGATTTGGTGATTGAACCGCTCGCCGAATCACCCTCAGTAATAAAAATGGAGGAATTTTCGCGCAATTCACTGGTGCTGTTCAGGTGCACGCGGCAATCGCGCAACTTGCGGTTGTGCAGGTTGGCTTTTTTGGCACGCTGCTTGGCCAGTTTTTTAATGCCCGAAATAGCCTTGCGCTCACGCTCCGATTCCTGAATGCGGCGAAGTAAAACCTCTGACACATCAGGGTTTTTATGAAGATAGTTGTCGAGTTCCTTTTGTACAAAATTGGCTACAAAGTTCCGCACGCTTGGCCCGTCGGGACCAATATCTTTCGATCCGAGCTTAGTCTTGGTTTGCGATTCGAATACTGGCTCCTCAACTTTTATGCTTATGGCCGCAATGATTGAGGCACGGATATCCGACGGATCGAAATCCTTTTTGTAAAAATCGCGGATCGTCTTAACAATGGCTTCGCGGAAGGCAACCAAATGTGTTCCGCCCTGTGTGGTATGCTGTCCGTTAACAAACGAATAGTAATCTTCGCCATACTGGTTTCCGTGAGTGATGGCCACTTCGATGTCGGTTCCCTTCAGGTGAATTACCGGATAGAGCGACTCGGCTTCCTGGTTTTCTTCCAGCAAATCTTTCAGCCCGTTCTTCGAATGAAACCGCTCACCGTTAAATTCAAGTGTCAGCCCGGCATTCAGGAACGAGTAGTTTTTCATCATATTGACCACATAATCGTCAATAAAATGATAACTTTTAAAAACATTGACATCAGGAGTAAAAGCTACGAAGGTGCCATTTGCCTGGTCAGAAGGCACCACATCCAGTTCCTTCTTTACAATTCCTTCGCTGAAATGAATTTCTTTAACTTCTCCTTCACGAAATGATTTGATCAGAAAATGGCTTGACAAGGCATTTACCGCTTTGATACCTACCCCGTTTAACCCTACCGACTTTTTAAATACTTCTGAATCGTATTTTGCCCCGGTATTCATTTTTGAAGCTACGTCGAGCAACTTTCCCAACGGAATACCCCGACCATAATCGCGCACCGTTACCAGTTCATTGCTGACCTTAACTTCAATCTTCTTTCCGTTCCCCATCATGAACTCGTCGATGGAGTTGTCCATTACTTCTTTCAGCAAAACATAAATTCCGTCATCGCTCGCCGAGCCATCGCCCAATTTCCCAATATACATACCAGGTCTTTTCCTGATATGTTCCTGCCAATCAAGCGTTTTTATTGAACCTTCATCATAATTCGGCATCATATTCCATTCCAATTTGCAACAAATATAAAGAAAACAAGGGTCGATTGTGACCGTGCAAGACCGACATTAACTAACAACATTTGGTTGAAAACTTATTCAGTTTTTCCTTGCTTTAACCAAAAAGAGAACCTGCAAACTATTGATTTACCAATCTGGTTTACAGGCAAATATTGCATCAAAGAAAAAGATTTCCTGATTTCAGTATTATATTTTCTGATCGCCCCGTTTATTAACTGGAACAAAAAGTAAGATGACCAATTTTCGGTACTAATTTTGAAGCCTTAACGATCGCCTCAAAATCAAATCTGAACTTCATTTTTTAATTATCTTTGCGCCAATGTTAAAAAAATATATCTACATAATTATAGCGGCAGTACTGCTTGTTTCTCAGGTTGATGCCCAGGTCAGGCAGGGAGTTTCGAACATGAATCGCCAGAACAGTTCAGGCGCAAATTCAGGTTCCGATTCCGAAACTTCATCAAAAAGAAATAAAACACCTCAAAAACCAAAAGTTCCATCGCACATTAAAACCTGGGAGATTCATGATCAAGGCTCGCTGATTGAAAAAAATGATTTAGATACAACACTGACCTTTTACCATGTGTATCAGCCCATTTATCAAAAAAGCATAAGCAACACTTTTACCGGGAACAATGGCGGGGCTTATATTTCGAACGACTTTTTCAACCGCACGTATAATTCCGACTTTTATTTTACCCGATCGTTTGATGCCTATTGGCTGACTCCGTCGCAAATCAGGTACTTCAACACCACTACCCCATACTCGTTGCTCGATTACAGTCAAAGTGAAAACCGGCTAAAGAAAAATGAGACCCGTTTCAACGTGTTCCTCACGCAGAATGTGAACAAAAAATTCAACTTCGGATTCATATACAACCAAACAAAATCTCAGGGCCAGTATTTGAATCAGCTGAATAAATTCCATAACCTGGGGTTGATTTCTTCTTATACCTCGAACAATTTCCTGTCGCACTCAAATATCATTTTCAACCGCTTGCAGGGACAGGAAAACGGCGGACTTGAGGCCAACCAAACCATTACCGACTCGGAGCCAACCGAGAACTACAGCGTAAAAATGAACGATGCACTGAATAAGATTCAAAACAACAATATTTATACAGTGAACGAATACCGGCTCGGGAAAAAAATTGAGGCTGATTCGGCTGCAAATATCAAAGAAAGCTTCATTCCGCGAGTTGGGTTTCTGTACGAATTTGAACTGTCGAATAATAAACGAAGCTTCTCGAAAACAGAAGGTTCCAGCAAATTTTTTCCCACAAATTACTTTAACACTGGACCCACAAATGATAGTGTCAGGTACACTCGGCTGACTAATATTTTCCAGATCAAATTTTATGAAGCTCCCGACCGGAAATATACATTTGGGAAACGAGCTTACATTGGCAATGATGAATTATGGTATAATCAATACACCCGACTTGATAATTTGGATGCTAAGCCATACCCTTTAGTCGGATCTTATTTTTACAGCATGACCAGTTCCTTGAATAATCGGTCGCTTCCAGATAAATTATTCTATTCGAAACAAACAAATACATTTATCGGGGGAGGAATTTTTAGGAACGAAGGGAAATTCTGGCAATGGGAAGCCGATGGAAGAATCTATCTGACTGGATATCTCGCTGGTCAGACAGAATTAAAAGGCTATATAAATAAGCCTCTTCAAATTGGAAGGGACACAACCAGTCTTCGAATTGAAGGAAATATAAAAACACTTGTCCCTGAATACTTCGATTCGTACTTCTTTTCGAACAATTACATTTGGGAAAACAATTTCAGTAACATCAACGAGATAACCATTCGTTCGAGCATTCGTTCGCAGGAATACAAAACGACCATTGGTGCCAATTATGCTTTAATCGGAAATTACATTTACAATAATGAGAAAGCGCTGCCAACCCAGGCAGGCAGCGAACTGCTGGTACTTTCGGCCTACCTCAACAAAGATTTTGAAAGCGATCACTGGTATGTTCGTATGCAAGGACTGATTCAGAAGGCAAATAATGACGATTTGGTCCGCCTCCCTGCTTTTGCCGGATTTATAAGCATGAACTACCGGACGATCATTTCAAAAGTGATGCATTTTCAACTAGGCATTGATACCCGTTACAATTCGGCATTTTACGCCGATGCTTACGAACCGGGAACAGCCCGTTTCTACCATCAAAACACTCAGAAAATAGGAAATTATCCGTACATCGATTTGCACGCCAATCTGAAACTGAAACGCACCCGCGTATTTTTCAACATGCTGAATGCCGGATCAGGACTGGTTGGAAACAACTACTTTATGGCGCCCGAATATCCTTATTACAGAAGAACATTCAGGCTTGGACTGGCCTGGTCGTTCTACGACTAACTTAATAGATTGAAGGATTGAATTACTGAAGGACTGATTGTTTTTTGAGAATTTCTATCAGTTCGGATAAAATCATTGCCGTAGCACCCCAAATAAATTCCCCGTTGAATGGATAGTATTTCACCTTCAATGTTCCGGTAACTGTTTCAAGTTCTGTTTCCGAAATAATTTCGTTCGTAACAAAGTCGCTAATGGGGAATAATATAAGTTCCTCTACCTCGCTGTAATTCACCAGAAAATCCGGTTTTCGATTGGCCCAGGCAATAAACGGCTGTATGGAAAACCGGCTGACTTCGACATATAAATCCGATAGTTTCCCTAGAATTTCAACCTGATTGGCCACCAAGCCTACCTCTTCCTGTGCTTCGCGAAGAGCTGTCATTTCAGCCGAGATATCCTCCTTTTCAACTTTTCCTCCGGGAAAGCTAATCTGCCCCGGATGATGCTTCATGGTTGAAGGTCGCCGGGTAAGACAAGTAAATAACCGTCCGTTTTCAGGGAAAAGCACCAGTAAAACGCTGCTTAATTTCACCAGGGCAAGTTCTTCCTCAATGGTTTTCAGACGCCGGCCGGGCGGCAGCATTTTGTTGTGCGCAATTACACCCGGCAAATTTCCGGTTAGTAAAACGTCTCTCAGGTATGTCTTAACATCAAAATACATAGGATAAAAATAGCGAATTCTGGCAGGAATACTGACTACCGCGGGGTAATTTTAAGGCAAAATTAAGCT
This sequence comes from Prolixibacteraceae bacterium, assembly GCA_963678915.1. GTDB lineage: Bacteria > Bacteroidota > Bacteroidia > Bacteroidales > Prolixibacteraceae > Aquipluma. The sequence goes on from OY787458.1 coordinate 1,354,069, forward strand.
TACAAACATGGGAAATACCAACAATTATTCGAACCTGATTGACTTCTCAGGAGAAACCTTTGTGATGAAATATGATGGCAAAAGCAACATTGCGGTTGTAACGAGCACTGTGCCAACATTCAGCAAAACCAGATTTAAAACAGATAAATTAATTGGGACATATTCCAGGTAATACGACGTCGGGTCGAGCTTAAAAACATGGGTATATTTCTGAATCAGGCAAATGCCAATTCCCAGAATATTTCCGAGCACAAGAGCTTTCAGAATAAGCATAACCGAGAAATACAAAAAAACTTTCCGGATGCTCCAGTTTCGGGCTCCCATCGCTTTTAATATTCCAATCATTTGAGTCCGTTCGAGAATAATCACCAGCAGACTCGAAACCATATTAAAACCGGCAACCAGCACCATCAGCGTAAGGATTACCCACACATTCATATCGAGCAATCCGAGCCAATCGAAAATCTGCCGGTACTTTTCCTTGATGCTGACAACTTGCAAAACCGGACTGTCAGGATTTGTATGCCGCAGCAAAATGTTGTGAATTTCGCGCTCCTGTTTTTCCAATTGGCTGAAGTCGTTTACCAGAATTTCGAAACCGCTCACTTCATCGTTTTTCCAATTGTTTAATCGTCTGATGTGATTGATATCAACCAAAACAAACATACGATCGAACTCTTCCAGACTGGTTTTATAAATTCCGGCCAGCTCGAATTTTCGCTGCCTCGGCACAATATCGGGCGGACTGACAAAAAACATGGTAAGGGGATCTCCAATTTTTACATTGAGCAAACCAGCCATCTGTTGCGAAATCCAGGCTTTGTTGCTCCGCACCGTATCCTGAACCTGAAATGGCTCTCCGGCAACTTTATTTTCCCTGAAAAACGACCAGTCGAAATCGGGACCAATTCCCTTGAGCACAACTCCCTGAATCTCGTCATTGGTTCGGATAATACCGGGTTTAGTCGCAAAAATCTGAACATGACGCACACCATCCACATTTTTTATTTCGGATAAAAACGGCTGATTCTGGCTAACCGGACCGGTTTCGAACGATTGATTGGAATCGAGATTTACGATCTGCAGGTGCGAACCAAAACCGATCACTTTTCGCCCAACTTCCGATTTGTAACCCGTAACAATGGCTACCGACAAAATCAACACAACCAGTCCGAGCACAATTCCCAACAGGGCAATGTTCACGATGCGGTGCGAGAGATTTTTTCGGTTTTCCTTTGCCGAAAAGATACGCCTAGCTATGTACAGATTTATATTCAAAACTAATCTATATTTTCAATCAGTTCAACTTCATCGCGCTCGTTGACAAATGGCAAGGCCAAAAGTCCTATCAGTCCAAGCACAATAAGCATAATTGTGGTACTTCCGTGGGCAAGCAATGCAAAAACCTTCCCGTCAACTTTATCGATTCCGTAAAGCGCAAGTCCTTCAATAACCATAAAATGCCAGGCTCCAATGCCGCCCTGCACCGGGGCAACCATCCCGAAACTTCCCAGTACAAAAATGGTTAAACCTGCCAACGGCCCTAAATGCGAAGTAAATCCAAACGAAAAGAAAACCAGGTAAAACATGACGTAATACAACATCCAGATAAGTACTGAATGAAAAATAAATGCACCTTTCCGTTTCATTTTACCAATACTCCGGAAACCTTCAACAAACTGGGCAATAAATTCCTTAGCCTTTTTCATGAACGAGCTTTGACGAATCCGGTGACGGCTAATCCAAAGGGCAATCAGAAAAAACGATACACAACCAATTAGCACCGGAGAGTATATTATTCGCTGTAATTTTCCGCTCACTTCCGGGTTGTTGTTCAGAAACTCAATAACCTGCCCGAATTGCGTAATAACAACGATTAAAGTCAGGAGAAGCAGCATCAGCACATCGATAAGGCGCTCGAGCACAACAGTACCAACCAATTTGGTGAAAGGGATTTTTTCGTAGCGGGCAAGTACACCACACCGCGATATCTCGCCCATCCGGGGCAAAGCCAGATTCATTAAATAACCAACCATTACTGCCAGAAACGTATTTAATGTCTTTGGTTTTCGGCCAAGCGGTTCAATCATCAGATTCCAGCGTATCGTTCGGCTCACATGACTTAACAACCCCAGCAAAAGCGAAATAACAATCCACAAATAATTTACGTCGTGGGTTAAAACACTTTTAATCCGGCTGAAATCCTGATCCTTATAAACGATCCAGAATATGAGGATACCAAGCAGAAAGAAAGAAGCAAATTTGAGGGTTTTAAGAATAACTTGTTTCAAGCTCTTTTATTTAATAGGTATAACTGCTTTTATTATTCGATGATGAAACACACGGTACAAAATCAGGGATTCGCTTTAACACAACAATCTAAATTTTGACCTGAAGTTTCATGCGACTGGTAAAAACTAAATTTACCAAATGAATTTAACGTACTTTTGTAGCGGCGCACAAAACAACACTGTAATGCAAAGCCAACAATAAGCCATCGTGGCAAAAATACAGATTTGTTTTAAATCGGGTAGTTTTTTACAATAAATTAAAGCGCCTCTGGAAGTGAGGAAAATAATATGACAACAGTAAGAGCGAAAAAAAACCTGGGACAGCATTTTTTGAACGACAAAAACATAGCCCGCAAAATAGTCGAGAGCCTTCAGGCAAGCGGAACAAACAAAGTTCTGGAAATTGGCCCAGGCATGGGCGTGCTCACCCAGTTCCTGTTGCAAAATGATGCGTACGAAACTTCGGTTGTTGAAATCGACCGCGAATCGGTTGATTACCTGAACAGTCATTATCCCGAACTTAAAGAACGAATCATTTCGGCTGATTTTCTTCGGTTAAATCTAAACAATCATTTTCAGGAACCATTTGCCATAATCGGGAATTTCCCTTATAACATTTCGTCGCAGATATTTTTTAAGGTTCTGGAATACCGCAACCAGATACCCGAAGTGGTCGGAATGCTTCAAAAAGAGGTGGCCGAACGGCTGGCCGAACCTCCGGGATCGAAAACCTATGGTATTTTGAGTGTTTTTCTTCAGGCCTACTACAACATCGAGTATCTGTTTACGGTGCACGAAAACGTATTTACCCCGCCGCCTAAAGTAAAATCGGGAGTCATCCGGTTGACCAGAAACGAAAGAACTCAGCTCGATTGCGATGAAAAGCTATTTACTTCGATTGTAAAAATGGCTTTTAACCAACGGCGCAAAACCATGCGCAATTCGCTCAGAAGCATGATAAACAACGATGAACTAAAGGCGAACCCGATATTCGACAAACGCCCCGAACAATTGAGTGTTGCCGAATTCGAAAATATTGCGCGCATGATTAAGGAGCAATAGTTCCTTTCAAATGCTCATTTACGCTAAAAATCCATACAAAACTGCAAAGAAAGTAAGCAGCAAACTGATGAACAGATAAGGAACCGACATCAGGAAAAACTTCATGATCGTTTTTCGCCAGCTTTGCAAATAATTATGCTTCAACGAGAGCACCAGGTAAATCAGGCAAATCAGAAAAGCCCAGAGCCATAACTTCTCGCCAATACTATCGCTAATGAACACCTGTATTGCAAGGACAAAACTTAAGATTAGAAAAAAGATCGTATGAATATGGATCGAGAAAATCAGGTGTTCGTAGTAATATTTTCTCCGGTAAAAAATCAGAAGAAGTAAAATAGCTGTCAGAGGCATCATAATGAACATCGTCAGAGAAATACTCTTTAAAACAGCATGAGTCAGCTCCTTGATGTCGTCTTTGTTTTTCATATCAAATTTGGCGAGCTTCTTCAGCATCTGCCGGTTAAACCAGTTCACCGTCTCTCCTTTCGAGCGGAGTAACGAATCAACCTGTTCGTCAGAATAATCCCTGATTTCTTCTTTGAATTGATCGTACTCTTCTTTTGTCTCAAACCTCATTTTGCCATAAACTCTATAATCAGGTTTTGCATTCTCAAATACTTTGCCTGATTCTGGAACAAGCGCAAGCATATCCCGAAGTTTCTCGCGTGAAACTTTTGAAGTATCAATATCTTCGCTGGCCAACAAACTGTCGATTACCCTGTCAGGAGCAGTTTTCAGTCGTTTCAATTGCTGTTGAAGGTTGTCAATTGAAGTAAATTCAAACCCAACCAGCCGAACATCGCTCGAATCGCTGCTGTAATAAATTTTCTTGTTTCCCAGCAGTTCGTTCAAAGTAATGCTCGCCGTTTGTTCGGAGTTGATTTTAGCTGATCGCTTTTTGTTGCTGCCGTCAATGGCATGATCACTCAATTTTCCAAGCAAGAGAAAAAAAATAAAACTTATAAAGATGTAAAACTTCACCGGAGGCACATAACGGGCACGCTTTCCTTCCAAATAATCTATAGTGATTTTTCCGGGTCGGGCAAATGTGGTTTTAATGGTATTCCACAATTTGGTGTCGAAATGGAAAAAATCTTCAAAAGTCTCCAGAACAATATGCCTTACCGGAATTTTGTGCGTATTGTTTTCCTGTCCGCAGTTAGGGCAATAATTATCTTCAGGACGTAGCGGGGTATCACAATTCAGACAGACATCTGATTTTCTGAAAACTTTCGACATAGCTAGACTTTTAAACGACGAATTTTAAATTAGCGATCGCTAAAATACATAATAATGGCAAACAATAATCAAGAAAATCCACAGAAGAGTGTTTTCCCAAACAATTATCAGACCGATATTGTCTGAAAATAAAATCAGGGTTCCGCATCGAAACGAAACCCTGACCTTATTTTGTCCTGATATTATTAGTTAAACGGTATTCATTGCTGCAACCGGATCGAGCCGAGAGGCCGAAAGTGCCGGGATGAAACCAGCTAAAACTCCGATTACTCCGGAAATTGTCAATCCAAGAATAATATTGGCCATCGACAACGAGATAGTCATATCGGCAGCCGCACTAAAAATAAGAGTGCCAATAAAAATAAGGATCAGGCCAATAACACCGCCCAACAGCGAAAGCACCACTGCCTCGAAAATAAACTGAAGTAAAATGAAATATTTTTTGGCCCCGATGGCTTTTTGAATTCCGATAATTTTGGTCCTTTCCTTTACCGATACAAACATGATGTTGGCAATTCCGAAACCTCCGACTAAAATACTGAAACCGCCAATAATCCAGCCAGCCAGATTAAACACTTTAAAGAATGCATCAAACCGGGTCGAAATCACGCTCACTTCGTTGATGGCAAAATCATTTTCTTCCATGGGCTTCAGCCGGTGAATAGTCCGCATAATGCCTTCAAGTTCAGCAATAAACTCATCACGATCAGCATCCGGTTTAGCCTTCACATTGATGGACTGTCCCTGTTCACGGTTGCGTATATCAATCATACTCATCGCATAAACTGCCGGTATATGTATTAGTTTGTCCATGCTGGTCCCAAACATATCCTGCCCCTTTTTCGCATATATGCCAATAACAAGGAATTTATGTCCCTGTATTTTTATGGTCTTTCCAATCGGATTAACCTGATCAAGAAGCTTGGTAGCAATTTCACTTCCTATAACTGCCACACCAGCTCCTGAATTTGATTCAGACTCGGTAAAATACCGGCCCCTTTCAACCTCCAGATTCCAGGTATTGATCAAGTCGTAGGTACTAGCGAGAACTCCGGTATTTTCGGCTTTATTGTTTTCGAACTGCACGGTACGGTTAAACCTGAAAAAATAAACTGCAGCTTCAACATTTCTGCTGCGATGCAACAATTCTTCAGCTTCTTCTATTTTTGGAACGGGGCGGTTCAGGTATTTCCACCAGGGATATTCCGATTCCCCTTCAGGCGGGGCCCAAGGCCATTTCTCAATGTAAACCATGTTGCTTCCCAATGAATTCAGGCTGCCACGGATATAATTTTCCAACGAATCGATGACGGTAAAGACCGAAATAATAGCAAAAATCCCGATGGTTATCCCCAATAGAGAAAGGAAAGTACGCAATTTGTTTCCCTTCAGAGAACCAAAAGCGAACGAAAAACTCTCAACTATCAATCTGGCTACAAGCATACCTTACCGAAATGAAAAGTAAATATAAATAATCTGCCAACAGAAACAGCATTTCAGGCCTAAAACAACCATTTGGAATCACAGATTCTGAGTCAATCGGCATTTCAAAAATTAGTTCGCGCTTTACCCAAATGATTACAGTCGGATTAAAATTTTTACTACTGAATGTCGCTCCCCGGAAATAATTTGTTTCACCGGCTTATAACAAACAGCTTTTTCGAAACGTTATGTCTTTGCAGAAAAGAATAGAATTATAATGTTATAATAAGCTTAATTCATAAGATTCAGAGCGGAAAAAATCAAGGTGTTTTATTATCTTTGAGGCCAAAATTCAAAAGGATTATAAATGAAGGACTTAAAAACTGTTAAATCGGCTTTAATTTCAGTATATCACAAAGATAAGTTAGATCAGATCGTTAAAAAATTAAACGAATTTGGCGTAACAATTTATTCAACTGGTGGAACACAATCGTTTATCGAAGAGCTCGGCATTCCGGTTACACCTGTTGAAGAACTTACAAGCTACCCGTCGATTTTAGGCGGACGTGTTAAAACCCTTCATCCTAAAGTATTTGGCGGAATCCTTAATCGTCGCGACAATCAAGGCGACCAACAACAAATTGCCCAATACGAAATTCCTGAAATTGATTTAGTCATTGTTGATTTATATCCTTTTGAAGAAACGGTTGCTTCAGGTGCCTCGGAAGAAGACATTATTGAAAAGATTGACATCGGTGGTATTTCATTGATTCGCGCAGCTGCCAAAAACTTCAACGATGTGGTTATTGTTTCATCACGCAGTCAGTACCAGCACCTGCTCGACCTGATTACCGAAAAGAACGGAGCGACTTCGCTCGAAGACCGCAAAGAGTTTGCCCGACTGGCTTTTGCCACTTCATCGCATTACGATAGCGCCATTTTCAATTACTTCAACTTCAACGGCGAAAAAGGCGAAGAAGCCCGCATCAGCGTTAACGACGGACAGGTTTTACGTTACGGCGAAAATCCTCATCAATCGGCCACTTTCTTCAAATTCAACAATTCAAATTCAGACATCACCTTATCGAATGCTAAAGTTTTACAAGGCAAAGCGCTTTCGTACAACAACATGCTCGATGCCGATGCTGCCTGGAAATCGGCCAGCGATGCATTCCATTCGGTCACTCATATCGAAAACAAAGTTGCCGTTTCGGTGGTAAAACACCTCAATCCATGCGGATTGGCTGTTACCGGCAACGTCATGCAATCGCTCGAACTGGCCTGGGCGGGTGACCCAATCAGCGCTTTTGGCGGCATTATCTGTTTTACCAGCGAAGTTGACAAAGCCATTGCCGAGTGGTTCGATAAACGTTTTGTCGAAATCATCATTGCTACAAGCTACACTGCCGAAGCACTCGAAGTTTTGGGCAAAAAGAAAAATCTTCGCGTTTTGGAAACTCCGGTAAAACCACAAATTACCGGCGAAAAGCTTTACCGCTCAATTAGTGGTGGTTTGCTTATTCAGGACGAAGACGAAGCTCAGGAATCTGAATTCAAAAATGTGACCAAAATACAGTTTGATCAGTCAAAAATGAATCTGTCGAAGTTTGGTCTCGTTGCCTGCAAGCACCTAAAAAGTAATGCTATTGCGCTGGTAACCCAAAACACCGACGGATCGTTCTGGTTAACAGGTGCCGGAATGGGACAACCAAACCGTTTAGACAGTTTGCGCCAGTTGACAATTCCACGTTTCAATATGAAAGAAGGAATTAAAATTGAAGATTCAGTACTGATCTCTGATGCATTCTTCCCATTCCGCGACAGTGTTGAAGCTGCCAACGAATTTGGTATCAAGTACATTGTAGAGCCCGGTGGAAGTATCCGCGACGAAGAAGTTATTGCAGCCTGCAACGAGTTTGGCATCGCTATGGTATTCACCGGCATGAGACATTTCAAACATTAAAAAGAAATAAGTCATTAGTCGCTGGCAAAATTTACCAATGACTGTTTTCTGATGACTTGAATAAAAGTGTAAACAAAGAAAAAAACATACAAATGGGATTATTTTCATTCTTAACCCAGGAAATAGCCATCGACCTTGGAACAGCCAACACCATTATTATCCACAACGATAAAATTGTTGTTGACGAACCATCGATCGTGACCATCGACCTAAAAACCGAGAAATTAGTTGCTATTGGTGAGAAAGCCCGTCAGATGCAGGGAAAAACTCACTCGAACCTTAAAACGATCCGCCCCTTACGCGACGGTGTAATCGCTGACTTTAACGCAGCAGAGCAAATGATCAGGGGAATGATCAGGATGATGAATCCCAAATCACGTTTTTTTGCACCTTCGCTCCGTATGGTGGTTTGTATCCCATCCGGATCGACCGAAGTTGAAATCCGTGCGGTTCGCGACTCCTCGGAACATGCCGGAGGCCGCGATGTGTATATGATTTACGAGCCAATGGCAGCAGCTATTGGTATCGGCCTCGATGTTGAAGCTCCTGAGGGCAACATGGTTGTTGATATCGGTGGTGGTACTACAGAGATTGCAGTAATCTCGCTGGGTGGTTTGGTAACCAACAAATCGATCCGTATTGCCGGCGACGATTTAACTGCCGACATTATGGAATACATGCGTCACCAGCACAACATCAAAATTGGGGAACGTACTGCTGAAGAAATCAAGATCAATGTTGGATCGGCTTTGTCGCAACTCGATAATCCACCGGCCGACTATGTGATTCAGGGGCCGAACCAAATGACAGCTCTTCCGATTGAAGTGCCTGTTTCGTACCAGGAAATCTCACACTGTCTGGAAAAATCAATCAATAAAATTGAAACCGCTATCCTAAGCGCGCTTGAACAAACTCCTCCGGAGTTGTACGCCGACATTGTAGCCCGCGGAATATGGCTGGCAGGTGGTGGTGCTTTATTGCGTGGTTTGGCCAAACGCTTCACCGATAAAATCAACATCCAGTTTCATGTGGCTGAAGATCCGCTGCGCGCTGTTGCCCGCGGAACAGGTATCGCCCTTAAGAATGTAAATAAATTCTCTTTCCTGATCAGATAATAACTGAAAAGGGAAGGGTAAACCTTCCGGCTAATGAGAAGTTTATTTCGTTTCTTACTACGAAATTATTTTGTAATGATGTTTCTGGCCCTCGAGGTTGTTTCGTTTTCCCTCATGGTCAGCTATAACAATTATCAACGGGTTACATTTATCAATTCGAGCAACGATGTGGTTGGGACTGTTTATGAACGGTTCAGCCACTTCGACGATTATTTCAGCCTGAGCCGGACCAATGCCCGGTTGGCGGCCGAAAATGCATCGTTGCGCAAGCAATTGCAGATGCGTGTTGCGCTTCAGGAAAAATACCCGGTGAACCGACCCGATACGGTTGATGCCCCGGCTTATTATTTTACCTCGGCTAAAGTGATCAGCAACTCGGTGAATAAGCAATTCAACTACATTACCCTGAATAAAGGTTCGCGGCAGGGCATAAAACCCGACATGGGAATAATCTCGGCCGACGGCGTTGTGGGTGTAATTACCAATGTTTCGCCCAATTATTCAACCGGACTTTCATTGCTGAATAAACGCCTGAGTATTCCGGCCAAAATCACAAAAAACAACTATTTCGGGGCACTGGTATGGGATGGCGAACATTCGAACACCGCCGACCTGAAAGAAATTCCGTTTCACATCATGGTTAACGTTGGCGATACGGTTGTTACCAGTGGTTACTCGAGCATTTTTCCTGAAGGTCTGATGATCGGGACCATTACCAAATGGGAACAAGACCCCGGAACGAATTTCTACAACATTAAAGTTGAACTGTCAACCAACTTCAGAACACTGAAATATGTTGAAGTAGTTAAAAACACAAAACAGGCAGAGTTGAAAAAACTTGAATCAAACAACGTAGGTGAATGATAAAAGATTTTGGGAAATACGTGATCATGTTTTTTGTACTTGTTCTGGTACAGGTACTTATTCTGAACAACATACAGCTTAGCGGACTGATAAATCCCTACATATACATTTTGTTCGTCCTGCTTTTGCCATTCAATATCCCCGGATATTTTTTGCTTGGATTTTCATTCCTGATTGGATTTACGGTCGATATTTTCGGAAATACTCCCGGAATTCATGCCGGAGCTACCGTTTTTCTGGGTTTTATAAGGCCTGCCCTCGCCCAGCTGATTTCGACCCGTGAGCTTATCGAGAAAGGAACCACACCAAACATGACACAACTCGGATTTGCCAGTTTTATCAAGTACACCATTATAGCTGTTTTAATTCACCACCTGATTCTCTTTTTTGCTGAAACCTTTTCGTTTGGCGACATCTTCGAAACGTTGCTGCGATGGTTACTCAGCAGTTTATTCTCTATTCTCCTTATTTTGGGAAGTCAGTTCATCATTTTCAAAAACTAGCTTGCGGTGGATACTTTTTCAAAACGACGACTGATCATTCTGGGTATTTTTCTGGGAATCGGGGCTATCTTTATCCTCCGGCTGTTTTCGCTTCAAATTACCAGCAAAACATACAAGCAATTTGCCACCCGGAATGTTCTCCGGAAAATAACCATTTATCCGGCCCGCGGTTTTATTTACGACCGCAACAACAACCTGATGGTTTACAACAAAGCGGCTTACGACCTGATGATCATTCCTCGCGAGGTTAAAACCTTCGACACTACCGAGCTATGCAACATTGTGCAGCTCGACAGGGTTGAATTACGCGACGCGATCCGCAAAGCAAAACAATATTCATATTACAAGCCATCAATCGTTGCCGGCCAGATTTCGCCGGATATTTATGCCCCGCTTCAGGAGAAACTATACAAATACCCCGGATTCTTTGTGCAATCGCGAACACTGCGCGAATACCCGAATAAAAGTGCGGCTCACGTGTTGGGTTACGTTGGCGAAGTAAACCAGCGAACGATTGAAACCGACAAGTATTACCGGCAAGGCGATTACATTGGTGTCAGCGGGCTTGAAAAGGCCTATGAACAGGATCTTCGCGGAATAAAAGGTATTCAGAAGTCGATGGTTGATGTGCACAACCGCATCAAAGGAAAATACAACGAGGGAAAAGAAGATACCACCGCCATACTGGGAAACAACCTTTTGACCGGTCTCGATGCGAATCTTATTTCTTATGCCGAGCTGCTTTTGACCAACAAACGCGGTGCTGTTGTTGCCATTGATCCGCCTACCGGAGAGATTATTGCTATGGTGAGCGCTCCATCATACGACCCAAATTTGCTGGTCGGACGTCAGCGAAGTAAAAACTACAGCGTTCTCGACCGCGATTCGATTAACAAACCGATGTGGAACCGGGCTGTCATCGGGCGCTATCCACCCGGATCGACCTTCAAACTGGCGAATGCACTTATTGCCCTTGAAGAACATGCCATTTCGCCTTCCGATCGTTTTTCCTGCTCGGGCAAAGGCTCAAAACCAATTTCGTGTACCCACAGTCACGTTAGCCCATTGGCCGTGCGCGAAGGTATCCGCGAATCGTGTAACTCATTCTTCTGGAATACCTTCAGGCAAATTATGAACCGTAAAGGAAATTCGGAAGAGAGTTTTCAGGCATGGCGCGACTATATAACCAGCTTTGGATTCGGTCAAAAACTTAGCTCCGAATTATCTTCGGAAGTAAAGGGCAGTATTCCTGAAGCATCGTTATACGACAAATGGTACACTCCCGGACACTGGAATGCAATGACCATCCGGTCGCTGGCCATCGGGCAGGGAGAAATTGAGGCCACACCGCTGCAAATGGTTAACCTGTGCGCATTGATTGCCAACCGGGGCTATTACATCATGCCACATATCGTAAAGGCTATCCAAACGCCAACACGTGAAGTCCGGCAACTTGAATTCGAAAAGAAAGTAGTCAATGTCAGCCCGGAAAACTTTGCAACCGTAATTGAAGGTATGCAGGCTGTAATTGAAGAAACAAAACTGCAAAACACGGTTAAGCTCGACAATGTTATTATTTGTGGAAAAACGGGAACCGTGCAAAACCCTCACGGAGCCGACCACTCGGCATTTGTTGGCTTTGCCCCGAAAGACAATCCAAAGATTGCGATTGTTGTTTTCATTGAGAATGCCGGTTTCGGAGCCACATATGCTGCACCTATTGCCGGATTACTCATGGAAAAATTCCTGAACGATTCTATTTCGCCAAGACATAAAGATCTCGAGCAAAAACTGATCGAAACCGATTTACTGGATGTTAAAGAAGTAAAGAAAAGTTTATAAATGGTAAACGAAAAAAATAACGTTTGGGAAAATGTGGACTGGATAACCATTGGGTTATACCTGGCAATGATGTTCATTGGCTGGATCAACATTTATGCTGCGGTTTACAACGAAGAACATAAAAGCATCTTCGATATGACCCAGCAATATGGCAAGCAGCTGATGTGGATTGGCGCTGCCATATTTATTGCAGTTCTGATGATCAATACCGACTCGAAGTTCTTTGTCACCTTTGCATTTCCCATATACATTTTGCTGATTCTGGTCCTTTTATCGGTACTTATCATTGGTTCCGAAGTTAAGGGAGCCAAGTCTTGGATTCAACTGGGGAATTTCTCGATACAGCCCTCCGAATTCATGAAGATGGCCACGTCGCTTGCCCTGGCACGATACATCAGCTCGTACGATTTTAAAATGCACAGTTATAAGTCGCTGATGACTCTTGCAGGCATTTTGTTTATTCCGGTAGGGCTTATCTTCCTGCAGAACGACACGGGTTCCGCCATCGTTTTCGGTGTGTTCATATTAGTTCTGTACCGCGAAGGACTTAACGGTCTTGTGCTTTTTTTCAGCTTCCTGATTGCCTTGGTGTTTATCCTCACCATGATCCTCGACCCGTTTATCACCATATTAATTCTTTCGGTGGCGGCCCTCATCATCAATTATCTGCTGAAAAAGAAACTGCAGAGGGCATTGATTGGAACAGCTGTATTCTTTGGCATTTTCGGCGGATTGTGGCTCCTCAATTATATTTTCGACGGATCTGTAAGTCCGATCTTCTTTATACTGGTTGCGGCCATATTAACATCGGCTATGTTTTTCACCTGGGCCATCATGTTGCACAAACGGAGCCTCGCTATTTTAATCGGGATTTACCTCGGTTCGGTGCTGTTTTCGGTGTCGGTCGATTACGTTTTCCATAACATTATGGAGCAGCATCAGCGCGACCGTATCAACGAATTGCTGGGAATCCAGTCCGACGTTTTAGGTACAGGATATAATGTAAACCAATCGAAAATTGCCATCGGTTCGGGCGGATTTTTCGGAAAAGGATTTTTACAGGGAACCCAAACCAAATTCGATTTTGTTCCGGAGCAAAGTACCGACTTCATTTTCTGTACCGTTGGCGAAGAATGGGGATTTCTGGGCACAACCCTGGTTATTGGCCTTTTCATGGCGCTGCTGATGCGCATCATCTTCCTGGCCGAGCGTAACCGTTCGAGATTTAGCCGGGTTTATGGTTATTGCGTGGCGGTTATCTTGTTTTTCCACTTTGCGGTAAACATTGGAATGACCATCGGTTTGGCGCCGGTGGTAGGGATTCCCCTGCCCTTTTTCAGCTACGGAGGTTCGTCGCTCTGGTCGTTCACCCTTCTTTTATTCATTTTCGTCAGGCTCGACGCCAGCCGTTTCGAACAGCTGAGTTTCTAAGAACTGAAGGATTGATGGACTGAAGGATTGATTTCAGTTTACACTTTTATGTCCTCTGGTCTCGAAATTTGAATAGCAAAATCAGTTTCAACGTATTCGATCATTTCAGCAAAAAAACTCCGGAATAAAGCTTCAAACTGGTCGTATTCCTGAAACAAAACCTGCATCGCCCAATCAGTTTTTGGGGGCAGCGAAGTACGGCGCGACATGATTTCCAAAACCTGGTGCAGATTTTCACGCTTTGCATACGATTCCAACCGCTTATGCTGAATCAGGAAAGGCAGAAACTGCTTGACCCGAAACGGTAAAAGTCTGAAATTGGATAGAAACACGGCGTGAGCATGTTTGGCCATCTGCCGCAATGTGTGCGATGAATAATCGTTCCAGTTGGCTGCCAGAAAGTGATCAAAAAAAACATCGGTAATAATTCCGGCATAACGGCCATATCCGGGTTTCACCAAATCAATACATTTTCTGACGTCAGGATGCTGATCGGTAAACTGATCGATACTTCGGTGCAGCCGGATTCCGTAAGCCACCTCTTCCGGATAATTCAGGTATTTGTTCCCTTTAACGTAGTCGCCAATAAAATTACCAAGTATAATTTCGTCTGATTCGCCCGACAAATAAATATGCGCCAAATAATTCATCTCTTTCTGCCCTATTCATTCAGGAATTAAAAACATACAAAGATGTGAATTGTTGCCCCAAAGTAACATGAAAAGCTTGTCTCTTCTTTCGTTTTTTTTCTATCTTGCCAACGTTTTAAAAAGAGATTATGCCCAGTAAAATTGCAGCATTTGGTGAATTGCTTTGGGATCTCCTGCCCTCCCGGAAAGTTTTGGGCGGTGCCCCAGCAAACTTCATCTACCGGATTAATTCATTTGGAGATCACGGCACATTGCTGAGTAAGGTCGGCAACGACAAGGCTGGCAGAGTGGCCCGCGAAACACTGCGCAACATGGGCGTTTCCGACGAAAACGTACAAACCGACTATGAATTCCCGACCGGATCGGTAAAGGTTAAAATCGACGAACAGGGCAATGCCGATTACCACATTTTAACCGATGTAGCCTACGACCATATTGAAATAAACACCGAAATGATGGATGCCTTCAGTCAGGCCGATTGTGTTTGTTTTGGCACCCTGGTACAACGCTACGGAATATCGAAAAACACCCTGCGCGAACTGATTCACGAGGCGCCCGATGTGGTTAAGGTTCTCGATATTAATCTCCGGAAGAAATGCTATACCGCCACTTCGATTGAAGACAGCCTGAAAATGGCCGACATTCTGAAAACCAACGACAATGAACTATTGATCACCAAAGAGTTGTTGGGTTTGAAAAACGAAAACCTGAAAAAGCTGGCACAGGAAGTCATTGAAAAATATAACCTGAAGATAATTCTTTGCACCCTAGGAGCTTATGGCGCCTTTTGCATAACCAACAAAAACGAATTCTTCTACGATCCCGGCTATCAAATCGAGTTAGTTGACACGGTTGGTTCGGGCGACGCCTTCTCTGCCGGATTTGTGCATTATTTTATGAACGGGCACCCGATTAACGAAGCACTTCGTTTTGGTAATGCCGCCGGAGCCATGGTTGCCACAACAACCGGAGCTACTACTCCAATCGCAAAAAGTGAAATCATCAACTTTATGCTTCAGCCTCACAAACGTAACACAACACAACTTTAGGCGAGATTCCGATCATCGATCACTTCAATACCTACTTCCTCTTTCCAATCCGGATTATCCCAGCCTGAGCCATAGTCATCAGTAACACTCCGGCAACTGTAATTCCACCACCCCACAACTGAACCGTTAACGGTAATTTATCCAGATACAAATAGCCTATTATTAAAACAAAAATACCCTTTAAACTCTGAATGATTGAAGAGCGCGACGCGGTAATAAACCGGTACGAATAGAAGAAAGACAGCAGCCCCACAAATGCCCCGAAGAAAGCCCCCAACGCAATATTTTGGAATGCAGTAACCGGAATAACTACGGACTGCCCGCTCCAAAGAAAATAACACAAAAAGAACAGAAATATCCAGGCATTCGAATTCAGGTTAAACACTTCAGGACTCACCCTTTCGACATTCTTTTTTGCAATAATGCCGACCGATGCAGCAAAAAAAGTGTTGAGAACCACTAATTCTGTCCCCGGAATAAAGAACTTCCGCCAGTCGAGTTCTCCGGAATAGCTAATAACAAAAGCGCCGCCAATGGCCATGCAGGCGCCAACAACTTCAATTGGGGAAAACCGCTCTTTCAAAAAAGTAATAGCCAAAAGTGACATGAAAACCGGGAACAAATTCCCCAGGAAGGAAGTTACCGAGGGATCGGGAATGGCCCGTATAGACATGAAGAAAGTAACATTCGACAAAATATCGATTACTCCTAGCGCAACCAATAAGCGGATCACTTCCTTCGGAACTGCCCGAAACTGCCTTAATTTACCACTGGTCACGGCTAAGACCAGGTTAAGCAGAAAACCGAGCCCAAAATAATAAAACCCAAACTGCGCCAGTTCAACCTGATTCAGACCAGCCTTGCTAAACACATATAAGCTCGAAAATGCAATGGTACCAACCAATGCAAAAACATATCCCTTCCACTCCTGCGATTTATATCCTGTCATTTTGAAAATAAAAAAGAGAAACCTCATCCGAGATTTCTCTTTCTAAAATTATGCTATTTTTTGAATTACAGGCGCTTTTTAATCGCTTTTGTTGCTTCTTCGTAACCTGGTTTTTCGAGTAAGGCAAACATGTTCTTTTTGTAAGCCTCAACTCCAGGCTGATCGAATGGATTTACACCCAAGGTATATCCGCTCATTCCGCAAGCCAGTTCGAAAAAATAAATAACCTGACCCAAATAATATTCATTCAGTTTTGGAAGTACCAGCTGAATGTTTGGAACGCCACCGTCAACGTGAGCCAACATGGTTCCCAGTTCAGCCATTTTATTTACTTCGTCAACACGTTTCCCGGCAAGGAAATTCAAGCCATCCAAGTCGGCAGGATCGTTCGGAATACGAACTTCGCGATCGGGACTGGCAATTGAAAGTACGGTTTCGAAAAGCGTACGCTCACCTTCCTGAATGTATTGACCCATCGAATGTAAATCGGAAGAGAAATCGACCGATGCAGGAAAAATACCCAATCCATCTTTACCTTCGCTCTCGCCATAAAGCTGTTTCCACCATTCGGCCAGGAAGTGAAGTTTTGGGTTATAGTTTACAAGGATTTCAACCTTTTTACCGTTTTTGTACAATTCGTTACGAACGGCAGCATATTGAGCAGCAATATTTTCTTCGAAAGGAACATTAACTCCGGTAGCATTCTGCATATCGACAGCACCTTTTACCAATGCGCGGATATCAAATCCGGCAACAGCAATGGCCAGCAAACCAACAGGAGTCAGCACAGAATAACGTCCACCCACGTCATCAGGAATTACGAAAGTTTTGTAACCTTCGGTAGTGGCCAGTGAGCGCAAAGCACCGCGTTTTTCGTCGGTAACAGCCACGATACGCTCGGTAGCTTCTGCTTTACCATATTTATCTTCGATGTCCTGTTTCAGCAAACGGAAAGCCAGAGCTGGTTCAGTTGTGGTTCCCGATTTGGAAATCACAGCCATCGCATATTCTTTATTTTTCAGCAACTCGCGAAGCTCGAAAAGATAATCTTCGCTGATGTTTTGTCCGGCGAACAGGATAAACGGGCTTTTGCGTTCTTTCAGGTGAGCAAAGCTGTCCGACAAAGCGTCAACAACAGCTTTTGCACCGAGGTATGAACCTCCAATGCCAATCACTACGAAAATGTCGATGTTTTTGGCCACCAGTTTTGCAGCAGTCGCTTCGTAATCGGCAAGCTCAGCTTCCGAAATCGAGGTTGGCAAAGTTGTCCAGCCTAAAAAGTCGTTACCTTTTCCGGTTTTGTTAAAAAGGGCACGATTATGATTTTCAATCGCCTCTTTGTAAGCATAAACTGAGTCTTTTGAAATAAAATCAAAAGTCTTATCAAAATTTAAAGAAATCTTATTCATTTTATTCAACTATAAGGAGTTATCTAAGGTTTTCAGTTAATAATCTGATTTCAATGGCGGGGGAAATGTTTTCGTACAGGATGTTGTAAACAGCTTCAGCAATCGGCATATTTACCCTGAACTCTTCGTTAATTTCCTTGATACATTTGGCCGCATAATAACCTTCGGCAACCATATGCATCTCGAGTTGGGCTGAACGAACCGAATAACCTTTCCCAATCATGGTTCCAAAAGTACGGTTTCTTGAAAATTGCGAGTAAGCTGTAACCAATAAATCGCCCAGATATGCTGAACTCTTAATATCGCGTGTAATCGGATGTACTTTATCAACAAATCGTTTGATCTCCTGAATGGCATTCGAAATCAAAACTGCCTGAAAATTATCGCCGTAGCGTAAGCCGTGAACGATTCCGGAGGCAATAGCTACCACATTCTTTAATACCGAAGCATATTCAGTTCCGTAAATATCGTCGGAAACATGGGTACGGATGTACGGACATTCGAGCCGGAAAGCAAAGGCACGGGCTTTCTTAACATCCGGACAGGCAATGGTAAGGTACGACAAACGTTCCAAAGCCACTTCCTCGGCATGGCACGGGCCGGCAATTACACCAATCCGTTCGTAAGGAATATTGAAATACTGATGCAAATATTGTCCTACAATCAGGTTATCTTCAGGAACAATCCCTTTGATGGCCGAAACCACAAATTTTTGCGACAAATCAACTGTAAGGTTGGCCATCGCGTCTTTCAGGAACGCAGAAGGAATAGCCAGAATAACCAGATCAACGTCTTCAACCGCCTTGTTCAGGTCGGTAAAAAAGTTTAACCGGCTGACATCGAATTCTACGCCACGGAGGTAATTTGGATTGTGCTTAAAGCGATTGAAAAGCTCAATATTTTCAGAGTTTCGAAAGTACCAATTGATGCTGTCAACATTGTGCAAAAGAATCTTTGCCAATGCAGTAGCCCAACTTCCACTCCCGATGATTGCTATTTTTGAGTTTGAAAACATTTCTACGTTTCGGAGTTACGACAACCACTTAGTTACTTCTTCCATCGAAGGGTTGTCTAAACCCAGTTTATTTTTTTTGTTGAATCCACAAATGTCGTTAAAAAACTTCCCGATTTTAATTTCTTTCAAATCTTTAACTTTTTTTAACCCTATTTGCCTGATTACCGGAATCCACTCCGCCGGAATGCCTATTTCAAGGAACTTTTCGTCCGGATCGTTAGTTTCAGCAGCCTTTTCAGGTTTCATCTGCGGAAAGAACAACACGTCCTGAATCGACAGGTTGTTGGTCATAAACATGGTCAAACGGTCGATTCCGATACCCATTCCAGAGGTTGGTGGCATACCATATTCAAGCGCACGAAGGAAGTCCTGATCGATAAACATGGCTTCGTCATCGCCTTTTTCCGACAGTTTCATCTGGTCTTCAAAACGTTCGCGCTGATCGATCGGGTCGTTCAACTCCGAATAAGCATTGGCCAGTTCTTTTCCGTTTACCATTAACTCGAAACGCTCGGTCAATCCTTCAATTGAGCGGTGTTTCTTGGTAAGCGGCGACATTTCAACCGGATAATCAGTAATGAATGTTGGCTGAATATAGTGGTGTTCGCATTTTTCGCCGAAAATCTCGTCGATTAGTTTTCCTTTTCCCATGGTTGGGTCCGGGTCCAAACCAAGCTGTTTGCAGATTTCACGAAGCTCATCTTCCGATTTACCGGCAATATCAAAACCGGTATGCTCTTTAATGGCTTCGTACATGCTCACGCGTTTGAACGGACGTTTGAAATCGATCACTTTATCGCCAAGCTGAACCTGAGTTGTTCCGTGTAAAGCCAAGGCAACGCGTTCAATCATTTCTTCGGTAAAATTCATCATCCATTTGTAGTCTTTGTAGGCTACATAGATTTCCATTACCGTAAATTCAGGATTGTGAGTGCGGTCCATTCCTTCATTGCGGAAGTCTTTGGCAAACTCGTAAACTCCATCGAAACCACCAACAATAAGGCGTTTCAGGTAAAGTTCGTTGGCAATACGAAGATATAACGGGATATTTAAAGCATTGTGGTGCGTAATGAACGGACGAGCAGTTGCTCCGCCGGGAATTGACTGCAAAATCGGTGTTTCAACTTCAAGATAACCTTGTTCGTTAAAAAACTGACGCATGGTATTGATGATCTTCGTCCGTTTCAGGAACGTATCTTTTACCTGCGGATTGACAATCAAATCGACGTAGCGCTGGCGATAGCGAAACTCCGCATCAGTCACGGCGTCAAAAGTCTGCCCGTCTTTTTCTTTAACTACAGGAAGTGGTCTGAGCGATTTGCTCAAAACAACAAATTCCTTTACGTGAATCGAAAGCTCGCCAACCTGGGTAATAAAGGCAAAACCTTTAACTCCAACGATGTCGCCAATATCAAGTAATTTTTTGAATACGTCGTTGTACAGGCTTTTATCTTCATCCGGACAAATTTCATCGCGGTTGATGTACAGCTGCAACTTTCCGGTTGAATCCTGCAACTCGGCAAATGAAGCTTTTCCCATAATGCGGCGGCTCATCACGCGGCCAGCCAAAACTACATCCTGAAAGTTATTCAGTTCCGGATTGTAATTTTCTTTAATTTCCGAAGTGGTTACGTTTACGGGGAATTCAGCTGCCGGGTATGGATCGATTCCCATTTCCCGCATTTTTTGCAAGGAGTTACGCCTTACAAGTTCCTGTTCGCTTAATTCAGATATGCTCATTTCGTTCAGACTGTTTGAATTTTAGAAAAATGTTCGGCAAAGATAGCAATAATTGCATATTAGAAATGACCATGATCGCTGAGTTTCAAATATGCGAAATTTGTGTTTTTTCAACACTTAAAATTTGGATAGAATGCTTCTGAAAAGAGCCGCTGATCAGCATTATTGGTTACGATTTTTTAACACAAACGGCAACGAAAAAATATTTAAAAAATATCGAAAAATCCTGCAGAATTAATTAGCACAGCTAAGGTTTTGAAGCGATGAACATTACAACTAAAAGCATCAAATCCTGTTAACAAAATGTGAATTAATGTGCCTGAATTTAATTTCGCGTTCTAAGTTCATTTTCTATCTTTGAGAAATTTTTTACTCAAAATAGGGTTGCTCTGAAATAACGCGAATGAACAAAGTCTGGAATATTAAAAAAGAAGGCGACATTAACATCATCAAGCATTTATCGGTTGCGCTAAATGTTGATATGGTAATTGCCAATCTTTTAGCACAAAGAGGCATTACAAACTATGCCGAAGCCCAGGCCTTTTTCAGACCAAAGTTATCCGATCTGCACGATCCATTCCTGATGAAAGACATGGACAAAGCCGTGGAGCGACTCGAACTGGCAATCGACAATCAGGAGAATGTTTTGATTTACGGCGATTACGACGTTGACGGAACCACCTCGGTTGCCATGATGTACCAGTTTCTGCGCAGCCGTCTGAAAAATCTTGATTACTACATTCCCGACCGATATTCCGAAGGATACGGCATCTCGAAAACAAGTATTCTTTACGCTGCAGAGCAAAAAATCAGTTTGGTAATTGTATTGGACTGCGGAATTAAAGCCGTTGAAAAAATACAGATGGCCAAAGATTTGGGCATCGACTTCATTATTTGCGACCACCATAACCCTGGCGACGTTATTCCAAATGCATTTGCTGTTTTGGATCCCAAAAGGCCGGATTGTTCCTATCCGTACAAAGAACTGTCGGGTTGTGGCGTAGGCTTCAAATTACTACAGGCGTTTTCAAAACGAAATAACATTCCGTTTTCGGAACTGACAGAGTTGCTCGATCTGCTTGTGGTAAGTATTGCTTCCGACATCGTTCCGGTAACCGGTGAAAACCGCGTACTGGCTCACTTTGGGCTGAAAAAGCTCAACACATCGCCAAGTATCGGGCTAAAAACCATCATGCAATATTCGGGACTGAATACCGAAGAAAAATCAGTGAGCGATATTGTATTTAAAATTGGCCCGCGGCTGAATGCTTCCGGCAGAATTGAACACGGGAAGAAATCAGTTGCTATACTTACAGCTACCAACGAGCAGGAAGCGTTGCTCTTAGGCGACGAAATCAATTCGTATAACGAAATCCGCAAAACACTCGACCGCGACATTACCCAGGAAGCTCTGGAAATGATCAAACGCGATCCGGAGCACGAAGCAAAAAATGCAACTGTACTATATAACCGCGACTGGCACAAAGGAGTTGTTGGTATTGTTGCATCGCGCCTCACCGAGCATTTCTACCGTCCAACGGTGGTTTTAACCGAATCGAATGGACTGGCAACCGGCTCGGCCCGATCGATACGCGATTTCGATTTGTATGAGGCGATCGGTGCTTGCAGCGATTTACTCGAATCGTACGGAGGGCATATGTATGCCGCCGGACTGACACTGAAAATTGAAAATATTTATGAGTTCTCTCGTCGTTTCGAGGAAATTGTAACCAAACAAATAACCAATCAGCAGCAAACCGAGGCCATTGAGGCTGATGCTAAAATTTACCTCTCGGAAATTACTCCGAAATTCTATCGTATTCTGAAGCAATTTGCACCATTTGGCCCGCATAACATGATTCCGTTGTTCATTACCGAGAATGTACTCGACAGTGGCACCAGCCGCCCGGTTGGAAAAAACATGGAACACCTGAAACTCGACCTGATTGAACCTACCAGCACGTCCTCACAATTCTCGGGCATTGCTTTCAACCAGGCACAGCATTTCGAGTCAATCAACCAGGGATTACCATTCGACATTTGCTACTCGATTGCCGAAAACGAGTTCCGCGGAAAAACCAATCTTCAGCTTTACATCCGCGACATCAAGACCAAATCGTACTAAACAACGTCCGGTTTCCCGGTCAGCTATCCAAACATATTTTCTCATTTTCAGTATTTCAGAAGCAGTAATAAAATTGCCTCCTGAACTATAAAAACTGTATTTTTGGGTATTATTCACCAACAATTAATTCACCATGAGAAATAATTCATTTTGCTCAGGTTTTAGTGGCAAGTTCCGCGGCCTGATGCTCGCACTGACTTTACTGATTGTCGTTCCATTTTATTCGCAGGGCGGCAACTCCAATGCCGGCGAACCACCTATCATTGGACGCTGGGACCTTACCGTTCAAATGAACAATCAATCGGCACCTTCGTGGCTCGAGGTTAAACTTTCAGGCACAAAAACACTGGTTGGTTACTTTGTGGGAGATGCCGGAAGTGCGCGCCCAATATCGAAAGTTAACTTTAAGGACGGAAAAGTTTCTTTCAGTATTCCTCCACAATGGGATAACTCGGACAACGACATGGTTTTTGAAGGAATCCTTGAAAACGATAAACTAACCGGAGTAATTACTTCCAGTTCGGGAACAAAATACAACTTCACCGGAGAACGCGCTCCATTGTTGAAAAGAGCAAGCATGTCGCCACAATGGGGAAAGCCAATTACCCTTTTCAATGGAAAAAATCTGGACGGATGGCATTCACAAAAGCCCAACAACCAATGGGTGGCCGAAGGGGGAATCCTGAAAAGCCCAAAACCGGGAACCAATTTAATTACCGACCAGAAATTTGATGACTTTAAATTGCATATTGAATTCCGTTATCCGGAAGAAGGAAACACCGGGATTTATTTGAGAGGAAGATATGAAGTTCAGATTGAAGACAGCAAAGGGAAAGAACCCGCTTCGATTTACCTGGGCGGAATATATGGCTTCCTCACTCCAAACGAAAATGTTGCCAAAGCACCGGGCGAATGGCAAACTTACGACATTACGCTGATTGGCCGCAGGGTGACCATTGTTGCCAACGGCAAAGCCATCATTACCGACCAAATTATCCCCGGCATCACCGGAGGTGCTATCGACAGCAAAGAAGGTGAACCTGGACCCATCATGTTGCAAGGCGATCACCGTCCGGCCGAATACCGCAACATTGTGATTACTCCGGCAAAATAGCTTAATGTTATTCACGGGATGACTTAAAGTCACCCCGTGAATAAATAAAAAAGGCCTGCTTTTAATCGGATAAACCGAGAAGAAAGCAGGCCTTTTCAGTATGTATAAAAAGCGTAAACTACACTTCTTTATTCATTCATCAGATTTGCTTTGCGAAGCATCCAGAAAATCAGGGATAAAACTACACCAACCACAGCAGCAAAAGCCATCCCTTTTAACTGTACTGAACCAATGCTGATACTGGCACCGCTAACACCAACCACAAAAGTGATGGCGCCAAGCACCATATTGCTGTTCTTGCTGAAATCAACTTTTTGCTCCACAAACATACGGAACCCCTGAACCGCGATTACACCATAAAGCAACATGGTGATTCCGCCCATTACCGGACCAGGAATAGTTGAAATAGCCGCAGAAACTTTACCAATCAGAGAAAAAGCTATTGCCAGCAAAGCAGCACCGCGAATAATCCAAACCGAGTAAACACGGGTAATTGCCATAACTCCAATATTTTCGCCATAAGTAGTATTTGGTGGAGAACCTGCAAAACCCGACAAAACATTACTTACACCATCGCCAAGTAATGACCGGTGTAAACCTGGGTTTTCCATTAAATCCGATTCTGTAATTTTTCCGGTTACAATAAGGTGACTAATATGTTCGGCCAACACAACGATACATGCAGGAGCAATAATTAAAATGGCATTCAAATCAAAAACCGGAGTTTGAAACTTTGGAAGCGCAAACCAGGCAGCATTAGCAATGGCAGCTGTATCGACCATGCCCATACCCAAAGCGAGCAGATAACCTGCAATTACAGCAAACAAAATCGGTATTACAGCTAAAAATCCTCTGAACAAAACCGATCCGGCAATACCGATCAACAAAGTGAACATCGAGACAATTACTGTATTTGTGTTCATTACAAATTCCTGACCGGCGCTGGCAGCCAAACCAGCCTGCTGAGCAGCAACAGGAGCCAGCTCCAACCCGATAATGGACACTACAGCACCCATTACGGCTGGAGGCATCACAATGTCAATCCATTTGATACCCCAGTATTTTACTACAAACGAAATGGCAATAAAGAATAATCCGAAGAAAATAAAGCCAGATTGTGCATGTGTAAATCCACCATAAGTGCCAATAACAAGCAATGCCGGCGAAATAAATGCGAAACTGGATCCAAGATATGCCGGAATTCCAGCCCTGGTAAACAAGGTGTAAATAATGGTACCAACACCATTCATCAATAACGCAATTGCAGGATCAATTCCCAAAAGAATTGGAACAAGAATGGTGGCACCAAACATCGCCGTTAAGTGCTGAAAACTAAGCGGTAAGCTTTCCAATACGGGTAGCTTCTCGTGAATACCAATAATTCGTCTGGCCATTTGTGTTTCTCCTTTGATTAAAGTTTAGTTTTTACAATTGATTTTATTTGGATTTGGTTAAAATCGGATGAAAATAATAATAGTTTTGAATCTGATCTTCCCGAAAAACAATTAGATATTAGTCAGTTTTCAACACATCAAAAAAACAAGTCAGGACCCCGCTAAAAGTAAGGTCCTGACTCGAAAACAAATATTTTTTTCGTGGCCTGGCTATTTGGCAAGGAGCTGAAGTAAATTGGCTTCGAGTTCTTTTCCCGAAATGTTTTTCCCAATGAAAACCAGCTTACTAAAACGCGTTTCATTTCCCCAGGGCTTCCCTACTTCGAACATAAACGAACTGCGAACAGCATGAAAAACAAACTGATCTTCGGTTTGATCGAAACTCATAATTCCTTTCACCCTGAAAATGCGCTCCCGATTGAAATACAGGTAATTCTGCATCCACAGCCCAAATTTATTGACATCGAAACTACCACTGAAGGTAAAACCAACCGATGAAATATCGTGTTTGTGCGGGGTTTGGCTTGGCTGCGGATTGTGAATGAACGATCGTTGCGCGGACTGGTCTTTCGCCGGAAGGTCAATCCCGCAAAACGACAAGGTTGATTTTCCGATAACTTCTCCTGAAAAAGAATTGGTATCCAAAACCTCGATGTTCCCGACTTCGCAATAAATTGTCTTCCCGATTCGAGCCATCGGATTCACTGCTTTTACCAGATCAGTAAGGCGAGCCAGGTATTCAGGATGAACGCAATCGGTTTTATTTATTAGCACCAGGTCGGCCAATGCCAGCTGAAGTCTGATTTCAGGTTGCTCTTCGTATAAATCCTCCATATTTTCGGCATCAACCACACAGATCACACTGTCGATTTTAAACCGTTCCTGAATGGAACTTCCCGACACAAAAGCATCAACAATTCCGGTTGGATCGGCAATACCTGTCGTTTCAACCAATAAATGATCGAATTCGTAAGAACTGCCCAAAAGCTTTTCGAGAGTCAGCAAAAAATCTTCGCCTAACGAGCAACAGATACATCCGTTATTCAACTCAAAAATCGATTCCGTGGCTGAGGCGATTAATCCGCCATCAATACCGGTTTCTCCAAATTCGTTTTCAATAATGGCAAATTTCTTCTCCGGATGTTTTCTGATGAGCTTATTGAGCAGATTTGTTTTTCCTGCACCCAGAAATCCTGTGATGATGGTAACCGGTATTCTTTCCTGTTTCATTTTAATTCGGGTTACTGGTAAAGCACAAATATATTAGAAGTTATTTTCGGTATGAAGTTGTACTGGTCGGCAAAAAATCAGTTTATGAGTTCTGCTATCGAATCGAGCACCAACGCTCCGGTAGCCAGCAAAACCTCTTTCGACTGATGTCCGTCGGCAATTAAAACGCATCGGCAACCCAACTTTGTAGCCACCTCAAAATCGTGCACCGTATCGCCAATTAAAACCAAATCACTGGTATTCAGGTTTAGCCGGCTTATCAATTGGTGTCCGTTTTCAACTTTCGAGGCAGCATAAAAATTATCAAGCCCCGAGGCATACTCGAAAAACTGCTCAATTTGGTAGTGTTTAAGGCAAGCGTTCAGAACTTCCTGCTCCATGGCCGAAAGTATATACTGCTTCACTCCCGCCAACTTAAAGTGATTTAAAACTCTTATGGAGTCATGATGCAGCTCGCATCCATGCACGAGGCTGTTATATACGTCGATAAATTCGATTGCAGGGATTTCGAAAGGCTCAGCTTCAAAATCGAAGCCTATTTTCTGATAATAATCTTTGACCGGAAAGGTAAATACCGATTTGTACCGATCCATCGAGAGTGTTGGTAGCCCGCGTCGTTCAAGCATCTGATTCATGGTTTCAACGGCCAGCCCCGCGTCGTTCAGCAAGGTGCCATTCCAATCCCAGATTATACCACTAAAGCTTCCAACCATGGCTTAAGCCAGCGATTTGCGTTTGTTAATTATCGGATTTACGTACATCTGGAGGAACATATTTCGGATCACCGCTTTGTCGCCCGAAATGGTTTGAACAGCTTCATCAAGCATTGCAGCAAAATGATCGAATTGCGCTGCAGTATATTGATCCAGATTATTGCTGGCATTGTTTAAAATATCCTCGGCAATGTAATTGTTTGGCCACAACTTGAAGTTATTGTAAATCTGATCATCAATAATTTCAGCTATTTTTTCAATTTGATTTTGGATTGGTTCGTCGTTGCCAATCCGATCAAGCCCGGCATTAATTGGTTCGCCAAATCCAAAATGAACCCTTCCTTTCGGACGGATCAGACCTTCGCCCATGCTCCGGAGATCGTCTTCCTGAGTTTTTTCAAAACCTTCAGTTTGTTTTTTGTATAATTCGGCAACTTTCGAAAGTCCACACGGCTCAATTTCGTACGAAATCGAAAGTGGAACAATTTTCAGCTCCTTAAAACCTTCACTAACCTCCTTGATATTACTCAAATTCAACATTTTAAGTAAAGCCTGCTGTGTTTTATCATTGCCATCTTTAGTCCGGCCTTCCCGTTGGGCTATCCAAACCGAGGTATTTTTCAGGGTAATGTCACGGCGAATATATTCCGACAATTTTTTGGAAGCCATCAGCAATTCTCTCACCGGCAAATTGCGGCGAACCACAAAGGTCCGGTTGAGTTTAACAGCATATTCAATCCACTTTTCAATGAGAAGGTTGTTCCCAATGGCGATTTCAGTCGTATTCATGCCTTCGAGAACAATCAGGTAATTCATGATGGCCGAGTCGAGAATAATGTCGCGATGGTTCGAAATGAAAAGGTAGCTGGTATTTTTATCGAGCCGATCCAAGCCACTGGAGCTGAGTCCGTCTGTCGATTTTTTAAGGATCAGGTCTTCAATCAGCTTATACATAAACTTCAGCTGAAGATCTTTTACAGTGTTGATATTTGCTATGGCAAACCTGGCCTGATCTACTTTTGACTGATCTTTGAAAACGAACTTTAAAATGTTTTCAAAATTCTCATCCTCAAGTAATAATCCGAGGTAATGCTTTACTTCTGAATCATCAAACGGACGAATATCGTCGAAATTAATTTTATGAACCATCCCTTTTCCTGTTATGACGTGCAAATATAGTAATTGAGATCGAACTACACATATCACTCGTCACAATTCACACAAACAACTGATTTTCAGACCTTAAAAATTTAGAAATAGAAAAACTAGAACTGATAGCGAACCTGAAACTTCACTTCCGTTTTAGTCGAAGAAGCGCTACTCGTTTCGTCTTCACCCTGATTAAACTGACTGGTAATCGCACCCTTCAGCCAGAACGACAAGTGTTTACCCAATTTTTGCTGAAGATTTAAATAAGCCCGAATTCCTTGGCCATACAGCGCAGGGACCGAAAAGGAATACAGCAAATCGTTTTCGTAAGCGTATAGTCGAGAATTGTAACTATCGGTCGAAAAATAAGCCAGTCGCCCGTTCACTGCAAACGACTTTCCGCTGGGTTTAAATCCAAAATCCTGATAAATCAACATTCCTTTTTCGGCCTGTTGTTTCGAATAAAATGAGAATTCGATCCGGCTTTTAGTGCTTATCTGCTCGTTAAAGTCGTGCGAAAAATTGAACCTTACCCGCTTAATCATTTGCTGAACATTATATCGTAACATTCCATCGATTACCCGCTGCCCTTTCTCCTCCTGAAACAACCTCAGATAAAAGCCGGTCTTTTTCGACGGATTGTATGAAACCTGAACAAAATATTCAGTTTCGGAGGATGGAGCTGCGGTGGTGTATTTTAGCCATTGATGCCTGAACAAATCAGCATAGGCCTGCACCATCCAGCGGGATGCGGGATAAACTTTCATCCCCAGATACAAACCATGCTCGTCGTTCACCCGCGATGATTCGCTAAAAGCATTGGCAAAAAAGCTGAAATACGATTTGTTGATATTGCGGTAAAGCAGCGAAAATTCGGCATTTGGCGCCAGATTCGTCATTAAGCCAGTTAAAATGGCTTTCCCCGAATTCTTGCTTATTGCAGCTTCTCCAAAAACGAACACCTTTTTCACCGAGCCTTTCCAATCGAGTCCGGCAGCAAAATGCTCCTTCCCTTCCGGCAAAAATTGGTTGTATGGTTCATCGCTGCGGTCTAAATAAGCATCGAAACAATTATAGATTGCTGTTGCACCAACCGACCACGAGCCAACTGAATACGTTGAATGAGCTCCGGCCACAAATTGCTCCAACGAATTTTCACCTGTCAATTCCGATCCCGAGCGATGATATCCGCTGGTTTGAAATGCCCCAAACGAACGTTTATCGTCAATGGTATCAATATTAGCATCAACCTTATGCAGCGATACAAATGGGTAAAATGTGAAATTCCGGAAGGTGAGTTTTGCTGAAGTTCCCCGAAAAAATTGATTTTCGTCGGTAGATGCATACGACCTGATGCCTTGCTGCGACCGAAATACCTGGGTTGTTTCGGCCGACTTTCCCATAGAAAAACCTTGCCAGGCAACCAAACCCTGACCAAAACGCACATGGTAGTCGCCAGCATATATTTTATTATCACCAAAACTAAAATTGACATATGCACTGGTGTAATCAAACCCATGGTTATTCGATTCCCTTAAAAAAGCTTCGCCCGGATCTTTCTCGGTAACCATGCCATATTCGAAACGATTCGAGAAATGCTTCACCCTGAAATAATATCGTTCCGGAGAACCTTCATATTTACTTTGATCGTTGCGATCAGAGGTAAATGCGCGGGTTGACCGTGCAAGCAAATCTGTTGATGATCTTTTCCTTCCCGTCTGCTCTTCTGCAACGTCGAATGAAACAAATGGCTCCAGTTTTTGCAGAAATTCAGGAGATAAGCCATCAACCGCAACCAATTCGAAAAGGCTGTAAATCGTTCCTGTTTTCTCGCGATACTTCAGCAGGTCGTCAACTTGAACCTCGGATAACAAATGCAGACGCATCAAATCATCCTTTGTAGCCCCATTAATCTTCAACGGATTTTGCAGGAAGCCTTCCAGATCATCCAGAATTTCCTGGATATCGGTGTCGTCGCTCATGTTTTCGCCAGCCGACTCGAGCAAATCTTCAGTGATTTGATCCATTACCGGATTTTGCGCCTTTGCAATCGCCGCCAAACAAAGTATCAATATGATCAACAAAAAGCTCTTCATCTGAAATGGTATTGAAAGGAAACTGATGGCGAATGCCCTAGATCCTGATTATAGGTTGTTGCCAGGTCAAGTGTAAGTTTTTTCACATCGAACCCAAATCCGGCAGAGATACGATAAGGCTTTCCGGAAACACCACCACGCACAAAAAGCTTTTTCAGAATGCTGTATTCAAAGCCTGTTTTCAAAATAAAATGATCAGCAAAATCATTTTCAAGTTCGGAGGTCAGACTAAACACTTCGGAGACATGGTAAAAAGCGCCAGCCCTAATATATGATGGATAAGTGAATCGTCCGGAGGATAACTTAATGTTAGTTTGGTAAGGATTTACAGTGTGAAAACCAACAATCAGGCTGGATGTCAACCGATACTGCAACCCAAATTCAGCGCCATAAGAACCTGTTGTCCGGTTTTCTTCCGACAGGAACAATCTGTACCAATTAAACTGCATACCAAAACTCAATCGTTCGCCAAGCTTTCGGGCATAGGTCAAACCAAATTTTTCCTGGCGAAATGGATTCTGTCCGAATTGGGACATTGAAAGAGCGAAACACGAAGTTTGAACAGGTACAACAATGAAACCAGCCCTGCTCGAAAGCTCATTTACCAAAAACCTGTTTTGAAAAGAACCTCCAGCCGTCAAATAATCAACTGAAGCCAAACCCGCCTGATTTCCAAAAACCGACCAGCTGCCAGTTACTGCGGCTGTGGCTCCGGCCAGCGATTCATTGCGCGAACCAACCGAAAAAACGTCCTGTCCATAGCTCTCAGGAAGCATAAACAGGTGCAAATTAACTGTCAGCAAAATCAGTAACAATTTCATAACATTGGTGTATAAAAAAAATTCCTGATACGAAATCAGGAATTCATTTAATTCATACAAGTTACAAATATTTTGTTAACGAGTCAAGCAGACAGCTCTAGTTTGTTTTATATCTGAATTTTATTTGAGCCAACTCGTTATTTGCCTTCTCAATTTTTGCTTTCAGGTTAACTTTAAAAGCATCGAGCTTTGTGGCCAGTTCCGCATCGCCAAGTGCCATCATTTGAACAGCAAGAATACCAGCATTTTGAGCTCCATTTACAGCGACAGTAGCAACCGGAATTCCGGGAGGCATCTGTACAATTGCCAAAAGCGAATCGAGGCCGTTCAGCGAAGCGTTGATTGGCACTCCAATCACCGGCAGGGTAGTCATTGCAGCAATAACGCCCGGCAAATGAGCGGCCATTCCGGCAGCAGCAATAATTACCTGTATTCCACGGGCTTTCGCTCCCCTGGCAAAAGCTTCAACAGCTTCGGGCGTACGGTGTGCCGACAAAGCATTAATTTCAAAAGGTATCTCAAACTCATCCAATACTTTAGCCGCAGCTTCCATCACTCCCAAATCGGAAGTACTTCCCATTATAATACTTACTTTTGGTTCCATCTTTTCAGAATTTAATTTTTTCAATAGAAATTAGTTTTGTTACTTTGTCGCTTTATTTTTCAAGCCAAAAATAATTGAAAATAACTCACAAAAACCAAATCGATTCAAAATACCCGCGTATGAAAAACGTAACAATACATGACAAAGAGTTTGAACTTTTCATTACTTACGAAAAGATCAGGTCGATCGTTGAAGAAATGGCAGAAAAAATGAACAACGATTTCAAAGACAAAAATCCATTGTTCCTCTGCATTCTGAACGGTTCATTCATGTTTGCTGCAGAAGTTTTTAAGCGCATTTCATTGCTCGATGCCGAAATTTCGTTCATAAAACTGGCTTCTTATTCAGGCACTAAAACAACCGGAGAGGTAAAACAGTTGATTGGATTAAACGAAGATCTTTCGGGACGCACTGTAATTGTTCTTGAAGACATCGTAGATTCGGGCATTACCATTGCAAATACCATTGAACAAATAAAAGCCAAGAACCCTAAAGAGGTCAAAATTGCTACTTTACTTTTAAAACCCGACGCACTTCAGGTTAAAATACAACTTGATTACATTGGATTGGAAATTCCAAATGATTTTATAGTTGGTTATGGTCTGGATTACGACGGGAGAGGTCGCAATTTGATCGACATTTATAAAGTAACCGAAAAAAAGTAACCCAAAATCAAATGTTAAATTTAGTTTTATTTGGCCCTCCTGGTGCAGGGAAAGGCACTCAGGCAGACTTCCTCATTGAGAAGTTTAAGCTAATTCACCTTTCGACCGGTGATTTATTACGTTCCCAGATTGCAGCCGAGACAACCCTCGGAATTGAAGCTAAAAGCTATATGGACAAAGGCTTTCTGGTACCCGATTCGATCGTGATTGGTATGATCAAATCAAAACTTAGTGAAACCAAAGATGCCAACGGCTATATTTTCGATGGATTTCCGCGAACAGTTGAACAAGCAAAGGCTCTCGACGAGTTACTCAACGAAAATAAAACGCCGGTTTCAGGAATGGTGTGCCTGCTCGTTGAAAAAGATGAGCTGGTCAAACGATTGCTGTTCCGAGGAAAAACATCTGGCCGTCCTGACGATCAGGATGTTTCTATCATCGAAAACCGCATTAGCATTTATCACGAAAAAACTTCACCTTTAAGAGATTACTACAGCGCTCAAAACAAGTACTATAAAATTGATGGTACTGGTTCTGTCGAAGAAATTGCCCAACGGCTCATCGACACCGTAGCTACTCTTTAAGATTCTGATAATAAATTGAAAAGACGGATGGTTAACTAGCCATTCGTCTTTTTTTGCTTAACTTCGTCCCCTCGAAAAATAATTGAATGATCAGGAAGATTCATGGCTTGCCTTAAATTAACCGAAAAGGTCAGACCTGAATTTGAAACCTGGAACTTGAAACTTTTAGAATGGCAGATACAAATTTTGTTGATTACGTTAAGATATATGCCCGATCGGGTAACGGAGGACCTGGCTCAGCGCATTTCCGCAGAGAAAAAGGTGAACCCAAAGGTGGTCCAGATGGCGGTGATGGCGGACGCGGCGGACATGTGATTTTGAGGGGGAGTGCCCAGATGTGGACATTGCTTCACCTGAAATACCAGCGGCACATTTATGCCGGGCATGGCGAATCGGGAAGTAAAATGACATCAACCGGAGCAAATGGTGACGATGTATTTCTGGAAGTTCCGCTCGGAACTGTGGCCAAAGATGCCGAAACCGGCGAATTTCTCTTCGAAATTACCGAAGATCAGGAAACAAAAATCCTGGTAAAAGGCGGACGTGGAGGGTTGGGAAATACCAATTTCAAATCGGCAACCATGCAAGCCCCGCGCTTTGCTCAACCTGGTGAACCTTTCGAAGAAGGCTGGTTTACGCTTGAATTGAAAATTCTGGCTGATGTGGGTTTGGTTGGATTTCCGAGTGCCGGAAAATCAACTTTGCTTTCGGTTGTTTCCGCTGCAAAACCAAAAATCGGAGATTACCCGTTTACCACACTTGTTCCAAATCTGGGAATTGTGGCATACCGCGATAACCAATCGTTTGTGATGGCCGATATCCCCGGAATTATTGAAGGTGCACACGAAGGGAAAGGCCTCGGACTGCGCTTCCTGAGGCACATTGAGCGTAACTCGATGCTTCTGTTTATGGTTCCGGCTGATGCAAAAGATTACCGAAAAGAATACAATATCCTGCTGAACGAGCTGGAAGAATACAACCCTGAATTGCTCGACAAAGAGCGTTTTCTGGTCATCAGCAAAAGTGATTTTCTGGATGACGAACTGAAAGTTGAAATCAGTGAGGAGTTAAAGGATATTCCGCATTTGTTTATCTCGTCGGTTACCAACCAGGGAATTATCCAGTTGAAAGATAAAATCTGGCAAATCCTGAACAAATAGAATTCAGACTGCCTATATTCGAAATGCCTAAAGTTATACAAAAGCTTTAGGCATTTTTGTTTGTAATAAATTGAACAGCGGCTATACTCGTTATCACAAAACATCAATCCACATGAATACCGATCTTTTACAACAATACCGGAGTCTGGCTAATCATTATCAAACAGTAGCCGATTCTATGAAAAAGCAACTAAAATTAATAGCTTTTGCCCGCCTGATAAGCTTTCTGGCGATTATTCCGGCCTATTATTACCTCTCTCCGGTTAATAGCATTCTGGCACTTTTATCGTCCATATTTCTCCTTGCGGTATTCCTTTTCCTAGTTAAAAAATACATTCAGGCCGAAAAGCAACTGAATTTCAACCTGCAACTGGTAAAAATCAATATAGATGAAATGAGTGCACTGCACCGCGATCTGAAACCATTCGACGATGGATCCGAATTTATCGATCCGCACCACGATTATAGCTACGATCTCGATTTATTTGGCGGCAGCTCAATGTTTCAATTTCTGAACCGCACTGTCACTTTACGCGGGGAAAAGCAATTAGCAGCCCTACTTGGGAAAAGCCAGCGCACCAAAACAGAAATCGCACAACGACAAATGGCCATTCAGGAACTGGCTGAAGATTTAAACTGGCGACAAAATTTCATGGCTTTGGGCATTGAAACCGAGGAACATAAAAATCAGAAACAGATCGAAAATCTGGTCAGTGGACAAATTCGTTTAAAATCTGAAAAACAACTCCAGTTTCTGATCCAAACACTGCCAGCTATAACTTTGCTATTAATAGTACTGAATATCATTGGTTTAATCACCAAATCATTCTACCTGATTCCGGTGTTTGTACAGTGGGGCATTTTCCTGGCCTACAGTAAAACCACATCAAAATTCACCAAACAATTCGAGAAACAATCCAAGCTATTAAGTCAATATTCCGATATGCTTCGGCAAATCGAAACAAAAGATTTCAGAAGTGATTATCTGAAGCAACTGCAATCCCGGCTACTCATCAAAGGAAAATCGGCAGGTACTATCACTGCTGAACTTCAAAAAATTCTGAATGAATTTGATTACCGACAGAATATGCTGATCGGTTTTATCCTGAATTCAGTCTTTCTGTGGGATGTGAGATGCTTGTCGAAACTTAACAAATGGCAGCAAAAGTATGCCGAAGAACTGCCGCTCTGGTTCGAAGTTATTGCCGAGTTTGATGCGCTGATCAGTCTTGGCAACTACAATTACAATCACCCCAAATGGGTTGTGCCAGAAGTTGTCGATTCTGCCTTTCATTTAAACGCTGTAGAAGTAGGTCATCCGTTAATTGAAGAGAAACGCTGCATTAGTAATTCATTCCGGATAACAAACGAAGAACAAATAGTAATTGTCACAGGCGCCAATATGGCCGGGAAAAGTACATTTCTGCGGACAATAGGAATTAACCTGGTTTTGGCATCCAATGGGTGTAAAGTTTGTGCTGAAAAGCTTGAATTCAGCCCCATCCGCATCTATACCAACATGCGAACTTCCGATAATCTGATAAATGATGAGTCGTATTTTTATGCCGAATTATTACGCCTTCACACCATGCTGAACCTTATTCGAGATGGCGAGAACTTATTTGTCATCCTCGACGAAATGCTGAAAGGGACCAACTCGGTTGATAAACTAAACGGATCAAAAGAGCTGATTTATCAACTTATAAACCTAAAAACTCATGGAATTGTTGCCACACACGATTTAGGACTGACTGACCTTGCTCAAAGTATTCCATCCATCAAAAACCAATGCTTCGAAGTACTGCTGAATAACGATGAACTAAATTTCGATTACAAACTGACCGACGGTGTTACCCGTACGATGAATGCAACGTTTCTGATGAAGAAAATGGGAATTATACCCCAAGTTTGAAGGATTAATTATTGATGGACTGATCTCGTCTTGTCCTTTAAACTTTAAACATTTGCCCAGTAGTCCGAATAAATGGTCACTCAACAGTGATCATTTCTGTTGATCTCACATATTGTCCGTTATTGTCGATACCTTGAACAACAATCAGGTATTGACCAGGATCGTCACCAACATTAAACGAAATCTTAGCCATTTCTCCTTCATTCAGTTTCATTTCAGGATTCCAGTAAAGACAATTGCATAAATCGGGAATACGGATATTATTGAGGGTTGGAGCAATCGGGGCACGCTCGCTACTCAGCATTTTATAAGTAATAAAACGCCCCGTCGAAGGAAGATCAATGCCAGCTAAATCACTGTTTTTTGAGAATATACTAAAAATACCACCAAACACAATGTCACCTCTAATGTACGGAGTAGTTACCACTTCAAACCGGTCAATCTTATCGGGTGGCAATGACAACACTTTATCTATATCGAAAATGGGCACCATATCAACCAAAACCAGAGGATCGTTCAAGGCTAGTTCCGAATAAGGGCCGAGAACTTTTACTTTGATCTGCTTGCCTTCATTTCTCACTCCCACCTGTGGCATCAGTTCGTAAATATAATCTTTCACGTTGCTAAGGGCAATGTAATCTGCTACTTTGAGCACAAAATCGGGAGTGCCATAAAATGACGAATTTGAAGAAAACGCTTTCTGCTCTTCATGTATGTTTTGTTTTTTGTAAAGTGCCTGTATCTGGCTATTGAAAATCAACTTCTGATACAGTTTTATTGATTCTCCTGACAAATCAAATTCGACATAAGGCAATGTTATTTTTTGCATTGAGAAATCATTATCGACCAGGATTAAAGGCGTTTTACCCTCTTTCGGTTTGGCTGAAATAAAGAGCTCATATTCACCTTCCAGTGTTGAAAGATCAAAAAAGAATTGTCCCTTTTCGTTGGTCAACACATTTCTGTTTTCCGGGTTTTCCTTGAAAATAGTCAGAGAAACAAGTATATATGCCAGAGATGTTGTGTCGGTAGCATTTACAACCTTTCCGGAGATTGAAAGACCACGAGTTTCAGGAATAAAATCAGGAGAATACCTCAGCTCCTGCAGCTCCTCCATTCTTGGAGCCAATTGTTTTTCCGTTCCTTGAGGAATTACCGAAACTGCTAACTTATCGAACATAACGGCAGAGGTGGAAACATCCAGATCAACTTGCTCGCGTTTAGTAAACCTCTTTTTATTGGTATTGATTTTTATGTTTGCAGAATTTTCAGAAGCAGACATTACTTCAGACTCTTTCAATGCATTAATTACAGAAGGTTCAAGTAACTCTGCATGAAATGGATTAATTACTTTAATCATTTTATAAAAGTAATGATACGGCGAATAGTCTCGCATCCAACGGGTATAAGCCCTAAGGTAATAATTACCGGTAAGCAGAGAATTTGGAATTCGGAAAGTTCCTTTAGCGCCTTCGTGATTATATGAGATTTTCTTGCTTACAAATACCTCACCATCCGGAGACATCAGCTCAATATAAAGTACATTGCTCCAGGCAGCATTTCGCAATGAAGCCGAAGACATATTAAACGCAGAAAATAAGATATCTTCATCTACAGAATAGATTTCCCGGTCGGTTACCAAAAACGTTCTTTCAGTCAATTGCGAGGCTTCGGAACTCGTAATCTCGGGCTGAGCCAGCGAAATTTGATTTAATCCGGAAATAATCAGGACAAAAATTAAAAGATGATATTTCAACGTTCCGACTCTCATTACTTATCCCAATATGGTGGTTTTACTGTTGTTCCGCCCAGCAACTCGCATAAAATACACTCAGCACTAATAATTCCCGACACTCGTATTCCCATATCGTTATAGGCATCAGCAAAAAAAAGTGGACGATCGGAAGGAAGTGGCCCTGAAATAGGCACAGCTTTACACTTGGGAACTTTGCTAAACGACAATTCTTTAACCGAAGGTACCAGTATTCGTTTAGTTCTTACATCAGAAACAGTAAAATAACCGAGCGCCACATCAGAAGAATCAGCCTGATTATACATATTTCCCACAACCTTAGCTGGCTGCTTTCCAAACATATTCACCGCATCCTGATTATTTTTCTTCAGATTCTGCCAATAATTGTATGCTCCGGCTGATGATGAATACTGTTTAACCAATAAACTGTAATTGTGCTGAAGCCTTTGGGTATGGTCATTCACAAAATGTAATTTGTATTTCAGGTAGCTATTTTGAGTAAATCCTTTGGTTGACAACACAAAAATATCGGCCAAATCTTCCGTTTTGTAGCAAGTGTAATGGCTAAAATCAGGACCTGAGGATGTATGATAGCCAGTAGCATCAAGCCACTTTTCGATCGGCAAAGCCGAATGATATTCATACGTCTCTATAAGCTTCCAACGAAAAAAGGTTCCATAGGTATTGTCAGCTTTAAAATCAATAAAAAACTGCAATCCATCATCATTAACATTTTCTACTGCCGTTGGCTTTGATTCTAATTCAGTATAAACGGAATCAACCTTTGGGCAGGGCAATAATTCTTCAAAATTACTTTGATATTTTTTACCGGAAGGAGTTTGTACTGACAAACGGTAACGGGAACCGATAATAATATATTGGCCATCAATTGCTCTGCGGTAATAACCGGGGTTCTTCGATTCCGGAAACAAAAACTGGTTTCCATGGTCGTCTTCAACATATACTCTGCAGCCTGATATTCCTCTAAATGTTGGATCATTCTGTGGAGCCGATTCGGAAATTACAATCTCCTGTTCGCCATCTTCAGTGGTAACAGCCCCTTCGATAACTAATTTAGGTGTGAAATCGGTTTCCGTTCCCGGGTAATACCGTTCAATACACGAAGGAATTATTCCTCCGGCCATAAGCACGATAAAGATGAGTTTAATTATTTTCATAATTACCTAATTTCCAATTCCATGATATTGTCAAAATAGGGACTCCAATAACAGAGTATTTATATCCGCGAATATTTCCATCTTCCGACAGAAAAAAAACAGAATTCGCATTACTTCGGCCAGTCAGGTTATACACACTGATTGTCCAATAACTATGCGTCAGTTTTTTGGCTTTAAGATTACCGTCAATTTTCAGAGACATATCCAATCTAAAGTAATCAGGAATACGATATTCATTGCGATCAGAATAATCAACAAAAGGCTTCTCATCAACGTAATAAACGCTTTTAGGCATTGTTACCGGGCGTCCAGTACTATACGATAGATTTGTTGACAATGAGAACCTGCGGCTCAAATTGTAATTTAGAACCATATTCAATACATTTGGTTTATCAAAATTGGACGGGTATTTTTTCCCCTTGTTAATATCCGCCCAATCTTCAGTTCCATTAACAGTTACAAACGACCGCGAAAAAGTATAAGACGCCCACCCGTTTACTCGGCCCTTCGATTTTGTCAACATAAACTCGGTTCCATAAGCTTCCTGTTCGCCTTGCAAAATTGCAGTCTCAACGAAAGGAGACGATAAAAAGTCAGTTCCGTCGCGCGATTCAACTATATTTTCAGCTTCCTTATAGTAAAATTCGGTCGAAGCACTCATTCCTATTCGAGGAAAATCCTGGTAATATGCTACTGAATATTGAATAGATTTTGGAGGTTTAATATGTGAATCAGCCAATTTCCATTGATCGTTGGGGGCAATAGAAATTGAATTGCTTAGCATAAAAACATATTGAGACATCTGTGTCATCGAGAGTTTAACTGAACTACTTTCTCTTAATTTATAATTGAAACCACCCCGGATTTCAGGATTGAAATAATCTGAAATTTTTGATCCTCTATTATATTCTCTGGTGAAACTAACATTATTATCATCAAAGGGAGACTCCGGATAATAATCCCGAACTATTTTAGGCCCCGTTTCGGTAAATTTACTCAGGCGAAATCCAGCATAAAAACTAGCCCGCGGCCCAATGTTTATGTTGTCATCAACATAAACCGAAGTCTCAATTCCTTTTTCATTTCCCAGATTAAGAACTTCCTTCAGTGAACCCTCTCCATAAGGTCGTATAACACCACGATTCAAGTCATACAAAATCACATCAGTTCCTACTTTTAACGAATGGTAATCATTCGCCAACCATGCTATATTGCCCCGAAATTCATAATGGTTTAATTCGTACTTATGGCTGTACGCTTCGCTAACTGAGCTTTTTTCGATTGTTTCGAAACCGTAGCTTGAGCCGATAAGCGAACCAGTAGCTTTAATCCGTGGAGAGAAACGATGAGAATAATTTACTGAGCCACCCAGATTTCCATAACTATAGTCGGTATATCCATTCAGATTAAAATTGTCAAAACTATTATATGCAAAAAGTGCCAAATGATCATTTTGATCAATGTCGATATCAATTCCACCAGCAAAATCATAAAAAGAGGCCTTACTGT
The DNA here is from genome assembly GCA_963678915.1 of Prolixibacteraceae bacterium. Classification (GTDB taxonomy): domain Bacteria; phylum Bacteroidota; class Bacteroidia; order Bacteroidales; family Prolixibacteraceae; genus Aquipluma. The sequence continues at coordinate 1,394,620 of OY787458.1, forward strand.
TTCTCAGGTCCGGATCTTTTAATCGCTTTAATATCCAATCGGAATACGACGAACGTGCACTAATAATTAACGAAGCTTTATCTTTTACGATTGGAGTTTCAAACTCGGCATTAGCTGAAATGGGGCTAATCCCTCCCTGAGTGAAAAATTTATTTTTATGTCCCTTCCGCGTCTCAACATTAAAAATCGAGGATAATCTACCACCATACTCTGCAGGTACCTGCCCTTTATAAATCGAAAAATTTTCGATTATATCTGAATTAATAGACGAAAAGAATCCAAAAAGATGCGAACTGTTGTACACCGGAATTTCGTTGATGTAAAATAGATTCTGATCAGCATTTCCACCTCTCACATTAACTCCGGCAGATCCTTCGCCTA